>NZ_LMDH01000001.1:1706071-1706216 GCF_001425755.1 Aeromicrobium sp. Root344 | reverse complement strand
CACGTCCTCAGAGACGTTGGAGCGTATGCGTTCGTGGGTCACCGACACCCTGGGCAAGAAGCCGATCGACGCTACCGACCGCGCCGGGTTCGTGGTCAACAGCCTGCTCGTGCCGTACCTGCTGTCGGCGATCCGCATGTACGAG
>NZ_LMDH01000001.1:1378402-1706030 GCF_001425755.1 Aeromicrobium sp. Root344 | reverse complement strand
GCTGCTCGACCGCATGGTCGACGCCGGACTGCTCGGCAAGAAGACCGGCCAGGGGTTCTACGGCTACGAGAAGTAGTCCTGGCCGACGACCCGGTCGTCGACGTGCGCGGCGAAGAACTCGGCCTGCTGGCGCATGATGTCGCGCATCCCCGAGCCCTGCGCCACGCCGTAGACCGTGCCGCTGAAGTCGAGCTCGCGCTGGATGGGCCAGATCTCGTCGTGCCGCTCGGGCGGGAACATCTGCGCCGGGTCTCCGACCGCGACCCACCCGATCGGCAGCGACTCCCCCGGGCCGATCCGGGAGTTGACCTGCAGCACGCTGTTGATGCGCAGCTCCGACCCGGTCTCGACGGACGAGCCGGGGAACAGCGACGCACCGGTCGCGATGAACACCTCGTCGGCGATCGTCGCACCGTTGACGTGCGCGTGCGGCCCGATCATGACGTCGTCGCCGATCGACACGGGATGCGTCGCCCGACCGCGTACGAGCGCGTGCTCCATCACGACGACGCGAGCACCGATCGTCACGCTGCCGTCCTCAGCGGTCACGACGGCACCGTGCAGGACGCGGACATCAGCGCCGATCGTGACGTCGCCGCTGATGACCGCCGTGGGTGCGACGTAGGCCGAAGGGTCGATGCGAGGGCTGGCTCCACGATGCTCGATCAACATGCCTCAGACGCTATCGCCGACATCGGCCGGCTGCCCAACGCCATTGGCCGCGGCCGGAAGCTGCGGCTCGACCCAGAGCACCGAGACCACGACCACCACCAGCACCCCGACCAGGAGCATCCCGATCCAGGCCGCGCCCAGTCCGCGGTCGATCAGCAGGCCGGCGACGGGCGGCCCCGTGACGGACGCCGCCTGGAAACCTGCCGAGCTGATGGCGTTGTAGCGGCCGCGCAGGTGGTCGGGGGCCAGGTCGTTGACCATGGCGGGCACGGTTGGCTGGAGCAGGGTCTCGCCGAGAGCGAAGACCGAGGCACAGGCAGCGACCAGGAGCGATGCGCCGAGGGTGCCCGGGATCAACGACGAGGCGCTCAGGAGCAGCCACGAGACCGCCCACATGAGGGCCATCGCCACGACGACGCGGGTGCGCCGGCGGCCCTCCATGTGGCGCAGCACCAGCAGCTGCAGCAGCACGATGACCAAGGTGTTGGCGGCGAACGCCCAGCCCAGCGCCCGCGTGGACACCTCACTGACAGCTCGTGCGTAGGCCGGCATGCCGGCGTTGAGCTGGGCGTAGCCGACGAACGCCGCGGCGAACGAGAGCAGGGTCAACGACAGCACAGCCGGTCGGCGCAGCAACGCGAGATAGCTGACTCCGGCCGCGTCGGCGGTCGCGTGCTCGTGCGGTTCGCTGCGATGCGGTCCGCCGACGTGACGCAAGGGTCCCAGCAGGAGGATCAGGGCGGGCAGATAGCTGGTGGCCTCGGCGAGGTACATGATCTGGAACGTGACCGGCCGCGACACGTCAGCGACGATCCCGCCGATGATGCCGCCGACTCCGACACCGAGGTTGAGCAGGGCGAAGTTCATGCCGAAGTAGCGTGGCCGGATGCGCGAGGGGACGATCGTCGCCACCATCGACTGCGAGGCGGGCCAGGCCAGGCCGAACGAGGAGCCGACGAGCGCGAGCCCGACGGCGGCGACCGGCACCGTGGTGGCGAACGCCATGATCAGCTGTCCCGTGAACGCGGCCAGGAGCGAGGCGATCATGGCCTTGCGCGCTCCGATGCGATCGATGACGACGCCGCCGGGCCCCAGCACCAGGAACCCCGCCAGGGACAGCAACGCCATCAGCAGGCCGACGGTGTCGAGGCTGAACCCGCGGATCTCGTGGAGGTAGACGACCCAGAACGGCAGCACGAGCCCGGTGCCGATGAACTGGAACGCGACGACGGACAGCAGCAACCGGCCCTCGCGGGGCAGGTCTCTCCAGAAGCTGCTGAGGGGCGGGCGACAGGGCTTGGCGTCGGCGCTGCTCATGCGTACGCGCGAGAAGAAGTCGTGGGCACTGACCCACTCTCGCCCATACGTGTGACAGGTCCTGCTGGGGGTGCAACCTCCTCGCAGCGGGGTGCACGATAGACATGAGCCACGTCACGCCCAGGAGGCACCCGTGTTCTACCCGTTGACCGTCATGGACTTCCTCGACCGCGCCGTCACGGTCTATCCCGATCGCATCGCCGTCATCGACGAGCCCGACCAGCCGGCCGAGTCGTGGGGCGAGATCACGTACGCCGAGCTGGGCCGACGGGCTCGGGCCCAGGCTGCGTCGCTGGACGAGATGGGCGTGCCGGTCGGCGGTCGCGTCGCGGTCGTGTCGCAGAACTCCGCGCGGCTGCTGACGTCGTTCTTCGGCGTCTCGGGCTGGGGCCGCGTCCTGGTGCCGATCAACTTCCGGCTCGCGGTCGCCGAGATCCGCTACATCGTGGAGCACTCCGGCGCCGAGGTGCTGATGGTCGACCCCGCGCTGCGGCACCTCGTCGACGAGGTCGACTGCAAGCGGACGTTCGTGCTCGGCGAGGACGACGACAAGATCTGGGGCTCGACGGCGGAGCCGCAGCCCTGGGAGGGCGACGAGGGTGCGACGGCGACGATCAACTACACGTCGGGCACGACCGCGCGACCCAAGGGCGTCCAGCTCACGCACCGCAACAACTGGCTCAACGCGACCGTGTTCGGCTGGCAGGCGTCGGTCTCGGACCGCGACGTCTATCTCCACACGCTGCCGATGTTCCACGCCAACGGATGGGGGCACCCGTTCGCCGCGACCGGCATGGGCGCCACACACGTCGTGCTGCGCCAGGTCGACGGCACCGAGATCCTCAAGCGCATCGAGCAGCACGGCGTCACCTACCTCTGCGCGGCGCCCGCGGTCGTCACGGCCGCGCTCGACGGGGCGAAGACCTGGGACGGCGAGATCCCTGGCCGTGACCGCGTACGCATCATCGTCGCCGGCGCGCCGCCGCCGACCCGCACGATCGAGCGCGTACGCGAGGAGCTGGGCTGGGAGTTCATCCAGATCTACGGCCTCACCGAGACCGCACCCCTGCTGACGATGGCACGCATGCGCGCTGAGTGGGACGACCTCGACCCGCACCAGCAGGCCGTCAACCTGGGCCGTGCCGGTGCGCCCGTCATCGGCGTACGCATGAAGATCGACGACGAAGGCGAGGTGCTGGCACAGTCCAACCACAACCTTGAGGCGTACTGGGACAACCCGGAGGCGACCGCCGAGGCGCAGGCCGACAACTGGTTCCACACCGGTGACGGCGGCACGTTCGAGGACGGCTACATCGCGATCGCCGACCGCAAGAAGGACGTCATCATCACCGGCGGCGAGAACGTCTCGTCGATCGAGGTCGAGGACGCCCTGAGCTCGCACCCCTCGGTGCGTGAGGTCGCCGTGATCGGCATCCCGGACGACAAGTGGGGCGAGCTCGTCACCGCGCTGGTCGTGCTCGACCCCGACGCCGAGCCGGTCGATGAAGCCGGACTGATCGCGCACTGCCGTGAGCACCTCGCGGGCTACAAGTGCCCCAAGAAGATCGAGTTCCGCGACGAGCTGGCCCGCACCGCGACCGGCAAGCTGCAGAAGTTCAAGCTGCGCCAGCCCTACTGGGAGGGCCACGACCGCCAGGTCAACTAGACGCCGGTCACCAACTTTTGAAGACGTGCGCAGGCTCCCGAGCGCGAGAACCTGCGCAACGCTTCAAAAGTTGGGGCCGTCAGCCGGGGGCGCGGAGCTGGGCCGACAGCGGGCAGTCGAACGGATCGCGGGCGCGCAGGCCGACGTTGTTGAGGTAGTCGACGACGATCGCGTACGAGTGGAAGAGCCCGACCTCCATGTAGTCGATGCCCTCGCGCTCGCAGTGCGCGCGGACGAGCGGCTGCGCCTTCTTGAGGTTGCACCGCGGCATGTTGGGGAACAGGTGGTGCTCGATCTGGTAGTTGAGCCCGCCCATGGCCCAGTCGACGACGGGGTTGCCGCGGACGTTGCGCGACACCATGACCTGGCGGCGCAGGAAGTCGAGCTTCATCTCCGGCGGGATGATCGGCATGCCCTTGTGCGCGGGGGCGAACGAGGCGCCGAGGCAGAACCCGAACACCGCCATCTGGATCGCGAAGAATGACACCGCCTTGCCGAGCGGCAGGAACGTCAGGAGCACTGCGACGTACGCGGTGAGGCGCGTGACGACCAGGAACAGCTCGACCCGCCGCCACGGCTGGTTGGACTCCTTGTCGCGCGCGGCGCGGATCGACTCGGCGTGCAGGTTGAGACCCTCGAGCGTCAGCAGGGGGAAGAACAGCCAGCCCTGCCGCTTGACGAACCACCCCGCGAATCCTTCGGTGCGCTGCGCCACGATGCCGGGCGTGAACGCGATGGCGCCCGGTCCGATGTCAGGGTCGTAGCCCTCGAGGTTGGGACCCTTGTGGTGCATGTTGTGCTTGGCCCGCCACCAGGCAAAGCTCAGCCCGGCGAACGCTCCGGCGAGGATGCGCGCGGTCCACGCGTTCCATGCCGAGGACGTGAACATCTGACGGTGTGCCGCGTCGTGGCCGAGGAAGCCGAACTGCGTGACGATGACGCCGAGGGCTGCGGCCAGGATCAGCTGGAACCACGAGTTGCCGAGCCAGAAGAACCCGGCCCAGATGGCGAAGAACGCGCCGACGTGCGCACCGATCTGCAGCCAGTAGTAGATGTGGGCCCGCTCCAGCAGCCCGGACGCCTTGACGTCCTGCATCAGCTCGGTGAAATGACTGACGTATTGCTCACTGGGAGCGGTGTCTGTCTGGGCTTCTTGCGTCATGTGCGGCCCCTTCCCTTGAGGACCGTGCACGCATCATCGGGCCTACCGCCGCAAACTGTCTACGCTCCACCATCGTTGCACGCGTACGTGTCATGAGCGCCTCGAAAACCTGTGAACTTCGCGAGAACAGCATCGCTGCAGGTCGGAGGGTCAGCCAAGCACCAGGAGCAGGTCGCCGCCCTCGGCCTGGCGGGTGTCGGGGATGACGAGACGCGCGACGGTGCCGGCGTTGGGGCTGGTGATCGAGGCCTCCATCTTCATGGCCTCGATCGTGGCGACGGTCTGGCCGGCCTCGACCGTGTCGCCCTCGGCGACAGTCGCGTGGACGACGCCGGCGAACGGGACGGCGACGTGCTGCGGGTTGGTCGAGTCTGCCTTCTCCGAGGCGGCGACCTTGGAGTCGACGGAGCGGTCGCGCACCTCGGTGGGGCGGAGCTGGCCGTTGATCGTGCCGAGCACGTTGCGCATGCCCCGTTCGTCGGCGTCGCCGATGGCCTCGACGCCGAACAGGAGCAGGTTGCCCTCGGAGACCTCGACCTCGGTCTCGTCGTCGTTGCGCAGTCCGTAGAGGAAGGCGCCCGTCGGTACGGCCGACAGGTCGCCGAACTCCGCGTGCGCCTTGTCGAAGTCCTGGGTCGGGCCGGGGAACAGCAGCCGGTTGAGGGTGTGCCGCCGGTCGTCGGCCAGGCCGGCACGATCCTCGGCGGTCAGCTCGGTGACCTTGGGCTTGGCGTTGCGGCCCTGCAGCGCCTTGGTGCGGAACGGCTCGGGCCAGCCGCCGGGCGGGTCGCCCAGCTCGCCGGAGAGGAAGCCGATGACAGACTCGGGGATGTCGAACGACGCCGGGTCGTCGGCGAAGGCCTTGGGGTCGGCACCGACTGCGACGAGGTGGAGTGCGAGGTCGCCGACGACCTTGGACGACGGCGTCACCTTGACGACATTGCCGAGGATGTCGTTGGCCGCGGCGTACATGTCCTCGATCTGCTCGAACTTCTCGCCGAGCCCCAGAGCGATCGCCTGCTGGCGGAGGTTGGACAGCTGGCCCCCGGGGATCTCGTGGCGGTAGACCCGGCCGGTGGGCGCGGGCAGCCCGGACTCGAACGGCGCGTAGAGCCGGCGGGTGGCCTCCCAGTAGGGCTCGAGCGCGTTGACCGCGTCGATGTCGAGGCCGGTCGTACGTTCGGAGTGGTTCGTGGCCGCGACCAGTGCCGACATCGGTGGCTGGCTGGTGGTGCCGGCCAGCGCGGCGGATGCCGCGTCGACCGCGTCGACCCCGGCCTCGATCGCCGCGACCAACGTGGCGAGCTGCCCACCAGGGGTGTCGTGGGTGTGCAGGTGCACCGGCAGGTCGAACCGCTCGCGCAACGCGCGGACGAGCGTACGAGCTGCGGGCGCCCGCAGGAGCCCGGCCATGTCCTTGATCGCCAGGACGTGTGCGCCGGCCTCGACGATGCGGTCGGCGAGGCGCAGGTAGTAGTCGAGCGTGTAGAGCTTCTCGTCAGGGTCCGAGAGGTCGGCGGTGTAGCAGAGGGCGACCTCCGCCACGGCCGTGCCGGTCGCACGTACGGCCTCGATCGCCGGCTGCATCTGGTCGACGTCGTTGAGCGCGTCGAAGATGCGGAAGATGTCGATGCCGGTCTCCGCCGCCTCGGCCACGAACGCGTCGGTCACCTCGGTCGGATAGGGCGTGTAGCCGACGGTGTTGCGGCCGCGCAGCAGCATCTGCAGGCAGATGTTGGGCGCCGCCTCACGCATCGCCGCGAGGCGGTCCCACGGGTCCTCCTTGAGGAACCGCAGCGCCACGTCGTACGTCGCACCGCCCCACGCCTCGATGCTCAACAGCTGCGGAGTCGTCCGCGCGACGTACGGCGCCACCGTCACGAGGTCGCGCGTACGTACGCGGGTCGCCAGCAGTGACTGGTGGGCGTCGCGGAAGGTCGTGTCGGTGACCCCGACGGTGTCGCGCTGGCGCAGTGCCGCGGCGAAGCCCTCGGGCCCGAGCTGCAGGAGCAGCTGGCGTGAGCCGTCCGGCGGCGCCACCGAGAGGTCCACCTCGGGCAGCTTGGAACGCGGGTCGACCACCGTCGGGGCGGCACCGTTGGGCTTGTTGACCGTGACGTCGGCGAGCCACGACAAGATCTTGCCCGCCGGGTCGGAGGCACCGTGTGCCTCGAGCAGCTCGGGGTGACCCTCGATGAACGTCGTCGTGACGTGCCCGGCGCGGAAGTCGGGGTTGGCGAGCAACCCCTTGAGGAACGGGATGTTGGTCGAGACCCCGCCGACGTGGAACTCACCGAGCGCGCGCTCGGCCCGGGTGACCGCGGCCTCGAAGTCGCGGCCGCGGCAGGTCAGCTTGGACAGCATCGAGTCGAAGTGCGCGCTGACGACGGCGCCGGTGAACGTGGTGCCGCCGTCGAGGCGTACGCCCGGGCCGCCGGGCGACCGGTAGGACGTGATCGTGCCGGTGTCGGGCCGGAAGCCGTTGGCCGGGTCCTCGGTCGTGATGCGGCACTGCAGCGCGAAGCCACGTGCCTTGATCGTCGACTGGTCGGCCAGGTCGAGGTCAGCCAACGAGTCGCCGGCAGCGATGCGCATCTGCGCCTGCACGAGGTCGACGTTGGTGACCTCCTCGGTCACGGTGTGCTCGACCTGGATCCGCGGGTTCATCTCGATGAACACGTAGCGACCGTCGGCGCCGAGCAGGAACTCGACCGTGCCGGCGCACGAGTAGCGGATCGACTGGGCGAACTTCACGGCGTCGGCGCACATCGCCTTGCGCGTCGCCCGATCGAGGTTGGGCGCCGGGGCGATCTCGACGACCTTCTGGTGGCGGCGCTGCACGGAGCAGTCGCGCTCCCTCAGGTGCACGACATTGCCCTGCTGGTCGGCGAGGATCTGGACCTCGATGTGCCGGGCGTCGACCACGGCTTCCTCGATGAAGCAGGTCGGGTCGCCGAACGCTCCGTCGGCCTCGCGCATCGCCGCCTCGATCGACTCACGCAGCCTGGCCGGGTCGTCGACCCGGCGCATGCCACGGCCACCACCACCGGCGACCGCCTTCACGAACAGCGGGTAGGTCAGGACGTCCGACGCCGACATGAGCGCGTCGACGTCGGCCGAGGGCTCGACGGACTTGAGCGTCGGGACCCCGGCGGCCTTGGCCGCGGCGATCGCCGACGCCTTGTTGCCGGTCAGCTCCAGGACCTGCTTGGGCGGCCCGATGAACGTGATGCCGGCGCGCTCGCACGCCTCGGCGAGGTCAGGGTTCTCCGACAGGAATCCGTAGCCGGGATAGATCGCGTCGGCGCCGGCGTTGACCGCGACCTCGACGATCGCCTCCGGGTCGAGGTAGGCCCGCACCGGGTGACCCAGGTCGCCGATCTCGTACGCCTCGTCCGCGCGTACGCGGTGCTCTGAGCCACGGTCCTCGTGGGGGAAGACCGCAACGGTCTGGGCGCCCAGCTCGTGGGCAGCACGAATCGCGCGAATCGCGATCTCACCACGGTTGGCGACGAGAATCTTCTGGAACAACGGGATCGTCCTTGCTCGGCGGAAGCGTCGGGGTCAACCTATCGCTCGGATGTCACGAGCACATTGCGAGGGTTCCCTCATGTTCAGTCCGTGAGATGGCGGCCGTTCACGGACAACTTCTCGCGTACGAGCGACGCAATTTCCCAATCTGGTTGCCGAAACCCCCGGGCCCGGCGATGATCAGGGAGATTCGTGGACAGGCGAATCGCCACAGCACCAGGGAGTTCCGATGTCTCGTTCCGCTCGTCCGTCCGGGTTCCGCGCGACCACCGCCAGGCTCGCCATCGGCGGCGCAGCCGGGCTCGCGTCACTGCTCGTCGTCGCGCCGGCCGCCCTCGCCGAGGACGCACCCACGCCGGAGCCGACCGAGACGACCGATCCCACGCCGACCACCCCGACACCGCCGACGACCGACGAGGATCCCGGCACCCCGGGCGGCGAGACCACCGAACCGACCGAACCGACGGAACCGACCGAGGAGGCGCCCCCGACGCGTACGCCTCATGCCGACATCCGCAAGGGCGCGACGTCGGGCGAGCTCAAGACCGGCTCCGACGCAGCGGTGCAGGCCGAGGTCGAACCGAACTTCGGCACCCAGAAGTACCGCGTGGGCGTCCAGGTCGCCGACGGGTCGTACGTTCCCGCCGGCACGACCACCGCCGGCACCACGATCACGATCACGGAGGCCGGGCCGAACGTCGACGGTGGCAGCCGGACGTTCACCTGCACGACCAATGCCAGCACCCAGCTACCAGGCACCACGGCAACCTACTGCCTCGGCGACACCGTCCCTGAGGTCGACCGGGCCAGGGCGCAGGCCAGCGGCGTCACCGTCACGCCCGGGATCATCCCGCCGGACCAGATCTTCCTCGCGGCTCCGGGAAGCACCATCACGGTGCGGCAGACGACCGTGATGCCCAACCTCCTCCGCGACACGTCGACCGCCACGATCGATCCCTGCGTGTTCTCCGACGAGAATCCCTGCGCCCAGATCGGCGGATTCACGGCACTGTTCAACGATCCTGGGCTGCCGCCGATCGCGGTCGACGACAAGGCCACCACCGACGAGGGAGTCGCCGTCGACATCGACGTGCTCGACAACGACGACCCGGTCAACGGGGCACCGGTCAGCGGCCTGACCGTGACCTCGGATCCCGGTGACGGAACCGCGAAGGTCCGCAACGGCGAGATCACCTACACGCCCGACGACGGCTTCGCCGGCACGGACACGTTCGACTATCGCTACAGCACGCCCAACGGCACTGCGTCGGCAACGGTGACGGTGACGGTCCGGCCGCAGGAGGCCGTCGATGGCGACCAGGCGCTGCCCGACACCGGTGGCGCTGACCCACGGATCTTCGGCATCGGCGCGCTGCTCCTGATCGCCGGTGGTTGGCTGACGGCACGAGGACGGCGCCCGGGCGCCCATGCCCCTACCGACTGAGGGGCTCGAAGGCTGGTGGCGGTGCCTCGCGCTCAACGGCGACGGCACCCCCGCCTGGCTGGCAGTCATGCCGGCGACGGCCGAGCACGGTGACGGTGTGCTCGTCGAGCTGCCCGAACCACAGGCGTCCGAGGCGCTCGACCCGCACGTGATGTGCGTGGCTCGCTACGCCGGCGGGCAGGTGGCCGAGCTCGCCGTGTCCGCCGACGTCGCGCCCAAGGCGCCGCCCTTGTGGTTCGCCGATCTCCCCGACCCGACCGCCACACCGCCGACCGCGACCGTCATCGCCTTCACGGGCTACGACGTGCCGCCCGGCGCCTTGGTCGACCGTGCACGACTGCGCGAGCTGGGCGCCGCGAGCGAGGAGCAGCTCGGCGCCCTGCGGTGGTACCCCAACACCGGCGAGATCGACCAGATCTACGTCGCTCCGACCTGGCGCCGACGCAACATCGCCACCGCCATGCTCGTTGCCGCCGGCACGCTCAGCGTCGCGCGCCACGGGTCACGGCTGTGGGCCGACGGTCAACGCACGGCGATGGGCGAGCGGCTCCGCAACGCCGACACCTGGGCGCACCGCGCCGCGGACCTGACCCACATCCATCCGCCGATGACCCCGTTCGACGAACGCTGATCCGCTACGTCCCGCAGTCGATGTCGACCGTGAGCGTGACCTGCTTGCGGTCGCCGAGCGGCTTGGCGATGTCGCCCATCTCGGCGAGCGTGACCGATCCGGTGACCTTCGACCCGTCGTCCTTGATGGCGTACGGCAGGCTGTCCGCCGAGATCCTCGTGAACATCAAGATCTTGTCGCCCTTGACCGTGAACGAGTCGCCCCGCTCGTGGTCGCTGGGGGCCGGCCCGGAGAGCACAGTCAACGAGCCGGTCTTGCCCGAGGCCGCGAACTTCGCCGTCACCTGGATGCCGCCCTCGATCGGCACGCAGACGATCTCGGACAGGTCGCCCTGCCCCTCCACCGAGCCGCTGACGCTGAACGTGCCGCTCGTGGTGGGCTCCGCCGGGGCGTCGCTCGTGGTCGCCGGCGCCGATGACGGCGGAGCCTTCGTCGACGGGTCAGACGGCTCGTCCGATCCCCCGCCGCAGCCCGCCAGCAAGATCGCCGCCGCAGCCGCCACTCCCAGTCGTACGCGCACCTGACTCACATGCATCCCCGATCGTCGTCCCACCCGAACACGTCGTGCCAGATTAACCGGGGGGCCCCGATCACCGGCAGGGCGCCGCCGGAGCGCTAGCGGATGCGGAGATAGGCGGTGTGAACGGTACGGCCGCCCACGGCACTCGAGCCCGAATAGGTCACGGTGTAGCGCGTCCGGCCCGTCGCCTGCCGCGAGAGGGTCAGGGTCACGCGACCAGACGAGAGCGCACGACCGGTGGCGACGATCTTCGAACCGCGCCGGACGGTGATGCGGCCGGTCGGGGTGAGCCCCGGCGCTGTGACGACGACCCCGATCCTGGTCCGGCGCCCTCCGAGGGCCGTCGCGGTGGTCCTCACCGTCGACGTCGCCTTGGCGATCGTCGCGGAGGCGTCGGAGCGCACGGAACGCGCGATGTACGA
Organism: Aeromicrobium sp. Root344; assembly: GCF_001425755.1. GTDB lineage: Bacteria > Actinomycetota > Actinomycetes > Propionibacteriales > Nocardioidaceae > Aeromicrobium. The sequence goes on along the minus strand of NZ_LMDH01000001.1, from coordinate 1,694,665 downwards.
GTCGCGTCGACCGATGGTCCGCACGGCGACGGTCGAGCCGACGTCGGCTGCACCGAGTCGGTAGCTGGAAGCGGTCGCACCGGCGATCGGCGTGGATCCACGAAGCCACTGGTAGTCCACGTCCTGCGCCGCCGGACCGAACTGCGGCGTCGTGGCGACCAGCACCTGGCCGGCCTTCTCGGTGCCGTCGACAGTCGGCGGGACGTCGACGTCGAGGGGTGTCGGGCGGTCCACCACGACGTACAGCCAGCTCGTGGTCTCGACCGTGCCGAGGACCGGGTCGGAGCGGCGGGCGATGTAGCCGAACCCGGCCTCGGCGAACGGGGCCGGCCCGAGCTCCGTCGGCGGCGTCATGCCGTCGCCGACACCGACGTTGTCGGTCATCTGGATCGCGTTGTAGTCGCCGACGTCCACGGCGATCGCGCCGGTGTCGGGGTCGATGGTCGCGGTGATCCACGACGGGTTCTCGGCCGTGGCCGCCGTCAGCGAGTACTTCGTCGGAACGCTCTGCTCGTGCTCGTCGTCCAGCACCTGGTCGTTGCCGGTCGTCTCGACGACCGTGCGCGTGTTGGGGGCCAGGTTCGCCTCGTCCGGCTCGGCGCAGGCGATGTCGTTGCCCGGTCCGCCGATCAGCGTGGCTCCACCTTCGGCGCCCCGGCACAGCACGTCGTTGCCGGTGCCACCATCCAGGACGTCGTTGCCGACCCCGGTCCTGAGGACGTCGTTGCCCGGTCCGCCTTCCATCCGGCTGTGTCCGGAGCCACCGGCGAGCGTGTCGTTCCCTTCACCACCGACCATCAACACGCCGTCGCTCAGCAGGTCGTTGCCGTCACGGCCGTAGATCACGTCGTCGTCCTCGCGGCCGTCCAGCTCGTCGTTGCCTGCACCGCCGTCGAGTCGGTCGACTCCTTCGCGACCTTGCACGAAGTCGTCGCCGTCGCCCCCGTTCAGGACGTCCGCGCCGGGACCCCCGTCGAGGTGGTCGTCACCGATGTCGCCCCAGAGCGTGTCGTTGCCGTCGTCACCGCTGAGACTGTCATCACCCTCGTTGCCGAAGAGCGTGTCGTCGCCGGCCATGCCGTGCAAGCCGTCGTAGCTGCCGTGCCCCCTGACGATGTCATCGCCCTCATGAGCCCAGACGATGTCCGAGATGTCCGTCCCCTCGATGACGTCGGCGCCCGCCGTTCCGGTGACGATGTTGGGGAACGGATCAGCCGAGGCCGGACCCGGGGCGATCGCGAGGTACAGCGTCGTCGCGCTGAGCACGGCGAGACGCGCCATCGTGCGTCGCGGACGACGAGCAGGCGTGAGGCTGGACATAGGACCCTCGGGGCAAGTCGATGCCCGTGGCGGGCGTCGTACCAGCAGTTTGGCAGACTGAGCGGGGCCGCGGAGGCACAACCGAGGAAGTGGTGAACGCCTGTCCCGATCGTGAGCTCAGCGGCGCTTCTGGTGCCAGATCACGACGTGCTGGTCGGCGATCAGCGCGGGCAGGTTCTGCGGGAGCTTGGTCTGGGCGAGCGCGGCCTGCAGCTCGGCGACCTTCTCCTGCAGGGCCAGCACCTGGTTCTCCAGCTCGATGACGCGCTTGACGCCCTCGAGCCCGAGCCCCTCGGCGGTGAGCCGGGCCACGGTGCGCAGCAGCTCGATGTCACGGAGCGAGTAGCGCCGGCCGCCACCGCCGGTGCGGCCGGCCTCGACCAGGCCGAGGCGGTCGTAGGTGCGCAGGGTCTGCGGATGCAGCCCGGACAGCTCGGCCGCCACGCTGATCACGAAGACCTTGGCCTCGGGCCCCGGAGGGCTGAACGGAGTGGAGCTCATCAGGTCACCGCCTCGAACAATCCATCGCGGGGCGTGGATGCTCCGCGCAGGTCTCGCAACGTCTCGATCGCGGCCTTGGCCTCGTCGGGAAGCTCGGTCGGTACCTGTACCTCGACCGTGACGAGCAGGTCGCCGCGTCCACCGGCCTTCTTCATGGCGCCCTTGCCGGTGGCCCGGAACGTACGCCCGTTGGGCGTGCCGGCCGGGATCTTGATGCGTACGGGCGGCCCGTCGAGTGTCGGCACCTGGATCTGCGCGCCGAGGGCGGCCTCGTCGAACGCCACCGGCACCGTGATCGTCAAGTGGTCGCCCTTGCGGCCGAACAGCTTGTGCGGCTCGACGTGGACCACCAGGAACAGGTCGCCGGCGGGGCCGCCGGCGTCACCCTTGCCGCCCTTGCCCTTGAGCCGGATGCGCTGACCGTCCTTGACGCCGGCCGGCACCTTGACGTTGAGGGTGCGGCTCGAGGGCGCCCGGCCCGAGCCGCGGCACACGTCGCACGGGTGCTCGACGATGAGCCCCCGGCCCCGGCACTGGTCGCACGGCTCGGTCATCGCGAACAGCCCGCCGGCCGTGCCGGTCACCATGCCGCTGCCCTGGCACGTGGAGCAGACCTTGGGCACGGTGCCGGGCTTGGCGCCGGTGCCGTGGCAGTTGGTGCACGGCTCGTCACTCGTCATCCGCAAGGGCAGGGTCGCACCCTCGACGGCCTGCTCGAACGTGATCGTCGCCTCGGTCTCGAGGTCGTCGCCCTTGCGCGGCTGCGGCTGGCGCTGACGCCCACGGGCGCGGCCGCCGAACAACCCGCCGAAGAGGTCACTGACATCGAAGTCGGGCTGGCCGGGCCCGCCCGGAGGACGGAACCCGGCGTTGCCGCCACGGAACTGCCCGAACAGCGTGCGCTGCTCGTCGTACTCCTTGCGCTTGTCCTTGGACGAGAGCACGGCGTAGGCCTCGGAGACCTCCTTGAACCGCTCCTCGGCCGCCTTGTTGCCCGGGTTGGAGTCGGGATGGTTGTCGCGCGCGAGCTTGCGATAGGCCTTCTTGATGTCGTCCTGCGACGCATCCTTCTTGACGCCGAGGACCTTGTAGAAGTCCTTGGTCGCCCAGTCACTGGCTGCCATCCCGTCCTCCTCTCCGGCTATTCGTCAGGCGCTTCGTCCGTGAGGACGTCGTCCTGTGCTGCTTCTGCTGGTGCTGCTGATTCTTGCGGTGCCACCGCGGCTGCGGGGTCGACCACGCCGACGGTCGCGGCACGAAGCACCCGGTCACCGACCTTGTAGCCCGTGCGCAGGACCGTGTCGACGGTCGTGGTGTCCACCTCGGCCGACTCGCCGGCGTGAAACACCGCCTCGTGCAGCGCGGGGTCGAACGCCTCGCCCTTGGCGCCGAACGCCGCGAGCTGGTGCTTGGCGACGGCCTGCTGCAGCGCGTCGGCGACGGCCTTGAAGCCACCCTCGAGCTCGCCGTGGTCGGCGGCTCGGGAGATGTCGTCGAGCACCGTCAGCAGCGACTGCAGCACAGCCGCCTCCCCCTGAGCGCGGACGAGCTCACGGTCGCGGTCGACGCGGCGCTTGTAGTTGACGTACTCCGCCTGGAGCCGCTGGAGGTCAGCCGTGCGCTCGGCCAGCTGCTCCTCCAGCGTCGGCTCCTTGGGAGCTTCCGGCTCGGCCGGGGCCTCCGCCGGCTGAGTCTCCTCAGCCGGCGGCGCCTCCTGCTCGGGGACCGAGCCCTCGTCGGGCTGGGTCACTTCGCCTCACCCTCGTTCTTGGCGGCGTCGTCCTCGTCGTCGACGATCTCGGCCTCGACGACGTCACCGTCGTCGTCTGCCGCGTCGGCGGTGGGGGCGTCGGCTCCGGCGGCCTGGGCCTCGGCAGCGGCGGCGGCATACATCGCCTCGCCCATCTTGGAGCTCGACTCACCGAGCTTGGTCACGGCCGCCTGGATGGCGTCCGCGTCCTCGCCCTTGAGCGCCTCGTTGAGCGCGTCGAGGTCGGCCTGCACCTCGGTCTTGACGTCGTCGCCGACCTTGTCGCCGTTCTCCGCGAGGAACTTCTCGGTCGAGTGCGACAGCGACTCGGCCTGGTTGCGGACCTCGACGGCCTCGCGGCGCTTGCGGTCCTCCTCGGCGTACTGCTCGGCGTCCTTGACCATCTTGTCGATGTCGTCCTTGGACAGCGCCGAGCCGCCCGTGATCGTCATCGACTGCTCCTTGCCGGTGCCGCGGTCCTTGGCGGACACGTTGACGATGCCGTTGGCGTCGATGTCGAACGTGACCTCGATCTGCGGCACGCCACGCGGCGCCGGGGGCAGCCCGGTGAGCTCGAACGTGGCCAGCAGCTGGTTGCCGGAGGCCATCTCGCGCTCGCCCTGGTAGACCTGGATCGCCACGGACGGCTGGTTGTCGTCGGCCGTCGTGAAGACCTCGGACCGCTTGGTCGGGATCGTCGTGTTGCGCTCGATGAGCTTGGTCATGACGCCACCCTTGGTCTCGATGCCGAGGCTCAGCGGGGTGACGTCGAGCAGGAGCACGTCCTTGACCTCGCCCTTGAGCACGCCGGCCTGGAGGCTGGCGCCGATCGCGACGACCTCGTCGGGGTTGACGCCCTTGTTGGGCTCCTTGCCGCCGGTGAGCTCCTTGACGAGCGCGGTCACGGCGGGCATGCGGGTCGAGCCGCCGACCAGCACGACGTGGTCGATCGCGCTCAGCGCGATGCCGGCGTCCTTGATGACGCTGTTGAACGGCGCCTTGGTGCGCTCGAGCAGGTCGTGCGTGATCTTCTCGAACTCCGCACGCGTCAGGGTCTCGTCGAGGAACACGGGGTTCTTCTCGGCGTCGACCGTGATGTAGGGCAGGTTGATCGACGTCGACGACGAGCTCGACAGCTCGATCTTGGCGCGCTCGGCGGCCTCACGGACGCGCGGCATCGCCATCTTGTCCTTGGTCAGGTCGAGGCCCGTGCTGCTCTTGAACTTCGTGACGATCCAGTCGACGATCTTCTCGTCCCAGTCGTCGCCACCCAGGTGGTTGTCACCGCTGGTGGCCTTGACCTCGATGACGCCGTCGCCGATCTCGAGCAGGGACACGTCGAACGTGCCGCCGCCGAGGTCGAACACCAGGATCGTCTGGTCGTCGGCCTTGTCGAGACCGTAGGCCAGCGCGGCCGCGGTGGGCTCGTTGATGATGCGGCTGACGTTGAGGCCCGCGATCTCGCCGGCCTCCTTGGTGGCCTGGCGCTGGTGGTCGTTGAAGTACGCCGGCACGGTGATGACCGCGTCGGTGACGGGCTCACCGAGGTAGGCCTCGGCGTCCCGCTTGAGCTTCTGCAGGATGAACGCCGAGATCTGCTGCGGCGTGAACGTCTTGCCGTCGATCTCGGTCTTCCAGTCCGTGCCGATGTGGCGCTTGACCGAACGGATCGTGCGATCGACGTTGGTCACGCCCTGGCGCTTGGCGACCTCACCGGCCAGCACCTCGCCGTCCTTGGCGAACGCGACGACCGACGGGGTCGTCCGGGCGCCTTCGGCGTTGGCGATGACGGTGGGCTCGCCGCCTTCGAGTACGGCGACGACCGAGTTGGTCGTGCCGAGGTCAATTCCGACCGCTCTGGCCATGGTGGTTCCTCCTGCTGTTGGGTGCCTGTGGTGACTTCAAGAATGTGTGTCAACTGACTTGAGTCTGATGTTATCAACTTTGACCCAACCCGAATCATTCCGGGTCCGGGCAAGAGATTTGGCCCACCGTGGGTCTACTGTGACCGCATGAGCGAGGCCGACGACCGCAGCGACGCCTGGGCCCGCACGGCCCACGAGCTCGTCACCGAGACCGCATCCAGGCAGATCTCCCGCGACATCGCGCACCTCGCCGAGATCGAGGTCGACAGCCACGGGGTCCACGCCGTCTCCCCGCCTCCGGGTTATCAGGCCCCGCCCTCGGGCGTCATCACGACGCACGTGCTCGCCCGCTCGCGGGACGTGCCCGAGGCCGCGGTCGAGACCCGCGTCGCGGTGTGGGTCGCCAAGGAGTCCAACGAGCCCGCCGTGCTGCTGACCCGCGTCGGCAGCGACCGGGTTCTCGAGCTCTCGGCGTCCGACCTGGAGCCCGAGCCGACCGCCCAGGCCCGCGGACAGGTCAACGACTACGTCGCCGTCGTGATCGCCCACATGGTGTCGGCACTCAATGCCGCGATGCAGCGCACGTACGGCCACGAGTCCGACGTCGGCGAGCCGGAGTACGGCGAGAACTGAACCGGCTTCATCACATTTCCCGAAACCACGTACCGGCCGGGGGCGGGATCGCTAGGTTTCGGGCATGAACCTGAGATTGTGGACCGCTGTCACGACCATCGCGCTGGTCGCGGCCTGCGGCGGCGGTGGCGGTTCGTCCGACCAGGACGAGCCCAAGGCCACCAAGCCCGACGTCAGCAAGGTCAAGATCGACGGCGACGCGTCCGCACCGGTCAACAAGCTCGCCATCCAGTCGATCGCCGACCTCCAGGCGTACTGGGCCGACGAGTACCCCAAGCTCTATGGCAAGAAGTACAAGCCGGTCAAGGGCGGGCTGTTCGCCTCGACGCCCGACTCGACCGCCGGCCCCGAGTGCGCCAACAGCTACTCCGACGTCCAGGGCAATGCGTTCTACTGCAAGCTCGACGACTCGGTCGCCTGGGATGCCAAGGAGCTGTTGCCCGACCTGCAGAAGAAGTACGGCGACTTCGTCATCCCCGTGATCCTCGCCCACGAGTGGGGTCACGCGGTGCAGCAGCGGTCCGGGTTCTTCAGCGCCAACAAGCTGACCGTCTCGTCGGAGCTGCAGGCGGACTGCTTCGCCGGCGCCTTCTCCAAGCACGCCCAGAAGACCAAGGAGTTCACGGTCACCGCTGCGGACCTGGACAACGCACTCGCCGGTTTCCTCGACCTGCGGGACACCCCCGGCACCAGTGCCACCGACGCCTCGGCGCACGGCAGCGGCTTCGACCGCGTCACCGCGTTCCAGGACGGCTTCGACAGCGGGCCCAAGAAGTGCAAGTCGTACGAGGACGGCACTCCCGTCGTGCTCGAGCTGCCGTTCACCAGCGAGGCGGACGCGGCCAGCGGCGGCAACGCGCCGTACGGCGAGATCGTCAACAAGGTGCCGTACGACATCGAGGACTACTGGACCCAGGTCTTCCCGAAGATCTCGGACGGCAAGGCGTGGACCCCGCTGAAGGGCTACGAGCCGTTCGACCCGGCCAAGGCGCCGACCTGCAACGGGGAGTCGACATCCGACTTCTCACTGTTCTACTGCGTGCCCGAGGACTACATCGGCTTCGACAACGTGACGACGATGCCCGAGGTCTACCGGCAGGGCGGCGACTACGCGGTCACGACGCTGCTGGCGACTCAGTGGGGGCTGGCTGCGTTGGCGCGGCTCGGTGACGAGTCCGACGCCAAGGACTCGACGCTCAAGGGTGACTGCTTCGCCGGCGCCTACACGGCCAGCGTGGCCCTGCAGGACCGCTCGAAGACCAGCTCCTACAGTCTCTCGCCGGGCGACCTCGACGAGGGCATCAAGGCGCTGCTGGTGTTCCGTGGCGACGGAGACGTGGACCGTCAGGGCGCCGGCTACGGCCGGGTCGAGGCGTTCCGCACGGGCGTCATGGACGGCGTCGCTCCCTGCGTCACCTACAAGGGCTGAGCCTCGCCGCCGAGGTCAGCTCCGGCTGTCCTCGGCGGTGAGAGGCCGGGCGATGTTCTCGAGCGACTCACCCTCGGCCCTCACGCCCAAAAAGATCGCGACGATGCCGGCACCGATCATCAGCCCCGCACCGATGAAGTAGCCGATCGCGATCTGCGTGATGTCCTTGGACTCCGTCGCATCGTCGATCAGTCGGCCGAACAGCAGCGGACCGGCGATGCCGCCGATCGCCGTGCCGACGGCGTAGAAGAACGCGATGCACAGCGCGCGGGTCTCCATGGGGAACACCTCGCTGGCGGTCAGGTAGGCCGCGCTGGCCCCGGCCGACGCGATGAAGAACACCGCGGCGCCGAAGATCGTGAGGGTCGTGGCCGTCAGGTTGCCGAGCGACATGCCGGCGACCGCGAGCAGGGCGCCCGACAGGATGTACGTCCCGGCGATCATCGGCACCCGGCCGACCTTGTCGAACAACGGTCCGAGGACGAGGGCCCCGACGAAGTTGCTGAACGCGAACACCGCGACGTACCAACCCGTCTGCTTGACGTCGAGGAACGTCGAGAGCGTGTCGCCGTACGTGAAGAAGAACGCGTTGTAGAGGAACGCCTGACCGGCGAACAGCGCCAGGCAGAGGATCGTGCGGCGCGGATAGAGCGCGAAGACCGTGTGCGCGATCGTCGTGAACGGGATCGTGCGCCGCTGGCGGATCGTGATGGTCTCGTCGACCGGTTCGAGCTCGAGGCGGTCCTCCTGCTCGACGGTGCGCTCGATCTCCTGGACGATGCGCTCGCCATCCTCCTCGCGGCCGTGGATGAAGAGCCAGCGCGGACTCTCCGGCACGTTGCGCCGCACCCACAGCACGGCGAAGCCGAGGATCGCGCCGAGACCGAACGCGAAGCGCCAGCCGATGCCCTGGTCGACGACGTTGGGGTCGGTCAGCGGGATCGTCAGCAGCGCACCAGCCATCGCGCCGACCCAGAACGAGCCGTTGATCGCGATGTCGATGCGGCCGCGATACTTCGCGGGGATGAGCTCGTCGATCGCGGAGTTGATCGCGGCGTACTCGCCGCCGATGCCGGTGCCGGTGACGAAGCGGCAGACGAAGTACCAGAGCGGGTTCATCGAGAACGCCGTGAGGACCGTGCCGGCCAGATAGACCAGCAGGGTCAGCATGAACAGCTTCTTGCGGCCGAAACGGTCGGTCAGCTGGCCGAAGAACAACGCGCCGAGGCATGCGCCCGCGACATAGACCGCGCCGGCCAGGCCGACGTCCGAGCTGGTCAGCCCCAGGCCGTTGTCCTTGTCCTTGAGCACGTCGGAGAGGTTGCCGACAATCGTGACCTCGAGTCCGTCGAGGATCCACACGGTGCCGAGCCCGATGACGATGAGCCAGTGCCACCTGGCCCAGGGCAACCGGTCCATCCGGGCCGGGATGTCGGTGGTGATGCGACCGATCTCAGAACTCTTCGACGACTTCTCCGTGGCGGACATGGCTCGTCGATACCCCTGTCATGACGGCGTCAATCAGCGACCGCCGCGGCGCGCTCCAGGAGCAGCGCCCGCTCGCGCTCGTTCTGCGTCAGGCTCGCGGCCCGTTCGAACTCCGCCCTGGCCTCGTCGGTCCGGCCGAGCTTGGCCAGCAGATCGCCACGCACGCTCGGGAGGAGGTGGTAGCCCTCGAGCGCGGGGATGTCCGTCAGCTGGTCGGCGAGGGCGAGGCCTACGGCGGGGCCTTCGGACATCGCCAGGGCGACGGCACGGTTGAGCTCGACGACCGCCGAGCCCGAGAGGATCGCGAGCGACTCGTAGAGCTGCGCGATCCGAGCCCAGTCGGTCTCGTCAGGGGTGTGGGCGCGGGCGTGGCATGCAGCGATTCCGGCCTGCAGGACGTACGGGCCGGGCGGGCGCCCGAACGACTCGGCGCGCTCGAGCGCAGCGAGGCCACGCCGGATCAGCAGCTGGTCCCACCGCGACCGGTCCTGCTCGAGCAGCAGGACCGGAGCACCATCGGCGTCGGTGCGCGCTGCGGCTCGCGACGACTGGATCTCCATCAGCGCGACCAGACCATGCACCTCGGGCTCGCGAGGCGCCAAGGTCGCCAGGATGCGGCCCAGGCGTACGGCCTCGTCGCAGAGCGCCGGTCGCAGCCAGTCGTCGCCGGCGGTCGCGGAGTAGCCCTCGTTGAACAGCAGGTAGAGCACGCCGAGCACCGCGGCGAGCCGGGTCGCCCGCTCGTCCTCGGCGGGTTCCTCCATCGGGGCGCCGACCTCGGCCAGCGCCTTCTTGGCCCGGGTGATCCGCGCGCCGATCGTGGTCTCCGACGTCAGGAACGAACGGGCGATCTCCTTGGTCGTCAGCCCCGCCAGGAGTCGCAGCGTCAACGTGATCTGCGCGTCGGACGAGAGCACCGGGTGGCAGCAGATGAACATCAGCCGCAGGACGTCGTCCTCGACGTGATCGATCGACGACTCGATGCCGGCCACCACGTCCTCCTTCCGCTCCCCGATCTCTCCGTAGGCCCGGTCCTGCCGCTCGCGACGCCGGAACGTGTCGATCGCGCGGCGCTTGGCGACCGACATCAGCCAGGCTCCGGGGTTGTCCGGCACGCCGGACTCGGGCCACTGGGCCAGCGCCGCCTCGAGCGCGTCCTGTGCCAGGTCCTCGGCCAGGCCCACGTCACGGGTGATGCGTACGAGCGCGGCGATGAGCTTGGTCGACTCGACGCGCCAGACCGCCTCGACCGAGCGGTGGAGGTCGTCAGCGGTCATGACACCGATCCAACCATCACCGCCCGGTGGCGGGTACCGCTGCTGCCGACCTCCGTCAGTTGTCGGTCAGGCTGCCGATCACCTGGCGCAGCTCGGTGACGACCTCGAGCTCGGGCCAGTGCTCGACGTGCAGGTCGACGAAGCCGCGCGTCCACGCCACGGCATCGTCAAGGGTCGCCGCGTCGATCAGCATGAATCCGCCGACGACCTCCTTGGTCTCCGCGAACGGCCCGTCGGTCATCATGACCTCGCCGCCGCGCGACGCCACGCGGATCGCGGCCGAGGTCGGCGCGAGCCCGGCATCCGTGACGACCTTGGCGTGCGACTCGTCCGCCACGTGGGCGAACATGGCGTCGATCAGACCGGCTGGAGGCTCCCCGCCGGCGGTTTCGTTGACGTGGATCAGCACGAGATAACGCATGGCTCGGCCCTACGCGTCCGGGCCGAAGACCTGGCGCACGACGCTCGTGCCCTCGAAGCCGGGCCACGTGTCGAGGTGGATCTGCATGAAGCGTCGCGACCACTCCACGGCCTCCTCGACGGAGCGCACCTCGTACATGCCGTAGCCGCCGATGACCTCCTTGGCCTCGGCGAACGGACCGTCGGTGATCGTGAGCTTGCCGCCCGATATGCGGATGTGCGGGCTCGACTCGAGCGGGCCGAGACCACCCTGGTCGACGACGACCCCGGCGGCGACGGCCTCGACGCCGAACGCGCCGATCGCCTCGAACAGCTCCGGTGGCGGCGGGCCCCACGGCTGGGCGGGATCGGACTCGATGTAGCTGAGGAATCGCATGACGTCTCCTTGTGTCGGTGGCGGCCCGTCCGGGCCAGCCTTTCACCTCTACGTCGTACGGCGAGACCCGATTTCGACACGACGCCGAAAAAACTTTCAGGACGTTTGGGACAGGCCGGTCTCATCCTGGTCTCACCTCGCCCGAATCCGGGTCTGGGTGCGGTCAGAGCGCCGTACGTTCCCGTCATGCGCAAACTCTTCGTCATCCTGGTCGCGGCCGCCGCGATCCTGCTGCCCATGCAGGCCGCCGAGGCGGCTCTCCCCAAGTACGGCGTCACGTCCGCGGTGTCGACCAGCGCGATCGACCTCGGCAAGACGTTCGTGCTGTCCGGCACGGTCTCGCCGAGTGCCAAGGGCAAGACCGTCAAGATCCAGCGACAGTACGCCGGCGGCTCGTGGACCACGATCCTGACGAAGACGCTGTCCTCGACGAGCAAGTACTCGGCCACGATCAAACCGACGCGTGCGGGACCGACGAAGTACCGCGCGGTCAAGGCTGCCAGCAGCACGCGCGCCTTGGGCACCAGCGCGACCCGCACCGTCACGATCTATCGCTGGCGCAACCTGATCAGCCTGCCGAGCACGTACACGCCGCCGACCATCTACCAGGGCTACCTCTACGTCAAGGGCACCTACTTCCCGAACTCGCTGTCGATCAAGCAGGGCGAGTACGCCGACTGGAACCTCGCGGGCAAGGGCTGCAACCGGCTCAAGGTCTACATCGGGATCGACGACGACTCGGTCAGCGGCACGACCGGCACCTCGTTCATCACCGACCAGGGCCTCGACGTCATCAACTCCGAGTACAACTTCGAGAAGAACCAGAGCGCGCGCTACGTCCTGGTCTCGCTCGCGACCGCCACGATCAGGTTCCTGCCAGGGCTCAACTCATCGAGTCTCACCGGGTCGTGGATGGGCTACGGCAGCCCGCAGGTGCACTGCTCCTCCTGAGAGGTTCACGGCCGGGCGCGGCAGAGTTGAACATGTTCAGAAACATGGCTACAGTCGGTACCAGTCATAGTTGAACACGTTCAAAGATGGAGCAAGCCCATGACCTGGACCGTCGGCACGTACGTCGCCTATCTCCTCATCGCCGTCCCCATCACGGTGTGGGTCGCCTCGACCCTGTCGCGCAACGGGCGGGTCTTCCTGACCGATGTCTTCGAGAGCAGTCCCGAGCTCGCGGATGCGGTCAACCAGCTGCTGGTCGTCGGCTTCTACCTGCTCAACCTCGGTTTCGTGATCCTCTACGTACGCGGAGGCGGCGAGGTCGCCGACCTGACAGAGCTGTTCGAGGCGCTGAGCGTCAAGATCGGCGTCGTGATGCTGGTGCTCGGCGTGGTCCATGTCGTCAACGTCATGGTGTTCTCGTCGATGCGCCGTCGCAGCCGCCACGACGCCGCCCGCACGCAGTGGATGCAGCAGCCCCCGCAGCCGTACGCACCGACCGCACCGCAGCGCTGACCGGCGGAGGGCGGCTAGATTGGCGACCGTGACCGACCCCGCTCCCCGCTCCAGCAAGGCCGAGCAGACCCGGCAGTCGATCATCGACGCCGCGATGCGGTTGTTCCGCTCGGGCGGCTACGACCAGGCCACGATGCGGGCCATCGCCGAGGAGGCCGGCGTCTCGGTCGGCAACGCGTACTACTACTTCTCGTCCAAGGAGCACCTGGTCCAGGCCTACTACGACCGGATCCAGGCCGCGCACGCCGAGGCGTCGGAGCAGCCGCTCGCGGACGAGACCGACTTCAACGGCCGGCTGCGCGGCGTGCTCCTCGCGTGGGTCGACGTCGCCGAGCCCTATCACGAGTTCGCCGGCAAGTTCTTCAAGAACGCCGCCGAGCCCAGCAGCCCGCTGTCCCCGTTCAGCGAGGACTCCACGGCGGCGCGCGAGGCAGCGATCGAGCTGCACCGCCGGATCATCGACGGCTCGGACCTCAAGCTCGCCAAAGGGCTCCGCGACGAGCTGCCCGAGCTGTTGTGGCTGCTGCAGATGGGCATCGTGCTGTTCTGGGTGCACGACACCAGTGAGGGCCAGAGGCGGACGCGCGACCTGGTCGACCAGTCGGTGCCGATCATCGACCGGATGCTGCGACTGACGCGCCTGCCGGGCGTCCGCGGCGTGGTCGACGACGTCGTCGGCCTGATCCACATGATCCGGCCCTAGGACGGGTCGGCGGCCTCGATCAGCTTGGCGACGACCGCCAGCACCAGGGCGATGACGCAGCACAGCATCGTGACCGACACCGCGATGACGAAGGTCTCGTGCGCACCACCGGCGGAACCGAGGAACCGCGCCACGACAGCGGCGACGGCAGACAGGCACATGCCGATGATCGCGAGGTCGAGGGTGGACCTCACGAGCTCCCGCGAGGTGCGCGGCATCCGCATGCGCCCACAGTAGGGCCGGTCAGCGCACGGCGACGACGATGACCCCGATCGCCACGCCGACGATCAGGACGCCGACGACGGATGCCAGCATCACGGGCCCGCCGAACCCCGGGAGCGGCTCGCCCGTGCGGATCGCGCGCTCGGTGGCCCGCCAGCGGGTCCAGGACTGCGTGATCGCCAGGCCGGCCGCGGCCAGCAGGCACAACGAGGCAGCGGTCTTGACCCACCCATCGAGGTCGAGGGCGGGCGTGTGAACCGCGACGGCGCCGGCGAGCAGCGCGAGCGAGGTACGGATCCACGCGAGAAACGTTCGTTCGTTGGCCAGGGTGAGGCGGGCATCCGGCTCCTCGCCCTCGGCGAAGACGTGCTTCGGGAACCGCCCGCCGTCACTCATGACGCGACCATGTGCCGCGAGCACAGGGCGAGCTCGCGGTCGTCGAGGCACGTGGAGCACCTCACCATCTGTCGTACGCACGAGACGTCGCCGCAGTCGGCCACGTGGTTGGTGGGCGTCTCGCAGGTGTCACAGCTGCCGACCAGGGCGGTGTGGTCGGAGAAGTCCATCGTGATGCGGTCGTCGAAGACGTAGAGCGAGCCCTCCCAGAGTCCGTCGTCGCCGTACGCCTCGCCGTACGTCGCGATGCCGCCGTCGAGCTGGTAGACCTCCTGGAAGCCGCGGTGCTTCATGAGCGGCGTGAGGACCTCGCAGCGGATCCCGCCGGTGCAGTAGGTGACGACCGGCTTGTCCTTGAGGTGGTCGTACGCCCCGCTGTCGAGGGCCGCGACGAACTCGCGCGTCGTCTCGACCGGTGGCAGCACCGCCCCGGCGAAGTGGCCGATCGCCGACTCGATCTGGTTGCGGCCGTCGAAGAACACGACCTCCTTGGCCTCGACGAGGGCGTGCAGCTCGGCCGGGGTCAGGTGGGTGCCCCCGTCGACGACACCGTGCTCGTCGAGCTCGAGCTCATCTGCGGCGCCGAACGTCACGAGCTCGTCGCGCACCCGGACGCTGAGCCGGGGGAAGTCCGCGGTCGTCCCGTCCTCGCGGGCCCGGCCCTCGCTCCACTTGAAGTCGATGTGCTTGAACGGTGCGTAGGCACGGGTGCCCCGGACGTACTTCTTGAGCTGGACGACGTCGCCGCCGAGTGTCGCGTTGATGCCGTCCTTGGTGATGATGATGCGACCGCGGACGTCGAGCGAGTCGCAGAGGGTGTGCTGCCACAGGCGGATCGCCTCGGGGTCGGCCAACGGGGTGAACGCGTAGAACAGCAGGACTTTCGGGGTGGCCACGCGCTCGATTCTAGTGGGCCGGGACGGCGTCCCGCGTCAGACGAGGGACCCGCAGGCCCAGGCTGCCGGCGAGCACGCAGGCCGCCGCGACCGCGACCATGAACGGGGTGAACGCCGCATCGGCGGACCACGTCGTGGCGGCCCAGCCGGCGAGCACGGTCGGCACCGCCATCGCGAGGTAGGCCAGGACGTAGAACGCCGACATGACCTCGCCGCGGTGCGCCGCGGGGACGACCTGGCCGAGGTGGCGCAGCGAGCTGCCGAAGGCGAGGCCGAAGAAGAAGCCGAGGATCGCGGCCGCCGCGATGATCTCCCAGCGGCCACCCACGTCGACCGCCGCGACGGTGAGGAGCAGAGCGACGGCGGTGCCGAAGTCGCCGGTGATCGCCGCACGCTTGGCCGGGACGCGCACCGCGAGCAGCTGGCTCACGCCGGCGAAGGCGGCCATGATCGCCACGACGCTGCCGCCGAAGACCAGGTTGTCGGTGCCGGCAGCTCGCGACGCGATGCCGGGCACCAGCGACAGGAACACGCCCAGCACCGACCAGGACGCCATGACCCCGAGCGCCGAGAAGCTGAAGTCATGGGCGATCGCCGCCGGTACGCGCGGCCGGGCGATGTGCAGCGCCACCGCCCGGCCGTCGCGGTGGGTCTCGCGCATCAGGATCACCGCGACCAGGCCGATGGCGGTCAGCACGGCCAGGGCGACGTAGGGCGCCACCAGCGGCGACGGGCCGTACTGGGCGTCGACAGCCGTGCCCAGCACCGCGATCGTGATGCCGACGTTGAAGGCGACGCCCGTGCGCTTCCCGGTCGCGGCTCCCTCGTCGGGACGAAGGTCGAGGAGTGCTGCAGAACCGGCGACCACGATCGCGCCGACGGCGAACCCGTGCAGCACCCGTGCCACGAGCAGCGCCGCCACACCGCCCGCCGTCATGAACACGACGAGACCGGCGATCAAGGTGCTCACCGCGACGAGCAGGACGCGGCGGCGGCCGAAGCGGTCCGAGATCGAGCCGACGACCAGCACGCTGATCAAGGCTGCGACGGCGTACGCGGAGAACACGACGGTCGTGGTGATCGGCGCGAAGTGCCACTCCTCGCCGTAGAGGCCGTAGAGCGGTGCCGGGGACGCCGAGATGCCGATCGCCAGCGACATCAGGCCGAGGAGTGCGGGATAGGCCCAGCGCTGCTTCTCTCGGGTCTGACCCGGTCCGGTGACGAGGGGAGTGGCGAGGCTCATGGCGACTCCTGCGAGGTGCTAGGTTGGATGCTGATCGAACTTGCTCACCGTAGCACGAGTTCGATGATCATCGAACCTGTGAGGAGCTGTGATGCCGGACACGACCCCGGAGGAGCTCGTCGCCGTCGCCGAGGTCGGCCCGGTGCAGGAGGTCCTGCAGGCCATCGCCGATCCGGTGCGCCTCGAGATGGTGCGGCGGCTCGCGGCGGCGCCCGACCTGACGGTGCGGTGCAGCGCCCTCTACGACGACATCGGCAAGTCGACCGCCAGCCACCACTTCAAGGTGCTCCGCGAGAGCGGGCTGACCGAACGCCTCAGCATCGAGGGCCAGCCGCACCAGCGCCTGCGGCTGAGCGCGGTCGGCGAGCGCTATCCCGGCCTGCTCGACACCGTCATCCAGGCCCTCGACGACTGACTCCCCCTACGCTCTAGGGGTGAGCGAACTCCACGAGCTCGATGCCACGGCGCAGGCGGCTGCGCTCCGTTCCGGCGAGGTGTCGTCCGTCGAGCTGGTCGAGCACCACCTCGGTCGCATCGCCACGCACGCGTCAGAGCTCGGTGCCTTCGTCACCGTCACGGCGGAGCAGGCCCTCGTACGCGCGGCAGAGGCCGACGCGCAGATCGCGTCCGGCGGCGCTCCGCCGTTCGCCGGAGTGCCCACGGCGTTCAAGGACCTGACCTTCACCCGCGGCACTCAGACCTCGATGGGCTCGGCGGCGATGCGCGACTTCGTGCCCGGCGTCAACGCGTACGTCGTGGACCTCGTGGAGGCGGCCGGCTTCATCAGCCTGGGCAAGACCAACACGCCGGAGTTCGGCCTGTCGTCCTACACCGACAACGACGTCATCGGTCCGGCCCGTACGCCGTGGGACCCGGCTCGCAACGCCGGCGGGTCGAGCGGCGGCGCTGCGGCGGCCGTGGCGGCGGCGCTCGTGCCGGTGGCGCAGGGCAGCGACGGCGGCGGCTCGATCCGCATACCGGCCAGCGCCTGCGGAATCTTCGGCTTCAAGCCCAGCCGCGGACGGGTCAGTGCGGGACCGGTCGGCTCGGACTGGAGCGGCCTCGCGGGTGACGGCCCGCTCGCGCGCACGGTCCGCGACGCCGCGGCCCTGCTCGACGCGATGGCTCACCCGGAGCCCGGAGACGTGCGCCCCCTGCCCGAACCGCCCGTGCCCTACGCCGAGTGGGCGCGCCGACCGCCTCGACGGATGCGCATCGCCCGGTGGTCGCGGACGCACCTCGAGGGCATCCGGCCGAGCGCCGACGCGATCGACGCCTGGGAGTCGGCCAGCCGCCTGCTGGAGTCGCTGGGTCACGAGGTCGTGGACATCGACAACCCGTTCCCGTCCGAGCTGGAGCCGCAGTTCAACGTCATCTGGTCGAGCGGCATCGCGTCGGCGGCGATCCCGCTGGAGGCCGAGGCGGTGCTGCGGCCCAACACCCGCTACTGGCGTGATCGCGGGCGCGCCTCGACCGCGATCGAGCTGACACAGGCCCTGCAGTTCCTCGAGCTGACGACGCGGCAGGTCGTCACGGACCTGCAGGCGTACGACGCGTTCCTGACCCCGACGCTGGCCCTGCCGCCGCAGCCCGTGGAGTGGTTCAACGAGTCGGGCGATCCCGTCGAGGACCACCACCGCGAGCTGCTCTTCACGCCCTACACGGCGCTCTACAACATGAGTGGGCAGCCCGCCGCCAGCCTGCCGCTGCACTGGACCGCCGACGGTCTCCCGATGGGCGTCATGCTCGCGGCCCTGCCGGGCCAGGACGGGCCGCTGTTCAGCCTGTGCGCGCAGGTCGAGGCGGCCGCGCCGTGGCACGACCGGAGGCCGCCGGGCTTCGCCTAGCGGGTGACGGTGGACGTCCGGGCGGACGTACGCGAGGCGGTGACGTAGTAGGCCTTGCTCCCGCTGACCTTGACCGTGATGCGCTGGCCGGCGCGCGATGTCGTGACGACGTAGGACGAGCCGGTGGCGCCGCTGATCGGCGAGCCGTTGGCGTACCAGCGGTAGTGCCACGTCGGCGTCGGCGACCAGGTGCCGTGGTGGGCGCTCAGGGTGCGGCCGACCTTGGGCGTGCCGGTGATCGTCGGCACCACGGTCTTGAACGTGCCACGGGCGACGATGGTCCCGGCCGAGGTCTCGGTCGTCGGGGCACCTCCTGGCGGAGTGCTGGTCACGGTGACCGTGAGGGTGCGGCCGCTGATCCTCGGGACATACGTCTGGTTGGTGGCGCCGGCGACGGGCTCCTGGTTGAGCTTCCACTGGTACGTGTGCACCGTGCCGACCGGCCAGGTGCCGGGTTGCGCCGTGACGGTGCTGCCGACCTTGACGGTGCCAGTGATCGCCGGGCGCTCGATCGTGACCGTGACGGCGACGGACCCGCCGGTGGTGAACGCGCCGACGGCGATCGTGAAGTGCGGTCGGGGCTGGAAGGTCTCGCCCGGCTCGTAGGCGCCGACGGCGTCCTCTCCCACGTGGTGCGTCATGAGGTATGTCCTGAGCGGCTCGTCCCCGGCGGCAGACGTGGCCGCTCGCTCGATGACGACGCCGGTCCGATAGTCCGGCGTGCCGGCGATGACGAACGGCGAGCCATAGAAGGCGCCAGCATCGGGCCCGGTCCGGTTGCGCAGATCGACGGAGTACGTGATGCCGGTGACCGGGTCGGTGACCAGCACGCCGCGGATGCCTGAGGGGCCGGAGCGCGGCGCCAACGAGACCATCTTGGTCAGCTGGGAACTGCCCGAGGGCAACGCGACCGTGGTGACCGAGTCAGCGAGCTTCAGCTGGGACCGCAGGAGCGACCCGAGCGCCGGGGGCTGGAAGTCGTTCCCGCTGACGGCGAGCGACATCGGGCTGTAGAGGTCGTAGTACTCGCACAAGGCTGACGACGGACAGGTGTCGAGGTTGGCGTGCTGCAGGCCGAAGTTGTGCCCCAGCTCGTGCGCCCCGACCTGCGTGAACGTGTCGTCGACGGTCAGCATGCTCAGGCCACCGTTCGCGATCGACGTGCCGACCCGTGCCTGGCCCACGGGACCGGAGTTGCCGCACTCGTCGCCGAGCAGCACGATCAGGTGGTTGCCGGGTGCCGAGAAGCTGACGCCCGGGAACAGCAGCTTGGCCTGGTCCCACAACGGGTCCGGGGTCTTGATGCCGCAGCCCTGCGCAGCAGGAACGTTGGCCGTCGAGTCGAGCGGCTTGATCGTGCCCACACGGCTGAACGTCGTGATCGCGCCGGCGGACTGGGTCTGCCAATAGCCCAGCATGTCGTCGACCTCGGCGGCGATCTCCTCGTCGGTGCCGTTGACGGAGCCTTGGTCGGTGAGCTTCACGACGTACGCGCGATGGGCCTGCGGCGTCGCCGTGGCGGCCACTGCGGGCGCGGTCACGGTGGCCTCGGCGACCGGCAGGGCGGCGCCTTGTGCGGCGGCGCCTTGTGCCGCGGCGGCCAGGGCGATGCTGCCCGCCGGCGAGTCCTCGTCGATCGTGCGGTTCCCGGACGGCATCAGGCCCTTGGCCTTGAGCGCCGTCGACGCGCGCCCCGTGATCGCGAGCTCGCCATGGAATCTCGCGTCGGCCGGCAGCTCCGAGGTCGCCGAGACGGGGACGAGGGTCCCGTCGTCGATCCGCACCGCGTAGGCCGTGGACGACGCCGGACTGGTCCCGAACTGGTCGAGCTCCGTGCGGATCAGCGTGCCGTCGACCGCGACGGCGGCGTGATCGGCGTAGCGCGGGTCCTCGTAGTGCCGGCCGGCCGCTGCCAGAGGGACGGCGGTGGCCGAGGACGGCACGACGACGATCGACGCCGCGAGACACGACAACGCGGCGGCGAGCGCCAGGCGGGTACGCATGAGGGTCAGCGTACGGTCGAAACAGGATGTACCGGACGCGTTTGCGGCCGGATCAGCCTCGAGCGGTCATGACGATCGGGTCGCCGTCGGTGATGGCGATCGTGTGCTCGACGTGCGCGCCGCGGGAGCCGTCGGCGCTGCGGATCGTCCAGCCGTCCTCGTCCATGACGATCTCGTCCGTGGTGTGCAGGAACCACGGCTCGATCGCGATCACGAGGCCCGGCTTGAGCGGGAACCCGCGACCGGCGCGGCCGTCGTTGGCGACGTGCGGATCGCCGTGCATCGTCCGGCCGACGCCGTGGCCACCGAACTGGGTGTTGATCTTGAGCCCGTGCGAGCGGCCGACCTCACCGATCGCGGCGGAGATGTCGCCGACCTTGTTGCCCGCGTGCGCCACCGCGATCGCGGCGTCGAGCGCCTCCTGCGCGTGGGCGATGAGGCGTACGTCCTCCTCGCGCGGCGTGCCGACGACGACGCTGACCGCCGAGTCGCACACCCAGCCGTCGACCGATGCGGCGAAGTCGAGGCTCACGAGGTCACCGTCGCGCAGCTTGTAGGAGTGCGGCAGGCCGTGCAGCACGGCGTCGTTGACCGACGTGCAGAGCACCTTGCCGAACGGCATCGCACCGAACGACGGGTGGTAGTCGATGTAGCACGACTCGGCGCCGCGGTCGCGGATCATCTGGTGCGCGAGGGCATCCAGGTCGAGCAGGTTGACGCCGACATCGGCGGCCTCGGAGACCGCGGTCAGGACGGAGGCGACGAACTTCCCCGCAGGGCGCATCTCGTCGATCTGGGTGGGCGTGAGGAGCTCGATCATCGGGGGCCTTCGGTGCGGATCGGGGTGGGACGGGAGCCGACGAGCGCGAGGACCAGGCCGGCGACCCCGGCTGCAGCGGTCAGCGAGCTGCCGAAGATCTGGCCCGACGGGGCGCTGAACGCGGACGACGCCGCGAGGGCGCCGCCCAGCAAGGCCGCGGCGACGGCGGCGTGGTCCTTCGGCGCGTGCTGGCGACGGACGCTCCACGACTGGTAGACGATGCCTGCGCAGACGACGGCACCCACGATGGCGAGTGCGCGGCCGGCGCCGGCGGCACCCTTGCTCAGATCGCCTCCAGCCGCCAGGTCGACGACGTACGCCACGAGCACGACGGCACCGGCGATCGTCGCTGCGCCCACGGCGCGACTGCCGCTCATAGGTCCTGCTTCCGGTGTCGACTCATCGGCGCCAAGCGTACGCCGCGGGTCGTGGCCAGCCGTTCGGTGGAGCCGATCCCGGCCGATCGGGCGATGCGCCGCAGGTGGCGGCTCGACGACGCTGAAGGCATGAGCATCATCCAGATCCGCGGACTCCGCATGACGTACGGCACCAAGGTCGCCGTCGACGGTCTCGACCTCGAGGTCGCCGAGGGCGAGATCCTCGGCATCCTCGGCCCGAACGGCGCCGGCAAGACGACGACCGTCGAGTGCATCGCCGGGCTGCGGCGACCGGGCGAAGGGAGCGTGCAGGTCGCGGGCCTTGACCCGTACGTCGACCGCACGGCCATCACCCGCCTCATGGGGGTGCAGCTGCAGCAGGCTGGGCTGCAGGCCAAGCTGACGGTGCGAGAGGCGCTCGAGCTGTACGCCTCGTTCCACGACGACCCCCGCGACGGCCTCGAGCTGGCGGAGCGGTTGGGGCTGAGCGGGTCGATCGATGTCCGGTACGCCAAGCTGTCGGGCGGCCAGCAGCAGCGGCTCGCGATCGCCCTCGCGCTGATCGGTCGGCCGCGGATCGCCCTGCTCGACGAGCTGAGCACGGGTCTCGATCCACGATCACGGCGCGACGTCTGGGGTCTCGTCGAGGAGGCCCGCGAAGCCGGCGCGACGGTGATCCTGGTGACGCACCTGATGGAGGAGGCGCACCGGCTGTGCGACCGCCTCGCGCTCATCGACCACGGCCGGATCACGGCGATCGACACGCCCGAAGGCCTGGTCGCCCGCTCGGCCGCACCGACGATCATGGCGTTCACGCCGTCAGAGCCCGTCGACACCAGCGTGCTGTGGGACCTGACCGGCGTGACCGACGTACGCCGGCACGGCGACCGCATCGAGCTCGCCGGCGACGACGACTCGGTGACGGCGGCGCTCGGCTGGCTCGCCCGCCACGACGTACGGGCTGGTCGCCTGCGGGTCACGGAGTCGACCCTCGACGACGCGTACCTCGACCTCACCGGAGAACCGGTCCTCACGGAGGAGAACTGACATGTCCAGTCCCGCACGCACGATCCTGCGTACCGAATCGAAGCTGTTCCTGCGCGAGCCGGGCTCGATGTTCTGGATCATGGCGTTCCCGACGCTGCTCGTGGTCATTCTCGGCAGCATCCCGTCGTTCCGGGACCCCTCCAAGGACCTCGACGGGGCTCGGGTCATCGACCTCTACGTCCCGATCTCGATCCTGCTGTCCGCCATCATGGCGTCGATCCAGTCGATGCCCGGTGTCATGGCGGGATATCGCGAGCAGCGTGTCCTGCGCCGCGTCGCCACGACGCCCGCGCGACCGATCGATCTGCTCGCCGCCCAGTACGTGCTGCACGGCGCGGCGGTCGTGGTCTCTGCGATCCTGGTGCTGCTGGTCGGTCGTGTCGCGTTTGACGTGAAGTCGCCCGGATCCGCAGGGGCGTACGTCCTGGTGCTCGCCCTCGCGCTGGCGGCCTGCCTCGCGATCGGGGGCGTCATCGGCGGCGTATCGCCGACCGCACGCATCTCGACGGCGATCGGCACGCTGGTGTTCTTCCCGATGATGTTCACGGCGGGGCTCTGGGCGCCGGTGCAGACGATGCCGCACGGGCTGCGTACCGTCGTCGAGCTGACGCCCGGCGGGGCGGCGGCCCGCGGTCTCGACCAGGCCGCGCTGGGTCACTGGCCGTCGGCGCACTTCCTGCTGGTGCTCGTGGTGTGGACCGTGGTCGCGGCTGGGGCGGCCGCGCGATACTTCAGGTGGGAGTGAGGACGGGGGTGATGCGCGTGTCGAGCGACCCTGCCGTCCCGTCCCTCCCCAACGGCCGGCCGGCCAACGTCCAGCTCGCCCTGTTCCTGCGGCGCGGGCCATACGCGCTGCTGGGGCTCAGCTCGATCGCCGCCGCCCTGAGCGTGGAGAGCATCGGCACGGGCGAGACCGGGATCGTCGTGATGACCCTGCTGGTGCCGGCGTTGGCCGCACTCCACTGGGCCTGCGCCGACCGGCGCTGGGACGGGGACCTGCAGGACGCGGTCGGCGCGTTCTACGTCGCGACGCGGACCGTCGTGGCGTTCGTCATGACGTGGCTCAACCCGTTCTTCTCGATCTTCGCGCTGATCGGCTACTTCGACAACCAGCTCTACGTGCCGCGGCGCTGGGCCGTGGTCGTCCTCCTGACGACCGCCGTGACGATGGCCGGTGCGCAGTCGGGCGGCCTGCCGCCGGACGGCGCGCTGCAGCTCGCCCTGTTCCTCGGGCTGCTGGTGCTCAACGGCGTCCTGACCGTCGTGATGACCAATGCCGACGTGCACGAGGCCGAGCTCGCCGCCGAGCGCAACACGACGATCGCGATGCTGGAGCAGGCGAACGTACGCCTCGAGCAGGCGCTCACGGAGAATGCCGGGCTGCAGGCGCAGCTCGTGCAGCAGGCCCGGGAGTCGGGCGTGCACGACGAGCGGGAGCGGCTCGCCCTCGAGATCCACGACACCATCGCGCAGAACCTGACCGGCATCGTGACCCAGCTGCAGGCCGTCACCGACACCACGGACGACGCCGCCGGCCGGGTGCACGTCGAGCGCGCCGCCGCCCTGGCCCGCGAGGCGCTCGGCGAGGCTCGCCGCTCGGTGCAAGGCCTGCTGCCGCTGCGGCTCGACAGCACAGACGTCGTCGAGGCGCTGACCCAGCTGACCCGCGACTGGTCGGCGGCCACCAGCATCCCGGGCGAGGTGGTGGTGACCGGAGACGTCGAGCCGCAGCACCCCGACATCGAGGCCACGGTGCTGCGGGTGGCGCAGGAGGCGCTGACGAATGTCGGCAAGCACGCGTGCGCCCGGCGAGTCGGCGTCACCTTGTCGTACACCGGGGACGAGCTCGTCCTCGACGTACGCGATGACGGCATCGGCTTCGATCCGCATGGGGCGCCGGCGCCCGCGGGTCCCTCGCCTGCGGGGCACGGCGTCGGGCTGCACGGCATGCAGCAGCGTGCCGCGAGGGTCGCCGGGGAGCTCGTCGTGGAGTCCGAGCCCGGGGCCGGTACCGCGATCTCGCTGCGGCTGCCTTCGGTGGTGCCGTATGGCTGAGGCGATCCGGCTGCTCCTGGTCGACGACCACCCGGTCGTACGCGATGGGCTGCGGGGCATGTGCGAGTCGTCCCCCGACTTCCTGGTCGTCGGCGAGGCTGGGGACGGCGTCGAGGCCGTGGCACTGGCGGCGGACCTCGATCCCGACGTCGTGCTGATGGACCTGCGGATGCCGGGCGGCAGCGGGCTCGACGCCATCGCGGCGCTGGCGGCAGGCGGCAGCCGGGCCCACGTCCTGGTCCTCACGACGTACGACACCGACCGCGACATCATGGCAGCGCTGGATGCCGGGGCGACCGGCTACCTGCTCAAGGACGCGCCGCGGGATGACCTGTTCGCTGCGATCCGTGCCGCCGCTGCCGGGGAGTCGGTGCTCTCACCCGCAGTCGCGACGCGCGTGGTCTCGCGCGTGCGGACCGCCGGCTCCGAGGCGTTGAGCGGCCGGGAGACCGACGTCCTCGCACTGGTCGCGAAGGGGCGGTCCAACCGCGAGATCGCCCGAGCGTTGTTCGTCAGCGAGGCAACGGTCAAGACCCACCTCGGTCACGTCTACACCAAGCTCGGCGTCAACGACCGGGCCTCGGCGGTGGCGACGGCGTACGACCGGGGGCTGCTCGGCGGGTGAGTCGGCTTGGGGCCCAGGAAAGCCCACGCTCATAGGAAGATAGCCAAGTGACCGATCAGGCGATCCACGCAAAGAGCTACGTATGCACCCATGTGTTCGATGGTGCACGCCCGGTGCTGTACGTGACTCGTCCTGACGGCGACTGGTGCTTCCTTTGCGGAGGAGAGCATCCCGACAACGCGGACGCCTATCGGGTCGTCGGAATGAACCACGTTGTGGAGGATGATCGAACACTCATCGACGTGCTCGATCTGGACACCAACGAAGAAGCCGAACGTCGCTCTGTGGGTGACGACTGGGTTCGCTCGATGTGCGCACCTGACTGATGAAAGCGGGTCTTGCTCACAGGTGATTCTCTACTGCTTCCAGCCCTATTCGCGGGGGTGGTGGGGTTGGTCTTTGGGGAGTAGTGGTGGTGGTCGGGAGATGTAGGTGTGGCCGGTCGGGGTTGTCCAGACCGTCGTGTTGCCGTCGGGGGTGACCTTCCAACCGGGTAGGTGTTTGATCGTGTGGGATCTGGTGCAGAGGCCTTGACCGTTGGTGGCTGTGGATTCGCCGCCGTCGATGTGGGCGTGAATGTGGTCGTGCTGGCGAATCTTCAAATCGCAACCGGGTTGGCGGCAGCGTTGGTCGCGGGCTCTGATGTGGCTGGCGGTGGTGGTGTCGAAGTGGCGGCGGCGCGGTTCGCGCACGATGAGGGTGCCGTCGACGGGGTCGACGAGGAACCGGCGGATCCAGGCGTTGGGTGCGCCGGCGATGATGTCGTCAGCGACCGAGGGTGAGATGGGGCCGTAGCCTGCCAGGTCAACGGGTTCGCCGGTGTCTTGTCCGGTGAACGTCTCAGCGTCCATGACCAGGTGGACCTCGACGTTGGTGTCCTCCGCATACGACTGCCCGGTGACCCTCTCGACCAGTGTCTGGGTCATGATCTGCCCCAACGTACGCGGGTCCCCAGCCGCCCGCAGCGCTCGCGCGTGCTGGTCCAGCGCAGCGTGGGCGGCGACGATCTGCTCAGCCGGCCCACGTGCGTGCAAATGGGCGACACCATCGGTGTCGGGGAACAGCGACACCCGTTGGTCGGCGCGGTTGCGTTCGGCCCGGACGGCTGCCGCTTCGGCATCGATGCGGATGACAGCGCGAGCGGTGAGCCGGGCCGCCTCATGGCGGGTCAGCCCGACCAGCTGGGCAGCGATCTCCCCATCCAGAACGAGCAGGTCGTCGGCACTCAACGAGACCGATTCGTTGACGACGGCCCGGACCACCGGTTCGGACAGCTGCCCGGCCAGGAACAACACCTGGACCTCGGGCAGCCGTTCCACCCCGAGCGCGGTCCCGACCTGCGTGCCCGCAGCAGCCAGACCGACCGTCCTAGCCATGGAAATCTCACCGATCACCGAGATCGTCGGGTCCGGGCGGCCGACACCGGTCAACGCGACCCTGTCCGCGTGCAGGGCCGCGATCTGCGCCATCTGCTCGGCCTGCGCGGCGCTGATCGCCCGGTCCAGTGCGACGATCGCATCGATCCGGTTGGCCCCGAACCTCGGACCCCGGTCGGCACCGAAATCATGTCCCCGCACCTCGGCCAGCACGGCCTCAGGAGCGGTTTCGGTGAACATACTTCCAACCTAGACGCCACCACTGACACGTCTTTTCGGCTGCAATCCCGGCTGTGAACAAACCTCCGCGTCTAGCGGCGTTGCTTCCATTCCGGCAGGTTTCCCGTCCACCACATCACACCGTCTGCGTCCGCCTGCAGGCTGTCGTGGCGGCTCCCCAGTGGCTCTCCCAACTCGCCCACGAGGATCTCATCGACCACCCCCTCGATGGACCAGTCCGGCTCGACGCTCCGGCGCAAGCCCAGCCTGACGTCGGCATACATACGCGGCTGTCGATACACCAGACACAGCACGTCATTCCCCTCTGTCCAGGCTGCCTCGACCTCGGTCGCCCATTCCCCGCCCAAGGCGCTGATTCCCTCGAGGACGTGACTCAGCACCTCCTGCGCTCTCGATGACTGATTCACGACCACGCCCTCATAGACGACTCCACACTCACTCCAGGCTGGCGCGGAACCGCTGCATACCGGCGATCCAGTGATCCGCGTTGGCCGCCTTGCGGGCATACATCGCGCCGACGTCGGCGTGCGGGAGGGCGAAGAACGTCCCCGCGACCACGGCCTCCAGCAGCACGTCCGCGACCGCCAGCGGCGACAACGTCTCGCCCGCGGAGACGACCGACTTCATGCCGAGGCGCGCATCACCGACCGCGCTCGTCTCGCCCTCGACCAGCATGTCGGTGCGTACGCCCATGGGGCACAGACAGCAGACCTGCACGCCCCGATCGCCGTAGGTCGCAGCGAGCCACTCGGCGAAGCCAACCGCCGCGTGCTTGGTCGTCGAGTACGTCGGAGAGCCCAGCTGCGTCAGCAAGCCAGCCGCCGAGGCCGTGCTGACGAAACAACCCCTGCCCCGCGAGACCCAACCCGGCACCAGGGCACGCGCCGCGACCACGTGCGCCTTGACGTTGACGTCCCACGACAGCGCCCACTCGTCATCCGTGGCCTCGAGCCCGAAGCCCTTGAAGACGCCGGCGTTGGCGAAGTAGGCATCGACCTCACCAGCAGCCTCGATCAGCGCAGCCACGTGCGAGGCATCAGAAGCATCGCCCGCGACGTACGACACGCGTCCCGGGTGCGACGCCGACAAGCGCGCAGCCGTCTCCGCGAGCCGGTCGCCGTCGAGGTCGCCGATGACCACGGATGCGCCGCGCTCCAGCAGGCGCTGGGCGATCGCCTCACCGATGCCGCTCGCCGCGCCCGTGACGATCGTGCTGGCTCCGGAGAGCTCCATCGTCAGGCGTGCTTCTTGAGCTCGGCGCGCGCCAGCGAGTTCTTGTGCACCTCGTCGGGCCCGTCGGCGAACCGCAGCGTACGGATGCCGGCGAACCACTCGGCGAGCGGGAAGTCCTGGCTCAGGCCACCGGCGCCGTGCACCTGGATCGCCTTGTCGAGGATCCACTCCACGGTCTGCGGCGTCGCGATCTTGATGGCCTGGATCTCGGTGTGGGCGCCTCGGTTGCCGGCGGTGTCCATCAGCCATGCGGTCTTGAGCACCAGCAGTCGCAGCTGCTCGATGCGTACGCGCGACTCGGCGATCCAGTCGCGGACGACGCCCTGGTCGGCGATCGGCTTGCCGAACGCGACCCGGTCGAGCGCCCGCTTGCTCATCATCTCGACCGCACGTTCGGCGATGCCGAGCGACCGCATGCAGTGGTGGATACGGCCGGGTCCGAGGCGCGCCTGGGCGATCGCGAAGCCCTCACCCTCGGCGCCGATCAGGTTGCTTGCGGGCACGCGTACGTCCGTGAACGAGATCTCGGCGTGGCCGCCATGGTCACGGTCGTTGTAGCCGAAGACGTGCATCCCGCGCTCGATCTCGAAGCCGGGGGTGTCGCGCTCGACGAGGATCATCGACTGCTGGCGGTGCCGCTCGGCGGACGGGTCGGTCTTGCCCATCACGATGAAGATCTTGGCGTTCGGGTTCATCGCGCCGGTGATCCACCACTTGCGGCCGTTGATGACGTAGTCGTCACCGTCCTTGACGATCGCCGTCTCGATGTTGGTCGCGTCGGACGAGGCCACCTTGGGCTCCGTCATCGCGAACGACGACCGGATCTCGCCGGCGAGCAGCGGCTCGAGCCACTGCTTCTTCTGCTCCGGCGTGCCGAACATGTGCAGCACTTCCATGTTGCCCGTGTCGGGGGCCGCGCAGTTGACCGCAGCCGGGGCGAGCTGGATGCTGCGTCCGGTGATCTCGGCCAGGGGGGCGTACTGGAGATTCGTCAGCCCGGCACCCTCGTCGCCCGGGAGGAAGAAGTTCCACAGTCCGCGCTTCTTGGCCTCGGCCTGCAGGTCCTTGAGGATCGCCGGCGGCGACCAGGTGTCGTCCTTGATCGCGGCCTGCATCTGCTCGTGCGCCGTGGGCTCGGCCGGATAGATGACCTCGTCCATGAACGCTTCCATCTGACCGATGAGGTCCTGCGTCTTGGCGTCGTAGGAGAAGTCCATCTCAGGCACCTGCCATGACGTAGACGACCTCGGCGACGCAGGCGGGCTTGTCCGCACCGTCGATCTCGATCACGAAGCTGACGACCGCCTGGGTGCCGATCGCGATGTCGGACGTCTCCTTGAGCGTCGCGGTGGCGCGGAGCTTGGCGCCGACCGGGACGGGGTTGGGGAAGCGCAGCTTGTTGGCGCCGTAGTTCATGCCGAACGCCAGGCCGTTGATCGTGTAGATCTGCTCGGCGAACGCCGGCAGCAACGCCAACGTCAGGTAGCCGTGCGCGATCGTCCCGCCGAACGGCCCCGTGGCGGCGCGCTCGGGGTCGACGTGGATCCACTGGTGGTCGTGGGTCGCGTCCGCGAACGTGTCGACCTGCTCCTGCGTGATGGTCATCCAGTCGCTGGTGCCGAGCACCTCCCCGGCGGCTGCCTTGAAGTCGTCGAGACTGTCGAACACGCGTGGCATGAAGTACCTCCGGGGTCACTAAGCGCTTGCTTAGTCGGCACCCTAGTACGTTCGACAGTCCGCGCGCCAGAGGGGCCGCTTCCCCGACGCGGGCTAGGCTCCTGCCGCATGTGGGGACGCAAGCGGGAGACGGCACCGGCAGCCGGGGACGACGGCGAGGGCAGTGCGGGTCTGCGGCGTCTGGTGCTCTCGACCTCGCCGGCAGACCTCGGGCTCGCCGTCGATGCCGACCCCGACCGGGTCTACGGCGTGCTCATGGAGATCGGGTACGACGCCGCGGTCGTCACGATCGTCTCGCTGATCGACGGGACGACGAGCATGTACATCAGCACGGGCGGCGGCACGATCGGCGCAGGCGAGCACGAACCTGTCGCCGTGGCCACGCGCTCGTTCGTCGCGATGGCGCAGGTCTTCGTCGGGCAGAGCGAGCCCACCACGACCTTCGACCTGCCCGGTGCCGGTCGCGTGCGGTTCCAGCTGCTCACGGTCGGCGGCGGACGTACGGCCGAGGCGGCCGAGGACGATCTCGGCCGTGGGCGCCACCCGCTCTCCCCGCTGTTCCACGCCGGGCAGGACGTCATCACCCAGATCCGGCTGCTCAGCGAGCAACAGACCAGCTGACCGCCGCGGCCACCAGCAGCCCGATCGACACGACGTCGGCCCGGACGACCCGCTGCATCGCGGCGTTGAGGCCGGGATGGGCCCGGGCGACGACCAGGAACGCCACGTCACTGGCCAGCCCGGCACCGATCGCGTACGGCTGCAGGTCGTCGACGAACGCCCCGCCGAACAGCAGCGCCGCGAGCAGGCCGAACAGCACCGCCCGGTGCACCAGCAGCACAGCGAGGTCGGGGCCGTCGACTCGTACGTCGTACATCCGGGCCACGCGTGACGGACCGGCGACGCCGACCAACGGCAGCAGGTGGATCATCCCGGACAGCGCCAGCGCGACGGCGGCGACAACGCTCATGCCTCAGGCTCCCGCGTACGCCGACCCGTGTCCATGACCTCCGAGGTCACGCTCCGGCGACGCGGGCGATGATCGGCACGCAGCCCAGCAGGGCGGCGACGACCAGTGCCCAGCGGTCGAGTCGGGTCCATGGCGCAGGCTCCGCCCACGTACGGTCGTGGGCCGTCGCGAACCCCCGGGCGTCCATCGCGATCGAGGTCGCCGAAGCGCCGCGCAGGGCCTGGACGAGCAGCGCGAACGACATGTTGGCGGCATAGCCACCGTTCGCCAGGGGATTGCGGGACGGGCCGAAGCCGCGCACCCGGCGTACGCGCTCGAGCTGCTGCCACGCGAGCCCGAACCCGGTGAACTTCTGCAGCGCGCCGGCGAACGCGGCGATCAGCCGGGCGGGCAGGTGCAGGGTCTGGGCGAGGTGGTCGGCGAGTCGCGACGGGTCGACGTAACCAGCCATCACCGAGCCCGGACCGGCGAGCACGACGATCCGCAGTCCGGCAGTGACCGCCTCCTCGACGTCATGCCCGCCGAGACGCCACGTCGAGTACACGATCGTCACCGCCGCGATCGCGGTGAACCCCAGGCACACCAGGGGGTAGCGCCAGCCCGGCAGGAGCAACAGCCCCGCCACGACGTACGCGCCGAGGGCGATCAGCGCGACCGGCAGGCTGCGGATCCAGAACGAGCCGAGCAGCGAGAACAGCCCGACCGAGAGCTGCACCAGCGGGTTGGCCCGCAGCACGACACTTCTCATTGCAGCACCCCGTCTCGCATGCGGTGCTCGACGTCGAGCGGCAGGTCGGCGTCATGGGTCGACAACGCGACGGTCGCCCCGGCGGAGCGCGCCGCGGCGATCCAGCCGACCACTGCCGCCCACGTCGAGGGGTCCTGGCCGACCGTCGGCTCGTCGAGCAGCACGACCCCGGGGCGGTGTGCCAGCGCCGCCGCGAGGGCCAGCCGGCGCTGCTCTCCGCCCGACAGCCGATACGGGTTGGACGTCGCGAAGCGGCCCAGCCCGAAGACCTCGAGCACCCGGTCGACGTCGACCTCGCGTCCGAGCTTCCGAGCCGTGTGACGCACCTCGTCGCCGACCGTCGAGGTCAGGAATCCGTGCTCCGGGTTCTGCGGCACCCAGCCGACGGCCCCGGCGAGCCGGCGCGACCGCCATCGGCGCAGCTCAGGGGTCACCATCCCGCCGCCGGGCTTGAGCAGGCCGCCGAGCACGGCCAGTGCGGTCGACTTCCCGGCACCGCTCGGTCCGGTGAATGCCGTCGTACGACCGGGGCTGATCGCGGCGGTCAGGTCCGTGAGCGCCTGGGTCCGCTGCGTGCCGCGGAGCGTACGGGTGACGAGCTCGACCGACACCTCGGTGGCGGCGATCGACAGCGCCTCGGCGTCGGGCCGGACGAGGTCGGCCGGCACGTCCAGCGGTGCCGGCGTCGGCATCCCCGGCATCCAGACGCCGGCCGGCGCAGGCCCGTCGAGGAATGCCCGCACGGTGCCGTCGCTCACGATCGCGCCCTCGGCCGACAGCACGACGACTCGATCGACGTGATCGAGCCACGGCTCGATGCGGTGCTCGACGATCAACAACGTACGACCCTCAGCGGCCGACAGGATCGCGTCGCGCACGCTGGCGGAGGTGTCGCCGTCGAGCATCGAGGTCGGCTCGTCGAGCAGCAGCACGTCGGGGCGCATCGCGAGCACGCCCGCGAGCGCGAGCCGCTGCTGCTCGCCGCCGGACAGAGCGGCGCAGAAGTGGTCCCGCCCGTACGTCAGGCCGACCGACGCCAGAGCCTCGTCGACCCGCGACCAGATCTCGTCGCGGGACATGCCGGCGTTCTCCGGCCCGAACGCCACGTCGCGGCCCATGCGCTCGGCGACGATTGCGTCGGCGGGGTTCTGCAGGAGCAGACCCAGCCGTCCCTCGACCTGGGCCGTGCCGCTCAGCTCACCCGCGATCGTCGTGCCGAGAGCCCCCGCCAAGCCGTGGAGGAGCGTCGACTTGCCGGCGCCACTCGGGCCCATCAGCAGCACCCGCTCGCCGGCCTCGATCGTGAGATCGAGCCCGGCGACGACGGGGTCGCGCCGGCCGAGCGGGCGCCACGTGAAGCCCTCGAAGCGGGCCCCACCCAGGCTCACCTAGACCTCGGTGACCTGTTCGCGGCCCGCCGGGAACGCGTCGAGGACACCGGCCTTCGCCAGGGCCTTCACGAGGTAGAAGCCACCGACACCGGCGATGACCGCGCCCGACACCGCGAAGAAGCCGAGGTAGGCGAGCTTGTAGCCCATGTCCCAGTCGGTCCAGTACGAGTTCCACTCGTAGACCGACTCGAACGTGGCGGCGAGCGCACCGGCGGCCGCCGCGACGACGACGCCGAAGCGCCGGTAGAAGATCAGCAGGAAGATGACCTCGGCGCCGAGCCCCTGCCAGAAGCCGGACGCGAAGACGCTGAAGCCCCACTGCGTGCCGCCGGCGATGAACGTCGAGACGGCAGCGGCGAGGAACTCGGTGGCGAATGCCGCACCGGGCTTGCGGACGATCAGTCCGCCGACGACCCCGGCGATGAGCCATGGGCCGGCGAGCAGGCCCGAGCTCGGGGGATACGAGAACACCGCCAGGCCGCTGAGCGGCTCGTAGAGCTTCCCCCAGCCCCAGAAGATGACGCCGAACGCGACTGCGAGCGTGGTGATGGTGACCAGGTCGATCGTGCGGTAATGCACGTGGAACCTGGTCCTGGACGTGGTTGCAGAACTCATCGTGACTCCCTTCGCCGGTACTAACCGGTGCAGGTTCAAGGGTCTGCGGCTGATCCGCACTCTCAGCGCCCTCTGCGTGGCGCTCCCCTGTCTTGGTGACTCGACTGTACCGCTATCTCCCCGTGAGCTTGTCGCCCAGTCGCGCCAGGCGGCTCGGGCGGGCCAGGCCGTTGCTCTCGCGGCGGTCCGCCTCGCGGTAGAGGCCGTACATCGCGCGTACGCCCAGCCAGCGCAGCGGCTCGGGCTCCCACCGGCGTACGTCCCGGTTGACCCACGGGAGGCGTACGAGGTCGGAGTCGCGGCCCAGCACCAGGTCGGCGAGCGTCTGGCCCGCGAGGTTGGTCGTGGTGAGCCCGCTGCCGACGTAGCCGCCCGCCCACCCGAGCCCCGTCGAGGCCTCGAACGTCACGCTCGCGCACCAGTCACGGGGCACCCCGAGGACGCCGCACCACGCATGGTCGATCCTTGCCTCGCTCGCGGCCGGGAACATCCCGTGCAGGATCGAGGTCAGCGAATCGACGGTCCAGTCCTGGGTGCGACCGTCGACGTCGGTCGCCGAGCCGAAGCGGTACGGGATGCCCCGTCCGCCCAGCGCGATGCGACCGTCGGCCGTCCGCTGGGCGTAGCAGTACGCATTCGCGTTGTCGCCGAGCAGCTCGGCCCCGCGCCAGCCGATCGCGTCCCACACCGCGTCGCCCAGCGGCTCGGTCACGATCATCGCGGAGTTCATCGGCAACCACGTGCGGCGCTGCCCGCGGATGCCCGCGGTGTAGCCCTCGAGGCAGCGCAGGATGCGCCCGGCCGTCACACGACCGCGCTCCGTCTTCACGACGCCGGGCTCGATGCTGGTCGCCCTGGTCTGCTCGAGGATGCGTACGCCACGACGCTCGACCGCAGCCGCAACCCCGGCCACGAGCTTGGCCGGCTGCACGCGGGCGCAGTGTGGGCTGAACGTCGCACCGAGCGCACCCTCGACGTGCAGCCGGTCGCCCAGCTCGCCGCCGGTCAGCTCGCGCTGGTGGCTCTCGCCGATGCCCCAGGCGCGATCGCTCAGGAGCCCTCCGTGCATCCGCTTGAGCTGGGCCGCGGAACGGGCGACGTAGAGGACACCGTGCTTCACGACGTCCGCATCGATCCCTTCGGCGCGACAGACCTCGATCACCTCGTCGACCGCCGACTCCATCGACGAGACGAGCGCCTGAACGCCCTCGCGCCCGTGCGTCGCGGCGTACCGCTCCTTGCTGCCCGAGAGCTCGGCCGACAGCCAGCCGCCGTTGCGGCCCGAGGCGCCATATCCGGCGAACTCTGCCTCGAGCACCACGATGTCGAGGTCCGGGTCAAGAGCCGACAGGTAGTAGGCCGTCCAGAGCCCGGTGAGCCCGGCGCCGACGATGCAGACGTCGCAGTCGAGATCGCCGTCGAGGCCGGGGCGCGGCTCCGGGATGCCGACCTGCTGCCACCAGAACGAGACGCCGCCGTTGATCACGCTTCCATGCTGACACCAACCGTGGCTAGCGTGGCGGCATGACCACCGCTGAGGACCTGCTGCTGATCGTCACGGACCCTGGGAGCGGCAAGGCTCAGCTCGACTCGATGAAGGCCGACCCCGTGATCGGCGGCGCCCACCTGCTCGACCTGGTCACCGCCGGCCGGCTCTCGCTCGACGGCCAGGGTCGCAGGGCGCGCGTCGTCGTCTCGAGCCACACCCCGGTCGGCGATCCGGTCCTCGACCAGGCCTTCGCCCGCATCCGCAACCGCGGCCGCCAGACGCCACAGAACGCGGTCACCCGGCTCGGCAAGCAGGGCCGCAAGCACGTCTACGCCGCCCTGGTGGCCAAGCGACAGATGCAGCAGCGGCCGGCCAAGGCACTCGGGATCTTCCCCCTGAGCCGCTACGACGTCGTCGACACCGCGCGGCGCAACGACCTCGTCAACCGGGTCCGCGCCAGCCTGCTCCACGACCAGCCGGCCGATGCCGAGACCGGCCCGCTGATCGGGCTGCTGGCCGCCGCCGACCTGACGAAGCTGCTGGTCGACAAGTCCGAGCGCAAGCTGGCCAAGCAACGCGCCAAGGTCATCGCCGAGGGCGACTGGGCCAGCGAGGGCGTACGCAAGGCGATCCAGGCGGCCCAGTCCGCCGTCACCGCAGGCATCATGGTCGCCGCCACAGCCGGCGCAGCCGGCTCGAGCTGACCCGCGGCTTCGACGCGTACGACACAATGTGCGCATGTCCGTGCGCACACCTGATCCCAATCCGGGCTGGCTCCCGGACTTCGCCCTGGACGAGACCCGGGCCCGCGTCCCGATCCTCTACGTCGAGGCTGTCCCCGTCCGCATCAACGCGCTCGGTCAGGTCGAGTCGATCGGCATCCTGCTGCGCGGCTCGTCGACGACCGGCGTCATGACCCGCACCCTGGTGTCCGGCCGCGTCATGCACGGCGAGTCCGTGCGCGAGGCGCTGCTGCGCAACCTCGCCAAGGACCTCGGCCCGACGGCGTTCCCGCAGCTGCCGGCGTCGACCGTGCCGTTCTCGGTCGCCGAGTACTTCCCGCTGCCGGGCGTCTCGACGCTCTACGACCCCAGACAGCATGCGGTGTCCCTCGCGTACGTCGTGCCGGTCAGCGGTGAGTGCAACCCGCGGCAGGACGCCCTCGAGCTGACCTGGCTGACGCCCGAGGAGGCCGCGAACCCCGAGGTGCTCGCCGACATGGAGGGCGGCCGCGGCGCGCTGCTCAAGGAAGCCCTGGCGTCGGTCGGCGCCCTGCCCCAGTGACCGACCTGCGGATCCGGCCCGCCACGCCGGACGACCTCGAGGCGATCCTCGCGCTGACGGCAGAGGACTCGATGCACTACTACGACGAGCCGGCCGAGATCACCGCCAACCAGCGAGCGGCGATCGACGAGATCATCGCCGACCAGCACCAGGACCTGCTCGTCGGTGAGCTCGACGGCGCCGTCGTCTGCACCGCGCAGGTCACCTGGATGCGGATGCTCGCCGCTGACGGTGGCCTCTACTGCCAGGTCGAGGCCGTGCGGACCTCGGCGGCGCGACGCGGTCAAGGCATCGGCGCGACCCTCATGGCGTACATCGAGGACGAGGCCCGCCGCCGCGGAGCCGCGCGGATGCAGCTGACGACCAACCGCGACCGCGTACGGGCGCATGCGTTCTACGAGCGGCTCGGGTTCGTCGGCAGCCACGTCGGCATGAAGAAGTACCTCTGAACCATCACGCACCTTGCGCTTGTCGAAAGGTCCTTTCGACTAGTTCAATGACCGATGCGGTAGTCTGCATATTGAGACGATTCGTATCAGGATGTGGACATGGCCGAACAGCGAGCACCCAACCGCTGGCTCATGCTCGGCGTCTCGATGCTGGGCCAGATCGCCGGGACGATCTATGTCAATGGCGCGCCGTTCCTCATCCCTTACCTGCACCTCGAGCGCGGCCTGAGCCTCGTCGAGGCCGGCACGATCGCCGCCGCACCGCTGACCGGCACGATGTTCACGCTCGTCGTGTGGGGTCTCATCGTCGACCGCATCGGCGAACGGGCGTCGATGACCGCCGGCCTGGCGATCGTCACGATCGGCGCCCTGGGCGCGAGCCAGAGCGACTCGTTGCTGGGTCTCGGCCTGTGGTTCCTGGTCGGTGGCATCGGCGCGGGCAGCACCAACTCGGCGAGCGGCCGTGTCGTCGTCGGCTGGTTCCCGGCGCACCGCCGCGGCACCGCGATGGGCATCCGGCAGACCGGACTGCCCCTTGGCGTGGGCCTCGCCGCCCTGCTCGTCCCCAACGTGGTCAAGGCCCACGGCCTGTCGACGACCTTGCTCCTGATCACCGCGATCTGCGCCGCTGCCACGGTCCTGTGCGCCGTCCTGATCGTCGACCCGCCGCGGCCCACCCGCAGCCAGGCGGCCGACCTCGGACACCTCGACAACCCGTACACCCGCGACTCCCGGCTCTGGCGCATCCACCTCGCCTCGGCACTGCTGGTCGTCCCCCAGTTCACGGTGTGGACCTACATGTTGGTGTGGCTCATCGACGACAAGGGCTGGTCGACGTTCGCCGCCAGCGCCCTGGTCGCGTCGACGCAGCTGCTCGGGGCGGCCGGCCGGATCGGCGCCGGGTGGTGGTCGGACCGCGTCGGCAGCCGCCTCGGACCCATGCGCACGGTCGCGATCGCGGCGGCCGCGACGATGCTGTCGCTGGGGCTGCTGTCCGGCACCCCGCTGGCGATCGCCCTCATCGTCATCGCCACGGCCGTGACGGTCGCCGACAACGGTCTCGCCTTCACCGCGGTCGCCGAGATCGGCGGGCCGTACTGGTCCGGGCGAGCCATGGGCCTGCAGAACACCGGGCAGTACATCGCCTCGGCCCTGGTCCCGCCGTTCGTCGGCGCACTCGTCTCCGGCCGCGGTTACGGGTTCGCGTTCGCCCTGGTCGCGGTGTTCCCCCTGCTGGCGATCCCGTTGGTCCCGGTCCGCGGGGAGCACGCCCAATAGTCCCTGTGACGTACGCCGCACCATCCTCGCTTTGGCTGGCCTAACTGAGCATCATGGTTACTGACGGGTTAATGTCAGCCGTACTGTCACGGTTCGAAGGGGCTCCCATGCGTGTCGTCGCCATAGTCGTGTCACTTGCCATCACCGCGGTCGCGGTGGCGCTGGCAGTGAAGGCCGTCAAGGACATGGTCGCCGTGATCCGCACGGGTCAGCCCGCGATCGGGCGTACGGACAACAAGGGAGCGCGCTGGGCCAACATGTTCAAGGAGACGCTGGGCCACACCCGCATGCTCCAGTGGACGTGGATCGGCATCATGCACTGGTTCGTGTTCGCCGGGTTCATCTACCTGAGCTCGATGGTGCTGGGCGCCTACTTCCAGATCTTCGACGCACACCAGGCGCTGCCGATCATCGGCCACTGGGTCGTCTACGAGTGGCCCGCCGAGCTCCTGTCGTGGCTCACCCTCATCGGCATCGTCTTCCTGATCGCCGTACGCCAGAAGAACCACCCGCGCAGCCTCGGCCGCAAGTCGCGGTTCTTCGGCTCGACGTTCTGGCAGGCCTACTTCGTCGAGACCATCATCTTCGTCGTCGTGCTGTGCGGCTTCACGCTGCGCACCCTCGAGTACGCCATGGAGAAGGCGCACGGCGCAGACGACCTCACGTTCCACTACCCGATGACGTTCTTCCTCGGCGACCTGTGGGACGGCCTCTCGGTCGACACGATGGAGAACCTCGTCTACATCATCGCGATGATCAAGATCATCGTGTCGATGACGTGGCTCATCACGATCGCCCGCAACATCACGATGGGCGTCGCCTGGCACCGTTTCACCGCGTGGTTCAACATCTGGTTCAAGCGCGAGTCCGACGGCTCCACCGCCCTGGGCGGCCTCGAGCCGATCTACATCAAGGGCAAGGCGCTCGACCTCGAGGACATGGACGACCTCGAGGAGGAGGACTTCGCCAAGCTCGGCGTCGGCAAGGTCGAGGACTTCACCTGGAAGGGCATCCTCGACTTCACGACGTGCACCGAGTGCGGTCGCTGCCAGAGCCAGTGCCCCGCCTGGAACACCGAGAAGCCACTGTCACCCAAGCTCCTCATGATGGGTCTGCGCGACCACGCGTACGCCAAGCTGCCGATCCTCGGCCAGGACGAGGAGACGCTGACCGACGAGCAGAAGACCGAGCTCGAGCGTCCGCTGATCGGCAACGCCGAGGCGTACGGCGTCATCGACCCCGACGTGCTGTGGTCCTGCACCAACTGCGGCGCCTGCGTGCAGCAGTGCCCCGTCGACATCGAGCACGTCGACCACATCGACGACATGCGGCGCTTCCAGGTGCTCGTCGAGTCCAACTTCCCCGCCGAGCTCAACAACATCTTCAAGGGCCTCGAGCGCAAGGGGAACCCCTGGGGCATGGACCCCAAGGGCCGCATGGACTGGGCCAAGAAGCTCGACTTCGAGGTCAAGCAGGTCGGCGTCGACGTCGAGGACCTTGACGAGGTCGAGTGGCTGTTCTGGGTCGGCTGCGCCGGCGCGTTCGAGGACCGGGCCAAGAAGACGACGCAGGCCGTCGCCGAGCTGCTCGACATGGCGGGCGTGACGTTCGCGGTGCTGGGCGACGGTGAGACCTGCACCGGCGATCCCGCCCGCCGTGCGGGCAACGAGATCGTCTTCCAGCAGCTCGCGATGCAGAACGCCGAGGTGTTCAAGGAGACCAAGGTCAAGAAGGTCGTCTCGACCTGCGCGCACTGCTTCAACACGCTCAAGAACGAGTACGCCGAGTTCGGCGTCGAGCTCGAGGTCGTGCACCACACACAACTGCTCAACCGGCTCGTTCGCGAGGGCAAGCTGACCCCGGTCGCGCCCACGGCGGAGACCGAGACCAAGAAGATCACCTACCACGACCCGTGCTTCCTGGGCCGGCACAACCAGGTGTACGAGCCGCCGCGCGAGCTGCTCAGCGTCATCCCCGGTGCCGAGTTCACCGAGATGCCCCGCAACTCCGAGAAGTCGTTCTGCTGCGGCGCCGGTGGTGCCCGCATGTGGATGGAGGAGACCCTCGGCTCGCGGATCAACGTCAACCGCACCGAGGAGGCCATCGCCACTGGCGCCGACCAGATCGCCGTCGGCTGCCCGTTCTGCCGCGTGATGCTGTCCGACGGCCTGACGCTCAAGCAGTCCGAAGGCGCTGCCCGCGAGGAGGTCGAGGTGCTCGACGTCGCGCAGATGCTGCTCGCCGGCGTCAAACGTGCACCGTCACCCGAGGAGACCGCTGCGGTCGTCGCCGAGGCCGAGGCCGCGACGTCTGCCGAGGCGGAGGCCGCGACCGACGCGCCGGCCGGCCCGTCGTCAGGCTCGGGCGGACCTGACACCGTCACCGACACCGACAAGGCCGCCGCAGCAGCCCACAACATCGACGTCGACGACGAGGGCTCCCGTACGGGCGACGCCCCCGAGGCACGCTCCGACGACAACGCCCCGGCCGCCCCGGAGCCGGTCGAGGCGGAAGCGCCGGAGCCCGAGGCCAAGGCCGATCCCGCCGAGGAGGCGGAGCCCGACGCCGAGGACAAGGCCGACGAGTCGCTCAGCAAGACCGAGGACGTCGGACCCGCCGCCGAGGCGACCGAGACGGTCGAGGACGCACCGGCTGACGACGCTTCGACCGGCTCGACGTCCGACGAGGCAGAGGAGCCGGCGGACGACCGCGACGCCAGCGAGAAGGAGCAGGCCGCTTGGGCCAACGTCGGCCCGGTCAACACCGACCTGACCCCGTCCGACGACGCAGCCCCGCGGGCATCCGACAAGGATCCCGGCGACACGACCGACCCGGAGACCGAGCTCGTCCCTGAGGAGTCCGACGACGAGCCGGAGCTGCCGGCGACCAAGGACCCCGACGAGATGCCCGCCGAGACGGTCACGGACGTGCCCGACGAGACCGAGCCCGTCGAGGAGGACGCCCGCGAGGAGGAGGCAGGCATCATCGCGGTCGAGGACGTCGAGTCCACCGCCGATCCGGTGTCCGAGGATGCCGCACCGCTGACCGACGCCAACCCCAGCGGCGCCGACCTCAGCAAGGCTGCCGGTGCGGGCGACACGGACGACGACGAGGACGAGCAGCCCACGTCGTAGCGTCATGACCCGGTGCCCCTGCCTGAGTGGGCTGACGTACGAGGCGTGCTGCGGCCGGCTGCACGCCGGCACGTCGACCGCGCAGACCGCCGAACAGCTCATGCGCTCGCGCTACAGCGCGTTCGCGGTCGGCGACGCCGGCTACCTGTCGGCGACGTGGCACCCCAGCACCCGGCCGGCAGAGCTGACGCTCGACGAGGACCGGCGCTGGTACCGGCTCGACGTGCTCCGCACCGAGCGCGGCGGACCGTTCGACACCGAGGGAGTCGTGGAGTTCCGGGCCCACCACCGCTCGCCCACCAGCAAGGGGAGCCAGCACGAGGTCAGCCGGTTCGCCCGCGAGGACGGCCGGTGGTTCTATGTCGACGGCGTCGGCTGATCCAGGTCCCCTGCGGACCTGGGGATAGCGTGGCGGCATGCCCAAGACGCCTCCCCTGCTGCGCGTCCGCGGCCTGCACCGCCGGTTCGGCGACCTCGACGTCATCACCGGCCTCGACCTCGACGTCGACACGGGTCGCGCCCTGGCGATCACCGGGCCGAACGGCTCAGGCAAGTCGACGGCGCTGCGGTGCATCGCCGGTGCCGACGAGCCGACCAGCGGCACGATCGAGCTCGACGGCGCGGCATTGGACGAGCGCTCGGCGGCCGTGCGCCGCGACCTCGCCGTCGTGATGGACGACATGAGCTTCTTCCCCGACCTCAGCGTCGTCGAGCACCTCGACCTGCTCGCGCGGGCCCACAGCATCGAGGACGTCGAAGGCGTCGTCGACGCGGTCCTCACCGACGTCGGCCTCCTGGCCCAGGCCGGCCAGCTGCCCGGCACGTTGTCGTCGGGGCAGCGCCGCCGTCTCGCCCTGGCCACGGCGTTCGTGCGCCCGCGGCGTCTGCTGATCCTCGACGAGCCGGAGCAACGCCTCGACGCCGGCGGCCTCGCCTGGCTCGCCGATCGGCTCAACGCCGAGAAGAAGCAAGGCCTGGGCATCCTGCTGGTCAGCCACGACACCTCGCTCGTGGACGCCGTCGCCGACGACGTGCTGGCCCTGGAGGGTCGGTGACGCGAGCCTCACGGCGCGAGGTCCTCGAGCTGCGCCGCCAGGCGCGGGAATGGCGACGAGGGCGTGCCGACACGACCCTCATGGAGGTCGTGTCGGACGCGTACATCGCGCTCTTCGCGACCACGATGCTGTCGGCGATGGCGATCAGCGCGATCCACCAGACCCGTCTCAGCATCACTGACAGCTGCACCACGGCGGAGTGCTCTGATGCCCGCTTCTCCTCGGCCTGGGTGTGCCTCGCAGCCATGCTCGCCGTGACCCTGGCGGCTGGCCGCATCATCGGGCCGGTGCAGGTGTCACCCGCCGAGGGCTCATGGCTGCTCGCGACACCGGTCGACCGTGCCGCGGTCCTGCGACCCCGCTTGGCGCTCGTCGCCGTAGTGAGTGCGCTCGCCTCCGGCACGGTCGGAGCCATCGCCTCCACACTGGCCGGCTTCGGTCCGCCTGCGATCGGACTCGTCGCGGCTGGCGCGATGGCGAGCGGTCTCGGGGCCGCGATGCTCGCCGCGCTGGCGCAGCCCCGCAGCGGCTGGCTGACCCGCATCCTCTCCTGGCTCCTGGGCAGCGCCACATGGGTGGCGTTGGTGCTGATCGCCGCCGACGTCATGCCGTCGGCACCGACCTCGGCACCGTGGTCGATCGCTGCCGGAGCTTCGGTCGCCGGCGCGATCTGGGTCGGCGGGGCTGGTCTGTTGATCGCCGGTGCTCGCAGCCTGTCGCGGATCCATCGCAACCGGCTCGTGCCCGGTGGTGCCCTGCTGGCCAACCTGTCGGGCGCCCTCGCCGGTCTCGACCTGACGATGATGTACGACATCCTGGTCGCCCAGAAGTGGCTCGTACGCGCGACGGTCCAGCCGCTGCGCGGTGGGCCGAAGGGCCCCTGGGCCCTGGTCTGGCGTGACGTCATCCGGCTCCGGCGCTCGGTGTCGTCGTTGCTGATCCTGGCCGCGGCCGTCGTGGTGCCCTATCTCGTCGACGCCGTCGACCTCGGCACCCTCGTGGTCCTCGCCGGGGCCCTGACCCTCTTCGGCACCGGGGTGCCGCTGTGCTCCGCGCTGCGGACGACGAGCCGCAATCCCGGTCTCGTACGGTGCTTCCCGATGCCGGCGTCGACGGTCCGGGGCGCCTGCCTGGTCGTACCGGCCGCGGCGAGCGTGCTCTGGTCCCTCGCCGCGCTCCCGGCGGTGCACGCGGGGACAGCGGCCACGTGGGGTGCGAGCACCTCGATCGCCGTGGCCATGGGCATGACGGCGCTGGCCGCGATGGCCCGCTGGCTCCTGGCGCCACCGCCCAACTACGCCCAGGGCCTGCTGTCGTCGCCCGCCGGTGGCATCCCGCCGGGACTCGCCTTCAGCCTGCTCCGCGGCTTCGACGTCGTGATCCTGGCGAGCGCCCCGATCCTGATCTCGCCCACCTCGACCGGCGCGCTGGTCTCGCTACTGCTCTCCGCCGGCGTCCTGGGCATCGTCGTCGGCCGGGACAAGAGCTGACCGTCAGGTCTGAGGCGTCAGCATCGCCATCAGCGTGTCGACGAACGCCTGACGTGGCTGGATGCCCTTGCGGCTGCCGATCAGCTTGGGCACCGCGGCGCGCTGCAGGGCGTCGTTGACGATCATCGCGGCGACGACCTTGGGATCGACGTCGGCGCGTACGACGCCGGCCTGCTGCTTGGCGGTGAGGTAGAGCGCGATGTAGGCGATGCCGCGATGCGGGCCGTAGTCGCTCTCGTGCATGTAGGCGTGCAACGAGTCGCGCAGCCCAGCGTCGGACTGAGCTGCCATCATGACGTCGAGGCTGCCGTTGAGGAACGACTCGATGCCCTCGGACATCTCGGTCACCGTGCTCCGGAGGTCGTCGGACGCAGGGTCGATCCCGGCGAGATGCATGGGCTCGAGCGTGTGCTCGAAGACGGCCTTGAGCAGGCCGAACCGGTCCTCGAAGTGATAGAACACGCTGCCCTCGGAGACCTTGGCCCGCGCGGCGACCTCACGCGTCGTGACCTTGGCCATGCCCTTCTCGCGGAGCAGGTCCTTGGTGGCACGCAGGATCTCCTC
The DNA here is from genome assembly GCF_001425755.1 of Aeromicrobium sp. Root344. Taxonomy (GTDB): domain Bacteria; phylum Actinomycetota; class Actinomycetes; order Propionibacteriales; family Nocardioidaceae; genus Aeromicrobium. The sequence goes on along the minus strand of NZ_LMDH01000001.1, from coordinate 1,650,915 downwards.
GCGCCCCCCGGAGGGCGGTCGGCCGCGGCGCTTCCTGGTCTCGGTCATCTCCATCACCCTAGCGTCCGGAACTCATCAGCCATCTTTATTGAGTTTCAACTCAGGATATGTCATCTTTATCTGAGTAGAGACTCAATAAAGGGGTAACCATGTCTTCCGTCACCGCTGAACCCTCAGTCCTCGCAACACCGCGGGGCAAGCTCATCCTGTTCCTGCTGTGCTCCGTCGGCTTCCTCGACTTCGTCGACGCGACGATCGTCAACATCGCGCTGCCGGCCATCCGTGACGACCTCGGCTTCTCCGTCCAGGAGCTGCAGTGGGTGCCGAGCGGCTACTTGCTCACGTACGGGGGCTTCATGCTGCTGGGCGGTCGCGCAGCCGACCTGCTCGGCCGCAAGCGGCTTCTGGTCGCCGGCATCGTCGTGTTCGCGATCGCGTCGCTGGTCGGAGGTTTCGCGGACACCTCCGAGGTCCTCGTCGGGTCCCGCCTGGTGCAGGGCATCGGCGGCGCCATGACCCTGCCGGCGACGCTCTCGATCCTCACGACGACGTTCACCGACGGTCCGGACCGCCACAAGGCGCTCGGCGTCTGGGCCGGTGTCGGCGGACTCGCCTCCGCGGTCGGCGTGCTGGCCGGCGGCGCCCTCACGGAGGGCCCGGGCTGGCGGTGGGTCATGTTCATCAACCCGGTCGTCTGCGTCCTCCTGCTGCCCGCGATCCTGCGGCTGATCGACAACGACGAGCCGGCGGCGGAGCGTACGGGCTTCGACTTCCCGGGCGCCTTCCTCGCGACGAGCGGCATGCTGCTGCTGGTGTTCGCCCTGGTCGAGGCCCCCGACGAAGGATGGGGCTCGGCCCGTACGATCGTCGGCCTCGTCGGCGCCGCCGCGCTGCTCGTGGCGTTCGTCGTCAACGAGACCCGCCACCGCAGCCCTCTGATGCCGCTGTCGATCTTCCGGGTCCGTGGCCTCGCGGCCGCGAACGCGACGCAGCTGATCGCGTTCGCAGGGTTCCTGGCGATGTTCTTCTTCCTGACGCTCTACATGCAGAGCGTGCTCGGCTACTCCTCGATCGAGACCGGCCTGGCCTACCTGCCCGTGTGCTTCGTGATCGGCATCTCGGCCGGCATCTCGTCCCAGCTCATCAGCAAGGTCGGGACGCGGCCGCTGGTCGTCGGTGGCGCCCTCGTCACCGCCGTCGGCGTCGGGCTGTTCTCCCGCATCCCGGTCGACGGCTCGTACGTCGCAGACCTGCTGCCCGGCATGATCATCATGTCGTTGGGCATCGGCGCCGTGTTCGTCGCGGTGATCAACGCGGCCAATGCCGGCGTGCCGAGCCACCAGGCCGGGCTCGCCGCAGCGTTGCTCAACTCGTCGCAGCAGGTGGGCGGCGCGCTCGGGCTCGCGGTGCTGTCCGCGATCGCCACGTCGCGCACCAACAGCCTCCTGGAGGCGCACGCCGCTCCGCCGGACGCGATGGTCGAGGGGTTCCAGCGCGGTCTGCTGGTCGGCGCGATCTTCCTGGCCGCCGGCGCCGTGATCGGCCTGCGTACGACCAACACCCACGAGCTGCAGGAGGCGGCGGCGTGACCGCGTCGGGTCAGTAGGTCATGCAGTTGCCGAGGCCGAGCTGGGCCAGACCGGCTCGGTCACCGGGGCCCCACGTCGTGGTCTGGCGCGAGGCGGCCGGCTTCATGATCTCGCCGCGGTCGCTGACGTGGCCGAGACCCACGACGTGTCCCAGCTCGTGCATGAGGATCGCCCGCACCTGCGCCGGACCGTCGGGGCCTCGGTAGATCGCGCGCAGCTCCGGCCCGTCGTAGACCGCCTGACCGGAGACGAACCACGCCTGGGAGCCGCGGGCCATGACGATGCTCCCGGCGCGGCCCACGACCCGGCCGTCCAGTCCGGGGTACTCCTTGGCATCGCTGAAGCTCACGAGCACCGGGCTCCACGACTTGCCGTAGTGCTTCACGTCCCGCGGGCCCCGGTTGTCGATCGGCGACTCGTCGGTCGGGCCGTCATCCATGAAGACGAGGCCCGTGGCCTTCTCCACCTGCTCGATGGCGGCATCGAGCTCGTCGCGAACACCGGCGAACGCCGTCCGGTCGTTGACGACGTAGTGGATCGGAGCGCAGGGGTCGTACGTGACGGGCTCGCCGGTGCCGGGCTGCTTGCTCACGAAGATGTACGTGTCGGCGTGGGGCACATTGGCCGGGGGCCGCCCCAAGGGGCTCGAGGCGGTGCCGACCGGAGCCACGAGGTTCGCGAACTTGTCGGGGCTGGTCGTGGAGGTCCAGCCCTGTGGCCCGTCGTCCCCGACCAGACCGAGGCCCGACACGACCTTGCTGAACACGAAGATCACCACGACCGGGATCGTGAACAGCAACCCGCGAGGCATGCGCCGCTTCGTCGTCACCACGGGGAACGGCATGTCCGGATAGGACGGCGGAGGTGGCGCTGAGGGGACGTAGGCGCGTGACGGCTGCGGAGCGTACGTCTTCCGAGGCGGCGGAGGTGGCGGAGGTGGCGCTGCCACGCGGGGGGCCACCGGCGGGAGCGCCCGTTCCTCCCGTTCGGCGCGCTCGGCGATCTCGCGCAGGCGGCGCTGCGTACGCTCGTCGCCGTCGTCAGCGCCTCGCCCTGATCGTCCCTTCACCCCGACAGGATGAACCACGGAGACAGGGTGGCGCTCGCGATTGGCCAGATTGGGGAGGTCAGCCGATGCCGGCCACGAGTGGCACGCCGGGGCGATAGGCGAGGTGGACGAACGACGGGGCGTTGAGCACGACATGGTCGGCCTTGGCGCCGACCGACAGGTGACCCACGTCGTCGCGGCGCAGCGACTGCGCCCCACCCTTGGTCGCCGCCCAGAGGGCCTCGCGCGGACTCATGCCCATGTCGCGCACGGCGACGGCGATGCAGAACGGCATCGACGACGTGTAGGAGCTGCCCGGGTTGCAGTCCGTCGCGAGGGACACCGTCACGCCGGCGTCGAGCAGGCGGCGTGCGTCAGGATAGGGCTGACGGGTCGAGAACTCGACGCCCGGAAGCAGCCCGGCGACCGTGTCCGAGCCCGCGAGGGCCTCGACGTCGGTGTCGCTCAGGTAGGTGCAGTGGTCCGCGGCGGCCGCGCCGAGCTCGACCGCGAGCTGCACGCCGGGGCCGTGACCCAGCTGGTTGGCGTGGATGCGCGGAAGCAGCCCGACGGCGATGCCGGCCGTGAGGATCGTGCGTGCCTCGTCCTGACCGAAGGCGCCGTCCTCGCAGAACACGTCGATCCATCGGGCGTACGGTGCGCACTTCTCGAGCATCGGCCCGGTGACAAGGTCGACGTACGCGCCGACATCACTCCCCTCCGGCACGACGTGGGCACCGAGGTACGTGGTCTCGTCGGTGAACTCCCGGGCGATCGCGAGGGACCTGGCCTCGTCGAGCACCGTGAGGCCGTAGCCGCTCTTGATCTCGGTCGTCGTCGTGCCCTGCGCACGCATCTCGGCGAGGTGGCGGGCCACGTTGGCGCGGAGCTGTTCGTCGGGAGCGGCCCGCGTGGCGGCGACGGTCGTACGGATGCCCCCTGCGGCGTAGGCCTCACCCGTCATCCGCGCCTCGAACTCGGCAGACCGGTCGCCGGCGAAGACGAGGTGCGAGTGCGAGTCGACGAAGCCCGGGATCACCGCCGCACCGCCGACGTCGCTCGACGAGTCGGCCGGCGGGGCGTCGGTGCGATGCCCGAACCAGGCGACGCGGCCGCCCTCGACGACGAGTGCGGCGTCGTGCAGGATCGGCCGATCGGCGTCCCACGTCACGAGCTCGCCGATGTTGGTCACCAGGTGTGCGGTCACGTGCGGCTCCAACAGGCGTCGATCGCAGCCGCGAGATCGCGGGGGGTGTCGATGCGATCGCTCACGACATCCTCCGCGGTCGCCGCCCAGAGCACCTCGTCGGCGCCCGCGGTGCGCACGGACGCCCCGATCTCGATCGTGTCGTCGCCGGCGAAGCCGAGCGACGCGTGGCCCGTCGTGGTCGCGGCAGCCCAGAGCTGGTCGGCGCTCCAGGCGCCGCGCACGCCAGAGGCCAGCCGCTGGTGCATCTCGACGGCGCGGGCCTCGGCGAACATGTCGATGACGGTATTGCTGTCCGAGCCCAGTGTCAGCCTCGCCCCGGCTTCGCGGAGCTCGACGCTCGGGCCGATGCCGTCCGCGAGCTCGGCCTCGGTCGTCGGGCAGAAGCACACGTACGCCCGGGCGTCGCCCAGCGTCGCGATGTCATCGGGCGTCAGATGGGTCGCGTGGACCGCGGTGGTGCGCGGCGTCCAGGCTCCAGCCTCCGCAAGCAGGCCGACCGGAGTCAGCCCGGTCGCGGCGAGGCACTCCTCGTTCTCGGCGGGCTGCTCGGAGACGTGCACGTGCACCGGTGCATCCGGAAACGCACTCGCGACGGTTGCGAGCTGGTCGCGGGGGACGGCGCGTACGGAGTGGATCGCGGCACCGACGACGACGTCGTCCTCACCCGCGTGCTTGCGCGACAGGTCGGCGACCCGGGCCGCCCACGCGTCGGCGTCGCCGTCGCTGAACCTTTGCTGCACACCCTCGGGCTCGCGGCCGAATCCCGCAGCCAGGTAGCACGTGTCGAGCAGCGCGATGCGCATGCCGGCCTCTCGCGCAGCGGCGATCAGCGCCTCGCCCATGGCATTCGGGTCCTCGTACGACCGACCGTCAGGCCCATGGTGGAGGTAGTGGAACTCCCCGACGCTGCGGATGCCCGCGGCGTGCATCTCGGCGTACGTCGCCCGCGCCAGGTCGAACAGCAGGTCGGGGTCGAGCACTGCTGCAAGGGCATACATCTGGTCGCGCCACGTCCAGAACGAGTCGGCGCCGGTGACCCGCCCGCGCAGGGCTCGGTGGAAGACATGGCTGTGGCAGTTGGCGAACGCCGGCGCCGACGTCACGCCAGCTCCTTCACGACGGCGGCCAGGGCTCCGACGCCGGCCTCGCAGTCGGCGTCCTCGGCGAGCTCCGCCGGCGAGTGCGAGACGCCCGTCGGGTTGCGGACGAACAGCATCGCCGTCGGCACGTGCGGGCTCAGGACACCCGCATCGTGGCCGGCGCCGGTGGGCAGCACCGGCGCATCGAGCAGCGCCGCCAGGCGGTCGCGCAGCGGTGCGTCGAACTCGACGGCCGGGCTCACGGACTCCGTCGTCAGCGTCACGGTGGTGCCGTCGGGGTCAGCGGCAGCGCGCGCCTGGCGCACCAGCGCATCGACCAGGTCGTCGAGCTGCCCCTCGTCGGCTGCGCGTGCGTCGAGCCAGGCCCGTACGCGCGAAGGGATCGCGTTGGTGCCGCCGGGCTCGACCTCGAGTCGGCCGAACGTCGCCCTCGCGCCCGCGTCGGTGGCGAGGCGCCGCGAGGCCAGCACCGTCGCGGCGTACGCCTGCATCGGGTCGTGGCGGTCCTCCATCAGCGTCGCCCCCGCGTGGTTGGCCTCGCCGCAGAAGTCGAGCCGCCAACGCCCGTGGGGCCAGATCGCGGTCGCGACCCCGACGGCTGCGTCGGAGTGGATCAGCGACCGGCCCTGCTCGACGTGCAGCTCCACGAACGTCCCGATTGTGCTGAGGAGGTCCGTACGCCCGACCGCTCTCGGGTCGCGCCCCCGCGCGGTCAGGACCTCGGCCAGGGTCAGCCCGTCGCGGTCCTTGAGGCCGAGCGCCTTGGCAGGATCGAGCACGCCGGTGACGAGCTGCGAACCGGCGCAGGCGATGCCGAACCGGGCGCCCTCCTCGTCGGCGAAGTTGCCCACGACGACAGGGCGGCGGGGGTTGAAGCCCTCGGCACGGAGCTGGTCGATCGCGGCGAACGACGAGACCACGCCGAGCGGTCCGTCGTACGCTCCGCCGTCGGGCACCGAGTCGAGGTGCGAGCCGATCAGCAGGGCGTCGTCGCCGGTGCCCCACCAGGCGAATTGGTTGCCGTTGCCGTCCTCGACGAGGTCCATGCCGCGACCGGCCGCCTCGCCGGCGAACCACTCGCGCAGCTCCATGTCGGCGTCGCTCCACGCGAATCGCCGATAGCCGCCGGTCCCCGGGTCGCGCCCGATGGAGGCAATGACGTCGAGCATCAACCCACCCTTCGTGGTTTCGAGGCTACGGCCGCGGGCGGCCTCCGCACCTCAACCACCGTTCGGGCCCTCCAGCATCGGCACGCGGAGACCGCGTTCCTTCGCGACCTCGGTCGCCCGCTCGTAACCGGCATCGACGTGTCGCATGACGCCCGTGCCCGGGTCGTTGACCAGCACGCGCTCGATCTTCTGTGCCGCCAGGCCCGTGCCGTCGGCGACGATGACCTGGCCGGCGTGGATCGACCGGCCGATGCCGACGCCGCCACCGTGATGGATCGACACCCACGTCGCACCCGACGCGGTGTTGAGCAGCGCGTTGAGCAGCGGCCAGTCGGCGATCGCGTCGGAGCCGTCGGCCATCGACTCGGTCTCGCGGTAGGGCGACGCGACCGAGCCGGAGTCGAGGTGATCGCGGCCGATCACGACCGGTGCGCTCAGCTCGCCCGACGCCACCATCTCGTTGAAGCGCAGTCCCGCGAGGTGCCGCTCCTGGTATCCGAGCCAGCAGATGCGAGCCGGCAGGCCCTCGAAGTGCACCTTCTCCTGCGCCTTGGTGATCCAGCGCGCGAGGTGCTCGTCCTCGGGGAACAGCTCGAGGATCGCCCGGTCGGTCGCGGCGATGTCGGCGGGATCGCCCGACAGCGCGGCCCACCGGAACGGGCCCTTGCCCTCGCAGAACAGCGGCCGGATGTACGCCGGCACGAACCCGGGGAACTCGAAGGCGCGCTCGAACCCGCCGAGCCGGGCCTCCTCGCGGATCGAGTTGCCGTAGTCGAAGACCTCGGCGCCGGCGTCCATGAAGCCGACCATCGCGCGTACGTGCTTGGCCATCGACGCGCGTGCCTTGTCGGTGAACCCGGCGGCATCGCGCTCCGCCTCGGCGTGCCAGTCGGCGACCGAGATGCCCTCGGGCAGGTAGCTCAGCGGGTCGTGCGCGCTGGTCTGGTCGGTCACGATGTCGATCGGCGTGCCACGCTCGAGCAGCTCGGTGAACACCGTCGCCGCGTTGCCGACGATGCCGACCGACAACGCCCGGCCCTCGTTCTTGGCCGCGACGGCGCGGTCGACGGCCTCGTCGAGGTCGGTCCAGTACTCGTCGAGGTAGCCGTGCTTGACCCGGCGCTCCAGACGAGTCTCGTCGACGTCGACGACGATCACGGCGCCCTCGTTCATCGTCACGGCCAGCGGCTGCGCGCCGCCCATGCCACCGGCGCCACCGGTCAGCGTGAGCGTTCCGGCGAGCGTGCCGTTGAACCGCTTGCGCGCCACGGCGCCGAAGGTCTCGTAGGTGCCCTGCAGGATGCCCTGCGTGCCGATGTAGATCCACGAGCCCGCGGTCATCTGGCCGTACATCGTGAGGCCCTCGGCCTCGAGCTTGCGGAACTCCGGCCATGTCGCCCAGTCGCCCACCAGGTTGGAGTTGGCGATCAGCACTCGCGGCGCCCATTCGTGCGTACGGAAGACGCCGACCGGCTTGCCGGACTGCACCAGCAACGTCTCGTCGTCCTCCAACGTCTCGAGGGTGCGGACGATCGCGTCGTACGCCTCCCAGCTCCGCGCCGCGCGACCCGTGCCGCCGTAGACGACGAGGTCCTCAGGACGCTCGGCGACCTCGGGATCGAGGTTGTTCATCAGCATGCGCATCGGTGCCTCGGTCTGCCACGACTTCGCGGTCAGGGCCGAGCCGTGTGCAGCGCGGACGGTGGGACGGGTCATGAGTGATCTCCAGTTCTCGCTGAGCCTGACGTTTCTGTCGCGACACGCCGCCTCACGACAGCAAAAACGTCAGTCTCAGCGTGTGAGTGAGCAGCATCGAGCAGGGAGCCGTCGCGGACGAGCTCCGTGGCGGCCTCGAGGTCGGGTGAGAGGTGGCGGTCGGGCCCGGGCCCGGCGACCCGCGTACGCAGCACCGCGATCGCGGCGCCCGTCGCAGCCGAGGGAACGAGCGGGGCTCGCAGGTCGATGCCGCGCGCAGCGGTGAGGATCTCGACCGCCAGCACGCGGGTCAGCAGGTCGACGGACGTCCGCAGCTTGCGCGCCGCCGACCAGCCCATCGAGACGTGGTCCTCCTGCATCGCGCTCGACGGGATCGAGTCGACGCTCGCGGGCGCCGCGAGCCGCTTGAGCTCGGACACCATCGCGGCCTGCGTGTACTGCGCGATCATGTGCCCCGAGTCGACGCCGGGATCGTCGGCGAGGAACGGCGGCAGCCCCTGGCTCCGCGTCACGTCGAGGAACCGGTCCGTACGTCGCTCGCTCATGCTCGCCACGTCCGCGACCGGGATCGCGAGGAAGTCCAGCACGTACGCCAACGGCGCTCCGTGGAAGTTGCCGTGCGACTCGATGCGGCCGTCGTCGAGCACCGACGGGTTGTCGATCGCCGACGCCAGCTCTCGCCCGGCCACCGTGGTGGCGTGCTCCAAGGTGTCCCTGGCGGCTCCGTGCACCTGGGGGGCGCACCGCATCGAGTACGCGTCCTGCACCCGCCCGTCGCCGTGCCGGTGGCTCGCCACGATCGGCGAGCCGGCGAGCAGGGCTGCCATGTGCGCCGCGGACTCGGCCTGTCCCGGGTGCGGGCGCAGCGCCTGCAGGTCGGCCGCGAGCACGCGGTCGGTCGCCATCAGCCCCTCGATGCTCATGGCGGCAGCGAGGTCGGCCGTGTCGAGCAGCCGGCGCAGGTCGTGCAGCGCGAGCACCAGCATGCCGAGCATCCCGTCGGTGCCGTTGATCAGCGCGAGGCCCTCCTTCTCGGCGAGCTCGACGGGCTCCAGACCGTGCGCGGCGAGTGCCTCGGCCGCAGGGCGTACGACGCCGTGGTCATCGACCTCGCCCTCACCCATCACGGCGAGCGCGCAGTGCGACAGCGGCGCCAGGTCGCCCGAGCATCCGAGGCTCCCGTACTCCCGCACGACCGGAGTCAGCCCCGCGTTGAGCATCGACGCGTACGCCTCGGCGGTCTCCAGTCGTACGCCCGTGTGGCCGCTCGCGAGGGTGGAGAGTCGCAGCAGCATCAAGGCCCGCACGACTTCGTCCTCGACACGAGGGCCAGTGCCTGCGGCATGCGACCGGATCAAGCTCTTCTGCAGCTGCGTGCGCAGGCCGGGCTCGATGTGGCGCGTGGCAAGGGCGCCGAAGCCTGTCGAGATGCCGTAGACCGGCACGTCCGACGCAGCGAGCTCGTCGACGTACGCCCGGGCGCGCTTGATCGCGTCCCGCGCCTCCGGACTCAGCTCGACGGTGGCACCCTCCCGGGCCACGCGCACGACATCCTCCGGCGCGAGCGCGCCCACTCCCACGGTCACCAAAGCCATGTGTCCATTGCACGCCTCGCAGGCCGGCCGCGCCACAGCCTTCACCCCAATCGTGTCTCGTATGCGAGACACTGGGGCATGCCCCGTTCCGTGCCCGCCGCGACCGCCGCGCTTCGCGTGCTGCGGTTCCTGTCGGGGCAGCCCGTTCCGGTCTCGGCGACGCGCATCGCCGGCGAGCTCGGCCTGCCGCGCTCCTCGGCGTACCACCTGCTGACCGCGATGGCCGACGAGGACTTCGTCGTGCACTACCCCGACGACCGCACGTGGGGCATGGGCATCGCGGCATGGGAGGTCGGCCACGGCTTCGCGCGGCAGGAACCGCTCGCGCGGCTCGCCCGCGTGCCGCTCGCCCGGCTCGTCGACCGGGTCGGCCAGTCGGCGCACCTCGTGGTGCTGCACGGCGCCGACGTGCTCTACGTCATCGAGGAGCGGGCACCGGGCCGGCCACCGCTCGTCACGGATGTCGGCGTACGCCTGCCGGCCCACCTCACGGCGTCCGGCCGGGCGATCCTCGCGTCGCTGCCGGGTCCGCAGGTCACCGCGCTCTATCCCGGCAAGGGCGCCTTCACGTCCCGCACCGGGGCTGGTCCGCGGTCGCCCACCGAGCTGCGCCGGCTGCTCGTCACGACCCGCCAGCGCGGTTATGCGACCGAGGACGGCGAGGTGACGGAGGGGTTCGCCTCGATCGCTGCGCCCATCGATGCCGGCACGATCCACGCCTCCGTCGCGGTCACCTGGGAGAGCCGGACACCGGTCGGCGACCTCGTCGACGACGTACGTGTGACCGCCGCGGAGATCGCCCGCCGCCTCCGTCATACGTGACCCGGACCACACCTGGCTCGTTGAGTTACTCACCGGTACCCCAAGGAGTCCCATGCGTACGAGCCGTTCCGTCCTCGCCCTCGCGGCAGCAGCGTTGACCACCGCCGCCCTCGTCGCGGCACCGACCCTCTCGGCCGAGGCCGCGACCCCGCCGGCCACGACGCTGCACTTCAAGGTCAACGTCGGCCCGCTCGGCACGCAGGTGTGCGACATCGTCGGCGACCTCTACCTCCCCGAGGGCGCCAGCAGCACCAACCGCGTTCCCGCGATCCTGACCACCAACGGCTTCGGCGGCTCCAAGGACGACCAGGCCGGCATCGGCAAGGCGTTCGCGGCGCGCGGCTACGCCGTCCTGTCCTACTCAGGGCTCGGCTTCGGCGGCTCGAGCTGCAAGATCACGCTCGACGACCCCGACTACGACGGCAAGGCCGCGAGCCAGCTCGTCAGCTATCTCGGCGGGAAGTCCGGCATCGCGTTCACTGACGCCGCCCACAAGACCCCGGCGCCCGTGCTCGACGTGATCCGCAAGGACACCGTCGACCACGCAGGTCACGCGGTCGCCAACGACCCCCGCGTCGGCATGGTCGGCGGCTCGTACGGTGGCGCGATCCAGTTCGCGGCGGCCTCGCTCGACAAGCGCATCGACACGATCGTGCCGATGATCACCTGGAGCGACCTGTCCTACTCCCTGTCGCCGAACAACACGTCGCAGACCGTCGGCGTCAGCACCTCCACGCCCGGAGCGGCGAAGCTGCTGTGGGCTCTCGGCTTCACCGTCTCGGGCATCCAGAACGGGGTGAGCAACGGCCAGACCAATCCGACCCGCCTGATCGGCTGCCCCAACTTCGCCTCGTTCGTGTGCCCCTCGTTGGTCAACGCTGCGGCGACCGGCACCCTGACTCCCGGCGAGGTCGCCTCGTTGCGTCACGCGTCGGCGACGAGCTACATCTCGAAGGTCAAGGTGCCGACCCTGATCTTCCAGGGCCAGGGCGACACGCTCTTCAACCTCAACGAGGGCATCGCCAACTACCGCGCCCTCAAGGCACAGGGCACTCCGGTCAAGATGGTCTGGACCAAGTGGGGCCACTCCGAGAGTGCTGCGCCCGGCGAGATCGACCTCGGCAACCCGGACCCGGCAACGCAGGACAACACCCGGCGGGTCGCCGACTGGTTCGACCACTACCTCAAGGACTCGTCGGTCGACACCGGACCGGAGTTCACCTACTTCCGCGACTGGGTCCCCTACTCCGGCATCGCCACTCCGGCCTACGCCACTGCCACGTCCTACCCGGTCGGCGCGCCTGCCAAGCTCTACCTGTCGGGCAAGGCTCTCAGCTCGTCGGCCTCGGGCCTCACCGCAGGCACCCAGACGTTCCTGACCCCGGTTGCGGGCATCCCGACCTCGACCGACCCGGCCGATGCCTTCGGTGACGTGATCCCGTTGCCCGAGCTCGACCTCCCCGGCTCGTCGGCGGCGTTCACGTCGGCCGCACTCGCCGCACCCGTCGACGTGGTCGGGTCGCCGACCCTCGACCTCAAGGTCAAGGCGGTCGTCGCCCAGACGACTCAGAACGTCGGGTCGCCGGCCAAGCTCGTGCTGTTCGTCAAGATCGCCGATGTCGACGCGACCGGCAAGGCGACGATCGTGCACAACCTCGTCGCGCCCGTCCGTGTGCCCGACGTACGCCAGGCGTTCCGGGTCACGTTGCCCGCCATCGCCCACCGCTTCGAGGCCGGCCACTCGCTGCGGCTCATCGTCGCGGGCGGGTCGACCAACTATCGCGGCGGCCTGACGCCCAACGTCGTCACGATCGCGACCGGCGCGACCGGACAGGTCCTGACGCTGCCCGTCGTGAACTGAGCCTCGGGGACCCTCGAGCCTGTCGAATGCGCTCCTTCGACAGGCCCGAGGGCCGAGTGATTACTCGTAGGGTTCAGGCGTCGCGCTTCTGGAACAGCGCGAGCCCGGCGAGGCCCAGCAGGGCGATCTCGCCGACGAACACCGCGAACCCGGTCCACGGCGACAGCATGTTGTCACCGAACGAGACCGGCACCACGATGCCGGGACCGGCGTTGCCGGGCATGAGCTTCATGACCCACTCGCCGACCGTCCCGGGGATCAGCTGCACGACCTGGCCGATGATGAACACCAGCGCGAGCACGATCGAGATCGCCGCGGCCGTGTGGCGGACGAGCAGTCCGATCGCGCCGGCCAGCAGGCCGAGGCCGGCCATGTACAGCCCGGCGCCGAACATCGACCGCAGCATGTGCTCGTCACCGAGCGAGATGCCGACCCTCTCGCTCCGGAAGAACGCGTTGCCGCCGAAGTAACCGAGGAACGCCGTGACGACGCCGACCACGAACAGGAACCCGCTCACGACGATCGCCTTGGCCGCCAGGACCCTCGAACGTACCGGCGTCGCCGCCAGGGTCGCGCGGATCATCCCGGTGCCGTACTCCGAGGTCACCACCAACGCGCCGATCACGACCGCGGAGATCTGGCTGAAGATCAGGCCCTGGGTGATGTACTCGCCCGGCGAGTCATGGCTCTTGCCGCTCGCGATGTCACCGGCGGCAATGCCGGAGATGATCGTGGTGAAGCCGGCGCCCAGGACGACCATCGCGAGCGCCGTCCACCAGGTCGACCGGATGCTCGAGAGCTTGACCCACTCGGACCGGACCGTACGGCCGAGCGAGGCGTTCGTCGGGGGTGCAGCGAGCGCGGTCATGCGGCCACCTCCGTCCGCGCGTGGTACTCGACGCTGTCGGCGGTGAGCTCCATGAACGCGTCCTCGAGCGAGGAGCGGACGAGGGTCAGCTCGTGCAGGAACAAGCCGTGTCCGCCGATCAGCTCGCCGATCGCCGGGGCGTCGAGCCCCTGGACGCGCAGCTCGTCATCGACGCGGGTGACGTCGAGGCCGCGACCCACGAGCAGCGCCTCGACGTCGGTCGACCGTGGAGCCTTCACGCGTACGTACGCCGAGGCGTGCTCGGCCATGAAGTCCTGCAGCGGGCTGTCCGCGAGGATGGTGCCGCGGCCGATGACGATCAGGTGATCGGCCATCAGCGCCATCTCCGACATCAGGTGGCTCGACACGAAGACCGTCTTGCCGTCATCGGCGAGCTGCCGCGCCAAGGAGCGGACCCAGCGAACGCCCTCGGGGTCGAGACCGTTGACCGGCTCGTCGAGCATGACGACCGGCGGGTCGCCGATCAGCGCGGCGGCGATGCCGAGCCGCTGGCCCATGCCGAGCGAGAAGCGGCCAGCGCGCTGAGCGGCGACCGAGTCGAGGCCGACGAGCTCCAGGACCTCGCCGACACGTGTCGTGGGGATTCCGTTGCTGGCGGCGAGCCAGCGGAGGTGGTTGCGTGCCGAGCGGCCGGGGTGCACGGCATGCGCCTCGAGCAGCGCCCCGACCTCGCGGAGAGGTGCGGGCGACGAGGCATACCGATGACCGTTGACCGTGACGCTGCCCTTGGTCGGGGCGTCGAGGCCGAGGATCATCCGCATCGTCGTCGACTTGCCGGCGCCGTTGGGGCCGAGGAAGCCGGTGACCCGGCCGGGCTCGACCGTGAAGTCGATGCCGTTGACCGCGTTCTTGCCGTCGTACGTCTTGGTGAGTCCTTGGGCGCGGATCATGCGGATCGCCGCCCTGAGTCTGCTGTCGATGTCATGCCCTCAGCCTGCTGGCGGGGACCCCTTGCGGACATCAGGGACGGACCCCCGGCGACCCCTGACCGCACCCTGAAGGTCGATAGGTTGGCCCCATGACTGACGACGATCCCGGCAGCGCCGAGTGGCGACACGAGGCGCGGGCGAAGCTGCTCGCGTTCTCCCGGCAGTCCTGGCGCCAGGAGGGTGGCTTCTTCTGGCTCGATGACTCCGGGACGCCCGACCGTGACAAGGTCCTCGAGCTCTGGATCAACGCCCGGATGACCTACGTCTTCTCGCTCGCGCACCTCGCCGGCGAGGACGATGCCCTGCGGCTCGCGGGCCACGGCGTACGCGCCCTGTCCACCGTGTTCCACGACGAGGTCAACGGCGGCTGGTACGACCGGGTCGAGTTCGACGGCGACGTGCCGGACCGTACGAAGGGTTGCTACGGGCACGCGTTCGTCCTCCTGGCAGCGGCCAGCGCCACGGCGGCCGGGGCCGACGGGGCCGCCGACCTGCTCGGCGAGGCGGCGCGCATCCACGGCCAGAAGTTCTGGGATGCCGATGAGGGTCGCTGCGTCGAGGAGGTCAGCGAGGACTGGTCCACGGTCGACGGCTATCGCGGGGCCAACAGCAACATGCACGCGGTCGAGGCCTACCTCGTCGCCGCCGACGTCACGGGGGACGAGGTGTGGCGGCAGCGGGCGCTGGCGATCTGCGAGCGCATCATCGGGATCCACGCCCGGGCACACGAGTGGCGCATCCCCGAGCACTACGACCACGACTGGACGCCGCTGCCGTCGTACAACGAGGACCAGCCCGCCGACCCGTTCCGTCCCTTCGGGTCGACGCCGGGTCACGCGTTCGAGTGGGCCCGGCTCCTGCTCCAGCTCGCCGCCAGCCTGGAATCGCCGAGACCGTGGCTCGAGGAGGCGGCCGAGGCGCTCTTCGCCCGGGCCGTCGACGACGCGGTCAGCGACGAGGAGCCCGGGCTGCCCTACACGACCAACTGGCACGGCGAGCCGATCGTGGAGGAGCGGTTCCACTGGGTCATCGCCGAAGCGGTGCTGGCTGCCGAGGCGCTGCACGCGTGGACCGGCAAGCGGATCTATGCCGGCCTCGCCGAGCGCTGGTGGTCGGAGATCGACGAGCACTACGTCGACCACGAGACCGGGGCATGGCGCCACGAGCTCTCCCCCGCCATGCACCTGACGACCCGCACGTGGCGCGGCAAGCCCGACGCCTATCACGCGTTCAACGCCTTGACCCTGCCCGACCTGCCGCTCGCCCCGTCGGCAGCCCTTACTCTCGGAGCGGGCGCATGACCGCGCTGATCGTCGGGGAGGCGCTCGTCGACGTGGTGCAGCGTCCCGGCTCGGAGCCGGAGCCGCACGCCGGAGGCTCGCCCTTCAACGTCGCCGTCGGGCTGTCCCGCCTCGACGTGCCGACCCGGCTCGCGGCCCAGCTCGCCGACGACCCGTACGGCGACCTGCTGCGGGATCGCCTGTACGAGTCCGACGTCGCCCTCGACGTGCTGGAGCCCGTGCCCGCTCGTACGTCCAGCGCCCGGGCCACCCTCGCGGAGGACGGCAGTGCCTCGTACGAGTTCGACCTCACCTGGGACCCTGCGGCGTTGCCGGATCCCGGTGATTTCGAGGTCGTCCACGTCGGATCGCTCGGCACCTCGCTCGAGCCGGGCGCGACCCTGGTCGCCGACCTCGTCGTGATGGCCGACGCCCTCGGCGTGCCGGTGTCGTACGACCCCAACGTCAGGCTCACCGTCGAACCGGACGCCGAGGTGTGGCGGCGTACGTTCGAGGCCATCGCACCTCACGCCGGCATCATCAAGATGAGCGACGAGGACGCCACCTCCCTGTTCCCCGGCGAGGCACCCGAGGCGCTGGCCCAGCGGCTGGCCGCCGACGGAGCACTCGTGGCGATCACGCTGGGCGGCGACGGCGCGGTCGTCGCCAACGCGCAGGGTGTCGCCACGATCGAGCCGGCCACCGTCTCGGTCGTCGACACGATCGGCGCCGGCGACTCCTTCATGGCGGCGATGCTCGCGTGGTGCTCGGCGTACTCGTGGCCGTCGGCAGCCGAGCTCGACCTCACGGAGCTCACCGACCTCGGCATGTACGCCTCGAGCGCTGCGGCGATCACCTGCTCGCGACCCGGCGCCGACCCGCCGCGCACCGCCGACCTCACACCCTGACGCCGCGCCCTGCCACGATGGGGTGATGCGTCGCGCCGTGGCTCCCCTGCTGATCGTGACCGTGGCGCTCGTGCTCGCCGACTCCGCGGTGGTGACCCTCGCGCTGCCGGACATCCTCGTGCACCTCGACGCGTCGGTGGGTCAGGTCGCCTGGGTCCTGATCGCCTACAACCTCGTGCTCGGCCTCGCTGCGGTGCCAGCGGCGATGGGCTTCTCGCGCGCGCAGCCGCGCCTCTTCAGCGCCCTCGGCATCGCGGTGTTCGCCGGGTCGTCTGCGGTGTGTGCCGTGGCGGGCTCGATCGACGTCCTCATCGCCGCGCGGTGCTTCCAGGCGGTCGGCGGTGCTCTGGCGTTGATCGGCTGCCTCGAGCTGCTCGTCGCGGCGTACGGCGAGCGGCGCGGTGTCGCCTCGTGGATCACGGCCGGGGTGGTCGGCACCGCTGTCGGGCCGGTCGCCGGCGGGCTGCTGACCCAGGCGATCTCGTGGCAGGCCATCTTCGTGGTGCAGGTGCCGGTCGCGGTGCTGGCCGTGCCCGCTGCCCTCGCCGTACGCGCCGCCCCGGTCGTCGTGGCGGACCGGCATCGGCCTTCGGTACGCGCCAACGTCACGCTCGCACTGATGTCGGCGGCGCTGACAGCGGCCCTGTTCCTGCTCGTGCTGCTGCTCGTGCAGGGCTGGGGCCGTTCGCCGGCAACCGCGGCGGTGACCGTCTCGGTCGTGCCGCTCGCTGCCATCGCCGCGCGTCCTTTGGCGCGGCTCCTGCGGCCGCCACCGGAGGTCGAGGTCGCCGTCGGCTGCTTCCTCGTCGCCGGCGGCCTGGTCGGGCTCGCGATCCCGCCGTCCGCATCGTTGGCCTGGACCATCGCGCCGCAGGCCCTCGTCGGCCTCGGGCTGGGGCTCACGGTCGACCAGCTCACCACGCGCGCGATGGAGATGCGCCTGCCGCGAGCGCAGCACGCCGGATGGACGATCGGTGCCCGGCACATCGGCGTGGTGGTGGGGCTCGCGATCCTCACGCCGGTGTTCACCGCCGACCTCAGGGACGCCCAGGTGCCGGCCCAGCAGGCCATCACCTCCTTGGTGCTCGACGCTCCGCTTCCTCCGCAGGACAAGATCGCGGTCGCCGAGGCGTTGGGCGGCGAGCTGTCGGCGCAGGCCCAACAGGTGCCGGACCTGCACCGAGCATTCGCGAAGCTCGACCTCGATCCTGCGGAGCGACCCGCCGCCGCGCGGCTCGAGCGCGACCTCACCGCACAGGTGGAGCGCGCGGCCACGCGAGCGTTCAGGGACTCGTTCCTCATCGGTGCCGGACTCGCCCTGCTGGCTCTCATGACGTTGATCCCGCTCGGCCGTCGGAGGTCCCGATGACTGGGCTGCACCGCTGGGTCGGCCTGCCCGTGGCGGCCGTGGTCCTGGTCTGCGGCGTCGTCGGGGTGCAGCTCGCCCACGGCGGCGGCGAGTACGAGCCCCTCCGTCCGGCGGACCCCTGTTCCGCCCGCGCGGTCACGTCGCAGGCCGAGGGCATCGACGGGCTCACCGAACGGCTCGTGCTGCTCGGCATCGACGGTG
Source organism: Aeromicrobium sp. Root344 (assembly GCF_001425755.1). Taxonomy (GTDB): domain Bacteria; phylum Actinomycetota; class Actinomycetes; order Propionibacteriales; family Nocardioidaceae; genus Aeromicrobium. The sequence goes on along the minus strand of NZ_LMDH01000001.1, from coordinate 1,633,229 downwards.
CGGCCTGCCGTCTCGGTGTCAGCCGCGAGGCGTTCACCCTCGAGCTCGCGCAGACCGACAGTCCCTCCGACGCCCAGATCGACGCACTGCGTGGCGGCCTGAAGTCAGCGGTCACGCGTATGAAGGCCGACGGCACGCTGCCCCCGGCCTCCGCCCTGGTCGACGAGTCGCTCGACTCGACAGACCTCAACGACCTGCTCAAGAGCCTGATCAGAGCCCTGCCGGACTCGGCGATCGATGCAGCCCTGAAGACCGACGACGTCCTGGTCCGCGCGATCGACGACCTCGACCTGCGCACGGTGCTGGCGAACCTCGACGACCAGGACGCGCTCGAGCAGCAGATCGAGGTGGCGGTCACCGGAGCGGTCAAGGCCTCGCTCGAGGCCCGCATCCGCGGTCTCGTCTAGAGCGGACGCGCTCCGCGTACGGCCACGCACGCTGCGGCCGCGCGAGCACCGCTGGTCAAGGCTCGTTCGGGATCGGCGTCGACCACCCATGCGGCGAGGAAGCCCGCACAGAACGCGTCGCCCGCCCCTGTGGTGTCGACGACGCCCGTCGGCAGCGCCGGCAGGTCATGTCCGCGGAACACCGCGCCCTTGGCGCCACGGGTCAGCACCACGCGGTCGCCTTCGAGCGCCAGGAACCCTTGCTCGTCGTCGTTCGGGAACACCAGGTCCGCGTCCTCGAGCCAGGCGAGCACGGTCTCCCGGCCGGCCGACTGGAGGAAGCCGAGAGAGCTGGGGTCGATGCTGACCCCGGCACGTCGACGCCTCGCCTCGGCGACGAGGCCCTGCACCAGCGGACGTACGCCGTCGTCGAAGAACGAGTAGCCCGTGAGGTGGAGCCAGGTCACGGAGTCCCACACGTCGGCGGGCAGGTCGGCAGCGGTCAGGTTCGTGTTGGCTGCCCGGTCGACGTACATCGTGCGGTCGGCCTCGTCGTCGAGGGTCAGCACGATCGTGGCCGTCGGCAGGTCGGAGTCACCGCTGATGCGGGCATCCACGCCGTACGCCTCGAGGGCAGCGGTGTGCCGTGCGACGCCGTCGGCACCGCACCGGCCGACAAAACGTACGTTCGCACCGAGGTGCCCGAGCCATGCCGCGACGTTGGCCGCCGAACCGCCGGCCGTCATGCGGATCTCGGAGACCGTGTCGCTTGCCGGGTTGACCGTGCCGAGCGGGCGTACGCCGATGTCGTCGACGAGATCACCGACGACGAGGATCATCGCGACGCCCAGGACCGGGCGATCTCGCCGGCGACGCGGATGTTGTTCTCCGCGATCTTGAGGTTGACCGCGAGGCTCTCGCCGCCGGTCAGCCCGACGATCGTCTGCAGGAGGAACGGCGTGACCTCCTTGCCGGACAGACCCCGCTCGTCAGCCATGCGGAGCGCGTCGGCGAGGGCGCGATCGTGCACTGCCGGGTCGAGCTGCTCGGCGACCGGGAGCGGGTTGGCGACGAGGATCGCAGCAGGCTGACCCAGCTCGTCACGGGACGCCATGACGTCAGCCACCGCTGCCGCGTCGGGCACCGCCCAGTCGAGCTCGAAGCCGGAGTCGGTGAGCCAGAAGCTCGGGAACTTGTCGGTCCCGAACCCGAGCACGATCACGCCGAGCGACTCCAGCCGCTCCAGCGTGGCCGGGATGTCGAGGATCGACTTCACGCCGGCGGAGACCACCGTGATCGGCACCTCGGACAGCACCTTGAGGTCGGCGGACTCGTCGAACGTCTCGGCCGCACCGCGATGCACGCCGCCGAGTCCGCCAGTGGCGAAGACGCGGATGCCGGCGAGGTTGGCGATGTAGGACGTCGCCGCGACGGTGGTCGCACCGCTGCCGCCACGAGCCAGGACGATCGGCAGGTCCCGGACGCTCAGCTTCGGGATGTCCTCGCCGGCGACACGTACGAGTTCCTCATCGGTGAGCCCGGCCTTGAGCTGACCGTCGAGCACCGCGATCGTCGCCGGCACGACACCCATGCCGGCCAGGATCGCCTCGAACCCGCGAGCCGCCTCCAGGTTGTCGGGGCGCGGCAGGCCGTGGGAGATGATCGTCGACTCGAGCGCGACGACCGGCGTACCGGCCTCCAGAGCTGCAGCTACGGCGGGGGAGACGCTCAGGGGAAGGCTCACCGCGCCAGCCTAGCCACGCCCTCTCGCGGGGCGGTGACTCAGTCGCCCTTCCTCGTACGAGCCGGTGTCCGGGTCGCCCATCAGGCCTGCCGAAAGGCGACTGCCGCACCGCTCGACAGGTCCGGCCGAAAAAAGTTCTCGCAAAGTTGCAAGACCTGTCGGGCTCGATGCTCCTACCTCTGAGCAAGCAACACACCAACTTCCACAGCAGCATCACACCACCAGGAGAACGACATGAACCGCATCATCCGCAACCTGATCGTCGCCGCACCTCTGGCCACCGCCGCCCTGACGATGGTGCCGACCAGCGCCATGGCCACCGACGGACCGATCATCATCGCGCAGCCGCACACCGACCCGCAGCCGCCGATCGACGACATCGCGATCCCCGAGCCCAAGCCCCCCGTCGATCCGAAGGACAAGATCGCGCTGCCCAAGCCGAAGCCCCCGGTCGACCCGAAGGACAAGGTCGCCCCCAAGCCGAAGCCCACGCACCCCGACGGACCGGGCGACATCACGAACCCGGCGCCCTGCCCCACGCACGGCACCTGCGGCAACGACGATGACGACAAGGACGGCCCCGACAACGGCGGCGGCAAGGACGACAGCTCCGACGACAAGCCGGTCGCCGATGTCGCCGAGGTCCCGGCCACCGACACCGTCGAGCTGCCCACCCGCGTCGACGCCGGGCTGGCCGACGAGCAGACCGACGGCGGCCTCGAGCTCGTCTGGCTGCTCGCCGGTGGCGCCCTCGTGCCCGCGTCGGGCGCAGCGATCGCGCTTCGCGCTCGCAGGAGCCACAGCGCCTGACCCGTACGACGAAGGGCCCCGCACCTCTCGGTGTGGGGCCCTTTCGCGTACGTCAGATCTCGGTGCGGTGGAAGTTGGCGTGCGAGCGCGACGCCGTCGGACCGCGCTGGCCCTGGTAGCGGGAGCCGTACTTCGCCGAGCCGTAGGGGTTGTCCGCCGGCGAGGTCAGGCGGAAGTAGCAGACCTGGCCGATCTTCATGCCGGGGTAGAGCTTGATCGGCAGCGTCGCCACGTTGGCGAGCTCGAGCGTCACGTGCCCCGAGAACCCGGGGTCGATGAACCCCGCCGTCGAGTGCGTCATCAGCCCGAGCCGGCCGAGCGACGACTTGCCCTCGAGGCGCGCCGCGATGTCGTCGGGCAGGGTCACCAGTTCGTACGTCGATCCGAGCACGAACTCGCCGGGGTGCAGGATGAACGCCTCGTCGCTGCCCACCTCGACCTCGCGCGTCAGGTCGGACTGGTCGGCGGCGGGATCGATGTGCGGGTACTTGTGGTTGTCGAACACCCGGAAGAACTTGTCGAGCCGCACGTCGATGCTGGACGGCTGGATCATCTCGCGGTCGAACGGGTCGAGGGCGACCCGGCCGGCGTCGATCTCGGCGAGGATGTCGCGGTCGGAGAGGAGCACGAGTCGAAACTAACGCATCCCGCTTCGGTAGTCTGGTCTCGGTCGCTTCTGCGGCCTCGCCGATGTAGCTCAATGGCAGAGCGCTTGCTTCCCAAGCAAGACACGCGGGTTCGATTCCCGTCATCGGCTCTCTGCTCCGGCGCGGAGCGCCTACGCCAGAGAGCCGATCCCGCGAATCGAGTGGGCCCCTCCGTCGAGGGGTTGTTCCCGCGGCGAAGCCGCCCTTCCAGCCCCTCCCTCAAAGGGATCCCGTCATCGGCTCCGAGCGCAGCGAGGAGACGAGGGCGGGAATCGAGTGGGCCCCTCCGTCGCAGTTCCTCCTCCGCGGCGAAGCCGCCACCAGGGACTGCCCTCAAAGGGATCCCGTCATCGGCTCCAGGGATCCCGTCATCGGCTCCCCGCGCAAAACCTGAAACCCCGTCGCGGGCGATGCCGCATCAGCCACCATGTGGCATGACGATCGAGGACCGGTGAGTACGCGCCGCCGCATCGCGGCGATCTCGATGGCGCTTCTCGTCAGCGGCACCGGACTGCCCGCCACGAGCACCGCCGCCACCCACGACACCCCGCACCTGCCGAAGACCGTGAACGCACCCGGCACCTGGTCCGACGACGAAGCGTCGACGGGCCGCTTGGCCGCGATCGGGGTCGCCATGCGCACAAGGCCCTCAGGGCTCAACGGCAAGCGCGAGTCGCCGGAGCTGTTCGGCGTCTCGGCCACCGACGGCCGGTCCCGCTGGGTCGAGCTGCCGGGGGTCGGCCGGGACGTGCTGGGGCTCTCGACCTGGATGGCGCTGTCCCCCGATGGTCGGTGGCTCGCCTGGGCCCGGGTGGAGACGACCAACGCGGACAGCATCGACGAGACGACGGAGCTTCTCGGCTGGGCGGTCATGAGCACCATGAACCGGAAGGTCCGCAACCTCGACGCCCCTGCCGGCGGGCGAATCCGGGGGACCCTGGCCGACCTCGTCTTCTCCGGCGACTCACGTCACCTCCTGGCCAGCTACGAGTCGGCCGATGCGCCGAGGACCAAGGGTCACGAGTTCGTCGCATGGGACGTGACGGACGGAACCCCCACCGTGCTGGAGAAGCCGGGGCACTACTGGCTCCCGAATCCGGGCTCGGCGCCCGACGCTCTCGTCTGGGCACGGGGTCGCACGGTGTACCGGCAGGACCCGGTCTCAGGCAAGCGAGCGTCATACGCCCTCAGCGGAAATGTGGTCACCGCATCCTGGTCCCCCAACGACACCTCGTTCGCCTACATCAGCCAACCTGCGGACCTCGGAGGCGGACAGTGGGTGCTGCATGCCGGCCGCTCGGTGGAGGAGGCGCGCCATCATCGTGTTCCGCTCGATGTCGACCCGGAAGAGCTGCTGGGATGGCGAGACGACCGCCATGTGGTCGTCGGTCACTTCCGCAGGAACGTCCAGGTCGTCGACGTCGTGACCGGCACGGTCGTCACGATCGACATGGCGGGTCGCGGGAAGATCTTCAACGCACCCCTTCTGGCAACAGATCTGTGGCAGAGGCCACTCGGCAGCGTGGCGAAGCCGAGCGGCACCAGCGACCCCCGCGGGCCCTTGCGCTGGGCCGGCGGGGCGATTGCCGTCCTGCTCGGCGGATTCCTCCTCCTTCGCCTGCGGCGCGCGCCACGCAGTCGATCGACGATCATGACTCCATGACCCAGGTCGTCCACACGGTTCTCTTCGAGCTCGATCCCGAACAGCCCGACGCGGTTGACGCAGCGGTCGACGCGCTGCGCGCACTACGGTCGCTGCCCGGCGTGATCTCGATGACCGTCGGCCCGAACGTCAGCCCAGAGGGCCTCGCGCAGGGCTACACGCACGCACTCGTCGCGGTGTTCGGCTCGGCCGCCGATCGCGATCACTACCTCACCGCTCCAGAACACGTTGCTGCCGTGGAGCTGCTTCAGCCGTGCCTGCGCCACGTGGCCGTCGTCGACGTCGACGTCGACGTCGACGTCGAGGCTTGACGACGCTCACCACGTACGTTGCACGGTCGCCTTCGCGCCAGTCACGAGCGACTGTGCCGGTACGTCATCGGCGACGACCGCACCGGCAGCGATCACCGAGTCACGGCCGATCGTGACCCCGGGCAGGATCGTGGCGCCGGCCCCGATCCACACGTTCTCCTCCACGGCGATCGGCTCGCCGGTCAGCCACACCCGGCGATCCGCGGGGTCGACGGGGTGACCGCCGGTGATGAACGTGACCTTCGGGGCGATCATCACGCGCGTGGCGAGCCGGATGCCCGCGTAGTCCAGGAACGTGCAGCCCTGGTTGATGAACACCCGCTCGGCGATGTCCAGGTTGAGGCCGTGATCGGTGTAGAACGGCGGATGGATCGTCACCCTTGGCGCCAGCGGCCGACCCAGAATCTGTTCGAACAGTGCCGCCTTGCCCGCCTCGTCCTCGAACGGCAGGCGGTTGAGCCGCGACGTGAGGGCCGTGACTTCGAGGACCCGCTCCGACATCGCCGTGAACTCGGGGCTGTCGATCCGCATGAGGAAGTCGTCGGGCATCCCCGATGATCTCCCGACGTGCTCACGCGGCGCCGGAGGCTCGCCCGGACGTGCGGCCGCCCCCGAGTGGAGGAACTCGGGGGCGGCCACGATCTGGTGCTACGTGCGAGCCCACTGCTGGTTGGACCCGCCGCTGCAGGACTCGACGGTGACCGCCGACCCGTTCCCGGTGCCGGCGGCCTCGAGGCACAGCCCGGGGTGACTGACGCTGCTGACCGACAGGTCGGCATTGAGCTCCCACTGCTGGTCGGGCGCGCCGGTGCAGTCCGCGATCACGACCGGACTACCGGCGGTCGCCCCTTCGCCGCCGATCGCCAGGCACTTGTTGGCGTACACCGTGAGCTGCTTCTCGGCGGTCCAGTTCCACAGCTGGTTGCCGCCGGCGTTGCAGTCCCACAGGTCGAGGGCGGTGCCGTTCGTCGTCGAGAAGCCGGGCACGTCGGCGCACCGGTTGCTCTCGACTCCGCGGAGCACCTCACCTGGAGGGGCGGGCGGCAGGTTGTTGGTGGGCTCGGTCTTCAGCAGGCCCCAGCCCCACTGCACCTGCGCCAGACCGCTCTCGCTGTTGACCTCGAGCCGGTCGCCGACCCGCGTCGTCATCGAGTACGCGTCGCCGTCGCGCAGACCGGGCCAGTAGACCAGCCCCATGCCCTGCTCCCGCGCAGTCTGTGTGAGCGCGCCGAGGTATGACGTGTAGACGTTGCCCTCGTGGTTGCCGTAGTTGAGCCCGGTCGTCATGGGTGAGCCGGCCTCGTCGATGATCGTGCGCCAGCCGTACGAGCCGATGCGCGGCTTGAGGTTCGCGAGCCAGGCGGCCTCGGTCGTGTCGGAGGCCCAGAAGCCGTAGAAGTGCAGCGACAGCAGGGTGCCCTTGAGCTCCGGTGCCGCGCCCACGCCCGTGACGTTGTCGTTGTAGCCGGTGCCGGAGATGACGACACGCTTGCGCGGGACGTCGCTGTGCCGAGCCAGCCACGACGAGGTCAGCGAGACCCACTCGTCGAGCGAGTAGCCGAACGGCTCGTTCATCGGCTCGAAGTACACGTGCGGGTTGTTCCGGTACTTCCGCACCACGGTGTCCCACATCGCGTTGAACGCCGCCGTGTCGTCGACCCGCCCGTCCTTGGCGTCATTGGCCTCCCAGTAGCTCAGGATCACCTTGAAGCCACTCGCGGTCGACGCGTCGATCGCCCCTTGGTACGACTTCCACCACGCCGTCCCGACGCTCGAAGGGTTGATGGGCAACCGGATCGTGTTGGCCTTCAGCTTGTGCCGGAACTGCGAGACGATCACCGACGCCTTGCGGTACGTCGTGGCATAGCTGTCAGAGGTGCTGAGACCCGAGGGGACGACCTCGTCGGACGCGTAGTTGTCACGGGGGTCCGCCCAGTTGACGCCCCGGAACTCGCTCGTGGTCCCGCGGCCATGCGCTGCCGGGGACGCGTCGGCCGGCGACGCGACCGTGCTCGCCGCGAGGGCACCGGATGCCACGACGGTCGCCGCGATCGCCCCCGAGGCGATGCGGTGACGGACGCTTCTCCATCGGTGAGCACGCTGCGATTGGAGTGATGGTTGCGTAAACATCATCGAGAAGAGCCTTCCTTGTTTGCGTAAACATTGGGGGGTGTGACGACGGTCTCACTCGTCACGATCATCCGTCAACCCCTCACGCAGCGAAGGCGACCTAAGAGTTGCCCAAGGTCAGCGGGGCAGGATCCGGTTGCCGGTCTTGACCGCGTTGTGCTTGACCCGCCCAGCCAGGCGCGCCAGCGAGGCGGCCGCCGCGTTCTGCGCGCGGGGAGGATCGAGCTGGACCACGTCGCCGACGGACAGAGCACCCCCGACGGCGATGTCGGCGTACACCCCGAGGCATCGCTCGCCATGACGCGACACCGAGCGCATGACGTCCGCGTCAGCAACGACGCCGGCCTGTTCGCGCAGGGGGATCGTGCACCGGATCGTCGGTATCTCGACGTGGGCACTGACCTCGCCAGCTTGAAGCGTGCCGCCGATCCACTCCTGCTCGGCGAGGCCCTCCAGCGGACTGTCGATGACGATGTTGGGCCGGAACCGGCGTACGTCGAAGTCGCCTCCGTGCAGGGCCATGGTGCGCAGGCTCGACGTCGTCACGATGTGCAGCGCGTACGCGTCGGCGAAGATCCCTACTGGTGTCGCGTAGATCGCCAGCTCGGCCAGCTTCCGCAACGGGAACATCGAGAAGTCCGGCAACGGCTCGTCGGATGCCACCCCGAACTGCTGACGTATGTCCTTCTTGGACGTCAGCACCCCGCGGTAGGCCGACTTGTCGTGCAGAGGTGGCAGAGGGACGAGCGCGACCGGCTTGCCGACGAGGTCACTCAGCCTCGCGTCCAGCGCCTCACGCTCGGAGCTCGCGATCTCCATGCCGTCCGGGAACGTCACCACGACGTCGGCGACGTCACCGGGCCCGATGCCGGGTCGCGGCTCGTCGACGTATCGCGCCGTGCACCCCAGCAGCACAGGTAGGCGCCGCGCCGTCGTCACCGCGTTGAGCTCCAGATCACGGACCGCCCACATACGGTCAGCGTGGAGGGCGCGCTCGTCCAGGACGGACGTCTGAACCTTTTCGCCGCCCATCGACTTCACCGGATAGCGCCACAGCTCGGCGACGGTGCCCACGGACACCCGGCTCATGGCAACCTCCAGAAGGGGATCACCGGGATCAGGTCTGGTCGTCGATCGCGGCACCCGCGGCGTTGGCCTTGACCGACTCGATGCCGTTGAGGGCCGACGCTTTGCTCTCGTACATCTCGCTGGTCGCGATGACCTGCCCGTTGCCGGCCTTGAGGTTGAAGTGGAACTGGCCTGACTTCGCCGTCTTGAGCTCGAACGTGCCTGCCATGAGTGCTCCTGGTGTCGTCGGAACCCCCCGACCCTCTTGAGGGTAGGGCGCCGCCACCCTCGCGACAATGGGTCCGCACACCAGGCGGGGCTCAGACCGCCGCGTGCGCGTCTGCGACGGCGCGCGCCTCGTCACGCAGGGCCTGCACCACGAGGCGCACGGAAGGCCGCTCGAACCGGTCCGGCCGCAGCAGCGCGGAGATCTCGCGCTTGGCACGGATGCCGACCAGGGGCCGCGTGACGAGGCCGTTGCCGTGCTCGCGCGTCGTGAACCGCGGCAGGATCGCGATGCCGTGCCCGCCCGCGACCAGCGACTCGACGATGCCGTTGTCAGAGATGCGCTGGGCCACGCGCACGGGTTCTCCGGTCGCCGCCACGACCTGGCTGAGCACCCGGTCGAACGGATAGTCGTGCGGCACGCCGATCCACGTCTCGGCCACGACGTCCTTGGGCGACAGGCTCGCCTTGCGGGCCAACGGATGCCCCTCGGGCAGCGCCACGTCGAGCGGCTCGCTCATCAGCGGTACGACCTGGAGGCCGCGTTCGAGCCAGGTCGCCGCCGTCGTGGGCGAGTCCGCGAGGACGATGTCGTGGTCCGGGGTGAGGTCGGCGAAGTCCGTCGTGATGCCGTCCTCGTCGGAGCAGAGCAGCTCGACCTCCGGGACGTCCGCCAGCCGGCTCAGCACGCCCGACAGCAACATCTCGCCACCGGTCGGGAACGTCACGAGGGTCACCTGCCCGGCCGGCTGCTGCATGAACTCGCGCCACCGACCTTCGGCGCGCTCGATCGCAACCGCGATCTCGGTCGCAGTCTGGGCCAGCGCGCGACCCGCCACCGTCAGCGCCACACCTCGGCCGGCCGGCTCGACCAGCGTGTAGCCGGCCTCCTTCTCGAGCACCTTGAGCTGCTGCGACACCGCCGAGGGTGTGACCTTCATCGCGTCGGCGACGGCCCCCACGGTGCCTCGTTCGGCCAGTTCCCGCAGGAGAGTGAGGCGATAGACGTCCATGTAGCAATGCTACACGTTAGGTGTAGATCTATTCGCTTGTGCTTGACGATCTGCAGTTACATACTTGGGTACGAACTCCCCCACAGCCTTGAAGGAGGCCACCATGATCGCCCTCGGAATCTCCATTGCCGCCATCACCGTGATCGGGGTCGGCCGCACCATCCGGACCGTCCTCACCGACGGCCAGGGTCGCGTGCCCACCCGCGTCCACCCCCACGCGTTCAACCTGCGCTGACACCAGCCGCCAACACGAAGCCCCCGCGAGGATCTCGCGGGGGCTTCGTCGTCGTGGTGGACCGTCAGGCGACGTGGGTGCGGTAGCCCGGCACCAGCTCGTCGACCAGGACGTCGGTCTCAGCCGACGAGCCGACAACTGACCCGTGCTCGGCGATCGCGGCATACATCTCGTCGACGACGCCCCTCAAGTCCTCGCGCTCGCCGAAGTGAGCCGCGAGCCGCAGCCTGGAACGCCACAGCTCCTCGCTCGCGGGCAGGAGCGTGAGCCCCTGGGCGAGCACGGCACGGGCCGCGGGCTCGTCGTCGCGGGCGGCGGCCGCCTCGGCGCAGGCCTGCACCGTCAGGCTGACCGCCATCGCGATGTCGCCCTCGACGGGCATGGACTCGAGCCAGCCGTAGCGACCGGCCGGCACGCCGCTGAACGGCAGGCCGGCGACCAGAGCGAGGGCCGTACGCATGTGTGTCTCGCGACGGGTGCCGTCCTCGGCGGCGCGGTTGAGCGCCTCGCGGAATGCGTCCCAGTCGAGGTCGACGGCACCGGGGGCCAGGCGCCAGACGCCTGACTCCTGCTCCAGCGCGGGCGTGCCGGCGGCGGTGGTGCCGAGCCAGTCGGCCACCTGCCGGAGAGCACCGTCTCGCACCTGGGGGTCGACACCGCGCGGCCACAGTGCCGCACTGATCCGGTTGGCATGGACGCCGGTCGGGTGCAACGCGAGGAAGCAGGCGAGCTCGGTGAGGAACTCGACCCGCTCGGGGTCGACCTCTCCGGACGCCTCGACCTGCACGGGTCCGAGGACCCGGATGCTCGCGACGGCCTCATGGGCTGCGCTGACCTGCTGCTCGGACTCGAGAGTCTCCACCAGCTGGTCGATGCTGACTCGGCGGGCGGCATGGACCGGTTCGTAGAGGGCAGCGAGCGCCTCGGCGGCTGCGGGCGTGATGACCTGCGCGGCGACGTCGACGCTGTGCAACGGCGACGAGATGCGGCCATCGGGACGGGCGGTCAGGCGCACGGCGGCATCGCGGACGCCGCCCACGACGACGACACCGAGTGCGACCTGCGGGTCGGACGCCAGGGCCTCGAGGTGCGCGAGCTCCTCGGCGTTGGGGACTCCCGAGCAGACCACCAGGTGATAGGTCCAGTCCGACCCTGGCGCGTTCGCGCGGGCCTCGCGGATCGTGCGGGCCTCGGCCTCACGACAGGCGGCCCGTTGGAACCGCGCGACGTTCTCGAGGCTCTCGAGCACGCGCTCGAGGTCATCGGTGCGGCGGATCGCGCCTTCACCTATGGCTGAGACGTCACCGGCGAAACCGACGAGGGTGACCAGGCGGTCATCGGCCCACGCGTGGGTCGCGGTGTCGATCGCCATGCTGAGCGCCACGCCTCGAGCGGTCTCACTGTCGCCGTCGAGCGACAGCACGCCGCTGATCGACTCCGGGTCGAGCATGAGGATGCTGCCGTCGTCACGACGGCCGATGCTCGCCATGCCCGGCAGTGCGGACAGGCCCGACACCGCCGGCGCGACATCGCGGTCGAGGGTCCACACCTTGGCGCGCGCCGACCAGCCGGCCGGCGGCGGGACGTCGGGGACCAGGTCGAAGGCGATCGCCATGCCGCCACCGCTGACCGACGCGCGCAACGGCGCCGGCATGCCCGGAGCTCCACCGAGCGAGCGCAGCGCGCGGTCGAGCCAGCTCGAGGTCTCGAGGTCGGCCTCGTCGCGGAGCCTGGCGCCCGGGGGCGGGGAGGCTGGATCGGGGTTGTGCGGGTCAGGGTCGGTGGGCGTACGCGCCGACCACCAGGCGGCCGCTGGTGCCGAGTTGCGGCGACGCCGCAGCGCGAGCGAGGCACCCGCGACGACGAGACCGCCCGCCACGCCGAACAACGGCGACCACGAGCCGAGGTGGATGCCACCACCCGTGTCGTCTGCCGTGGCGACGTCGGCCTGGTCAGCAGCGGCCGCAGCGGTGTCGACCTCGTCGGTCGGCGCTGCCTGCTCGACGTCTGCAGCCTGCTCGTCGACCTTGGCGTCGGCCGCGTGGTCGATCACCTTGAGGCCCGGCCCCTTGGCGTCGTTGGGCAGCTTCATGACCCAGCCGGGATAGATCAGGTCGGCCTTCTGGAGCACCCGGCCGTCGGGCTGGGTGACGCCCTTGTTGAGGTCCCAGATCTCCTTGTAGCGGAAACCGTCGCCGAGGTAACGGTCGGCGATGTCCCACAGCGTGTCGTAGTGACGGCCGTCCGGCGGCTTGACGTCGTAGTAGGTCGTGACGCCCTCGGCGATGTCGACCGGCGTGGCGTCGTCGAGCGTCTTGACCGCCGGCAGCGTGCCGTCGGGCAGCTCAGCTCGATCGGCTTGAGGGACGGCAGGCGACTCCAACACGGCGCCGACGAGGTGGCTCTGCGAGACGTTGGTGGGTGCCGACGCCTCGACGGCGGAGGCCGACGACATGCCGACGGAGGTGGCGGCGGCGAGCAGGACGATCGAGCTGACGAGCCGGCGAGCCAGGCCCTGGGTGCCGATGCCGCCCCCGGGGATGCGCGGGGCCAGGCCACTCTTGCGACGCTCCGCGACCGCCTCGACCACCAGGCACACGACGAAGTGCGCCCAGGCGAGCCAGACGACGACCGCGAGCACCCCCAGGACCGTCTCGCCTGTGGTCGGCGTGCTGAGCCACTCGACGCTCGGCTTCTGGTCGGGCCACGGCGTGCCGAACGCCGCGAGCAGCGCGACGGGCACGCCGAACACGATGGCGAGCGTGCCGAGCAGCGCGAGGATTCCGGTCGCGACCTGCCGGAACCGGCTGGGCTCCTCGGTGACCGCGGGCAGCCGGTTGTGCGGAGATCGTTCGATGGTGGATGTCATCGTTCTCTCCTGTTGTGACTCAGTAGATGACGGTGGGGGGCTGGTTGGGCGCCTGGACCTCTTGGACCGGCAGGACCTGGCGCATGCGCATGACGAATCCGTCGCCGAGGGTGTGCGTCTCGCCGCCGATCTCGCCATAGGTGACCTCCCACGTCACCGACACGTCGGCGTAGAAGGCGTCCTTGATGTTGGCCGGGATCGGCTTGGTGGCGTACTTGCGGGCCGAGGCCGACGACCGCGGGAAGATGATCGAGCACGCGTCAGCGGGTTGGTTGCGCGGCAGCGCGCCCTCGCGATAGGGCGAGTCGGCCAGGCACGTCGTGGACTTGATGCCCTGCTGCTGCGGGTTGATGACGACCTTGGTCGCGCGCGCCCGCATGACGACGTCACCCGCTGTGACCTCACGGTAGGCACCGCCGTTCCTCGTCTCCTCCATGGGCGTCCCGGAGGCCGGGTCCATCCAGCGGAACGTGAAGAACGTCGGGATGCCGACCAAGGGCGTCGAGTTGGGCCGCGTCACGAGGATGGGCACCGGCATGGGCTTGTTGCGGTCGACCTGGTTCCACAGGAAGTTCGTGATGCCGTTGTGATGGTCGCTCGTGTCGGTGCCGAACGGGACGAACACGATCGACAGGGACAGCGTGCGGTTGGGTCCGCCGTTGTAGGTGTCGAAGTCGATGTTCTCCAGGCAGGTCATCAACATGAACCGGCCCTTGTCGGGATTGGGGTTGTAGGGCTCCTTGACCGTCGGTGGCAGCTCGCGGTAGCGGCACTGCTGGAACTTCTGGTCGCCGTACTTCTCGCGCAGCGTCTTGGCGTCGCCGCCACCGAACGTGTTGCAGTACATCCCCATGCCGGTGCCGTTGGCATACACCGAGCACGACGTCGTGTCGGTCTTGAAGTCGTCGACCTGGGTGCGAGTGCTGAGGTCGGGGTCCGGGTCGGGATCGCTGTCGGGGTTCTCAGGGCAGGTCTGCCCCAACCCACATGGCGTCTTGGTCGCCACCTTGGGCTCAGCACTGGCCGACGACGCCACGCCGCTCAGCACGGCCGTCATGAGCAGGGCAGCCGCCGACAGCAACAGCGCTGCTCGCCTCGTTCGGATCATGCGGGTGCACCCCCTGGGCACTTTCCTGAGTACTTGAAGGCCGTCATGATCCAGTGGCCGCCCGTCAACCGCATGGTGACCTTCTGGCGAGCCCACGTCGACAGCTCAGCACGACTCGGGTCACCGATGGGCTTGTTGTTCTTGTCGTAGTACACCGTGGTCGGATTCCATACGCAGACCACCATCCGAGCTTGATTGCCCGAAGTGCGTACGGACTGCACCTTGGCGTCGCCCACCTTGTCGACGTGCCAGTCGCCCTTCCAGGCCTGCTTGATGCTGGCGACGTAGGTGCGCAACACACTTTTGGACAGACCCTGTCGCATGCTCGGCAGCACCTTGCGGGCGTTGGTGGACCCGGCCACGCCCTCCACCGCCTGCTTCCAGGCAAGCACAGCGGGATCGTCGGCGTAGGCATCCCAGTTCTGGATCTCGTACGTCACACCATCGGCGCCCTTGGGCTGCACTGGCGTGGTCGGCGTGGGTGATGCCGTCGTCTTGGTCGGCTTCGGATCAGCCTTGTCGTCGTCGCTGCCACACGCAGAGACGCCCAACAGCAGCGCCAGCACTGCGACGCTGGCCATCAGCGATTGCCGACTCACGAAAGATTCCCCCCGGACATCCTGTTGCAGAACCCCACCAGCATACCGAGAAATGCCCGTTGTCAGGAAATGGGACCACTCGCACCGGAGGCCGGATCGCTATACCGTCAGGACACCGGCAGGTCGGGGGCGACACATGGTGACGCGGACAGCGGGACCGTTCGAGTACTGGGAGGTCACGGGCGATGCCGTGCGCGCAGCCGCGGCAGGCCCAGCCACCAACGCGACAGTGATCCAGTCGCTCGCCGGCGAGCTCGAGGGCGACGAGGTCCGCGCCGCCCGGGCGATCGAGGGCGACATCAGCGCCGGCGTCGTCGCGAATCCGCATGCCGCCAGCACCACGGCTCACCATCTCGCTGCCCACGGGCAGTACGCCGTGGGACTGCTGCGGATGTTCGGGGCCGATGTCGACCGGTTCGACGAGACGGTCGACGGCATCAACGTCGACTACCACTCGCGCGTCAGCAGCGCGCTGGACGCGGCCCGTCACGGTCCGGACCCGCACGGCGGCCCGATCGACACCACTGCCGTCACGGCGGGGATCGAGACAGACCTGAAGGCGCGCTACCTCAAGGCGCAAGGGGTCATCGACGATGCGGCCGACACGATCGCCTCGATGTTCCGGCAGGGCCCGACCGACGACAACGTCCGCGACCTCATCCGTGCCGGTCTCATCCCGCTGGCGTCCGCGAGCCTCTACCCGACGCTGACCCTGACGGCCGACGACACAAGAGCCGCGCTCAAGGCAGCGGTTCACGCCATGGTGCTGCGGATGATCGAGGCCGGGACGCTCCCGCCCGAGGTCGGCACCATGTCACCGGACGACTTCCGGGCATACCTGATCGAGCATCCCGACCTCGCCACCCGGCTGTACGCCCAGGAGCCGCGGCCCGGCAGCGAGTGGCCCGAGGGTGTGCTCGCGGCACTGACGATGTCGTTCATGACCTCGCCGGGCGGGGCCGACGAGGTGCTCGAGCACCGTCGCGAGGACGCCCGTGCCCTGTTCGAGAGCCTCGGTCCGGCCGACGCCGCCATGCTGGCGATGCTCTTCCCCAGGACCGTCGGCAACCTGTCCGGAGTGCCGTTCGCGAACCGGGCCGACGCCAACGACGTGTCGATCATCGCGGCGCTGGACGCCGAACGGGACGACCTCGCGGACCTCGAGCGCCGTCACCAGCACAACCAGCACGACTGGGACTTCCTCGGACTCAACAACGACGACCTCGAGGGCCCGATCGGCGACTCCAAGGACCGCATCTCGCTCTATGAGTCGATCCTCCGCAACGACCGGCAGATCCTGCTGTTCGACCCGTCCGGCGACGGCGCGATCGCCGAGCTGCACGGCACGATCGGCGCCTCGACCAAGAACCTCGGCGTGCTGGTGCCTGGCACCGGCACGGACCTGTCGAGCTTCCAGGGCGTCGCGGACCGGGCGAACAACTTTGTCGAGAACAGCCGGCCGGGGGAGCTGGCGATGATCTCGTGGATGGGCGGCGACCTGCCCGACAGCATCGTCAAGGACGCACCGTTCGCCAACTACGCCCGCGACCTCGGCCCTCTGCTCGCCGGCTTCTCCCATGACGTACGCCAGGAGGCCGCGCACTCCGCGGGGGCCGCCAACGACATCCATACGACGTACGCCGGGCACTCGTACGGCGGTGCGGTCGTGGGCCGATCCGAGCTCGCCGGGCTCGACGCCGACCGAGTCCTGCACATCGAGTCGGCGGGCATGGGCCACGACATCGAGGACCTCGACGACCTCCCGGCCAGCCAGCGCGACGTCGACCGCTACTCGATGACCGCGCCGGGCGACATCATCGGCGACATCCAAGGGATGCAGGTCGGCGACAACATCGGCCACGGCGCCGATCCCGACACGTTCGAGGGGACGCTTCGCCTCGACACGGGCAACAAGGCCGGCAGCGACGAGCCGAACATCGGGGTCGACTCGCACACCAGCGTGTTCCAGGAGCACTCGGACGCATGGCGCAACATGCTCGAGGTGTTCAACGGCGGCACGGTCACCGGCTATCGCCAACCCGACTACTACCTCCCTCCCACGCCGTACGCCCAACCCGTGCAGACCGGGTGGGCGACGCCGGGCGAGAGAATAGACATCCCATGAGACCAGCCCTCGTCACCATGACCATCGTGCTCGCCCTCGCCCTCGGCGCCTGCGGCGACAAGAAGGAGGACCAGATGCGGACCATCGACGAGGTCGCGGCCCAGGCCCGGCACGACATCGACGCTCTCGCCGCCCGGCTCGGAAGCGATCCGGAGGTGCGCGAGGACACCATCACCGACTGCACTCCCGGCCAGAAGGACTCGGGCAAGGACCTGATCTACACGATCCACGTCACGGTCGAGCCCGGCGCGATGGCTCGGCTCAAGGGCGAGATCGCCGACGACCTCAGGGCCGACGGGTGGACCGTCAAGGAGGACGCCGGCTCCGACAGCGTCCGGTTCGCCAAGGGCGACGCGACGATGGGGGCCTCGGTCTGGGAAGACCTCGGCAAGGCCTCGGTCGGCGGTTCGGGCGGGTGCGTGAAGTAGCCGGTCAGTCCGGCTTCTTGCACTCGTCCGGCTTGTCCTTGTCGTCGTCGGGCTTGTCCGTCGGCTTCGGCTTGTCCGTCGGCTTGGGGGTGCACGGGGTCACCTCGACCTCCGGCGGTGTGGGCGGCGCCGTGGCAGTCGGGTTGCCGGTCGCCGGGGGTGCGACCGAGGGCGGTCCGACGGTGGGCACTTTGCCACTGTCGGGCTCGGAGATGCCGCTGACCGGACGGGCCAGCGCCGCGCCGGAGGCGTTGAGCACGGACTTGCGGATCATGCCGAGCAGGATCGCCTTGATCCTGATCTGCGTCGACACCGTGACGGCGTTGAACGCACCGCCCGGGTCGTCGATCCGGGTGATCTCGGCGCGACACTTCACGAGTTGCGAGTCGGCCGCCATGGCCTGCTGGCAGTACTGCTGCGCCGCCTTGAGCGCGTCTTCGGGGACGAGGTCGAGCCGCGGGTCGGCGACGTCGATCGCCTGTGCTCCGGCCCGGGCCGCCTCCTGTGCGTACGCGACAGCGCGGCCCTTGGCGTTGAGCTGGCGGCCGCCGTCGACCACCAGCGCGGCCAGCAGGATGATCGCCAGCGACACGATCACGACGAACGGCGTGATCGAGCCGGTCTCGTCACGGCGCTTCATCGGTAGCCCCGGTAGCGGTCGAGCGGACTGGTGAACGTACGCGTGATGTGCACCGACTTGAGCGGCAGGGCCGCGAGGTCGCTGAGGTCGAGCGTGCAGTGCACCGTCACCGAGACGGTGTCGATCGCCAACGGGTTGTTGGGGTCGGGCAGGTCGAACGCGGTCTTGCTCAGGACCGGCGGATCGGCCACTGCGGTGTCGCGGCACGAGGAGGGCGCATCGGCCATGGCGTCGGCGATGACCTCGTTGACGGTCTTGGGGACGTCGGAGCGTACGTTCTGGGCGGTCGCCGCACGGGCGGCGTCGCGGGCCGCCTGGTCGACGAGGTTCTCGGTCTGGGCGTAGCGGCCGAACGCGATGATCAGCATCATCAGTGCCAGCAGGAACGGCGCGACGATGACCAGCTCGAGGCTGGCCGAGCCGCGGTCGCCGCGCCTCACGGCGAGTCCCTCGTGTCGCCACGGAACTGCTCGAGCGTCGCCTCGGAGGACTGCTGGATCTCGACCGAGCCACCCAGCGGCAGCACCGCGTCACCGATCACGAGCATCGTCACGCGCCCGGTCTTGGTGTCGATCGTGCCGATCGCCGTGACGTTCTTGAGCCGGCCGATCTTGGTGGCGTAGCCCTCGGTGACGTCCTCGGCCGCGTTGACGAACGACCGCGGGTCGGAGTTGTTGCCGGCCAGTCGCAGGTAGGAGACGCCCTCGCGCGCCGCCGACTGCGCGGTGTTGCGCGCATAGAGATAGAGCCCCGCCTGGATGATCGTGAAGATCAGCAGCAGGAAGACCGGCGCGATGATCGAGAACTCGAGCGCGCTGGTGCCGCGCTCACGACGAGCCCGCAGCTCAGGTGTTGGAGCCTTGCTGGATCTTGTTGGAGTTGTCCTCGACGACACCCTGGATGACCTTGGCGACCACGAGCGCGAGGACGACGACGACGGCCGAGATGATGGCCCACTCGATCGCGGAGGCGCCGCGCTCGTTGAAGCCTGCACGTCGTGCCCGGTCTGCGCGGGCGTGGACGTACGCGATGATTGCCCTGGCGTAGAACAGTTCTGCTGACACGAAATCTTCCCCCGACGCATGGAGCCGTCGCCTACCTGAGCTGACTGACGGCTGGATAGGCCAAGAATACCAAGAACGCGATGCACATCAGCAGCTGTGCCATCAACATCGACTGCGAGCTCTCGCCGGCCGCGCCCTCGATGTCGACCATCTCCTTGCGACGCATGCTCTCGGCCCGCGCCATGAGGGACAGGCGGATCCGCGCACCTTCGTCTCCGGCGAGGGCGAGGGCCGACGCCAGGTCACGCAGCTCGTCGACCCCGAGGTCGCGGCCGAGCCTCGCGATGCCCTCCCACGGGGTCCAGCCCATGATGCGGGCGTTCGACAGCGCCTGCCGCATGCGGACCATGGCCCAGTGGTCGCCGAACGACGACGCGGCCATGAGCGCCTCGGGGAGGCCACGCCCGCCGGCGAGGTTCATCGCGACGAGGTCGAGGAATGCGCCCGTCACGTGGCGGAAGTCGCGGCGGCGCGACTCGGCCTCGCGGTGCAGGGTCAGGTCGGGCAGGAAGAACCCGAAGATGCCCGCGATGAGCGCGAACACGATCGGGAGCCCGCCGTTGCCACCGAAGCCGAACAGGAAGACCACGGCGGGGAACCAGATGAACGCCGTCAGGCCCAGCAGCGCCTTGGTGCCGAGGTGCGTGGTCATCGGGCGGTTCATGACGGCGAGGTCCTCACGCGTACGCATGAGCTGCCAGCCGCGCGCCGAGACCTCGGCCTCGATGCGCTCACCGACGGTCTCGCGGATCCGCTCGAGCCGGCCGTCTGCGCCCGCGCCGGCCGCGCTCGCCGTGAGCGACCGACGCGAATGGCGCGTGCGGTCGAGCCGGCTGAGGGTAGCCGCGACACCGGGAACGGGGCGGCTGAGCACCATCACGATGATGAGGATGCCGGCGCCCACGCTGGCGCCTGCGAGCAGCTCGAGGATCATGCTTCGGGCACCTTCGTCGTGGGGGTGATCAGGAAGCGCTCGGGCTCGCTCACACCCGAGAGGCTGCGGAGCCAGAACACGCTGAGGCCGAAGACCGCCAGCACGACGGCCAGGACCGTCTGACCCTCGACGGTCCCGTAGGGCTTGACGTACTCGCGGTTGAACAGCACGAGCAGGGTCGCGACGCCGGCGATGACACCCACGACCACCTGGACGCTGCGGCGGGTGCTGCGGCGGCTCGACTCCACGCGGCGGCGGACGTCGAGCTCGTCGCGGGCCGAGCTGGCCAGTGCCGTGAGCACGTCACGAAGTCCCGGACCGCGGAGACGGGCGTTGAGGATCAGCGCCGCCACGACGAGGTCGGCAGACGGGTCGTCGAGATCCTCCGAGAACTTCATGAGCGCGTCGGGCAACGGTTCGCGTACGCGGAGGCGGTCGACCAGGAGGTTGAGCGCGGGGCGGATCGACGGAGCGGCGTTGACGGCTGTCGCCGGGATCGCCTGCTCCAGACCGACGGCTCCCGCGATCGTGTCGCGCAGGGCCTCGATCCAGCCGGCGAGCCCCTCGATGCGCGCGATCGCCGCGCGCTCGTGCCGGGCGCCGCCGAACACCCGGTCCCAGAACGCGACCAGCGCACCGAGGACCACGGCGAGGACGACCCAACGGGTCAGCGCGAGCACCACGACGCCCACCAGCGCCCCGGCGAGGAGCTGCTGGCCCCGGCGCCGGGTCGTACGCGACGAGACCCTGCGACGTTGCGGCGTCGCCCCCTCGATCGTGTCGGACTCCCCGCCCCTGAGCGCGTAGACCAGGAGCACGCAGCCGAGGCCGAGCAGTGCTCCGGTCGTGACCGCGAGGGGTATGCGGTAGTCCTCCAACATCGACTAAGCCCACCTGCCGTGGACCATGGGCTGGTAGCCGTGGTCCTGGAGGTCGGCGATGCAGCCGATGGGTGAGTGCGGCACGGCCCGGCCGTCGGCGTCCGGTGCGAACACCTCGTTGGACAGCACCTGCCCGTCGTGACCGACGACCTCGCGGATGCTCTCGACGACGCGGACCTGTCCTCCGCCCGTCGCATGGTCGTTGTGCTTCCGGATGAACACGACGAAGTCGAGGGCACCGGCGATCAGCATCGTCGTCGCCTCGAGCGGCAGCCGCTCGCGACTCTGAATCGCATAGGTGCCGATGCGGTTGAAGACCTCAAGCGAGGAGTTGGCGTGGATCGTCGACAGCGACCCGTCGTTGCCCTGGCTCATGGCGTTGAGCATCGTGACGATCTCGTCGCCCAGCACCTCGCCGACGATGACGCGCGAGGGGTTCATGCGCAGCGAGCGGCGTACGAGCTCGGCCATCGACACGTGGCCGAGGCCTTCGGAGTTGCCCAGCCGCTCCTCGAACGAGACGACGTTGGGGTGCAGGTCCTCGTACTCGCCGAGGCCGACCTCGAGGGCACGCTCGACGGTGATGAGGCGCTCCGACGGCGGGATGACGTTGGCCAGCGCGCGGAGCATCGTGGTCTTTCCGGCGTTGGTCGCGCCGGCGATCATGATGTTCTTGCGGGCCTTGACCGCCGCAGTCAGGAACGAGCCGATCTCGGGCGACATCGTGCCGTTGGCGACGAGCTCGTGCAGGAAGACCCGGCCGAGTCGCGCCTTGCGCACCGAGATCGACGGCCGCGCGCAGACGTTCATGACGGCGGACAGACGTGAGCCGTCGGGCAGGCGGAGGTCGAGCTGCGGGTTGGCCGAGTCGAACGGCCGGCTCGACAGTCCGGTGTGGGCAGCCAGCACCTGGACCAGCTCGACCAGCTCGTCGTCGGTCTCCGCGACGGGCGGGTGGCGCTCCTCGCGACCGTCGGCGTACTGGACGAACACGTGGTCGCAGCCGTTGATGTCGATGTTCTCGACGTCGGGGTCGGACAGCAGCGGCTCGAGCCGGCCGACGCCGAACAGCGCCGAGTGGATCGCGGACGCGACCTGGCCCTCGACGTCGGCCGGGATCGGGGACCGGCCCTCGGCGACCTCGTAGCGGGCGTGGTCCTCGAGCACCTGGATGATCAACGACCGGGCGTACTCGCGCTCGTCGTCGGCATTCATCGGCGAGACGCCGCTGATCTGGTCGCGGCGACGCTGCTCGTTGAGCCGGTCGGCGACCTGGCCGCGGAGCGTACGGACGAGGTCGTGGTCGATCATGAGGCGACCTCCGGGCTGGACTGCTGGACGGGCCGGAACGCGCCCATCGTGCGAGCCGCGAGCTCGTCGACGATCGGCTGCGCGGAGCGTACGAGCTGGGTGCGGGCGGGATTGCCGACGACCTGGCCGAGGAAGAAGCCCGCTCCGGTCTCGTCGCTCGCGAGGTGGTGGACCGCCGCGACCGGCGTCGAAGAGCGCTCGATGGCGTCACGGATCTCGTTGACGGTGCGGGACCGCTTGGGATGCGCGACCACGACGACGTAGATCGGCGCGCCAGCGGCACCGCCGAGCGTGTCGCTGACCTTGCGCAGGCGTTCGCGCAGGTGCACGACGCTGCTCGGCACGGTGTCGACGAGCATCACGACGGCAGACGCCGAGGCCAGCAAGGCGTTCTGCGGTGTCTCGGCCCCGATGCGACCGAGGTCGACGACCGCGTCGGTGCCGGGGAGGTGCGCGAACAGCAGTCCGAGCTGGCCCCACTGACCGAGTCCGGATGCCTGCTCGGGAGCCGTCATGCCGGTGACCACGTCGAGCCCGCCGACGATCTGCTCGACGTGCTGGGAGACCAGCTCGGGGTAGAGCGACTTGCGGCCGGCGGCGACGAGGTTGAGCAGACCAGGGTTGGGGTCGAGAGGCTCGCCGTCGATGCCGGGCATCCGCAGCGCGACGTCACCGCCCGACGGGTCGCACTCGACCATGACGCTCGGCCGCGGCCACAGTGCGGCGAACAGCAACGCCGCCGTGGTCACGCCGGGCGATCCCTTCGCCGAGGCAACGGCAACCATTCCCATGCGTCAGGCCTCGCAGGTCTGCTTGACGAGCGTGCTCTCGCCGCCGATCAAGGCCGGGGTGATGGACCTGTCCTCGATGCCCTGCGACACGACCGAGAGGCAGGAGAGGTCGATCGACACGACGATCGCGACCTCGTCGCCACCCGAGCCGGCGATCGCTCCGCCCTGCTCGTCGCCGACCGAGATCAGCTCGGCGCGCACGGTCTGCCGCTTGCCACCGTCAGACGTACCGATGTCGAGCGCGAGCTGGTCACCCGACTGCAGGCCGCTGATGAACGGCGACGCGTCGACCGTGACCGTGAGGCGGGTCTGGTTCTCGCTGAGACCGGACTTGTCGGACACCATCGAGCGCATCAGCACCGTGCCGGGCAGCAGCCGGGCCGCGGCGGACTTGCCGACGATGCTGTCGGAGTCCGACGACGGGACGCCGCCCTTGAATCCTTCGGGCAGGCTGACGCGGGTCAGGTCGTCCTTGGAGATCGTCGCGCCCTGGGCGACCTCCTGGTCGACCTGGACGAAGTACGAACGGTTGCCCGACTGGATCGCCAGCCAGGCCGAGGCCAGCGCGCCGCCGAAGATCAGCAGGACGGCGAGGCCGATCAGGGCCGGACGGGACTCCCGGGTCGAGGGGAGCCGCGAGGCGGTGGCCTGGTTCGCGCTCGGTCGTGCCATGTGGTGCACCTCTCGGGGGTATCTGGTCATCCTCGAGGGGCAGCAGGATCCGTCCCCCGACGTGGATCTCGGGACAAACGGTACACGGAGTCACGTGTGCCGCCCGACGGCGGACGGCACCGTCAGCGAGAGCTCTTGGGCCCGGGCGTTGCAGGAGCAGACGACGGCGGGCGGCCCTGTTGCTGCTGCTCCTTCTTCTCGTTCTCCTCGGTCTTGCGGAACGCCTCGGTCACGGCGAGGGCGGCGACGATGACCGCCACGACGATCAGCCCGACGACCAGCGCCGGCCAGACGCGGCGGTGCTCGCGCCAGGTGCGGCGGCTGCCGTGCAGGAGGGCCGAGCGCAGCTGCCGCCGCCGCATCGCATCGGCCTCGAGGACGTAGCGCTCGGCGTTGGGCGTGTTCTGCATCGCCGTCCGCGGGCCCACGGGAGGCGGCCGGTGACCGTCCTGCTCAGTCATGCCTCGACCTACGGCCCGCCACGAGGCCGCCGATGCGGAGCATGGCCTCGCGGGTGGCTGGGGTGACGTGTGCCGGGTCGTACGCGTGACCGGCCTGCAGATGCGGGTCGGGCGGGACGACGACGACCGCGGCGCCGGGTGCTCCGGCGAACTCGCGCTGGGCGTCGCGGTGGGACTGCTCGTGCGGGCAGACGACGACGTTGATCGCCGATGCAGCGGCCTGCGGGTTGACGACCTTGATGCGGTCGAGGGCCGCCCGCAACGCGTGGACGCCGAGCTCGCCCGGGCTCGTCACGACGACCACCTGGTCGGCCCTGGCGAGCGCCGAGTGGCCACCCTCGCCCGCGTCGTCGCCGACATCGAGCAGGTTGAACGTGTGGTCGGCCCGCAACCGGTCGAGCACCCCTGCGACGTCGGCGCGGGTCAGCCCCTGGTCCCAGCCCGACCCGTCGACGAGTCCGAGACCCGTCGCCGCCGCCGGCGGCGTGGTCGCCTCGACCTCGGAGAGCATCGAGGCCACCGTGCGGGGCTCCGCAGCGCCGAACGTACGGCCGAGGGACGGCGAGCCCTGCTGGACGTCGACGACGACGCTGTGGTCCTCGCGCATCGCCATGAACGCCGTGCCGACGCCGACGGCGATCGTGGTGCAGCCGACGCCGCCCTTGCCGGCGACGAACGCGACGATGCGGCGATCGGTCTGCCGCTGGCGGATCGCGTCGACGGCTAGGCGCTCGCCCTGGACTGCCAGCGCGGCATCGGGTGTCGTGAGTCCCTTGGCGACGGTGCGCAGCAGGCGCCCGGTCTGCCGCGGTGCGGGTTCGGGTGAGCCGGTGCGCGACAACAGCTGCTCGGCGGCCGACGGCGGGCGTACGGAGTCGTCGGGCACCGGTGCGGCCTCAGGAGTCGGGGGGTCGAACTCCGGGCGGATCGGCACGACCCGGGCCCGCGGCTCGTCGACGTCCTCGGGCTCCGGCCGAGGGGGTGTCCGCGGCTCGGGGTCGCCGAGACCGAGGCTGCGGGGGTCGATGCCCATGCGGCTGAGGTCGCTGGCCGCGGACTGGGCCTGGCGGCGGTCGCGCAGCGACTGGTCGGGCTGGTCCTGGTCGTCGTCAGACATCAGAAGACCCCTCCCATCTTGTCGTAGACGCCGAGGGCGCCGAACAGCACGACGAGGAGGTCGACCACGACCAGGAACTCGACGACGTTGAGCCAGCGCTTGACGCGCGCCCGGGTGATGTCGGACATCTGCAGCGTCGACAGCGCGACTGCCGCGAGCAGCACCAGGGCGACCGCGACGACGAGCCATGGCGTCGTGGACTCCTCCTCGACGGCGAAGCGGACCGCTGCGAACACCATGACCGCGATGCCGGCGACACGCAGCGGCAGCATGTGCGGCGTACGGGAGAACAGTCGTGACCGGAGGATGGCTGCGGCGGCGAGCGTCAGGGCCAACGTGCGGTCCCACGAGCTGCCGGCCAGGTCGAGCGCGATGCCACCCCACGCGACGACCAGGGCGATGCCGACGAGGGAGCCGATCAGGACGGCGTTGCTCGCGCGATAGCGGGCCCGCAGCGTGACGAGGTCGAGCCGGCCGACATGGCGTACGCGGTAGTCCGCGCTGGCCAGACCGCCGACCGACAGCGACACCAACGGGATGACGCCGACGACCAGGAGGACGACGACCGGGAGGACGCGACGGTAGTGGTCGACCGGGATGTCGGTCCAGCCGACGATGGCATAGCTGAGTCCCGCGACCAGGACGACGACGCCGACCGCGAGGTGGCCGGTGGCTGCGGGTGTGAGGAGTCGAGCGACCCCGGCGACCACGGCGACCGCGGCGACGGTGATCGCGACGACCTCCCAGCTGTCGACGTCGGCGCGGTCACCGAGCACCGACCCGGCGAGTGCGGCGAAGACCATCGCGCCGGCCGCCGCGACCTGCGCGTCGACGACGCGCGCGAACCGCGAGGCCCACCACGTGACGAACAGCAGGACGGCCGTCGTGAGCAGCGTCGCGGTCGGGGTGATGACGTCCGCGAGGCGGCCGCCCTCGTCGAGCTGGCCCGCGGCCCAGGCGATGACGCCGAGCGCGGTGAGCACCGCGACACCGAGGATCACCGTGAAGGAGCGCGTGGTCAGCGTCGTCCAGACGCCGCCGGACGCGTCGACGCTGTCCTCGACGGTGTCGCGTACGTCCTCGACCGCCACCGGGCGGACGTCGTCGTCCTGCGCCCGCAGCTCGAGGATGTCGCCGTCGAGCACCCCGGCGTCACCCAAGGTCTGCGCCAAGGACAGCGAGGCGCCACCCAGGTGGGCGAGGGTCCAGCTCGTCGGCGAGCCGTTGGTGTTGTCGGGGGCCGCGTAGCGCATGACCTGCGGCAACACGTCAGCCAGCGGCAACGCGTTGGGGAGGGCGAGGTCGATCGTACGATCGGTCGTGACGACCGTGACCCGGCTGTATGCAGTCAGCAACGGTCAACCCCCTTGACGTCACGGTATGCCAGTGGCCGCACCTTGCGGGCTCGAGATGGCGCTTGCGAGCATATCGTTGACCCACGCCACCACACATCCGCTCATCGAACCCGGGGACTCATGACGACCGCACTGGTGAAACGTCCGGCCCGCATCGAGCCGCCGAGCACGCAGTCGGCGCCGCTGTCGATCGAGGCTCCGCCCATGAAGGGGCAGGCTGCGCCCGCCATGGCCGGCGCCAGCATGATGATGATGCCGATCATGAGCGGCACCGGTTCCGTGACGGTCGCCATCACGCAGCGCGGCCGGCCCATCGTGGCGGTCGCGGCGCTGCTGGCGCTGATCGGGTCGATCGCGATCGGCGTGATGATGATGATCAGCCAGCGCAGCGGCACCAAGCGCCAGGTGCGCGAGGGCCGCGAGCGCTATCTCGACTACATCGAGGCCCTGCGCCACACGGCACGCGACCAGATCGCGAGCCAGCGCGCCGAGCAGGCCTGGCGCTACCCCCGCACCGACGAGCTCCTCGACATCTGCCGCGACGACACCCGCCGCTGGGAGCGCCGCCCGTCGCACCTCGACTTCCTGTCCGTACGGCTCGGCACGGGCGAGGTGCCCTTGGCATCGGGCCTGACGCTCGACGCCGACACCGGGCCGCTCAACGACTTCGACCCCGTGTGCCTGCAGGCCGCCCAGGAGCTGACCCAGCGCTACTCCTCGCTGCGCGCCCAGCCGATCACGCTCAACCTGCGCGACATCGGCCAGACCAGCGTGATCGGCCGGCCGTTCCACCGCAGGGCGCTGGCGACCAACCTGGTCCTCCAGCTCGCGACGCTGCAGAGCCCCAACGACGTCGAGATCGCACTCGTACGTTCCGACGACACGGCCGCCGACTGGGACTGGATCAAGTGGCTGCCCCACACGCAGTCGGGCAGCGCCCTCGACGGCGACCTGCCGGCACGGCGCGTCACCTCGGACGTGCCCGCGATGGCCGAGCTGCTGGCCGCCGACCTCGAGGCCCGGCTCGACCGTGCCCAGCGATCGCGCGGTGGCTCGTCGGCGCCGTCGTCGCACCTCGTCGTGATCGTCGACGGCGAGGGGCTGCAGCCGGGGCAGCACCTGACGTCGCCCGACCCGCAGGTCCCGCTCGCGGCCCTCGGCGTGCACGTGGTGTCGCTGCTCGACTCGGCCCGGCACGAGCCGGAGTCGGTCAACGAGCGCATCGAGCTCGGCGACGACGGTTCGGTCGTGCTCGACTCCCGCGAGGCGCCGTTCACGCTCGACATCCCGCCGGAGGGCGTCGCCTCCGCCGTCGCCCGCCTGCTGTCGGCGCTGCGCCTCACGATCGAGGACGCGAGCGACGACGGACTCTCCGACACGGTCGGCCTGCCCGACATCCTCGGTGTCGCCGACCCGGCGAAGCTCGACCTCGTACGCTCCTGGCGGCCGCGAGCGCTGCGCGACCTGCTGCGGGTCCCGATCGGCGTGGGTGCGACCGGCAACACCGTCGTGCTCGACCTCAAGGAGTCCGCGCACGGCGGCATGGGGCCGCACGGACTCGTCGTCGGCGCCACCGGCTCCGGCAAGTCCGAGATGCTCCGTACGCTCGTCAGCTCCCTCGTCATCGGCCACGGCCCGGACCGGCTCGCCCTGATGCTGGTCGACTTCAAGGGTGGCGCGACGTTCGCGGCGATGGAGCACATCCCGCACATCGCCGGCATGATCACCAACCTCCAGGACGACCTCACCCTCGTCGACCGGATGCGCGACGCGCTCTACGGCGAGATGCAGCGACGCCAGGAGATCCTCAAGGACGCCGGCAACCTGCCCAACGTCACGGTCTACCAGGACCGCATCGACGCCGGCGAGGACCTCGAGCCGCTGCCGCACCTGCTGGTGATCGTCGACGAGTTCTCCGAGCTGCTGACCGCCAAGCCCGACTTCGCCGAGCTGTTCGTGGCCATCGGGCGCATCGGGCGATCCATCGGCGTGCACCTGCTGCTGGCGACCCAGAAGCTCGAGATGGGCAAGATCCGCGGGCTCGAGTCGCACCTCTCCTACAGGATCAGCCTCCGGACGTTCTCCGAGGGCGAGAGCCGCGACGCGATCGGCGTACCCGACGCGTTCCACCTGCCGCCGGAGCCCGGCTCCGGCTATCTCAAGGTCGACACGACCGTGTTCGACCGCTTCAAGGCCGCACTCGTGTCGTCCCCCTACGTGCCGCCGAGCGACGGGCCCAAGACGTCGGTGCCGGTCGTCCCCTACGTCGCGGTCAACGGGCTCGGCGCCTGGCTCGCCGCCCAGCAGGCTGCGCTCGACGATCTCGACGGCGGGATGCGGGTCGACCAGGCCGCCTCCAACGCCACGGTGCTCGACGTGCTCTGCGACCAGATCACGGCGTCCGGCGCCACGCAGGTCCGGCCCGTCTGGCTGGAGCCACTGCCGGCCAAGCTCGCTCTCGGCGAGCTGATCTCGCTCGACGACACGTCCGACCCCACGACCTGTGTCGCGGTGCTCGGACAGGTCGACGACCCGGGCCACCAGAGCCAGTTCCCGCTCGAGTGGGACTTCACGGGCGGCGGCGCCAACGTCGTGATCTCCGGATCGCCGCAGACCGGCAAGTCGACCCTCATCCGTACGTTGATCCTGTCGATGTCGATGTCGTACGCGCCGGGCGACGTCATCTTCTACTGCATCGACTACGGCGGAGGGTCGCTCAGCGCGCTGCAACGTGTCCCCCACGTCGCGTCCGTCGCGGCCCGGGTCGACCCGGAGCGCATCAGCCGCACCGTCAACGACGTACGCGCGTCGCTCAACCACCGCGAGGCGATGTTCCGCGAGCACGGCCTCGAGTCGATGGCCGCGTTCCGCCGCGCCCGCGCCGCCGGCACGGTGCCCGACGACGAGCCCGGTGACATCTTCCTGATCGTCGACGGCTGGGGCACGTTCCGCGACGAGTTCGACGACCTCGACTACGCGATCGCCGACATCGCCGCCCGCGGCACCAACTTCGGCGTGCACGTCATCGTCACGGTGACCCAGAACATGCAGGTCCGCATGCGCATGCAGGGCTCGATGGGCGGCCGGCTCGAGCTGCGCATCAACGACGCGTACGACTCGGAGTTCGACCGCAAGGTCATGGAGCAGATCCCCAAGGAGGCCAACGGGCGCGGCATCACCGGCACCCGCAACTCGGCACTGCTGTTCCAGGCGGCGCTCCCGGTGCTGGAGGTGCCTGACGCGTCGGCCGACGACACCGCGCAACAGACCTTGATCAACGCCGTCCTCACCAAGTGGGGCGACCGCAGCGTCACCAAGGTCGAGGTGCTGCCGCGCCTCGTCACGCTGGCCGACCTGCCGCCCATCGAGCTCGGCGACAAGGGCGTCCTCGTCGGCATCTCCGAGCTCAACCTCGGACCGGCCGAGATCGACGTCTTCGGCGCCGACCCGCACCTGCAGGTCTACGGCGACGGCGAGACCGGCAAGTCCAACCTGCTCAAGCTGCTGATCCACAACCTGGTCTCGAGCCGCACCGCCGACGAGATCGGCATCGTCGTGGTCGACTACCGCCGCTCGCTGCTCGACGTCGTACCCGAGGACTACCTCTTGACGTACGCGACCGGCATGGAGCAGGCGGCCGCGATGGCGGCCGACGTCGCGGGCGCGATCCGCGCCCGCGTGCCCGGTCCGGACGTCACGTCCGAGCAGCTCCGCAACCGCACCTGGTGGTCCGGCCTCGAGGTGTTCGTCATCGTCGACGACTACGACCTCGTCGCGACGTCCCAGGGCGATCCGCTGGCGCCGCTCGTCGACCTGCTCCCGCAGGGTCGTGACCTCGGCTTCCACCTCGTCCTCGCCCGGCGCACGGGTGGTATGTCGCGTGCCGTGTTCGAGCCGATGATCCAGCGCCTGATCGACCTCAGCGCACCGGGATTCATGTTCTCCGGCGACCGGCTCGAGGGCCGGCTCGTCGGCGGCCACCCGTCGCGGCGCCTGCCCAAGGGTCGCGCCATGTACGTCACGCGCGACGGCGCCACGTCCCTGGTCCAGACGGCACGGGTCGACGACGACCAGCGCAACAGTTGAACCGTCCACTATGAGCAAGGATGTCGCAAATCGGGTCGATGCCATATCCTGAGGAAACTGACTGACTCACACAGGGGGTAATCCACGATGACTTCAGATCGCGTATCACTGTCCGAGGGCTATGAGGGCGCCCTCCAGCGCAACAAGGGCCTCGCCACCGAAGGCGAGAACGCGCACGGCCTCTCCAAGAAGCAGCACAACCACACGGCTGACCTGCTGGGCCAGAACAAGGGTGCGCTCGCGACCCAGGCCGGCAACGGCTCGACCGCCGCGGCCAACAGCCTCTCGGCCGGTGCGCTCATGCACACCAACAACGCTGCTGGCGGCGCCGACTACCTGCGCCGCACCGCCGGGCACGAAGACACCGCCTCCCACGACCAGGCTGGTGAGTCCCGCACCGTCGAGACCGCCGCGTCCGACCTGACCGCCAAGATCAACCGGGCCTGAGCGCCCCCTTCGACTTCAAGGAGACATCATGAGTGATCAGCTTCGCGTAGACCGTGGGTCCGTCCAGCAGCACGTCGACGACACCCGCTCCAACATGGCCAACTTCCGCGAGACCAACGAGGGCGCGGACCGTCAGCAGGCCCACCTCCAGAACCAGATGGAGGGCGGCGTCGGCTCCGACCTGCAGGCCCAGACGCGCTCGGTCAGCCGCCACCACGGCGACGAGATCGACACCAACGTCAACAAGCTCGCCGGCAAGACCTCGGAGAACACCGACGAGTTCATCGCCAACGTCCGCAGCGCGGCCAACAAGTCGCTCAACACGATCAACTGAGGCTCGTCATGGGTGGATCCAGCGACGTCACCGGCGTCGAAGTCGGTCAGCTGCACAAGGTCGGGACGACGGTCTCGGGACGCTCGACGTCGGGCCATGCCGCGGCGAAGGGGCTCAAGGAAGGCCTCGACTCCGCGTCGGGCGGCCTCGGGCACCCCATCGTCGGCACGGCGCTCACGAGCTTCGTGAACGACCATGTGCTCGACGACTCGGGCAAGCTGGGCAACCTGCTCACCGACGGTGGTCACAACGTGTCCAACGTGGCCTCGACCGCTCGCAACAGCGACGAGGCGGGCGCCGCCAACCTCGCAACGCCGATCAGCACGACCTCTGAGGTCGGCGACCGCATCAACCGCCAGGTCTGACACCGGCTCCGGCCAGTTCGACGACGGCACAGCACGACAACGGCGCCAGCGGGATGCATGTCCCGCTGGCGTCGCTCATTTCGACGACAATCTTGTTGAACCGGGGGCACGACATGGTGACGAGGACTGACGGACCGTTCGACTACTGGAAGGTCACGGGAGACGCGATCCGTGCTGCCGGCGAGAAGCCCGGATCCGACGCAGCCGTGATCCAGTCGCTCGCCGGCGAGCTCGAGGGCGACGAGAAGAACGCCGCCGCGGCGATCGAGGGCGACATCGAGGCCGGGGTCAAGGCCAACACCACAGCAGCCAGGACCACGGCCCAGAGCCTCGCCGCCAAGGGCCAGTACGCCGTCGGCCTGCTCAACCAGTTCGCCGGTTTCGTCGACCAGTTCGACAACACGGTCAACCAGATCAACATCGACTACAACACGCGCTATCGCAGCACGATCTTCGGCTTGCAGCACCAGCCCGAGTACAAGACGGGCGAGGAGAAAATCGACTACAAGGGGATCGCTGCCGGCATCGAGGCCGACCTCAAGGGCCGCTACGCGCAGGCCGAGGCGACCATCGACGACGCGGCCGACGGCATCGCCTCCAAGTTCAAGCAGGGCCCGACCGACGAGAACGTCCGCGAGCTGATCCGCGCCGGCCTCATCCCCCTGACGTCAGCGGGCCTGTGGCCGGGCCTTGCCCTCACCCCTGAGGACAAGTACCACTACTACCGCTCCCGCATGGATGCCGGGCTCATGCCCGACTTCGCTCACATGACCGAGGAGCAGCGGACCGCGTTCATCGACGAGAACCCCGGCCTGCTGGAGAGCTGGCTGCAGATCAAGGATCCGGGCCAGGGGCTGCAGCTCGACATCATCGCCCTGGCGCTGCCGCACGTCGACAGCGACGACGCCAAGGGCGACGTCGCCAAGATCCTCGGAGTGCTGGGCGACGACGCCGATGTCAGTCCGGCAGACTTCCTCAACGCGTTCCACAACGTCAGTGGGATCAACGAGGGCCTGGCGCTGCTCGCGCCATGGGCGGCCAAGAACGGTGTCGACCTGGCCCACAACACGACGGTGGGCAACGCGCAGTCCTATCTCAAGGAGTTCGTGGCGGGCACCTACTCCAAGAAGGACGACATCCTCGACTACATCAACGCCAACGAGCACGAGTGGAAGACCGGCGAGACCCGGGACTACCCCTACTCGCCGTACGGCGGACTCTCCGGCAGCTACGACGTCACCGACAAGGTCGGCGGGTTCACCGACTCGTGGAAGGACATGCTGCAGGAGGACTACGCCAACGCGATACTCAACACCTCCCAGGAGGACTTCGGCGGCAGCTGGGAATCTCTGCCCGAAGACCTGCGCCACGACGCCGATCAGCTTCCGCAGTCCACGTGGTCCAACGGCGCGTTCCCGACCGAGCTGCTCGACGACAACGACGACTTCAAGGACCTGGCCCGACTGCTCGCGCACGGCGATGCGGTGCCCGGCGACGACCTCGCCAAGCACATCGCCTCGACCGCAGTCACGTCGACCTCGATCACCGACCAGTACTGGGACCGCCAGCCGGGCGACGACCACAACTGGGACGACGATCTCGCGAGCGACGTGCTCGACGTGGTCAGCCGCAACCACGAGGCGACGTCCGACCTGGTCTCCGGCAAGGGAGACCTGCCGCCCAACTACTACGGCACGAGCTTCAACGAGGACGAGCCCTTGGGCATGGTGCGCACGACCAACTTCAACGCCACCTTGTTCGGCCACGACTGGAAGGGCGACGACGAGGGCCAGGTCGCGCACATGTACGACTGGATCCACGACTCGCACGTTGCGGGTGGGCACGAGCAGTATCTCGCCGACCGGGCCTTCAACGGCCTGGCCAAGTCGATCTCCGAGACCGACGGCGACGTGTTCAAGAACCTGATGGGCTCCCACGACGACGGCAAGGGCGACTCGGCAGCCCAGAACAACCGGCTGCTCGCGATTGCCATCACCAACGGGCTGGCAGACCATCTGAGCGAGTTCGCGAGCGAGGACGACGCGGCCGGCCTGACCAAGGCCGACCAGGTTCGCCTCATGACGCTGCTGATGAGCGACCACGACACCGGCGACCACCAGAGCACGGCGTTCCGGCTCTCGACCCTCGTCACGGCTCACGAGCAGGACCGCATCCGCGCGTTCATCAACGACCCGGGCAGCATGGGCGCGCGCGAGCTGGCCGGCGCCAACGCCAGGCTCTCCGCGATGCTCGACGCCGCGTCGGAGAACGAGGCGACCGAGCGCCACGCCAACCTGCAGGATGCCGAGAACGATCACATCCGTGACATGAAGATCGCCTCCGGCATCGTCGCGACGCTCGCCGGCAAGATTCCGATCGCCAGCGACATTGTCGGGGCCCCCGCCGGCGTCGCGAACACGCTCGTCAGCAATCTGCTGACGCCGGCCTCGCTCCCCGCGCCGCCGCCCAACCTGCCTGACGACTGGGCGCCGACCGGTTCGCACGTACGTACAGCGAACTCTCTTGTCATGATCGACGCCCTCGTGCAGTCCCACGCGATCCCGGCATCCGACGTTCCGTCCAGCCTGCGCTACCCCTACACCGCGGACTCCGACAAGCTCGCCGACGACGCCTCGGCGCTGCTCGACAGCTACTTCAAGCAGCACGTGCCTCCGGGCTCGTCGCCCGACTCGCCGTTCTACTCGACATTCGTCAACGAGATCGGCGACCAGTACGACTCGTATCACGACTTCTACTCGATCCCGAAGAGCAGCAAGCCGGGTGACGACATCGGTCCGTTCCTGACCGACGGGGGCTGGAAGGAGCACGAGTGAGGCGTCGCGGAGGCGTCGCGGTCGTCGCCGCGCTGCTGGGCCTGTCGCTCGTTGGGTGCGGCAGCGACTCCGACCCGTCACCGACACCCGAGCCGACGTCGACGATCGCCCCGGCACGGTCGATCGGTCCGCTGATGTCCTCCTACTGCGAGATCCAGGGGTTGAGGAAGCTGATCACCGACGGCGTCGTGAAGCCCTCGGACCTGCCGGACTACGTCGACCACACTGAGGTCGACGGCACGCCGCGCATCGTGGACTTCACGACCAAGCCCACCAGTGACCTCGACCGGTTCCGGGACAAGCTGTTCGCGTCGCCGGGTCTCAAGGGGATCACCGTGGACCGCGATTTCGAGCGCACCTGCCTGCGGACGACGACCGACGCCGACATCGAACGTACGCAGGGCGCCCCCGGCTACCTCGACAACGCGTCAAGCCAACCCTCGGGATGACCTCGCCCCGTGACCGTGTCGTCGAACGCACCGCGGACGGGCCCGGCCACCGCGCTTCTGTCCACCAGAGATCGGGCCGGCGGGACGTACTAGAATGCCTGTCACATGCCATCACGGGGGTAGAGACATGGTGACCAGGACCGACGGACCGTTCGAATACTGGAAGGTCACGGGCGATGCCGTACGCGCCGCTGCCGAGGCGCCCGGGACCAACGCCGGGGTGATCCAGTCCTTGGCCGGCGAGCTCGAGGGCGACGAGGTCCGGGCCGCCAACGCCATCGAGGGCGACATCGAGGCCGGCGTGAGGGCCAACCCCGCCGAGGCCAAGAAGGTCGCGCACAGCCTCGCCGTCAAGGGCCAGTACGCCGTCGGCCTGCTGAGGTCGTTCGGCCAGATGGTCGACGAGTTCGACAACACCGTCAACCAGATCAACGTCGACTACCACACCCGCTACCGCAGCACGGTCTTCGGCATGCAGCACCAGCCCGAGGTCAGGTCGGGCGACGAGAAGATCGACTACGACGCGATTGCGGCCCGGATCGAGGCCGATCTCAAGGGTCGCTACCACCAGGCACAGGCGACGATCGACGACTCTGCCGACGAGATCGCCACGCGGTTCAAGCAGGGACCCACGGACGAGAACGTCCGCGAGCTGATCCGAGCCGGCCTGATCCCCCTGACGGCCGCCACTCTCTTCCCGGACCTCAAGCTGACGGACGCCGACAAGGTCGAGTACTACAAGCACGCCGTGGCCAACGGCTTGCTTCCCAACTTCGCCGACATGAGCGACGACGAGGTCAAGGACTACCTCGCCGACAACCCCCAGGTGTCCGACGACATCGTCGCGATCATGACGGCGTCACAGCTGCCTCCCGCCCTGCTGAAGCTCGTGGACGTCCAGGCCAAGGTCGACGCGGCCCTGCTCAACGACGCCCTCGACGACAAGAACCCCAGCAGCGAGACCCTCGCCCTGATCGACAAGGCCAACGCCCGGCTCGCGGCGATCAACGCATCGATCGCCGACAACGACGGCGACGGCAAGCCCGACAAGCTGATGACCGCCGCACAGGCGTCCTACATCACGAACTGGACCAACACGGTCGGGGCGGACAACCTCACCAAGGTCGCCGGTGTCGTCCGCGAGGCCGTCAGCTCGATCGCGCCGGGAGCGCCCAGCGACGTCCTCACCCAGATGGCCAACAGCCATCTGCGCCCGATCTCCGACGCGATCCTCAACATCACCAACACCGACGTGCAGGAAAAGGGCGCCACGCCGCTGC
This sequence comes from Aeromicrobium sp. Root344, assembly GCF_001425755.1. Taxonomy (GTDB): domain Bacteria; phylum Actinomycetota; class Actinomycetes; order Propionibacteriales; family Nocardioidaceae; genus Aeromicrobium. The sequence continues at coordinate 1,596,847 of NZ_LMDH01000001.1, read as the reverse complement.
CGATGTGCACGGTGGACAACCCGTCCGGCCGCCCCTACCCGCAGGCGATCCGCGACCTGCTCGACCTCCGCGTCGGGGAGTCGCACGACGGCTACCGCTACGGCTCCGGCGAGGGCTTCGACTCGATCAAGGGTCTGGAGGCGGTCAAGGGCTGGGCCGACCTGCTCGGCACGGCGTCCGAGGACGTCGAGGGCGGCGACCTGTTCAGCCAGCACCTCGGCGAGCAGGCCATCCACGTCAAGCAGGACCTCAACGCGATCCTCGCCTCGGCCAACGGGCTCAACCGTGAGGACCTGGGCGACTGGGACGGCGAGTACGACCCGATCCCGGAGCTCCGTGACCTGCCCGGCATCAAGGCGATGCTCGACGACGGCGCGGCGAGCAACCTCCTCAGCGTCGCGTCGCGCAACGAGGACGGCGCGTCGGCCCTGCTGCTCAACGAGGGTGACCGCAAGGCGCTCCTCGGGCTCAACTGGACCGACGACACGGGCGTCATCGACGTCATCCGCTCGGGCACCGACCGCGACCCCGCGCACGGCGGTGGTGGCGAGATGCAGTCGCGGGCCGCGCTCGCGCTCATCAAGGACGTCGGCGACAACCAGGCGGGCTACCTCGGTGGGCGCTACGACAGCGACGGTGACGGTGACATCGACAAGAAGGACGCCGTCGCCCTGGGTCGCATGACGGAGGGCATCAGCGATGCCGTCGTCGACGCCGGCATCAACTGGGTCGACCAGTTCGGCGACGCCCATGACAGCTCGCAGCAGAACACGGCCGGCGAGCACGGCTTCGAGATGAACCCGTCGGTCGAGAGCAACTTCCTCCGCTTCGTGTCAGGCACCGGCGACGAGGATGCCGTCCGGTTCCACGCAGCGGCCACGTGGGACGCCCAGCAGCAGATCACCGACGCGATGAGGAACGGCGACGCAGGCGACGTCAAGGCGGCGATCGACCGGGCCGGCCGCCTGGAGGGCCGGATCGTCGGCGCGGACATGGAGCACCAGGTCGACGTTGCGGCCGGCAAGGACGCCGGCGACAACCAGGCGGCCGACGAGAAGTACTCCGCCAAGCAGCGCCAGATGGCTGCGCTCCGCATGGTCGCCGACATCGGCGTCTCGGTCATCCCGGGCGCCAAGGCCGCCGAAGGTGCCGGCGCCCTCGCCCAAGCCGGGGTGTCGATGTTCAACGCGTCCTCCGGCAAGGTCCAGAGCGGCTTCCTCGACGCATTGTTCTCGGCAGGGTCACCGCCCGAGGACTCGCACGCGCACGAGATCAAGGTGACCGGGGACTGGGCCGCCCAGGCCGCCAACGACTCGCAGACCGTCCAGCGACGCATCGTGGTCCAGGCGGCCCTCGAGGCCGGCACGCTCTCGCCCGAGGGCTACGAGTCGCTCTACACCAAGGAGAACGGCCACTACGTGGTCAAGCCCGATCTCGATGCGGAAGCGCTCAAGGATCCCTATTTCGACCTGGGTCTCGACGAGGGTACGTACGACAGCGGTTGGCAGTCCGGGTTCAACGGTCGCGACCACGACCGGATCGGTGGTTCCGGTGGCTGGCTCGACGAGAAGTCGGCCAAGTCCAACCTCTACGGCTCGACCGCCGACACCTGGGACGACGACAAGGAAAAGCACTACACCAACGACTACACCGGCCCCGAGTCCGACGCCGATCCTTACAACGCCGACCCGTCGAAGAACGACGACTACGACGAGCTGCTCGACAAGTACGGTGTTCGATGACCTCCAGGACGACCGCCGCGGTGGTCGCCCTCCTCGCGCTGCTGGGACTCGCGGGGTGCGACGGCGACTCAGAACCACAGCCCTCCCCTTCGAGGACCACCGCGACGCCGCCGCCGGACGTACCCACGACCGGACCGGCCGACTCGCCCATCACGTGGGAGCTCCGCGACGGTGCGAGCGCGGACGACCCGCAGGTCGTGGCGCTCCAGCGCTACATCGCGTTCGACACCTACATCACCTCCCTCCCCGAGGACCAGCGCGACGGTGACGCCGCCGCGACGTTGGCGTCTGGCTACGACGCACTGGCGACGGGCGAGCAGCTCGCCGAGGTCGTCAACGTCACCAAGGGCTACGAGCGCGGCGCCCGCAGGACGGGGCCGCTGTGGATCCGTGTGAGCGAGCGCTCGGTCAGCGGCAGCAGGGCGCAGCTCGTCGCGTGCACGGACGAACGTTTCCGCGTGGCTGCCGGCGACACCCCCGACGACAACCAGGAGCCTTCCGCGACGCTCTACACGCTGCGCAGCTCGGGCAGCGACTGGAAGGTCAGCCTCCGGCGATCGGCCGCCCAGCAGGATCTGGCCCGCTGCCGGTCCTGGGACATCTCGCGCCACACACCGTGAGGCTCCGGGTGGTGGCCCGATGGACCACCGTGACGGACGCGACAGCACCTCACCAATCTGGCCAAACCCGTCTCCTCGAGACATCAACCCTCCTATAGTTCCCACGACGGCCGTTGGTCGTCAGACGCGTGGCTCATGTGGGGGCCACCTGGGTCGAGGGCGACACAGACGGGTTCGAGCCCCGGCGCGGCACTGAGGGCAGACGCACAAGACCTGACCACCGGCAGGGAGCACCCGACGGGTTGCTGGTGCCAGGGACTTGTCGAGTTTTCGGAGCGAGCGGTGTCGCATCAGCCCTGGTCGACGTGGCCGTCCTTGCCGCGCCAGGAGCTCTCGCGCGTGCTCGCAGCATTCGAGAACCAGCAGGGTGCCGTGCTCCACGGCGCCGCAGGAGCCGGGAAGACCCACCTGGGGCGACGGGCCCGCGTCGTGCTGGAGCAGCGTACGGGCGACGAGGAGCTCCTCTGGTACGCGGTTGCCGGCTCGCGCGACGAGTCCACGATCCCTCTCGCCGCGGTGGACGCGCTGACCGGTGACCTCGAAGCCGGCTCCGCGCCGCCTCGGCGGTTCGCCCGAGTGGTGCACGAACGTCTGCTCGCTGAAACCGCTGGCCGCTCGGTCGCGATCCAGGTCGAGGACGCGCACCTTCTCGATGGCGACAGCGCCGAGCTGCTCGCTCACCTGTGCCGCCTCGGCGAGATCAGCCTCCTCATCATGACCCGCTCGACGACCAGCCCAGCCCTCGTACGACTGTGGCGGGACGGCCTGCTGGCCCGTGTCGACATTCCCGCACTCAGCGCTCGCGAGGTCGAGACGCTCCTGGGTGAGGCGTTGGGCGGTCCCGTCGACGCCAGCCTCGTGCGCGAGGTCATGGATGCCAGCGATGGCAACGCGATGATGGTCCACGAGCTCGTGCGCGCCGGGGTGGCCAGCTCAGCCATCGTCCCGCTGCACGGCATGTGGGTGCGGGCCGAGCGGGCGATTCCCGACGCCCGCCTGGTCGACGTCGTCAGGTCAGAGGTCGACCAGCTCACCGGCGACGAGCGCGACATCGTGGAGCTCATCGCTCTCGCTGAGCCGTTGGCACTCGCCACGGCGCGGCACCTCGTCGACCCCACCGTTCTCGACCGCCTCACGGCGTCCGGTCTGGTCCGGGTCGATCAAGGCATGACGGTCATCCGTGTCCCCATCCCCGTGCTGCGCCTGCCCCAGCCTGCGTACGCCGAGTGTGTCCGGCTGGGCATCGCCCCGAGCCGTCGCCGGGCCCTGCTCGACACCGTGTACGGATCGCGCGTCGAGACGGCGCACCAGACCATCGCCGGGCACCAGCGCTGGGCCTCCTGGACGCTCGAGTGCGGCCTCGACGTCGCGCCCGCCGAGCTCGTCGACGCGGCACGCTCGGCCAGCACGATCGGTCAGTACGAAGCGGCAATCGACTTCGCGACCGCCGCGCTCGATCGCACCGACGACCCGGTGATCCGCATCGAGGCACATGCGATTCGGGCACGCGAGCTGCGGTTCCTCGATCGACCCGTCCGCGCATTGCACGACGTCGAGCAGGCGATCGAGCTCCACGCGGCACTCCCACCCGGTGCAGCCGCCGCAACCCGCAAACGGTGGCTCGACCTCCATGAGCTCTGGGCCGACGTCCAGCAGTACGGGTTCGACCAGCCGGAGCTCGCGTTCGACGTCATCGACCGCGTCCACACCGGCTCCGCCGCCCTGGATGGCGAGGCCGCGCAGCGACGACGCATGTCCCAGATCTCCCGGAGGGCCTGGTCCGGTGACTTCGGGCCGGCTCTGGACGCAGCCGATGAGCTGGCTGGCGGACTCGTCCCGGGAAGCAAGTGGAGCCTGCAGGCCGTCGCACCGGCGATCCTGGCCCGGACGTGGACCGGCAACACCACGCAGGCCCTCGCGATCGCCGAGCGCTACGCACCGGCGGCGACCGCGTACGACGCGTCCATGCCCCGCATCGGCGCGGAGATCTACCTGACGACCTTCCTGCTCCGGATCGTGTCCGGCCGGATCGGGGACGCCCGCCAGCAGGGTGCCGATCCCCGAGCCGTCGGCCAGGCCACCCGGCTCGACTCGGCCCTGACGTACGCCGGCGAGGCCCGCCTGCTCGCCGCCGAGGGCAGGTGGCGCGAGGCGGACGAGCGGTTCCAGATCGCTCATCGGATGTTCGAGCTACGTGACCCCAGCGGATTCGCGGCCTGGGCGTTGGCTGGGGAGGCCCACAGCGCGATGATGGTGGGCGACCGCCAACGCGCCGAGGCTCTGTGCCTGCTGGTCGACCACACGCCACGACGCGCCAGTCGCGCGTTCGAGGCTGACGTGTGGTCGCAGCTTGTCGCCACAAGACACGGCCTGGGACACAGCGATGCCCTGGGCCAGGCCACGGCGATGACGCTCTGGGCGCAGGAACGTGGATTCCACCTGGCCGAGCTGTGGGCCCTCGACCTGGTGTCCAGCATCGACCCCGAGATCGCCCGCGAGAGCGGTGCGGCCGACCAAGCGGCCAAGCTGGCGCTGCAGGTCGACGCCCCGGTTGCAGCTGCGTTGGTCAACCATGTCCAGGCGATCGTCGCCGGCGACCACGTGCTGGAGAACGCGGCCGTCGCTCAGCTCGCGAGCTTTGGTCGGTGGGTTCCGCGCCGGGCCACGGGAACGCCCAGCCCGCTGTCACGCCGCGAGTCCGAGATCGCGTCCCTGGTGGCCGCGGGCCTCACCAGCAAGGTCATCGCCGAGCGGCTGCACCTCTCGGCTCGGACCGTCGAGACCCATGTCGCCCGGATCTACACCAAGCTCGGGGTCAATCGCCGGGACCAGCTGGCCGCTGCGCTGCGCCGTCGCTCGGCCTGAGTCCGCCGCTCATGCCGTTCGGCACGACGAAGCCCCGCCCGATCCTGCCGCAGCAGGCCGAGCGGGGCACCGTTGTCCCTCCTAGTACGCGTACAGGAACTTGCCGATGCTGACCGGCTTGGTCCTGCCCGATCCCAGGTACGCCACCGTCACCGCGAGCTCACGATCGGCCACGTTGGTCAGGTCGCCCGTCGCGTAGCCGTTCGAGTCGAGGTGCAGCTTCTTGACGAACACACCGTCGAGGTACACGTTGACGTAGCCCGATGCGTCGCCGCCGCTCTTCTTGACCACGTGGGTCTTGACGGTGGCGGTGTCGACCGACGTCCGCTTGACCGTCGCGGCGATCCTGGCGTTCGCCGAACCGGTCCGGCGGATCTGGATCAGCTGGTCGCTCGTCGACCCCGAGTACACCTTGAGGTGGTACGACGGATCGCTGCTCGGGATGAACCTCGCCACCAGACGGTGCTTGCCGACCGACAGGCTCTTGGCGAGGACGGACTTGGTCCCCCAGTAGCTGCCGGAAACTCGCACCGCGCCACCGAGCTTCGTCGAACCGTCGTAGTACTGCAGGAACCCGGTGATCGAACCCTTGCTCGTACCGACCTTCAAGACCCTCGCATGGATCAGGATCTTGTCGCCTGTGTATGCCGGGATGCGGTCGGTCGAGATCGCCACCCGGACCGTGTTCGGCAGCACCTTGACGGCCAGGGTGTTCGAGGCGCCGGACTGGCTGTCCTTGTCACCGGTGAAGTGCGCCCCGAACTGGTGCTGCCCGATACGGAAGGACCTCGTGGAGAATCTCGCGATGCCGTTGGCATCCACCACGATGTTCTTCCCGATCTGCTTGCCGTTCGAGTCCAGGATCGCCTTGCCGTTGTCGAGGAACGTCACCGTGCCATGGGCTGGCACGGATTCGGCCGTGACCCGAGCCGTCAGCGTCTCGTTCTGCGCGTACTGCAGGTCGGGAGCGACACTGGCCGACAGCTCGATCGCCGTCAGCTGCGGCGTGATGTTCTCGAGCAGCGTGTTGCTCGGCCCCGCCTTGTAGTGCTTGTCGCCCTTGTAGACCGCGTAGAGCGTGTTGGCGCCCACCGGCAGGTCGGCCGTCGTGAAGGTCGCGACGCCGTTGACCAACGTGATCGGCCCGTCCAGCGGCGTGTTGTCAGCCGTGTAGAGCTGCACATCGCCTTCGGGGTCGTACTTGCTGGTCGGATCCGTGCCGGTCACCTTGATCGTGAAGGTCACGTCCTGGCCGACCCGCTGCGGGTTGTGGTCGACGGTCAGGTCGACCTTCGCCTCGCCGTAGTTGACCACGACATCCTGGAAGTTGCTGTACGCCTGGTGGAAGTTCGGGTCGGAGCCCTCACCCTCAGGGTTGTAGAGCGCTTGGAAGTGGTGGTGTCCATGGTCGTTCGTGCTGAGGTCCGACTCGCGGAACTCCACGAACCCCTTGTAGTCGATGGCGGCCTCGTCGACGAGCACGCCGTTGTCGAACAGCTGCACCGGAGTGCCGGCCTTGAGCTTGCCCTTGTTGTTGGACTTGACCTGGACGTCCAGCAGGGCGTCCTCACCCGAGAGGATCGGGTTGTGAGACAGATCCGGCAAGGAGTTGCCGTCCGGGATCGACAGGGTGACCGTCGTGTCACCCTGGTTGATCGCGAAGTTGCTCAGCTCGGACTCGTTGCTGGACGACTGGTTGAACTCGCGATCCCCGAGGTACGTGGCAGTGATCGAGTGGACGCCGACCGAGAGGTTGTGGACGGTCAACGTCCCGTTGCCCGCCGAGTTCAGCGTGATCGGACCGTTGGAGACGGTGGGTCCGACGGGCGAACCGTCAACGAAGTACTGCACCTTGCCCGTGGGCTGACCCGAGGCCGGGGCCTCAGGCAGGACCGAGACGTTGAAGTTGACGTCGTCGCCGTAGTTGGGGATGTCGACCGAGTCGCTGGACAGCAACGTGTCGGTGTCACCTCTGCTCACATATGCGCTCTCCGTCTCCTTCGAGCCCAGGGAGTCGAACTGGCTCGCCGCGTCAGGCGTGTAGGTCGCGGTCAGGGTCCACTGGCCCTGTCCCGGGACGACGTTGTCGACGTAGAGCTTGTTGGAGAAGACCGTCGCGTCGCCGTTCGAGTCGACCGCGTCGCTGCCGAGGTTGATGACCTCGCCGGTGTTCTGGCTCTTCGCCACGATGGTGACGTTGCCGGTCGGCTGCGCCTGGCTTGGCTGGGTGGGTGCCACGTTGACGGAGTAGCCGTGCATCTCACGGTTGACCGTGTCGTCGTTGCCACCGGAGTTGAACGTGATCTTCGTCGGGGAGATCACCGAGTAGGTGAACGTCACGTAGCCGGCACCGGCCTCGGTCGCAGTGAGGCTGGTGCGCGTGGCCTTGGCGTCGTCGAAGTAGCTGTCGCCACCGCCACCGCCGGCACCGCTGGAACCGTTGATCAGGCTCGGGGTGTCGGCGGTGAACGCACCGCCGCTGCCACCCTCGTAGCCGCCGCCACCGCCACCGGCGCCACCGCCGGCGATCGCCGACGTCGGAGTGGCGCTCTCGCCGATCCCGCCGTCCTGGTTCGGCGCGTCGCCGTGCTTGCCGCCGGTCGCGTTGGAGACGTCGCTGCCGTTCTGTCCATTCGCGTCGGCGTTGCCACCGTTTCCGCCGGGTGTCGTGTTGGAGTTGGTGCCACCACCACCACCACCGCCACCCGCGACGGCCAGCAGGTCGCCGTCGAGGACGACCGAGGTCGCGCCGCCACCGCCACCGCCGCCCGCGCCGTAGACGGCGGGGTTAATCAGGTAGCCGTCACCTCCGGGACCACCGGCACCCGGGAGCGAGGACCCGCCGCCCGCGCCGTGCGACGTTCCGTTGAGGTCGCCGTTCGCGCCGTGCGCGCCGACCGAGATGTCGAAGGACTGGCCCGGCTGCACCGGCAGCTGGATCTTCTGGACCGCGCCGCGACCACCGGAGCCGCCGGTCTGGCCACCGGCACCACCGGCACCGCCGTGGAGCTCGATCGTCAGGAAGTTGACACCTGCAGGCACCACGGCACCGGTCACGTCGGAGTGGAACTCCGTGACCTGGGGTGCGGCGGACGCAGGTTGAATGGCCACAGCGGTCAGTCCGGCGAACATCATCGCCGTGGCGGCGAGGGTTGCGGACGAGCGCTTGGTGGAGGAGCGTAAACGCACGGGAGATCTCCTTGTAGACGCAGATTGCCCCCATGGCAATCCACGACTACGTACTCTTCAGCGTTGAGCGCCCATGCGGATCCGTAAGTACTACGTAATCACGAAAGGGCGTCTCACCGGCGCCACGGCCTCGGTCTCGCCGGGCAGCTCTGGATAGGGTCGAGGGTGTGATCACCGGCTTCGACCTCGACATGACGCTCATCGACTCACGACCGGGCATCAAGGCGGTGTACGACCAGCTCGCCGTCGAGACCGGCGCCCACATCGACACCGACCTCGTCGTGTCGCGGCTCGGCCCGCCGGTCGAGTGGGAGCTCGAGCACTGGCTGCCCGAGCCCGAGGTCAAGCACTGGGCCGACCGCTATCGCGAGCTCTACCCCTTGATCGCGCTCGACCTGGTGACCGCGATGCCCGGGGCGTACGACGCGGTCGAGGCCGCCAACCAGGTCGGCCGCACGCTCCTGCTGACCGCCAAGCACGCGCCCAACGCGAGACTGCACGTCGACCGCCTCGGGCTGCCGGTCGGCGAGGTCTTCGGCGGCGCGTGGCGCGAGGCCAAGGGCGTCGTGCTGCGCGAGCAGGGCGCCACGACGTACGTCGGCGACCACGTGCACGACATGGACGCCGCGCGGCTGGCCGGCGTCGTCGGCGTCGCGGTCACGACCGGTCCGAGCACTGCCGACGACCTGCGCGAGGCCGGGGCCGACACCGTCCTGACGACCCTCGAGGACTTCCCGGACTGGCTCGACCGCCGCTGACCTGCGGCAACGTGTGACAGGTCAGACAGCTTCGCATCCGGCGTTTGACTTGTTTTAACCCGCCCGCGGACGGATACTTAAGTTACTACCCAGTAGCAAGCCGCTGCCGTGCAGCGCGTACCCCCAAAGGATTGCTGGCATGAGCCACTACAAGAGCAACCTCCGTGACGTCGAGTTCAACATGTTCGAGCTCTTCAACCGGCAGGACGTCCTCGGCACCGGACCCTTCGAAGAGGTCGACGCCGACACCGCGAAGAGCATCCTGACCGAGATCGACCGCATCGCGCGCGAGGATCTCGCCGCCTCGTTCGAGGACGCCGATCGCAACCCGCCGGTCTACGACCCGGCCGCCAAGACCGTGACGATGAACCCCGCCTTCGCCAAGTCCTACAAGGCCTGGATGGACGCCGAGTGGTGGCGCCTGCAGATCCCCGAGGAGCTGGGCGGACAGGTCGCACCGGCCTCCCTGATCTGGGGCAGCGCCGAGTTCGTGCTGGGCGCCAACCCGGCCATCTGGATGTACGCCTGCGGCCCCGCGTTCGCGCGCATCGTGTTCGAGAACGGCATCGATCGCGACAAGGTGATCGCGCAGCACATGGTCGACCGCAGCTGGGGCGCGACGATGGTGCTGACCGAGCCGGACGCGGGCTCCGACGTCGGCGCCGGCCGCACCAAGGCGTTCCCCAACGAGGACGGCTCGTGGAACATCGAGGGCGTCAAGCGCTTCATCACCTCGGCCGAGCACGACATGGCTGAGAACATCATGCACCTGGTCCTCGCCCGCCCCGTCGGCGTCGAGGGCGTCGGCGGACCCGGCACCAAGGGCCTCAGCCTGTTCCTCGTGCCGAAGTTCCACTTCGACCACGAGACCGGTGAGCTGACCGGCGAGCGCAACGGCGCGTACGTCACGAACGTCGAGAAGAAGATGGGCATCAAGGTGTCCACGACGTGCGAGGTGACGTTCGGCGACGGCGCACCGGCGCAGGGCTGGTTGCTCGGCGAGGTGCATGACGGCATCAACCAGATGTTCCGCGTCATCGAGAACGCCCGCATGATGGTCGGCCTCAAGGCCGCGGCCACGCTGTCGAGCGGCTACCTCAACGCGCTCGACTACGCCAAGGAGCGCGTCCAAGGCGCCGACCTGACGCAGGCGTCCGACAAGGCCGCTCCCCGCGTCACGATCACGCACCACCCCGACGTGCGCCGCTCGTTGCTGACCCAGAAGGCGTACGCCGAGGGCCTGCGCTCGCTGGCCATGTACGCCGCGACGTGGCAGGACGACGTCATCATCAAGCAGGCCGCCGGCGAGGACGCGTCGTTGTCCGAGTCGATCAACGACCTGCTGCTGCCGCTCGTCAAGGGCTACGGCTCGGAGCGCTCGTGGATCCTGCTGGGCACCGAGTCGCTGCAGACGTTCGGCGGATCGGGCTTCCTGCAGGACTACCCGATCGAGCAGTACGTCCGCGACGCCAAGATCGACACCCTCTACGAGGGCACGACGGCGATCCAGGGCCAGGACCTGTTCTTCCGCAAGATCGTCAAGGACAAGGGTGTCGCGCTCGGCTACCTCTCCGAGCAGGTCAAGGCGTTCGCGGAGAGCGACGCCGGCAACGGTCGTCTCAAGGTCGAGCGCGAGCTGCTCAAGCAGGGCCTCGACGACGCCACCGCGATCATCGGCGCGGTCTTCACCGACCTCATGTCGTCGAACCCCGCGGACGAGAAGGGCGACCTCAAGAACATCTACAAGGTCGGCCTCAACACGACGCGTCTCGTGTACGTCCTCGGTGACCTGACCGTCGCGTGGCTGCTGCTGCGCGGCGCCGAGGTCGCCCTCGAGAAGCTGGGTGGCGAGGTTTCCGCCTCGGACAAGAGCTTCTACGAGGGCAAGGTCGCGGCGGCGCAGTTCTTCGCGCGCAACGTGCTCCCGCAGCTCGCCGGCGAGCGGGCGATCGCCGAGAACATCGACGGTTCGCTCATGGAGCTCGACGAGTCGTCGTTCTGAGCCACTGACACCGAAGGCCCCCACCGTCTGGGTGGGGGCCTTCGTCCTGCCATTTGATTAGTGCACTAATCATTCGTACACTGGTGATATGGACGACATCAACCCTCTGGCTCTCGAGGAGCAGGTCTGCTTCGCGCTGGCCGTCGCGTCCCGCAGTGTCATCGCGAGCTATCGCACGGTGCTGGAGCCCTTGGGCCTCACGCATCCGCAGTACCTCACGATGCTGGCGCTGTGGGAGCACGGGACACTGAGCGTCAAGGCCCTCGGCGAGCTGCTGCACCTCGAGCCCGCGACCGTCTCACCGCTGGTCAAGCGGCTCGAGCAGGCCGAGCTCGTGACGCGCGAGCGATCCAGCGCCGACGAGCGGCTGGTCGAGGTCGCCCTCACGGCGACGGGCCGTGCCCTGCGACGCAAGGCCCTGAAGGTGCCGGCGACGATGCTCGTGCGGTTCGGCATGAGCGTCGAGGACCTGCGGGCCACCAACGCCGTGCTGCACCGCATCATCGACGCCGCCGAGACGGTGCCGGCATGACCGGCCGCACCACCGAGGCCGTCGCCCTCGACCGCGTACGCCGGAGGGTGGCAGCGATCGGCTTCCTCGCCGTCACGATCCACGGCGTGCTGGGACTGATCGGCGTCTCGTACGTCCTGCTGGACCAGGGTCGTCGGTCCGACGCCGCCCTGCTGACGTTCATGTCGGGCGTCGTCGCCCTCGTCGTCTGTGCCGCGACCCGCGCGATCCTGGGCACCCGGCCGTTCTCGCTCCTCTGGTCGGCAGTCGCGCTGGTGCCGACCGTCGCGGCGTACGTCCTGCTGTTCTGACCCGCGACACCACGAGGCCCCCACGACCAGCCGGTCGCGGGGGCCTCGTGCGTACGACTAGTACCAGCTGATCAGCGGGTTGCTGATCGTGTAGGGCGCGAAGTCGCTGCCCAGGACGAAGAAGATCGCGAGCGCGCCACCGGCGAGGGCGATGTCCTTGTTGAACTGGACCATCTCCATCATCTTGTTGGTCGGGTCCGTCTCCTTCCAGAACGCGTGCATCATGACGGCCGTGATGACCAGCAGGATGGCGAGCCCCAGCGCACCGATGTCACCCCAGATGCCGAACACGATCGACACGGCGCCGAGGATCATGGCCACGCCGCTGATCTGGACCATGAGCTTGGAATTCGACACACCACGCGACTCCGCGTAGCCCGCCATCGCGGCGGTCTGGGTCAGGTGGCCGATCCCCGATCCGATGAACAGATAGGCGAACAAGATGCGTCCGATGAGGAAGATTTCGTCCATGAGGTGCCTCTCAGGTGATTGAGTCGTCAATCGGGCAGTCTGGCCCTCCTCACCGGACGCGTCAAGCACCGGTCAACCCGTCTCGATGTGGGAAGGTGGCTGCGTGAAACCGGTCAATCCGCTCTGGTACCTGGCGGCGTTCCTGTTCGCACTGGGCAGCGTGATGATCGCGACCGTCGTCGCCGCCGGGGCGTGGGACCCAGTGCGCGAGGTCACCGTCACGCCGACGACCGTGCGCGCGGATGCCCAGGGCACGACCCTCGTGGTGTTCACCGACATCCTGCAGCCCGAGCGCAACGTCACCTGCCGCGCCACGGGCCGCGACAAGAAGCCGGTCGACATCCCCCGCGCGGCGCTCGACATCACGGTCGACAACGAGGGCAACCAGTGGCACCTGATCGGTCTGCTCGACGCGGGCGCCAACGGGATGCGCGTGCAGTGCACCCCGCGCGACAGGCGGGTCGACAACGCGTCGTACGCCTGGGCGACGGTGACCGGATTCGAGTCCCGCGCCAACAACGCCAAGGGCATCGGCATCCTCGGACTCACGGTGGCCGTGGCCTTTGCGGGGTATGTCTTCTGGTGTCGTCGCCAACAGCGTCAGGAGACCGCCCGTGAATCTGCTTGACACGTACGTTCGCGGGTGGCGCGAGTCGGCCGACTCGATCGTGGCCCTGGCGGCCGAGCTCGACGACGCGGACTGGGCGCGGCAGACCGACTGCACCGAGTGGACCGTCAAGGACGTCCTGGCGCACCTGGCTCATCTCGAGTCCGAGCTGTGCCGCGCGGAGCAGAACACCTACGAGAGCGCCGGCGGCTCGGACGTCGCGTCGGCCTACACCGCGGCCGGCGTCGCGGCGCGCCGGGACCGTACGCCCGCCGAGCTCGTCGAGGAGTTCGCCTCGGCCGTCGAGCTGCGCGCGGCCCGGCTCGCAGACCTGCCAGAGGACCCTTCGGCCCTCGCGCCGGTCACCCCCGGCGGCGTCGCCTGGAGCTGGGACACCCTGCTTCGCAACCGCTCGGTCGACGTCTGGGTGCACGAGCAGGACATCCGCCGCGCGACCGGACGTCCGGGAGGCCTCGACAGCACCGGCGCGCAGGTCGCCGTCATGACGTTCTCGTTCGCGATGCCGTTCGTCCTGGGCAAGAAGGTCCGACCGCCGGCCATGTCGACCGTGCGCTGGGAGGTGACCGGAGAGACACCGCTCGAGCTCGTGGTGCGGGTCGGCGAGGACGGCCGGGCCAGCGCGATCGAGACGCTCGACGAGCCCTCCGCGACGCTGACGATGTCGACCGAGGCCTTCACGGTGCTGACGGCGGGACGCCGCGCACCCGACCAGGTCGACGTCGCGGTCGAAGGTGACGAGGAGCTTGCCCGGGCGACCCTCGCCGCCATGACGATCATGTCCTGACCGTGGCACCTTCCTCTACGCTGGCGCGATGAGCTGGAGCACGCACGACATCCCTGACCTCACCGGCAAGCGAGCCCTGATCACGGGAGTGACCGGCGGACTCGGCCTGCAGACTGCGATCGGCCTGGGCCGGGCCGGCGCCGACCTCGTCGTGACGGCTCGCGACGAGCGCAAGGCCGAGACCGCCGTGTCCCGCATCGCCGACAAGGCAGCGGGCGCACACGTCGAGGTCGTCTCGCTCGACCTCGCGGACCTCGCCGACGTACGTCGCGCTGCGGCCGAGGTCACCAAGGCGTACGACCGGGTCGACATCCTCGTCAACAACGCCGGCATCATGGTGCCGCCGCGCTACTCGTCGACGGCCGACGGGTTCGAGCTGCAGATCGGCACCAACCACATCGGGCACTTCGCCTGGACCGCCGCCCTGTGGCCCGTGCTGCGCGACAGCTCAGCCCGCATCGTCTCGGTCGCCTCGCTGGCCCACACGGCGGTCGGCAGCATCGACCTGACGTCGCTCACGCCGGAGGGCTCGCCCCAGCCCTACCGCCGCTGGCAGTCGTACGGGCAGTCCAAGCTCGCCAACCTGCTGTTCGCCCTCGAGCTGGACCGCCGCGCCAAGGCCGCAGGGCTGGACGTGGTGAGTGTCGGCGCCCACCCGGGCTACGCCGCCACCAACATCACGAAGACCGGCCCGACGAGCAGCGGTCTGTCCTTGCCGGGCATGGGCATGCACCAGGTCAGCCGGATCATCGCGCAGTCCGCCGCGGCCGGCGCCATGCCGCTGCTGATGGCGGCCACGGATCCACGTCTGAGCGGCGGTGAGTACGTCGGCCCGTCGGGCATCCGCGGGCTTCGCGGCAAGCCCAAGATCGTGACCCCGAGCCGGGCGGCGCGCGACGAGGAGCTCGCCCGCGACCTGTGGTCGGCGTCCGAGTCGGCCATCGGCGAGACGTTCGACGTCTGACCCAGAAGTGCCCTGCGATGCCGGTGGAAATCCCGGTTTTCCCTGCAATGCGGGCCATGTGGGATCGCCCACACCGACCCCGTCCTCGCGTGCCTTCGGCGCCAGGTTGACGTAACGTCGAGGTCAATGATCCGAGACATGACGCATTCAGACTTCGACACCATCGTCCACCTCAACCAGAACGCCCTCGAGGGCGTCGGTCCACTCGACAACGAGAGCCTCTCGCTCCTTGTCAAGATGTCCGACCAGGCGCTCGTCGCGGAAGACTCCGGCGACATCGCCGGCTTCGTCATCACCCTCCCGCCGGGCGCCGAGTACGACTCGAGCCGCTATCGCTGGTTCGAGGACAAGCTCGTCGACGACTACGTCTACCTCGACCGCATCGTGGTGTCCGACGAGCACCGTCGCAAGGGCGTGGCCTCCCAGCTCTACGAGGAGATCGAGGGCGACACACCCGTCGCGCTCGAGGTCTACGACACCAACGACGTGTCCCTCGCGTTCCACGAGAGCCGTGGCTTCGAGGAGGTCGGCGCGCTGACGCACGACGGCAAGACCAACCTCATGCTGGTCCGCGAGCCCGACGAGGCCTGACCCTCCGACCCGACCTCGTGGCGGGCCATCGACCGAACGCAGGTCGGTGGCCCGTCTTCTCGTTGATCTTCCGCCAATTCTCGGCGGCGGCCGGTGCGCGAGCCCTACTGTGATCGACATGTCCATCAACGAGCCTCCCCCGCCGCAACGCGGACTCACCGGCGCCGAGCGCGGCCCCGCCTCCACGGACCTCGAGCAGGAAGTCGCCGACGCCCGTTCCATGCCGCAGAAGCTGCTCGCGGCCGCCCATCCGAGGAACTACTTCGGCATGGTCAAGGAGTACCCGGCCGGCATCAAGCAGTTCCTCTGGCTGTGCCTCGGCATCCTCTACCCGTTCTGGCTCCTCGGCGTCCTGATCGCCTGGCCCGTCATGATCGTCCTGAAGGCCGTCGGATGGGTCCTGTTCCAGATCTGGTGGTTCTGCACCGGGTGGTTCTGGAAGCGTCTCGGCGGCGAGAAGCCGAGTGCCTGAGTGAGGCTGCTCCCGCGGCGTCGCTCCGGCGCCACGATGTCGGTCACTCCCGACCGTCCGCTCCTGCCGACCGAGTCGGTCACCGCGACCGTCACCCTCGACGAGCCGCTCGACGACGTCACCGACGCGCGGATCGAAATCGGCTACGTCAACACGTACAAGTACGAATGGGCCCGCAACAACACGACCGACCTGGTCGGGCCGACGAGTGCCGGGGGCCGCAGCGACGCCACGGACTGGGTCGCGGCCGGCGACGCCCCGATCGTGTTCGCCGGTGGCACCCTCGCGGCCGGGACGCACACCGCGACCGTACGGCTGCCGTCGTGGTCGCCCGGCACCTCCGATCCCGCCGTCGCCTGGCAGGCCCGGCTCAAGGTCAAGCGCAAGGGCAAGTCGCCCGAGGCCGAGGCCGCGTTCACGGTGCTCACGCCCGCGCCCGATCCGCTGCCGACGGAGACACGACTCGTCCAAGGCGAGCGGGCGATGGCCCACAGCATTCGGTTCGAGATCGTCACGGACGCCTTGGCCTACCGGGCCGGCTCCGTCGTCCGCGGCACGATCTCGGTGACGCCGACCGAGCCGGTCACCAGGTCGGCGACCGCCGACGTACGTTTCTATCGCCCGCAGGTCTCGCACCCGCTCGAGAAGCCGCCGTCGCCCGACATCGAGTGGTTCAGCCGGCCGCACGTCACGGTGGCCAAGGACCTGATGCTGGCGCAGGGCGTGACGACCGAGATCCCGTTCGAGCTGACGCTGCCGGCCGAGGCCTCGCCGACCGTCGAGGCGGTGCACAACTCGATCCACTGGTGGGTCCTGGCGACCATCACCTACGCGGGCATGACCGGCGCGATCGAGCGCGCTCGCCGGGAGATCGTGGTCTACAACGCCTGAGCACGCCACTCGTCGGCGAGGAGCGCATAGGCATACCCGTCCAGCCAGCCGTGGTCACGGTGCAGCGAGTCCTTGACGTTGTGGGCCTCGCGGCGCATCCCGAGGCGCTCCATCAGGCGCCACGACGGCTCGTTGGCCGCGAAGCACAGGGCCACGACCCGGCGCAGCCCGAGGTCCTCGAAGCAGATCCGCAGCAGCTCGCGAATGGCTTCGGTCGCGAGACCTTGACCGTGGTGCGCGGGATCGAACACCCAGCCGAGCTCAGCCTCGGTGGCCTCCGCAAGCTCAGCCACCTCGCGCTGGGCGTAGGCGTCCTGGACCTTGACCATCAGGTCGCCGATCAGCCGGCCGTCGTGCTCGACGATCACCGCCGTCGCGCCGTCGCCGAAGCGCTCGGCGAGGGCGTCGGCATCGGTGGTGACTCCGCCGATCCACTCAGCCACATCGGCGCGCGACCGGTAGGCGAAGATCCGAGCGGGGTCGCCGTCGGCGAAACGGCGGAGCACCAGTCGCTCGGTGCGTACGGGCCAGTCGGCGTCATCAAGTCGGGAACCCATGACTCATGATCTCAGCTAGCCGCGCGTGCGGCCGTAGGCCTCGGGCTCCTCGGCCATGACCTTGGCCCGCGACCTGACCCGGTAGCGCCAGATCTGCGCCAGGCCGAGGAACCACAGGACGTACTGGAACGACATCGCCCACCGGAAGGCCGACGGCGTGTAGGCCGTCGACGCGCCCGGCGTGCGCCAGTCGAGGATCAGTCCGATCGCGACGACCAGCACGAGGCTCGCGACGAAGCCGGCCTGGTTGACGATCGCCGTGGCACTGCCGAGCCGGTCGGCCGGGTTGGACGTCCGGGCGAGGTCGAAGCCGATCATCGATGCCGGTCCGCCGACGCCCATCACGATGACGAGCACCACGAGCACCGCCAGCGGAGCGGGGCCGCGCCACGCCAGGACAACGGTCCAGACCACGACGATCGTGGCGACGATCCCGATCACGAGCGTCGACCGCTGCCACGGGTGGCGGGTGATCGCCCAGCCCAGCACCGGGCCGGCGCACATCACGGCCACCACCATCAACGTCAGCAGCAGCCCGGCCATGTGGTCGGACCGGCCCTCGCCGCGCACGAAGAACGGATAGCCCCACAGCAGCCCGAATGTCGTGGCACTGAACTGGGTCGTGAAGTGCATCCAGAATCCGAGCCGCGTGCCCGGCTGCGCCCACGAGGCGCCGAGGCTGCGCTGGATGCCGCTGCGGGAGAGCGCGGAGCCGCTCACCGAACGCGCGGCCGGTGCGTCGCGGACGAACACGACCAGGGCGAGCGTCAGGACGACACCCAGCGACGCCGCGATCAGGTAGGACTTCGTCCAGCCCAGGTCCTGCAGGGCGACGGTCATCGGCACCGCTGCGATGATCGCGCCGAGCTGGCCGGTGACGCCGGTCAGCTGCGTCATGAGCGGCACGCGGCGCGGCGCGAACCAGGTGTTGACGAGCCGCAGCACGCAGATGAACGTCATGGCGTCGCCGACGCCGACGAAGACCCGCGCCCCGAGCGCCAGAGCGTACGTGTCGGCGAAGGCGAACCCGGCCTGCGCCAACGTCAGCGTGACCGCGCCGGTCAGCAGTACCCGTCGGGGTCCGAATCGGTCGACCAGAAGACCCACCGGGATCTGCATGCCGGCGTAGACCAGCAGCTGCAGCATCGTGAACGTTGCCAGCTGGGCTGCCGAGATGTCGAACCGCTCCGTCGCGGCGAGGCCGGCGACGGCCAGCGACGAGCGGTGGAACACCGCGAGGAGATAGACCAGGAGGGCGACGAGCCAGACCGCGTACGCGCCGGGATGGCGGGTCTCGGCAGGCTGGCTCACCGATCCAGTTTAGTGCGCTCGACGTGCCGTCCCGACCGCGGTGGGAGACGGTGGAACCATGATCACCTGCGTTGTCGACTACGTCATCGACCCCGGCAAGATCGCCGATTTCGAGGAGTTCGGCCGGCGCTGGATGGAGCTCGTCAACCGGCAGGGCGGCACTCATCACGGCTACTTCCTGCCCGCCGAGGGCGCGAGCGACCGGGCGCTCGCGCTGTTCAGCTTCCCGAGCCTCGCGGCATACGAGGAGTACCGATCGCTGTTCGGCAACGATCCGGACTTCGTCGAGGCGGATCGCCTCCGCGACGAGAGCGGCTGCGTGCTGCGCTACGACCGCACGTTCATGCGGCCCCTGATGTCTTGACCGCCCGTGTGCCACGGTGGGTGCATGGCTGACTCCCTGACCCTCGTCGACTGGCGCCGGCGCGTCAACGAGATGTACGCGGACGTACGCGCCGAGCCCGACCACGCCGCCGGTCATGCGCGATGGCGCGCGGCACGCGACGAGCTCTTCCGCACGCACCCGCAGAGCCCGCTGCTCGAGGACGACCCGCTGCGTGAGACGGGTCTGCCCTACTGGCCGTACGACCCGGAGCTGCGGTTCGACGCGCCTCTGCTGGCGGTGGAGCCCACCGACGACCGACTCGTCGACGCCGGCGGCGACGGCACGATCACCATGAAGCTCATCGGCCGGGTCGACCTCCCGGTCGGCAGCCTCGACGTGTGGTGGCTGCACCAGTACGGCGGGGGCATCTTCATCCCGCTGCGCGACGGGACGTCGGGCGACGGCAGCTACGGCGGCGGGCGCTACGTGCTCGACACCGCCAAGGGCTCGTGGCTCGGCGGCGACGCCACGTCACTGACGCTCGACCTCAACTACGCGTACCACCCCTCATGTCGCTACAACCCGCGCTGGCAGTGCCCGCTGGCTCCGGCGGGCAACACCGTCACGACCCGGGTCGAGGCGGGCGAACAGCTCTGAGGCCACGAGTCGGGCGCCGCGGGTCATCGGCGTTCGCCCGCACGGTCTGCGCCGCGTCGGGGTCGATCCTCAGGATGACTCCACGGACGTGTCCTGCGCGGTGCTCGGACTCGCAGTCGACGATCACGAAGCACTCCGCGTCGTCCTGCGTGCCGAGCGCCGTGATACCGGGCCATGCGATGCGATGGAACGCGCGCAGGATCCGCTGCTGGAACGCGTCGCCGGACACACGATAGATCGAGAGGGACCACTCGGCGTGAGGGTGGAGCGAGGACATGGCGACCCCTTGGGGGTGGGAGTTCGCCGCCTGCTTCTTAACCGGTGATAGGACTCACGCTAGATCACGATGCCGACCGTGTCGACAGGAAGAACCGGGTGCCGGACCCTGAGCTGGTCCGGCACCCGGTCTCGATGCGTCAGGCCGAGATCGACGTCTGCTCGCTCGCTCTGTCGAGGATGTCGATCTTGCGAGGCTTGGCGCGCTCGCTCACCGGGATCACGACGCTGAGGACACCGTTGTCGTAGTGCGCCGAGATTCCGTCGGTGTCGATGCCGTCGCCCAAGCTGAACTGACGGACATAGCTGCCGTACGGACGTTCCTTGGCCAGCCACTTGGCGCCCTCGTGCGACGCCGGTGTGCGTTCGGCCCTGATGGTCAGCACGTGCCCGTCGAGATCGACGTCGACCGACCCGGGGTCGATGCCCGGGAGGTCGGCGGCCAGGACGTAGCGGTCACCTTCGCGGAACAGGTCGACCGGCATGAGTCGAGTCCGCGACGTGAGCTGAGTGGTCAGGCGATCGAAGCCGCCGAAAGGGTCAAAAGACATGTTCATCATCTGAAGATCTCCTTTCGAAACTTGAGTCCATCGGACTCAACTCTTACGAGACAGAAGATAGAACAACGACAGGTCGCGTTCAAGTCCCGATTCGCTGAGAAAATTCTTAAAAATCTGCTGCGGTTGCAGCGGATTCGTCAGAACGTCAGGGCGAGCGCCGGGTCGCGCAGGATCGCGGCGACGTCGGCGAGGAAGCGCGAGCCCTGCTCGCCGTCGACGACGCGATGGTCGAAGCTCAACGCCAGGGTCGTGACCCAGCGAGCCACGATCTCGTCGTCGTCGCCGACCCACGGCCGCTTGTTGATCGCCCCGACCGCCAGGATCCCGGACTCACCGGGGTTGAGGATCGGCGTGCCGGCGTCGATGCCGAACACCCCGATGTTGGTGATCGTGAACGATCCGCCGCTCATCTGCGCCGGCTGGGTCTTGCCGTCGCGCGCCGTCGCGATGAGGTCGGCGAACGCCTGAGCCAGCTCCGGCATCGTCATCGAGTCGGCACCGACGATGTTGGGGACGACGAGTCCGCGAGGCGTTGCCGCGGCGACGCCGAGGTTGACCGCCCCCTTGAGCACGATCTCCTGTGCGGCGTCGTCCCACGTCGCGTTGAGCTCGGGCGTGCGGCGCATCGCCAGGCACACCGCACGCGCGACGATCAGCAGCGGCGAGACCCGGACACCGGCGAACCGGTCGTCGGTCTTGAGCTGGGCGACGAGCTCCATGGTCCGGGAGACGTCGACGGTGACCCACTCGGTGACGTGCGGCGCGGTGAACGCCGACGACACCATGGCCTCGGCGGTCATCTTGCGGACACCCTTGATCGGGATGCGCTGGTCCTCTAGCGAGGTCGACGCGCTGGTTGGGAGCGTTGCGGGCTGCACGCTGCGCAGACCGGCGAACGCCTCGACGTCGGCGCGGGTGATGATGTCACCCTGCGCCGGCACGGAGTCGAGGTCGATGCCCAGGTCCTTGGCGAGCTTGCGGACCGGCGGCTTGGCGAGCGCACGGATCGAGCGCTGCGGCACCTTCTCGGTGTCGACCGAGGCCACGGCACCCTTGCGGGCACGGCGCTTGGTGGACGTGGCGCGCGGTCCGTAGCCGACGAGGACGGACTGCCGCTCCTCCTTGGCCTTGATGGCGGGGGTCGCCACGGGCTCCGGCACCAGGTCGCCGGCGGCGGCGAACTCACCCGCGGTCATCGCCTCGGGCAGGTGCGGGCCCTCGGATGACCCCGGCTCGTCGCCGGAGGCGATGCGGATGATCGGAGTGCCGACGTCGACGGTCTGGCCCTCGTCGACCAGCAGGGCCTCGACGGTGCCCTCATAGGGGCTGGGCAGCTCGACGATCGACTTGGCGGTCTCGATGTCGACGATGATGTCGTTGACCTTGATCTGGTCACCGACGGAGACCTTCCAGGTCACGATCTCGGCCTCGGTCAGGCCCTCACCCACGTCGGGCAGCTTGAACTCACTCATCAAGGACTCCTAGTACGCCAGCGAACGGTCGACCGCTTCGAGCACGCGGTCGAGCCCGGGCAGGAACTCTTCCTCCACGCGGCTCGGCGGATAGGGCAGGTCATAGCCCGTGACCCGGATGACCGGCGCCTCGAGGGAGTAGAAGCAGCTCTCGGTGATGCGGGACGAGATCTCAGCGCCCAGCCCGAGCGTCTGCGACGCCTCGTGCACGACGATCGCGTGGCCGGTGCGGCGTACGGACTCGAAGACCGGTGCGAGGTCGAGCGGCGACAGGGTGCGAAGGTCGATGACCTCGACGCTCGTGCCCTCCTCGGCGGCAGCCTCGGCGGACTCCAGGCAGGTCTTGACCATCGGCCCGTACGCGATGAGGGTCGCATCGGTGCCGGCGCGGACGACCTTGGACGCGTGCAGCGGGAGCGGCTCGGAGTCGGTGTCGACCTCGCCCTGGTCCCAGTAGCGCCGCTTGGGCTCCATGAACACGACGGGGTCGTCGCTCGCGATCGCCTGCTGGATCATCCAGTAGGCGTCGTTGGCGTTGGAGCACGACACGACCTTGAGACCGGCGGTGAGCGCGAACTGCGCCTCAGGGCTCTCGGAGTGGTGCTCGACCGCGCCGATGCCGCCACCGAACGGGATGCGGATCACGATCGGCATCTTGACCCGGCCCTGGCTGCGGAAGTGCAGCTTGGCGACCTGGCTGACGATCTGGTCGTAGGCCGGGTAGACGAAGCCGTCGAACTGGATCTCGAGAACCGGGCGGTAGCCGCGGAATGCGAGACCGACTGCGGTGCCGACGATGCCGCTCTCGGCGAGGGGGGCATCGATGACCCGGCTCTCGCCGAAGTCCTTCTGCAGGCCGTCGGTGATGCGGAAGACGCCGCCGAGCTTGCCGACGTCCTCTCCCAAGATCAGGACCTTGTCGTCGGCCTCCATCGCGGCCCGCAGGCCTGCGTTGAGGCCCTTGCCGAGCGGCATCTTCGTGCTCATGCCGTCACCTCCGTCATAAAACCACCGTACGGAGGCGTCGGCATGAATGCCCTTTGGTTCGCTCGCTGGCGCTCGCTCATGACTCGCTCCCCTCCGGCTCGAGACTGTCTCTGAACGCGACGTACTGGGCCTTCTGCTCCTCGAGCTCGGTCGACCCGTCGACGTAGACGTGGTCGAACAGGGCGGCGAGATCGGGGTCGGGCAGTGACTTGCAGGTCTCGCGCAGGTGCTTGCCCAGCTCGTCGGCCTCGACGTCGAGCTCGTCGAAGAACTCCTGCGGCGTGCCCTGGGTCAGCAGGTAGCGCTTGACCCGCTCGATGGGGTCCTTGAGCTTCCACGTCTCGACCTCGGAGCTGTCGCGATAGCGCGTGGGGTCGTCAGACGTCGTGTGGGCGCCCATGCGGTAGGTGTAGGCCTCGATGAGCGTCGGGCCCTCCCCGCTGCGGGCCTTCTGCATCGCCGCCGTGGTGACGGCGTGGCACGCGAGGACGTCGTTGCCGTCGACGCGGATGCCGTCGAAGCCGAAGCCGCCGGCTCGCTGGGCGATCGGGCCGCGGGTGTTGCGCTCGGTCGAGGCCGAGATCGCGTACTGGTTGTTCTGGCAGAAGAACACGACGGGCGCGTTGAAGACCGCGGCCCAGTCGAACGCCTCGTTGACGTCGCCCTGGCTCGTGGCGCCGTCGCCGAAGTAGGCGATGACGGCCGCGTCGCGCTCGGGATCGTTGCGACCGACCTCACCGTCGAGCGTCAGTCCCATCGCGTAGCCCGTCGCGTGGAGGGTCTGCGCGCCGATGACGATGCTGTAGAGCGCGAAGCCGTGCTCGGCCGGGTCCCAGCCACCGAGCTCGACACCACGGAACAGGCCGAGGAGCAGCGCCGGGTCGACGCCGCGGCACAACGCCACGCCGTGCTCGCGGTAGGTGGGGAACGCGAAGTCCTGCGGGAGCAGCGCGCGACCGGAGCCGATCTGTGCGGCCTCCTGGCCGAGGGCCGGCGCCCAGAGGCCGAGCTCGCCGTGACGCTGCAGTGCGTGCGC
The DNA here is from genome assembly GCF_001425755.1 of Aeromicrobium sp. Root344. Lineage (GTDB taxonomy): Bacteria > Actinomycetota > Actinomycetes > Propionibacteriales > Nocardioidaceae > Aeromicrobium. The sequence continues at coordinate 1,572,867 of NZ_LMDH01000001.1, read as the reverse complement.
CTCGAAGTCGATGCGGCGGCTCAGGACGAGGTCACGGAACAGGCCGCGGATCGTGTCGTCGTCCCCGTCGTACGCGTAGTCCGCGTGAGAGACGCGTTCGCCCTCGGGGGTCAGGAGCTGGACCAGTGGGAAGGCTCCAGCAGGATCGTCGGCTACGTATGCGTCGGGCATGGTGGCGCTCAATGCGACTCCCTCAATCGATCGGTTCGCGGGATTGCCGCTCCGATGTCGAAGATGCGAGACACCAGTGTCACAGGGGTGGTGGACATCGGTGGGCTCACATGGACGTGACTGGCATCACATCTGGACCCACCGTATCCCGGCAACGACCGCCTGACCAAACAACGCACCGAACGGTCGATGGTCACGTGGCGGCTGCGCGCGACGGGATTTCCAGACGGTCTGTTGCAACCAGCCCTGCGACGACGGCGAAGGCAGGGCGCTGGGGTGACCTCAGTGCTCTTTGCGCCAGGCGGCGGCCCGGTCGAGGAAGATCGCGTTTACGGCCGGGCTGCCGACACTGACGCGTACGCCGTCTCCGGCGAACGGCCGCACCGAGACCGGGTCGCACCACGCCGCGAAGTCCATCGCGTCGTCGCCGAGCGGCAACCACACGAAGTTGGCCTGGGTCTCGGGCAGCTCCCAGCCCTGGTCGCCCAGCGCCGTGACCATCGCGTGGCGCTCCTGCACGATCGTCTCGACCCGCTCGACCAGCGCGGCCTCCGCCTCGAGCGACGCGACGGCGGCCGCCTGCGAGAGATCGGTGATGGCAAACGGCGGAGTCGCCTTGCGGATCGCCTCGGCGACCTGCGGACGGGCGACGGCGTAGCCGACGCGGAGGCCCGCCAGCCCGTACGCCTTGGAGAACGTGCGGAGCACGACGACGTTGTCGTGGGCGGCCAGCGCCGTGAGACCGTCGGCTGCGTCGGGATCGCGGACGAACTCGACGTAGGCCTCGTCGACCACGACGAGCACCCGCTCGGGGACGGCGGCGAGGAAGCGAGCGAGGTCGGCAGCCTTCACGACGGGACCGGTCGGGTTGTTGGGCGTGCAGACGAGCACGACGCGCGTGCGGTCGGTGACCGCGGCTGCCATCGCGTCGAGGTCATGCGTCGCGTCGGGGCGTAGCGGCACGCGCACCGTGGTTGCGCCGGTGAGGTCGGCGGCGATCGGATAGGCCTCGAACGAGCGCCAGGCATAGACGACCTCGTCGCCGGCCTCGAGGTGGGCGTTGAGCAGGGCGTACAGGACGGCGACCGAGCCGGTGCTTGCCGCGAAGTGGTCCGGTGAGAGGTCGAGCTTCGCCGACAGCGCCTCGTAGAGCGCCGTCGTGCCGGCGTCGGGATAGCGGTTGATCCGGCCGAGCTCGACGGCCGCCCGCTCCATGACGCCCGGGAGCGGGTCGTAGGGGTTCTCGTTGCTGGAGAGCTTGTGGTCCTCCGAGGCAGCGGCCTTGCCCGGGCGGTAGACCGGGATCTCGTCGAGTGCTCGTCGGGCGCGCGGCGTCGTCATGCCCCGAGCGTAATACCTGACCGTTCGGTCAGCCGAGCTGCTCCTTGAGTGCGGGCAGCAGCTCGGAACGGGCGGCGTCGAGGAAGGTCTCCTGCTGGTCCCCGCCGATCTGCACGAGGGCCACGTCGGTGAATCCGGCATCGACGAACGGCTTCACGGCCTTGACGATCGCCTCGACATCGTTGCCGCAGGGGATCTGCTCCGCGACGTCCTCCGGGCGTACGAACTGGGAGGCCGCCGCGAACGCCGACGGACCCGGCAGCTCGGCGTTGACCTTCCAGCCCCCGGCGAACCAGCGGAACTGCTCATGGGCGCGTGTACGAGCGGCGTCGACGTCGGCGTCCCAGCTGATCGGCAGCTGGCCGACCTTGCGGGCCGGCGCGCTCGCCCGCGTCTTGGCGTCGAACGCCGGACCCAGCTCGGGGTCGGGCTCGACCGCGATCATGACGTCGGCGCGTGGTGCGCCGACCTCGATCGACTGCTCGCCGCTGACCGCGACCCCGATCGGCACGCGCGAGTCCGGCAGGTCCCACAGCTTGGCGGAGTCGACCCGGTAGTGCTCACCGGAGTAGTTGACGTAGCCGCCGTCGAACAGCGCGTTGATGATGTCGAGGGCCTCGGTGAAGCGCTCGTGGCGTACGTTGGCCGGCGGCCACCCGGCTCCGACGACGTGCTCGTTGAGGTTCTCCCCAGCGCCGAGACCCAAGGTGAAGCGACCGTCGCTGAGCAGGCCCACGGTCGCGGCCTGCTGGGCGATGACCGCAGGGTGGTAGCGGGCGATGGGACACGTCACGTACGTCATGAGCTCGAGCGCCTCGGTGGCCTGCGCCACGGCACCGAGCGTGGGCCACGCATTGGGGCTGTGGCCCTGCTCGTCGAGCCAAGGATTGAAGTGGTCGCTCATGACGGCCAGCTCGAATCCGACGTCCTCGGCCGCAACGGCATCGCGGACGAGCGAGCGAGGGTCGGACTGTTCGCACATGAGGGTGTAGCCGAATCGGGTCATGCCGGTCCCGTACCCAGCGCCCGCGAGCGAACACGTCCGACGGCGCTGACATGATCGACCGTGTGACCACCCGCAACGCCCGACTCGGCTACGTGCTGGTCATCACCGCCGCCGTGCTGTTCGGCATCAACGGCGGGCTGTCCCGCGTCGCGATGGGCTCCGGCCTCAGCCCCGAGTCGTTCACGACGGTGCGCGTCACCGGCGCGACGCTGGTCTTCATCGCGTACGCCGCGTGCTTCCGTCGATCGGCACTGCGCCGGCCCAAGGGCACCGCGATGCTGCTCGTCATCGCGCTCGGCCTGGTCGGCGTCGCGGCGCTCCAGCTGACCTACAACGTCGCGATCGACCGGCTGCCGCTCGGCATCGCCCTGCTGATCGAGTACCTCGCACCCGTGCTCGTCGTGCTCTGGGTGCGGTTCGTCCGCAAGGAGCCGGTGCACGGCCGGATGTGGCTCGCGGTGGGGCTCGCCGTGGTCGGCCTCGCGGTCGTCAGCCGGGTGTGGAACGGCCTGACGTTCGACGGCCTCGGCGTCGTCATGGCCCTGCTCGCGGCGGTGAGCTTCGCGACCTACTTCCTGCTCGGCGAGCACAATGTCGGGCTCGACGACCCGTTGCGCGTCATCCTGTGGGCGTTCGTCGTGGCGACTGTCGTGATGAACCTGGTCGAGCCGCTCTGGCAGATGCCGAGGCTGGCCGGGTCGACCTCGATGCTGGGCCGGCTCGAGGACCACTCGGTCAACCCGTGGCTCGTCATCGCCGTCATCGTCGTGCTCGGCACGGTCGTCCCGTTCTTCCTCGAGATGCTCGCCCTGCGCCATCTCCCGGCGACGATCGTCACGGTGATCGCGATGCTCGAACCCGTGCTGGCCAACGTCCTCGGCTGGGCCTGGTTCCGCGAGTCGCTCACGCCGGTCCAGGCGCTCGGCGCGGCTGCGGTGCTGGCCGGCATCGTCCTCGCCCAGACGTCTCGACGGGTGGAAACGGTCCTCCCGCAGCCGTAGGGTGAAGCCACTCATGGCACGGTGACGGCCTGTCCGTCAGGGACAGGGGGCGACGCGGTGCGACCTGGAGCTCTGACGTACGCCCGTGCACCTGATCGTCGGCCTGGTGCACCGGTCGGGAGTCGCCGCGGTCGTCGCGACCCACGACCCGCTGCTCGTCGAGCGGGCGGACGCCGTGCTGACGTTGCACGACGGACGCGTCGTCGAAAGCGCCTGAGGGCATCAGTGCAACAATCGGGCATGCCCAGATTTGTGACTGCTTGGATCCTCAGCGGACTCGCCCTCGCGGCGGCCGCCGGCCTGCTCGGCGACCACATGAACATCGGCGTCGCCGGCGACTCGACCGGCGAGCGTGTGGTGGCGATCGCCCTGGTGGCTCTGGTCTTCACGGCGATCAACGCGTTCGTGGCGCCGGTCATCAAGACCCTGTCCCTGCCGTTCATCATCGTCACGCTCGGCTTCGCGCTCCTGGTGATCAACGCGCTGCTGCTCCTGCTGACCGAGTGGGTCACCGACAAGTTCGGCGTCGAGTTCCACGTCGACGGCTTCTGGTGGGCAGTCCTCGGCTCGATCGTCATCTCGATCGTCAACGCGGTGCTCGGCGGCTTCACCAACAAGAACCACCCGCGCCCAGCACGGTGACCTACCGCGTCGCCCTGGTCTGCCTCGGCAACATCTGCCGGTCGCCGATGGCGCATGTCGTCCTCGAGGACCGGCTCGTCGCGGCCGGCCTCGCCGACCGGGTCGAGGTCGCGTCGTCGGGCACGGGTGACTGGCACGTCGGACATCCGATGGACCCGCGGGCGGCGGCCACGCTGACGGCTGCGGGATACGACCCGACGCGGCACCGCGCACGTACGTTCTCACCTGACTGGTACGCCGAGAACGACCTGCTCCTCACGATGGACGCGAGCAACTACGCCGACGTCGTCGACCAGGCACCGACCGTGCAGCAGGTCGAGCAGGTCCGCATGTTCCGGGAGTTCGACCCCGAGGCGTCGGACGACGACCTCGACGTGCCGGACCCCTACTACGGCGGTGACGACGGATTCGCCGCGGTGGTCGCGATGATCGAACGTACGACCGACGAGCTCGTCGCACGGCTGCCCGACCTCATGGACCGCTGAACGTACGCTCCTCCACGGGGTAACGTCGGGGCCATGGCACGTATGGCAGGGACCGCCGCCCGGGCGGAGGCACTCCTTGGCCTCGGTGTCGTCTCCACCACCCCGGTCGCCGGCGGTGACATCTGCACGTCGACCCGGCTCCGGCTGACGGACGGCCGCGGGGCGATCATCAAGACCCGCCCGCACCCCCCGGAGGGCTTCTTCGAGCGCGAGGCCGAGGGGCTCCGCTGGCTCGCCGAGGCAGACGGTGCTCACGTGCCGCACGTCCTCGCGGTCGCCGACGACTGCCTCGTCCTCGACTGGATCGAGCCCGGCAAGCCGACCACCGACGTCGCCGAGCGGTTCGGTCGCGCACTGGCGGCGACGCACCAAGCCGGCGCCTCGACGTTCGGCGGCGACCAGGACGGTTTCGTCGGTCTGGCCCCGCTGCCCAACCGGCCCCTGCCGACGTGGCCCGAGTTCTTCGCGTCCCGACGGGTCATGCCGTACGTACGCGCGGCCGTCGACCGGCAGGCGCTCACCGGCGAGGAGGCTGCCACGATCGAGGCCGCGATGCGCCGCATCCACGACCTAGCCGGACCCGAGGAGCCGCCGGCCCGCATCCACGGCGACCTGTGGTCGGGCAACCTCGTCTGGGGCTCCGACGGCAACGTCTGGCTCATCGACCCCGCTGCGCACGGCGGCCACCGCGAGACCGACCTGGCGATGCTGGCGCTGTTCGGCATCCCGCACCTGCAGCGCGTCATCGATGCGTACGACGAGGCCACGCCTCTGGCCGACGGGTGGCGCGACCGGGTCGGGCTGCACCAGCTGCACCCGCTGCTGGTGCACGCGACGCTGTTCGGCGGCACCTACGGTGCACGGGCTGCATCGGCGGCCCAGTCGCTCCTCGACTCGTAGTTCAGCCAAGTCTCAGGGATCCGGGGCACACTGAGGCCATGCGCATCCTTGTCGTCGACGATGACCGTGCTGTGCGCGACTCACTGCGACGGTCCCTCGAGTTCAACGGCTACTCCGTCGACCTCGCGTCCGACGGTGCCGAGGCGCTCGCGCGGGTCCCCCAGATCAACCCAGACGCGATCATCATGGACGTCATGATGCCTCGCCTCGACGGGCTCGAGGCCACGCGAGCCCTGCGCGGAGCCGGCAACGACGTGCCGATCCTCGTCCTCACGGCCCGCGACGCCGTCTCGGACCGGGTCGACGGGCTCGACGCCGGCGCCGACGACTACCTCACCAAGCCGTTCGCCCTCGAGGAGCTGCTCGCCCGCGTACGGTCGCTGCTGCGCCGGTCGAGCCGGGCCGCGGCGGTCGAGCCCGACGAGGCACCGCTGGTGTTCGCCGACCTCTCGCTCGACCCGGTGACCCGCGAGGTCAAGCGCGGCGAGCGGTCGCTGTCGCTCACGCGCACGGAGTTCGCGCTGCTCGAGCTGTTCCTCCAACGGCCCAAGCGCGTGCTCGAGCGGTCGTTCATCCTCGAGGAGGTCTGGGGCTTCGACTTCCCGACGACCGCCAACTCCCTCGAGGTCTACGTCGGCTACGTCCGGCGCAAGCTCGAGGCCGAGGGCGAGGACCGGCTGCTCCACACCGTGCGGGGCGTCGGGTACGTCCTGCGCGAGACGCCTCCGTGATCGATCTCCTGCACCGCTCGCTGCAGCCGTTCACCCAGCGGATGTCGCTGGCCCTGCGGGTCGCGGTGCTCACCACGATGGCCGTCGCGCTGACGCTGGGGGCCGTGAGCGCGATCGTGTTCGTCGTCGTGCGCGCGGAGTTCGAGCGGTCCCTCGACGAGTCGATGCTGCGTCGCGCCCACGCGGCGGTGGATGCCAACCTGGCCGAGTTCGACGTCTTCCAGCGGATCGATCCTCGGCTGCAATCCATCGCCGACGTGCAGATCTTCGTCGTCAGTGGTGGCGAGCTGTTCTCCCCGACGGCTCCTGTGAACGCACAGACCAAGGCGTTCAAGAGCTACCACGAGGTCGAGGTCTCGCTCGGCGAGGAGTCCCAGTCCATGCGGACTGTACGCATCAAGGGCACGCCCTACCGCGTCGTCGCCGTACAGGCCGGCGGTGGCCAGGCGCTCGTCATGGCGCAGTCGATGGAGTCGATCGACTACGCGCTCAAGCGGCTCAAGGTCATCCTGCTCCTGTGCAGCGCAGCCGGCGTGGCCGTCGCGGGCATGGCCGGTTGGGCCGTCGCCGCCAACGGCCTGCGCCCGGTCCGACGGCTGACCGCAGCGACCGAGCGCGTCGCGCGTACGGCCGAGCTCACCCCCATCGAGGTCACCGGCCACGACGAGCTGGCCCGGCTGACGACGTCGTTCAACGCGATGCTCCAAGCGCTCGACGCCTCGCAGACCCGGCAGCGGCAACTCGTCGCCGACGCGGGCCACGAGCTGCGCACGCCGTTGACCAGCCTGCGCACCAACATCGAGCTCATCGGGCAAGCCGCGGACAACGCGGAACGGTCACTGAGCGACGAGCAGCGCCACGAGATCATGGGCGACGTCCGCTCGCAGCTCGAGGAGCTCACGACCCTCGTCGGCGACCTCGTCGAGCTGGCTCGCGACGAGCCGATGACCCGCGACCCGGAGCCGCTCGACTTCTCCGACGTCATCAACCAGGCGGTCGACCGCGTACGCCTGCGGGCCCACGACATGACGTTCGACCTCGACCTCGAGTCGTGGATGGTCTTCGGCGAGCCGCAGCTCCTCGAGCGCGCCGTCACCAACCTGCTCGACAACGCCGCCAAGTGGAGCCCCGCCGACGGCACGGTCCACGTACGCCTCGCCGAGGGCACGCTGACGGTCGCCGACGAGGGTCCGGGCATCGACCCGGCCGACCTGCCGCACATCTTCGACCGGTTCTACCGCTCGAGCGAGGCGCGCACACTGCCCGGCTCGGGACTCGGCCTCTCGATCGTCAAGCGTGCTGCCGAGCGGCACGGCGGCACAGTCGACGTCGAGTCGACGCCGGGTGTCGGCACCACGTTCACGCTCACGTTGCCGAGCTCCGACCAGCCCTGACCAGCGGGTTTCTTCGATCGCTCACACGCCGCTCTTAGATCCGTCTCAGCGATGCGCGAGAATCTACTTCCATGACCGATACGAACGACCCGTTCGCCGAGCGCCCCTACGTTCCCCCGACGGAGCGCAGCGACACCGGTGAGGCCAGTCCCGCTTCCTCCGAGCCGGCACCCGCCGACGCGACGCCGGCAGAGCAGACGCCTCCGCCGGCCCCCGAGGAGCCGACGGTCGAGGTCCCGGTGGCACAGTCCGGCGCCGACACGAAATCTGACGCCGAGCCCACGATCCCGGTCGCCCCCACACCGCCGGCCGATCCGCCCACGGTCGAGCAGCCGGCCGCGACCACGTCCGACCCGCCGGCGGCAGCTCCGGCTCCGCCCGCAGAGTCGTACACGCACCGCTATGCCGACGCCGCCCCGTCCCAGCCCGCACCCTCGGCGACCCAGACCGACCCGTTCCCGCCGTTCGCCGCGCCGGCCGCCGGGTTCCCCGCCGAAGCCGGTGGCCGCGACGAGCCGCCGGTCAAGAAGAAGCGGCGCGGTCGCACCCTGGTCGGGGCCGTGGCCCTCCTGGTGCTCGCGGGCGGTGCCGGATTCGGCGGCGCTGCGCTGCAGGACAAGCTCTCCGACGACGACAACGGCGGCCCGACCGTCAGCTCGCTCGACACGAGCGACGACGCGACCAACACCAACGTGCCGGCGGGCGCCGTTGAGCAGGTCGCCAAGAAGGTGCTGCCCTCGGTGGTCCAGATCAACGTCAAGGGTGCCGACGAGGCCGGGTCCGGCACCGGCATCATCATCAGCAGCGACGGCCAGATCCTGACCAACAACCACGTCACGGCGGTCGCCGGCAAGGACGGCATCATCACGGTGGCGTTCAGCGACGGCACCTACACCAAGGCCACGGTCGTCGGCGCCGACCCCAAGACCGACCTCGCCGTGATCAAGGCCAGCGGCAAGTCGGGCCTGACCCCCGCAACGCTCGGCAGCTCCGCCGACCTCGAGGTCGGCCAGGAGGTCGTCGCCATCGGCTCGCCGTTCGGGCTCGAGAGCACCGTGACGCAGGGCATCATCTCGGCGCTCAACCGTCCGGTGACCTCGTCGGACGGCGACAGCTCGAGCAGCTCCAACACGTTCCCCGCGATCCAGACCGACGCGGCGATCAACCCGGGCAACTCCGGTGGCCCGCTGGTCGACATCGACGGCAACGTCATCGGCATCAACTCGGCGATCAAGGCGTCCAGCTCCGGCGAGGGCGGCTCGATCGGCCTCGGCTTCGCGATCCCGATCGACCTCGCCAAGAACGTCTCCAAGCACCTCGTCAAGGGCGAGAAGGTGCAGCACGCGCAGATCGGTGTGACCGTACGCCCGGCCGTCTCCGACGACGGCATCACCGGGACGGGCGCCGAGATCGACGACGTCACCGGCGGCGGCGCCGGCGACAAGGCGGGGCTCAAGAAGGGCGACATCATCACGGCCGTCAACGGCGACCTCGTCGCGAGCTCCGAAGCGCTCGTCGCGTCGGTGCGCGGCTTCCAGCCGGGCCAGAAGATCACGCTGACCTACACCCGCGACGGCAAGAAGAACGAGGTCGAGGTGACCCTCGGCTCGGACGGCGGCGCCAGCAGCTGATCCGCCCGCAGCCCTGAGACCGGGCGCCATCTCGTCACCCACACGCGGACGGGATGGCGCCCACCACTTTCGGCCGGATCGTGCGCGAGGATGACCGAATTTCGCTCGTGACTGTCGGTCACCCTCACTACCGTGGAGGGGTGAAGACCGAACGCGACCTGTCCCTGCCGGCCATGCTCGTCACGGTCGTCCTCTGGGCCTCGGCGTTCGTGGGCATCCGGGCGGTCGGCGACACGTTCTCGCCCGGCTCCCTGACGTTGGGCCGGCTCGTCGTCGGCGCGATCGCACTGACGTTCTTCGCCCGGCCCCGCACGACCGCCCTGCCGACCGGCCGGCCCCTGCTGCTCGTGGTGCTCTACGGCGTTGTCTGGTTCGGTGCCTACAACCTCGCGCTCAACGCCGCCGAGCGCGACCTCGACGCCGGCACCACGGCGCTGATCGTCAACGTCGGACCGATCTTCGCGGCGGTCATCGCCGGCGTGCTCTACAAGGAGGGCTTCCCCAAGCCCCTGATGATCGGCATGGGCATCGCGTTCGGCGGCGTCGCACTGATCGCCCTCAGCGCCGACAGCGACTCGAGCGCGGTCGAGACCGCCAGCACCACAGGCGTCGTCCTGTGCATCGCCGCCGCCGCGTTCTACGCCTTCGGCGCCCTGGCCCAGAAGCCCGCCCTCAGGCACATGCAGCCGATCATGTCGGTGTGGCTCGGCTGCCTCGTCGGCGTCGTGGTGTGCCTGCCGTTCGCGCCCGCCCTGATCGACGAGCTCAGCGGCGCCTCGCTGCACGACATCCTCTGGCTGGCCTACCTCGGCGTGTTCCCCACGGCGATCGGCTTCAGCACGTGGTCCTACGCGCTCAAGCGCATCTCGACCGGCAAGGCGGCCTCCACCACCTATCTCGTGCCGGCCGTCGCGACGCTGATCTCCTGGGCGGTCCTCGACGAGGTCCCCGCTGCGCTCGCCTTCGTCGGCGGCGCCCTGTGCCTCGTCGGCGTCGCGATCACGCGTCTCAAGTCGACCCCCAAGGACACACCGGTCGACGAGCAGGCCCCCGCCAGCTGACTGACTCCACGCTGAGAGTGACGTTCTTGAGGAGCCCCGCAGCGTGTCGCATCAATTGCGTCACGCCCAACCGGCGTCAGCTCGGGCCGTAGGTCCGTACGGCGTGGCGGAAGAACTCCGCCGCCAGCGTCCGCCGTGCCTCCACGTCCGGCTCGTCCGGCTGAGCGAACAACGAGTCGCCGAGCGCGAGCGTCTCCTCGACATAGGCCAGCAGCCGCGGAGGCGCCACACCGACGCCCATCTCCCGCGTCCGCGCCTTGAGCGCCACCAGCTCGTCGACGAGGGCGAGTACGTCTCCGTCGCCGCGGCCCTCAGCGCGTGGTTCGCCCGGCCCAACGTCCGGAAGCGCTGGGATCGGGCGACCGGCGGAGTGCTCGCCGGTCTCGGCGGCGCACTCGCCACCACCAAGCTCTGAGCACCCGCTGAGACTGACGTTTCGGTCGCGAATCGCCGTGGAGCCACGGCAGAAACGTCAGTCTCAGCGAGCAGTTCAGCCGATGAGGTCGGTGACGAGGTCGCGGAGGATGCCGAAGCCGTTCTGGGTCAGGATCGACTCGGCATGGAACTGGACACCGCGATAGTGCGGACCGGCGACCAGGTGGATGTCACCACTCTCCGGATCGGTCTCGACCGTGACACCTTGGGGCAGCCCCGACGAGGGGACCCGCGCGACGAACGTGTTGTAGAAGCCGACCGTCTCCGGACGACCCAGCACCTCGAGCCTGCTCTGCGTGCCCTGGAAGACGATGTCCTTGAACGCCAGGTCGAGACCGATGTTGTGGCTCAGCACCTGGTGGCCCAGGCACACCGCGAGGAACGGTCGGCGCGTCTCGAGCAGGCCCGTCACCAGGCTGTGCAGCACCGCCATCTTGGGGTCGGCGAGGTCACGCGGGTCGCCGGGCCCGGGGCCGACCACGACGAGGTCGTAGCCGTCGAGGTCACCCTCGGCGTACGCATCGTGCCGCACGATGTCGGTCGTCATGCCGAGCACGCCGAACACGTGCGAGAGCATGTTGACGAAGTCGTCCTCGCCGTCGACGATGACGACGCGCTTGCCGGTCAGCGACGTCACGGGGGCGGCGCCGGACTGGTCGGTCAGCCAGAACTGGCTGAGCCTCTGGTTGCGCGACCCGAGGGCGATCAGCACCTCGTCCTCGCGGGTGAACGCATCGAAGCCCTCGACCGGCTCGGGCGCTGACTCCACGAGCCCGAACGCGCTGAGGATGCCGGACGCCTTGGCCCACGTCTCCTTGGTCTCGTACATCGCGTCGGAGTCGCGGACGAGCGTCGCGCCCGCCGTGACCTTGAGGTTGCCGTCGAGGTCGACGTCGGCCGTACGGATGAGGATCGGTGCGTCGGCGAGCGGCACGCCGGCATCGTCGCGGCCGATCAGCGCGGCGACGGCGGCGTAGTAGCCACGGCCCTCCGGCTCGTACTTCTTGATCAGCCGGCAGGCGTTCTCGACCGGACTCCCGGTGACCGTCGCGGCGAACATCGAGTCGCGCAGCACCTCGCGGACGTCGCGGTTGGTGCGGCCGGCGAGGAGGTACTCGGTGTGCACGAGGTGCGTCATCGGCTTGAGGTAGGGCCCGAGCACGAGCCCGCCCTCGTGGCAGATGTCGCACATCATCTTGAGCTCCTCGTCGACGACCATGAAGAGCTCGTAGATCTCCTTCTCGTCCTTGAGGAAGCGCAGCAGCTCACGCTTGCGGTCGGCATGCGTCTCGAGACCGCGCATGCGGAACGTCCCGCTGATGGGGTTCATCCGCACCTGGCCGTCCTCGACGCTGACGTGCCGCTCGGGGCTCGCACCGATCAGGTAGCGGTCGCCGGTGAAGATGCAGAACGTCCAGAACGCGCCACGCTCGCGCTCGAGCAGCCGGCGGAACACCGTCAACGCGCCGTCGTGCCCCCAGTCGGCGACCTGGGCGCGGTAGTGCCGGCCGATCACGAGGTTGGCGCCCTCGCCCTGCCCGATCTCCTCGTCGATGATCGTGCGCACCATGCCGGCGTACGCCTCGTCGGTCGACTCGAACCCGCCCCGGTCGGCGAACTCGATGGGTACGTCCGGCAGGAGTCCGAGGAGCTCGACCACCGGCACCTCGGCGCTGTATGCCGCCTCGATCGCGGTCAACGGCGTGCCGTCCTGGTGCGCCTCGAACCCACGCTCACGGACCTGCGCGTACGGCACCAGCACCACGTGGTTCCAGGCGCGATCGCTGCCGGGCACCAGGGGGATGTCCGCGAGCTGGTCGAGGTCGGTGCGCGGACCGCCGATCAGCGTGACGGTGTCGGAGTCGCGTACGCGGATCAGCGCGAAGGCCGGTTGGGCGAGGAGTGCGTCGAGCTGGGTCATCAAGGTTCCTTGGAGAAGTCTCGACCGGCCGAGACAAGAAATGCCCAGAGCCGGCCATGAGGCGGTCTGGGCACGAGTCGACAGTCCACCTACAGGTGGAGCCACCAGCTGGAGGGCTGAACTGTCATGACAGGAGCCTAGCGCAGGCATTCGTGAACGATTGGCACCAATATCCCGAAACACCACACGGGCCCTGTGCCGTACTGGCACAGTGTGGCGACATCGGCGGAGATCCTCTCGGATTCCGATCAGCGCCGAGCACGGCCACACCTCGACCCGCTTGCTCGACGCCCGGAAGGCACCCGCCATGAAGACCCTCCTCCGCATCTGCGCCGCCATCGCGGTGACGCTCACGATGTCGCTCGCCACGTCCGGCAACGCACAGGCGGCCACGCCCAAGACGTGGCTGTCCGTCTCGTCAGGGTTCGTCCACACCTGCGGCATCACCACGAACCACTCGCTCTACTGCTGGGGCGGCAACACGTACGGCGGGCTGGGAGTCGGCGACGACCTCAACCCGCGCTACATCCCCCAGCAGGTCGGCACCGACACCAACTGGGCCAAGGTGACGATCGGCGACTATCACACGTGCGCCATCAAGACCACGGGCGCGCTCTATTGCTGGGGCTACAACTACGAGGGCAACCTGGGCCTCGGCAGCAACCTGACGAAGCAGTACAACACCCCGCAGCGGGTCGGCACCTCGACGCGTTGGGCCAGCGTCTCGGCCGGGCAGGAGCACACCTGCGGTCGGCTCACGACCGGTGCCCTCTACTGCTGGGGCTACGACGCCGACGGCCAGCTCGGCGTCGGCGACTTCGACGACCACTACCAGCCCACGCGGGTCGGGGCCTCGACGAACTGGACGAGTGTCTCGGCCGGCGGATCGCACACCTGCGCACGGCTCAGCTCAGGTTCCCTCTACTGCTGGGGTGACAACTCGTACACCCAGCTGGGAATCGGCGCGGGCTCCGACAAGAACACCCCGCGAAAGGTGGGCACCTCGACTCGGTGGAGCAGCGTCAGCGGAGGCGGCACGTTCACCTGCGCGCGCCACCAGACCGGCTCGATCTTCTGCTGGGGCTTCGGCGGCAACGGAGAGCTCGGCCAGGGCAAGGACGACCTCGACAACCACGGGACCCCCCAGAAGGTTGGCATCTCCACGAACTGGCTCAGCGTGAACGCCGGCACGGACCACACGTGTGCGAAGTACAAGACCGGTTCGCTGTACTGCTGGGGCGACGGCGAGAACGGGCGGCTGGGGCTCGGCGACAATCTCAACAAGCGCACGCTGCCCACGAAGGTCGGCATCTCCACGCACTGGGCCAGTGTCGACACCGGCGGCTTCCACACGTGCGCCAAGTACTCGACCGGCGCCATCTACTGCTGGGGCCTCAACAACGTCGGGCAGCTCGGGCTGGACGACGCCGACCAGCGCAACACTCCGGTGAAGCTCTCCTGAGCCGCGGGCTGAACTCGCACACTGCCATGCTGGCGGCATGGACATCGATGTCGACCTGATCCGGCGTGACCTGGCGCAGATCGTCAACATTCCCAGCACGGGCGGCGCAGACGCCGAGGTCGCCGTCCAACGGTGGTGCGCCGCGACCCTGACCGGCCTCGGCATGGACGTCGACCAGTGGACGATCGACCTCGACGACCTCCGCAGCAGCGACGGCTACCCCGGCGAGGAGGTCGACCGCGACGAGGCACTGGGCTGCGTCGGTGTCTCCGGGCCCGGCACGCCGGCGCTGGTCCTCAACGGCCATGTCGACGTCGTGCCGCCCGGCGAGCCCGCGACCTGGACCAACGCCGACCCGTGGCTCCTCCGCGAGGTCGACGGTCAATGGTTCGGCCGGGGCGTCTGCGACATGAAGGGCGGCGTCGTCGCGATCATCGCGGCGGCACGCGCGCTCAGCGGCGTCGAGCTCCGCCGGCCTTTCGCCGTGCACACCGTGATCGGCGAGGAGGACGGCGGCCTCGGGACGTACGCGACCCTGCGTCGCGGGCACGTCGGCGACGCGTGCGTCATCGCCGAGCCGACCGACGGGCAGGTCGTGGCGGCCAACGCGGGCTCGTTGACGTTCCGCATCGAGGTCGTCGGCCGGGCGACGCACGGCTCGATGCGTGCCACGGGACACAGCGCGATCACCGCGTTCGAGCGGCTGCACCGCGCACTCGCCGAGCTCGAGGACGTACGCAACGCGGCTCCGCCCCACCCGTTCGGCGAGCTGCCGTGGCCCATCAGCGTCGGCATCGTGCACGCCGGCGACTGGGCCAGCACGGTTCCCGACCTGCTGGTGGCCGAAGGGCGATACGGCGTCATGCCCGGCGAGTCGTTCGCCGACGCCAAGGCGGCCTTCGAGAACGCCCTGGCCTCCGCGGCCGCCGCCGACTCGTGGCTGGCCGACAACCCGCCGACCGTCACGTGGCCCGGCGGACACTTCGCCGCGGGGCGCCTGCCCGAGGGGGATCCGTTCGGCGAGCAGGTCGTCGATGCCGTCGTCGCCGCCGGGGAGCCCCGACCCCGCCTGACAGGGGCACCGTACGGGTCAGACCTGCGGCAGTACTCCGCGCTCGGGATCCCGACGGTGCAGTACGGTCCCGGCGACGTCGCGAACGCCCACGCCGTCGACGAGCGCGTGGCGATCGCCGAGGTCGTCACGTGCGCGCGGGCGTACGCCGAGCTGATCCTCGCCCGCTGCCGCTAGCGCGAGGACGTCGTGACCGGCGTGTAGTCCGCAACCCGGATGATCCCGCCTGGCTCGAAGCTGACCGGCTGGAGTCCCACCGGCCTGCCGTCGGCGAACGTCACGATCGTCACCTGCGCCTCGCGACGGAGCTTGCTGCCCAGCGCGAAGGCGTAGACGGCGCCGCCGGTCGTGCCGGTCGTCAGGGTCGTGGTCGTACGTCCGTTGGTGCCGTTGATGGTCGTCGGGCCGACCTGGCGGTGCAGATGCCCCGAGAGCACCAGGTCAGCGCATCCCGACGCGGCAGCGCGCGTGGCCGACGACGGTGAGTGGACGGCGATGACGCTGACCTCACCGGCGTCGCAGGCCGCCTTCTCGAGCTCGTCGTCCTGCTGGCGCAGCGAGTGCGTGTTGTCGGTCGGGTTGCCGTTGTAGCCGGCGGTGAGGCCGGAGCTTCGGGGATCGCTGCTGCCGAGGAACCGGACACCGCCGACCGTGACGGGCTCGCCGTCGAGCACCGTGAACCCCTTGTCCTTCATCTGCTGGCGCACCGTCGGCCCGGTGTCGTGGTTGCCGGCCACCGACACGACGTCGAAGTCGCGGAACTCCCGGGCCAGCGAGTTGATGCTGAACGTCTCCCAGCTCGCGCCGTTGGAGGTGTCGTCGCCGAGATCGATCAGCAGGCGCGCACCGGCCCGGTCGGCGATCGCCCGCGCGACCGGATCCATGCCGATGTTGTCGTGCCGGTCGGTCACGACGAGCGCCGTCGTCTCGCCCTCCGACGGCGTACGCACCTGGGTCGTCGCGGCGTTGACCGCCAGCTTGCCGTAGAACGACACCGAGGTGCGATAGGTCGCGAGAGCCCCCTCGACGATGGCCTTGCTGCCGCTGGTCGACGCACCCTGGGCGATCTCGACCTTGTCGAGCACCTGGTCCGACGGCAGCTCCGGGAACACCGAGTCGATCGGGACCCACGCCTCGTCGGAGGAGTGCGGGCGCTCGGGCGCAGCGACGAGGACCAGGGCGGCGATCGTGACGACTGCCACGCCCACTCCGCCGAGGACCTGGCGACGCCCCGGATGACGTGCCGCAGCCCAGATGGCCCGGCGTCGCGCCTGGCCGATCGCGAGCCAGGCCAGCGTCGCAATGATGACGGCGAGCAGCCCTGCGCCGACGCCTCGCATCGCCGCGTCGATCAGCATCGACGTGATCGTCGAGCGTACGGACGCGATCTCGCCCTGCGGCTGCGACGCGATCACGGCGTCGCGGGCGACGAGCTGGTCGAGGTTGGTGATCTCGCTGTCACCGAGGCGTACGTCGACACCGAGCCCGAGCGGAGCCTCGGCGGGCAGTCGGATCTGCGGGATGAGGGTGCCGAAGTCGATGCGCGCATAGCCGCTGAACGTCGGCTGCACCGTGGCCTCGTGCGCGCCGATGACGACGTCGCGCTCGCTGTGGATGAACGTCGAGTACGCGGTCGGCAGCGCGACGCCCACCGCGAGGAGGACGAGGAGCAGGACCTTGAGAGCCCGGTTCATGCGATCCGCGACAACCAGCCGTCTGTCGTGCCGACGGTCGTCAGCAGCTGCGTCGCGCGGGTCAGGACGACGTAGAGGGTGCGCCAGCCGGCGCTGGACTCGGCCGTGATGGCGTCGGGCTCGACCACCACGACACCGTCGAACTCCAGGCCCTTGGTGGCGAGGCCGTCGAGCAGCCGGAGGCGGTCGGGATGCTGTGCGAGCAGGTCGGAGAGCTGATCGGCCAGCTCGGCCTGCCGGTCGGTCGCCGCGACGATGGCGACGGTGCCCTCGACGCGGTCGAGGATCTCCTCGGCGCTGCGGCGGGCGGTGTCGACGAGCTCGGCAGGGCCCACCGTGAGGTGCACGGGCAGCTCACCGGTGCGGCGTACGGCGTCGGCGAGGTCGGGGTGCGGCACCGCCACGGCGGCGACCTGCGCGGCGAGATCGTAGATCTCCGCGGAGTTGCGGTAGTTGGTCGACAGCCGGAACGCGTGCTCGGGTTTGCCCTCGAGAGCGGCCTTGCGCGCTGCCGCCGACTCCTGGGGGTGCGGCCACGACGACTGAGCCTCGTCACCGACGATCGTCCAGCTGGCGTAACGACCACGGCGGCCGAGCATGCGCCACTGCATCGGCGACAGGTCCTGCGCCTCGTCGACCAGCACGTGGGCGAAGCCGTCGTCCTCGATGCTCTGGGTCGTCCGGTTGCGGTCGTTGCGGTCCTCGCGCTCACGTCGCTCGAAGCTCATGAGCTGCTTGGGCACGTCGTCCTCGTCGCCGCCGGTCGAGGGCACCTCGCCGATGACGTAGCGGAGCTCGTCGATCAGCGGGACGTCCTCGATGCTGGGCTCGCCGACCTGCCACGAGGCCTTGAGCGCTGCCAGCTCCACGGCGTCGAACGCGCCGCGGGCCAGCTCGTCGATGACGTCGGGCAGCGTGCGCCACACGTCGATCGGCTCGACCGGTGGCCACCAGTCCTCGACGAAGTCGACGAAGCGGTCGTCCGTCGTGATGGTCTCGACGAACTCCTCCTCGCCCTTCTCGAGGGCACGGTCTCCGGCGACCTGGGCCCACAGGGCGTCGACGAGGGCGGCGGGCGCCTTGAGGTAGGCCCGGTTGCGCTTGCCGCCCGACAGCAGGTTGCGCCGGATGCGGGCGAGCTGGCCGGCGTCGAGCCGCAGGACGTCGTCCTTGTAGAAGTAGCGGAACTCCGTCGGCGATCCCGGCATCGGCGCGGCTGCCGCACGGTTGAGGAACGCCGGCATGCGCGACGAGCCCTTGGCCGCAGCGGCGACGGGCTCGTCGTGGCGCATGGCGCGCAACCCGTCGACGACCTCGCCGAGCGACCGGAGCGTCACGCTCGTCTCGCCGAGGCTCGGGAGCACCCGCTCGATGTAGTTCATGAACACCGTCGACGGGCCCACGACCAGCACGCCGCCGGACTCGAAGCGCCGGCGATCGGTGTAGAGCAGGTAGGCCGCGCGGTGCAGGGCGACGACGGTCTTGCCGGTGCCGGGCCCGCCGCCGATCGTCGTGGCGCCGCGGCTCGGTGCGCGGATCGCCTCGTCCTGCTCCTTCTGGATCGTCGCGACGACGGAGTGCATCGAGCTGTCCCGCGCACGCGTCAGGCTCGCCAGCAGCGCGCCCTCGCCGATGACGACCAGGTCGTCGGGCGCGTTGTCGGCGTCGAGCAGGTCGTCCTCGATGCCGATGACCTTGTCGTTGGCGCAGCGCAGCACCCGGCGACGGATCACGCCGGCCGGCTCCTGCGCCGTGGCCTGGTAGAAGATCGCGGCGGCCGGGGCACGCCAGTCGATGAGCAGGATCTCGCGATCGGCATCGCGTACGCCGATGCGGCCGATGTAGCGCGAGTCGCCGTCGAGCATGTTGAGCCGGCCGAAGACCAGCCCGTCGTGGGCGGCGTTGAGCGCGGAGAGTCGGAGCGACGCCTGGTAGACCATCGCGTCTCGCTCGACGAGGCCACCTTCGTTGCCGACGTGACCGCGCGCCATGCCCTCGACGACCAAGGACTGCGCGACCTTGGCGGAGGCGTCGAGGCGCTCGTAGACAGCGTCGACGTACGCCTGCTCCGCGTCGATCTCGCGCTGTTCCGCGTTGTTCGAGCTCACCCGACTCCTTTTCCGTCCTAGAGAACTCACAAGTCTATTGCGTGCGGGAAATATTCCGCAGGCAGTTGCCCGGTTCGCGGACATCGGCCGGGTTGATCCTCGCCGCATCGGCACGTACGTTCGAGACATGCCTTCACCACTCGTTCGCCGTCCCGGAGGATCCATGACCACCCGCCGCACCGTCACGACGTTCCTCACGCTGCTGCTTGCTGGGGTCGCGCTGCTGCTGCCGGCACTGGCGGCGCCGGCCTCGGCCGCGACGACCGGCGCCGTCAAGGGCACGATCTCCTCGCACGGGGCACTGCTGCCAGGGCTCAAGGTCGAGCTGACCCGCGCCGACTACGACAGCGACCACTTCGACACGATCGCGACCAAGACCACCAACGCGTCGGGTGGCTACTCGTTCACCGGCCTGCCGCAGACCGACCGGTGGGGCGACTGGTACAGCTACCGCATCAAGGTGAGCGACCCCAAGGGCAAGTTCGTCACGACGGTGCGGGCCTTCAAGGTCGTGCTCGGCAAGACCGTGACGCGCGACGCGACGCTCTACCCGGCTGGTGCGCTGACCGGCAAGGTCCTGCGTCAGGACGGCGCCTCGCCGACGACCACCCGCGTCCACCTGATCGGTCCCAAGCTCGACATCGGCACGCCGGACAAGCCCATCTCCGCGTACGACGACGATCGTGGCGTCGCGGCGGACGGCACCTACTCGTTCACCGGGCTGCCTGCAGGCGACTACACCCTGCGCTACACCGACACCAAGGGCACCTACCTCGACCAGTGCTACGACGACACCGTCGCGGCGCTGAGCATCGAGCCGACCTGCGACAAGGCCGAGGCTCCGGCTGCCGAGGTCGTCACGGTGACGGCGAACGCGACCAAGACGCTCGACGACCAAGTGCTCCACCACGCGGCTGCCTATCTCGGCGGCACGGTGACCAACGGAGCCAACGCCCCACTGCAGGGCATCGTCGTCACGCCGTACCCCGTGAGTGCGGACTCCGGCCCGTGGGGCGACTACGGCCAGGCCACCACAGCCGCCGGCGTCTTCAACCGCGGTCCGCTCCCCGCCGGGCAGTGGCGGCTGTTTGCCAAGGACCCGACCGGCATCTGGGCGTCGCAGCACGTCGGCGGCACCAGCGCCGCGACAGCCACGCTGTTCGACCTCAGCCCGGGCGAGAAGATCGACGATGTCGCGATCAAGCTCAAGTCCCGAGGCGTCCTGCAGGCCACCGTGACGCCGGGCAAGGGTTCGGTGACGTTCGCCATCACGGTCACCCGCAAGGTGTCCGGGAGCCGGGTGACGGGCCAGGTCACCGCGGCACTCGGTGACAACACGAAGTCGGCGACCCTGGTCAACGGCCAGGCGACCATCAAACTCACCAGCCTGGCGGCCGGCAAGCACACCTTCACCGTCTCCTACGGCGGATCCGGCAGCACGGCTCCCGTGACGCGACAGTTCGTCACGACGATCCGCTGAGCGGGGCCAGCGGCTCGTAGGACGTACGACACGTCGAAGCGACACCGCATACCTGCAATGACAGCCCATACTGGGGTCGGAGCTCTGGTGTGAGGGATGTCGATGGCACGTGTGGACGAGGCGAGGTCGTGGTGACCGGTGACGACCGCGGGACCCCGGACGAGGTCCCGGTCGCCGTCACCCCGTCAGGCCTGCGACACACCTTCGGGCCGGCGCCGATGGTCCCGCCTTCACGCGGCCTCGGGTTCCGGTCCCAGGCCCAGTCCACCGAGACCTCCGAAGCAAGACCCGACGAGGTCGACGTCGTCGCGACTCCGGACCCGGACCCGCCGGACGTCGACGCGAGTCCGGACGAGTACGTGCCCAGGCACGCCCTGGCCCCCGAACCAGGGAACGTACGCGTCCTGCACCCTGCGTCTCCCGTCAAGCCGCGACCGGTCTCCGACGTCGAGGACCTTGCGGACGCCGCCGCTCCCCAGGCCGCCGCGCCGGGGAAGCACCGCCGTGAGCACAGCGCCATCAGCGGTACGGTGCGCAGCACGCGCGGCCGCGGGCTTCGCGACATGCAGGTCGTCGTGCTGGACGAGCACTGGCAGGTCATCGCCACGTCCGTCACGGGCACCGACGGGGTGTTCATCGCCGAGGACGTTCCCCCGGGCGCCTATCGCGTGATGGCGACGGACGAGCTCGACGGCGACTTCGGTGCCGGGTGGCACGACAGCTCCGCACTTGCCCGCGGCGGGTTCCTCGAGGTCAGGGAAGGCAGGACCCGGCGCCATGTCGACATCACGCTGGCGTCCGCCGCCGCCGTCGACCTCGACGTCGAGGTCCGTCGCAAGAAGGCGATCGTCGGCATCCGGGTCACGGAGCGCGCGACCGGCGTCCGCGCCAACGGCTCGGTGCGGGTGACGACCAAGCGGTTCGGCGTCGAGCTGCCGCTGACGAAGGGGCGCACGAGCCTCACCCTCCTGGGGTCCGCCGACGGCTCACCGAGACTGGGCAAGAAGGTCAAGGTCAGCTACCTCGGCACCAAGCACGTGCAGCCGGGGTCGGCGTCCGCCCCGCTGCGCTGACTCAGGCTGGGTCGAGGATCCGCTTGAGGAACTGTTGCGTACGTTCCTCGCGCGGGTCGCCGATGACCTGCGCGCTGGGGCCGCGCTCGACCACGACACCGTGGTCGAGGAACAGGACCTGGTCGGCGACATGCTCGGCGAAGCGGATCTCGTGCGTGACGAGCACACTGGTCCAGCCCTCAGCCGCGAGGTCCTTGATGACCGACAGCACCTCGCCGACGAGCTCAGGGTCGAGCGCCGACGTCGGCTCGTCGAACAGCATGACGCGAGGCTTGAGCGCCAGCGCCCGGGCAATGCCGACGCGCTGCTGCTGACCGCCGGACAGCTGGAACGGGTACTGGTCCGCCTTGTCGCCCAGGCCCACCTGGTCGAGGAGTGCCGTGGCCTCGTCGACCGCCTGCTCGAGCGGACGCTTCTGCACCTGGACCGGACCCTCGAGGACGTTCTGGATGACGGTCTTGTGCGGGAACAGGTTGTGAGCCTGGAACACCATGCCGCTCTGTGCTCTCAACGCAGCGATCTGCTGGCCGGCTGCACCACCCTTGGGCGGCAAGGTCGCGAAGTCGACCTCGACGTCGTCGATGCGGATCGTGCCGGAGTCCGGGCGCTCGAGCACGTTCAGCGAACGCAGGATCGTGGTCTTGCCCGAGCCGGAGGGCCCGATGATCGCGGTCGTCGTGCCGGCGTCGACGTCGAGGTCGACGCCGCGGAGGACGTGGTGGTCGCCGAACGACTTGTGGACACCGGCAGCGCGTACGAGAGGACCGGTCATGACGCCACGAACCTGTTCAGTCGGGTCTCGAGCCGGCCCTGCACGAGGGAGAGACCAGCACAGACGATCCAGTAGTAGAGCGCCGCGACGGTGTAGAGCGGCATGAAGATCTGCGCCGCCGAAGCGGCGTATACCGCCTCGCGGAACAGCTCGGTGACCAGCACCACGGACAACAGCGACGTGTCCTTGACCAACGAGATCAAGGTGTTGGACAGCGGCGGCACGGCGATGCGCGCGGCCTGGGGGAAGACGATCCGGCGCATGGTCTGCCAATAGCCCATGCCGATCGTCGAGGCCGCCTCGAACTGGCCACGAGGGACGGACAGGATCGCCGACCGGACGATCTCCGCGGCGTATCCGCCGACGTTGAGGCTGAGCGCGAGGATCGCCGCAGGCCACGGGGCGAGGTCGATCCCGATCTCGGGGAGCCCGTAGAACACGATGAACAGCTGCACCAGGAGCGGGGTGCCACGGATGATCGACACGTACGTCCGCGCGATGCCACTCAGGAGCAGCTTGCCGGAGAGACGTGCCAGTGCCGCAGCCACCGCGAGCGCCAGCCCGATCGCGAAGCTGATGATCGTGATGGGGATCGTCGCCTTGAGCAGACCGCGCAGCATGGGCCACGCCGCGTCCTTGACCGTGTCGGCGTCACTCTTGCCCTTGCGGCCGCCGGAGACGTCGACCGTGCCGTCGTTCGCGGCCGAGACGTCGGCCTTGAAGTACTTCTGGGAGATCTTCGTCAGGGTGCCGTCGGCTCGCAGCTCCTGCAGGGCGCGGTCGGCCTCCTCAAGACGCGGATCACCCTTGCGGAACGCGAGCGCCTGCTTGCTGACCTCGTCTCCCGCGTTGCCGGCGATCTCGATCTTGTCCGAGCCCGTGGTGTTGAGGTAGTCGAGCACGGCGATGTTGTCGTTGACGATCGCGTCCACGCGGCCCTGCGAGACCAGCGCGGCCGCCTGCGCGAAGCCCTCGACCCCCTCGACCTTCGCTCCGGCCTTCTTGGCGACGGCGGACCAGTTGCTCGTCGTCGACTGGGCCGTGGTCCTGCCCTTCAGGTCCGCGAGGGACGTGATGCCCTTCGTGCCCTTCTTCACGACGATGACGCCGTGCGAGTACGTGTAGGCACTCGACAGTCCGTACTTGCCCTCGCGCTCGGGGTTGATCGACACCTGGTTGGCGATGACGTCGATGCGCTTGGCCTGCAGGGCCGCGAAGATCGCGTCGAACTGGGTCTCGACGAACTCCAGGCGCCATCCGGCCTGCTTGGCGACGGCCTTGATGACGTCGATGTCGTAGCCGGTCAGCTGCTTGCTGTCGGGGTCGTGGAACGAGAACGGGGGATAGGTCCCCTCGGTGCCGACCCGGACGACCGGCCGATCGTCGGAGCCGTCCGTCGTGCACGACGAGGCAACAGCCACCATCAGCAGGACCAGGGCGAACGCCCTCAGCACGTGCCGCATGCATCTCCTCAGGTCGGTCCCTCGACCGTACGACCGTCAGCGGGGTCGCGCATGCCGCGTCCGGATCCCGGACTACGCCTTCTTGCCCAGGAACGCCGTCATCGCCTCACGCGCCTCGTCACTCGCGAACAGCTCGGCCGACAGCGCCGCGACCTCGTCACCGCGCTCGTCGATGCGGGCGACCAGGTCACGGTTGAGGATCTTCTTGCTCTCGCGGAGGCCCTGCGGGTAGGCCTTGCCGAGATCGGCGAGGACCTCGGCGACCGCGGCCCCGAGCTCCGCGTCGGGGACCGCCCGGGTGACCAGCCCGACCTCGGCTGCTTCGGCGGCATCGAACTTCCGGGCCGTGAGGAACAGGTCCGCCGCGGCTCGGTCACTGAACCGCGGGATCAGGCTGAGCGAGATGATCGCTGCCGCCAGTCCGAGTCGTACCTCGGTCAGCTGGAACGACACCGATTCGGCCGCGATGACGATGTCGGCGGCACCGACGATGCCGAGCCCCCCGGCGCGTACCGGCCCGCCCAGCTCGACGACGACGGGCTTGGCCGCGGTCGCGATCTGGCGCTGCAGGGCGACGATCGCCTTGGCCCCCTCGGCCATGCCACCACTGACGGCCTCGGTCATGTCGGCACCGGAGCAGAACACGGTGCCGGCCGAGCGGATCAGGATCGCCTTGGCGTCCGCATCGGCGTCGGCCGTCGTCAGGTGAGCCGCGAGCTCGGTGACGAGCTGCTTGCTGAGGGCGTTGCGGTTGCGCTCGCTGTCGAGCGTGATCGTGGCGACCTGGTCGGCCACCTCGAGGTGCACCAGCTCAGTCATACGTTTCCTTTCGTTCACCGTGAGCCTGACGTTTCTGCTCTGGTGCCGCGGCGTGTCGCGACAGAAACGTCAGGCTCAGCGGGAAGTTCTCAATAGGACTTGGGGAGGCCCAGCGAGAACTGGGCGATGAAGTTGAGCACCATCTCCTTGCTGACCGGTGCGATGCGGGACAGCCGCGAGCCGGCCAGCATCTGCACCAGACCGTACTCGTCGGCCAGGCCGTTGCCACCATGCGTCTGGATCGCCCGGTCGACCGCGTTGCACACGGCCTCGCCGGCGGCGTACTTCGCCATGTTGGCCGCCTCGCCTGCCGCCATGAAGTCACCGGCGACGTAGAGCGCCGCGGCCTTCTGCGTCATGAGCCGGGCCATCTCGATCTCGATGAACGTCTGCGCCAGCGGGTGGGCGATCGCCTGGTGGGAGCCGATCGGCGCCTTCCAGACCTGGCGCTGCTTGGCGTACTCACATGCCTTGGCCAGCGCGAGGCGGGCGGTGCCGGTCGCGAATGCCGCGCCCATGATGCGCTCGGGGTTGAGCCCGGCGAACAGCTGGTCGATCCCGGCGTCCTCGCTGCCGATCAGGGTGTCGGCGGGCACGCGTACGTCGTCGAAGAACAGCGTGAACTGCTTCTCCGGCGAGGTGATGCCCATGTCGATCTGCTGATGGGTGAAGCCCTCGGCGTCGGTCGGCACGAGGAACAGCGCCGGCTTGAGGTTGCCGGTCTTGGCGTCCTCCGTGCGCGCCACCACCAGGACGTGGCTGGCCTCGTCGACGCCGGAGATGTACGTCTTGGTGCCCTTGAGCCGCCAGCCGTCGTCCTCCCGGTACGCCGTCGTGATGATCTTGTGCGAGTTGGAGCCCGCGTCGGGCTCGGTGATCGAGAACGCGAACGTCGAGGTGCCGTCGGCGAGCCCGGGCAGCCAGCGCTCCTTCTGCTCCTGCGTGCCGTACTGCGCGATGATCGTGCCGACGATCGCCGGCGAGACGACCATGAGCAGCAGCGGGCTGCCGGCTGCCGCCAGCTCCTCGCAGACCGCCGCGAGGTCGCCGATGTCACCGCCGCCGCCGCCGAACTCCTCCGGCACCGCGACGCCGAGGTAGCCGAGCTTGCCGGCCTCCTCCCACAGCTCGGTGGTCTTGCGTCCTTCCTTGGCGGCTCGCTCGAAGTAGTCGCGGCCGTACTTCGCCCCGAGGTCGGCCACGGCCTTGCGCAGCGCGAGGCGCTCGTCTGACTCGGTGAAGTTGTTCATGATGACCCTTCGCTCGTTGAGCTTGTCGAAACGTGGATGACTGCGAGCACGGCGCCCGACTCGACCTGGCTGCCGGGGGTGACCGAGAGCCCGGACACGACGCCGTCGGTCGGCGCGGTGATGGTGTGTTGCATCTTCATGGCCTCGAGGACGACGACCACGTCGCCCTTGCTGACGTGCTGCCCGTCGGCGACAGCGACGCTGATGACGGCTGCCGGCATCGGGGCCAGCAGCGATCCCTCGGCGATGACGTCGGCGGGGTCGACGAACGTCGGCACCGGTGTCAGCGTGATCGAACCGTGCGGCCCGTCGACGTCGACCCAGCCGTCACCGACGGCGACGGCGTACGTCTCGACGATCCCGGCGACGTCGAGCACCACCCTCGTGGGCGTCGCCTCGACGACGGTCGACGTGTGGTGGGCACCCGTGACCAGCCGGCCGCCTCGACTCTCATACATGATCCCGATGTGATGGTCCGCGTCCACCGCGTAGTTCCGGACGCGGTCCCGGCTCGGGACGTTGCGGTACGCCGTCGGGATGCGACCCAGCACCTTGGCGTTCGCGGTCGCGGTCGTCGCCTCTGCCAACGCCGCAGCGAGCGCCGCCGTGTGAATCTGCTGCCTGTCCAGAGCCGGCGTGACCCACTGGTCCAGTCGCTCGTCCAGCAGCGCGGTGTGGATCCGCGCTGCGCCGAACTCCTCGTCGGCGAGGATCGACCGGAGGAAGTCGAGATTGGTCCGCACGCCGTGGACCCGCATACGCCGGAGGGCGTCGCCCAGCTTGCGGATCGCCGTCGTGCGGTCCGCCCCGTGCGCGACGACCTTGGCGATCATCGCGTCGTAGTGGATGCCGACGACTGATCCCGACTCGACGCCGGAGTCGACCCGCACGCCGTCGGGAACCTCGAACGTACGGACGGTGCCGGTCTGGGGCTGCCAGTCGTCCGCCGGGTCCTCGGCGTAGAGCCGCACCTCGATGGCGTGCCCTTGCGGACCTGTCGGCTCCTCGCCGAGCTGCGCGCCCTCGGCGACCCGGATCTGCTGGGCGACGAGATCGACGCCGAACACCTCCTCGGTCACCGGGTGCTCGACCTGGAGGCGGGTGTTCATCTCGAGGAAGTACGCCTTGCCGGTGTCGAGGTGCGCGTCGGCGACGAGGAACTCGACGGTGCCGGCGCCGACGTAGTCCACGGCCTTGACCGCAGCGCGCGCTGCATCGTGCAGCGTCGTGCGTACGGGATCGCTCACCGCGGGGGCGGGCGCCTCCTCGACGACCTTCTGGTGCCGCCGCTGGATCGAGCAGTCGCGGTCGCCGACGACCCAGCACGTGCCGTGGGTGTCGGCCATGACCTGCACCTCGATGTGGCGCGCGGTCGGCAGATAGGGCTCGACGAACACCGTGGCGTCGCCGAACGCCGACAGCGCCTCGGCGCCGGCAGCCGCGAGTTCGCCCTCGAGGTCGGCCGGATCGCTGACGACGCGCATGCCGCGACCGCCACCTCCGGCGGATGCCTTGACCAGCAGCGGGAAGTCCTCAGCACGTGCGGTCGACGCGTCGACTGACAGGATCGGCACGCCGCCGGCGGCCATGAGCTCCTTGGCACGGATCTTGGACCCCATCGCGTCGATCGTCTCGGGCGCGGGACCGATCCAGGTCAGACCGGCGTCGGTGACGGCGCGGGCGAACTCGGCGTTCTCGGACAGGAAGCCGTAGCCGGGGTGGATCGCGTCGGCGCCGGCCTTGAGCGCAGCGGCGACGACCAGGTCTCCGCGCAGGTAGGTGTCGGTCGGCGCGTTGCCCGGCAGGCGTACGGCGACGTCGGCCTCCGCGACGAACGGCGCCCCCGCATCGGCGTCCGAGTGCACCGCGACGGTGCGGATGCCGAGCTCGCGGCACGTCCGGAAGATGCGGCGAGCGATCTCCCCCCGGTTGGCGACGAGGATGGACGTGATCATGCGAGGACTCCCCACGTGATGGGTTGCGGCCCACGAACGCGGGTCCGAGTGGGCCGGAAGTCTTCAAAAGTCGCGCTCACAGGCGGAACACTCCGTATCCCTTGGCACCTTCGACGGGGCGCGTGTTGATCGCGGACAGGCAGATGCCGAGGATCGTGCGGGTGTCGCGCGGGTCGATCACGCCGTCGTCGTAGAGCATCCCCGACGTGAAGTAGGCCAGGGACTCCTTCTCGATCTGCTCCTCGACGTAGGCCCGCATGGCCTTGTCGCCCTCTTCGTCGTACGGCTGGCCCTTCGCCTCGGCGGCGCCGCGCGCGACGATCGAGATGACCCCGGCGAGCTGGGCGGGACCCATGACGGCGGACTTCGCGTTGGGCCAGCTGAACATGAACCGCGGGTCGTACGCCCGGCCGCTCATGCCGTAGTGCCCGGCGCCGTAGGACGCGCCGATCACGACCGAGAGGTGCGGCACCGTCGAGTTGGACACCGCGTTGATCATCTGGGCGCCGTGCTTGATGATGCCGCCCTGCTCGTACTCGGCGCCGACCATGTAGCCCGTGGTGTTGTGCAGGAACAGCAACGGCGTGTCGGTCTGGTTGGCGAGCTGGATGAACTGCGTCGCCTTCTGCGCCTCCTCGCTGAACAGCACGCCCTGGGCGTTGGCGAGGATGCCGATCGGGTAGCCGTGCAGCTGCGCGAAACCGGTCACGAGCGACGTGCCGTAGAGCGGCTTGAACTCGTCGAACTCGGACCCGTCGACGACCCTTGCGATGACCTCGCGAGGGTCGAACGGGATCTTGAGGTCCGTCGGCACGATGCCGAGCAGCTCCTCGGGATCGAGCACCGGTTCGGCGTACGTCGGCTCGGGCGTGAACCCGTGCTTGCGCCAGTTGAGCCGCCGCACGATCGAGCGGCCGATGCGGATCGCGTCGAGCTCATCGACGGCGAGATAGTCGGCGAGGCCGGACGTACGCGCGTGCATCTCGGCGCCGCCGAGCGACTCGTCGTCGGACTCCTCACCGGTCGCCATCTTGACCAGCGGCGGGCCGCCGAGGAACACCTTGGCGCCACCCTTGACCATCACGACGTAGTCGCTCATGCCCGGGATGTACGCCCCGCCGGCGGTCGAGTTGCCGAACACCAGCGCGACGGTGGGACGGCGATCCGCGCTGGCCTTGGTGATGCTGCGGAACGAGCCGCCGCCGGGGATGAAGATGTCCTTCTGCGTCGGCAGGTCCGCGCCCCCGGACTCGACGAGGTTGATCGTCGGCAGCCCGCACTCGTGCGCGATCTGCGCGGCCCGGTGCCCCTTCTTGAGGGTGCTGGGGTTCGACGAACCACCCTTCACCGTCGGGTCGTTCGCGACGATCATGCACTCGACGCCTTCGACCACGCCGATGCCGGTCACGATCGACGCCCCGACGGCGAAGTCGGTGCCCCACGCCGCCAGGGTCGACAGCTCGAGGAACGGTGAGTCGGGGTCGATCAGCAGCTCGATGCGCTCACGGGCGGTGAGCTTGCCGCGCTCGTGGTGGCGCTGGACGTAGCGCTCACCGCCGCCGGCCAGCGCCTCGGCGTGCTGCTCGGCCAGGTCGGCGAGCCGCTCGAGCATCAGCGTCCGGTTGGTCTCGTACGTCTCGGTGGACGGGTCGACAGTGGTTTTCATGCGTACCCCAGGAGCTTGGCGGCCAGGTCGTTCAGGACTTCGGTGGCGCCACCGCCGATGCCGAGGATGCGGGCATCGCGGTAGTGCCGGTCGATCTCGGACTCGCGCATGTAGCCCATGCCGCCGAAGATCTGCACGGCTTCGGAGACGACCCACTCGCACGCCTCGACCGACTGGTTCTTGGCGAGCACGGCGTCGAGGATGATCGCCGGATCGGTGCGGTCGCCGTCGACGGCTCGTTCGACCGCCTGCCGGGTCAGCGCCCGCGCCGCGGCCGTACGCCGGTGCATGTCCACGAGCTTGTGACGGATGACCTGGCGCGCGATCAGAGGCTTGCCGAACGTCTCGCGCTCCCGGGCGTACGCCACAGCGAGGTCGAGGGACCGCTGTGCCGTCGAGTACGCCTGCACGGCCAGGCCGAGCCGCTCGCTGACGAACTGCTGCATCACCAGCACGAACCCACCGTCGACGTCGCCGACGATGTTGCTCGCGGGCACACGTACGTCGTCGAAGCTCAGCTCGGCGGTGTCGGAGCAGTGCCAGCCCATCTTCTTGAGCGGCCGCGCGACGGTGAACCCGGGCGTGCCCTTGTCGATGACCAGCAGGCTGATGCCGCCGTAGCCCTCGCCGCCGGTACGCACGGCAGTCGTCACGAAGTCGGCGCGCACGCCCGAGGTGATGAAGGTCTTGGCGCCGTTGACCACGAAGTCGTCACCATCGCGGACGGCCTTCGTACGGATGTTGGCGACGTCCGAGCCGCCCCCGGGCTCGGTGATGCCGAGCGAGCCGATCAGCTCGCCCGCGAGCGTCGGACGCACGTAGCGGTCGATCAGCTCGGCGTTGCCGGATGCCACGATGTGCGGCAGCGCGATGCCATGGGTGAACAAGGCGGCGATGAGGCCCGTCGAGCCCCCGGCCTCGAGCACGGCCTCGGTGACGATCGCCGAGTCGACCAGGTCGCCGCCCTGGCCACCGACCTCCTCGGGGAACGCGACGCCGAGCAGCCCGGCCTCGGCGGCCTTCTGGTGCAGGTCACGCGGCACCTCGCAGGCGTCCTCCCACGCCGGCAGGTGCGGGACGACCTCCTTCTCGGTGAACGCGGTGACCATCTCACGCAGTGCCCGGCGCTCCGGGGTGTCCCAGGCGCTCACAGCGCTGCCTCCCCGATCGGGTCGGACAGCAGCGAGGCCGGGATCGCACAGTCACGGGCCCGCAGCCATTCGCCGACGCCCTTGGCCTGGGGGTCCAGTCGTGTCGAGGAGGCCACACCCTCGCCCAACAGGCCGTGGACGACGATGTTGACCGCGGCGAGGTTGGGCAGCGGGTGGATCTCGAGATCGAGCGTCGCCGCCTCGTCGATCAGCTCACGCACGGTCGCCTCGTCGAGGAACCCGGAGAGCCACGCGTACGCGTCGTCGCGGGCCGGATGGTCGACGGGGATCCACACGCCGATGTTGGCGTCGCCGCCCTTGTCGCCCGATCGCGCGTACGCGAGTCGTCCCAACGGCGCCCGTACGGTCTCGGCCGCCCAGTCGCCGAGGTCCTCGGTCCCTGCGCCTGCCGAAGGGACGTCCGTTGTTTTTTCGACAGGCTCACGGACCGGTGGTGGCGTGACCTCCTCACGACGACCGTCCGCGTGCACGACGACGTGCGGGACCTCCGACTGCGGGACGTACGCCGGGCGATAGATGCCGTACGGCGTGCCCGCGGAGGGTGGCCGGGTGACGCTGAAGCCGGGGTAGGAGGCGAGCGCGAGCTGGATCGCCGCGTCGCTGAACGCCCGGCCGACCGGCTCCGGCGCCGCACTCTTGACGTGACACCGCAGCAGCGAGGTCGCCTGCGCCTCGGTCGCCGGGTCGGGTGCGTCCGTGCGGTCGAGCTGCCACTCGACGGTTTCGGGGACCGTCCCGGCAGCCAGCGCGGCTTCCATCTGGCGCTGGATCAGGTCGGCCTTCGCCGGGATGTCGAGCCCGGTCAGCAGGAACTCCACGCTGTTGCGGAATCCGCCGAACGCGTTCAGGCAGACCTTGGTCGTTTCCGGTGGCGGCTCTCCGACGACGCCGGTGATGGCGACCCGGTCGGGCGCCTCCTGGGTCAGGGTCATGGTGTCGAGCCGGGTCGAGACGTCGGGGCCGAGGTAGGACGGGCCGCCGATCTCGTAGACGAGCTGCGCCGTGACGGTGTCGACCGTGACGGCGCCGCCGGTGCCCTCGTGCTTCGTGATGACGACCGAGCCGTCCTCGGAGATCTCGGCGATGGGGAATCCCAAAGGTGTCGACATGTCGACATTCGCGAACCCGGAGAAGTTGCCGCCAGTCGCCTGGGTGCCGCACTCGATGACGTGTCCGGCGACGACCGCGCCGGCGAGCTGGTCGAGGTCGTCGCGACCCCAGCCGAGCTCCGCGATGGCGGGCCCGACGACAACGGACGCGTCGGTGACCCGGCCCGTCACGACGATGTCGGCTCCGGCCCGCAGGGCGGTCGCGATGCCGAAGGCGCCGAGATAGGCGTTGGCGGTCATGACCTCGCCGAACGAGAGCTCGGCGGCGCGGCCCAGCAGGTCGTCGCCCTCGACGTGGGCGATCGTGACGTCGAGGTCCTGCGACGCAGCGATCTCGCGCAGCCTCGCTGCGAGTCCGGCGGGGTTGAGACCGCCGGCGTTCGCGACGATCCTGACACCGCGCTCCTTGGCGAGTCCCATCGACTCGGTCATCTGTCGCACGAACGTCTTGGCATAGCCGAGCGACTCGTCCTTCATCCGGTCACGGCCGAGGATCAGCATCGTGAGCTCGGCGAGGTAGTCGCCGGTCAGGTAGTCCAGGTCCCCGCCCTCGAGCATCTCCCGCATCGCCGAGATGCGGTCGCCGTAGTAGCCCGAGCAGTTGCCGACTCGGATCATCGGGGCCGTCATCGGTCCGCCAGCCTGGCCGGGTCGTTGCCGGGAAGCCCGGCGAACGCCTGCACGATCGTCAGCCAGTGCGCCGCGTGCTCGCCCTCGGCCCGTACGTCGACGTCGTCGAGATGCCGGCGACGGGTCGCGAGCAGCGCGAAGTCGTAGCCCGAGCCGGTGACCCGTTCGGCGGAGTCGTCCGGCCCCCACGTCCACAGGTCGCCGTCGGGCCCGGTCAGCTCGACGCGTACGTCGGTCTCCGGCACGGGTTCGCCGCGGACGAGGTAGGCGTAGCCGCGTGCGCGTACGCCGATGTGGCACACGTGCTTGGCCCGCGAGGTCTGCGGGATCGTGAGACCCAGCGCCTCGCCGACGTCATGACTGTGCGCCCAGGTCTCCATGATCCGAGCCGTGGCCATCGAGGCCGGACTCATCGGCGGGCCGTACCAGGGGATCTTCTCGCCGTCGGGCACTGCCCGCAGTGCTGCGTCGAGGGCAACCCGTCCTTCACGCCACGTCGCGAGCAGCTCCTCGGGCGGCAGCATCGCCATCTCCTCGGCGCCCTCGTCGACGTATCCCTCGGGGTTGGCGGCGGCGCGCTTCATGCCGCGGCCGAACTCGTCCTGGTCGGTGATCGCCGCGAGCGAGGCCGCGTCGGTCCAGTGCAGGTGGCCGATCTGGTGCGCCACGGTCCAGCCCTCGGGCGTCGTGACCGTCTCCCAGCCGGCGGCGGGCAGACCCGCAACCCACGTGTCGAGCTGCAGGCTCTCGTCAGCGAGGTCGGACAACAGTCCGTCAAGGATGGTCATGAGAGCTCCAGCTCGTCGTCGAGGACGACGGCCCACGAGTCGAGCACGGCGGCTCGACGCTTGGCGTCGTCACTGAGGGAGGCCGCGAGGCCGAGGCCACGCAGCAGGTCGAGGGTCGCCTGCACCAGGCGCCGGTTGTCGCCGCGTGACTCGTCGATCGCCAGCAGCTCGAGCGCGTACGCATGTGTCTCGCGCCCGACTCGCCGTTCCAACGGGGCGACCTCGGCGCGCAGGCCGGCGTCGGTGCGCGCGGCGACCCACAGCTCGAGCGCCGCGAAGAACACCGGAGAGACGAACTGCTGGCTGAGGATCTCGAGGACGGCCCGCGTGCGGCCGGTCTCGGGCAGATCTGCTGCCGCCCGCTTCATGTCCTCGCGCCGACGCTCGGTCAGGTGGCCGACCGCAGCGACCACGAGGTCCTGCTTGCTGGGGAAGTGATGCAGCTGCGCCCCGCGACTCACGCCCGCGCGCTTGCTCACGACCGTGGTGGTCGTGCCGGCCCAGCCCAGCTCGACGAGGCAGTCGACCGTGGCCTCCATCAGCCGCAGCCGCATGGCTCGGGTGCGCTCACCCTGGGGCGTACGCACCGAGGTGCCCGAATCCGTCACGCCCCCAGCATGCGGACATTTCCACAAACAGTCAAGCCTGATTGTTTGTGAGCGATCTCGCAGACAGGACGTTCCCATTCGGTCCAAACCGGCCAGATGCCCGGCGAGACTCCGATAGAGTCCTCTGACTCCCCCGCGAATCCTCCGAAGGAACCCGTATGACCGAGCAGCCCCCGATCGCCGACGAGCTCTCGACGCCCTCCGAGCCTCCGGAGGGTGGCCGCAGCGTCAAGCGACTCGTGATCGGCGCGATCGCCGCGGTCGTCGTCCTCGCGCTGGCCGGTGGCGCGTTCGCCGTCGTCAAGAAGCTCGACGGCGGCGGTGCCCAGCCCCACGACGTCCTCCCGGCCTCGGTCATCGCGTACGCGCGCCTGGACCTCGATCCTTCCGCGAGCCAGAAGATCGCCCTGTTCAAGCTGATCCGGAAGTTCCCCAAGGCCGCGGAGTCGGTCGGCATCAAGAGTGCCGACCAGGACGTCCGCAAGCTCATCTTCACGGAGATCCTCGACCAGGGCGGCTGCGACCTGTCGTACGACAAGGACATCGAGCCGTGGATCGGGAACCGCATCGGCCTCGCCCTCGAGAAGGACGGCGAGACCCCCGTCTTCGCGGTGCAGGTCGACGACGAGGGCAAGGCCAAGAAGGGCCTCAAGGCGCTCTTCGCGTGTGCCGATGACACCGCCGGAGTCGCGTTCCTCGATGGCTACGCGATCGTCGCCGAGAAGCAGGCGACGGCGGACGAAGCGGTCAAGGACGCCAAGAAGGCGCCTCTGAGCACGTCGAAGAAGTTCACGAAGGACATGGCGGACCTGGGGAATCAAGGCGTGTTCTCGGCATGGGCCGACATCAAGGGCATCTTCGGCTCGGCCGCAGTCGCCGGGCTCGGCGTGCCGGGTCTCGAGAGCCAGGTCGATCAGTCGTCGACCGCGCTGACGCTCCGCGCGCAAGGATCGGCGCTCGAGCTGCTCAGCATCACCCGCTCTCCCAAGGCTGACGTGACCTACAAGCCGTCAACGATCGGC
Source organism: Aeromicrobium sp. Root344 (assembly GCF_001425755.1). Classification (GTDB taxonomy): domain Bacteria; phylum Actinomycetota; class Actinomycetes; order Propionibacteriales; family Nocardioidaceae; genus Aeromicrobium. The sequence continues at coordinate 1,538,005 of NZ_LMDH01000001.1, read as the reverse complement.
CGGCTCCCCGACGACACCGCGATCGGCCTGTCCTTCCCGGGTCTGTCCGCCTTCCCGAAGGAAGCACAGGACGAGCTCAGGAGCGCGTTCCGGGAGGGGTTCAACAGCGAGCTCGGCGAGGACGGGACGAGTGCCTCTCTCGCACCCTTGGAGGACGAGCTCAACCTCAAGCTGCCGGACGATCTCGAAGCCATCTTCATGGACGGGTTCACCGCCGCGATCGGTGCGAAGAACCTCGACATCCTGCCGACGCTCACCGGTCCCGCCGACTTCGGCAGCCTCGATGTCGGAGTCGCGCTCCAGACCGACAAGGACGAGGCTGCCCGGCTGGTCACGGGCCTGGTCAAGTGGGCCGACCTCCTCGGAGTCCAGCTGAGCGGTCAGGAGAACGTCATCGCCACGAACTCCGACATGGCCGGCTCGATGGCCCGTGACGGGGGTCTGGGGAAGCAGAAGTCGTTCACCGAGGTCATCCCCGACCCCGAACATGCCTTCACCGCGCTGTACGTCGACATCGACGCGATCGTGTCCGCACTGCTCAAGGCGGATCCGCCCGGGGACATCGAGGACGGGCTCAACCAGATGAAGCCGCTCAAGGCGGCCGGGCTCTCCGTGACGTCCAAGGACGACGGCAAGCTGGTGCGCGGCTCGCTGCGGATCACCTTCGACGAGTAGGGCGGATCGAAGAACGTCAGGCTGCGGAGTCGTCCTCGTCCGGCACGATCTCGCCGGTGAGGACCTCCTCGTGGCTGTCCGGGTCCTCGATCGGGGCGCGGTCGAGCTCGCCGACGGCCCGACGCGCGAAGTCGGCGGCGAGCTGGATCGCCATCTCGCTCTCGGGCAGGACGTCGACGAGCACCGGGAAGGCGTGCACCTGCTTGCGCCACAGGTGGGTCTCGACCTCGACGCCGCGCTCTGACAGCAGCAGCGCCATGGCCTCGACCTCCGGCCGCAGGAGCTCGTCCTCGACCGCGACGAGGAACGTCGGCGAGGTGATGTAGGCCGACGCGTGCAGCGGTGACGCATACCCCTCGATCGGGGCGCCGTCCTCTGGCAGCCAGCGCTCGCGGATGTGCGCGATGCGGGTGATCGGCAGATAGGCGTCGCGGGCCCTCGCGACGCGCTCGACCGCCTTGTCCTCGCGGTCCGGGTCGACGCTCAGCAGGGGCGAGAAGCCGATCAGGGCGGCCGGCGCGGGCAGCCCGCGACGGGTGGCGAGCTCGGCGACCTTCATCGTGAGGTAGCCGCCGGCCGAGTCGCCGGCGACCACGATCTTGTCCGGGTGCTCGCTCGCGTCGACGAGTGCGGCGTACGCGGAGATCGCGTCCTGGACCGAGTCGGCCACGGTGCCCTCGGGCAGCTGGACGTAGTCGACGGAGATGACCGTCGCGCCGGTCCTGAGCGCGAGTCGCTCGCAGATGCGGCGATGCGTCGTGATGCTGCCGGAGAAGAACCCGCCGCCGTGCAGGTAGAGCAGCGTCATGTCGCTCTCGGGGCCGTAGCGGTGCCGCATCTGCTCGACCCGCACCCCGCCGAGCTCATAGACCTCGAACGTGATGTGCGGCGAGCGCTTGCGACGCGACTGGAGCCCGTCGATCGTCCGGATCGCGGCGAACGTGCGCTCGCTGATCGGGGTGAAGCGCAGCACCGGCTTGAACACGATGCGGATCGTCCGCTGGAGCACCCGGGCCCTGACGCTGTAGCTCTCGTGGACCACGGCCTTGTCGTAGACGACCCTCATCGGGCCGCGGCCGGGCAGGCTCAGGCGCACCCGCCGTCGCGGCAGCTTGGCGGCACCCAGGAGCGTCGCGAACCGGTCGTGCAGCGAGGACCACATGCTTCGAGCGTACGCTCGGTATGTTCCGGGCTCAAATCGGTGAGCCACGTTTGCGCAGGTCAGAGGCCCTTGTCAGGCCCGGCCACCTCGCCTGTGGCCGGCTGCGCGAGACTCGGGTCGGGCGACGGGAGGTGAGCGCGTGATCGAGGCGATCGTGATCTTCGCGGCCGGCGTGTGGGCCGGCATGATCAACGTCATCGTCGGCTCTGGCACGCTCATCACGTTCCCGACGCTGCTGCTGTTCGGCTACCCGGCGCTCACGGCCAACGTCTCGAACAACATCGGCCTGGTCGCCGGCGGGCTCTCCGGCGTCCACGGCTACCGTGCCGAGGCGCTCCGTCACCGTGCACTCCTGCTGCGACTCGCACCGGCCTCCGTGCTCGGTGCCCTGAGCGGCGCGATCCTCCTGCTGGTGCTGCCGGCCGACTCGTTCCGGGCCATCGTCCCGGTCCTGATCTCGATCGGGCTCGTCATGGTCGTCGCCGGGCCGGCGGTCCAACGCCGCACGGCTCGCCGGAGGGCCGAGCCAGGCGCCCCGCCGCGTGCCTCCGAGTGGGTCCTGCCGCTCGGCGTGTACGCCGCCGGGATCTACGGCGGCTACTTCGGCGCCGCCCAAGGCATCCTGCTCGTCGGCCTGCTCGGTGTCCTGCTCACGATCGGGCTGCAGGACATCAACGGCATCAAGAACGTGCTGGCGACGATCGTCAACGCGGTCGCGGCCCTCGCGTTCATGATCGTGGCGTGGGACAAGATCGACTGGAAGGTCGTCGGGCTCATCGCCGCCGGCAGCCTGCTGGGTGGTCAGCTGGGCGCGAGGATCGGCCGCCGCCTGCCACCGCCCGTGCTCCGCGCGGTGATCCTGGTGATCGGCGTGGTGGCGTTGGTCAAGATCGTGTTCTTCGACTGACCGGCGCGATCACTCCGCGACGAAGCGGGCGTCGACGTCGACGTGGATGACGATCTCGGCGGGGGTCAGGTCGAGCTCCGGCCCGCCGTCGGAGGTGTCGGCGAAGCCCGACTTGGCCAGCATCGGGAACGCGGCCGGGCTCTCGATGTGGTGGGTCAGCATTCCGGGGTCGGCGAGCTGGACCGCCATGACCTTGCCGCGCCGGACGGCGTTGGCGTAGGACTGGGCCTTGTTGACGGCGTCGTCCACGGCCGCCTTGCGGACCTCGGCCTCGTACGACCGGCGGTTCTTGACACCCACGTCCCACCCGATGCCGGCGACCTCGACACCGTCCTTGCCCGACCAGAAGTCGAGGAATCCGCTGAGCCGCTCGAAGTCGGTGAACTCGGCGCCGACCTGCACCCGGGCGACGTGCACGGGCTCACCGCGCTTGCCCTCCGCGTCCCACGGCCGGTGGCTGAAGACCCGCACCTGGTCGCTCGACCACGGGCCGACCGCGCGGAGCTCGACCAGCTCACGCAGCTGCGAGACCAGTGGATCGTGGATCGCGACGGCGTCCTGGAAGACCTGCTGCCGATCGGGTCCTTCGACGGCCGCGGCCATCGACACGATCGCGCGTTCGGCGGGATAGTGCTGCTCGGCTGAGCCGCGCACGGTGATGTCGAGCGTCATGCGGCCATCTTGCCGCATCGTCGCCCCGTGCCGGTTGTCACGCGCCGCGAGAGGTGGTTCACTGGGTCCAGATATTCTGATTATCTGAAGTCTGGGAGGACTCATGGCCGAGACCATCCACGACGCGGTGATCGTGGGCGCAGGATTCGGCGGGATCGGTGCGGCCATCCAGCTGCGGAAGCTCGGCCGCGACGATCTCGTGATCCTCGAGCGCGAGAGCGACCTGGGCGGCACCTGGCACGTCAACCGCTACCCCGGCCTCGCGGTCGACATCCCGTCGTCGACCTACTCCTACTCGTTCGAGCCCAATCCCTCGTGGTCGCGGCTCTACGCACCTGGGGCCGAGCTCAAGGCGTACGCGACACACGTCGCCGAGAAGTACGACGTCCGGCGGCACATGCGGTTCGACACCGTCGTCGACGGCGCGGTCTGGGACGACGACGGGAAGCACTGGACCGTGAACATCGCCGGCGGGGAGCGGTTGCACGCCCGCCTGCTCCTGACCGCGACGGGCTTCCTGTCGCAGCCGGCGTTCCCGGCGATCGCGGGCATCGACACCTTCGCCGGGACCGTGATCCACACGACGCGCTGGGACGACTCGATCGAGCTCGAGGGCCGGCGGGCCGCGGTGATCGGCACCGGGGCGACCGCCGTGCAGCTGATCCCGGAGATCGCGCCCCGCTTGGCGGAGCTCACGGTCTATCAGCGCACGGCGATCTGGGTGACGCCCAAGGGTGATCGCGCGATCCCGGAGCGCGTGCAGAAGCTCTATGCCCGGGTGCCGCTCGCCCAGCGCCTCGTACGCACGATCGGCAGCGGAATCCTCGAGCTGATCATGGTCGCCGGGGTGCTCAAGTATCGCCGCGCCAAGCTGCTCAACCGCAGCGTCGAGAAGCTGGCGCTGCGGCACCTCGCGCGGCAGGTCGAGGACCCCGAGACGCGCCGCAAGCTCACGCCCGACTACACGTTCGGCTGCAAGCGGCCGACGTTCTCCAACACGTACTTCCCGACGTTCAACCGTGCCAACGTGCACCTCGAGACCACGCCGATCGCGCGCATCGAACCCGACGGGATCGTCACCGAGAACGGCTCGAAGACCGAGATCGACACCCTCGTGCTCGCGACCGGCTTCAACCTGTGGGACACCAACTTCCCGGCGTTCGAGGTCATCGGACGCGGTGGCAAGGACCTCGGGAAGTTCTGGCGCGAGCAGCAGTTCCAGGCGTACGAGGGGGTTGCCGTGCCGGGCTTCCCCAACTTCGTGTCGCTCAACAGCCCCTACTCGTACTCGGGGCTGTCCTACTTCACGACGATCGAGTCGCAGATGAAACACCTCAAACGCCTGCTCCGCGAGGTCGACCGGCGCGGAGCCGCGACCTTCGAGGTCACGGAGCACGCCAACGCCGAGTTCCTCGCCCGGATGACGGACCGGCTCGAGGACTCCGTGTTCGTCAACGGCAGCTGCGCCACCTCGCGGTCGTACTACTTCAACCAGCACGGCATGGCGACGTTGCTGCGGCCCACCTCGACGATCAACGCGTTCCGCGAAGCCGGCAGCTTCCCCCTCGACGACTACACGTACGCCTGAGTCACCCCGCGAGCCTGGCGCCGGGGAGTGCGACGAGCTCGGCACGAGTCGTCGAGTCGATCTCATGACCTGCGGCGCACGTCAGGTGCGCGTGGATCTCGGCGCCGCAGTCGCGATGCCGCAGCGACATCGGTGGCCCGTCCTGGCCAGGACGGTGGGTGTCGCCCCAGTCCATCAGCGCCACCATGACGGTGCGCAGGTCGCGACCGGCCGGCGTGAGGACGTACTCGTGCCGAGCGCGCTCACCCTCGGGGCGGTAGGGACGCTTCGCCACAAGACCTTCGTCGACCAGGAGCGCGAGCCGCTTGGTGAGGACGTCCCGCGCGACGCCGAGATGCTGCTGCAGGGCGTCGAACCGGCGCACGCCGTTGAACAGGTCGCGGACGACCAGCACGGACCAGCGATCGCCGAGGATCTGCGCGGTCCTCGCGATCGAGCAGGTGCCCGAGTCGTAGTCGGCCATCACGGGCTCCGAAGCGCTGGGTTTGGATTCCATACCCAGATGGTACGCTGCTGTGACCCCGTACGAGAAGAGGCGCGACATGACGCTCGACCAGGCAGCCCAGCACAAGACCATCACCTGGGTCGATCCGCGGCCCCAGGCCATCGAGGCGCTCACGATGTCCGGCCTCGACTACCTGCAGGCGATGATCGACGGGAAGTTCCCCGCGCCACCGATCGCGAGCCACATCAACCTCGAGCTGGCCAGCGTCAGCCCTGGCGTCGCGACGATGACGGCGACGCCCGACGAGTCGCACTACAACCCGATCGGCTCGGTCCACGGCGGGTTCGCGGCGACGCTGCTCGACTCGGTGTGCGGCTGTGCCGTGCAGTCGACGCTGCCGGCCGGCATGGCCTACACGACGCTCGACCTCACCATCAACTACCTCCGCGGCATGACGACCGAGACCGGGCTCGTGACGGCCGAGGGGCGGGTCACCAAACCGGGTTCGCGCGCGGCATTCGTCGAGGCCGACATCAAGGATGCGGCCGGGCGCCTGCTCGCCACCGCGACGTCAACCTGTCTCGTGTTCACTCCCTGATACGGCCGACATCGCGGTCAAACGTGAGGTTTTCCTCGGATAGCATTGTCCTGTGGTCTCCCTCTCCGATCTCCAGGTCCGTTCGCTCGGTGCATGCACCGTCGACTCGCCTCTCGCGCTCTACGTCGAGGGCCGAACGACCAACGAGTACTACGTCGGCGAGACCGACCGCATCCTCTACGACGACACGCTCGAGCTGATCGCGTCGCGCGGCGTGCCGCTCGCCGAGCTGCCGACGTTCGAGTCCGGTGGACCACGCCAGAAGATCTTCTTCGACCCGGCCACGACCAAGGTCGGCGTCGTGACCTGCGGCGGCCTGTGTCCCGGCCTCAACGACGTCATCCGGGCGATCGTCCTCGAGCTCAACACCCACTACGGCGTACGCGACGTGGTCGGCTTCCAGCACGGCTACGCCGGCCTCATCGAGTCCAACGGCCACGACGTCGTCGAGCTGACGCCCGACTTCGTGTCCCGCATCAGCGAGCGCGGCGGCACGATCCTCGGCTCGTCGCGCGGCGCCCAGGACCCCTCCGCGATCGTCGACCGGCTCGTCGAGCTCGACATCGACATCCTCATGGTCATCGGCGGCGACGGCTCGATGCGTGGGGCCCACAACATCGGCGCCGAGATCGCCGCGCGCGGACTCTCGATCGGTGTCGTCGGTGTGCCCAAGACGATCGACAACGACATCCCGCACATCGGCCAGAGCTTCGGCTTCTCCACGGCGTTCGCCAAGGCCGCCGAGTCGATCAAGGCCGCCCGCGTCGAGGTCGAGGCCGCCGTCGGCGGTGTCGGCATCGTCAAGGTCATGGGCCGCCACGCGGGGTTCATCGCGTGCTACGCGGCGCTGGCCAACCACGACGCCGACTTCGTCCTGATCCCCGAGGTCGGCTTCTCGCTCGACGGCGACAACGGCCTGCTGGCACTGCTCGAGCGACGGGTCGCCGAGCGCGGCAGCGCCGTCATCGTGCTCGCCGAGGGCGCCGGCCAGGACCTCATCCCGGCCAGCGACCGCCGCGACGCCAGCGGCAACGCCGTGCTGGGTGACATCGCCGGGTTCCTGCGCGAGCAGATCAGCAAGGACTTCGCCAACCGCAACCAGCCGCTGACGATGCGCTACTTCAACCCCGGCTACGCGATCCGCTCCGTGCCGGCCGACGCCTCCGACTCGGTCTACTGCGCGCGCCTGGCCCAGACCGCCGTCCACGCCGCGATGGCCGGGCGTACGGACATGGTCGTCGGCCGCCGGCGCCACCGCTTCGTGCACGTGCCGATCCCGTTCGTCACCTCCGGCTCGCACAGCGTCTCGCCCGACGGCGACCTCTGGCTGTCGGTCCTCGAGAGCACCGCGCAGCCGTTCTCGATGTGCTGAGGGCGCTTCCCTCGTAGCACCATCACTGCTGGCGGCCCCGCGACTTTCGCATCGTGAGATGCCGTCGCGGCGCACGAATCCGCTGTCACTGTCGAGGTCACAGACCTTCGACGGGAGACACCATCATGAGCGACCAGTGGTCCTTCGAGACCAAGCAGATCCACGCGGGCCAGACCCCTGACCCCACGACCGGAGCCCGCGCGCTGCCGATCTATCAGACGACGTCGTTCCAGTTCCGCGACACGGACCACGCTGCGGCGCTGTTCTCGCTCGCCGAGCCGGGCAACATCTACACCCGCATCATCAACCCGACCCAGGGTGTCGTCGAGGAGCGGCTCGCCGCCCTCGAGGGTGGCGTCGGCGCGCTGCTGTTCGCCTCCGGCCAGGCCGCCACGACCGGTGCGCTGACGAACGTCGCCGAGGCCGGCGACCACATCGTCGCGTCGTCGAGCCTCTACGGCGGCACCGACAGCCTGCTGCGCCACAGCTTCCCCAAGCTCGGCATCGCGGTCAGCTTCGTCGCCGACCCCAACGATCCCGAGCAGTGGCGCGCCGCCACCAAGGCCAACACCAAGGCCTACTTCGGCGAGACGATCGGCAACCCCAAGGGCGACATCCTCGACCTCGAGGCCATCTCGGCGGTCGCCAAGGAGGTCGGCGTCCCGTTCATCGTCGACAACACGATCGCGACGCCGTACCTCCTCAACCCGCTCAAGCACGGCGCCGACACCGTCGTGCACTCGGCGACCAAGTACATCGGCGGCCACGGCACCACGATCGCCGGCGTCGTGATCGACGGCGGGACGTTCGACTACGGCGCACACGGCGACAAGTTCGGCGGGTTCACCGAGCCCGACGCGAGCTATCACGGCCTCCAGTACGCCGCGGCGCTCGGCCCGGCGGCCTACATCGCCAAGCTGCGCGTGCAGTACCTCCGCAACATCGGTGCGGCCATCAGCCCGTTCAGCGCGTTCCTGCTGGCCCAGGGACTCGAGACGCTGAGCCTCCGGGTCGAGCGGCACATCACCAACACCCGCCGGGTCGCCGAGTGGCTGGAGGCCCGTGAGGACGTCAGCACCGTGACGTGGGCCAGCCTCGACTCCAGCCCGTACAAGGCGCTGGCGGACAAGTACGTCCCGCAGGGCGCCGGCGCCGTGCTGACCTTCGAGCTGCCCGGGGGGCTCGAGGCCGGCAAGGCGTTCATCGACTCGCTCGAGCTGTTCAGCCACGTCGCCAACATCGGCGACGTGCGCAGCCTGGCGATCCACCCGGCGAGCACGACGCACTCGCAGCTGTCGGCGGAGGAGCAGGCCGCGACCGGCGTGACCCCCGGGCTCGTACGCCTCGCGGTCGGCCTCGAAGGCATCGACGACATCCTCGCCGACCTCGACGCCGGCTTCCGCGCGGCGAAGTGATCGACCGAGCGTGACGATCAGCCCCAGCATCGATTCCTCTCTCGTCACGGGTGCGTGGCGGGAGGGGGATCCGCTGGGCGCCAGGAAGCTCGCGGACATCGGCGACGTCACGCTCGACTCGGGGGCGACGCTGCCGGACGTACGCCTGGCGTACGAGACGTGGGGACGCTTCGACGGGTCGAACGCGGTGCTGGTGCTGCACGCCCTGACCGGTGACAGCCACGTCGCCGGGCGGGCCCGCGCCGGCCACCCCACTCCGGGCTGGTGGGACGCCGTGGTCGGACCGGGCAAGGCCATCGACACGAATCGGCTGTACGTCGTGGCGGCCAACATCCTCGGGGGCTGCCAGGGCTCGACCGGGCCGGCCTCGCGCGATCCCGACGGGCTGCCGTGGGGTGGCTCGTTCCCGCCGCTGACGGTCCGCGACCAGGTGCGCGCCGAGGTCGCCCTCGCCGACAGGATGGGGATCGACCGCTGGCGAGGCGTCATCGGCGGCTCGGCCGGCGGCATGCGCGCGCTCGAGTGGGCGATCGGGCAGCCGGAGCGCGTCGAACGCCTGTTCCTGCTCGCCACCAGCGCCGCTGCCTCGGCCGAGCAGATCGCGCTCTCCGCGACGCAGATCGACGCGATCCGGGCCGACCCGGCGTACTTCGGCGGCGACTACTACGACGGGCCGCAAGGACCGCTCCAAGGTCTCGACCTGGCGCGACGCATCGCCCACATCGGCTACCGCAGCGAGTACGAGCTCGCCGCGCGGTTCGGCCGATCGGTGCAGGACGACGGCCGGTTCGCCGTCGAGTCCTACCTGCAGCACCACGGCGCCAAGCTGGTCCGCCGCTTCGACGCCAACTCGTACGTAGTGCTGAGTGCGGCGATGAACAGCCACGACGTCGGCCGCGATCGCGGTGGCATCGCCGCTGCGCTGTCGCGGATCACCGCTCGTACGATCGTCGCCGGCATCGACTCCGACCGGTTGTACCCGCTCCACCAGCAGCAGGAGCTCGCCGACGGCATCCCGGGATCCGGGTCGCTCGAGGTCGTGAAGTCCGACCACGGTCACGACGGGTTCCTCGTCGAGTCCGACCAGGTGGGCGAGCTGGCGCGTCAGCTGCTGGGCTGAGCTGCCGCGGCCCAGTCCTCCTCGACGAGTGAGCCGTTGATCGCGGCGCCGACTCGTGCGCCCTGCGCCGCCGCCGCGATGACCTGCGATCCCGCGTCGGCGACGTTGCCGGCCGCCCACAGCCCGGGCACGTTGGTCGCACCCACCTGATCGGTCGCGACAACGGGCCCCATCGGCGTGTCGGTCATCTCGAGGTCGAACCCGGCGAACGCGTCGAGGTTGAGCACCATCGTCGGGGCGACGAACACCGCGGCCACCTCGTGGACCGAACCGCCAGCTCGTACGCCCTGCAGTGCGCCGTCCCGGCGGACGATCTCGCTGACCGGTCCGTCGACCACCTCCACTCCACGAGCGGCGAACAGCCGGCGCTCTGCTGCATCGAGCTCGATCGTGTCGTTCGTGAAGAGCACGAGATCGTCGGTCCACTGCCGCACCATGCGCACCTGGTGACCCGACATCGGCTGCGTCCCGATGACGGCGAGGCGCCGGCCAGCGACCTCGTACCCGTGGCAGTAGGGGCAGTGGAAGACGTCGACGCCGAAGCCTTCCGCCACGCCGGGGATGTCGGGCAACGCGTCGGTGATGCCGGCGGCGAGGACGAGCCGCTTCGCGTGCCAGCGCTCGCCCCCAGCCACGACGGCGAACCCGTCGCCCTCGGCTTCGACGAGCGACGCGGCTCCTGCAACGATCTCGACGCCGAGCTTCTCGACCTGCACACGGCCGACCTCGAGCAGCTCGAGCGGGCTCAGCCCGTCGATGCCGAGGTAGCCGTTGACGTGCGCGGCCCGCGCGTTGCGCGGCGGCCCGCCATCGAGGACGAGGACGCGCCGACGTGCACGCCCGAGCACGAGGGCGGCGGACAGACCGGCCGCGCCGGCCCCGATGACGATGGTGTCGTAGGAGTTCATGTCCTCAGTGTTCGGCGCCGATGCGCTGAGGGCAAATGTCTTTGCCACTGTGGCAAGATGATCGCCATGACTGACGATCTCGCCACCGCCCTCACCTCGGTCGGGCCCCGCCTGCGCGCCCTGCGCCAGCTCGGGGAGGCGACGCTCGCACAGCTGTCCGCCACGACGGGCATCTCCGTCAGTACGCTGTCGCGGCTCGAGTCTGGGCAGCGCAAGCCGACCCTGGAGCTCCTGCTGCCCCTGGCCAAGGCCCACGGCGTGACCCTCGACGAGCTGGTCGAGGCGCAGCCCACGGACGACCCCCGCATCCAGGCCGACCCGATCCACCGGCACGGCCGGACCTTCGTGCCGCTCACCCGTCAGGCCGGCGGCCTGCAGGCGTACAAGGTCGTCATCCCGCCCGCCACCGAGCCCGACACCGACGACCTCAAGACTCACGAAGGGTACGAGTGGCTCTACGTCCTGTCGGGACGCCTGCGCCTCCGGATCGGCGAGCACGACCTCGTGCTCGGCACCGGCGAGGCCGCCGAGTTCGACACCCGCCTGCCGCACGGGCTGAGCAACGCCGGCAAGCGCCCGGTCGAGCTGCTCACCCTGTTCGGCAGCCAGGGCGAACGCATGCACGTGCGCGCGAAACCGCGTTCCAGGCAGTAGTTTGCCAGCGCGGCAAGGATCTTTGCGCTTCGTCGCGATGTCACGCACGCTGGCCGGTATGACACATCAGCACACCGAACACCCAGAGGACTACTTCACCCGCGAGTTCTGGGACGAGCGCTACTCCGGCGAGCAGGTCTGGAGCGGCAACCCCAACCCGCATCTCGTCACGTACGCCGCTCAGCTGCCGCCAGGAACCGCGCTCGACTTCGGCAGCGGTGAGGGTGCCGACGCGATCTGGCTCGCGGAGCAGGGCTGGCAGGTCACCGCGATCGACATCTCACCGGTCGCGCTCGAGGGCGTCTCGGTGCGCGCGGAGCGGCTGGGCCTCGCGCTGACCTGCCGGCAAGCTGATGCGTTCGAGTGGTCGGCCGACCAGACGTACGACCTGGTGTCGGCGCAGTTCATGCACCTGCCGCGGCCGGCGCTCACCCGGCTCCACCAGGAGCTGGCAGCGTCCGTTGGTCCGGGCGGCACCCTGCTGATCGTGGGGCACCACCCGGACGACGTGGGCCACGCTCCGGAGGGGACGACGTTCGACGACATCCGGTTCACGGGCGACGAGGTCGCCTCGACGTTGGACCCCGCCGAGTGGGCCACGATCGACGGCTTGCGGCTCGAGCGGGAATGGATCGACCGCGACGGGCGTCCTGCCGTCGCGGTCGATGCCGTCCTGCGGGCCGTGCGCCGCGGTTAGCGCTCCTCGCGGAACTCCACGTGGCGCTGCGCGATGGGATCGTACTTGCGCAGCCCCATGCGGTCCGGATCGTTCCGACGACTCTTGCGGGTCACGTACGTGTATCCGGTGCCGGCGGTCGAGCGCAGCTTGATGATGGGCCTGAGATCAGCATGACGAGCCATGGTGGTCACCTCTCGTTGATTGACAACCATTGTCAACAGCGGTGTGGCCTGCCGCATTCCCCTCACCGTCAGCCGTACTGGGGACGTGACCGGGCGTCGTAGAACTCGCTCGACTCCTTGCGCCACAACAGCGTCAGGATCGCGATCGCGAGGACGACGTTGACGAGGGCCAGCGCGAGGCTCGCCGACTCGGTCGACGGCTGCGTGAAGGACAACAGCGTGAACAGCAGGTTGAGAGCGCCGAGTACCGTCGCCACGATGCGGGCCCACGACCGTCCCTGGCCGTTCTTCCAGGCCATCCACAGCCACAGGAACACGCCGACCGACCCGATGACGACAACGACAACGATGCCGACGGCGTACGCGGCGTCGATCGTCGACTGGCTGACGTTGGGGTCGTCCTTGACGAGGTCGTCGCGAATCTGGTCCTTGGCGTCGCCGAGGGTGGCCAGTCCGACGACCAGCGAGATGAGGCTGACCGCTGCGCCCGTCCACATGAGGCGCACAGCCAGTCGAATCGGTCCCGGCTGAGGCACCTCCGGCCGAGGCGTCGCGGGATGGCCGCCGCCCGCTGGTGTGCCGGGGTGCGCCGGGTAGCCGCCAGGACCGGCCGGCTGGGCGCCGGCTCCGGGGTAGGCGGGATAGCCGCCGGGTCCGGGCTGGTCAGGCTCCTGCGGCGGTGGCGTGGAAGTCATGTCGTTCCCCTCGTTCGATGACATCGGATCGGCCTCCATACCGTCCCACGCCGCACAGCCTGTCGCACCCGTGACCCGTGTGAGGTGTCCCGCTTTCGGACGCCATCCGTACACGGCCCACGTAAAATGGAGGGATGACCGAGTGGATCCTGATCGGGCTGATCGTCCTCGCGGCGGTGCTCCTGGCGACGCACGCCGCCGCCGTGGCGTTCGTGGTCAGCAGGATCGTGTTCTCGGGCCGTCCCAAGCAGAAGCAGTGGAGCCCCAAGGACTCGGATCCGTCAGACCATCCGGCGGACGATGCTGAGCGGCGCGTGCTTCATGACCTGCCCTAGCGGAGCCCACGGCCACGCGGGCACGGCAGCGTCGACGACTTCCTTCTCGATGTTCTTCACGAGCGCCCGGCAGCCGGTCTCGGTGTCGACCATCATCTTGGCCTCCTGCTGCACGCCCTCGTTCATCTCCGACGCGATGTAGCCCGGATAGAGCGTCGTGACCTTGATGTCGAGCCCCTTGCGGCCGATCAGGTCGGAGCGGATGCCCTCGGCGATCGCGGCGATGCCGGCCTTGGTCGCGGCGTACGTGGTCATCGACGACGGCATGCCACGCATCGCCGACATCGACGAGATGACGACGAGGTGCCCGGACTTGCGCTCGTAGAAGTGCTCCATGGCCGCCTCACACTGCGCGATCGCCGCGATGAAGTTGGTCTCCGCAGTCTGCTTGTTGGCGTGGAACTTGCCGGTGCCGATGCGCCCACCCTTGCCGAGCCCGGCGTTGACGATGACGCGGTCGAGCCCGCCGAGGTCCTTGATCGCCTGCTTGAACACCGCGAAGACCCGGTCGTGGTCGTTGACGTCGAGCTCGTGCACGACGACCTCGATGGCGGGATGGGCCGCCACCAGCTCGTCGCGGAGCGCCTCGAGCCGGTCGAGCCGCCTGGCCGTCAGGGCGAGGTGGTGGCCACTGGCCGCGAGGATGCGGGCCATGCCGGCGCCGAGCCCGGAGCTGGCGCCGGTGATGAGAACGTTCTTGCGCATGTCAGTCCTTCTTCGACATCTGGACGGAGGCCTTGGCCATCATCGAGTAGTACAGCGGCCGGGCAAATCGCTTGGCGGCGTAGGCGATCTTGCCGTCGCGATCGGTGAGGATGATGTGCCGGCCCTTCTCGACACCCGCGATGACCCGGCCGGCGATGACGTCGGCGCTGAGCTTCGCGTTGTCGATCAGCTTGGCCGCCGACTTGTTGGCCGACTCGTCCTTGCCGCGCAGCGACTCGGTGAGGTTGGTCTTGAAGAACGTCGGGCAGATCACCGACACCTTGACGCCGTACGGCTTGAGCTCGTGGAACAGCGTCTCGCTCAGCGCCACCACACCGGCCTTGACCGCGTTGTACTCGCTCATGCGTGGCGGGTGCACCAGCCCGGCCGCCGAGGCGGTGTTGACGATGTGGCCGCTGCCCTGCTCCTTGAGCATCGGCGCGAACGTACGGCAGCCGCGCGCGACGCCCAGCAGGTTGATGTCGACGATCCACTGCCACTGGTCCATCTCGGACAGCTCGATCCGCCCACCCGCGGCGACTCCGGCGTTGTTGAACAGGTAGTCCAGACCGTCCCACTCCTCGACGACCCAGTCGCGCGCCTTGGCCCAGTCGACGTCCTGGGTGACGTCGAGGCTCAGGTACGAGACGTGGTCGAGGCCACGCAACGGCGCGGGCAGCTCGGTGTGCACGTCGGTGGCGAGGACGCGGCAGCCGCGGTCAGCCAGCTGGCGTACGAGCGCGAGCCCGAGACCGGACGCCGCTCCGGTGACGAGGATGCGGGACTCGGGTGCGATCGACATGTTCAGATACTAGCGGTATCTGGATTCAGCGGTACGTCACGAGGTCGCGCGGGAGGTGGGTGCTCTCGTTGAGGGCCAGCAGTCGCGGACCCGTCGAGCCGACGATGACGGTCGTGACGGCGGCATTGATCATGACATCGTTGATCCGCTGGAACGCCGAGTCGTCACCCGTCAGCAGGTGCGAGGCGACCATCGCGATCGGTCCGCCCGAGGTGAAGACCGCGATCGAGCGCCCGGGCCCGGCAGCGGCGGTGGTCTTGCCGAACGACGTCATGACCCGTCCCACGAAGTCCCGGTAGGTCTCGGCGTGACCGCCCTCGCCGGCGATCCAGCCGTCGAGTGCGGCGTTGAGCTGCCGCTGGAAGGCCTTGGCGTCGAGGGTCAGTGAGGCCGGGTCGTGCGCGCGGGCGATCGCGAGATGGTCGTACTCGTTCCACCCGTCGTCGATGTCGTAGCCGTCGCCCTGCCCGCAGGCGTCGATCGCGGCGATCGCGGTCTGGGCGTGGCGCTTCATCGAACCGGCGACGGCGATGGCGGGTGCCCAGCCGGACGCCTCCCACGACGTCCCGAGGGCGGTCGACTGCTGCATGCCGATCGGCGAGAGCTGGTCGTAGTCGTCGGACCCGAACGACGCCTGACCATGACGGATGAGGTGGACGGATCCCATGCGCGGAGCCTATCGGGGGGCTCCGCGCAAAAGTTTGGGTCACATGACTCGTCAGTAACTGAAATTCGCTCCTAGTCTGAGCGGATGGGACTTGAGGGAGTGTCGTTTCCAACGGAGAGCACGTCAGCAGCGGCCCGGACGATCCTGTCCGACGCGTTGCGCAAGGCCGACCCGGTCGGGGCCCGCGCGGTCGAGAACGAGACCAACTGGCGGCGCAACTACCTCAACCACTTCCGCCGCGCCCTCGAGGCCGGCATCGGCGAGGCGACCGCCGCACAGTCGATCGCGATCGAAGGGCTGCGCAGCGCCCACGAGCTGATGCGATTCGGGGACGTGGCGCTCGACGACGCGATCACCGGCACCGCGTTGTCACAGGTGTTCCACACCCGCACCGTGACCGGAGGCGCCGAGCCGGAGACCGAGCTGTCGGTCCCCTACCGCGGCGAGCGGCTCCGCGGCCAGGCGTTGCTGGACCAGCTCGACACGTGGGTCGACCGGGGCGTCATCACGCAGTCGTGCTCCGAGGCGATCCAGACCGTCCAGGACAACCCCGAGTGGTTGCGGCTCGACGGCGACACGGTCGTCGTGCTCGGCGCCGGCGCGGAGATGGCGCCCTACCGCGCGCTGCTCCGCTGGGGCGCGGAGGTCGTGGCGATCGACCTGCCCCGGCCTGACGTGCAGGAGCGCGTCCGCAGGCACGCCGAGCAGTCCGCCAGCCGTGTCCACGTACCGGCGAGGATCGTCACGAACGGCGACGACGACTCCGGCGCCGACCTCGTCACCGAGCTGTCCGCCGTCGCGCACTGGCTCGACGGGTTCACGGGCCGGCTCGTGCTCGGCAACTACTGCTACGCAGATGGCGCCTCGCACGTACGCGTGTCGATGGCCGCCGACGCGCTCGCCGCGCACCTCGTGCAGCAGCGGCACGACACCGCGCTCGCGTTCCTCGCGACGCCGACCGACACGTTCGCCGTGCCGGCAGCCGAGGTCGCGTACGCCAACCGGGCCTACGCCGAGTCGTCCCGGATGCTCCGCGCCCCGTTGCGGATGATCAGCGGCGGCCGGCTCCTGCAGCGCAACTACCCGCCCGGCGCGGATCCCGGGGTGTGCGACGCACTGGTGCCGCAGCAGGGGCCCAACTACGCCCTCGCCAAGCGGCTGCAGCGGTGGCGCGCCACCGCGGCCCGCGCGCAGGGCACGACGGTCTCGCTCAACGTCGCGCCCGCGACACGTACGCGATCGGTGGTCAAGAACAAGGCCCTCGCTGCTGCGTACGCCGGAGCACACCGGTTCGGCGTCGAGGTCTTCGAGCCCGCCACGAGCAACACGCTGATGGCGGCCCTCATGGCGTACGACCTGAGGTGCGGCGCAGCCTCACAGCCCGAGCCGTGGCAGGACGAGGCGGTCAACGCCGCACACGGCGGGCTCTGGACGACGGCCTATCACCCGCGCAGCGCACTGGGCCTCGCCGCCGTGCTGGGCATCGGCGCGCTGCGGGGCTGACCCCGGCCGACCTGCCGACTTTTGAAGCGTTGGGCAGGTTCCCGGCCGGTTCTACCTGCGCAAGGCTTCAAAAGTTGGCCACGGGAGTCAGCGACCCGTGAAGGTCGCCGTGCGCTTGTCGACGAAAGCCTGGCCACCCTCGGCGAAGTCGGCGGTCGAGAACAGGGCGATCTGACCTGCGCGCTCGCGGTCGAGCGCCTCGTCGAGGTGGCTCAGCGTCGTGGCGTTGATCGCGGCCTTCGTCGCCCCGAGGGCGACCGTGGGCCCGTTGCCGAGCTTGTCGACGAGCATGGCGAGCTCAGCGTCGTACTCCTCGTCGTCGAGCGCCTTGTGGATCAGACCGATCTCGGCTGCGACCTCGGCGGAGAGCCGCTCGCCGAGCATCGCCATGCGGTTGGCGCGGGCCCGGCCAATCGAGGCTGCCACGAGCTCGGTCGCCCCACCGTCGGGCATCAGGCCGATGTTGACGAACGCGAGCAGGAAGTAGCCAGACCGTTTCGCCAGCGTGAGGTCGGCGGCGATCGCGATCGAGACGCCGACGCCAGCGGCGATGCCGTTGACCGCGCTGACGACCGGGACGGGCGTGCGCGTGATGGCCCGGACCAGCCGGTTCGCACCGTCGAGGGTCGCGGTGCCGTCGAAGCCCGGGCCGAGCGCGGCCCCGGAGCTGAAGGCGCGACCGCTGCCGGTGATGACGATGAGGCGTAGGTCCGACGCGGTCTCGATCGCGGCTGCGGCGGCGTCGAGCATGTCAGCCGTGAGGGCGTTGAGCCGATCCGGCTCGTTCCACGTGATCGTCAGGACGCCATCTGTGGTGTCGAACAGCACTGACTCAGTCATGCCGCTGCTCCCATCAAGAAGCAACGGTAAGGCAGCATCGGCATGAAGTGCCCGATGGTCGTTCGCTGGCGCTCACTCATGGGTTCCTCCATTGGCCGAGCAGGGTCTGCAGCACCGCGATGAGTGCGATGGGCTGGTCGAGCATGATGTGGTGACCGGCGTCGCGGATGACCGTGACGGGCACGTTGCGGCCGAGGCGTTCGGCCACGACGTCGGTGATGTCCGTCGTCGCCATGCCGCGCTCGCCACGGATCAGCGCGATGTCGCAGGTCGCCTCGGCCAGGTCCTCGGGCTCCATCCGGGCCCGCAGGAAGATGCGGGGATCGAACTTCCAGGTCCAGCCGCCCTCGACCTCGTGGATCGAGCCTTCGGCGATGTGCTGGTGGATGTAGGGCAGCGTCGCGGTGTCGGCCGGAAGCGTACGGAAACGAGCCAGGATGGACTCGCGATCGGGATAGGTCTTGTTGCCCGGCACGTGCTCCTTGGCGACCCACTCGCGCGCCTCGGGCGACATCTCACGCACCGGTGAGTCGATCGCGGCGGCGCCGCGAATAGCGGAGCCGTGGCGCTGCGCTGCGGTCAGCACGACGAACCCGCCCATGCTGTGACCCAGCAGGACCGGCGGGCCGTCGGACTCCGCACGCGCGACGGCCATGAGCTCGTCCGCCCAGGCATCCAGCGAGTAGCGTTCGCGCCGGCCGCTGTCGCCGTGGCCGCTCAGGTCGACCGCGATGACGCAATGTCCTGCCGCGAGGTGCGGCGCGACGTGGTCCCACCAGCCGGCATGCGCCGCACCGCCGTGCACGAGGATCGCGACCGGGTCCCCGCCCTTGCCCCAGGCGCGATACGCGATGCGTACGCCGTCGGCGTCGACCTCGGCCGAGTCGTACGTCTGCGCGAGGGCGTCGGTGAACCACGCAGGAGTCCCTGGGGTCATCGCGGCCCTCCTCACGTGCCGTCAGTACATGCCGACTCTAGGCGAGGCACTCAGCCGAACCGCGTTCAGGTCGGTGCGGGAATGCGCCAGGATGTCTCGGAACCGGAGACGACCGGGCTCGTGCCGAGGCATGATGGCTCCCATGAGTTTTCGGGGTTCCGTCCGCTGGGCGGTCGCGTCTGTTGTCTTCACGATCACCGCGGCACTGGCCGGTGCCGCCTGGGTGGCGCCGGCCGATGCCGCGACCGGACGGGTCATCTCCGGTCGGGTCGTCGACGCGGACGGCAAGGGCATTCCTTCGATCACGGTGCTCGCGGACTGGTACTCGAGCAGCGAGCGCCAGTGGCGCGAGGACGACGCGGCAGTCACCGACGCCGACGGCAACTACTCGGTCAAGCTCGGACACCTGGGCTCCTACAAGGTGCACTTCGTCGCCTATGAGTTCCTCTCCAACCAGTACGCGCCGACCTGGTATCCAGGCGTGGCACGGATGGCGGACGCCACGGTGCTGCGGGTGTCCACGAGCTCGCTTCGCCACGTCGACGTCACCATGAAGCTGGGCGGCGTCATCTCAGGACGCGTGCTCGAGCCGGACGGCTCGCCGGTTCCGACGGGCACCTCGATCCAGGCCTACCCCGCCACCGGCGACCCGGAGCAGGTGTCCGGCGACTGGGGATCTCTGTGGACGACCGTGCAGGGCGGTTCCTACTCGTTCCCGGGGCTGCTCCCCGGGACGTACCGCGTCCAGGCCTCCAGCACCCAGGCGGGAGCTCCGACGTGGCTCGGACAGACGAGCTACTTCGACACCGCGTCGAAGGTCACCGTGGCGTTGGGTGAGCAGAAGAGCGACAACGACATCACGCTCCAGGTGCCGGGAACGATGGGCGGCCGTGTGCTGCACCCGACGACCGCCAACACCCGGCCACCCGTGCGGATCACGCTGTTCGACCGCTACCGCCACCGAGCCAGGTCAACCGTCACCGATGCCAACGGCTACTGGTCGTTGAGCGACCTCGCACCGGCGGACTACCGCGTGGCGTACTACGCGGACAACGCCTACCTCCAGCAGTGGTACGGGCCGTCCGCGACGCAGTCCGGCTCACCGCTGTTCACCGTGAAGTCCAGTGCCACGACGACGGTGAACACCCGGCTGGTCTACTCCTCCATGAAGTTCGTGACGCGTCCGCGGATCCTCGGCACGCGCAAGGTCGGCAAGGTGCTCGAGGCCACCAACGGGACCTGGAACCACAAGCCGGGGCACTTCACCTACAGGTGGTACCGCAACGGCACCGCGATCACCGGGGCCACCCGGAAGACCTACACGCTCAGGTCGGCGGATGCCGGCCACCGCCTCTCCGTACGGGTCACCGCGTTCCGTGGACCGTACGAGCCGGGCAGCGCGATGTCCGGCCCCACGTCCACCATCCGGAGGTGAGACCGCTCACTTACCGTCAGTATTGACGGTAAGTAGGGCGGGCGGCAGGATCGAACGATGCACCCGCCGAGCGTCATCGTGGTCGGCGGCGGCGCCATGGGTTCGAGTGCCGCGTGCGAGCTGGCCCGTCGTGGGCACCCGGTGACGGTCCTGGAGCAGCACGACATGCTGCACGCGCACGGCAGCTCTCACGGCACGTCCCGCATCGTGCGGCTCGTCTACGACGACCCGTTCTACGTACGCCTGGCAGTGGCGGCGCGACCGCTGTGGGACGAGCTGCAGGAGCAGAGCGAGGTCGAGGTGTTCCGCCGGACCGGTGGGGTCGACCACGGCCCGCGCGAGCTGCTCGAGCCGTTCGCGGCAGCGCTCGACGAGGCCGGCGTCGCGTACGAGTGGCTCACGGCTGAGGAAGCCGCGCTGCGATGGCCCGGGCTGCGCTTCGACGAGGCCGTGCTGTTCCAGCCCGACGCCGGAGTCGCCCACCCGGACAACACCCTGACGCTGCTGCAGCGCGACGCCATCGCCCACGGCGCTGAGTGGCACTTGCACACCCGCGTCGACGCGATCGACGAGACACCCGCAGGCATGCGCGTGACGGCCGGCGATCGTACGTTCGTCGCCGACCAGGTCGTGCTCACCGCCGGCATCTGGAGCCACCGGCTCGCCGACCTCCCCGCGGACACCGCGATCCAGGTGCAGCCGGCACACTTCGCGCCCGTCGACCCCGCGACGCCGTGGCCGACGTTCATCCATCGCCGCACCGACGAGCACGGCACCCCGATGCCCGAGGCCTACGGGCTGCCGTCGCCGGACGGCATCAAGGTCGGGTTCCACGGCGGCGGCAAGGTCGTCGACCCCGACGACCGCGACTTCACGGTCGTCGCCGACGAGGTCGCCGAGCTCCGGGCGTACGTCGGACAGTGGGTGCCGGGTGCCGACGCGGCGACCCTCGACCCGGGCACGTGCCTCTACGGCGGGCTCGCCGAGCACGACTTCGTCATCGATCGCAGCGGCCGGCTCACCGTTGCCGCCGGGTTCTCCGGGCACGGCTTCAAGTTCGTCCCGCTCGTCGGCCGCATGGTCGCCGACCTCGTCGCCGGCACCGCGGAGTCCCAACCCCGCTTCACCCTCCCAGCCCACCGCACGACTATCTAAGGTGTGACCATGTCACTTGCAGGAAAGACCATCATCATGTCCGGCGGATCCCGAGGGATCGGCGAGGCGATCGCGCTCCGCGCCGCTCGGGACGGCGCCAACGTCGCGCTCCTCGCCAAGACGACCGAGCCGCACCCCAAGCTGCCCGGCACGATCTACACCGCCGCGGCCGCGATCGAGGAGGCCGGCGGCAAGGCGCTGCCGCTCGTCGGTGACATCCGCGACGACGAGTTCGTCGTCGACGCCGTCGCCAAGACCGCCGAAGCGTTCGGCGGCATCGACATCGTGGTCAACAACGCGAGTGCGATCGACCTGACCGACACGGCCGAGGTCTCGATGAAGAAGTACGACCTGATGAACGACATCAACACGCGAGGCTCGTTCCTGCTGGCCAAGTCCTCGATCGAGTGGCTCAAGCAGTCCGACAACGCCCACATCCTGACGCTGTCGCCGCCGATCAGCCTCGATCCCAAGTGGTTCACGAAGCACACGGCCTACACGATCGCCAAGTACGGCATGAGCCTCGTGACGCTCGGCCTCAGCGAGGAGCTGCGCCCGTTCGGCATCGCCGCCAACTCCCTGTGGCCCCGCACCGCGATCGACACCGCCGCTGTCCGCAACGTGGTCGGCGCCGGGCTCGTCAGTCACTCCCGCACGCCCGCGATCATGGCCGACGCCGCGTACGAGATCATCACCAAGGCGAGCCGCGACTACACCGGCCAGTTCCTGATCGACGACGACGTGCTCGAGGACGCCGGGGTCACCGACTTCTCGATCTACCTCAACGGCGGCACCGAGGAGGAGCTCGCGCTCGACTTCTGGGTCGAGCCCAAGGGTCCGCACAACCCCGAACTCACGCTGCACTGACGGTTTACCAAGAGGGCAGGGACACCAGCCACTCCGCAGGGCGCACGCGCTCTGCGGAGTGGCTGTTTACCGTGCGGAGCACCCGTACTTGACACATCGGTTAATTAACGAATACGTTAAATGCATGGCAACCGATCAGCTCAGCAAGGTGTTCTCGGCACTCGCCGACCCGACGCGGCGTGACATCCTCACGCGGCTGGGTCAGGGCGATGCCACCGTCACCGAGCTCGCCGACCCGTTCCCGATCAGCCTCCCGGCGATCTCGCGACACCTCAAGGTGCTCGAGACCGCGGGTCTGATCAGCCGGGACAAGCGAGCGCAGTGGCGGACGAACAGCCTCGAGGCTGCGCCACTCAAGGAGGCGACGACGTGGATGGAACATCTCAGCCACCTGTGGGATGACCGCTTCGACCGGCTCGACGCGCATCTCGCCGCCATGAAGGCCCTGCAGGACACCACAGACACCGACAAGGAAGAGGAAACGAACGATGACTGAAACCACGTACGAGGTCAACATCTCACGCTACTTCGACGCGGCCCCCGAGCTCGTCTACCGCGCGTTCACCGATCCTGAGCAGCTGGCCCAGTGGTTCGGCCCGCTGATGTTCGTCGTGCCGATCGACACCGTCGACGTCGACGTACGGCCCGGTGGTCACTGGAAGCTCACGATGGTGGGCAAGGACAACCCCGAGTGGCGCGCGCCGATCAACGCGACGTTCACCGAGGTCGTCGAGAACCAGCTCATCGTCGGCTACGAGACGGCCGAGTCGATCCCCGGCATCGAGGACGGCACCCAGATGTCACTGTCGATCGAGTTCATCCCCGAGGGCGACGGCACCCGACTCGAGCTCCGCCAGGGACCGTTCCCCGAGCAGATGCGCGAGATGAGCGAGCTCGGCTGGAGCCAGTCGTTCTACAAGCTCGACGCCCTGCTCGCGACGCCGCCGCAGTTCCGCAACACACCCGTTGAGGACGCGTCATGACGACGATCACCCCGTTCCTCTGGTTCGACGACAATGCCGAGCAGGCCATCGAGCGCTACCTCGCGGTGTTCGACGACGCCGAGCTCGTCGACGAGAACCGGCTGCACGACGGTCAGCTCTTCGTCGCGACGATCCGGCTCCAGGGCACGACGCTCACGCTCATGAACGGCGGACCGATGCACAAGCTCACGGACGCGTTCTCGTTGTCGGTCAGCGTCGAGACGCAGGAGGAGGTCGACCAGATCTCGGACGCCCTCATCGCGGGTGGCGGCGAGCAGGGACCCTGCGGGTGGCTCGTCGACGCGTTCGGCCTGTCGTGGCAGGTCGTCCCGACGCTGCTGATGCAGCTCATGAGCGACCCCGACCGCGAGAAGGCCGGCCGGGCCCAGGCCGCCATGATGCAGATGAAGCGCCTCGACCTCCAGGCTCTTCAGGATGCGTTCGACGGCAGGTGAGTCGTACGCTGGCCGCGTGATCGGCCGGCTGCACCACATCATCCTGGACGCCGCCGACCCTCAGGGTTCGGCGGCGTTCTGGTCTGCGCTGCTGGGTCAGCCCATCACGTACGACGACGGTGACTTCGTCGTCGTGTCCGTCGACCAGAAGACCTCCGGCATCGCCTTCCAACGCGCTCCGAACCACGTCGAGCCGACCTGGCCCGACCCGATCGTCGGCCAGCAGGTGCACGTCGACGTCGCCGTGGACGACCCGACCACTGCGGGGCGCGAAGTCGTGGCGCTCGGCGCCCGGCATCTCGAGGACGACGTCTACGCCGATCCCGCCGGGCACCCGTTCTGCCTCATCCGCCGGCCGGGATGGATGTCGCCGCTCAGCTGACGACCGACTCCACCGGCGTACCGACGACGACCGTACGCGTGACGGTGCACAGCCGGTCGTGCGACTGCGCCACCGCACGCGGCAGGCTCTCCTTGGCCCGGTCACCGTCAGCGCCCTCGGGGAACGTCAGGTCGAACGTCAGGCGGATGTCGGTCAGCCGGTTGCCCAGCTCGTCGCGGATCTTGTCGGCACGGATCGAGACGTCGAACGACTCCGGGTCGACGCGCTTGCCGACGAGGTAGTCGACGTCGATCGCGCTGCACCCGGCGATCGCGACGAGGAGCAGTTCGACCGGCGTGAAGTCGTCGTCGTTGCCCTCGCCGAAGTCCAACGTCTTGCCGCGCACGTTGGTCGCGCGGAAGCGGGCCTTGCCGGTGCGGGTCAGCTCAACGGATCGCTCGGTGTCAGTCGTCATACTGCGACGCTATCTCGACGCTGCCCACCCTCGGCGGTGAGTTCTCCACCTGATGAAACCGCTTTGCGTGGAATTTCCACCGCCCAAGCCAAACCGTGGAATTTCCACCGCCCAGGCGGCTCAGGTGATCCCAGTCGTCAGGTCCTGGCCCTGCGGCTTCTCGCCCTCGCCCTCCTCGATCGACCGCGACTCCGGCCGCGAGCCGCCCGGCGCCATCAGCTCGGTGATCTCGGCAGCGAGTGAGCTGCCCAGCTCGCCCCAGCCCTCCTGGTAGCCGTAGACCGTGCGCAGCGACCGGGCCTCGTAGTCGCCGCACATGATGTCGACGTTGTCTGCCGTGATCAGGCTGGGGTGCGCGACGCCGACCGACTCGGAGACCTTGACGATCTCCTTGCGGAACGTACGGATGTACTGCGCGCAGCGCTCTGCCTTGGACGTCGGGTCGAGGCCGTGGGACAGCCACGGGTCCTGCGTCGCGACACCCGTGGGGCAACGATCCGTGTGGCACTTCTGCGACTGGATGCAGCCGATCGACATCATCGCCTCGCGGGCGACGTTCATCATGTCGGCGCCGAGGGCGAACGCGACGACGGCGTTGTCGACCAGCCCCAGCTTGCCCGAGCCGATGAACGTCACGTCGTCCGTCAGGCCGGCGTCGGCGAACGTGCCGTAGACCCGCGAGAAGCCCATCCGGAACGGCAGGGCGACGGAGTCGGCGAAGATCGGCGGCGAGGCGCCGGTGCCACCCTCGCCACCGTCGATCGTCACGAAGTCGACGCCGCGATCCCGCTTCGCCATGAGCCGGGTGAGCTCGTGCCAGAACTCCATCTCGCCGACCGCGCTCTTGATGCCGACCGGCACCCCGGTCTCGGTGGCGATCAGCTCGACGAAGTCGAGGAGGCTGTCGACGTCCGTGAATGCGGTGTGCCGTGAGGGACTCGCACAGTCCTGGCCCATCGGGATGCCGCGGATCTCGCTGATCTCCTGGGTCACCTTGGCGGCGGGCAGCAGGCCTCCGAGCCCCGGTTTCGCGCCCTGCGAGAGCTTGATCTCGACCGCCCGGACCGGCGCCGACTCGATGACGGCCTTGAGCTTGTCGAGCGAGAACGTGCCGTCCTCGTTGCGGCACCCGAAGTACGCAGTGCCGATCTGCAGCACGATGTCGCCGCCCTGGCGGTGGTGCGACGACAGACCACCCTCGCCGGTGTTGTGCATGCTGCCGGCGAGCTTGGCGCCGCGGTTGAGCGCCTGGATCGCGTTGCCCGACATCGAGCCGAAGCTCATGCCGGAGACGTTGATCAGGGAGTCCGGCCGGAACGCCTTGGCGCGACCACGCGGCCCACCGAGCACCTTGGCGCTGGGCAGCCCGACCTTCTCGGCGTGGTCGTGGGGCAGGGAGTCCGCGAACGTACGGTGCTTGATGATCGCGTAGCCGGGGGTGTGCTCGATGTCGTTGTCGGTGCCGAACCCGGAGTAGTTGTTCTCCTGCTTCGACGACGCATAGATCCACGAGCGCTGGTCACGACTGAACGGCCGCTCCTCGTCGTTGCCGGTGACGATGTACTGCCGCAGCTCCGGTCCGATCGTCTCGAGCCAGTAGCGCGCATGCGCGATGACCGGGTAGTTGCGCAGCAAGGCGTGCCGCTTCTGCGTCAGGTCGCGCACTGCGACGGCACCGAGAGCGACGCCGACCCCACCGATGACACGGCTGAGCTTCATGTCCAAGTCCTACTCCGAGGCCCAAGGCTTGTCCATCTGGCCGCGCCGTCCGAGCCCGCGATCTCGGCGTCCGCAAAGGACTAGTCCTTTTGAGTCATTTTTGCTTGGCACGCAACAAATGCCCGCAATCGCAGGCGCGCAGTCGTACGGTCGAAGGGAAGCGCTGGAAGGAACCTCTCGGATGAGCGTCTACCTGTTCGACATGGACGGTGAACCCATCGCGTTCAGGCGAACCTGGACCGACCCCTACGTCTTCGACCTGCACGGTCACTGGATCGGCTGGTTCCCCTGGGACGACCACGATGCCGTCGACCGCGACGGCCACTACCTGGGCACCGTCGTGGACGACCGGCTCGTGCGCCGCAACGACTGGTACGAGCGACCGTGCCCCGCGACTCCGGACAGCCCGGGCGACGCGATGCCGACCGGCCGTCCGCTGACGCCACACGCGTTCCCCAACCGGTTCGCGTACGAGGACGCCGGCGTGCACCACCTCGCCTAGCCGTTTCGGCATGCGGCATCGTGCCGCAGCCCGAAGACTGGTGGGATGCCCGCCACCCGCAGCCTCGTCACCGGAGCGATCGGCTACGTCGGTGGTCGCCTCGTCCCGCAGCTCGTCGATGCCGGGCACGCCGTACGCGTCATGGTCCGTGACGAGCGCAAGGCGCGGGCCCACGACTGGGCCGACGACGTCGAGATCGCCAAGGCCGACGCGACCGATGCCGACCAGGTCGCGGCGGCGCTCGACGGCATCGACGTCGCCTACTTCCTGCTGCACTCGATCGGCAGCGGCAGCGACTTCGCCGAGACCGAGCGCGGAATCGCCGAGACGTTCGCCGCGGCGGCCAGGACTGCCGGCGTACGCCGCATCGTCTATCTCGGCGGCATGTCGCCGGAGGGCGAGGAGCTGTCGGAGCACCTCCGCTCCCGCGAGGAGGTCGGCGAGATCCTGCTGCGCTCGGGCGTGCCGACCGCGGTCCTGCAGGCCGGCGTCATCATCGGCTCGGGCTCCGCATCGTTCGAGATGCTGCGCTACCTGACCGAGCGCCTCCCGGTCATGGTCACGCCGAAGTGGGTGCACACCCGCATCCAGCCCATCGCGATCCGTGACGTCCTGCGCTACCTCGTGGCATGCGCGTCGTTGCCGCCCGACGTCAACCGGCGCTTCGACATCGGGGGACCGGACGTGCTGACGTACTTCGACATGATGCAGCGCTACGCCGCGGTGGCCGGCCTGCCGAAGCGCCGGGTGCTTCCGGTGCCGGTGCTGTCGCCGGGACTGTCGAGCCACTGGGTCGGGCTCATCACCCCGGTTCCGGCGAGCCTCGCCCGGCCACTCGTCGAGTCGCTCCGCAACACCGTGGTCGCGGCGGAGACCGACCTCAAGACGTACGTGCCTGACCCACCTGAGGGGCTGATCGGCTTCGACCGGTCGGTGCAGCTCGCCCTCACCAAGATCCAGGACCTCGACGTGCCGACCCGCTGGTCCTCCGCGTCGACCGCCGGAGCACCCGCCGAGGGTCTGCCGACCGACCCCGACTGGGCCGGTGGCTCGCTCTACACCGACGAACGGACGCGTGAGGTGCACGCCAGCCCGGAGCACCTGTGGACGATCATCGAGGGCATCGGTGGCCGCAACGGGTGGTACTCGTGGGCGCTGGCCTGGTGGGTGCGCGGGCTGCTCGACCGCGTGGTCGGCGGCCCCGGGCTCCGGCGCGGCCGGCGCAACGACCGGGACCTCGTGGTCGGCGACGCCCTCGACTTCTGGCGCGTCGAGGAGACCGACGACCGTACGTTCCTGCGTCTGCGCGCCGAGATGAAGCTGCCGGGACTGGCCTGGCTCGAGCTGCAGGTCGGCTCCACCGAGGGGGGCACGACGACGTTCCACCATCGTGCGCTGTTCCATCCCAAGGGGCTGCTCGGGCACCTCTACTGGTGGTCGATCTGTCCGTTCCACGGCATCATCTTCGGCTCGATGCAGAAGAACATCGCCAAGGCGGCCGAGGCGCTCGAGCAGGGCGGAGTCGCTCGACAGGCGGAACCCCGCGACTCCTGAGACGATCCCTTGGGGGAGAGGGAGCGACATGGGAGACGTCCAGGCCAAGGGTGAGCAGGCACGACACAGCGACACGATGCGCACGGCCGCACGGGTCGGGCTCGCAGCGTTCGGCCTGGTGCACCTGCTGATCGCGTGGCTCGCACTGCAGATCGCCTGGGGCCACGGCGGCAAGGCTGACAGCCAGGGCGCCCTGCAAGCTGTCGCCAAGGAGCCTTTCGGCGAGGTCCTGCTCTGGATCGTCGCCGCCGGACTGCTGGCACTGACCATCTGGCAGGTCATGACCGCGCTCTGGGGGCATCGCTCGGAGTCCGACGACAAGAGCCGCACCATGAAGCGCCTCGCCGCAGTCGGCCGGGCAGTCGTCTACGCCGCGATCGGGTTCTCGGCCGCCCGCACCGCATCGGGCTCCGGTTCCGGGGGCAAGAGCCAGGACCAGAAAGGGGAGGGGCTCACGGCGGACCTGCTCTCGGCCCCTGCGGGCCGGGTCCTCGTCGCCGCGATCGGGATCGGGATCCTGGTGGTCGCGGCTCGGCACGTGCACCGCGGGGTCACCGACAACTTCACCCACGACCTGGAGGCCGGCGCCACCAGCGGAGCCTCGGGCTCGACGATCCGGCTGTTGGGCCGCAGCGGGTACGTCGGCAAGGGCGCGGCGATCGGCATCGTCGGGGTGTTGTTCGCCTGGGCCGCGCTCTCCTACGACGCCGACAAGGCGGGCGGGCTCGACGACGCCCTCAAGACCGTGCGCGACCAGCCGTTCGGACCCTATCTGCTGAGTCTCGTCGCGCTCGGCCTGGCGGCATTCGGGCTGTTCTGCTTCGCGTGGGCGCGCTACGTCCGTACGCGCTGAGGCCGCCGCCAGCGGTTGCGGGCTCCCAGCCCCGATCAGAGGATGGTGGCCATGGATCTCTTCCGTACGAAGTCCGTGGAACGCTCGATCGAGGAGACCGACGAGCCCGAGCACACCCTCCGCAAGGAGCTCTCGGCGTGGGACCTGACGTTCTTCGGCGTCGGCGTGGTGATCGGCACGGGCATCTTCGTGCTCACCGGCCAGCAGGCACACCTCAACGCCGGGCCGGCGATCGTCATCTCGTTCATCGTCGCCGGGATCGCCTGCGGGCTCGCCGGGCTCTGCTACGCCGAGTTCGCCTCGACCGTGCCGGTGGCCGGCAGTGCGTACACCTTCTCGTACGCGACGCTGGGTGAGCTCATCGCCTGGATCATCGGCTGGGACCTCGTGCTCGAGCTCGCCCTGGGTGCGGCGGTGGTGGCCCGGGGCTGGTCGGCATACCTCCAGGACCTGTTCGACCTGCCGACCTGGCTCGCCGGCGACTCGGCGAAGCCGGACCTCGGCGCCATCGCGATCGTGCTGGGGCTGACCGTGATCGGTGTGCTCGGCACCAAGCTCTCCGGCCGGTTCACCGGCGTGCTGGTGATCATCAAGGTCGCCGTCGTGTCCTTCGTCGTGATCGCCGGGCTGTTCTTCATCAAATGGTCCAACTACAAGCCGTTCGTCCCGGACTCCGAGCCCGCTCCCGGCGGCAAGGGCGCCGACCAGACACTGCTGCAGGGCATCTTCGGTGTCGACCCGACGGCGTTCGGCGCGTACGGCATCGTCGCCGCGGCCTCGGTCGTGTTCTTCGCCTACATCGGCTTCGACATCGTGGCGACGTCGGCGGAGGAGACCAAGAACCCGCAGCGCGACGTCCCCCGTGGCATCCTCGGCTCGCTCGCGATCTGCACCGCGCTGTACGTCGCGGTGTCGTTCGTGGTCACCGGGATGCTGAAGTACAGCGACGACCGGATGAACACCGCGGCGCCGCTGGCCGAGGCGTTCGACGCCAACGGTGCGGGGTGGGCGTCCAAGATCATCTCGACCGGCGCGGTGGCCGGGCTCACGACCGTCGTCCTGGTCCTGATGCTCGGGCAGGCGCGGGTGCTGTTCGCGATGTCGCGCGACGGCCTGCTGCCGATCGGGCTGGCGAAGGTCCACCCGCGGTTCGGCACGCCGTACCGCATCACGATCCTGACCGGGGTGTTCGTCGCCGTCCTCGCCGGCGTCGTGCCGCTGTCGGAGCTGTCCAAGCTCGTGAGCATCGGGACGCTGTTCGCGTTCGTGCTCGTGTCGGCCGGTGTCGTCATCCTGCGCCGGACCCGTGGCGACCTGCATCGCCCCTTCCGCGTGCCGGCGGTCCCGTGGATCCCGGCGCTGTCGATCCTCGCCTGTGTCTGGCTGATGGTGAACCTGTCGATCGAGACGTGGGTCCGGTTCCTGGTGTGGCTCGCGATCGGGTTCGTCCTCTACTTCGCGTACGGCTACCGGAGCTCGCGCCTGGGTCGCGGCCTCAAGCAAGCGCCGGCCGAGGGGAACGCAGTACCCTCCGTCGAGTGAGCAACCCCACCGTCACCGAGGTCGCCGACGGCGTCCACTTCGTGCAGGGCAAGGCCGTCAACTGGACGCTGATCACCGACGGCGACGCGTTCACGCTCGTCGACGGCGGCTATCCGGGCGACCTCGACGCGGTGCTGTCGTCGATCGAGCAGATCGGCCGTACGCTCGACCAGCTCGCCGCCGTTCTCGTCACGCATGCGCACGTCGACCACATCGGCTCGCTGCCCAAGCTGCTCGACGGTCGCAACGTACCGGTGCTGACCTCTGCGACCGAGGCGCGGCATGCCCGGCGGGAGTTCCTCGAGCAGGCGACGCCCCTGCAGGTCGCCGCCGCCTCGTGGCGCCCGCGCGTGCTGGCCTGGTCGCTGCACGTCGTGGCGGCCGGCGGCATGACCAAGGCCGGGGTCCCGCAGGCCACGGCGTACGCCGGCGGTCCGCTCGACGTGCCGGGCCGGCCGGTGCCGATCGTGACGCCGGGGCACACCAGCGGCCACACCTGCTACCACGTGCCTGCCGCCGGCGTGTTGCTCACCGGCGACGCCCTGGTCACGGGGCACGCCACCGTCGGACGTACCGGACCGCAGGTGCTGGCCGGGATGTTCCACCACGACCCCGCCGAGAACCGTCGATCCCTTCGACGGCTCGGGTCGCTCAGCGGAGATGTCCTGCTGCCCGGGCACGGCGACGCGTGGCACGGCTCGTACGCCGACGCGGTCGACCAAGCTCTCGCCTAGGAGGCCGCGGTGACCCGCCGCCGCGCCGCATGGTGGCGGCCGCGGGGCACGATCATCGGCGTGCCGCTGACCGGGTCGGGCACGACTTCGCACTCCAGCCCGAACACCTCGGTGACGACCGCTGCGTCGATCACGTCGACCGGCGAGCCCTCGGCGAGGATCGCCCCCTGCTTCATCGCGATGATGTGGTCGGCGTAGCGGCAGGCCAGGTTGAGGTCGTGCAGCACGATGACGATCGTCTTGCCCGACTCGCGGTTGAGGTCCGTGAGCAGGTCGAGCAGCTCGACCTGGTGGTTGATGTCGAGGAACGTCGTCGGCTCGTCGAGCAGGAGCAGGTCGGTGTCCTGCGCGAGGGCCATGGCGACCCAGACCCGCTGGCGCTGACCGCCCGACAGCTCCGCGATGCTGCGGTGGGCGAGGTCGGCTGTGCCAGTGGCCTCGAGCGCCTCGGCGACGGCGCGCTCGTCCTCCGCGCTCCACTGACGGAACCAGCTCTGGTGCGGATAGCGGCCGCGACCGACGAGGTCGGCGACCGTGATGCCGTCGGGCGCGACGGGCGACTGTGGCAGCAGGCCGAGCACCTTGGCGACGTCGATGCTCCTGAGGTCCTGCACCGAGGTGCCGTCGAGCAGCACGTCGCCTCCGCGAGGTCTCAGCAGCCGGGCCAGGCCGCGCAGCAGCGTCGACTTGCCGCACGCGTTGGCGCCGACGATCACCGTGATCCGCCCGTCGGGGATCACGACGTCGAGGTCCCGCACGATGTCGGTCTCGGCATATCCGAGGGTGAGGTTCGTGGCACGCAGGTCGTGGATCATCCGCCGCGTCCTTCCCGGTTGACCGTGGCGAGCAGCCAGATCAGGTAGGGGGCACCGATGATGCCCGTGATGACACCGGTCGGGAGGGCGACCGGCACGAGGTGGTGCGCGACGAGGTCGGCGCCCAGCACGATGATGGAGCCGACGAGACCAGCCGCGACGATGCCGCC
This sequence comes from Aeromicrobium sp. Root344, assembly GCF_001425755.1. GTDB lineage: Bacteria > Actinomycetota > Actinomycetes > Propionibacteriales > Nocardioidaceae > Aeromicrobium. The sequence goes on along the minus strand of NZ_LMDH01000001.1, from coordinate 1,505,563 downwards.
GCCGCTGTGCCCCACGATGCGATGCGCGATGGGTCCGGCGATGAGCGCGACGAACATGATGGGGCCGGCGACCGCGGTGGCGAAGCCGATCAGCACGATCGAGACCGCGATCAGGGCCAGCCTGCTGAGCTCGACGCGAGCACCGAGCGCCGTGGCGGTGTCGTCGCCGAGCTCGAGCACCCGCAAGGGTCGCTGCAGCACGAGTGCGGCGGGCACGAGGACGACCAGCGCGACGAGAAGCGTACGCAGCTCGGTCGACCCGGCCTGGCCGATCGTGCCGACCAGCCACGTCATGGCCTGCCTCGCTTCGTACAGCTCGGCGTGCGCCACGATGTAGCCGATGATCGAGAGCATGAACTCCGACAGGCCGATGCCGATCAGGATGAACCGGTAGCCCGAGATGCCGTCCCGCCACGCGAGCAGGTAGATGAGGATCGCGCTGATCAGCGCGCCGGCGAGGGCCGAGGCCGAGATCATCGTGCTGCCGGCGCCGAACAGGATGATCGCGGACACCGCGAACATGCTGGCGCCGGACGAGATGCCCACGAAGTCGGGCGAGGCCAAGGGATTGCCGAGCAGCTTCTGGAACAACAGGCCCGAGACGCCCAGAGCGAAGCCGACCGCGAGTCCCGCCGTCGCCATCGGCAACCGCAGGTCGCGCACGATGAAGTCGGCCGACGGATCGTTGCGCAGATGGAACACCGAGGTGATGACGTCCCATGCCGGCACGTAGTAGCTGCCGACCATCATCGTCAGGATGAACAGCGCGAACGCGACGAGCGCCAGTGCGCCGGTGACGGCGCCCGCGCGCGTACGGCGCGTACGCCGGTCCGCGACGACGACGTCGATCACAGCTCGGCCAGGTTCCGGTAGCGGACCAGGGCGATGAACGCAGGTGCTCCGAACACGCCGAGCACGACGCCGACCTGCAGCTCGCCGGGCGACACCGCGACCCTGCCCACGATGTCGGCGACGAGCAGCACGATGGGGGTCAGCACGAGGGCGTACGGAAGGATCCAGCGGTAGTCGGGACCGCAGATGAAGCGCGCGAGGTGCGGGACGACCAGCCCCACGAAGACGATCGGACCGCAGGCCGCCGTCGCCGCTCCGCAGAGCACCGCGACGGTCGCGAACATGACGAAGCGGGTCAGCCGCAGCCGCTGGCCGAGCGCCAGAGCCAGGTCCTCGCCGAGCGCCAGCCCGTTGAGCGCGCGACCCGTGAGCATCGCGATCACGAGCCCCACCAGGATGAACGGCGCGGTCTGCCAGAGCACCGGCATGTAGCGCCCCGCCAACGAGCCGACCTGCCAGAACCGCAGCTCGTTGAGCGCGTCGACGTTGGTCATGACGATCGCCGAGGTCAGCGACGACAGCACCGCCGTGACGGCGGCTCCCGCCAGGGCGAGCTTGACCGGCGTCGCACCCTCGCGGCCGAACGACGCCACGCCGTAGACCACCACGGTCGCCGTCCCGGCACCCGCGAAGGCCAGCCAGACGTAGCCGATGACGCCCTGCACGCCGAGGATCATGATGCCGAAGACGATGAACGCCGCGGCGCCGGCATTGATGCCCATGATCCCGGGATCGGCCAGCGGGTTGCGGGTCACGCCCTGCAGGATCGTGCCGCTGAGACCCAGGGCGGCGCCGGCCAGGACGCCGATGAGTGTCCTCGGCACCCGCATCTCGCGGATCACGGTCTCGGACGCCGAGCCGGGATCGAAGTCGGTGAACGCCTTCCAGATCGTCGGCACGCCCACACCTCGTGATCCCAGCGTGATGCTGAAGAAGCAGACGACCAGCAGCACGCCGAGCAGGAGGACGAGCCCGGCCGCGAGACCGGCTCCCGGACGATGCCGGGGAGCGGCCTCACGACTGGGCGTCGGCGTCTCGAGCAGCGTCATGCTCGGGTGTCGTCAGCCTTGGTGATCGCCGCCGTCAGCTGGGTCAGCTGCTCGGCGTACTCGCCGTAGGTGTGCATCCAGTAGGCGGGCCACGGTGCGTACGCCTTGGCGTTGGCCGCCTTGATGTTGTTCCACGTCGGCTGCTTCTCGCCCTGCTTCAGCGTCGAGGCGTACGCCCGGTCGTCGATCAGCAGCAGGTCGGGCTGGTACTTGTCGGCGTTCTCCCAGCTCAGGTTCTCCCAATAGGGGAAGCCCTTGTCCGGCTTGTCGGGGTTGATGACGTCGAGGCCCCAGCGCTGGAAGTCGAGGAGCTCGGGGGCGTACTTCGGGTTGGCGACGTAGAGCACGTCGTCGGAGGGCGAGACGGCCAGCACCGACAAGCCTGGCTTGGCCGCAACGGCCTTCTTGAACGCTGCCTTGGCGGTCTCGAACGCCTTCTTGTCCGCGGCGATCTTGGGATCGTCGACGTCGGCGCCCAAGGACGCGGCGAGCTTCTCGTAGCCCTGCGCGAGGGCCTCGATCGAGTCGCCTTGGGCGACCCCGACGATCGGGGCGAGGTCGGCGAGCTTCTTGCTCGACGCCTTGACTCCCGACTCGAGCCCGCTGTAGGCCTTCTCGGCCGGCCACCAGTCGGCGACGATGAGATCCGGCTTGAGCGCTGCGGCCTTCTCGACGTCGATCTCGCCCCAGGTCTCGCCGAGGATCGTGATGCCCGACAGGTCGAGGCCCTTGAGGTTGGGGTCGTCCTTGATCGTGGTGCTGGCGTAGATCCCGACGGGTTTGATGCCGAACGAGATCAGCGCCGCAGCCTCGGCACCGCTCGCGATGATCCGCTTGGGCGTCTGGTCGAGCTTGACGGTCTTGCCGTTGCCGGACACGAAGGACCAGGGCCCGCTGCCCTTGGCGCCGTCATCGGAGGATGCGCTGGTGCCGCACCCGGCGAGAGCGGTGGCGGCGAGCAGAGCGGCAATCGCTCCGCCCGCTGCACGACGTACGTAGGACACGGACCGGCCTTTCGTCAGGGGACTCAGTGCACCCTAACTTAGGCGAGGCTTACCTCTCTACGTGGCCCCTGTCACGCGACCGCGTCAGTCCTTGGACCGCTGCTTGAACGCCCGCAGCGCCAGCGGAGCGAAGATCGCCGTGAGCACGATCGGCCACAGCACCGAGACGAGCACCGCGTGCTGCAACGGCCACGCGGCGTCCGACGGCGCCGCCGGAGCGTTGCCCCAGAGCTCACGGCACGCCTGCGTCAGGCCCGACACCGGGTTCCACTCCGCCACGAAACGCAGCCAGGACGGCATGTCCTGGGTCGGCGCGAACGTGTTGGCCACGAAGGTCAACGGGAACATCACGGTGAACATGAACCCCTGCACCGCCTCGACCGTGCGCATCAGCGAGCCGACCCAGATGCCGAGCCAGATCATCGCGAAGCCGAAGAGCAGCAGCAGCACGAACGCGAGGATGCCGTCGACGAACCCCTCGCGGATGCGCCAGCCGATCAGGAGCCCGGTCACGCCCATCACGGCGATGCCGATGCTGGAGTGGATCAGGCTCGACATGCTGCGGCCCACGAGAACCGACGAGCGTGAGATCGGCAGCGACTTGAGCCGGTCGACGATGCCCTTCTGCAGGTCGTTGGTCAGGCCCATGGCGACGACCGCGGACGAGAAGACCATGGTCTGGACCATGATGCCGGGGAGCAGGAACTCCTTGTAGGGAATCGGACCAGGGGGGTTGATCGAGCCACCGAAGACGTACGCGAACAGCAGCACGAACATGACGGACTGGACCGTGACGTCCATCAGCATCTCGGGCATCCGCTTGATGTGGATCAGGTTGCGCCACACGACCGTGGCCGAGGCACGCAGCATCGAGGGCGGGCTGATGGGCGGGCGGGTGTTGGACGTCATCGTGGTCATGACAGCACCTCCTCTTCTTCGAACTGGGCCTCGAGGTCGTCGACCTCTTCAGCCTTGTGGCCGGTGAGGTGCAGGAACACGTCATCGAGACTGGGGCGCTTGAGTCCCAGGTCGTCGACCGGGATCTCGCTCTCCTCGAACACGTGGGCCATGCGGGTCATGTCGCTGAGCCCCGACGCCTTGGCGGTGATGCGACGCGAGGTCTCGTCGACGTGGACCTCCGCGGAGACCGTGCGGGTCAGGGCGGCGGCGCGCTCGAGGTCGTCGGCGTGGGTCACCGTGACCACGACGCTCGCGGCGCCTGCCTGGTCCTTGAGCTGGGTCGGGGTGCCCGAGGCGATGACCTTGCCCTTGTCGATCACGACGATGTCGTCAGCCAGGTGATCGGCCTCTTCGAGGTATTGGGTCGTGAGCAGCAATGTCGTGCCGTCGCGGACCAGTCCGCGGAGGACCTCCCACAGCTCGGTGCGGCTGCGTGGATCGAGCCCGGTCGTGGGCTCGTCGAGGAACAGCACCGGCGGGGCGGCGATCAGGCTGACCGCCAGGTCGAGGCGCCGGCGCATGCCGCCCGAGTAGGTCTTGGCCGTGCGGTCGGCCGCCTCGGTCAGCGAGAACCGCTCGAGCAGCTCGTCGGAGGTCGTGGCGACGTACTTCTTGGGCAGGCCGTAGAGCCGGCCGATCAGCTTGAGGTTCTCGCGGGCCGTCAACAGCTCGTCGACCGTGGCCGCCTGGCCCGTGAGACCCATGCTGCGACGCACGGCGTCGGGCTCCTTGAGGATGTCGTGACCCGCCACCCGTCCGGTGCCGCTGGTCGGGACGCTCAGTGTCGTGAGCATGCGGACCGTCGTCGTCTTGCCGGCGCCGTTGGGGCCGAGCAGGCCGAGGACCGTGCCCTCGGGCACGACGAAGCTCACGCCGTCGACGGCGGTGTTGTCGCCGAAGCGCTTGACGAGGTCGATGGCTTCCACGGCCAGGGGGCGGCTCATGATGATCTTCTTTCTCGAGCGAATCTCTTCCTAAAAGGAATACCAGAGACTACTGACAGAAACGTCAGCGTGTCACCTCCGGTTGCACCGGGAAACGGAAAGACCCGCGGATGAACTCCGCGGGCCTTTCGCATCGGGTCGGGTCAGCCGGTGAACGAGCTCACCCAGCTCTGCACGCCTTGGATGTCGACGCGTTGGTAACCGTCGAGATAGCGGCAGTTGTCGGTGTAGCCATAGCTCGTGACGCCCACGATCAGGCCGTGGTGGAAGACCGGACCGCCGGAGTCACCGAAGCACGTACCGCCACCGGCACGCGGGTCGTGCTCGTTGCCGTTGCCCTGCAGGATCTGCGACGTGAGCTTCTGTCCGATGACCGACGTCTGGCGGCGGATGATCGGGTAGCTCATCGGGGTGGGCTTCTGCGGACCCGACTCGGCCTGGCGCACCTCGGTGCCGTAGCCGACCACGTCGAACGCGGTCTTGTTGAGCACCTTGGGAACGAAGCGGTTGAGGTAGTCCTGCGGAGCGAGCGTCGCCGGCGCGATGTCGACGGGCTGGTCGAGCACGACGACGCCGACGTCGTTCCAGTTCTTCATGTCGGTGAAGTCGGAGTAGTCCGGGTGCGCGTACGCGGTGCCGGAGAGCTCGCCCATCGCAGCGATCTCCGCTGCGGTGTAGCCGATCGCCGGGTCGGCCGCCAGCGGGTACGGGTTCGGCGGCGTCTCCGCGATGACCGAGTCGAAGTCGACCAGGACCTTGCCGACGTCGCCGTCGGTGCAGTGGGCCGCGGTGATGAGCACCGTCGGACTGATCAGGGTCGCGGTGCAGCGGAAGCGGCCGGTCGCGTCGTAGAACAGGATGAGCGCGACGTTGGGGTGGTCATTGCCGTCCGGCTCGCCTCCCGTGATCGCGGTGGCCGGGCCGGCGGACGTGACGCCGACCAGAACCGTGGCGGCGAGCGCCGCCAGGGCAGTACGGATTCGGAACATCATGTTGCCTTTCCCCTCGAATTCCGCACCCAATGAGCGGTGGCGTCAGGCTATCCGCAGACCGACTGTCTCGCACCACCTCGGACGCACGAAAGCCCCGGCCAGGTGACCGGGGCTTTCGTGGACGTCAGGGCCTAGGCGAACTTCTCGCCGTTCTTGGCCTTGTCGAGCAACAGGGCCGGGGGCTCGAACCGCTCGCCGTACTTCGCGGCGAGCTCCTGCGCACGCTCGGTGAACGCCTCGACGCCGATGCGGCCGTCGGGCGCCTCGTAGCCGTTGATGTACTGCAGCGCGCCACCCAGCACGGGCGGGAAGCCGATGCCGAAGATCGAGCCGATGTTGGCGTCGGCGACCGTACGCAGCACACCCTCCTCGAGGCAGCGCACCGTGTCGAGCGACATGACGAACACCAGGCGGTCCTTGAGGTCCTGGAAGTCCGGCTGCTCCGCCGCGACCGGGAAGTGCTCGGCCAGGCCGGGCCACAGGCCGGTGCGCTTGCCGTTGTCGTCGTAGTCGAAGAAGCCCTTGCCCACGAGCTTGCTGGTGCGGCCGAGCTCGATCATCGTGTCGATGACGTCCTCGGAGCCCGTGCGGACCCACGTGCCGCCCTCGTCCTCGACCGCCTTCTGCGACGCGACGCGGATCTTCTTCATCAGCTCGAGGTTGAGCTCGTCGCTGATCTGTATGGGGCCGGTCGGGAAGCCCGACTGCGTGGCGGCGCGGTCGATCGAGACCGGGTTGACGCCTTCGGCGAGCATGCCGAGGCCCTCGTTGATGTAGTGCCCGATGACGCGGCTCGTGAAGAACCCGCGGCTGTCGTTGACGACGATCGGGGTCTTCTTGATCGCCTGGACGTAGTCGAGGGCGTTCGCGATCGTCTTGTCGTTGGTCTTGGCGCCGGCGATGATCTCGACGAGCGGCATCTTGTCGACCGGCGAGAAGAAGTGGATGCCGATGAAGTCCTCGGGGCGCGTGACGCCTTCGGCGAGGCCGGTGATCGGCAGCGTCGAGGTGTTGGAGCCGAGGAGCGCGTCGGCGTCGACGACCGGCTCGAGCTCGGCGAACACCGAGTGCTTGAGCTCGACCGACTCGAACACGGCCTCGACGACCAGGTCGCAGCCCTTGAGGTCGGCGTAGTCCGCGGTGGGCGTGATGAGCGCGAGGAAGGCGTCCTTCTTCTCCTGCGTGATGCGGCCCTTCTCGAGCTGCTTGTCGAGGAGCTTCTCGCTGTAGGACTTGCCCTTCTCGGCAGCCTCGAGGCTGACGTCCTTGAGGACGACCTCGATGCCGGCCTTGGCCGAGACGTACGCGATGCCGGCGCCCATCATGCCGGCGCCGAGCACGGCGACCTTGGTGAACTTCCGCGGCTCGACGCCCGCCGGACGGGAGCCGCCGGCGTTGATCGCGTTGAGGTCGAAGAAGAACGCCTGCGTCATGTTCTTGAACTGCTGGCCGATCAGGAGCTCGACGAGGTAGCGCGACTCGATGCGCGACGCGGTGTCGAAGTCGACCTGCGCACCCTCGATCGCGGCACTCATGATGTTGCGCGGCGCCTTGTAGGCCGCGCCCTTGATCTGCTTGCGCAGGGTCGCCGGGAACGCCGGCAGGAACGCGGCGAGCTTGGGGCTCGACGGCACGCCACCGGGCATGCGGTAGCCCTTGCGGTCCCAGGGCTGCGTCGCAGCCTCCTCGTTGCCGGCGTTGGCCTCGATCCACGCCGTGGCGGCCGGGATCAGCTCGTCCTGCGTCGCGACGACCTCGTCGATCAGGCCCTTGTCCTTGGCCTGCGCCGGCTTCAGGCGCGGGCCCTGGAGCAGGACGCCCATGAGCGCGTCCTGGATGCCGAACATGCGGACCGTACGCGTGACACCGCCGCCGCCGGGCAGCAGGCCGAGCGTGACCTCCGGGAGGCCGAGCTCGTAGCGGCCGTCGACCGCGATGCGGTGGTGCGTCGCGAGCGTGATCTCGAGGCCGCCACCGAGGGCGGCGCCGTTGATCGCCGCGACGACGGGCTTGCCGATCGTCTCGAGCTTGCGGAGCGTGGCCTTGATGCTCTCGACGTGGTCGAACAGCTGCTGCGCGTCCTCCGGCTTGGCCTGCGTCATGAGCTTGAGGTCGCCGCCGGCGAAGAAGGTCTTCTTGGCCGATGAGACGATCGCGCCCTTGACCTGCTCGGGATCGGCCGCGATGTCGGCGGCGAGCCGGTCGACGGCCGCGGCCATCGAGTCGGCGTACGCCTGGTTCATCGTGTTGGCGCTCTGGCTCGGGTCGTCGAGGATCAGGTGCGCGATCCCGTCGACGAGCTCGTAGCGGACTGCTTCAGTGGTGCTGGTCATGTGTGGGTCCTAGTCCGTTTCAGATGCGTTCGACGATGGTGGCGATGCCCATGCCGCCGCCGACGCAGAGCGTGGCGAGGCCGTAGCGCAGGTCGCGGCGCTCGAGCTCGTCGATGAGGGTGCCGAGGATCATGGCGCCGGTCGCGCCGAGGGGGTGGCCCATCGCGATCGAGCCGCCGTTGACGTTGGTGCGCTCGTGCGGGAAGTCGAGGTCCTTCATCAGGCGCATCGCGACCGCGGCGAAGGCCTCGTTGATCTCGAGCAGGTCGATGTCGTCGACCGTGAGACCGGCCTTGTCGAGCGCCTTGCGGCACGCCGGGGCGGGGCCGGTGAGCATGATCGTCGGGTCGGCGCCGGAGACGGCCGCCGACACGATGCGGGCCCGCGGCGTCAGGCCGTGGCGCTGGCCGGCCGCTTCGCTGCCGATCGCGACGAGTGCGGCGCCGTCGACGATGCCCGACGAGTTGCCGGCGTGGTGGACGTGGTTGATGCGCTCGATGCCGTGGTACTTCTCCAGCGCGACGGAGTCGAAGCCGCCCATGTCGCCGATGCCGGCGAACGATGCGGGCAGGCCGGCGAGGCTCTCGGCCGTCGTGCCCTCACGGACGAACTCGTCGTGGTCGAGGATCGTCAGGCCGTTGGGGTCCTTGACCGGGATGACGGACTTGGCGAAGTAGCCGTTGGCGATCGCCTTGGCGGCGCGCGCCTGCGACTCGGCGGCGAAGGTGTCGACATCCGTGCGGCTGTAGCCCTCGATCGTCGCGATGAGGTCGGCGCCGATGCCCTGGGGCACGAAGTCGGTGTCGAACGCGGTGCGCGGGTCCATGGCCCAGGCGCCACCGTCGGAGCCCATGGGCACGCGGCTCATCGACTCGACACCACCGGCGAGGATCAGGTCCTCCCAGCCGGAGCGGATGCGACCCGCGGCCTGGTTGACCGCCTCGAGACCCGAGGCGCAGAAGCGGTTGAGCTGCACGCCCGCGACGGTGTCGGGCAGTCCGGCGTTGAGCGCCGCGGTCTTGGCGATGTCTCCGCCCTGGTCGCCGACGGGCGACACGACGCCGAGCACGACGTCGTCGACGCCGTTGGGGTCAAGGGACGGGTTGCGCTTCTGGATCTCCTCGATCAGACCCGTGATCAGCGAGATCGGCTTGACCTCGTGCAGTGATCCGGTCTTCTTGCCGCGCCCTCGCGGGGTACGGATGGCGTCGTAGACGTAGGCCTCGGTCATAACTGGGTCCTCGCAGAATTCAGGTGAAAGACGTGTCGGCAGAAGCGACAACCTCGATTGTGACACCAGCACTGTCAAAGTTCCAGACGCGCTTCTGTGGGCCGCGTCACGTGCGGCCGAGGTGGCATAGTCTCTGCACCATGACCGCTGCACCCGCCGAGACGATGAGTGTCGAGCAGCTCGCGTCGCGCGTCGGCATGTCGGTGCGCACCGTACGTTTCTACGCCGGCCGCGGCCTGATCCCGCCGCCGCGGCGTGAGGGGCGCAACGGCTACTACGGCCCCGACCACCTCGCCCGGCTCGAGCTCGTCCGCGAGCTGCAGGCCCATGGCTTCACCCTCTCGGCGATCGAGGGCTACCTCGAGAACATCCCGGCCGGCGCGACACCCGAGCAGGTCGCGCTGCACCGCACACTGCTCGCTCCGTGGATGGCCGACCGTCCCGAGGAGCTCGGCCGCGAGGCGCTCGAGCTGCGGGCCGGCCGCGAGCTCGACGACCACGCCCTCGAGATGCTGATCGCCCTCGGCGTGCTCGAGCCGACCCCGACCGAGGACGTCTTCCGGGTCGCCCCGGCTCACCTCGCGGTCGGCATCCAGTTCATCGAGACCGACATGCCGATCGAGGTCGCCCACGCCTCGCGCCGCATCTTCGACGCCGCCGGCAAGGCCGTGGCCGAGGAGATCACCGAGGTGTTCCGCACGCTCTGGTGGCCGCAGCTGCGGTCCTCAGGACGTACGGCCGAGGACATCACGGCGCTCGTCGAACGCTTCAAGCCGCTGACGATCCAGGCGCTCGTCACGGCGTACGAGACGGCGGTCGACGAGGCCAAGCGCGAGACGATCCGCAGGCGCACCGAAGGCAGCTGAGCCTTCCCGCTCGCTAGAGCCCCATCGTGCGGCCGATGATCTCCTTCATGATCTCGGTCGTGCCGCCGTAGATCGTCTGGATCCGGCTGTCCGTGTACGCCTTGGAGATCGGGTACTCGGTCATGTAGCCGTAGCCGCCGTGCAGCTGCAGGCACTTGGCCGCGGCCCTGTTCTGCAGCTCGGTCGTCCACCACTTGCCCATCGCGGCTTCCTCGATCGTCAGCTCACCCTTGCCGAGCGCGACGATGCTCTTGTCGACGAACGCCTGGCCGATCTGCATCTCGGTCTCGAGCTCGGCGAGCACGAAGCGCGAGTTCTGGAACGAGCCGATCGGCTTGCCGAACGCCTTGCGCTCCTTGACGTAGTCCAGCGTCATGTCGAGGATCGCGCGTGTCGCGGCCATCGCGCCGACCGAGATCGCGAGGCGCTCCTGCGGCAGCTTCTCCATCAGGTAGATGAAGCCCTTGCCCTCCTCGCCCAACAGGTTGGTGACGGGCACCCGCACGTTGTCGAAGAACAGCTCGGCGGTGTCCTGTGCCTTGAGCCCCATCTTGTCGAGGTTGCGACCACGTTCGAAGCCCTGCATGCCGCGCTCGAGGACGATCAGCGAGACGCCCATCGCCCCGGCCTCGGGATCGGTCTTGACCGCGACGATCACGAGGTCAGACAGGATGCCGTTGGAGATGAAGGTCTTGGCGCCGTTGACGACGTAGTGGTCGCCGTCGCGGACCGCGGTGGTCTGGATGTTCTGCAGGTCCGAGCCGGTGCCCGGCTCGGTCATCGCGATCGCGGTGATCGTCTCGCCGGTGCAGAATCTCGGCAGCCAGCGCTGCTTCTGCTCCTCGGTCGCGTACGACAGCAGGTAGCCCGACACCAGGTCGGTGTGCAGCACGAAGCCGACACCGCTCGCGCCGATGCGGATCATCTCCTCGTCGAGCACGGTGTTGAAGCGGAAGTCGTTCATGCCGCCACCGCCGTACTCCTCGGGCATCATGAAGCCCAGCAGGCCCAGCTCGCCGGCCTTGGTCCAGAGCTCGCGCGGGACGATGCCGTCCTTCTCCCACTGGTCGTGGTGCGGCGCGATCTCCTTCTCGCAGAACGTGCGGACCGTGTCGCGGAACGCGTCGTGGTCGGCCTCGAAGATCTCTCGCTTCATGTCTTCCTCTGTCTCAGTCGGCTTGTACGGCGACGCCGTCGGCGATCAGCCGGTCGACGTCGGTGATGCCCCAGGCGGCGAGCGCCTCGGCGGTGTTGGCCCCCGGCTTGGCCGGCGGAGTGGTCAGGGTCGTGGGCGTCCCGGAGAACCGCGGCGCCGGAGCGGGCTGTGTCACGCCGCCCTCGTCGACGTACGTCCTGCGGGCGGCGTTGTGCGGGTGCTGCGCCGCCTCGTGCATCGGGATGACCGGGGCGACGCATGCGTCGGTGCCGTCGAAGAGCCCGGTCCACTCCGCCTGCGTCTTGGCCGCGAACGTCTCGGCGAGGACCTTGCGCAGCTCGGGCCACTGGCCCAGGTCGTTGCGGTCGGGCGGGTCGTCGAGCCCGAGGATCTCGATGAGCACCTCGTAGAACCGCGGCTCCAGGGCACCCACCGACATCCATCGTCCGTCTGCGGTCTCGTAGACGTCGTAGTAGGGCGCGCCGGTGTCGAGCAGGTTGGTGCCGCGCTCGGTCGTCCAGAGGCCCGCCGCCTGCATCGACAGCTGCATCGCCAGCAGGTGGGCGGCGCCATCGGTGATCGCAGCGTCGACGACCTGCCCCTCACCAGTCGTACGCGCGTGGGTCAGCGCGGCGAGCACGCCGGTGACGAGGTACATCGACCCCCCGGCGAAGTCGCCGAGCAGGTTGAGCGGGATCTGCGGAGGTCCGCCGGCGCGGCCGATCGGGTCGAGCGCGCCGGCGACGGAGATGTAGTTGACGTCGTGGCCGGCCGTCTGCGACAGCGGCCCGTCCTGGCCCCAGCCGGTGATGCGCCCGTAGACCAGCCGGGGATTGCGGGCGTGGCACGCCTCCGGGCCGATCCCGAGGCGCTCGGTCACGCCGGGCCGGAATCCTTCGATCAGGATGTCGGCCTGCTCGACGAGGTCCAGCACGACCTCGATGGCCCGCGGGTCCTTGAGGTTGAGCGCGACCGAGGGCCGGCCGCGGCTGAGCACGTCCTGCGCGGTCGGCACCACGAGACCGGCGCCACCGGGCCGGTCGATGCGGATGACGTCGGCGCCGAGGTCGGCGAGCAGCATGCCGGCGAACGGTCCGGGACCGATGCCGACGAGCTCGACGACGCGTACGCCCTGAAGCGGTCCGGAACGAGTGGTGGTCACGCCGCCGATTGTGACAGTGACACTGTCACGGTTGCAAGTGACCCCCGTTACATACCGGAGGTATGGGTATGTGTCATCATCGATGTCACGTTCGTGAAAGGACTGCTGCATGACGACTCGTCTCGCGTACACCCGCAAGGGCACCGGTGAACCCCTCCTGCTGATCCACGGCATCGGGCACCGGCGACAGGCCTGGGACCCGGTGCTCGACCGGCTCGCTGAGTCGTACGACGTCATCGCGATCGACCTCGCCGGGTTCGGTGAGTCCGAGCCCTATCCGGCCGGCACCGCGTACACCATGGACAACGCCTGCCGCATCATCGGTGAGAACCTCGACGAGTGGGGCGTCTCCGAGCCGCACGTCGTCGGCAACTCGCTCGGCGGCGCGATCGCGCTCGAGATGGGCGCGCGCGGCATGGCCCGCTCGGTCACCGCGCTGAGCCCTGCTGGGTTCTTCCGGAACGTCGGCGATCGCCTGGTCGCCCTGTTCGCCCTGATCCTGCTCAAGCTCTCGTCCTACCTGCCGCTCGCGGTCGTCCGACCCGTGCTGCGCAATGCGGCGGCTCGTCGCCTGATCGGTCGTACGCTCTACGTCAACGGCGACCGGATCCCACCCGCAGACTTCGTCGGCGACGCTCTCGCGCTGCGCAACGGGTCGGCGTTCTTCCCGACGTTCAGGGCCGGTTTCACCTACCGGTTCACGAGCCACGTGGACGTGCCGACGACGATCGCCTGGGCCACTCGTGACCAGGTGCTGGTCTACGGCCAGTCGGGTCTCGCCCAGGAGGTGCTGCCGGACGCCCGCCACGTCGCACTGCCGCACTGCGGTCACGTCCCGATGATCGACGATCCGGAGCTGGTCGTGCGCGTCATCGACACCACGATCGCCGAGGCCTCCGAGGCGGAGGAGCAGGCCGCCTAGCTCCCACTCACTGGTCGGGCATACGAGCAGGGCGCTGGGCGTTCTTCACGGTGTGGAGATCTTTGACTCGGTGGTGATCGGCGGCGGGCAGGCCGGCCTGTCGTCGTCGTACCACCTCACGAAGCGCGGGATCTCGCACGTGCTGCTGGACTCCAACGCGAGCCCCGGTGGCGCGTGGCAGCACCGGTGGGACGCACTCACGATGAGCGACGTGCACCGCGTGTCCGACCTGCCGGACGACCCGATCCCCGATGCCGCCGACACCGAACGGGCCAACACGTTCGTGCCGGCCTACTTCGCGGACTATGAGCGTACGCATCAGCTGCCGGTGATCCGCCCGGTCCAGGTGCGCTCCGTGAGCGACGTCGACGGGCTGCTGCGGATCGAGGCTGAGCGGGGCACATGGCTCAGCCGTACGCTCGTCAACGCCACCGGCACCTGGACGCGCCCCTTCATCCCGTACTACCCCGGCGCCGAGACGTTCGCCGGCGAGCAGCTGCACACGGTCGACTACCCAGGGCCCGAGCACTTCCGCGGCAGGCGCGTCGTGGTCGTCGGCGGCGGCGCCTCGGCGGTCCAGTTCCTCGGCGCGCTTCGACCGCTCACGGAGACCCTGTGGGTGACCCGGCGCGAACCCGTGTGGCGCAACGACGAGTTCACTCCCGAGATCGGTCGCGAGGTCGTGGCGCGGGTGGAGGAGCGCGTACGCCAAGGACTGCCCCCGCGCAGCGTCGTCAGCGTGACCGGGTTGATGCTGCGTCCCCAGGAGCGCGAGGCCGAGCGGCTCGGAGCGTACGAGCGGCGGCCGATGTTCAGCCGGATCGAGCCCGACGGCGTGCGCTGGGCCGACGGCACGTTCGAACCCGCGGACGTCATCCTCTGGGCGACCGGCTTCCGCCCGGCGATCGAGCACCTCGGGCCGCTGCACCTGCGCAGCCCCCGCGGCGGCATCCAGCTCGACGGCACGACAGCGGTCGCCGATCCCCGCGTGCAGATGGTCGGCTACGGCCCGTCGGCGAGCACGATCGGTGCCAACCGTGCGGGCCGGACCGCGGCGCGCGGCGTCGCGACCTGGCTCGCGTCAGAAGCGGTCGGCGAGCTGGCCTGACACGGGCTGCCACTCACGCACGGTGCGCTCCTCGACCAGTCCTTCGAGCATGAACGGGTCGTTGGCGGAGAGCTCGAGCGCTCCGGCCTCGTCATCCGCGACGAAGATCAGCAGCGCACCGCCGCGCTCACCGCCGACGTACGGGCCGGAGACCGCGAGGCGTCCCTGCTGGGTCAGCTGCTGCAGGTAGTCGCGATGCGTCGGCCGTACCTCGTCGCGGCGGGCGTCGTCGTCGGTGTAGCGGTAGATCGTCGCGAAGTAGGCCATGAGCCAAGCGTACGCACGCCGATCGCGGCGGCACCCGCGAGTCGACGGCGTACGGCCGCGTCAGGAAGCGCCGAGCTTGGCCAGGTCGACGACCTCGTCCGAGGAGGGCGCCTTGGCCTCGTCGACCTTGTCGTACGTGAAGTCGAGCGTGCCCTTGCCGTCGTCGGTCGTGACGAGGCTGATCGGCTTGCCGTCCGACTTGTCGAGGTAGAGCGTGCCTTCCTTGTCCTTGAGCGCGATGCAGTCGACGCCGTTGACCTTCTTCTCCTTGCCCTTCGTGACCTTGCTGTCGGCCTCGAGCAGCCCGTCGAAGAACTTGTCCTTCGACACGAAGTCGCCGAGCTCGGCGAAGCTCTGGTTGGCCGGATCGATCAGGACCCACTTGTCGCCGATCAGGTTCATGACCTCGGCCGGTGCGCCGCTGGACTCGAAGAACGCCTTGTCGGCCTTGAAGTACGTCTTGGCGTCGGCCTTGAGCAGCTGGAGCTCCATGCCGCTGACCTTGACCGAGCCGTCTGCGGTCTTGTTGGCGAACGCGAGGTCGACCTCGATCTCCTGGCCGGCCTCCTTGTCGCTGCCCTTGCCCTTGACGGTGACGAAGTCCTGGTCGGCGAGCTGCTTCTTGGCGGTCGTCAGGAGCTTGCTCGCGGACTGGTCGGCGACCCCGTCGTCACTGCCCGAGCCGCAGCCGACCAGGACGAAGGCGGATGCGACCAGGAGAGCAAGAGTGCGTACGCGGTGGTTCATGGGTCATCTCCTGGGACACCGGCGCCCCCTGCTGGTCACCGGCTCTCGAATGGTCACAGCCTCTCGTGAATCACCCGGCCACGCCACTTGATCCTGGTCTCACCAGGGCGTGGACGAGGCTGATGCCGACCGCGACCACCGCTGCGCCGAGCGGCACCAGGAGCGCGGCCCGGTAGTCCTCCAACGTGTACGTCCCGCCGTCCGAGACTGCGACGAGGACGGCCGAGACCAGGGCGAGCCCGAGCGCGCCGCCGATCTGGAAGGACGTGTAGAGCAGACCACCGGCGAGGCCGTGCTCTGACTCCTCGACGCCGTCCGTCGCTCCGATCGCGAGCGTGCCGTAGGCGAGCGTGAAGGCGATGCCCATCGCGACGAGGCTCGGGAGCATCGCGACGTAGGACCAGTCGGCGGTCATCGGCAGGAACAGCGCGAAGGCCAGGAGCTGTGCGCCCACACCAGCCGCGAGGACCGCGGCATGCCCGAACCGGGTCACCAACCAGGGGGTGATCGTCGGCGCCAGGATGCCGTCGATCGCCATGATGACGAGCGTCAGGCTCGTCTCGAGCGTCGACCACCCGCGCAGCTCCTGCAGATAGAGCACCACGACGAACTGGAAGCTGAAGAACGCGCCCATGAACAGCAGGCCCACGGCGTTGATCCGCACGACCGTCCCGGTTCGCAGGATGCCGAGTCGTACGAGTGGCTCCGCCGTCCGGCGCTCGATCGCCACGAACCCGGCGAGCGCGGCCGCTGCTGCGAGACCCGTGGCCACCGTCGTGAGCAGGGGGCTGTGCGACGCCCGCTCGAGGGTGTGGACGAACAGGAGCAGACCGGTGGCCAGCGCGGCTGCACCAGCCAGGTCGAGCTCACGGACCCGACGACGTGCCGCGACGGGGTCCACCGGGATCAAGCGGACGGCGGCTGCCAGGATCGCCGACGACATGATGACCGGCGCGAAGAAGACCCAGCGCCAGTCGGCCAAGGTCAGGAACCCACCCATCACGAGTCCGAGGCTGAACCCGGCCGCGCCCGCCGCGCCGTAGACCAGCAGCGCCTTCTGGCGGGCGGCGCCCTCGGCGTACGTGGTCGTGATGATCGACAGTCCTGCGGGCGTCATGAACGCAGCGGCCACGCCGGTGACGAAGCGCGCGACGACGAGCATCCAGGACTCGGTGGCCAGACCGCCGATGCCGGAGAAGACCACGAACACCGCGAGCGAGAGCAGGAACATCCGGCGGCGGCCGAGCAGGTCGGCGGCGCGACCACCGAGGAGGAGGAAGCCGCCGTAGCCCAGCACGTACGCACTCATGACCCACTGCAGCCCGCCTGCGGAGAGGTCGAACTCGGCGCCGATCGAGGGCAGGGCCACGGCGAGCATCGCGATGTCGGCGCCCTCGAGGAACAGCGCGCCGCTCAGGACGAGCAACAGGCCGATGCCTCGCGCATCGAGGCGCTTGACCTCCGGTGCCGGCGGCTGGGTTGACGTGGTCATGACATCCCCTTCGTGGTTACCTCTTGTAACTGACCCCATCTTGCGTGACCATGGGGAACTATGGAAGAAGGCACTTCAACGTCACCCGGTTCCTGCGACGTAACCGGGGAGACCGATGCATTCCAGTGGGACACCCGCGAGGGCTGCGAGGTCAGGCAGATCCTCGACCGTATCGCCGACAAGTGGTCGCTGATGGTGATCTCACTGCTCGGTCATCGGACGCTGCGGTTCACCGAGCTCAAGCGGGAGATCGACGGGGTCAGCCAACGCATGCTGACCGTCACCTTGCGCCACCTCGAGCGCGACGGGCTGATCGAGCGAACCGTCCACCCCGTCGTCCCGCCGCGGGTCGACTACGCGTTGACCGATCTCGGCTGCGGGCTGATCGAGACGATCCAGTCGCTCGTGCGGTGGACCGAGGGCAACCAGGAGGCGATCATCCGGGCCCGCATGGCATTCGACCAGCGGCAGGACGAGTCCCTCCCGGCCTGATACGCATCCTGTTGCATTGCAACTCGTTGCATAGTACGGTCTCCGGCATGGCGCTCGAGCACGCGATCCTGGTGTCCCTCGCGGAGAAGTCCGCGTCGGGCTATGACCTCGCCCGGCGGTTCGACGCGTCGATCGGGCACTTCTGGAAGGCGAGCCACCAGCAGATCTACAAGGTGCTCGGCCGCATGGAGTCCGACAAGTGGGTCGAGGCCCACCTCGTCGAGCAGTCGGGGCGGCCGGACAAGAAGGTCTATGCCATCACCGGTGAGGGCCGCGACGAGCTCATGCGCTGGTCGTCGACGCCGACCCCGATCGAGGCCTACCGCAGCGAATTCGCGGTCAAGCTGCGCGGACTGAACTTCGGCGATCGCGACGCGGTCCTGTCAGACGTACGCACCCGGCGCGCGGCACACGTGACACAGCTGGCGTACTACGAGGCCAGCGCCGCCAAGCACTATCCCGATCCGTCGACGGTCGCCGACGACGAGCTCGGCGCCTATCTCGTGCTGCGCGGCGGCTTCATCCAGGAGCAGAGCGGCATCGCCTGGTGCGACGAGATCCTTCAGGCCTTCGGGGCGGCCGAGCGATGAGCGCGTACGCCGACCAGCAGCACGCCGAGCCCGATCACGATCGCCGTCGTGATCAGCACGGCATGCACCCAGAAGAACGCGGTCGGGGCGCTGTGCCAGTGCTCGCCGTCCCACGCCCGGTCGTCGTCGACGATCGCCTTGGCGAACCGCGGCCAGATCACGACGTTGAACACGCCCGCGGCGATGAGGAACCGGGCTGCCAGCTTGGAGATCACCTCGCCATCCCATCACAGGAGTCCTGATGCACCAGTTCCGCGCTGCCGTCGAGGCGGGTGACTTCGCCGCGCTCGGCGACCTGCTTGCCGACGACGTCGTGTTCCGCAGCCCCGTCGCCTTCAAGCCGTACGAGGGCCGGCCGATCGTCGCGGCGATCCTGCGCGGGGTCGGCCGGGTGTTCACCGAGTTCCGGTACGTCCGGGAGCTCGCCGATGACGATGGCCGCGGTTCCGCGCTGGTCTTCGAGACCGTCGTCGACGGCGTCAGCGTCAACGGGATCGACCTCATCCGTACCAACGACAGCGGCTTGATCAGTGAGCTCACCGTGATGGTGCGCCCACTCTCAGCCGCCAACGCCCTCGCCACCGCGATGGGCGCACAGTTCGACCAGATCGTCGCCGAGGCCTCAGGAGCCAGCTCATGACCAGTCCCTATCCGCACCTGCTCGAGCCGCTCGACCTCGGCCACACGACCCTGCGCAACCGCGTGATCATGGGCTCGATGCACACCGGCATGGAGGACCGCGCCAAGCACCTCCCGGAGCTCGCGGCCTACTTCGCCGAACGCGCCAAGGGCGGCGTCGCGCTGTCGGTCACCGGCGGCTACGCACCCAACTGGCACGGCTGGCTGTCGCCGGTCGGCTCCCTGATGACGTCGAAGAAGCTGGCCGACAAGCACCGGATCGTCACCGACGCGGTGCACGAGCACGACGGCAAGATCGTGATGCAGCTGCTGCACGCGGGCCGCTACGGCTATCACCCGTTCAAGCGCGCTGCGTCGAGCAAGCCGTCGCCGATCACGCCTTTCGGCAAGCCCAGGGCCATGTCGACCAAGGAGGTCGACCAGACGATCACGGACTTCGCCAACTCGGCCAGGCTCGCCCGACGAGCCGGGTACGACGGTGTCGAGATCATGGGGTCCGAGGGCTACCTGATCAACCAGTTCCTGACGGCGCGGACCAACGACCGTACGGACCGGTGGGGCGGCAGCGCCGAGCACCGCATGCGTTTCCCCGTCGAGATCGTCGAGCGCGTACGTGAGGCGGTCGGCGAGGACTTCATCGTCATGTACCGCATGTCGCTGCTCGACCTCGTCGACGACGCCCAGAGCTGGGAGGAGACCGTCGCGCTGGCCAAGAAGGTCGAGGCGGCCGGCGTCTCGATCATCAACACCGGCATCGGCTGGCACGAGGCCCGCATCCCCACGATCGTCACGTCGGTGCCGCGAGGCGCCTTCTCGTGGGTCACCGGCAAGCTGCGGCCCGAGGTCTCGGTGCCGGTCGTGGCCTCCAACCGGATCAACACCCCCGAGATCGCCGAGGAGATCATCGCCTCCGGGCAGGCCGACCTCGTGTCGATGGCGCGGCCGCTGCTGTCCGACCCGTACTTCGTCGCCAAGGCTGCGGAGAACCGCGCTGACGAGATCAACACGTGCATCGCGTGCAACCAGGCGTGCCTCGACCACACGTTCAAGAACAAGCGCGCGAGCTGCATGATCAACCCGCGCGCCGGTCACGAGACCTCGCTCGTGCTGTCCCCCACACGTACGTCCAAGCGCATCGCCGTCGTCGGTGCGGGCCCGGCCGGCCTGGCTGCGGCGACCGAGCTGTCGGGCCGTGGTCACACGGTCGAGCTGTTCGAGGCCCTGCCCGAGGTCGGCGGCCAGTTCCGGCTCGCGATGCAGATCCCCGGCAAGGAGGAGTTCAAGGAGACGATCCGCTACTACTCGCGGCGTCTCGAGCTCGGTGGGGTCAAGGTCCACCTCGGCACCCGGGCCACGGTCGACGAGCTGGCGAGCTTCGACGAGGTCGTCGTGGCCACCGGCGTCGAGCCGCGCATCCCGTCGATCCCGGGGGTCGACCATCCCAAGGTCGTCAACTACCAGGACGTGATCCGCAACAAGGCTCCCGTCGGCCGTCGGGTCGCCGTGATGGGCGCCGGCGGCATCGGGTTCGACGTGTCAGAGTTCCTGCTGCACGATCCCGACGAGTCGCTCGAGCACTGGATGGCGCGCTGGGGCGTCACGGATCCCGAGGTCGAGCGCGGCGGGCTGGCCACCAAGCTCAAGGCGCCGCCGCGGCGCGAGGTCGTGCTGCTGCAGCGCAAGACCAGCGAGCTCGGCAAGGGGCTCGGCAAGACGACGGGCTGGGTGCACCGGCAGACGCTCAAGGACTCCGCCGTCGAGATGGTCAAGGGCGTCACGTACGACCGGGTCGACGACGACGGCCTGCACATCACCGTGGCGACCGGCAAGGACACCTCGGAGTCACGGGTCCTCGACGTCGACACGATCGTCCTGTGCACGGGGCAGGAGTCCGTACGCGATCTCATCGAGCCGCTCGAGGCGCTCGGCAAGCCGGTGCACGTGATCGGCGGCGCCGACGTCGCCGCCGAGCTCGACGCCAAGCGCGCCATCAAGCAGGCCACGGAGCTTGCCGCGAGGTTGTGACGCACTGGCGGTTTACCAAGAGGTCACGGCAAACTTTCACGCCCCCGTCAGGCCTCGAGGCAAACCGCCACACCTCAGGGCGCGCGCGCCGTGCGGAGTGGCACTCTGCCCTGACCTCTTGGTAAACCACACCGTCGACTGACGCCAAAACCCCACGACCACCTGCTCGTACGCGCTAGCGTTCCGGCGTGAGCATGCCACCGGAACCTCCGCTTCCCCCGTTCGGCACGCCACCGCCGCAACCTCCACCGCAGGGGTTCGGCACGCCACCGCCGCACCCTCAGGCGTACGGGCCGCCGCGGCCGGACCACTCCGCGCGCACGGTCGACCGGGCGCTCTCGTGGGTCCTGTTCGTGCTGCAGCTGCTCGGCACGCTCGTCCTGGGGCTCGTCTCGATCTTCGCGGTCTTCGCCACGGACTCCTGCGGCAGCAACGCCAGCAGCACAGTGCCCGCAGTGTGCGACTCCGACTACTTCGGCAGCGTGCTGATCGGCTACTGGATCGCGCTCCTGGTGCTCGTCATCGCGACGCTGGTCGCGATGGTCGTGGCAACCGCGCGCGCCACGATCGTGTGGCCCTGGACGGTCGGCGGGATCGTCCTCACGGTGGTCGCGACGATCGTGTTCTTCGTGCTGATGGGGCGCTGAGCGACATACTGGCCCGGTGAGCACCCGCATCGTCCTGCTGCGCGCCGTCAACGTCGGTGGGACCCAGCTGCCCATGGCCGAGCTGCGCGAGATCGCGACCGATCTCGGAGCCACCGACGTCCAGACC
The DNA here is from genome assembly GCF_001425755.1 of Aeromicrobium sp. Root344. Classification (GTDB taxonomy): domain Bacteria; phylum Actinomycetota; class Actinomycetes; order Propionibacteriales; family Nocardioidaceae; genus Aeromicrobium. The sequence continues at coordinate 1,483,958 of NZ_LMDH01000001.1, read as the reverse complement.
TACATCGCGTCGGGCAATCTCATCGCTGACGTGCCGGGCCGGGGCGCCGACTTCGACCGGGCCCTCGAGCAGGCGATCGAGAAGCGCTACGGCTGGTTCCGTGACGTCATCTCCCGCACACCGGCGCAGGTCGGCAAGGCGCTCGAGGCGCACCCGTTCGAGGTGACGGAGCCGAAGTACTCCTACGTCTCGTTCCTCGCCGGCAAGCCCACCGCTGCAGCGATCGCGAAGGCCGAGACGTACGAGACCGGCGACGACCAGTGGCAGGTCATCGGCACCGAGATGCACATCCGCTACGCCAACGGGGCGGGTCGGCCCGAGATGAAGGCCGACTCGATCGGCCGCGCGCTCAAGGTGCCCGGCACGGCGCGCAACCTCAACACCGTCAGGAAGCTCGTCGAGCTGGCCGGCTGACCACAAAGGGGCGGGGCCGCCACCCGAAGGTGACGACCCCGTCTTGTCAGTAGAAGTGTCTTCGACCGCCGATGCCGCGGTCCATCGAACCCAGCAGCCACAGGACCGCCCCGACCACGATCAAGATGATGCCGATCGTGTAGAGGATGGCGACGTTGAGCACTGCTCCCAGGATCAAGAGAATGACTCCGAGAATGATCACAGCGGTTTCCTATCTCCCCCCAGCCGGCGGACGCCGACCCTGTTTCATCTCCGGACTACCCGCAGCCCGGCCTTTGAAGCGCAAGACAGGTTTTCGCTCTGCGGAACCTGCACAAGGCTTCGAACCCGCACGCACCGGGAACGTACGCTTGACGGCGTGGAACAGCGCACGGTCCAGGACGTCCTCGGCGATCGACGGTGGCTCGTGCTCACGGGCGCCGGAGTGTCGACCGACTCGGGCATCCCCGACTACCGCGGGCCTGGCTCACCGGTGCGGACCCCCATGACGTACCAGGACTTCGTCCGTACGCCCGAAGGTCGGCAGCGCTACTGGGCCCGCGCCCACGTGGGCTGGAGCCGGATGCGCGGAGCCGAGCCCAACGCCACGCATCGCGCCCTGGTCGAGCTCGAGCGGCAGGGCCGGCTCACCGGGCTCATCACGCAGAACGTCGACGGGCTGCACGAGCGAGCCGGCCACCGCGACGTCATCGACCTGCACGGCCGCATCGACCGGGTCATCTGCCTGCAGTGCCGCGAGGTGACCCCGCGATCCGACCTGCATGCGCGACTGTCGCAGCTCAATCCCGGCTACGAGTCCCGGGTCGGCGAGGTGGCGCCCGACGGCGACGTCGTGCTCGACGACACGGCGGACTTCCGCGTCGCGGAGTGCCGTACGTGCGGCGGAGACCTCAAGCCCGACGTCGTGTTCTTCGGCGAGAACGTGCCCAAGGAGCGAGTCGAGCGGTCGTACGCCCTGGTCGCCGAGGCGGAGGCGCTCGTCGTGCTCGGCTCGTCGCTGCAGGTGATGTCCGGACTGCGCTTCGTACGCGCCGCCCACAAGCGCAGCATCCCCATCGCCATCATCAACCGGGGCACGACGCGCGGCGACGACCTCGCCACCGTCAAGCTCGAGGCCGGCTGCGCCGAGACGCTCGCCGCGCTCAACGGGACGACCGCACCGGCCTGACCAGTGAAATGGCGGGCGGAATGGTCGTTCCCGGTCGTCTCTCACATGCGAGCGGCTGTCGCGCCAGTGCCCTACTCTGACAACGAATCAGTCCATCTCGTACCGGAGGACTCATGACCACTCCCACTGCTGGCGGTTATCCCGCGACCTTCACGTTCGACCCGCCCGACAAGATCGCCCGTTGGCGCGTCATCGGCAACATCATCCTCGCCATCCCGCACCTGATCATCGCCTACGTGCTCGGCGTCGTGGCCGAGATCCTGGCCTTCGTGGCGTGGATCCTCGGCGTCTTCACGGCGAAGGTTCCCGAGGGCATCCTCGGCGTCATCGCGATGTGCCTGCGCTACAACACCCGAGCCCAGGTCTACGCCTCCTTCCTCAAGGAGGAGTACCCGCCGTTCTCGTTCGCCACAACGCTGGCCGACCCGGGCGACGATCCACGGGTTCGGGTCGACTACCGGCCCGAGACCGACGGCCGGAACCGCCTGACGATCTTCTTCCGCCTGCTGCTGGCCATTCCGCACTTCATCGTGCTGATGGTGCTGGGGCTCGTGGCGTTCATCGTCTACCTCATTGCCTGGTTCGCGGTCCTGTTCACCGGCGCGTGGCCGACCGGGCTGCGCAACTTCGTCATCGGCCTCACGCGTTGGACCACCCGGCTCAACGCGTACATGTATCTGCTGACCGACGAGTACCCGCCCTTCAGCTTCGAGTAGCGGCACATGCGAACGCCCCGACCCGCGTCGCGGATCGGGGCGTTTGGCTTTGCAGGTCAGCCGAGGACCTTGTTGGGGTCGTGCACCACGACGGTGCTCGCGATGAGGTCGGGTAGCGAGCGACGGTCGGGGCGCGTCAGGAACAGGATGAACGACACCAGCAGCGTGATGACCGAGAGGATTCCCTGCGCGATCCCACCGACGATGTTGCGCAGCGCCATCGGGCCGAACGTGGCGGTCTGGCGCTGGTCGGGACGGTAGACCTTCATGCCGAGCACCTGCAGCGCAGGCGACGTGCCCTTGCCCCACGCGATCAGGCCCCAGATCAGGTAGCCGATGACGAGGGTCACGAGCATGAGCGGGATCGCGAGGAAGTAGGCGCCGATGCGCCGACCGTGCGAGGCGAGCTCGACCCCGTCGGGCAGCACGAGGCCGCTGGCCTGGTCGAAGTGGAACCCGGCGCCGACAGGCTGGGCTCCAGGAGGGAAGTTGGGGTCGGTCATGGGTGTGTCCTTCATGGTTTGGTGGGCAGGCCGAGCCCAACCTACCGACATCGGCACCGTCACGGGCGATTTCTCACCCGAACATGACAATGCGTCTGGATCAGCTGAGCTGGCGGAGCCGTACGGTCTCGGGCAGGCCCGCAAGCTCCTTGAGCACGTCGGGGCCGACCTCGGCCGCGACGTCGGTGAGCACGTAGCCCAGCTCGCCGCGCGTCGACAGCGACTGGGCCTCGATGTTGACCTCGTGCTCACCGAGGAGGCCGTTGATCGTCGCGAGGACGCCCGGGTGGTTGCGGTGCACCAGAGCCAGGCGATGCTTCGTCGCGTCGGACGGCAGGTTGATCTCCGGCAGGTTGACGCTGAGCGACGTGCTGCCGGCCGACGCGTACGACCGCAGCTTGGAGGCGACGAAACGACCGATGTCCTGCTGCGCCTCCTCAGTCGATCCGCCGACGTGCGGCGTGAGGATCACGTTGGGCAGGCCGCGCAGGTCGGACTCGAACGGGTCGCCCTGACGCTTGGGCTCGACCGGGAAGACGTCGAGCGCGGCACCGGCGATGTGGCCCGACTCGATGTGCTGGCGCAGTGCGGCGGTGTCGACCGCGATGCCGCGGGACAGGTTGAGGAACAGCGAGCGCGGCTTCATCTGCGCCATCTCCTCGGCGCCGAACAGCCCGGCGTTGCCGGGGCGACCGTCGACGTGCAGCGTCACGACGTCCGAGGTCTGCAGCAGCTCCTCGATCGTCGAGCAGCGCTTGGCGTTGCCGAGCGCGAGCTTGTCGTCGATGTCGTAGAACACGACCTTGAAGCCCAACGCCTCGGCGATGACCGACAGCTGGCTGCCGATGTTGCCGTAGCCGACGATGCCGAGCGTGCGGCCGCGGACCTCGTGGCTGCCGGCGGCCGACTTGTTCCAGACGCCGTTGTGCATGTCGGTCGACTTCTCGTGCAGCCGGCGGGCCAGCGAGATGATCTCGGCGATCGCGAGCTCGACGACGCTGCGGGTGTTGGAGTAGGGCGCGTTGAACACCGCGATGCCCCGCTCGGTCGTCGCCTTGAGGTCGATCTGGTTGGTGCCGATGCAGAACGCACCGATCGCGATCAGGTCGGGAGCGGCGTCGAGGACCTTCTCGGTGATGTAGGTCGTCGAGCGGATCCCGAGCAGGTGCACGCCCTGGATCGCCTCGATCAGCTCGTCCTCGCCGAGCGCGCCGTCGCGGGTCTCGACCTGGTAGCCCTTGCCGCGCAGGAAGTCCGCCCCGTCGACGTGGATGTTCTCGAGCAGCAGGACGCGTACGTCCTCGTCGCCCAGCAAGGACGTGGGGAAGGGGTCAGTGGTCGTCATGGTCATCATCATCTCGGTTGCCTCCAGTCAGCAATGCACGGCTGACGTGGGGCCCAGGCGAACGGTCCCGATGTCCGGTTTCTGCAGTCGCTCCCCGGTGGTACCCACCTCAACGCCAGTCGCGACCGACTGCGACGAGTCTACCGTGCGACCGCGACCCGTCCGCCGACGAGGACATCTGGTGAGATCGGCTCAGCGCGGTGGGCTGGGTCGAACCGCAGCACCGCGCGTACGACCTGGGTCACCGCCACCCCCAGCGCGGTGGGCTGGGTCGAACCGCAGCACCGCGCGTACGACCTGGGTCACCGCCTCACAGCTGGGCGAGCGACTCGTGCAGGAGGTCGAAGAAGCGCGATGCGTCTGCGTCGACCGCGACCCGCACGTCTCCGGTCCCGACCGTGATGTCGGTACGCCCGCGGGTCGGCGAGTCGCCGGTGTGGACCCGTACGCTCGCGCGCTGGAGCGTGACCACCGTCGAGTCGACGAGGTGGGCGATCGTCAGCGCGTCGTGCACCGGCGCCGCAGCACGGCCCGCCATCGCCGGCAGCCGGCGATAGCGCTCGATGCGCTGCTCGATGAAGTCGGCGGCGACCGCTCCGGCCCGGCTCACCGTGCGCAGGGTCGCGCACTGCTCGACGGTGACCGTCGCTCGATAGGTCGCGTCGAGCGGCACCATGGTCAGCCGATCGAACCCGGCGTCGAGCACGCGCAGCGCGGCCTCTGGGTCGTTGCCGACATTCGTCTCGATGTCGGGCAGCAGCCCGTCGCGGTCGATGACGCCTCCCATCACGACGAGCTCGTCGACCGCCTCGACGAACGACGGATCGGCCGCGACCGCGGAGGCGACGTTCGAGAGCGACCCGGTCGGCACGAGGGTGAAGCGCTGGGTCGACGCGCGGGCGGTCTCGACGAGCCACTCGACGGCGTCCCTGGACTCGACCTGCTGGGTCGGCGGCGGGAGCGGGAGGACGTCCGCCTCGGGGCTGCCCTTCGACGCCGGCGCGCCCTTCGGTGGATCGACCGGTGCGCCGCGCCCGGCGTACACGGGGATGTCGCCGCGGCCGATCAGGTCGAGGACTCGCCGCGAGTTGTCGGCGGTGTGCTCGACGGCATGGTTGCCCCAGACCGCGGTGACCGCCACCAGGTCGAGCTCCGGCCGAGCGGCGGCCAGCATGATGGCGATCGCGTCGTCGGTCCCCGTGTCGCAGTCGAGAACCACCCGGCGCGGCATGTCAGCCCTGCGGGAGCGACCCGGTGAATCGGGCCAACGCCTCGGGCGGCATCTGCTGGTCCAGGTTGGCGAGCCGCACCTGGCCCTGGGCGATGAGCCGGCCGTCCTGGTCGACCGAGTCGAGGTGCCACAGCTGCTGGCTCCGGCCGCGGTGGATCGGGGACGCGGTGACCGTGATGGTGTCGCCGACCTTGGCCTGGCGGAGGAAGTCGGTCGAGTTGTTGGTGCCGACCACGATGCCCTTGTCGCCGAGCCACACCTGTCCCGCGATGCTGGCGGTGGATTCGTGCACCGCGCAATAGACGCCGCCGTGGGGGATGCCGAACGGCTGCAGGTGGTGCTCGCCGATCGTGAAGCGTACGACGACCTTGTCGGCGCTCGCCTCGAGGTGCTCGACGCCGAGCACGCCGTCCAGGCCGGGGATCTGAGTCATGCGTTCGAGGGTAGGTCAGTGGTAGTCGTGCATCACCGCGTGGCCCTTGCCGCGTCCGATCAGCCAGCGGTTGACCGGCACCGTCACGAGGAACGCGACGACGAGGGAGAACGCGAGGCTGCCCCAGAACAGGAGGCTCGCCAGCCCGGCGTCCATCGCTCCGGGCACCGCGACGATCACGGTGTTGTCGATGAGCTCCATCGTCAGGATCGACACCGTGTCGGCGGCGAGGGCGACCTTGATCGCGCCGGCGAACGGGATGCCCGCGGCGAGCACCGGGCGGATCGTCAGGGAGTAGCCGAAGAAGAACGCCAGGGCGATCGACAGGATGATCGTGGTGACGTTGTGCAGGCCGAACGCCGTGCCGATGACCATGCCGAGGACCTCGCCGATCGCACAGCCGGTGAGGCAGTGGATCGTCGCGGAGATCGCGCTGCGGGTCAGCGCGCGACCCGTCATCGCCATGTCGTGGTGGTGTTCGTGGTGCTCGTGGTGCTCGTGGTCGCTCATGACGCTCCTTGCGAGTTGAGGGTCTTGAAGCCGCGCAGCCGCAGGCTGTTGGACACGACGAACACCGACGAGAACGCCATCGCGGCGCCGGCCAGCATGGGATTGAGCAGGCCGGCGGCCGCCAACGGGATGCCGACGACGTTGTAGGCGAACGCCCAGAACAGGTTGCCCTTGATCGTGCCCAAGGTCCTGCGGGACAGTCGGATCGCATCGGGCACGGCCAGCAGGTCACCGCGTACGAGGGTCAGGTCTGCCGCCTCGATCGCGGCGTCGGTGCCGGTGCCCATCGCGAGGCCGAGGTCGGACTGCGCCAACGCGGCGGCGTCGTTGACCCCGTCGCCGACCATGGCGACGGTGCGACCTTCGGCCTGGAGCCTGCGGACGACGTCGACCTTGTCGCCCGGCCGCACCTCGGCGTGGACCTCGTCGATCCCGACCGCGGCAGCCACGCTGCGGGCGGCCCGCTCGTTGTCGCCGGTCAGCAGCACGGGACGCAGCCCGAGCTCGCGGATCTGGCGCACCGCCTCGGCGCTCGACTCCTTGATCGTGTCGGCGACGACCAGGACGCCGCGCACGGCACCGTCCCAGCCGACGACGACGGGCGTACGTCCTTGGGACTCCGCGTCAGCCTTGGGGCCCACGAGGTCGGTCGTCAGGTGCTGCGACCAGTCGGCGAGGAACGCCTCGCGGCCGACCACGACGGCGTGGCCCTCGACGACTCCCTGCACGCCGAGCCCTTCGGTGTTGCTGAAGCCCTCGACGGCCGGCAACGAGCCGACCTCACGGCGAGCCGCCTCGGCGATCGCCCGGGCGATGGGGTGCTCCGAGGCGTCCTCGAGCGCGCCGGCGATGCGGAGCACCTCGGCGCGGTCCTCACCCTCTGCGACGATCACGTCGTGCAGCGTCATCCGGCCGCTCGTGACGGTCCCGGTCTTGTCGAGCACGACGGTGTCGATCGCGCGGGTCGACTCGAGCACCTCGGGGCCTTTGATCAGGATGCCGAGCTGGGCGCCGCGACCCGTGCCGACCATCAACGCGGTCGGCGTGGCCAGCCCCAGCGCGCACGGGCAGGCGATGATCAGCACCGCGACGGCAGCGGTGAACGCCGCCGTGGCACCCTCACCGGTGCCGAGCCAGAAGCCGAGCGTGCCGACCGACAGGGCGATCACGATCGGGACGAAGATGCCTGAGATCGAGTCGGCGAGCCGCTGCGCCTGGGCCTTGCCGCTCTGCGCGTCCTCGACCATCTGCGCCATCTGCGCCAGCTGGGTCTCGGCCCCGATGCGCGTCGCGCGCACCGTCAGCCGGCCGCTCGTGTTGACCGTGCCGCCGACGACGTCATCGCCGGCGACGACCTCGGCGGGCACCGACTCGCCAGTCACCATCGACGCGTCGACTGCGGAGGTGCCGTCCTCGATCACGCCGTCGGTGGCGATCTTCTCGCCAGGGCGTACGACGAAGAGGTCGCCGACGTGCAGGTCCTCGGTCGGCACGCGCACCTCGACGCCATCGCGTACGACCGACACCTCCTTGGCGCCGAGCGCGAGCAGCGCCCGCAGTGCGGAGCCGGCCCGTCGCTTGGAGCGCGCCTCGAAGTAGCGCCCGGCGAGGATGAACGTCGTGACGCCGGCCGCGGCCTCGAAGTAGATGTTGCCGCTGCCGTCCATGCGCGAGATCGTCAGCTCGAACGGATGCTTCATGCCGGGCTCGCCGGCCGTGCCCCAGAACAGGGCGTAGATCGACCAGCCGAACGCGGCGAGCGTGCCGACCGAGATCAGCGTGTCCATCGTCGCCGCGCCATGACGCAGGTTGGTCCAGGCCGCGACGTGGAACGGCAGGGCGCCCCACACCACGACCGGTGCCGCGAGCGTCAGCGACAGCCACTGCCAGCTGGTGAACTGCAGCGCCGGGACCATGGCCATCGCGATGACCGGGACGGTCAGGACGATCGAGATCAGCAATCGGGTGAGCAGGGGCCGGGAGGGGTCGTCGTCGACCTCCGGCTCGTCGTCCTGCGCCGGGTGGGGCAGGTGCGCGGTGTAGCCGGCCTTCTCGACCTCGGCGATCAGCAGTGCCGGGTCGATCGGGCCCGAGGCGTCGACGCGTGCCTTCTCGGTCGCGTAGTTGACCGAGGCGGTCACGCCGTCGAGCTTGTTGAGCCGCTTCTCGATACGCATCGCGCACGAGGCGCAGGTCATGCCGCCGATCGTGAGGTCGATGCGGTCCGTCGTGGTGGGTTCGGTGAGTGCCATCTCAGTGCCCGTGCTCGGAGTCGGAGTGGTGATCGGACGCATCGTCGTCCATCGACGCGCCGGCCTCGACGGTGAACTCAGCCGTACGGACGACACCGCCGTGCTTGAAGTCGAGGTAGAGCCGGTAGCTGCCCTCGGACGGGAACTCGGTGTGGAACGTGATGCCCGGGCCGGGCTTGGTCGTGCCGTCGCCGGGCTCACCGTCGGGGTGGACGTGGAGATAGGCGAGGTCGCCGTCGCGCAGCGCGACGAGGTGACCGTATGCCGCGAGGTAGGGCTGCAGGTCGGTGACGGGCGCGCCCTCCTTGGCCACCGTCAGCGTCAGCTTCGAGGACGCCCCCGCCTTGGCAGCCCCGTCGAGGGTCACGGTGTAGTCGCCGACCGTCACGGTCCGCGACGGTGCCGGCAGCGGCGTGGCGGCGTAGTCACCGGCCACGGTCAGATCGGCGCCGAGCGTGAGCTGAGGATCCTTGCCGGCCGGGTCGAAGTCGGCGAACGCCCGCCAGGGGCCCGGGGTGAGCGCGACGCGCGCGGTCCACGTGCCGTGCTCGTCGAGCGTCGGATGCACGTGCTGGAACCCGGACAGGTCACGCTTGGCGACGATGAAGTGCAGCTTCTTGTCGTGCAGGGTGGCGTAGTCGGTCAGCGGCCTGCCGTTCGGCGCGAGGATCCTGAACGACACGAGGGCCGGGTCGGCGGCCTCCTGATCGGGGTCGTCGAGCACGAACCGGTAGCCGTTCTGGGCGACCTGGAGTCCGCCGGGCGGCTCGTCGCCACCCTCGGACATACCGGGCATGTCTGTCATCGCGTCGTCCTCACCGTGCTCCATCGCGGCGGGCTCGGAGCCGACCGGGCCGACGGCGTTGCCGACCGCAGCCGCAGCGCCGAAGACGACGCACAAGCCGGCGACGAACACGCCGACCTTCACCCCGGTGTTCATGCCAGCGAGTAGCCGGCCTCGGCGACGGCCTCACGTACGGCATCGTCGGCCACGGGCTCGGCCTCGGTCGTGACGGACAGGGCTCCGGTCGCCAGGTCTACGGTCAGGTCCTGGACGCCGGGGATCGCGCCGACCTCTTCGCTGACCGAGCGGACGCAGTGCTCGCAGGTCATGCCGACGACGGTGTAGGTGCTGGTGGTCATGATGGTTCCTCTCGTGGGTTCGGGGTCAGCTGCGGACGAGGCGGGCGATGGCGTCGGAGGCTTCACGGATCTTGGCCTCGGACTCGGCGCCACCCGCGCGGGCGGCGTCGACGACGCAATGGCTCAGGTGGTCGTCGAGCAGGCCGAGCGAGACGGACTGGAGCGCCTTGGTCATCGCCGAGACCTGAGTGAGGATGTCGATGCAGTACTGGTCCTCCTCGACCATCCGCTGCAGGCCCCGGGCCTGCCCCTCGATGCGGCGGAGCCGCTTGAGGTAGTCGGCCTTCTTGTCGTCGTAGCCGCGTGCTTCGTGGTCGTGTGCCATCGTGAGCTCCTCGTCCGTACCCCCAGGGGGTATGTGTTCTGTGCACGACCATATACCCCTAGGGGGTACTACGCAAGCCATGGGTCGAACGTACGCATGTCACCTCGGCGCCCGGGTAGTCCTGACGTGTCGGCGACGTTGAGCAGACAGCGCGCGCCGACGACGATGCCCCACCCGGAGTCAGTCAGGGTGGGGCATTCGCTCAGGAATGACGCGGGTCAGACGGCCGTACGTCCAGCTGCGCTCGGTTGGAGCACGGCGACGCGTTGGGAGAGTCCGTCGAGCCAGGTGCTGAGGTGGCGGCGATACCAGCCGCGGCCCGCCCACTTCTCGGGATCGGCGAAGCCCGGGATGGCGTGCTCCGGCAGGTCGCCCCGGGTCTCGACGTAGCGCAGCCGCGCGGCGTCGATCGACGACGTGAGCACCAGGCCACGGACGAACTCGACCGCCGCGGTGGCGTCGGTGACCTCGAGCCCTTCACGTTGCAGCGCCTCGATGTGCGGCAGGACCATCTCGAGGAAGCCCGGTGACACGTTGCGGGAGCGCAGCGCGGTGAGGTCGTAGCCCGGATAGTGTCCGCAGAGCGTCCAGAACATCTCGCCGATCTGCTCGAGGTGCTCGCGCCACGGCAGGTCCGTCGACGGCCACGGCGCCTGACGGGCGATGCGGTCCATGACCTGCACGACGAGGTCTTCGCGATCGGTGAAGTAGCGATAGAGGCCCGAGTGCACGACACCGAGCCGACCCGCGATCGACGGCATGCTGAACGTGCCAAGACCCTCGGCCAGGACCGCGTCGATGATCTGGTCGATCGTCAAGGTCCGTGGTCTACCGGGCTTCGCGTTCATCCTTGCAGGCTACGCGCCAGGATCAATGTCGCATGGCGAATGGCAAGGAATAGAGCCGAAGGTCCTGAATCACCCGGACCGCGCGAGCCATGGCAACCACCCGAACGGGTGGCTCAGGCGCGAAGCTGCGCGATCAGGTCGAGCTCGTCGGGTCGGCTGAGGCCGGCTCGGCGTTCGCGGTCGAGGCCCCGCGCCCGCTCGTCGTCGAGCGTCGCGCGGAGGGTGTCGACCAGGGGGCGGCGCCGCAGGCCGTACGCCAGGGCACGGGTGTCGTCCATCAGACCCATGCCGTGGTGACTGGCTGGGAGCCAGAGCGGCAGCGATCGCGGCCCCATCCACTCCTCGACGTCGTGCTCGTGCAACCACGCCTCGCTCGCCAGCACCTGGTCGCCCGTGAACCCGGCGACCTCCGCCGACAACGCGACGAGATCGCCGACGGTCGTACGCTCACCCGCCCCGTGCACCGTGCCGGTCGCACCGGTCTCGGCACACGTCACGATCCACGACGCCAGGTCCCTGACGTCGATGACCTGCATCGGCTGGTCCGCGACCGCCGGCACCAGCACCGGTTCGTCGCCCGCGAGCGCGAACCGGGCGACGTAGTGGCCGAGCCGGTCCGAGCGGTCGCCCGGCCCGCCGATCAGTCCGGCCCGCACGATCAGGTGGCGGTGCAGGTGCCGGACGGCGTCCTCGCACGCGACCTTGCCCTCGCCGTACTGCTCCGGCTCGGCGGTCCCACCGTCGAGCGGCTCGAGCACCGGTGACTCCTCGGTCAACGGTCCGCTCTGGTCGGCGTACACCGACCCCGTCGAGACGAGCGTCCAATGCGTGGCGTCCGTGGCCAGCGCGCTGATCGCCGAGCGCACCTGGCCGGGCTGGCGCGACACGTCGATCACGCAGTCCCACCGCTGCCCGCGGACCTCGTCGTACGCCTGGGGGTCCGACCGGTCGGCCTGCACGAACGCGGCACCCTCGGGCACGCCGCCGGACTCGCCACGTGCCAGGCACGTGACGTCGTGGCCGCGGGCGATCGCGTCCTGCGCGATCTGGCCGCCGACCCAGGAGGTGCCGCCGAGGACGAGTACGGTGCTCATCTCGCCAATCAACCACGCCGCGTGGCGCCGCAACAGGGTTGTTCACCGCCGGCAGAACCGCTCTGAGCAGATGCGGACGACCAGCACATCTGCCGGCGAGGCATAGCATTCAAGACATGGCTTTCGAACACGTCCTCACCGTCACCGGCACCGTCGTGATCCGCGAGCGCATTGCCGTGCCGCCTGGCGCCGTCGCGACGGTCAAGCTCGTCGACACCGAGGGCGAGGTGCTCGCCGCCGCCGCGGTCGACGCCCCGGGCGTGCCCGCTGAGTTCACGCTCAGCGTCGACCCCACCCTCGTCGCCGCGCCGGACACGCTGCTGATCTGGGCCATGCTGCGCACGGAGGTCGGCGTGTGGGGCACGACCGAGCTCGTCCCGGTCGAGGGCGACTCCACCGAGGTGCTGCTCACCAAGATCGACGAATGATGCGGCCCGGCCCCAACATCACGCACCTCAGCGAAGACGAGATCGGCACCGGCCGGCCGATCCTCGGCCGCATCGCGCAGATGCTGCGCCCCTACCGGACCAAGATGGCGTACGTCGCGGTGGCCGTCGTCACCTCCGCCGCACTGGCGTCGGTCGCCCCGTTCTTCACCAAGGCGGTGTTCGACCACGCCCTGTTCCCCGCCGACGGGAGCGGGGTCGACCTCAGCCTGCTCGCGTGGCTCGTCGGCGGGTTGTGCGCGATCCCCGTCGTCACGGCGCTGATCGGCATCGGACAGAACTGGCTGACCTCGACGATCGGCAACTCGGCGATGGCCGATCTGCGCAGCGGCCTGTTCGCCCACCTGCAGAAGATGGAGCTCGCGTTCTTCACCGCGACCAAGACCGGCGCGATCCAGTCGCGGCTCGCCAACGACGTCGCCGGCGTGCGTACGGTGCTGACCGACACCGCGACCTCGATCCTGCAGAACAGCGTCACCGTGATCGCGGCGTTCGTGTCGATGATCATCCTGTCGTGGCAGCTGACCCTCCTGACCCTCGTCGTGATGCCGCTGTTCGTCTGGATCCAGCTGCAGGTCGGCAAGCGGCGCCAGAAGCTCGCCCGCCGCACCCAGGAGTCGCTGTCGGAGATGACCGCGATCACCGAGGAGGCGCTCAGCGTCTCGGGCATCCTGCTGTCCAAGGTGTTCAACCGCGCCGACTCCGAGGTCGAGCGCTACCGCGAGGCCAACCGCAACCAGACCCGCCTCCAGGTCGAGCAGGCGATGACGGGTCGTACGTTCTTCGCCACGGTGCAGACGTTCTTCGCGATCACGCCGGCACTCATCTATCTTGTCGCCGGCTACATGCTCAACGGTGGCACCGCCCTGACTGCTGGCACGCTCGTCGCGTTCACGACGCTGCAGGCCAGGCTGCAGATGCCGCTGCTGCAGCTCATGCGGGTGTCGCTCGACGTGCAGACCTCACTGGCGCTGTTCCGGCGACTGTTCGAGTACCTCGACCTCGAGCCCGCGATCACCGAGCGCGCGGGAGCGGTCGCGCTCAATCCCAAGGACCTGCGCGGCGAGATCGAGTTCCGCGACGTGCACTTCCGCTATCCCGAACCGCGCCGGCTGTCTGGCGATCCCGCCGGTGACCGGTTCGGCGAGAGCGGCGTCCGCATCGACCGCACGGAGCCCGCGCCGGAGCAGGGCTGGGCGCTCGACGGGGTGTCGCTGCGGGTCGCACCCGGTCAGCTCGCCGCGATCGTCGGTCCGTCAGGCTCGGGCAAGACCACCATGACGTACCTGATCCCGCGCTTCTACGACGTCACGACCGGCGCGGTCCTGATCGACGGCACCGACGTGCGCGACCTGACGATGGGCTCGGTCGCCGAGGCGGTCGGCATGGTGACGCAGGAGCCCTACCTGTTTCACGGCACGATCCGCGACAACATCGCGTACGCCAAGCCCGACGCCACCGCCGACGAGATCGAGCAGGCGGCGCGCGACGCCAACATCCACGACCGCATCCTGTCGTTCGCCGACGGCTACGAGACCATCACGGGCGAGCGCGGCTACCGGTTGAGCGGCGGCGAGAAGCAGCGGCTCGCGATCGCCCGGGTCCTGCTGATGGACCCGCGCATCCTGATCCTCGACGAGGCGACGTCGGCCCTCGACACCGAGACCGAGCGGCTCGTGCAGGACGCACTCGAGCGGGCGACCCACAACCGTACGACCATCGCGATCGCGCACCGGCTGTCCACGATCCACAACGCCGACGTCATCTTCGGCCTCGAGGAGGGCAAGCTCGTCGAGCAGGGCACGCACGACGAGCTGCTCGCGCTGGGCGGGCTCTACTCGCGCCTCTACGTCGAGCAGTTCGGGTCGGGGCAGATCGAAGCCCGGTTCACCGACGGCGTGCGGTTCACGAGCGGCGAGACCTACTGCGACAAGCCCGGCGCCGACGACCGCCGCGCCGACGTCTCGTTCTGACGGCTGGCGGTTTACCAAGAGGTCAGGGCAAACCGCCACCCACCAAGGCGCGCGCGCCCTGAGGAGTGGCATCTTGCCTTGAGGAGGGCGCAGAATCCCCTGACCTCTTGGTAAACCGTCACCGGGCGGCGAGGGCGCGCTTCTGGGCGGACGCCAGCGCGGAGGTCACCGCCGCTTCGACGGCCTTGGTCTGCTTGAGGTCCGGCACCGAGTAGATCAACGAGGTCATCTCGCCGGACGTGCACATCTGGGCCGAGACGCCGGTCTGCGACTGCGTGATGGGTACGGACGTGATCGTCGTCGTGGCGCCCCGCTTGGCGCCGCCGATCTCGGCCAACGTCGTGAACGCGGCGCAGGCCTGCTCGCCGGTGAACGACGTGGCGCCCGCCAGCAGCTTCTTGGCCCGGGCGAGCTCCTTCTTGTCCGTCGCGGTCCTGACGTCACCCGACGACTCCAGCTGCGTGACGACCTCGGGAAGCGTCTTGGCCCAGGCCTGGGCCGGCAGCGTCGTGACCTGGACCAGCGCCGAGCTCGACTGCCAACGACACTGACTGCTGCCGGCGGTGCCGCTGGTCGCCACCACCGTGTCGACCGGAGAGCCCGCGAGCTGGGCGCGCTCCGAAGCGGTGAGGAACCGGCACGCCGGCTCCTTCGGGTCCACCGTCGGCTGCGTCGTCGCCGAGGCGGAAGGCTTGGGGTCGGCGGCTTTCGCGTCGCTGCCGCCGCTGCAGGCCGCCAGGGTCATACCGGCGGCCACCGTGAGTGCCACCGCGCGCAGCATCACAGGGCGATGCCGACGTACTTGGTCTCGAGATACTCCTCGATGCCTTCCGCGCCACCCTCGCGCCCGAAACCCGACGCCTTGACCCCGCCGAACGGGGCAGCCGGGTTCGAGACGATGCCTTGGTTGAGGCCGACCATGCCGGTCTCGAGCCCTTCGTAGACCCGCACAGCGCGCGACAGGTCGGACGTGAAGGCGTACGCCACCAGCCCGAACTCGGTGTCGTTGGCCATGCGCAACGCGTCGGCCTCCTCGGTGAACGTGAAGATCGGGGCGACCGGGCCGAAGATCTCCTCCTTGGCGAGCCGCGCCTCGAGCGGTACGTCCGACAGCACGGTCGGCGCGTAGTAGTAGCCCTCGCCGTCGGGGGCAGAACCGCCGGTCAGCACCGTGGCGCCCTTGCCGACCGCGTCGTCGACGAGCTCGGCGACCTTGTCGCGCTGCTTGGCCTCGACGAGCGGGCCGACGTCGATGCCGTCCTCGGTGCCGCGGCCGACCGACAGCGCCTGCATCTTCTCGGTGAGCTTGGTGCCGAACTCCTCGGCGACGGACTCGTGCACGATGAACCGGTTGGCGGCCGTGCATGCCTCACCGATGTTGCGCATCTTGGCGAGCATCGCGCCCTCGACCGCCTTGTCGATGTCGGCGTCCTCGAACACCAGGAACGGCGCGTTGCCGCCCAGCTCCATCGAGACGCGCAGCAGCCCTTCGGCGCTCTGCTCGACGAGGGTGCGGCCGACCTCGGTCGAGCCGGTGAACGTCAGCTTGCGCAACCGCGGGTCGCGGATCAGCGGCTCCATGACCTTGCCGGTGCTCTTGGTCGTCACGATGTTGAGCACGCCGTCGGGCAGCCCAACCTCGGCGAGAATGTCGGCGAGGCGCAGCATCGACAGCGGCGTGAGCGCGGCGGGCTTGACCACCATGGTGCACCCGGCGGCGATCGCCGGGCCGATCTTGCGGGTACCCATGGCCAGGGGGAAGTTCCACGGCGTGATCATGAGACACGGACCGACCGGCTGCTTGAGCGTCAGCAGGCGCGTCGCGCCGTTGGGGGCGACGGAGTAGCGGCCAGAGATGCGTACGGCCTCCTCGGAGAACCAGCGGAAGAACTCCGAGCCGTACGCGATCTCGGCCTTGGCCTCCTTGATCGGCTTGCCCATCTCGAGCGTCATGAGGAGCGCCAGCTCATCGGCGCGCTCGGTGATGATCTCGAACGCCTTGCGGAGGATCTCCCCGCGATCGCGCGGTGGGGTCGCCGCCCAGTCGCCCTGCGCTGCCACGGCCGCGTCGAGGGCGGCCTTGCCGTCGGCGACACTCGCGTCGGCAACCTCGACGAGGGTCGCGCCGTTCGACGGGTCCTCGACCGGGAACGTCGCGCCATCCTCGGCGTCGCGCCACTGCCCGCCGATGAACAGCTGTGGATGGACGGCGGCGACGACTTCCTTCTCGCGTGACTCACTCATGCCGTCCAGCGTAGGACGGTGGTCCAGCGGCTGCCGCTCAGGCGGGAGTACGGCGGGCGCGCACCTTGTGGACGACGAACCAGGCGACCGCGGCGACGACGGCCACCACCAGGGCGTACTTGAGGTAGTTGCCGTACTTCTCGACGCTCTCCCAGTTGTCGCCGAGCTGGTAGCCCGCGCTGATCCAGATCGTGTTCCAGATCAGGCTGCCGGCGGTGGTGTAGATCAGGAACCGGGAGACGGACATCTTCTCGACGCCGGCGGGGATCGACACGAGGCTGCGGATCGCCGGAACCATCCGGCCGAAGAAGACCGCGGCTGCGTCGTTGCGGGCGAACCAGGCCACCCCCTTGTCGATGTCCTTGGCGGTGACGAGCGGGATCTTGGCCAGCACGTGACGCGTACGTTCGAGGCCGAAGACGCGCGAGATCCAGTAGAGGATCATGGCTCCGCCGACCGAGCCGATCGTGGCGGCGGCGATGACCGCGACCAGGCCGAAATCGCCACGCTTGGCGCTGAACCCGGCGAGCGGCAGGGCGACCTCGCTCGGCAGGAACGGCAGGATCGTCTCGATCGCGAGCACGAGTCCGACGCCCACCAGGCCGATCGAGCCCATGATGTCGGCGACCAGGCCGCCCAGGCCGGAATCGGGGATGCTCGACGACTCGGTCACCAGTGCGGTCAGTAAGGTCACGGGCATGAGCGTATCCGTCAGGCTCAACCCGTATGTCATCGTCGCCGGCCTCGTCCTGGTGGCGTTGGTCGCGGGCGCTTTCGCGTACGCGGACGACGGCGATCCGCTCGTCGCCGACGCCCCGACGACGACGCAGATCCACCCACCGACCAGGTCGCTCGACATCGTGCGTTCGTCGACTCCGGCACGATCAGCGGTCGGCGTCTCCCGGCGGTTGTACACCTCGTCGCCCGTCGCGGTGCTCGCCGACCGGCACGACCGTCGAGCCCAGAAGATCGCCATCGAGTCGGCCACGACGTTGGGCGTACCCGTGCTCATCAACGACGCCCAGGCGCCGGCCGAGATCAAGCGGCTCGGCGCTCGAAAGGTCCTGACGTTCGGCAAGACCCTCGAGGTCGAGGGTGCCCAGGCGGTGCCTCTCGATCCCGCTAAGGCGGCCGAGGCGATCGCCGACCTGCGCGGCACGACTGCTGCTCGCAGCCCTCGCCGGCTCGACGCGATCGTCGTGACCCGGTCCCTCGCCGCCAATGCCGCAGCCGTCGCGACCGCCCGCAACGCCGGTGCCGACGTCCTGCAGATCCGCAGCGCGGACCCTCGGCGTAACCCCGCCGTCGCCAAGACGCTGGCGAACCGGCCCACCACCCCGGTCATCGCGCTCGGCACGCCGTTCGTCCGCAACTTCGCCTACACGCTCGAGGTCGTACGTTCACACGTCGTCCAGCCGACCGGTGGCTACCTCGCCCTGCCGGGCAAGCACTACACCGCGATGTACGGCTATCCCGGCGCGCCGTCGCTCGGCGTGCTCGGCGAGCAGGGCGTCAAGGCGTCGATCAAGCGCGTGAAGCACCTCGCCCGGAAGTATCGCCGGGTCAGCAAGGCCGAGTTCGTCCCCACGTTCGAGATCATCGCCACCGTCGCGTCGGGCAGCGCCGGCAAGGACAAGGACTACTCCCAGGAGGCGTCGATCAAGACCCTCACGCCGCTGATCGACGCCGCCGAGAAGGCCGGGGTCTACGTCATCCTCGACCTGCAGCCGGGGCGTACGAACTTCCTCAAGCAGGCCAAGCGCTATCGCTCGCTCCTCGAGCGCCCCAACGTCGGTCTGGCCCTGGACCCGGAGTGGCGGCTCAAGAAGAAGCAGAAGCACCTGCGCCAGATCGGCTCGGTCAAGGTCGCCGAGATCAACCGGGTCGGTGACTGGCTGGCCCGGCTCACCCGCCACCACGCCCTGCCGCAGAAGATCTTCGTCCTGCACCAGTTCTCGCTGTCGATGATCAAGCACCGCAGCCGGCTCGAGACCCGTCACGCGGAGCTCGCGACCGTGATCCACGTCGACGGCTCCGGCCCGCAAGGCGCCAAGCAGGGCACGTGGAGGACTCTGCGTCGTGGCGCACCGGACGGGGTGTTCTGGGGCTGGAAGAACTTCATCGACGAGGACCCGCACATGCTGACCGCCCAGCAGACCTGGCGTCGGGTCAGGCCGCACCCGTCGCTGATCTCGTACCAGTGACGTCGGAGATCAGCCTGCGCGCTCGATCGCGAACGAGACCATGAATCCGATCGTCGCGATGAGTCCCGTGTAGAGGTGCGTGCGCTCGAAGGCCTCGGGGATCATCGTGTCGGCGATCATGGCCAGGATCGCGCCAGCCGCCACCGCTGTGATCGCTGCGATGCTCGCGGACCCGGCGTCCTGCAGCAGCAGGCACCCCAGCAGACCTGCGAGCCCACTCGCCACGGCGATCCCGCCCCAGACCCCGAAGACGTACGTGGCGCTCCGGCCGCTGCGTTTCATGCCGGCGGCGCTCGACAGGCCTTCCGGGAGGTTGGAGATGAAGATCGCGACCAGCACCGGAACACCGACACCGTTGCCACCCAGGAGCGACAGTCCCAGCACGATCGACTCGGGAATGCCGTCCAGCAGCGCGCCGACCGCGATCGCGGCTCCGCTGCCCTGTTGATCGGCCTCCGAGGGCTGCTGGTCCTCGGAACGCTTGCGGTGGCGCGCACCTCGGCGGGCCAGTGCGACGTTGGCGAGGACGTAGACGACGGCGCCGCCCAGGAAGCCGAGCACGGTCGGCGTCAGGCCGCCGGTCGACTCCGCCTCGTCGACGAGATCGAAGGCCAACGCAGAGATCAGGACGCCGGAGCCGAACGCCATGACGCTGGCCACCACGAGACGTGGGATGCGCAGGTTCCACGCCAGGGCAGCACCGACGACCAGCGCGCCGCCGGCGAACGTTCCCCAGAGGCCGGCTTGCACCCAGATCGGCACCGCGTCTCCCTCCGTCGTCGGCCCCCGCTGACCTCCTGCCGACGCTATCGGCGGAAGCCGCTTGCGGCCACCCGGCCAGGATGGTCCTCGTGGAAAGCCACTCGATGAAGACTGCCTGAGATTGTTCGCGATGAGTGCCGCTCGACGTGTGTCCACACAGGTCTCGACCTAACGTCGAAAGGGAGGCCCGGGACGTCTTCGTCCCCGACGGACCGCCGAGAGGTGCACAGATGAGCTTGATCGAGGACTACGCCATGATCGGCGACCTCCAGACCGCCGCGCTGGTCGGCCGCAACGGATCGATCGACTGGCTCTGCCTGCCTGCGTTCGACTCGCCGGCGTGCTTCGCGTCCCTGCTCGGCGGTGCGGACGCCGGATCCTGGCGTATCGCGCCTGCAGGAGCGGGTGAGTGCACGGAACGCGCCTACCGCGAGGACACCTTGATCCTCGAGTCCGTCTGGCGCACCGGCCATGGCAGCGTTCGGCTGATCGACACGATGCCGCCTCGCGGTGAGGCCGCCGACATCGTCCGCATCGTCGAGGGCATCAGCGGATCGGTACCGATGCACATGGCGCTGCGGCTGCGCTTCGACTACGGCAGCATCGTGCCGTGGATGCGCCACACGGACGGGATGCTGGCCGCCGTTGCCGGGCCGGACTCCGCATGGCTCAAGACACCGGTGACGCTCGCCGGCAAGGACCTCACCACATACGCGGACTTCACCGTGTCCGAGGGCGAACGGGTGCCGTTCGTCCTGACCTATCACCCCTCGCACGAGACCAGGCCGAGGACCGCCGATCCCGAGAGGGCGCTGCAGGACACCGAGGACTACTGGCGCCAGTGGATCGGTCAGGCGACCAAGGCGCCCGATGACGAGGCGGTGCGGCGCTCGCTGATCGTGCTGAAGGCACTCACGTACGCGCCGACCGGCGGCATCGTGGCCGCCGCGACCACGTCGCTGCCCGAGCAGCTCGGTGGATCCCGCAACTGGGACTACCGGTTCTGCTGGCTGCGGGACGCCACCTTCGTGCTCGAGGCGCTCCTCGCGGCCGGGTACGTCGATGAGGCGCAGGCTTGGAGAGGGTGGCTGCTCCGGGCGATCGCCGGCAACCCCGACAAGCTGCAGATCATGTACGCCTTGGACGGACGCCGCCGACTACCAGAGGCCACACTCGACTGGCTCGACGGCTATGAGGGATCCCGGCCCGTGCGGACCGGGAACGCTGCGGCAAAGCAGTTCCAGCTGGACGTCTGGGGCGAGGTCCTCGACGCGCTCCATGTCTCTCGCGAAGCGGGAATCGCGTCCGAAGAGGCGGCCTGGGACCTGCAGGTGGCGCTGATCGAGTTCCTCGAGGAGCACTGGGCCGATCCCGACAACGGCCTGTGGGAGGTGCGCGGACCGCGCCGCAACTTCGTGCACTCCAAGGTGATGGCGTGGGTCGGCCTGGATCGCGCGGTCCAGGCCGTCGAACGATTCGGTCTCGACGGCCCCGTCGAGCGGTGGCGGGCGGTGAGGCAGGAGATCCACGACGAGGTCTGCGCCAAGGGCTTCGACCACGATCGGGGCACCTTCACCCAGTTCTACGGCTCGAAGGGGCTCGATGCGGCGCTGCTGCTGATCCCTCGCGTCGGCTTCCTCCCGTGGGGCGACCCCCGCGTGATCGGCACGGTCGACGCCGTCCAGAAGGAGCTGCTTCGCGACGGATTCCTCCTGCGCTACGACACCGCCGCCGACGGGAACGTCGACGGACTCGGAGGTGAGGAGGCGACGTTCGTCGCGTGCACGTTCTGGCTGGTCGACGCCCTCGGCGGGATCGGTCGTACGTCCGAGGCGCGTGCCCTCTTCGATCGTCTCCTGAACCTGCGCAACGACGTGGGTCTGCTGAGCGAGGAGTACGACGTCACCGTCAAGCGGCAGGTCGGCAACACGCCTCAGGCCTACAGCCATGTCGGACTGATCAACGCCGCCACTCGGCTCGATTCCGCGGGCCCTCCACGCGACACGAAAGGGACATCATGAAGGCACTCACGGTCGAGCCGGGAACTGCTCAGTCGCTGCGGGTCGAAGACGTCCCGGAGCCCGAACCCGGCCCGGGCGACCTCCTGGTCGACGGCATCGCCATCGGCATCTGCGGGACGGATCATGAGATCGTCGACGGCGACTACGGCTGGTCGCCGTCCGGTCGCGACCGGCTCGTCATCGGGCACGAGTCCCTGGGCCGCGTGCGCGAGGCACCCACGTCGAGCGACTTCACCAGGGGCGACCTGGTGGTCGGGGTGGTGCGCCGACCCGATCCCGAACCGTGCGGCGCTTGCGCGCACGACCAGTTCGACATGTGTCGCAACGGCAGGTACACCGAACGGGGCATCAAGCAGATCGACGGATACGGCAGCGAGAGGTGGCGGGTCGAGGCCGAGTACGCGGTCAAGCTCGATCCGGCGCTGGAGGACGTGGGCATGCTGCTGGAACCGACATCGGTCGTGGCCAAGGCGTGGGACCAGATCGACAAGGTCGGCTCGCGCTCGTGGTTCGAGCCCCGCACCGTCCTGATCACAGGGGCCGGGCCGATCGGTCTCCTTGCCGGCATGATCGGCGTCCAACGCGGACTCGACGTGCATCTGCTCGACCGGGTGACCGCGGGACCGAAGCCGTCGATCATCCACGATCTCGGTGCGACGTACCACTCCGGCGACATCGGGGCGGTGACCGAGAAGCTCTCGCCGGACATCATCATCGAGGCCACCGGCGTCGCCGAGCTGGTCGTCGGCTCCATGGCCGGCACCTCCGGGTACGGCATCGTCTGTCTGACCGGGGTGTCCTCGGGCAAGCATGCGATCCCGGTCAACGCCGCCGACCTCAATCGCGAGATGGTCCTGGAGAACGATGTCGTCATCGGCTCGGTCAACGCGAACCTCGGCCACTACCGGGCTGGGGCGGACGCCCTCGCCGCCGCCGATCCAGCCTGGCTGAGCCGTCTCATCAGCCGACGGCTCACGCTTGACGAGATCGGCAGCGCGTTCGATCGTCAGGACGACGACGTCAAGGTCGTGGTCGAGCTCGATGGGGGACGCTGATGATCACCGCCGACCGGTCAGCCACAGGAAGGCGTCCGCGCGTCGTGATCGTCGGTGGCGGGTTCGGCGGGTTGCAGGTCGCCAAAGGGCTCCGTGACGTCGATGCGGAGGTGGTGGTCATAGACCGGGTCAACCACCACCTGTTCCAGCCTCTGCTCTATCAGGTCTCGACAGCCCTGCTCGCCGCCGGAGACATCGCACCGGCGCTGCGCACGGTGCTCGCGCGTCAGGACAACGCCCGGGTCGTCCTCGGCGACGTGACGGACATCGATCCCCACAGCTCGAGCGTGACGCTGACCGGGCCGGACGACGTGGATCGCACCATCGAGTACGACCGGTTGGTGCTGGCGGCGGGCGCCGAGTCCAGCTTCTTCGGCCACGACGACTGGGCCGAGGCCGCGGTACCGATGAAGACCTTGGTCGACGCCATCACCCTTCGTGAACGGCTTCTGGGCGCGTTCGAGCTGGCCGCACAGAGCGAGGACCTCACGACCCGAGGTGAGTGCCTGACATTCGTCGTGGTCGGCGCCGGGCCGACGGGCGTCGAGTTCGCTGGACAGCTCTCCGCACTCGCCCGCCGCACGCTGCGTCGTGAGTTCCACGAGCTCGACACCGCCGACCTGCGCATCGTGCTGGTGGACGCGGGCGACTCGGTCCTGAGCTCGTTCGCCCCCTCGCTTCAGCGTCACGGCGAGGCAGCGCTCGAAAAGCTGGGCGTCGAGCGGATCCTCGGCCACTCAGCCGAGACGATCGATGCCGCGGGGATCACCGTCAGGCCGACGAACGGCGCCGGGTCGGAGAGCCGCATCTCCGCTCGGACCGTCGTGTGGGCCGCAGGTGTGGCGACGAATCCACTCGCCCGCCGACTGGCTGAGACCACGGGCGCACCGGTCGACGGCAGGGGGCGCATCAAGGTCGACCCGCGGTGCCGCGTCC
Source organism: Aeromicrobium sp. Root344 (assembly GCF_001425755.1). GTDB lineage: Bacteria > Actinomycetota > Actinomycetes > Propionibacteriales > Nocardioidaceae > Aeromicrobium. The sequence continues at coordinate 1,460,335 of NZ_LMDH01000001.1, read as the reverse complement.
CGGGATATCCGGACCTCTTCGCCATCGGCGACGCGGCCAACGTCCACGACCTGCCCGGGCTCGCCGAGCCCGCGATGCAGGAGGGACGATACGTCGCGTCGGTCCTCGCCAGTGACCTCGCCGGTGCGTCGCCGCCTGCGCCGTTCCGCTATCGCGATCTCGGCACGATGGCCACGATCTCACCGACTGACGCCGTCGCCCAGCGGGGTCGCGTCCGAATGAGCGGCCTCCCGGCGAAACTGGCCTGGGCCGGCGTCCACGTGGCATTCCTGGTGGGTTGGGGAAACCGCTTCGCGGTCCTCATGCAATGGCTGCAGGTCGCGCTCTTCGGATCGCGCCGACGGCAGTTGATCATCGGTTCACGACGCTCTGTGCATTGAGAATGCGAGGCGGCAGCTCGCTCAACCAAAGAAGTCGCCGGCGGCGGCACCGGGGGGTTCGGCGTCGCGGGCCATCGGGGTGAATCGCGAGTAGTGGCCCTGGAAGCTGACCGCGACCTTGTTGACCGGGCCGGAGCGGTTCTTGGCGATGATGATGTCGGCCTCGCCAGGCCGCTCCGACTCACCGGCGCCGTGCGCGTCGGGCCGGTTGAGCAGCAGGACGATGTCGGCGTCCTGCTCGATCGAGCCGGACTCACGCAGGTCGGACAGCTGCGGCGTCTTGTCGGTGCGCTGCTCGGACCCACGGTTGAGCTGGCTGATCGCGACGACCGGGAGCTCGAGCTCCTTGGCGAGCAACTTGATGTGACGGGAGAACTCCGAGACCTCGACCTGGCGGTTCTCGACCCGCTTGCCCGATGTCATGAGCTGGAGGTAGTCGATCACGATCATGCCGAGGCCGTACTGCTTCTTGATGCGGCGCGCCTTGGACCGGATCTCAGGCATCGTCATGTTGGGGCTGTCGTCGATCACGATGGGCGCACTCTGCACGCGCGGCATCGCCTTGCTGATGGCATCCCAGTCGCGCTGGTGCATGCCACCGCCGCGCATGTGGGAGATGCTGACGCGCGCCTCGGCCGAGAGCATGCGCATCGCGATCTCGGCGCCCGTCATCTCCAACGAGAAGATCGCGGTCGGGATGCCGTGGCGGATCGACGCCGACCGGCAGAAGTCGAGGCCGAGGGTCGACTTGCCGACACCGGGCCGGGCGGCGACGACGATCATCTGGCCGGACCGGAAACCGGTCGTGAGCTTGTCGAGGTCGGGGAAGCCCGAAGGCACGCCGGTCATCTGGCCGTCGCGGCCCTGGATCTCCTCGATCTCGTCGATCGTGAGGCTCATCAGCTCGGCGACCGACTGGTAGTCCTCGGCCTGGCTCGTGCCGTCGACGTCGAGGACCTCGGCCTGGGCGCGATCGACGATCTCGGCGACGTCGCCCTGGCCGGCCTGGCCGAGCTGGGCGATGCGCTGCCCGACCTCGACGAGGCGCCGGAGCACGGCCTTCTCGCGGACGATGTCGGCATAGAAGTCGACGTTGGACGCGATCGGGACACCGGCAACCAGCGTGTGCAGGTAGGGCGCGCCGCCGATGCGACCCACGTCGCCGCGGCGCTGCAGCTCGGCGGCGACCGTGATCGCGTCGGCCGGCTCGCCGCGGTTGGCGAGGTCGACGATCGTGTCGAAGATCAGCTCGTGGGCGGGTCGGTAGAAGTCACGACCCTGGAGGATGTCGGAGGCCGGGTCGATGGCCTGCTTGCTCATCAGCATGGCTCCGAGCACACTCTGCTCGGCGGCCAGGTCCTGTGGCGGAACGCGTCCGGAGCCGGGGTCCTCGCTCGGCCCTGGCGCAGCCTCATAGAGGTCCGTGACGCTCACAGAACTGTCCCCTTTCGTCCGTGCTTCACGTTAACGGTCGGTACTGCCATAACTCCGGAAGACGCCCTGGAGGATGGTGCCGACCCGTCACAGTAGGCCCGTACGGGGAGCAATCACAGACAGCGCCCCACAGGGGGTGTGCGCAACCGCCGACAACCTGTGGAAAACGCCGGAAACCATGTGCACAGTCCGTGGACGAAGGTGTGGACAAACTCGCGCGTTGCTCTGTCTCCAACGCTCTGACCTGCGCAAACGGCTGTGCACCCGTGTGGAGACAAAATACTTCTGGCCGCTTCGTCATCCACGGGTGCCTGTTCATACACTTGTCGACAAAACCCGTCCAGCTGACCCCACGACACTCTCCCGTCACCTCCAGGAAGGCCCGCGATGCCCCTGATGCGTGACATCGACCGGCAGATCTTCCGGGTCGCCGTGCCGGCGTTCTTCGCCCTCGTCACCGAGCCGCTCATGCTGCTGGCCGACACGGCGGTCATCGGCCATCTCGGCACCGCTGAGCTAGGCGGTCTCGCCGCCGCCTCCGTCCTGCTGGGCACCGTCGTCGGTCTGTGCATCTTCCTCGCGTACGGGAGCACCGCGATCGTCGCTCGCCACCACGGCGCGGGCGATGAGCGGACCGCACTGGGCCTCGCCGTGAGCAGCCTGTGGCTGGCCGCCGGGCTCGGTGTCGCGCTCGGGTCGGTCACCGCGATCGCGAGCGGGCCCTTGACAGATGCGCTCTCGAGCTCCGGGCGGGTGTCCGGGTTCGCTCAGGACTACCTGGTCGTCTCGGCGCTCGCGGTGCCGGCGATGCTGCTGATCCTGGCGGCCACCGGTGCGATGCGCGGGGTCCTCGACCTCCGCACGCCGTTGATCGCGACGATCGTCGCCAACGTCCTCAACGTCCTGCTCAACGTGACCTTCGTCTACGGATTCGACTGGGGCATTCGTGGCGCCGCGGTCGGGACGGTGCTGGCGCAGTGGCTGGCCGCCGGGTGGCTGGTCTCGGTCGTCGTGCGCCGGGCCCGCGCGGCCCGCGCGCCGACCCGCCCGCGTACGTCCGAGATCGTCGACGCCGCGCGCGTGGGTGTCCCGCTGCTGGTCCGTACGGTCACCCTGCGCGCCTCCCTCGTGCTCGCGACGCTCGTGGCCGCGGGTCTGGGTGACGTCCCGCTCGCCGCCAACCAGGTCGCCGGTGCCGTCGTCACGTTCCTGGCGTTCGGGCTCGACGCCATCGCGATCGCCGGGCAGACGCTGACCGGTCGCACGCTGGGCGCCGGCGACGCCGACGGCACCCGAGCCCTGACCACCCGCATGGTCGGCTGGGGCGTGGCGACCGGGGTGCTGGCCGGGGTCCTGCTCGCCGCGACGGCGCCGTGGCTGCCGCGACTCTTCACGTCCGACCACGCGGTGCAGGACGCTCTCGTGCCCGCCCTGCTCGTCGTCGCCCTGATCCAACCGCTGTCGGGCGTGGTGTTCGTGCTGGACGGCGTCCTGATCGGCGCGGGCGACGGTCGCTACCTCGCACAGGCCGGCCTGGTCGTCCTGGCCGCGTACGCCCCGTTGGTGCTCGCCGTCGGGTGGTCGGGCGCCGGCTTCACCTGGCTGTGGGTCGCGTACGGCGGGTTCATCGCGGCCCGGCTCGTCACGCTGTGGCGACGACAGCGCGGCACCGCGTGGCTGGTCCTCGGCGCGACCCGTTCGGCAGACTGACGACATGGACACGCGCGAGTACGCCCCGGGCCGCCGACTCGACGTGCACGGCGACGGTGCGGCCGGCGTTGTGCTGCTGTGGCACGGCCGGGGTACGGACTCCCGCGCGGTCGTCGCCGACCTGGCCCGCGAGATCGCCGGCCACGGACTGCGCGTCGTCGTGCCCGACTGGGACTCCGCCGCACCCGACGGCGGGCGTTCGGATCTGCTGGCGTCGCTCGAGCACGCCCGCGGCGTCGCGCACGATGCCGGCCTCGATCCCGACCGGCTCGTGGTGGCCGGCTGGTCCCTCGGCGGCACCGCGGCAGTCGGCCTCGTGAGGCGGGCGCCGTCGCTCGGCGTGGGCATCGCTGCCATCGTCCTGCTGTCACCGGGGGACGGCCCGCGGGCTTTGGACCCCTTCACCGGGGCGCCGCTGCCCGATCCCTTCCCCTCAGCCCCGCACGCCGGGCCGGTCCACGTCGTGAGCGCGGCGCACGACGAGATCGCCACACCCCAGCTCGTACGCGGACTCGAGGCCCGCCTTAGGGCGGCGGGTTGGCCGACCACGTGGACCGAGGTCGACGCGGACCACGGCTCGATCGCGATGACGCGCTACGACGCCGAGATCGACCGCTTCGTGCCGGCTGACGACCCCGCCACGGTGGCGGTGGGCCGACGCGTGGCCGAGATCGTCGCTAGCGCTTCTTGGTGAAACCGACGAGCGTCCAGTCAGGCTGCTCGAACTGGGCCGCACCGTAGTTGACGAGACCGTTGCGCACGCCGACCGCGATCGGGGTCGTCGCGAGGGGGATGACCGTCGGGTTGTCGAACACCCACTCGTCGAGCTTGGCGACGCGCTTGAGCCGCAGGGTGTCATCGAGCGTGCTGGTGACGGTCTTCCAGCCGGTGCCGAAGCGCTGCTCCGTGACGCCGGTGTAGTTCTGCGCCGAGTCGGCGGGATAGAACAGCGGCTCCGCGGCGCCGATCGGGAACGGCGAGCCCCGGCGGACGAACGTCACGAGGTCGAAGTCGAGCGGGATGACCGAACGGGTGTAGAACTGGGCGGCCGGGACGTTCTTGACCTTGACCTCGATGCCGACCTTGCTCAGGTCCTGGGCGATCCGCGAGGCCCGGCGACTGTTGGTCGGCGTCTTGGCGGGCACCGGCATGTCGAGGGTCAGCCGCTTGCCGTCGCGGACACGTACACCGTCGGAGCCCTTGGTCCAGCCAGCCTCGGAGAGCAGCGACTCGGCCTTGTCCGGGGAGTAGGCGATGCTCTTCGACGAGTCGACGTAGCCCTGCTGCCCCGGCACGAAGATGACACTGCCGAGCGGGCTCGGCGACGCGGCCAGCGGTGACGACGCCAGTCGGGCGATGCTCTCGCGGTTGATCGCATGAGCCACGGCGCGGCGTACGTCGGGATCCTTGAGCGGGCCGCGGCCGGCGTTGAGGGTGATCTGCGACCACTCGATGCCCGCGGCGCGCTGGATCGTGGAGTCCTTGGTCTTCTTGACGGTGGCGTAGGTGTTGGCGTCGAGGTCGACCGCGTCCAGCCCGCCGGCGGCGAACGCCTTGGCCAGGAGGGCCGGGCTGGCGACCTGGAACGTGATCTGCGAGAGCTTGGGTCGTTGGCCCCACCAGCGCGGATTGGGCTTCTCGATGATCGTGCCCTTGACGGTGTCGATCGAGGCCACGACGAACGGGCCGTTGGAGGAGATCGCCCGGGTGCGGAACGCGGTGTTGAACAACTTGGGCGAGGACGAGACGTTGGCGGCCAGGTGCGGGTAGATGTAGAGCGGCCACTCCGCATTTGGCGTCGCGAACGTCACGGTGTAGTCGAACTTCGTGTCGCCCTGCTCGACCGACTCGATGTCGTCGAAGCCCTCGGTCGACGCGACCTGATAGTCCTCGTCGGAGCCGTTGAGAGCCTTCCAGTAGGCCTTCATGTCGGCAGCCGTGATCGACGTGCCTCCCTGCCAGACCGCACGAGGATTGAGCCGGACCTTGATCGTGAGCGGATCGCTGTCGGCGACCTCGACCGACTCGGCGTAGTCGTGATCGACCTGCCAGCCGCCCGCCGGCGTGATCCGGATGGCCGAGCCCACGGTGGGTGCGAGGATGCGCGCGGCGTCGGTGTTGACGGCGTCCGGATGCTCGGGATTGAAGTTGCGCGGAACGGCAGTGGTGCCGAGCCGAAGGTTGCCGCCGTTGGCGACGGCATCGCGGCCGGCCGTCTTCCACGCCGTGTTCTTCAACCGAAGACTGGCGCTGGAGCTCGAGGTCGACGGCTTGTCGTCGCCGGACAGCACCGAGCAGCCGGACAGCAGGAGGCTTCCGGCAAGGAGGAGGGCGGTGGGAGCCGCTGGGATTCGCATGATCGGGGTCGCCGACCACCCGAGGCGGGCCAGGGAACCCCCGACCCTGACCCGCCTGAGGTGGACTACTTGGAAGCGACCACGTTGAGCTTGACCTGCGCGCTCACGTCGGGGTGGACGCGAACGGAGACCGTGTGGGCCCCGAGGGACTTGATCGGGTTGCCGACCTCGATGCGACGCTTGTCGACCTTGACGCCGAACGCAGCGAGCGCGTCGGCGATGTCGGAGACCGTGACGGCGCCGAAGAGGCGGCCGCCGACGCCGGCGCGAACCGGGACGTTGATCGGGTTGGCCTCGAGGTTGCCCTTGATGCTCTGGGCCTCCTCGAGGTCGTGCACGGCGTGGGCTTCGCGCGCCGCGCGGATCGACTCGACCTGCTTGGCAGCACCCTTCGACCAACGGATGGCGAAGTTGCGGGGCAGCAGGAAGTTGCGGCCGTAGCCGTCCTTGACCTCGACGATGTCGCCGGGGGCTCCGAGGTTGGTGACCTCGTGGGTGAGGATGAGCTTCATCAGAACCTCCTTAGCGGCTGGTCGAGGTGTAGGGCAGCAGGGCCATCTCGCGGGCGTTCTTGATGGCCTTGGCGATGAGACGCTGCTCCTGGACGGAGACACCCGTCACCCGGCGCGCGCGGATCTTGCCGCGGTCCGAGATGAACTTGCGCAGCAGCGCGGTGTCCTTGTAGTTGATTTCGGTGACCTTGGCCGCAGTGAGCGGGTTGCTCTTCTTCTTCGGCTTCCGGACGACTGGCTTTGCCATGTTGCTCCTGAACTTGATGCTGACGTGTGGTTAGAAGGGGGGCTCGTCGGTCGTGCCGGCGTTGCCGCCCCAGGCGTCAGACCCACCCTGTGCCGCGGGCTGCGTGGACCACGGGTTGCTCTGCGCAGCCCCGCCGCCACCGGCGTTGCCGCCGCCCTGGCCGCCCTGGCCGCCACCGAAGTCGCCACCGCCGGAGCGGTTGGCCTTGGTGACCTTGGCCGTGGCGTAGCGCAGCGAGGGGCCGATCTCGTCGACGTTGATCTCGACGCTCGTGCCCTTCGATCCGTCCTGGCGCTCGAAGTTGCGGATGCGGAGGGCGCCCGTCACGATGACGCGCTGACCCTTCTGCAGTGACTCCGCGACGTTCTCGGCCAGCTGGCGCCATGCGGCGCAACGGATGAACAGCGCATCGCCGTCCTTCCACTCATTCGTCTGACGGTCGAACGTACGAGGCGTCGACGCGACGGTGAAGTTGGCAACTGCGGCGCCCGAAGGAGTGAACTTGAGCTCCGGGTCGTCGGTGAGGTTGCCGATGACGGTGATGACGGTTTCGCCTGCCATGGCGCAGCCTTTCGGATTGGGGTGTCTGACTCCAGTGAACCGCAGGGGTGCGACACCCGCGAGGGGCTGTCTGCGGTCCTTGTGGACATCTCTGTCCGGGGTCGGGCCTACTTCACGTCGGGACGTGTGACCTTCGTACGCACAACGGACTCGTTGAGCGTGAGCTGACGATCGAGCTCCTTGACCGTGGCCGGCTCCGCCTGGAGCTGGACGACGGCGTAGATGCCCTCGTTCTTCTTGTTGATCTCGTAGGCGAGGCGACGCTTGCCCCACACGTCGACGTTGTCGACTGAGCCGCCGTCCTGGCGCACGACGTTGAGGTACGTGTCCAGGCTGGGGGCGACGGTACGTTCTTCGAGATCAGGATCGAGGATGATCATGACTTCGTACGGGCGCAATGACATTCAGTCTCCTTCGGACTAAACGGCTACGGGGCCTCCGTAGCAGGAGTGGGCTGCCAACTGGCAACCGCAGAAGTCTACGGGAACACCGCCACGCGAGGCGAATCGTCCCTCGGGCTCAGAGGCCGCGCTTCCAGACGACCTGCTCGTGGAGCTTGCGGCTGCGCCAGCCGTCGGGCGTACGGACCATCGTGTGGCGGTAGAGCCCGCCGATCTCGACGACCTTCTCTCCGCCCGCCCCGTCGTCCATCGTCATGGGGTTGTGGAAGTAGGCCGTCACGTCCGCCTCGTCCCCGCGCAGGGCCACCTCGACCTGGCCGAGGGTGTGCATCATCGTGCGGAAGAACGCCGGCAGCACCTCCGCGAGCCACGGCTTGATCTCGGGGTAGGCCCCGGCGATCCCCCCGGACTCGGTGTAGTCGATCTGGGCGTCGGGGGTGAAGACCGTTTCGAGCCGGTCCCACTCGTGCGAGTCGATGGCTCGCGTGTAGCGCGTGAGCACGTCGGCGATCTCAAGTCGGTCGGTCATCTCGTGAAGGTCCACGCGAGCACTCTGGCACAAAACGAGAACACGTTCTAGTCTGAGCGGCATGCGTTTCACCTATGCCGAGGCCATGACCCAGGCGGACTACTACGCCCCGTTGGCCCAGGCCGCCGAGGCCGCCGGCTACACGTCGATGACCGTCGCGGACTCCTTGATCTACCCCAAGGAGTCCGACTCGAAGTATCCCTACACCGACACCGGCGACCGGGAGTTCCTCGAGGGCAAGGAGTTCATCGAGGCGATGATCCTCTGCGCGCACCTCTTCGCGGTCACCTCGACGCTGCGCCTGACCCCGTTCGTGCTCAAGCTGCCCGTACGTCCGCCCGTGCTGGTGGCGAAGCAGGCCTCGTCGCTCGCCTTCCTCTCCGGCAACCGGCTCGGCCTCGGCGTCGGCATCTCGCCGTGGCCGGAGGACTTCGCCAACCTGCAGGTCGACTGGGCGCGGCGCGGCAAGCGGATGGACGAGTGCATGGACATCCTGCGCGGGCTCACCACCGGGGAGTTCTTCGGCTACCAGGGCGAGTTCTACGACATCGACGAGCTCAAGCTGTGCCCGGCGCCGACCGAGAAGATCCCGTTGCTCGTCGGTGGCCACGTCGACAAGGCGCTGCGGCGCGCCGTGGTCAAGGGTGACGGCTGGATGCACGCCGGCGGCGACGGCGAGGAGCTCGACCGGCTGCTCGACCGCCTCGCCGAGATCCGCAAGGCCGAGGGCGACACCCGCGACGACTTCGAGGTGCACGTCATCTCCTACGACGCGTACGACCTCGACGGGATCAAGCGGCTCGAGGACAAGGGGGTCACGGACTGCATCGTCGGCTTCCGGATCCCCTACATCAAGGGCCCCGACACCGAGCCGCTCGAGACCAAGATCAAGCACCTCGAGCAGTACGCGGAGAACATCATCCACAAGGTGTGACCCAGATCACATCATCAGGTGTCCGATCGGGGCTGTTTCGGTCGTCCCCTGGGTGAGACGTTCACAGGGAACGTACGACACCCGAAAGGCCCTGCCATGACCCAGTACGCAGCTCTCATCTACAGCCACGACGGCGACTGGACCTCACCCGAAGAGGCCGAGACGACCAAGATGTACGCCGAGTTCAGCGAGAACCAGGCCGCCTCGATCCGCGGCGGAGCAGCGCTCCACCCGACCTCCACCGCGACGGTCGTCAAGGTCGAGGGCGGCCGTGGCGGCGACGTCCTGACGACCGACGGCCCGTTCGTCGAGGCCCGCGAGGTCCTGTCCGGCTTCTACCTGATCGAGGCCGACGACCTCGACAGCGCTGTGGCGATCGCCGCCCAGATCCCCGGCGCGTGGGACGGTGGGGTCGAGCTGCGGCCCGTCATCCAGTTCTGACCGTGCCCGAGGCGTCGTCGGTCCTGGCCGATCTCGTACGCGATGAGGGTCGCCGTGTGCTGGCGACCCTCATCCGTACGACCGGCAGCATGACGGTCGCCGAGGACGCGGTGCAGGAGGCGGCCATCTCGGCACTGGAGCACTGGCCACGTGACGGCGTCCCCGACAACCCCCGTGCCTGGCTGACCACGGTCGCCCGACGCAAGGCCGTCGACGCGATCCGGCGCGAGGCGGCGCGAGGCGACAAGGAGGTGCGGGCGATGGATCTGACGAACGATCCCGGCGACGTGCCCGACTCGGTCGTGCGCGACGACGAGCTCCGGCTGGTGTTCACGTGCTGTCATCCCGCCCTGTCGTTGGCGAACCAGACGACGCTCAGCCTGACGACCTTGTGCGGGCTCAGCGTCGCCGACACCGCCCGCCTCATGCTGACGACCGAAGGGGCGATGGCGCGCCGGCTCACCCGGGCCAAGCACAAGATCGCCGTCGCGGGCATCCCCTACCGGATCCCGCCCGACGCCGAGCTGCCCGAGCGGCTCGCCGCGGTCGCCACGACGGTCTACCTCCTCTTCACGGCAGGCGTCGCCGGCGGCGACGAGCCCGTACGACCGCAGCTGTGCGACGAGGCGATCCGGCTCGGCCGGCTGCTGGTCGAGCTCCTGCCCGACGAGTCCTCGCTGCAAGGGCTGCTGGCGTTGATGCTGCTGAACGACGCGCGGCGCGAGACGCGTACGAACTCCGCCGGGGAGCTCGTGCTGCTCGCCGACCAGGACCGGTCGCAGTGGGACGCCACTCGCATCGCGGAGGGCGCGGCGCTGGTCGACGGCGCGCTGCGGCGGTCGCGTCACCGGGCCGGGCGATTCGAGCTCGAGGCGGCGATCGCTGCCTGCCATGCCACCGCGCGGACCTACGACGAGACCGACTGGACCGACATCATCGCGCTCTACGACGCGCTGCTCCGGCTGACGCCGACCGCTGTCGTACGGCTCAACCGCGCCGTCGCCGTCGGCGAACGGGACGGTGCTGCGGCCGGACTCGACGAGCTCGACCAGCTGTCCGGTCTCGAGCGGTTCCACCTGTGGCACGCCTGCCGGGCCGAGCTGCTGGCTCGGCTCGGGCGCATCGAGCAAGCGGCGGCGGCCTACGAGTCCGCCCTCGCCTGCACTCCGCCGGCTGCTGACCGGCGTCACATCGAACGCCGGATGGCGGCTAGTCGCTGACGAGGTCGAGCGCGAGCAGGTTGTCGGCGTCGTAGGGGATCGAGGTGATGACCCGCTGCGCCGAGCCGGCGAACCGGGAGCGGAACTCCGCGCGCGCAGCCCTCAGGTCGCCGACCACGGCGAACGCCGCGAGCACCTCGTCGTCGACCAGGTCGCCGAGCTCGGCCCAGCGGTTGCTCTTGGTCAACGCGTGCGCCTCGGTGTGCAGGTCGCCCCACCCGTGATGCTCGAGCACCGGCAGGTAGGCCGGGGTGGAGGAGTAGAACCCGATCTGCCGCTTCGTGCCGGCGATCGCCACCGCCAGCTCCTCCTCCGTACGACCCGTCGCGACCATGCACATCACGGCGGTCGTGAACGGCTCGCCCGCGTGCTGTCCGGCCGTACGTCCCGCGGCCACGGCCGGTGCGACCACCTCGTCGAGGTAGCTGCGCGACAGCAGCGGGTGGCAGATCAGCCCGTCGGCGACCGCGCCCGCCGCGGCCAGCATCCGAGGGCCGACTGCGGCCAGCCAGATCGGTGGGGGCCCGCCGTCGATCGGCCCGGGGTTGAAGAGGGGCGGCATCAGCGTGTGCGCGTAGAAGTCACCTTGGAAGTCGAGCTTCGATCCGGTCTGCCAGCTGTCGAAGATCGCCCGCAACGCCTCGACGTACTCCGACATCCGCGGCGCAGGACTCGACCACGGCATCGCGAAGCGGCGCGTGATGTGCGGCTTGATCTGCGTGCCGAGACCCAGCACGAGCCGGCCACCGCTGAGCCGGTGCACGTCCCACGCCGAGTAGGCGGTCGACATCGGCGAGCGCGCGAACGCGATCGCGACCGAGCTGCCGATGCGGATCCGGCTCGTCGCGGTGCCGGCCAGGGCGAGGGCGATGTAGGGGTCGTGGGCCGCCTCGGCGACGAACAGTCCACCGACCCCGCGGGCTTCCGCCTCGGCCGCGACGGCGGCGATCTCTGCCACGTCTCCGTGGAACGCGATGTCGAGGCTCGGGTGAGTCATCGCCCGAGCATACGGCCGCTGATCGGCCGGGTACGGTCGATGTCGTGGACTTCGAGATCGTCTCGCTGCTGGTGTCGCGGGTGCGCCGCTACGAGGGCCGGCCCGCCGATGGCACCGAGCCGTACGAGATCGCGGACGAGCTGGTCGACTCTGTCCGGGTGCGGGCCCACAAGGGACTCGTCGGCGACCGCTACTTCAACACGCGGTTCACGTTCGCCACGATGACGATGATCGCCGCCGAGAGCATCGAGCAGCTCGAGCGCGAGATCGCCGGTGACGGGCTCTTCCCGGCGGCCAACACGCCGTTCGACCCGGCCCTGGCCCGGCGCAACCTGGTCACCCGCGGCCTCGAGGTCGACGCCCTCGCGCGTACGACCTTCACGCTCGACGCCGGTCACGGGCCGATCCGGTTCCGGTCGATGACGCCGGCCAACCCGTGCGCCTGGATGAACACGGTCTATGCGCCCGGCGCGCACCAGGCCCTGCGTGGGCACGGCGGCATCCGGTGCGAGCCGCTCGACGACGGTGAGCTGTCGGTCGGCCCGGCGACGATCGCTGACATCGCGCCGATCCCGCCCGAGGAGCTCACCCGCCGCATCAAGGCCGCGCCGACGAGCTAGCCGGGTCCTCGGGCCACGCGTGCTTGGGATAGCGCCCGCGCAGCTCGGCGCGCACCTGGCGATAGGGACCCGCCCAGAACGACTCGAGGTCGGCGGTGACGGCGGCCGGCCGGCGGGCCGGGGTCAGCAGGTGCAGCAGCAACGGCACCCGGCCGTCGGCGATCCGTGGCGTCGCGGTCCAGCCGAACGCATCCTGGAGCCGCAGCGCGAGGACAGGCTGCTCCGTGCCGGACGTCCCGTACTCGACCCGCACTGCCGCGCCGGTCGGCACGGTCACCCGTTCTGGTGCCAGCTCGTCGAGGCGGCCTGCGGCAGGCCACGGGAGAAGCCGGCGCAACGCTCCCAGGACATCGAGACGGGCAAGGTCCCGGCCGCCGCGTACGCGGGCGAGGTCGGATCCGAGCCAGGCATCGATGCCGGTCACCAGCGCGTCGTCGCCGACGTCGGGCCACGGGTCGCCGACGGCGTGGTGGAGGAAGGCCAGCCGGCGGCGCAGCGCGACGGCCGCCTCGCTCCACGGCAGCAGGGCGAGGCCTTCTCGCGAAAGTCCCTGGGCAACGGCTGCCGCGACAGCCTCCGGGGACGGATCGGACAGCGGGACGGCGGACAGCTCGATCGCACCGAGACGGATGACCCGGCGGGCCACGATCCGCCCGTTCTTCCACGTGACCTCGTCGGCCTCGTGCCACGAGCCGGACGCCGCCTCGAGTGCGATGTCCTCGTCGACAGGGGCGGCTGAGCGGATCGTGGCATCACGCGCACCTGGCCGTCGCTCGGCGTCGGCGATCGCGATCCACCGAACGCCAGCGAGGGCCGGGTCGGCGGCACGGAACGTTGCGCCGGTCCCCGACACCATGAGGTAGGACGTGCCGCCCGCCCGTCGCCGCGCGATGCGTCCAGGGTGCGCGAGGGCCACGACCGTACCCACCGCGAGGTCGTCGGTCAGCCCGGTCCGGGGTGTCTGCTCCGGCAGCAGCGACTCCAGCCGCTTCACGGTCTCCGACCACGACCGCGTGGTCCGACCGCCCCGCCGCAGCGTGCGCAGCGCCGCCACCAGGTCGCCGCCGGGGGCGCGTACGTCATCGGCGAGCAGGGCGACGACCTCTGCGGCGCGGCGCGCGCCCACCGCCTCAGCGCCGTCGAGCAACGCGCGGGCCAACCGGGGGTCGGCCGGAACCTGCGTCATCGCGCGGCCCCGGTCGGTGATCGCACCGGCCTCGTCGATCGCACCGAGCTCGCCCAAGGTGTGCCGAGCCGTCTCGACAGCCGCCGCCGGTGGCTGGTCGAGCAGCGCCAGGCTCGCACCTTCGACGTCACCCCAGGCGGCGAGCTCGAGGCAGAAGCCGGTGAGGTCGGCGACCGCGATCTCCGGGGCCGGGTGCGCGTCCAGATGACCATGATCGGCGCGGGACCAGCATCGATGCACCGCGCCGGGAGCCTCGCGTCCCGCGCGACCGGCTCGTTGCTCGGCCGCGGACCGGCTGACCCGCACCGTCACGAGGGCGGGGAGCCCGCGCACCTGGTCGGTGCGGGGTTCACGGGACAGTCCGGCGTCGACCACGACGCGTACGCCCGGGACCGTCAGCGACGACTCAGCCACCGCCGTCGACACCACGACACGTCGTCGAGGACCCAGCGCGAGGGCGAGGTCCTGCTCACGGGCAGGAAGCCGGCCGTGGAGCGCCAGGACGTCGACGTCCACGAGACCGGACAACCGGCGCATGACCCCGTCCACCTCGCCGACGCCGGGCACGAACACCAGCACGTCGCCGGGGTTGACCGCCAAGGCCTGGCGCACCGTGGCGGCGACATGGTCGAGGAAGCGTGGCGGGACCCCACGCTCGTCGGTCGGCAGCACGCCCGGAGGCGGGGGCGCCCAGTGCTCGGTCACCGGGTGAAGGGCGCCCGGGACGTCGATGATCGGGGCGGGCCTCTCGTCGATTGCCGCGGCGGTGCGCTCGGCCTCGATCGTCGCCGACATCGCGACCAGCATCAGGTCCTCGCGCACGGTGGCGCGTACGTCCGCCAGGAAGGCGAGCGTCAGGTCGGCGTCGAGCTGGCGCTCGTGCACCTCGTCGAGGATGACCGCCGCGACCCCCGGCAGCTCGGGATCGCGTTGGAGGCGCCGCAGCAGGACGCCGGTCGTGACGAACTCGATCCGCGTACCAGGCCCGACAGCCCGGTCGCCACGAACCGTGTGGCCCACGGTCTCTCCGACCCGCTCACCCAGGAGGCCCGCGAGCCTACGCGCGGCCGCCCGGGCGGCGATGCGGCGCGGCTGGGTCACCACGACGAGACCGTCGCCGGCGACCATCGCAGCCACCGCCGGCGGCACCAACGTCGTCTTGCCGGTGCCCGGAGGCGCCTGCACGACGGCGACCGCACGATCGCGCAGCGCTGCGGTCAGTGCCGGCAGCCCGCCCAGGACCGGCAGATCGGGCGGGCTGTCCAGCAGGCGCTGGATCGGGTCGCGGTGCACGGTCCCAGTGTCGCGCCCCCGTGTGACCTCGTGCGGCACTAGACCTGGGAGCTCGCCGCCCAGATGTTGATGCCGGCCTCACCCGCGTACGAGTCGATCTCGGCGAGCTCCTCGTCGGTGAAGTCGATTCGCTGGGCGGCCTGGAGGTTCTCGTCGAGCTGCTCGACCGACGAGACGCCGATCAGCGCCGAGGTGACCCCGCCGGGGCGCAGGGTCCAGGAGATCGCCATCTGGGCGAGGGTCTGGCCGCGCTGCTTCGCGATCTCGGCGAGCCCCTTGAGCCGCTTGCGGTTGTCGTCGTTGGCCATCGACTGGTTGAACGAGCCGCGCTTCTGGGAGCGCTCGGGGTCGGCGCTCTCGACGTACCGGTCGGACAACAGGCCCTGGGCCAGCGAGCCGAAGCCGATCGAGCCGACACCGTGCTCGTCGAGGACCGTCGTCAGACCCTGCTCGATCCAGCGGTTGATCATCGAGTAGGAAGGCTGGTGGATCACGATCGGCGTGCCGAGGTCGTTGGCGATCGCGACCGCCTCGGACGTGCGCTCGGGTGAGTACGACGAGATGCCGGCGTAGCGCGCCTTGCCCTGCCGGACGATCGCGTCGAGCGCGCCGATCGTCTCCTCGAGCGGTGTGCCCGGATCGGCGCGGTGGGAGTAGAAGATGTCGACGTGGTCGACCGACATCCGCTGGAGCGACTCGTCGAGACTCGCGAAGAGGTACGTGCGCGACCCGAAGTTGCCGTAGGGCCCCGGCCACATGTCGTAGCCGGCCTTGGTCGAGAGGATCAGCTCGTTCCGGTACGCCTTGAAGTCGGTGCGCATCATGCGCCCGAAGTTCTCCTCGGCCGAGCCGTAGGGCGGGCCGTAGTTGTTGGCCAGGTCGAAGTGCGTGATGCCGTGGTCGAACGCGTGGCGCAGCACGGCGCGCTGGTTGTCGAACGGGAAGTTGTCGCCGAAGTTCCACCACAGTCCCAGCGACAGCGGCGGCAGGAACAGGCCCGACCGGCCGACCCGGCGATAGTCCCAGTGCGTGTAGCGATCCTCCGCGGCCACGTAGGGGCGGTGGATCTCGGGAACGGGATCGGCGTACGAGGCGCTGTCGGTCATGACACCAACGCTAGTCCCGCCGTGAAGTGTCATCGCGACGGCGTACGTTCGGGACATGGCCGACGAGATCCTCGAGCTCCGCCAGTACACGCTCAAGCCCGGCACCCGCGACGGCTTCATCGCGCGGTTCGAGCGCGAGTTCCTCGACACGCAGGAGGCCGTCGGCATCCACGTCCTCGGCACGTTCGTCGACCTCGACGATGCCGACCGGTTCGTGTGGTTCCGCGGATTCCCGTCGCTCGAAGAGCGTGAGCAGTCGCTGGCCGCGTTCTACGGCGGGCCGGTCTGGGCGGCGTGGGGTGCGGAGACCAACGCCGACCTGATCGACTCGGACGACGTGCTGATGCTGCGACCTCGGCCGGGCAAGCCGGGCCTGCCGGTGTCGGTGTTCGGCGAGCTCGCCGTCCGGGTCTGGACCGTCGGGTCCGACCTCGACGAGGCGTCGCTCGTCACGGCGATCGATGCCGCCGGCGGCGACGTGCTGCTGACCCACCCGGGCCCCAACACCTTCCGGCTACCCGTGCGCGACGACCGGGTGGTGGTCGCCCTCGGCGGCGACGGCCTGCCCGGTGGCGATCTGCAGCGGTTGCGACTCGCGCCGACTGAGCGGCCCGCGCTGCGCTGATCAGCGGAGGCGGGCGACCGCGAGCACGACGAGGTCGGTGGCCTCGGCCCACGTGCCGGTCAGCACGGCGTCGCCCTCGGGCGCTGGGCCCTCGAGCACGCGCCGTACCTCGAGGTCGACGGCGCCATCGACGCCGCCACTGCCTGTGACGCGGACGCCCGGCTCGACGATCTGGGTGCGGCCGTCACCGAGGTCGCGCACGAGCTCGGCCTGACTGCCGCCGGTGAGGATCGTCGTCGCCAGTACTGACCGGTAGACCGGGTCACCCACCGCGTCGTAGATCCAACGGGGTCCGAGCACCGTGTGCTCCATCGTGCCGACGAGGAACGACTCGGCACCGTCGAGTGGCGCCCCGCGATAGGTCCACGGCACCTGCACGACGGGACCGCCCCCGGCACGTACGAGATGCGTCTCGATGCCGACCTCGCCGTCGGGGTCGTCGAACCGGTAGGCGCCGAGATGCTCCAGCGCCGACGCGTCGCCGGCGAACCAGGGCTGCGTCGGCAGCCAGGTCGCGAGCAGCTCGGGCTTGGTCGGCGTGATGTCGGCAGTGGCGTGCAGGATGGCCATGCACCGAACCTAGCCCTGACACCACGCGGCTCCCAGCCTGGGCGGTGGATCTTCCACCGAATGCGTCGTCATTCGGTGGTCTCGCCACCGACCGGCGCAATATGTGGCAGATCCACCGCTCAGCGCAAGCGGGTGATCTCGACCGCCACGAACAGCTCGGAGCCGCCCGACGTCGAGAAGATGCCGCGCAGGGGCGGGCTGTCGCCGTAGTCGCGACCCTTGGCGACCACGACGTGGCGCGGTCCGGGCGCGATCGCGTTGGTCGGGTCCCAGCCGACCCACTCGCCGTCCCACCACTCGATCCAGGCGTGCGACTCGCCTGCGGTCGCCTCGCCGATCACGGGGTCCGGCGACGGGTGCAGGTAGCCCGAGACGTAGCGCGCCGGGATGCGCGCCTCGCGCAGCACGCCGAGCGTCAGGTGGGCGAAGTCCTGGCACACGCCGTTCTTGCTGTCCCACGCGTCAGCTGCGGTCGTGGTGACCTCGGTGCTGCCGCGTACGTACGCGACCTGGTCGTGCAGGAAGCCAGCCGCGGCGAGGGCGTAGTCGCCCGGCGTCGAGGCCGACGCCCGGATGTCGGCAAGATCGGTGAGCAGAGCCGGCGACGGCGCGACCCACGACGAGAGCTCGAGGAACTCGCAGTAGTCGTCCTGCACCGCCGGCAGGTCCTCCCACGAGACACCGTGCGGCCTGACCGGTACGTCCTGGGTCTCGACCGTCGACGTGGCCACGACGGTGAGGTCGGTGTGCGGGTCGTGCACCTCGAACGACGTCACGGTGGTGCCCCAGTAGTCGCGGTACTCATAGCTCCACGGCGTCGGGCTGATCTCGAGCCGCGAGCGCAGGACGTACTGCTCCGACGTCGTCATCGGCGTCATGCGGGCCTCGTTGAACGACGCCGCCGCGCCGCGCTCGTAGTGATAGCCCGTCGTGTGCCGGATCCGCATCTGCATGCTCTGCTGCGTCGGGCTCACAACACCACCCCGCCGCTCCAGGTGTGCTCCTCGTACTCGGCGAAGTAGCGCGCCGTCACGGCATCGCTGGCCGCGGCGCAGCTGCGCTGAAGCCGC
Organism: Aeromicrobium sp. Root344; assembly: GCF_001425755.1. Classification (GTDB taxonomy): domain Bacteria; phylum Actinomycetota; class Actinomycetes; order Propionibacteriales; family Nocardioidaceae; genus Aeromicrobium. The sequence goes on along the minus strand of NZ_LMDH01000001.1, from coordinate 1,442,142 downwards.
TCCATCTCCACCGGGAGGTCGAAGACGATGTCGGCGAGGGGGCGGTACTCCAGCTCGGTGCGCGCCCGGCCGAGCAGGCGCTGGGCCTCGTCGCTGAAGCCCGTACGTTGGCCGCTGCGCTCGAGCTTGGTCAGCGCCTTCTCGGCCTGCGCCAGGGACGACACGATCGAGCGGGGGAACCAGCGGTCGAGCAGCAGGAACTCGGCGGCCTGACGGTCGGCCTCGATGCCGCGATAGGCGCGGATGAACGACTCGTACGCTCCGCAGGCGCGCAGCGTCGTGGGCCAGGCGACCTGCGGGCCGGACGCCAGCGCGGCGGTCGAGAGCAAGCGGGCGGTCATGTCGACCCGCTCGATGCTGCGGCCGAGCATGTAGAACTGCCAGCCCTCGTCACGCGTCATCGTCGAGTCGGCGATGCCGGAGATCATGGCGGTGCGGTTGCGAACCCACGCGAACATGTCGGGCGAGCGCATCGCGCGAGCCGTCGGCAGGCCGCGCCACGTCGTGTTGATCGCGGCCCAGATGTCGGTCGAGAGCGTCTCGCGCGCACGCCGGGCACTCTCGCGGGCGGCACCGATGGCCGCGGCGATCGAGACGGGTGAGTCGGCGTTGTGGGCGAGCAGGTCGAGGATCATCCAGCGGTTGGGGTTGCCGACGTACTCCTCGACGCCCATGACCGAGAGCAGCTGTTCGCACGACGTGCGCTCGTCCATGCCGGGGTCCTCGATCAGGACCTGCATCTGGACGTCGAGGATGCGGGCCGTGTCGTCGGCGCGCTCGAGGTAGCGGCCGATCCAGAACAGCGACTGCGCGATGCGGCTCAGCATGACGAGCCCTCGTCCTCGTGTGCCTGCTGCTGCTGTTGTTCCTGCACCTGCACCTGGAGGTCGGTCGGGTCACCGTCGATCGCGGGTCCCGCGGACTGGGGCGTGCCGGCGACGCGGCTCGCTGCGGGTGCGCCCTCGCCCTCGTCCTCCGGGTCGGTCGGGCTGGCCAGGACCCAGGTGTCCTTGGACCCGCCGCCCCGGCTCGAGTTGACGATCAGCTCGCCCTCAGGAAGCGCGACGCGCGTCAGGCCGCCGGGCAGCACGAACACGTCGTCGCCGTCGTGCACCGCGAACGGCCGCAGGTCGACGTGCCTCGGGCGTACGCCGTCCTCGACGAGCGTGGGCACGGTCGACAGCGAGATCACCGGCTGCGCGATCCAGGCGCGCGGGTCGAGCAGGATCTTGCCGCGCAGCTCGTCGAGCTCCTCGCGCGACGCCGCCGGACCGATCACGATGCCCTTGCCGCCCGACCCGTCGACCGGCTTGAGCACGAGCTCGTCGAGGCGGTCCAGCACCTCTTCGCGCTGCTCCGGCTCGCCCATGCGCCAGGTGTCGACGTTGCGCAGGATCGGCTCCTCCGACAGGTAGTAGCGGATGAGGTCCGGGACGTACGTGTAGAGCAGCTTGTCGTCGGCGACCCCGTTGCCGACCGCGTTGGCGATCGTGACGTGACCGGCGCGGGCGGCGTTGATGATGCCGGGGACGCCGAGCGCGGAGTCGGCACGGAACTGCACGGGGTCGAGGAAGTCGTCGTCGATGCGGCGATAGATCACGTCGACGGGCTCGAGGCCGTTGGTCGTCCGCATCATGACCCGGCCGGACCGGCACACGAGGTCACGGCCCTCGACGAGCTCGACCCCCATGGTGCGGGCGAGCAGCGTGTGCTCGAAGTAGGCCGAGTTGTAGACGCCGGGCGTCAGCACGACGACCGTCGGGTCGCTGACGCCGGCGGGCGCGGCCTTGCGCAGGGCCGCGAGGAGCTGCTGGGAGTACTGCGACACCGGGCGGATGCGGTGGTCCGCGAACACCTCGGGCAGCGCGGCCGACAACGCCCGGCGGTTTGTCATGACGTACGAGACGCCGGACGGCACCCGGACGTTGTCCTCGAGCACGCGGAAGTCACCGTTGCCGTCACGGATCAGGTCGACCCCGGCGACGTGCACACGCACACCGTTGGCCGGCTCGAGCCCGGCGACGACGCGATGGAAGTGCGGCGAGGTCATGACGGTCGCCCGCGGCACCACGCCGTCGGCGAACAGCTCGCCGGGCCCGTAGGCATCGGCGAGGAACGCCTCGAGCGCGAGCACCCGCTGGCGTACGCCGCGCTCCACGTGCTCCCAGTCCGCGGCCTCGATCAGGCGCGGGACGATGTCGAGCGGGAACGGCCGCTCCTCACCCGCGACGCCGAACGTGACGCCCTGCTCGAGGTAGGACGACGCGAGCGAGTCGGCGCGCAGCCGGATCTCGTCGGCGCCCATCTTCTCGAACGACGCATGGATGGTCCCGTAATTCTCGCGAACAGTGGAGAAGCCCAGCCCGTCGAGATCTGGACCCATCATTTCGTCGAACCCGACGACCGGGCCGTAGCCGTCGAAGAGCTCGGGGATGTCCACGCGTCCACCGTAGGACAGATTTGCTAACGGCGTGTTTCGGCCCCGGCCGTCCGCCCGGCCGGGGCCGGTGGTCCTAGTGCGCCGGACCCGCGGGCTGGTCGGCCTTGGCCGGCAGGAGCAGCGACAGCGCGATGACGATCACGCCGAACACCGCGCCGGCGACGAACGCCCACTGCAGGCCTCCCACGAACGCCTCGTGGGCCGTCGACCCGCCGGACGCCAGGCTCTTGGAGCGGTTCTCGAGGATGACCACGAGGGCCGCGGTGCCGACGGCACCCGCCACCTGCTGCAGCGTGCCGAGGATCGAGCTGCCGTGCGAGTAGAGCTCTGGCGGCAGAGCGCCCAGACCGAGGGTGAACACCGGGGTGAAGATCGACGCCAGGCTGACCATCAACAGGATGTGCAGGCCGAGCAACAACGCATAGGGGGTGTCGGCGTCGATCACGCGGCTCATCGTGAACAGCGCGACGACCATCAGGATGGAGCCGGGGATCACCAGCGGCCGTGCGCCGACCTTGTCGTAGAGCGCCCCGACGCGCGGGCCGAGCAGTCCCATGGCCAGGCCGCCCGGCATCACGAGCAGCCCGGTCTGGATCGCCGACAGCCCGCGCAGGTCCTGCAGGTAGAGCGGCAGCAGGATCATCGAGCCGAGGAACGCCATGAACGCGGTCGACATCAGCGCGAGGGTCACGGTGAACGTGCGGTGCTGGAACGCGCGCAGGTCGAGCAGTGGGCTGCCGACGCGCTGCAGGCGGAGCTGCCAGAACGTGAACAACGCGACGAGGGCTGCGCCGACGCCGATCAGCAGCGTCAGCTGGCCGGCGCTGCGGGCGCCGACCTCGCTGAGCCCGTAGACCAGCGCGCCGAAGCCGAGCGCCGCGACGACGACGCTGAACCAGCTGACCGGTGCACGGTTGGTCTCGCCGACGTTCTTGAGGTGGCGCAGGCTGAGCACCGAGACGATGACGGCGATGGGCAGCATGAACGCGAAGATCAACCTCCACGTTCCGAGGTTGAGGATGAGACCGGAGACCGCCGGACCCATCGCCGGCGCGACCGAGATCGCCAGCATCATGTTGCCCATGACGCGGCCTCGGGCCTGCTCGGGCACGACGGTCATGACCGTCGTCATGAGCAGCGGCATCATCACCGCGGTGCCGGCGGCCTGGACCGCGCGCCCGACGAGCAGCAGCTCGAAGATCGGCGCCGTGCCGCAGATGATCGTGCCGATCCCGAAGGTCGTCATCGCGATCGTGTAGGCGGTGCGCGTGGTGACGCGCTGCAGGAACCAGCCCGTGATGGGGATGACTGCCGCCATCGTCAGCATGAAGATCGACGAGATCCACTGTGCCGTGCGCGCCGTCACCTCGAAGTCCGCCATCAGGCGAGGCATCGCGTTGATCATGATCGTCTCGTTGAGGATCACGACGAACGTGGCGGCGACCAGGAGCTTGATGACGAGCGGGGTCTTCTCCACGTCGACGGTGTCGTCAGGAGCTGGGCCGAAGTCGGCCTCGAACTCGTCGAGCTCGGGGCCTGTCGACGCCTCGGGAGTGCCCTCGGTGTGCGCGGTCATGGCTGGTCCTTCGGTTCGATGTGCTGGGGGCCGGTCGACCACCCTCACCTGTACGACGAATGAGTGGTCACCATTTCGACATGCGGGTCAGACATTTCTTGACCGGCGTGGCATGCCCACGTGCAACCACTCTCGTTCGGCGGGCATTCCGAGTGGTCGACACTAGTTGAGATTCGACTTCTTCGGACCATTTGCCTGCGACGACGGCTACGCTTTCGCTCAGAAAGGGGCCGGCCGATGGCGGATGCATACGTCCTGGTGCTCAACGCGAGCTACGAGCCCCTGCAGCGCGTCTCGATGCGGCACGCGATCAAGATGCTGGTGCGCGAGGTCGCGGTCATCGAGGAAGAGGCCGGCGGCTCGTTCGGGCCGTTTCCCGTCCCCAAGGTCCTGCGCCTCGTCCGCTACGTCGTCACCCGGTGGATGCATCGACGCTCCAACCTGTGCACCAAGAGCGCGATCAAGGCCCGCGACAAGATGTGCGCCTATTGCGGTGGCCGCGCCGAGACCGTCGACCACATCGTGCCGCGCAGCCGCGGCGGGACGCTGACGTGGGACAACGCGGTCGCCGCGTGCGTACGCTGCAACCACCGCAAGGCCGACCGCACCCCCGCCGAAGCGGGCATGACCCTGCTGGTCACCCCGAGGCAACCCCAGTTCCTGGTCGTTGCCTAGAGCCCGACGCTCTCGTAGATGTCGTCGAGGGCATCGAGGTACGCGCCCTGGTCGTCGCCGACCTCCTGCTCGACCTCCTTGGCCTTGGCCTGCACCTCGTCGGCGACCTGCTCATAGCGGGCGTTCCACTTCTCCGCCTCGATCTGCCAGTAGCCGCACGTGTAGAAGTCGGCCTGCGGCCAGCCCAGCCCACGACGCAGATGGCGGCGCACCGCGCGGCTCGCCCGTGCCTCGCCGGCGAGCCAGACGTAGCGATCGTCGGCGGGCAGCTCACGCGACGTCACTGCCTCCGCGAGAGCGTCGCAGATGTCGGTCTCGCGGCCGACGACCTGCCAGGTGATCTCCACGTCGGCGGGACTCGGGAGCGGGATCTCGTCGCCGGCGTCGCGGAGCACGATGACGACCTCGGCCTGCTGGTCCGGCTCCAGCCCGCGCAGGATCCGCGCCACCGCCGGCACTCCGGTGATGTCGGCGACCAGCAGCTGCCAGCCCACCCCGGCCGGGGCGGCATACAGCCCGTGTGGCTCGATCAGCCCGACCCGGTCGCCCGGCCGGCACGTGCGCGCCCAGTCCGAGCCGACGCCCTCGTCGTGCAGGGCGATGTCGAGGTCGATGCGGGTCTCGCCGTCGACGACTCGATGGTCCGAGACCGTGTAGACCCTCGACTCCGGCTCGACGCCGCCCTCGGGCAACGTGACGTTCCAGTCCTCGTCGATCTCCGGGATCGCCAGCTCGGCACCTGCGGGCGGGATCAGCACGCGCACGTACTCGTCCGGCACGCCGGTCGACACGAAGCCTTCGACACCGAGTGTCACGGTGACCAGGTGGGCGGAGAGTCGGCGGCGGCCCAGCACCGTGGCGGCGTACGTCTTCACTGTCGGTCCCCTCGTCGGCTGCACAAACTTAGGTCAGCCTAACTTACCGCCGGTTGGTAGCGTGGCCGGGTGACGTCAGCTCCCCGCCCAGGGCCCCTCAGTGTCCGGCCCATCAGCTCCTCGGAGCACCTCGACTTCATCCGGAGCCGGGCGTCGGTGAGCTTCCTGCAGACCCCCGCGTGGGCAACGGTCAAGAACGAGTGGCGGGGCGAGTCGATCGGCTGGTTCGACGGCGGCGCCCTGGTGGGGGCCGCACTCGTGCTCTACCGGCAGCTGCCGCGGGTCAAGCGCTACCTCGCCTACCTGCCCGAGGGTCCCGACATCGACTGGACCGACCCCGACCTCGGCCGCTGGCTGACGCCGCTCGCCGCGCACCTCAAGCAGCAGCGCGCGTTCGGCATCCGCATGGGCCCCCCGGTCGTCTCGCGCCGCTGGCACGCCGCGACGATCAAGCAGGCCATCGCCGATCCCGTGCTGACGACACTGTCCGACGTACCCGCGGACGTGCGCGACGACGACGCCCTCGCGGTCGCCACGACCCTGGCCGGGCTCGGCTGGAAGGAGCTCCCGACCGAGAACGGGTTCTCCGCCGGCCAGCCGAAGTTCAACTTCCAGATCCCCCTGGCCGACCGGTCCGAGGCCGACGTCCTCGCCGGCATGAACCAGCAGTGGCGGCGCAACATCAAGAAGGCCACCAAGGCTGGTGTCGAGGTCGTACGCGGTCAGCGTGGCGACCTGGCGGAGTTCCACCAGGTGTATGCCGAGACCGCCGAGCGCGACCACTTCACGCCCCGGCCGCTGTCGTACTTCGAGCGCATGTGGGATGCGCTGACCGCCGAGGAGCCCGACCGCCTGGTGCTCTACCTCGCGCGCCACGAGGGCGACCTCGTCGCGGCGACCACGATGGTCCGCGTCGGCCAGCACGCCTGGTACTCCTACGGCGCCTCGACCACGGCCAAGCGTGACGTCCGCGGCTCCAACGCGGTCCAGTGGCAGATGATGCGCGACGCCATGGCCGCCGGCGCGACGGCGTACGACATGCGTGGCATCACCGAGACGCTCGACCCCGACGACCCGCACGTCGGACTGATCCAGTTCAAGGTCGGCACGGGTGGCGAGGCCGTCGAGTACGTCGGCGAGTGGGACCTGCCGCTCAACCGCGCCCTGCACCTCGGCTTCACCCAATACATGAAGAGGCGATGACGTGACCTTCGAGCTGGACATCGATGCCGAGCGCTGGCGCCGCGGCCTGCGGGCCGTCGTCGAGAGCACGCCCGGCATCGTCCCGGTCATCAAGGGCAACGGCTACGGTCTCGGCCGCGACCTGCTCGCCACCGAGGCCAAGGAGCTCGGGCTCGACGTCATCGCGGTCGGCACGTACGCCGAGGTGCCCGCTGCGCTGGCCGCCTTCGGTGGCGACGTCATGGTGCTGACCCCGTGGCGACCGTTCTTCGCCGACGTGATCCACGACGAGCGGGTCATCCACACGGTCGGCCGGGTCGAGGACATCGCAGCACTGGCCGCGGGGCCCGACCCGACGGCGCGCGTGCTGCTCGAGGGCGAGACGTCGATGGCGCGGCACGGCCTCGACCGCCACGAGCTCGCCGCCGCCGTGGCGGCCCTCGGTGACCTGCGCGTCGAAGGCTTCGCGATCCACCTCCCGATGGCTGGCACCAACCTGCGTGAGGCCGAGAACTGGGCTGCCGCGCTCGAGACCTCGCAGGTCGAGACCACGACGTTCTACGCCTCACACCTGACCGCGGCCGAGCTGACGATCCTGCGCGAGCGCCGGCCGCAGCTCGACATCCGGCCCCGCATCGGCACCGGGCTGTGGCTCGGTGACCTCGGCGCGCTGAGCGTACGCGCGACGGTCCTCGACACCCATCTCGTGGCGCGGGGCGAGCGGGTCGGCTATCGGCAGCGGCCCATGCCGCGCGACGGAGCACTGCTGATCATCTCCGGCGGCACCAGCAACGGCATCGGCCTCGAGGCGCCCAAGGCGTCGGCCGGTGTCGTGCAGCGTGGCAAGTCACTTGCCAAGGGTGGCCTGGAGGCGGCCGGCTTCTCCCTCTCGCCGTTCACGATCGACGGCAAGCAGCGCTGGTTCGCCGAGCCCCCGCACATGCAGGCGAGCATGGTCTTCCTGCCCGCCTCGGCGCAGGCACCTCAGGTCGGTGACCGCGTCGACGTGGCGGTGCGGTTCACCACCGCCACGTTCGACGCCATCAACCTTGTCTGAGGTCTTCCTCCAGCTCATCGTCCTCCGGCCGGCGCAGGCCGAGGAGTCCGGCCAGCGGTAGCAGGAACACCCAGCCGTTGTTGTCCGGCAACGTGCACCGCGGATCGTCGAAGATGTTCCAGCTGCCGCCGGCTGCCTCGCACGCCGCCCGGTTCTGCTGCGGATCTGTCGGTTCGGGCGTGACACAGGTGTTGGTCTTGGGATCGAGCACCTGCGGCGGGTCGCACGTCACCGGAGTCGTCGGCTCACAGCCCAGGTTGCCGTCGGGCTGCTCGTTGNGGGCCACACCGCTCCTGCGTCGGGGTCGGCTTCGGCTTGGCGACGCACTTGGTCTTGCTGGAGTTGAGCTGCTCGTCGCTCGCACACTTCGGCGGCGGCTTCTTGTAGGTCGTGCCCTTGGTCGACTTGATGTTCGCCGCCTTNGGGGAACGTTCCACAGTCCGTGCCCTCGAGCGCGGAGTTCATGTAGGCCTGGAACGTCTTGGCCGGGATCTGGCCACCGAAGAACGGGACCATGTAGCCCTCGAGGTCACCGTTGCCGAGCTTGCCGCGGTTGTACATGACGGCGGTGGCGAGCTTGGGCGTGTAGCCGGCGAACCACGACGAGGACACGTGCTGCTTCTCGGTGGGTCCCGCGGTCGCAGTGCCGGTCTTGCCTGCCGTCGGGCAGATCGTCTTGGCGTTCGAGCCCGTGCCCGCGGTGCCGGAGTTGACGACCTTCTGCATCGCCGAGATGGTGTCGGCGGCGACGTCCTTGGGGATCGTCTGCTCGGTCTTGACCTTGTGCTTGTACTCGGTCTTGCCGTGGACATCCTTGACCGACTCGATGACGTACCACTCGGCCCGCTTGCCCTGGGCCGCGATCGTGGCGTAGGCGTTGGCCATGTCGACGGGCGCGACCGGCTCGATGCCGAGCGGCGTGACGAGCGGCGGTCCGTCCGACCTCAGCCGGTCGAGCGGGCCCGACGGGATACCGGCCTGCGCGGCGGCCTGCAGCGTCTTCTCCGGCCCGTCCGTCATCTGGTCCATGAGGTCGACGAACGCGGTGTTGATCGACTTCTGCGTCGCGAACGACAGTGGCACGCTGCCGAACGACTCACCGCCACTGTCGCCCTGGTTCTCCGTCACGGCCTTGCCGTTGATGATCAGAGGCGAGGCGCCGTTGAGCTTGGTCTTGAGGCTGTAGCCGTTCTCGAGGGCCGCGACCACGGCGAACGCCTTGAACGTCGAGCCCGGCTGGGTCCTCTCGGTCGCCCAGTTGAACTGGTTCTTGAGATAGTCGCGGCCGGCGTACATCGCCTGCACCGCGCCGGTCCCCGGCTTGATCGAGACCAGGGACTGGTGGAGCTCCTTCTTGCCCGCCGGACGGAAGGCCTTGATCGCCGCGATCGCGTCCTTCTGCTTGCGGTAGTTGAACGTCGTGGTGATCCGCAGGCCGGCGCCGTCGACCTCCTGCGGCGTGAACTCCAGGCCGTCCATCTTCTCCTTGACGAGCTGGAGGAGATAGCCCTTGGAGCCACTGAACCGGTTGACCTCACGCTTGGGGGCGAACTTCGGCAGGTGGTCGCTGAACTTCGACGCCTGTTCCTGCGTGATCGCGCCGTCCTTGACCATGCCGGCGAGCACGTAGTTGAAGCGGGGCTGGATGCGGTCCTTGGCACCCTCGGCGTACGGGTCGTAATAGGTCGGGCTGTTGATGATCGTCGCGAGGAACGCCGACTGCGCGTAATTGAGCTGCGAGGCGGGCTTGTCGAAGTAGGTCCTCGAGGCCACCTCGACGCCGTAGGCGCCGTTGCCGAAGTAGATCGTGTTGAGGTATCCCTCGAGGATCTGCTTCTTGCTCAGCTGGTTGTGGATCTTGATCGAGAGGATCGCTTCCTTGACCTTGCGCTTGTAGGACTGCTCCTGCGTCAGGTAGAGGATCTTGACGTACTGCTGCGTGATCGTCGAGCCGCCGCCCTGGATCTGGCCGCTCGTCGCGTTGTTGCGCGCGGCGCGGATGATGCCCTTGATGTCGATGCCGCGATTGGTGTAGAACGTCCGGTCCTCGGCGGCGATCGCTGCGGCCTGCATCGAGGCCGGGATGTCCTCGATCCCGATGCTCTCGCGGTCCTGCGTCGCGAACGTGCCGAGCACGTGCTTGCCGTCGGAGTAGTAGACCTTGGTCGTCTGGGTCTGGAACGCCGCGTTCTCGCTCGGGATGCTGATGCTGCGGTAGAGGATGAAGAACGTCGCCGCGAGGAACACCACACCCAGCACGCCCAGCAGGGACACCCAGCGGATCGTCTTGAGCCACCAGGGGCCACGACCGCCGATCTTGCGGGCGAAGGCCTTGAGCCTTCCGCCGCCCGCGTCAGGGCTCGCTACTTTCTTTCGCTGTGCTGGCAAGGGTCCGTCTACCTCCATGGGGATCCCGGAATCGGATCCGTCAACGACCAAGTGTGCCGAACCTACCTGAGGAATGGTTAATCGACCGGGGTGCGCGTGGCCTGGGTCACCTCGACCGGGGTGTTGCCGATACACCGATTAGATGTATCGTTCCGATATACGAACAAACGGCACTCTTTGTCAGGACAGGTAGATGACACGACGCGGCGCGGCACTCGAGGTGGCGGTCCTTGGACTGCTCCACGATGCCCCGATGCATGGCTACGAGCTGCGCAAGCAGGTCAACGCCCTGCTCGGCTGGGGTCGCATCCTGTCCTACGGCACGCTCTACCCCGCACTCAAGGCACTCGGCAAGGACGGCTACATCGTGGCCGACGAAGCCGTGACGCCCGAGGCGCGGGGCCGACGGGCCAAGATCGTCTACAAGCTCACCGCCGAGGGCAAGGAACACTTCGCCCAGGCACTCGAGGACTCCGGTCCGTCGACGTGGGACGACGAGACGTTCGGCGTACGGTTCGCATTTTTCGCGCGCACCGATGCCGCCTCGAGGGTTCGCATCCTCGAGGGACGACGAAGCCGGCTGGAGGAACGACTCGACAACGTCCGCAAGGCAGGACAGCGGAAGCGGGACCGGGTCGACGCCTACACGTTGGAGCTGCAGCGGCACGGCCTGGAGTCGGTCGAGCGCGAGGTCACCTGGTTGACCGAGCTCATCGACCGCGAACGCTCCGGCGGCTATCCCGAGGCAGACAGCACGACCAGCACAGACCTCAACACGACCGAGAAGTGAACACATCAATGAAGGAGAACCCATGGGTTCGGTACGCGTAGCAATTGTGGGTGTGGGCAACTGCGCCACGTCCCTGATCCAGGGCGTCGAGTACTACAAGGACGCTGACCCCGCCGGCAACGTCCCCGGGCTCATGCACGTCGAGTTCGGTGAGTACCACGTCAAGGACATCGAGTTCGTCGCCGCGTTCGACGTCGACGCCAAGAAGGTCGGCTTCGACCTCTCCGAGGCGACGCAGGCCAGCGAGAACAACACGATCAAGATCGCCGACGTGCCGCCGACCGGCGTCATCGTCCAGAAGGGCAACACGCTCGACGGACTCGGCAAGTACTACCGCGAGACGATCGAGGAGTCCGACGCTCAGGCGGTCGACATCGTCCAGGTCCTCAAGGACACGCAGGCCGACGTCCTCGTCTCCTACCTCCCGGTGGGCTCCGAGGAGGCCGACAAGTTCTACGCGCAGTGCGCGATCGACGCCAACGTCGCGTTCGTCAACGCCCTGCCCGTGTTCATCGCGTCCGACCCCGAGTGGGCCAAGAAGTTCGAGGACGCCGGCGTCCCGATCATCGGCGACGACATCAAGAGCCAGGTCGGCGCGACCATCACCCACCGCGTGATGGCCAAGCTGTTCCAGGATCGCGGCGTCGTCCTCGACCGGACGTACCAGCTCAACGTCGGCGGCAACATGGACTTCAAGAACATGCTCGAGCGTGACCGCCTCGAGTCCAAGAAGATCTCGAAGACGCAGGCCGTGACGTCGAACCTCGACCACGACCTCGGCGCCAAGAACGTCCACATCGGCCCGAGCGACTACGTCCAGTGGCTCGACGACCGCAAGTGGGCCTACGTACGCCTCGAGGGTCGCGCGTTCGGTGACGTCCCCCTCAACCTCGAGTACAAGCTCGAGGTCTGGGACTCGCCCAACTCCGCCGGCATCATCATCGACGCGATCCGCGCCGCGAAAATCGCCAAGGACCGTGGCATCGGCGGCGCCCTGCTGTCGGCCTCGTCCTACCTGATGAAGTCGCCCCCGGAGCAGCGTCCCGACGACCTCGGTCGCGAGATGCTGGAGAAGTACATCGCGGGTGAAGTGGAGCGCTGACGCTCGCTGAACGGTGAAGGGCCGGTCCCATGGGGGCCGGCTCTTCGTCATGCCCGGAGCAGCCGGGTGAGAGTCGTGCGCAGGATGGCGGTCGCCGCATCCGCGTCGAGCCCGAGGTCGTCGCGCAGGCTCGACCAGGCCGGCCAGCTGGACGCGGCGAACAGCGCATCGGCCAGGACCGTGCGGTCGGTGCCGGCCTCGTCGAGCTCACGGCCGAACGTCGCGTCCAGGTCCTGCAGGGCCCGCTCGACGTGCTCGTGCCGGCTCCGCTGCAGCGCCGCCGAGAACGGCTCGCCGAGCGCGGACGAGCGGGCCGCCGGAGCGATGTGCTCGAGGCGGCTGACCCGCTGGGTGCAATAGCGGTCGATCCGGTCGGCCAGTGGCAGGTCGGGGTCGATCGGCCGGCGCAGCGCTGCGTCGGCGTCGAGCCAGTAGGCCGTCGTCGCCTCCAGCAACGTCTCGAGGTCCTTGAAGTTGAGCCAGAGCGTACGCAGCGACACCCCGGCTCGCTCGGCGATGACCTTGGCGGTCGGCTTGAGCACGCCCTCGCGCAGGAGTCCGGCGTGCGCCTCGACGATCGCGTCGCGCGTACGCTCCCCGCGCGCGATCCGCCCGTCGCTGTGCCGCTCGGTCATCAGCTACGCGCTGCCCAGAACGCCTTGAGTGCCTCGGTCGCGTCGGCCTCGCTCAGCGGGCCGCGATCCATCCGGAGGTCGAGCAGGAACCGGTAGGCCTCGCCGACCTCGGGCCCTGGAGGGATGTCGAGGATCTTCATGATCTGCGCGCCGTCGAGATCGGGCCGGATCGAGCTGAGCTCCTCCTGCTCCGCCAGCACCGCGATCCGCTGCTCCAGCTCGTCGTACGTCCGCTGGAGGCGCATCGCCTTCTTCTGGTTGCGCGTCGTGGAGTCCGCGCGGGTCAGGATGTGCAGGCGCTCGAGCTGGTCACCGGCGTCGCGGACATAGCGGCGGACGGCCGAGTCGGTCCATTCGCCCGAGCCGTAGCCGTGGAACCGCAGGTGCAGCTCGACGAGCGTCGCGACCTGGTCCGTCACGTCGTTGCTGTAGCGGAGCCCCCGCATGCGTTTGCGGACGAGCTTGGCGCCGACGACGTCGTGGTGGTGGAACGTCACGGTGCCGCCTTCGGCGAAGCGGCGGGTCTTGGGCTTGCCGATGTCGTGCAGCAGCGCGGCCAGGCGGATGACGAGGTCGGGCTGCTCCTCGAGCCGGCCCTCGAGTGCGATCGCCTGCTCCAGCACGGTCAGCGAGTGCTCGTAGACGTCCTTGTGACGGTGGTGCTCGTCGCGCTCGAGGATCAGCGCCGGCAGCTCGGGCAGCATCTGCGCCGCCAGCCCGGTCTCGACCAGCAAGCGCAGGCCGGCGACGGGGTGGGCACCGAGGATGAGCTTGTTGAGCTCGTCGCGGACACGTTCGGCCGACACGATCTCGAGGCGGGACGCCATCTCGGTCATCGCCGCCGCGACCTCCGGCGCCGCCGTGAAGCCGAGCTGTGACACGAAGCGGGCGGCCCGCATCATGCGCAGGGGGTCGTCGCTGAACGACTGCTCCGGCGTGACCGGCGTGCGGAGCAGCTCCTCGTCGAGGTCGTCCTGACCGCCGAAGAGGTCGACGAACTCTGCCGAGGGCAGCCGGATCGCCATGGCGTTGACGGCGAAGTCGCGGCGGGACAGGTCGCCGTCGAGCGAGTCGCCGAACTGGACCTCAGGCTTGCGGGACGCGAGGTCGTACGCATCGCTGCGGTAGGTCGTGATCTCGAGGTCGTGACCGCCCTTGCGGAGCCCGATCGTGCCGAACTCGCGCCCGACGTCCCACATCGCGTCGGCCCATGATCCGGCGATGCGCTCGATGTCGGCGGGGCGGGCCGAGGTCGTGAAGTCCCAGTCGTTGCCAGGCCGGCCCAGCACCGCGTCGCGCACGGGACCGCCGACGATGGCGAGCTCGTGGCCAGCGGCCTCGAACAGCGCGCCGACCTCGGCCAGGAACGGATTGGCGTCGAGGATGCCGTCGATCCTGGCCCGGCGTTCGGGGGTCAGCGTGGACGTGGGCACGAGGACATACTCTATCGGCCCGCGATCTGGTGCTTGAGCCCGTCGAAGGACATGCTTTCGACGGGCCGGGGGACTGCAGCACGTACGTCTAGCATGTTCGGGTGAGCAGCCCCCGTCGTCGCGTCCTCGTTGCGCTGCTCGCGACGATCCTCGCCATGCTCGCGGTCCCGGGCCTGCCCGCGCACGCGGCCGACAAGAACCCCCAGCTGTCGGTCAGCATCCAGTCGCTCAGCCCCAGCCGGCTCGGCGCGGGATCGACCGTCACGATGACCGGCACCGTCACCAACCACGACGGGCACGCCTGGACCAACGTGCAGGCCTATCTCGTCATCCCCGCGGTGCCGTTCACCACGAGGTCACAGGTCGAGGACGCGATCGACAACGGCGACGCCTACACGGGCGTGCGCGTCGTGGACGCCGGCGCGTTCGACGACCTCGGCGACCTCGCTCCCAAGCAGACCCGGCGATTCTCGGTCAGGGTGCCGTACGACCAGCTGCACATCAGCGGCGCCGAGGGGGTCTATCCCGTCGGGGTGCAGATCCTCGGCACCGACACCGGCGGTGAGCGCAGCAACGACGCGATCGCGCGGGCGACGACATTCCTGCCACTCGTGTCCGGCGGCCACCAGCGCGTCGCCGCCTCGGTCGTGTGGCCGTTCCTCATGCCCAACCGTCGCGGCTACAACGGCGACTACGTCGACACGACCGGTCTGCTCCGCGACGTCTCGGCCGGTGGCCAGCTGCGCAACCTGCTCGACCTGGCGGCCAGCACCAGCGGGAGGGCCTCGACCGCCCTTATCGACCCAGCACTGCTCGTCGGCGTCGACGACCTGGTTCGCGGTCGCCGGCTGCCCGAGGGGGTGACGCTGACGCCCGAGCAGAAGGCCGAGGCGCAGCGGTTCCTCGACGACCTGCTGGCGTTCACCCGGCGACAAGGCTCGTGGGTGCTGGGCTTCGACCGCCCGGACGTGCTCGCCCTGTCGAACAACCCCGACCTCGAGGTGCCGCTCAAGACGGCCATTGACCGGGCGACGGACTCGGCCCTCACGACGTTCCAGCTGTATGGCCGCCAGGTGTCGTGGCCGAGCATGCACGGTGTCACCGCGAGCCTGCTGCGCGACCTGCGTGGCTCCGGCGACAGTCCGGTGATCGTCACGTCCGACGCGCTCCCGAGCTGGGACCGGCGTCTTGGCTCGGTCGTCCAGTACGTGACGCCCAACGGCCCCATGCCCCTGCTCGTCACCGACGTCCTGGACGCCGGCGTGCCCGGCCAGGACTCCGTGGTGACGCTCCGTCAGCGCATCCTGAGCGAGGCGGCACTGGCGACGTTGCAGCGCGAGATCGACCCGAAGTCCCGTGCCGATGCCATCACGATGGTCGACCCGCGATGGAATCCCGGACCACAATGGGCCGCCGGCCGGCTCTCCGCCGCCTTCGAGGCACCGTTCACCTCGCCGACCAGCCTCGAGTCGATGCTGACCCGGCCGTTGACCAGCTACAGCGGCAAGGTCGCGGCCGCGACCGATCGGCCGCTGACCCGCGCCCAGCTCAAGGCCGCCGCGCGTATCGTGAGCAGGGGCAGTGCGCTCAGCTCGGTCATCCCGCAGAGCGACGAGGTCGACGACGCGTTGGCCCAGGACGTCGCGAGCGTCCTCGGCATCCGTTGGCGCGAGAACCCCGGCACGGGCACCGCGATCGCCAAGAAGCTCGCCAAGGAGGCCGGGGCGGAGCTCGGCAAGATCAAGATCAAGGCGCCGGCGTCCGTCACGCTGTCGAGCTCCAAGGGTGGCTTCCCCATCACGATCCGCAACGACACGGACGAGGCGATCCGGGTCGGTGTCTCGCTGGACTCCAGCAACCCGGCGCTGAGCATCCCGGACGTCAAGCCCGTCGACATCGGCGCCGGCGAACGGCGCACGCTCACGGTCGACATCGACCTCGGCCGGCAGAACACCACGTCCCTGACCGCCCGCCTGAAGTCGACCGACGGCAAGACGATCGGCCAGCCGTCTGAGTCGTTCAACGTCCGGTCCAGCAAGATCGGCGTCGTGCTGTGGGTCGCCATGGGCGTCGCCGCGCTGCTGGTGCTCGCCGCGCTCGTACGCCGCTTCAGCCGGCGTCGCAGGCGCACCCGCGTCGCGTCCGAGCGCCCGGCGGACGACGATGACTGACCAGACGATCGCCAGAGCCAGCGCCTGGATGGCGCTCGGCACGGTCGTCTCACGGGTCACCGGACTGCTCCGGGCGGTCCTCCTCGCCGCGGCGATCGGCACGCAGGCCAACGCCGACCTGTTCGACATCGCCAACACGATCCCCAACTCTCTCTACATCCTCCTCGCCGGTGGCGTCTTCAACGTCGTCCTGGTGCCCCAGCTCGTACGTGCGATGAAGACCGACGAGGACGGCGGCAACGCGTACGCCAACCGGGTCATCACGCTCGGGCTCCTCGTCCTCGGCATCGGCACGGTCGTCCTCATCGCGCTGGTGCCCTACCTCCTGCACGTCGTCTACGACTCGAGCCTGTTCGCGCCGGGCTTCGGTCCGCAGCGCGAGTCCGCGCGCCTGCTGATGCTCCTGTGCCTGCCCCAGGTCTTCTTCTACGGCGCGTTCGTGCTCACGGGTCAGGTGCTCAACGCCCGCGGCCGTTTCGGCCCGATGATGTGGGCGCCGATCGTCAACAACGTCGTCGCGTGCACCGTGATCGTCACGTACGTCCTCGTGTTCGGCGCCAGCAGCGGCGTCGGCGGGTTCTCGACCTCCGAGTCGCTGCTGCTCGGCGCCGGATCCACCGCGGCGATCGCCCTTCAGGCCCTCGTGCTGGTGCCCTACCTGCGCAAGGCCGGATTCCGCTTCCGGCCTCGATTCGACTTCCGGGGCGTCGGCCTGGGCAAGACCCTCAAGCTGGGTGCCTGGACGCTGGCGTTCATCATCGCCAACCAGATCGCGTTCATCACGGTCAACAAGATCGCGACCAAGGGCACCCTCGAGGGCGCCGCTGAGGGCAAGGGAGCCGCCGGTTCGACGGTCTACGGCCTCGGGTTCCTGATCAGCCAGTTCCCTCACGGCGTCATCACGGTGTCGCTCGCCACGGCGGTGATCCCCACCCTCGCCGCCCTCGCCACCGACCGGCACTATCGACGGTTCCGCATCGAGCTCGGCCGCACCGTACGCATCGCGCTGTCGATCGTCGCTCCCGTCGCCGTGGCGCTGCTCTGCCTCGGCCAGCCGGCCACCGCCGTCGCCGGCGGCATCGGCTCGCTCGGTGGCCAGACGATCCCGATCGGCCACACGATCCAGGCGTTCTCGCTGGCCATGGTCACCTTCACGATCCACTACCTGATGCTGCGCGGCTTCTACGCCAACGAGGACAACCGCACGCCGTTCTTCATCCAGGTCGTCATCGCCACGGTCAACATCGGCCTGGCCTACAAGCTCGCGATCAGCGTCGAGCCTGACCGGGTCGCGATGATGCTCGCGCTGTCGTACGGCATCGCCTACCTCGTCGGATCGATCCTCTCGGCATCGCTGCTGGCGTTCGCCGTCGGCAACGTCTTCGACTGGGAGATGCTCGTCTTCCTCCTGCGCCTGATCGTGGCGTGCGCCCTCGCGGCCTTCGTCACGATGGGCTTCGCGCACGGGCTCGACACCGCCGGCATCGAACCGGCACGCGCCGTGGGTGGTGCGATCACGACGCTCGTCGCCGGCTTCGCCGGTGGCGTCACCTACGTCACCGCGGCCCGCGTGCTCGGCATGGACCAGCTGACGTACGTCGTCGACACCCTGCGTCGCCGAGGCTGATTCACCTGTCGCAGCTCGCCTTGCGGACTAGCATGGAAATCAGTCCGAGAAAGGGTGTTGATGAGCGAGAGGCGGCTGCTGGCCTCCGGTGATGTGCTCGCGCACCGCTACGAACTCCAGGACCTCGTCAACGAGAAGCTCGGGTCCACCACGTGGCGCGCGCACGACCAGGTGCTCAACCGCAACGTCGGCATCGAGATGCTGTCGAGCGCCGATCCCCGTGCCGACCACTTCCTGCAGGCCGCCCGCGAGTCGACCTCGGTCACCGATCCCCGTTTTCTCCGCGTGCTCGACCTCATCCAGGAGGAGCAGCACCATCACCTCGTGGTCCGCGAGTGGGCCCGCGCCTTCCCGCTCGACCAGCTCCTCGCCCAGTCTCCGCTGCCCAACCGGCGCGCCGCGACGGTGGTCGCCGAGGTGGCCGAGGCCCTGGCCAACGCCCATGAGCACGGCGTCTATCACCGCCGCCTCACGCCGCACCAGGTGCTGCTCAAGCAGTCCGGCGCCGTCCGCATCGTCGGTCTCGGCGTCACCACGGCGCTGTCACCTGTCGGTCGCCAGGACTCACTCGAGGACCTGCAGGGCTACGAGCAGCTCGACGTCCAGGCACTCGGCAAGCTGCTGTACGCCTGTCTGACGAGTCGCTGGCCCGGCGCCCACGTCGACGGCCTCAATGCCGCGCCGACCGAGCACGGCCGCCTGCTCCGCCCCCGGCAGGTGCGCGCCGGGGTCTCCCGCGACGTCGACACGACGTGCGACCGCATCCTCGGCACGCCTCCGCGCAACCATGCGACGCCGCTCCGCAAGGCGGCCGACATCGCCCGTACCCTCCGGCTGTCCGGCGAGGACGACGATCTCCACGACGACCAGCCGAGCCTTGCCAGCATGTCGTCGCCGGACCTCCTGCGCCTCGACCCGGTGATCGTTCCCGGCGGGCCCCCGCCAGGCCTGGAGCCGCCACGTCGCCGCCCCAAGGCGTACGAGCCGGCGCCTCCGACGACGCTCGAGCGCGGCAAGGAGCGGGCCAAGCGCGCCGCCAAGGGCGATCGCGGTCTCGTGCTGCTCGGCGTGATCGGCGCGCTCGTCATCCTGACCGTGCTCGCGTTCCTCGTCGGCCGGTCCTCCAACAACGGCAAGGCCGACCCGATCGAGCGCGACAGCCCGCTGCGCGTCCTGCCGATCCAGCGGGCCGGCGACTTCGATCCTCAGGGCGAGGACGACAGCGAGAATCCCGAGGAGGCACGCCTCGCGATCGACGACAAGCTCTCGACCGGGTGGCAGACCTCCCGCTACTTCGGCTCGGCGGATCTCGGCGGGCTCAAGGACGGCGTCGGCATCGTCCTGGACCTCGGCGGTCCGCGTGAGGTCGACTCGCTCAGGCTCCAGCTCGAGGGGCAGCCGACGAGCTTCTCGATCTTCGCCTCGTCGGCCAGCACGACCAAGGTCCCGTCAGCACTTCGCGGGCTGCGCCGCGTCGCTGCGGTCAACGACGCCGGCACTGACGCGAGCGTGTCGCTGGAGTCCGGCATCCTCACGCGCTACGTCGTCGTGTGGCTGCGATCGCTGCCCGAGGTCGGCGACGGGGAGTTCCGTGGCGAGATCCGCGAGGTCGTCATCCGCGGCCGCTCCTGACGCGCCCGGGACGGTGTGGGTCACGGGAATGCGCAACACCTACTATTCGTTGATACCCGTACCACGATCAGAAGGCTTTTCATGAGCGACTCAGTCCGCAATCTCATCATCATCGGTTCGGGCCCCTCCGGCTACACCGCGGCCGTCTACGCCGCCCGCGCCAACCTCGAGCCCTTGGTGTTCGAGGGCTCGGTCACCGCCGGCGGCGCGTTGATGAACACGACCGACGTCGAGAACTTCCCGGGCTTCCCCGACGGCATCATGGGCCCCGACCTCATGGACAAGCTCCGTGCCCAGGCCGAGCGATTCGGTGCCGAGCTCATCAGCGACGACGTCACGGCTGTCGACCTCACCGGCGACATCAAGACCGTCTCGCTGGCCGACGGTACGACCTACCGTGCGCATGCCGTCGTACTCGCCATGGGCTCGGGCTACCGCAAGCTCGAGGTCGAGGGCGAGGACCGGCTGTCGGGTCACGGGGTGTCCTGGTGCGCGACGTGCGACGGCTTCTTCTTCCGCGAGCAGAACATCGTCGTGGTCGGCGGTGGCGACTCCGCGCTCGAGGAGGCGACGTTCCTGACGCGCTTCGCGTCCAAGGTCACGATGGTCCACCGCCGCGACCAGCTGCGTGGCTCCAAGATCATGCAGGACCGTGCGTTCGCCAACGACAAGATCGCGTTCGAGTGGAACGCCGAGGTCGCCGAGCTGCACGGTGAGGACAAGCTCGAGGGCATCACGCTGCGCGACACGGTCACCGGCGAGCTGCGTCGCATCGACGCGACCGGCCTGTTCATCGCGATCGGCCACGACCCGCGCTCCGAGCTGCTCAAGGGTCAGGTCGAGCTCGACGACGAGGGCTACGTCCTGGTGCAGCCCGGCTCGACCGCGACCAACCTGCCCGGCGTCTTCGCCGCCGGCGACCTGGTCGACCACACCTACCGGCAGGCGATCACCGCGGCCGGCACCGGCTGTGCCGCATCCCTGGACGCGGAGCGCTACCTCGCCGATCTCGAGCACGCCGGCGCGCCCGCTCCGGCCGCTGCCCTGGTGGAATAACCACCGCCCACCGACGTTGAACCCACCACAGACCTGAAGGAGAAACCCATGGCAGACATCACCGCCGTCACCGACGCCGACTTCGACGAGAAGGTGCTCAAGGCCGACGGCCCCGTGCTCGTCGACTTCTGGGCCAGCTGGTGCGGCCCGTGCCGCCAGCTCGCGCCGATCCTCGAGGAGATCGCCAAGGAGAAGGGCGAGAAGCTCACGATCGTCAAGATGGACGCCGACGCCAACCCGGTCACGCCGGCCCAGTACCGGGTCACCGGACTGCCGACCATGAACCTCTACTACAAGGGCGAGGTCGTCCGGTCCATCGTGGGTGTACGCCCCAAGAGCGCGATCCTGAGCGAGCTCGAGGAGCACGCCAGCTAGTCAGCAGCTGCTGCACAGAGAAGCCCCGGTGAGTTGATTACCGGGGCTTCTTGTTGCTTAGTCGATTTGTCGACTTGTGTCTTTAGCTCTTCTTGGGGTCCATCAGGTCGACGATCCGCTCGAGGTCCTCAAGGGTCGCGAACTCCACGGTGACCTTGCCCTTGGATCGCCCGAGGTCGACCTTGACCCGGGTGTCGTAGCGCTCGGACAACCGCGCCGCCAGGTCGGCCAGTCGGGGGGCCGACATCTTGGGAGACTGGCGCACAGCCGGACGCTTGGCACTCTCCGGGCCGACGGTCACGATCTCCTCGAGGGCCCGCACCGACAGTCCTTCGGCCACGACGCGGGTCGCGAGGCGGTCCTGGATCTCCGGGTTGGCGACGCTGACCAGGGCCCGGGCGTGCCCTGCCGACAGGACGCCGGCGGCCACCCGGCGCTGGACTGCTGGCGACAGCTTGAGCAGCCGCAGGGTGTTGCTGATCTGAGGACGGGACCGGCCGATGCGCTCGGCCAGTTCGTCGTGCGTGCAGCCGAAGTCCTCGAGCAGCTGCTGGTAGGCCGCTGCCTCTTCCAGCGGGTTGAGGTTGGACCGGTGCAGGTTCTCCAGCAGGGCGTCGCGGAGCAGGTCCTCGTCCGAGGTGTCGCGGACGATCGCACCGATCGACTCGAGGCCGGCCTTGCCACTGGCCCGCCAGCGCCGCTCCCCCATGATGAGCTCGTAGCGGTCCTTGGCGACCTCGCGCACCACGATGGGCTGGAGCAGTCCGACCTCCTTGATGGAGTGGACGAGCTCGGCCATGTGGTCCTCGTCGAAGACGTGACGTGGCTGCCGCGGGTTGGCGACGATCTGGTCGAGGGGGATCTCGGCGAACCTGGCGCCGTCGATCTCCTGGAGTCCTGAGGCCTTCGCCTCCGCCGGGCTCGACGGAATCAGCGACTCGAGCCCGCGCCCCAGTCCGCGTCGTGTGCTCATCCCTGTGCCTCCTGCCGGTCGGCGACGGTGATCTCCCGCGCGGCCTCGAGATAGGACAGCGCGCCGGACGACGAGCCGTCGTACGTGATGACGGACTGCTGATAGCTCGGTGCCTCCGAGATCCGGACTGAGCGCGGGATCGCCGTCTTGAGCACCTTGTCGTTGAAGTGAGTGCGTACCTCTTCGGCGACGCCGGCCGAGAGCCGCGTACGTGCGTCGTACATCGTCAGCAGGATCGTGGAGATCTCGAGCTTCGGGTTGAGGTGCGAGCGGATCAGCTCGATGTTGCGGACCAGCTGGCCGAGGCCCTCGAGCGCGTAGTACTCGCACTGGATCGGGATGAGCACCTCACGGCCGGCCACCATCGCGTTGACGGTCAGCAGACCGAGTGACGGTGGGCAGTCGATCAGGACGTAGTCGATGCGGTCCCCGGCGTCGGCGCAGTCACGCAGGTAGGCCTGCAAGGCACGGTCGAGTCGCGACTCACGGGCGACGAGCGAGACCAGCTCGATCTCGGCACCGGCCAGGTCGATCGACGCCGGCAGCACCGTGAGTCCCTCGATGTCGGGGCAGGGCTTGATGAGCTCGTCGAGGTCCGTGCCGTCGACGATGGCTTCATAGACGCCGGGGGTGCCCTCGGCATGTGGCACGTTGAGCGCGGTCGAGGCGTTGCCTTGGGGGTCAAGGTCGATGACCAGGACGCGCAACCCCTTCATCGCGAGCGCCGCCGCGACGTTGACGGTCGTCGTCGTCTTGCCCACGCCACCCTTCTGGTTCGCCACCACGAACACCCGAGTCTCGACTGGCGGGTCGAACCGGGGCGTGGCTGAAGCGCGACGCACAAGGGCGATGTGCTCCTCGACCTCCGACGCCAATGGGGTTGAGTCGTCGTGCGAGGGCACGGGCACCCGGTAGTTGGATGCGGTTGCCGGACCCGGCGGAGGTGGTGTCGTTCCGCTCATGCCGTCACCTCCCAAGATTGGTTTCACGTGAAACATGCTGATGGTCGTACGGGTCCGCGCTCACGTGCTGACCTCGACGACCGTCGTCGGCACCTCGCCGTTGGCGTACGTCGCCACCACGATAGTCGTCGCACCGAGCCGGTGAAGGGTCGCGGTTGCGGCCGTCACCTCATCCTGTGCCGTGCGGCCCTTGAGGGCCAGCAGGACCCCGCCTTTGCGAACCAGCGGGAGGCACCAGCGGCCGAGCTTGTCGAGCGCAGCCACCGCGCGCGCCGTCACCACGTCGTACCTCTCGTGAACCTCCTCGGCCCGAGCACGAACCACGCGTACGTTGTCCAGGCCCAGCTCTGCGACGACGTCGTCGAGGAATCGAGTGCGACGCAGCAGTGGCTCAACCAGGGTCACGGTGAGGTCGGGCCGGGCGATGGCCCAGACCAGTCCGGGGAGCCCGGCGCCCGTGCCGATATCGGCGACCGTCGCGTTCTGAGGGACCCGGGGGACCACGACAGCGGAGTTCATGATGTGCCGGTCCCAGATGCGCGGAACCTCGCGAGGGCCGATCAGCCCCTTCACCACGCCATCAGTTGCCAGCAGGTGCGCGTACTGCTCCGCCAGTGGGAGGCGAGAAGCGAACACCCCCGCCGCGTGCGACGGGGGTGTTTCACGTGAAACATCCTGGCGGGCGTCGCCGCCGGGATCGGGTGTCGACCCTGTCATCGACGCACCTATTCGGCCGACGTGTGCACGACGACGTAGCGGTGCGGCTCAGTGCCGTCGGACGAGCTGGTCAGTCCGGCCGCGGCCACCGCGTCGTGCACGACCTTGCGCTCGAACGGCGTCATGGCGTCCAGCGCCACCGAGGTCTCGCCAGCCTGGACCTTCTCGATCGCGGACTGGGCGATCGCGACGAGCTCGGTGCGACGCGCGGCGCGGAAGCCGGCGACGTCGAGCATCAACCGGCTCCGCTCACCCGTCTCGCGGTAGACAGCCAGGCGGGTCAGCTCCTGCAGGGCGTCGAGCACCTCACCCTCACGACCGACGAGGTGGTCGAGGTTGCCACCGACGATCTCGACGGCAGCACGATCGCCGTCGACGTCCATGTCGATGTCGCCATCCAGATCAGCGATGTCCAGCAGACCTTCGAGGAAGTCCGCGGCGATGTCGCCTTCCTTCTCCAGCTTCTTGGCCAGGTCGTTCACGGGGTGCCGTCCTTGTCCGTCTCGTTCTTGCTCGTGATGTCGGGCTTGCGCTTGGGCGGGCCAGCGGGCTTCTTCTTGCGCTGGCTGCGCGCCTGGTTCCTGGGCTGCTGGCGCGGCGGGGGCTTGGGTGCCTCGTCCTCGACCGGCTTCAGCGGGTCCTCCGTCACGGTCTTGCCGTGCCGGGCGTCGCGCTCCTGCTTGGCCTTGAACGCCGGGGTGCCCGGAGCCGGGTTGTTGCGGATGACGTAGAACTGCTGACCCATGGTCCAGAAGTTCGAGGTGGTCCAGTAGAAGAGGACACCGAGGGGGAACGCCACGCCGCCGACCGCGAACACGATGGGGAGGATGTAGAGGAGCAGCTTCTGCTGCTGGGCGTACTGGCCCGTCATCGCGTCGGCAGGCATGTTCTTGGACATCAGCTGACGCTGGGTCGTGAACTGCGTGATGCACATGATGACGACGAGCGACATCGTCAGGATCTTGGTCTCGGTCGCCGTCGAGTTCACGAACGTGTCGGCGATGCGGGCGCCCAGGAGCACGGCGTTGTGCAGCGACGTCGCGTTCTCGGAGTTCATGAATCCCTTGTGGAACTCACCGTCCTTGGCGATGCCCTCGTACTTGGACGCGTGGTCGATCACGCGGAACAGCGCGAAGAAGATCGGCATCTGCAGGATCAGCGGGAGACACGAGGCGAACGGGTTGGTGCCGGTCTCCTTCCACAGCTTCATCTGCTCCTGCGTCAGGCGCTCACGGTCGTGCTTGTACTTCTGCTGCAACGCCTTGATCTGCGGCTGCAGGAGCTGCATGTTGCGGCTCGACTTGATCTGCTTGACGAACAGCGGGATCAGGAGCGTACGGATCGTGACGGTGAGACCGACGATCGAGAGCGCCCACGTCCAGCCGCTGTTCTCCGGCATCACGGTCGCAAAGATCTTGTGCCAGACCAGCAGGATCCCCGACACCGCGTAGTAGAGCGGCGTCATGATCGCCGATCCGATGTCGCCTAGGAAGCCGAACATTGTTCTCCTCTGTGTGACTGTGGCACCGGGTCGTAGCCTCCGGCGCTCCAAGGGTGGCAGCGCAGGACACGACGTCCGGCGAG
The DNA here is from genome assembly GCF_001425755.1 of Aeromicrobium sp. Root344. Lineage (GTDB taxonomy): Bacteria > Actinomycetota > Actinomycetes > Propionibacteriales > Nocardioidaceae > Aeromicrobium. Next base: position 1,416,892 of record NZ_LMDH01000001.1, on the reverse strand, counting down.
CCAGGTTCCGCGCACCGCACCGTGGGTCTCAACGGCCTGCAGAGCGTAGGCCGAGCAGGTGGGGTGGTAGCGGCAGACCTGACCATAGAGCGGGCTGATGGCGAAGCGGTACGCCTTCAACAACCAGATCAGTGGGTATTTCATCGAGCACCGGCTCGCACCAGCGCGGCATCCAGGTGTTCGGCGAGCGTGGCAGAGCGTACGCCCTGTGCGGCGGGCAGCGCCCGCACGACGACCCGGCTCCCGTCAGGAAGCCGGTCGACCCGGTCGCGCATCAGGTGTCGCAGCTGGCGCTTGACCCGATTGCGGTCGACAGCCGACCCGACGGCCTTGCTCACGACGAAACCGACGGACGTGGGTCCGCCGGTTCCCGGAACGACATGTGTGACGAGGGTTGGTTGTACGCCTTTGGCTCCACGACGGATCGTGTGCCGGAAGTCATCCCCGCTGCGCATGCGTTGGACGCGCGCGAGCAACGGCTCAGGCAGACAGCTTGGCGCGGCCCTTGCGGCGACGGTCCGCGAGGATCGCGCGGCCGGCGCGGGTGCGCATGCGGAGGCGGAAGCCGTGCTTCTTGGCACGACGACGGTTGTTCGGCTGGAAAGTACGCTTGCTCACGATGTGTTCCTCACGGATCTCAGTCTGGGCCGGTCGACGGCCACCGCTCGCCCACGACCGAGAAAGAGTGTTGTCGTGGGCATGCGGCGGAAGTCGTTCTAGGACGACTAGACAACGGTACGGGGGCCCCGGAGCCCGGTCAAACTGATCCCCATACGCTCCGAACGTCCACGCGTCCACACGACACGCCGATCGCTGGGGACGAGCTGGGGAATTCCGCTTGTAAGCACCCCCCATGGCTGCTAGCGTCACCGCGGTATCGAGTTTTTCCACAAGGCAACCTCAACTCTCGAGTTCGCATTCACACCATGTGGAAAACCATGTGGACGTGTCGGGAGGCATTGGATGAACGACGGCCAGGAAACCAGCCCGGAAGAGCATCTCAACCGAGTCTGGCAAGGTGCCGTCGACACGTTGTCCCCCGGAGCAAAGGTCTGGGTCTACTCCGCCAAGCCGTTGACGCTCCACAACAACATCATGATCGTGGCGGTCCAGGACGACCTGACGCGTGCACAGCTCGAGTCGCGCGTCCGCCCCGCTCTGGAGCACGCCATCAGCACGACGCTGCAGCAGGAGACCCGGCTCGTGGTCACGATCGAGCCGACGCTCATCGACACCCACCAGAGTCGACAAGACGATTTATCGACAAACCAGCCCAACGTGTACGGGCAGGACAACGACCTCGACGACGAGGACGACGACGACCAGGACGAGTTCGTCCCCACGTGGGCGGAGCGCAAGACGACGCCGCCGCGCATCGGCAGCGTCGCCGAGGCCCGCCTCAATCCGCGCTACCTCTTCGAGAACTTCGTCATCGGCTCGTCCAACCGATTCGCCCACGCTGCCGCAGTCGCGGTCGCCGAGGCGCCGGGCAAGGCGTACAACCCCCTGGTGATCCACGGCGAGTCCGGGCTCGGCAAGACTCACCTGCTGCACGCGATCGGCCACTACGTCCTCAACCTCTATCCCTCCTCGCGGGTGCGCTATGTCAACAGCGAGGAGTTCACCAACGACGTCATCAACGCGATCCGTGAGAACCGCACCGCCGCGCTCAAGCGCAAGTACCGCGAGATCGACGTGCTTCTGGTCGACGACATCCAGTTCCTGGAGGGCAAGGAGTCGACGCAGACCGAGTTCTTCCACACGTTCAACGCGCTGCACAACGAGAACAAGCAGATCGTGATGACCTCGGACCGGCCGCCCAAGAACCTGACGACGCTCGAGGACCGCCTGCGCAACCGGTTCGAGTGGGGCCTCACCACCGACGTCCAGCCGCCCGACCTCGAGACGCGCATCGCGATCCTCCGCAAGAAGGCCGCCAACGAGAAGCTCACTGCGCCGGCCGACGTGCTCGAGTTCATCGCGAGCAAGGTGCAGACCAACATCCGTGAGCTCGAGGGTGCGTTGATCCGCGCGACCGCGTTCGCCAATCTCAACGGCACGACGGTCGACCTGCAGCTGGCGCAGATCGTGCTCAAGGACCTCATCGCCGAAGGTGAGGAGCCTGACATCACGGTCGGCATGATCATGGCGCAGACGGCGGCCTACTCGGAGTTCTCGATCGACGACCTCTGCAGCACCAACCGGAGCCGCAACCTCGTGCTCGCCCGGCAGATCGCCATGTATCTGTGCCGCGAGCTGACCGACATGTCGCTGCCCAAGATCGGCCAGGAGTTCGGCAACCGTGACCACACGACCGTGATGCATGCCGACCGCAAGATCCGCAAGCTCATGGCCGAGAAGCACGCGGTCTACAACCAGGTCACCGAGCTGACGGCACGCATCAAGCAGCAGGCCCGCCAGTCATGACGTGTGAATGGCCCATCAGGACCATTCACACCTGGGACATACACAGCTGGGGATGGCACTGTGGGAAAACCCACGAGTCACGTGGACATCACCCGTCGCCATGTGAACACCGTGTGAACGCAGAACCGACATCCACAGCATCTTGTAGTTTCACGGTCCGGCCGGACACAGGTTGTCCACCGGCTCCCGAGCCGCACTTGCAGCACATATCGCGGTTGTCCACCGAATCCACAGACGCTACTACGACTACTACTCTTCTTTATCTCAGCAACCCCAGCGGAAGTCATGTCGCGAGGTGTGTGTGGATGACATCTTCGGCGCTTCCCCTGAATACCTCCGGTCACGGATACCGTGGCAGGATTCATCCCGACGGCTCCCGTCCTCGGAAAGGCCCCATCACGTGAAATTCCGCATCGACCGCGACACGCTTGCCGACGCCGTTGCCTGGACAGCCCGCAGCCTGCCCAACCGTCCGAGCGTTCCCGTGCTCGCCGGCCTGCTCATCGAGACCGCCGCGGACGGCCTCACCCTGTCCGGGTTCGACTACGAGACCTCGACCCGCGCCACACTGCCGGCCGAGGTCAGCGCCGACGGCCGCGCCCTGGTCTCCGGCCGGTTGCTCGCCGAGATCGTCAAGGCCCTCCCGGCCAAGCCCGTCGACATCTCGCTCGACGGCACGAAGGTGCAGGTCATCTGCGGCAACGCGCGATTCAGCCTGCAGACCATGCCGGTCGAGGAGTATCCGCAGCTGCCCGAGATGCCCACGGCCTCCGGCACGATCAAGGCCGACGACTTCGCCACCGCGGTGTCGCAGGCCAGCGCCGCCGCCGGCCGCGACGAGATGCTGCCCCTGCTGACGGGTGTACGCCTGGAGCTCGAGGGCTCGACGATCTCGCTCATGGCGACCGACCGCTTCCGCGCGAGCCTTCGCGACCTCGAGTGGTACCCCGAGGCGAGTGACCTCTCCGCCCAGGCACTCGTACCCGCCCGGGTGCTCAACGAGACGGCGCGATCGCTGACCTCCGGTGGCGACGTCACGATCGCGGTGTCCTCGGGTGAGTCCGGCGACGGGTTGATCGGCTTCGAAGGCACCGTCGGCAACGGCACCCGCCGCACCACGACGCGACTTCTCGAGGGTGACTTCCCGCGCGTACGCCAACTGTTCCAGGCGCAGGCCGAGACCGTCGCCTACGTCGAGACGCAGGCCTTCGTCGACTCGGTCAAGCGCGTCGCGCTGGTCGCCGAGCGCAACACACCCGTACGCCTGACGTTCTCCGACGGTCAGCTCCTGCTCGAGGCCGGCAGCGGCGACGAGGCCCAGGCGTCGGAGTCGATCGAGGCGACGATCGAGGGCGCGGACATCTCGATCGGCTTCAACCCGACCTACCTGCTCGAAGGGCTCGCCGTCATGTCGGACCCGGTCGTGCACCTGTCGTTCACGCAACACACCAAGCCAGCAGCGATCTCGGGCGTCCAGGAGATCGGGGCCGACCCTGACGTCGCGTTCCGCTACCTGATCATGCCCGTACGCCTGCAGAACTGACTCTCGGAGGGACTCGCACATGGACATCGGACTCGTCGGACTCGGCAAGATGGGTGGCAACATGCGCACCCGCATGCGCAACGGTGGCGTCACCGTCGTGGGCTACGACCGCAATCCTGATGTCTCCGACGTGGCGTCCCTCGAGGAGCTCGTCCAGCAGCTGCCATCACCCAAGGTCGTGTGGGTCATGGTCCCGGCCGGCGACATCACGCGGTCCACGGTCGAGCAGCTCATCGAGCTCCTCGGCGAGGGTGACGTCATCGTCGACGGCGGCAACTCACGCTGGACCGACGACGAGAAGCACGCAGCACTCGCCGCCGACAAGGGCATCGGCTACGTCGACTGCGGGGTCAGCGGCGGCGTCTGGGGACTCGACAACGGCTACGCACTGATGGCCGGAGGCACCGCCGAGGACATCGCCAAGGTGCAGCCCGCGTTCGACGCGCTCAAGCCCGAGGGTGACTCCGGCTTCGTGCACGCCGGGCGCGTGGGTGCCGGGCACTTCTCCAAGATGGTCCACAACGGCATCGAGTACGCCATGATGCAGGCCTACGCCGAGGGCTTCGAGCTGCTCGAGAAGGTCGACATGGTCGACAACGTCACCGAGGTCTTCGACTCGTGGCGCGAGGGCACCGTCGTCCGCTCGTGGTTGCTCGACCTCCTGGTCAAGGCGCTCGAGGAGGACCCGGGTCTGTCCAAGGTCCGCGGCTACGCCGAGGACTCCGGCGAGGGCCGGTGGACCGTCGAGGCGGCGATCGACAACGCCGTTCCGATGCACACGATCGCCGCGTCGCTGTTCGCGCGCTTCACCTCCCGCCAGGAGGAGTCGCCGGCGATGCAGGCCGTCGCCGCGATGCGCCAGCAGTTCGGCGGCCACGCGGTCAAGGCTGCCGAGGAGAAGGGTCTCGACCCGGCGGCACCGGATCACGCAGATCCCGTCTAGCTCGTGCACGTCAGTCGCCTGACCCTGCACGACTTCCGGTCGTACGACACCGTCGAGATCGACCTGGAGCCCGGCGCCACGGCGTTCATCGGGTCCAACGGGCAGGGCAAGACCAACTTGGTCGAGGCGATCGACTACCTGTCCCGGCTCGACTCCCACCGGGTGTCGAGCGACGCTCCACTCATCCGCGCGGGCGCCGAACGTGCGGTCGTCCGTGCCGACGTCGTCAAGGGTGATCGCACCGCGCTCCTCGAGCTGGAGATCACGCCGGGCAAGGCCAATCGGGCCCGCATCAATCGCGGCGCCCTCCCACGCACCCGAGACCTCATCGGCGTGCTGCGCACCGTGATGTTCTCGCCCGAGGACCTGGCGCTCGTGAAGGGCGATCCGTCGGACCGGCGCCGGTTCCTCGACTCGCTGCTCGTGCTGCGCACGCCACGACTGGCCGGCGTACGCGGCGACTACGACCGCGTGCTCAAGCAGCGCAACACCCTGCTGAAGTCTGCGCGCGGCCGTCGCAACGTCGAGATCGCGACGCTCGACATCTGGGACGACAACCTCGCCCGCACCGGAGCCGAGCTCGTGTCGACCCGACTGCTGCTGCTCGACGCGCTCGCGCCCCACCTCGCCGAGGCATACGTGCGCGTGGCGGCGGCCGCGGCACCCGATCGCCGCGACGTCACCGCGATCTACAAGCCGTCGCTGGACCTGGATCCGGACCTACGCGACCAGGAAGCGATCCGCGTGGCGCTCCTCGACGAGATCGCCCGGCGGCGGGGCGACGAGATGGACCGCGGGATCAGCCTGGTCGGCCCGCACCGCGACGACGTGACGCTGACGATCGGCGAGCTCCCCGCCAAGGGCTACGCGAGTCACGGCGAAGCCTGGTCGCTCGCGCTGGCGTTGAGGCTCGCGTCGTTCGAGCTGCTGCGCGAGGATGATGACGACCCCGTGCTGATCCTCGACGACGTGTTCGCCGAGCTCGACCAGGGCCGCCGCCAGCAGCTCGCCGAGCTCGTCGGCGACGCCGAGCAGGTGCTGGTCACCGCCGCCGTGGCGGACGACGTGCCCGAGGCTCTCAAGGGTCACCGTTTCAACGTCGCAGGAGGGGAGGTCGTCCGTGACTGACTCCGACACACCGGCACCGCGCGACGACGGCCTCGACCTCGCCCGCGACATCGCCAAGTCCTACCGCGGCAAGGGCTCGCCCGTCCCGCCGTCGGGCAAACGACGCGTGCGGCCGGCCAAACCCGCTCGCGGCGCTCGCGACGAGCCGAGCCTGCTGGCCGACCTGCTCGGCGAGGTCGTCAACGACCAGGGATGGGACGAGCGGCTCGCCGCGCAAAGAGTGTTCACCGACTGGGCGACCATCGTCGGTCCGGAGGTCGCCCAGCACTCCGAGGTCATCGCGTTCGACGACGGCGAGGTCGAGGTCCGTACGGACTCGACGGCCTGGGCCACCCAGCTCCGGCTGCTGGCGCCGCGCATCGTGGCGAAGCTCAACGAGCTGATGGGCGACGGCTCCGTGCTGCGGATCGTCGTCCGCGGGCCTCAGGCACCGTCGTGGAAGAAGGGGCCGCGCTCGATCCGCGGCGCCCGAGGCCCGAGGGACACCTACGGCTGAGGAGGCTACTCCGCGGGTGACACGGCTGCGGCGAGGACGACGAACGCTGCCGTGACCGCGGTGACGGCGCCGAGGACGAGTGACGCCTGGGTGAAACCGACCCAGCCGTACGCCGGGCGCACCCCGACCGCGACGAGGAAGGCCAGCGCGGCGGCACAGCCGACGAGCGCGCTGACGAACGTACCGGTCACCGGGGTTCGCGGTCCGTGGAAGCACCACGCGACCAGGCCGGTCCAGACCAGGCTGACCGCCAGGGCGGCGACGACATCGGCGGGCCGGTGCCAGCCCGCCACGATCGTGGAGGCGCCGGTGAGGGTCGTGGCGAAGCCACCCGCCGCTGCGACGAGTGGGCGTACGCCACCGGGCGCGACGAGCAGCGCGGCGCCGACCCCGCTGGCGACCACCGTGGTGTGGCCGCTCGGCAGGCTGTTGAGCATGGCGAGGCCGAAGTCGGGCCGGTCGAGGAACGAGTGCTTGAGGACCTGCGTCGTGATGTCGGCGCCCCCGATGATGACCGCCGCGCCGATCGCGAGCCGGCCCTTGCCCCGCAGCAGGGCGACACCGGCGCACGCCACCGCCACCGCCACGATCGCGCCGATCGACACGTAGCCGAGCCCGCTCAGCAGGGTGAGCTGGGTGTCGCGGCCGGCGACGACCGTACGCATCGCGTCGTCGTCCCACTGCTGTCCGCGCGACGACTGCAGCGCGACGCGCACCATCACGACGAGCGTGACCGCGGCGGCAACTGCCGTCGCGAGCGCGGGCAGCGCGGTGTCTCGGCGGACGGCGGTCGTGCTCATTCCTCTACGATGCCCGATGGGACCCAAGACGTCGTCGGCGCGTGGCAACACCGCCGCCGCATGGGCGGCTCGGAGCACCTGGAGCCATACCCGAGGTTGTTGGAGGGTCTGCCACAACGTCACAGCCGCTGTTTTGTCGCTCTCAGGGGCACATGGCGGTCGCGACGCGCCACTCGGGAACTGTGGGTAAACGCTGAGACGCACATAACGGCCCGTATACTGGATGGGTGAGCCAAACTCCAGATCCTGAAGCCTCGTACGACGCCAGCAACATTCAGGTCCTCGAAGGTCTGGAGGCGGTTCGCAAGCGCCCCGGCATGTACATCGGCTCGACCGGTGAACGCGGGCTCCACCACCTCGTCTACGAGGTCGTCGACAACTCGGTCGACGAAGCGCTCGCGGGCTACGCCTCCCACATCGCGGTGACCCTGCAGGCCGACGGCGGCGTCCGCGTCGTCGACGACGGCCGCGGCATCCCCGTCGACGAGCACCCGACCGAGAAGATGCCGGCCGTGACGCTGGTCCTCACCTCGCTGCACGCCGGCGGCAAGTTCGGTGGCGGCGGCTACAAGGTCTCGGGCGGTCTGCACGGCGTCGGCGTCTCGGTCGTCAACGCGTTGTCGACCAAGCTCCACGTCGAGATCAAGCGCGACGGCTACCGCTGGACCCAGTCGTTCACCTACGGCGTCCCCGACGCTCCGCTCGAGCGCCACGAGAAGACCGACGAGACCGGCACCACGACGACGTTCTACGCCAGCGAGGACATCTTCGAGACCGTCGTCTACAGCTACGAGACGCTCAAGACACGCTTCCGCGAGATGGCGTTCCTCAACAAGGGCCTCGAGCTCGTGCTGCGCGACGACCGCGACGAGGCGCAGGAGGCCACCGAGGGCGACACCCCGGTCGACGCGATCGAGCGCGACTGCCGCTTCCGGTTCGACAAGGGCCTGGTCGACTACGTCGAGCACATCAACGTCGGCAGCAAGTCGCCGATCCACCGCGAGGTCATCTCGATCGAGTCCGAGGACGAGACCAAGGGGCTGTCGCTCGAGATCGCGATGCAGTGGAACGACAGCTTCATCGAGTCGGTGCACACGTTCGCCAACACGATCAACACGCACGAGGGCGGCACGCACGAAGAAGGCTTCCGCGCCGCGCTGACCACGACGGTCAACAAGTTCGCCACTGCGCAGGGCCTCATCAAGAAGGCCGCCGACAACCTCTCGGGCGAGGACATCCGCGAGGGCCTCACCGCGATCGTCTCGATCAAGCTCGAGGAGCCGCAGTTCGAGGGGCAGACCAAGACCAAGCTTGGCAACAGCGAGGCGAAGTCCTACGTCCAGTCGGTCCTCAACGACGAGCTCGGTGCCTGGTTCGAGCAGCACCCCACCGAGGGCAAGACGATCGTCCGCAAGTCCATCGACGCCGCGACCGCCCGCATGGCGGCTCGCAAGGCCCGCGACCTGGCCCGCAACCGCAAGGGCTTCCTGGGCGGTGGCGGCCTGCCCGGCAAGCTCGCCGACTGCTCCTCGCGCAACCCCGAGGAGTGCGAGGTCTTCATCGTCGAGGGCAACTCCGCCGGCGGCTCGGCCAAGGGTGGGCGCGATCCCCGCACGCAGGCGATCCTGCCGCTGCGCGGCAAGATCCTCAACGTCGAGAAGGCCCGCATCGACAAGATCCTGCAGAACGCCGAGGTCCAGGCGATCATCTCGGCGCTCGGCACCGGCGTGCACGACGACTTCGACATCGACAAGCTGCGCTATCACAAGATCGTGCTGATGGCCGATGCCGACGTCGACGGCCAGCACATCTCGACCCTGCTGCTGACGTTGCTGTTCCGGTTCATGAAGCCGCTGATCGACGGCGGCCACGTCTACCTCGCGCAGCCGCCGCTCTACAAGATCAAGTGGAGCAACTCGCCGGACGAGCTCGCCTACTCCGACGCCGAGCGCGACGCGATGCTCAAGGCCGGCGCCGCGGACGGCAAGCGCCTGCCCAAGGAGGTCGGCCAGCAGATCCAGCGCTACAAGGGTCTGGGCGAGATGAACGACAGCGAGCTGTGGGACACCACGATGGATCCCGCCAACCGCATCCTGCGCCAGGTGACGCTCGAGGACGCCGCGATGGCCGACGAGATGTTCACGATCCTGATGGGCGAGGACGTCGAGCAGCGACGTTCGTTCATCCAGCGCAACGCCAAAGACGTCCGCTTCCTCGACATCTGACCTGACAGGGCTCACTGATGACTGACACCACACCTCCCGAGCACGACCGGATCGAAGCCGTCGAGCTGCAGGACGAGATGCAGCGCTCCTACATCGACTACGCGATGAGCGTCATCGTGTCGCGCGCCCTGCCGGACGTCCGTGACGGGCTCAAGCCCGTGCACCGCCGCGTGCTCTATGCGATGTTCGACGGCGGCTACCGCCCCGACCGCGGCTTCTCCAAGTGCTCGCGCATCGTCGGTGACGTCATGGGTCAGTACCACCCGCACGGCGACACCGCGATCTACGACACTCTCGTACGCCTGGCGCAGCCGTGGGTCATGCGCGCTCCGATGATCGACGGCCAGGGCAACTTCGGCTCCCCGGGCGACGACGGCGCCGCCGCGATGCGTTACACCGAGTGCCGGCTCGCGCCGATCGCCATGGAGATGGTGCGCGACATCGACAAGAACACCGTCGACTTCCGCCCCAACTACGACGGCCGCTCGCAGGAGCCGACGGTCCTGCCGTCACGCATCCCCAACCTGCTGGTCAACGGCTCCGCCGGCATCGCGGTCGGCATGGCGACCAACATCCCGCCGCACAACCTGCGTGAGGTCGCCGACGGTGCCCAGTGGGCGCTGGCGAACCCCGAGGCGAGCAAGGAAGAGCTGCTCGAGGCGCTCATCGAACGCGTCAAGGGTCCTGACTTCCCCTCCGACGCGCTGATCGTCGGCACCAAGGGCATCGAGGACATGTACCGCACAGGTCGCGGCTCGATCCAGATGCGCGCGATCGTGTCGATCGAGGAGGACACCAAGGGCCGCATCCAGCTCGTCGTCACGGGCCTGCCCTACCAGGTCAACCCCGACAACCTGATGCGCAAGATCGCCGACCTCGTCAACGCCGGCCGCATCCAGGGCATCTCGGACCTGCGTGACGAGTCGTCGTCGCGCGTCGGGCGTCGCATCGTGATCGAGATCCGCAAGGACGCGATCGCCCGGGTCGTCCTCAACAACCTCTACAAGCACACCGAGCTGCAGACCAACTTCAGCGCCAACATGCTGGCCCTGGTCGACGAGGTGCCGCGCACCCTGACGCTCGACGGCTTCGTCAGCAACTGGATCAACCACCAGATCGAAGTCATCCAGCGCCGCACCCAGTACCTCCTCGACGAGGCCGAGGCGTCCGCGCACATCTTGCGAGGCCTGGCCAAGGCGCTCGACGCCCTCGACGAGGTCATCGCCCTGATCCGTCGCAGTCCCACGGTCGAGGAGGCCCGCGACGGCCTCATCAGCCTGCTCGACATCGACGAGCTCCAGGCGCGCGCGATCCTCGACATGCAGCTGCGTCGCCTGGCCGCCCTCGAGCGCCAGAAGATCATCGACAACCTGGCCGAGCTCGAGCTCAAGATCGCCGACTTCAAGGACATCCTGGCCAAGCCGGAGCGCCAGCGGCAGATCGTGTCCGACGAGCTGAGCGAGATCGTCGACAAGTACGGCGAGGATCGTCGCTCGCACATCATCCCCGCCGACGGCGACCTGTCCGACGAGGACCTGATCCCCGACGAGGAGGTCGTGGTCACGATCACCAAGGGTGGCTACGCCAAGCGCACCAAGACCGATCTCTACCGCGTCCAGAATCGTGGCGGCAAGGGCGTACGCGGTGCGGCCCTGCGTGGTGACGACCTCGTCGAGCACATGTTCGCGACGACCAGCCACCACTGGATCCTGTTCTTCACGACCGCCGGCCGCGTCTATCGCGCCAAGGCCTACCAGCTGCCCGAGGCCGGACGCGACGCCAAGGGCGGACACGTCGCAGGCCTGCTGTCGTTCCAGCCCGACGAGGAGATCGCCCAGGTCCTGGCGATCCGTGACTACGAGCAGGCGCCCTACCTGGTCCTCGCGACCAAGAAGGGTCTGGTCAAGAAGACGCGGCTGGGCGACTACAACAGCCCGCGCCAGGCCGGCGTCATCGCGATCAACTTCCGCGACGAGGACGACGAGCTGATCGGCGCCGAGCTGGTCACTCCCGAGGACGACCTGATCCTCATCTCACGCAAGGCCCAGGCCATCCGGTTCCGCGCCGACGACGAGCAGCTGCGACCGATGGGCCGGGCGACGTCGGGCGTCACGGGCATGAAGTTCCGCGAGGAGGACTCCATGCTGTCGATGTCGGTCATCCGACGTTCAGCGGGCGCCCTCGAGTCCGCCGAGGTGCCCGAGGAGGACCAGCTCTACGTCTTCACGGTCACCGACGGCGGCTTCGCCAAGAAGACGCCGGTCGAGCAGTACCGCCTGCAGGGTCGGGGCGGTCTGGGCATCAAGGCGATGCAGATCACCGAGAACCGCGGTGAGCTCGTCGGCGGTCTCGTCCTCGTCGACACCGATGACGTCATCTCCGTGACGGCCACCGGTCAGGTCACCCGGAGCCTCGTCTCGGGGGTCAATCCGACAGGGCGTGGCACGATGGGTGTGAGCTTCGTGAAGTTCAAGGGGGATGACCGGGTCGTGACCATCGCGCGCAACACCGAGCTCCCGCAGGACGAGGCGCAGGCCGAAGAGACGTCGACCGACGAGGACCAGGATCAGTGACCGAAGACGACAAGCAGGACCCGACCTCCGCGCCGGGCTCCAGCGCGGCAGACGCGGCGCCGACGCAGGAGGTCCCCCGGATCCCCAAACCGGCCAAGCGGGCTCCGGCCAAGAAATCGGCGGCTGCCAGCAACGGATCGTCGAGCGGACCACAGACCGACAAGGGCCGTCCGCGCCCGACCCCGACGCCGGCATCGGTGTCGGACGCCTCGGACGACGAGGACGACACCTCGTCGGACAGCCGGCCGCTCACTGCGGCGGACTACGCGCGTACGACCAACCAGTCGCCGTCGACCACCGCGGTGATCCCTGCGGTCAAGGACAAGGTCGAGACGCCGGTCGAGCGGTCCACGACGACATCCGGAGCGACGCTCAGTCCGGCGCCGGAGTCGGGTTCCAAGAAGGAGCGGCGCGCCAGCCTGCGACTGACGCACATCGAGCCGTGGTCGGTCACCCGCATGGCGTTCGCCATCTCGGTCGCGATGATGATCGTGGCGGTCGTCGCGGTGTCGATCTTCTGGGTCGTCATGGAGGCGACCGGGGTCTGGGACCAGATCAACGGCAGCGTCACCTCGGTGCTGAGCGATGACTCGACGAGCTTCAACATCACCGACTACCTCGGCTTCGGGCGCATGGTCGGACTGACCCTGGTGCTGTCGGCGATCAACGTCATCCTGACCACGGCACTGGCCACGATCGGCGCCCATCTCTACAACCTCGCGGCGCAGCTCCTCGGCGGTGTGGAGGTCACGTTCGCCGAAGAGAAGTAAGACCCCTCCCCGTTTTGGGAGACCGGCAGGCGGTGCGGTAAAGTTCACCGCTGTTGCGGGCGTATAGCTCAGCTTGGTTAGAGCGCATCCCTGATAAGGATGAGGTCCGAGGTTCAAGTCCTCGTACGCCCACTCGCACAGGAGGTTCCATGAAGAAGATCATCGCCCTCGGGCTCGCTGCGGCCGGTGTCTTCTGGGCCCTGTCGAAGTCGAAGAGCAAGCCGGCCGACACGTGGGCGGCTGCCAGCGACAAGGTCTGATCCCGGACCAGCACGACCACGGGGCCGTGGCGCAATTGGTAGCGCACCTGCTTTGCAAGCAGGGGGTTAGGGGTTCGAGTCCCCTCGGCTCCACTGAAAACTGAATGACGAAGGCCCTGCCACCCGAGTTTCGGGCGGCAGGGCCTTTTGCGTTGAGGGGGGCGGTGCTTCCTCATTCAGTGAAACAAGCGAGTGACTCGAGTCGGGCGACATCAACGCGGCCCTGATCACGGCCTAGCAGGCAGCGGTGAGGAACTCGATCTGGTCGGCAAGCAACTGGCGTTGCCAGGTGCCTTCGTAGACGTCGAAGTGGTCGACCGGGTAGTTGCGGACCTCCGCATACGAGCCCGCCTTCTTGGCGGCCCGCCATGCTGCGGTGGGCGGGGCGACGGCGTCCTGTTCGCCGACCTGGACGAGTACAGGCGTACGAAGTCGGGCAGCCGACCGGGTCGGCCGGTTGAACGCGACCTCGAGCGCCACGCGCGCACAGACCTCATTGCGCCATGTGTCGCCCGCGATCGCGTGGTAGCCCTCGAAACCGCCGGGGGCGGTGATCATCGCCGTGCTGCCCGGCACACCGACGACGGGCAGGTGATGCGGCGGTCGGCGCAGCAGGGCGCGGGTCGCGTCGCGGAGTCCGTGCGCGACGAGGGGCAGCAGGGTGGTCGGATGCGCACGAGCGAGGGCCAGGAGCGCCGCCGCGCCGTCCACCGCCGGTGTCATCGACACGATGGCGGCGATGCGCCCGTCGTCGACCGCGACGGGGATGACGTGACCTCCGGAGTACGAGGTTCCCCAGAGCACGATGCGCTCGTCGTCGACGCCGGGCAGGGCTCTGGCCGTGGCGATGGCGGCCTGGTAGTCAGCCCGTTGGTGACGGTGGGAAACGCGTTGGCGCGGGGCACCCTCGGACGTACCGAAGCCGCGATAGTCGAAGAGGAGCACGTCGAACCCGGCGGCTGCGAATCCCTCGGCGTAGCCCAGGAGTCCGGTGTCGCGCGTGCCGCCGAACCCATGCGCCATGACGACGCACGGCCGACCGCCACGCCCACCGAGCTGTTCGTGCGCGGCGGTGAGGTGCCAGGCGCCGCAACGCACACCCGCACTGAGAAACGCCACGTCGCGGTGCTCACTCATGCTCTAGGCCGTCCGCTCGACCGGGCGGCTCAGCGGCGCCCTGTCGGCGTCGCGGAGGATGTCCTGGATCGACTCGTCCCTGGCCATGTGCGCGTCGAGCAAGGGGTTGATCACGCCCCGCATCGTGGAGTACGCGCTCCAGCGCTTGGGGGCGATCACCCGGGCGGATCGACGCGTGATGGCGCCGACGATCGCGTCGCCGGCATCTGAAGGATGCAGCCGGCGTCGCAGGAAGCCCGGGAACTTGTGCTCGAGTCGGTTGGCGACCGGGTCGGCAGTGAGATCGCGGACCAGGTCGGTGTCGATGTAGCCGAAGTACGCGACGGTCGCCGACGCACCGTGCTGCTTGAGCTCGACACGCAGGGCCCGTCCGAGCTGCTCCACGGCAGCCTTCGACATCGCGTACGGGGCCATCAGCACCCCGTTGATGAACGAATAGATCGAACCCACGACGACGACGTGACCCTGGTTGCGGATCACCTCTGGCAGCGCGGCGTGGACCGTGCGATAGACACCGAGGACGTTCACCTCCAGGACCCGCTCGAAGACGACCGGATCCATCGCGTTGACCGTGGTGGCCCGCGGACCGATGCCGGCATTCGCGACGACCACGTCGATCCGCCCGAAGTGGTCGACGGCCTGCTCGACGACGCCTCGCATGGCGGCTGCGTCGGTCACGTCGGCAGCCAGGCCGAACGCTTCGGGTCCCAGCGTCTGCGTGGCGGAGTCAACCTCGCGACGGTCGAGGTCGACGATGACGACCTTCGCCCCGTCGCGCACCAGTCGCTCGGCGGTGGCCAGGCCGATGCCGCGCGCCGCGCCGGTGATGAGGGCGACCTTGTCGCGGACGTCGTAGCTGCTCATGAGGTAATCGCTTTCTGTTGCTGGAAGAGTGTCGGAGTCCGGGTGGGTGGAAGCGCGGTGCCCGCCGTCATGCCATGGCGTCGGCCAGGACCGGTCCACTGAACTCGAGAAGCCCGTCGTCGATCGGATCGTCCAGCAGCATCCTGGTGTCGTGGCCGTAGTGCATCAGGACCCTCCACGCACCGTCCTTGCCTTGGCGCGGGAGCTTGTCCTTCGCGCGCTGGACGTAGCCGGACTGGAGCGAGTCCATGATTCCGTCGTCGAGCGCCGAGTCATGGTGGTCGACAGGCATGACGACCGAGTGACCGCTGGTCTCCATGTGGGTGAAGAGGCGGACGAGGTACTTCGCGACGAGGTCGGACTTCAAGGTCCAGGGGGCGTTCGTGTATCCGAACACCCACGCGAGGTTCGGCAGGTTCTGGACCATGACCGCCTTGTACGTCATCTGGTTGCGCACCTCGCGGACCTCACCATCGACGGTGAAGGTGATCCCACCCATGACCTTCACATCGAGTCCCGTCGCCGTGACGATGACGTCTGCGTCGAGCTCTCGACCGGACGTCAGTCTGATCCCGGTCTCAGTGAACGTCTCGATCGTGTCGGTGACGACCGACGCGTCGCCCGAGGCGAGCACCTTGAACAGGTCACCGTTCGGAACAGCGCAGAGGCGCTCGTCCCAGGGCTTGTAGGTCGGGGTGAAGTGAGCCATGTCGAACTCGGGTCCGACACGGCGCTTCACCTGGGACAGCAGGAAGCGCCGCATCATCGTGGGCCAGCGGCCGCAGGCGAGGTAGAGGCCGCGCTGGATCCCGATGTTGCGCTTGCGGGCGAGCCAGAAGACCACCGAGCTGGGGAGGAACTTGTCGAGGAAGGGCGAGATCTTGTCCTCCGCAGGCACCGACATGACGTACGAAGGTGATCGCTGGAGCATGGTGACGTGCGCCGCCTTCTCGGCCATCGAGGGCACCAGGGTGACAGCGGTGGCACCGCTTCCGACGACCACGACCCTCTTGTCGGCGTAGTCGAAGTTCTCCGGCCAGAACTGGGGATGCACCGTCTGTCCGCCGAAGTGATCTGCACCCGGGAACTCCGGGAGGTGCCCGGCGTCGTAGTTGTAGTAGCCAGCACAGTTGACGAGGAACCCGCAGGTGAACACCCGCTCCTGGCCCGAGGCCTCGTGCAGCGCGGTCACGGTCCATCGGCAGTCGGCACGTGACCAGTCGGCCGAGAGGATCTTCAGGCCGTGGTGAACCTTCTCGTCGATCCCGTACGCAGCGGCCGTCTCTGCGATGTACTCGCGGATCGAGTCGCCGGGAGCCAGGACCTCGGTGTCGGTCCACGGGCGCCACTCGTATCCGAAGGTGAACATGTCGGAGTCGGAGCGAACTCCGGGATAGCGAAACAGGTCCCAGGTGCCGCCGATGCGTTCGCGTCGCTCGATGACGGCGATCGACTTCTGGGGAAAGGCGCCGGTGATCTGGCAGGCGGTGCCGATCCCGGAGAGTCCGGCTCCGACGATCAGGACGTCGACATGGTTGGCGGTCATGGCTCACGGGCTCCTTGATGGACTGGTGTTCTGGTCCTTCGAGCATCGGGCGGCAGGGGTTGTCACGTATTGACCTGGCGCGTCATACTTTTGTCATTTCCGGACATGGCGGGGTCAATGGGCAGCCTGATCAGGGCGACGAATCTCTGGGGCTATGCCGACCTCGTCCGCGACCTCGGCGGCACGCCCGAGGACCTGCTTCGCCGCTTCGACATCCCGGTGGGCATCGAGGACCTGGACGACACGTTCGTACGGGTCGACCCGTTCCTCCGGCTGCTGGCCGCCACGGCCGAGGAGCTCGACTGCCCTGACTTCGGTCTGCGGATGTCGGGATGGCAAGGTCTGGGGATTCTCGGGCCCGTCGCCGTGATCGCCCGCAACTCCGAGTCGGTGCTTGAGGCCTTCCGATCGATCTCGCAGTACTTCTACGTCCACTCGCCCGCGCTCCAGCTGGAGATGCGGCCCCGAGTGCCGGGTGAACCGATCACGTTCGACTACCGGGTGCTCGAGCTCTCGCTCCCGGTGCTGCGACAGGGCTACGAGCTCAGCGTGGCCAACGGCGCCCGGATCATCCGGATGCTGGGGGGCGACGGTGCGACATACGCGTCGGTCTCGTTCCTCCACGAGCAGATGGGCACCGACGAGGCGTACGCCTCAGTGCTCGGGTGCCCGGTCGAGTTCGGCCAGTCCTGGTGCGGATTCGAGCTGGACGGCGACGTCGCCGACAGGGAGCTCGACAATGCGGACGGCGAGACGCGGCGGCTTGCCACCCGGTACCTGGAGAGTCAGGTCCCACCGAGCGAGACCACCCTCGCGGGACGCGTCGAGGAGCTTGTCCAGCGCCTGCTCCCCACGGGACACTGCACCGCGGATGTCGTCGCGTCCGAGCTGCTGATGAACCGCCGGACCTTGCAGCGCCACCTCGGCGCCGACGGCGAGACGTTCCGGGGCATCCTCGACCGGCAGCGCCGGACGTTGGCGGAGCGCTACCTGGCCGAGCCGGTCATGCAGCTCGGCCAGGTGACCCGTTTGCTCGGATATGCCGAGCAGGCGTCCCTCAACAGATCGGTGCGCCGCTGGTTCGGGACGACGCCGGCGAGCTATCGCGCCACCGCCCGGCGGTAGCCGATCGTCAGCTGAGCCGGCGCCAGAGCACCAGGGCAGCAACTGCGGCGACGCCGACGAGCGCGACGATGCCGGCGCGCTTCTTGCCGGCATCGGCCTTGGCCGCGAGGGCGTCGACGGTCTCCCCGAGGTGCGCCCGGGTCTCTTGGATGTCCTGCTCGAGCGCGGTCACGACGTCGCCCCGTGACGGGCGGCAGCGACGTCGGCCTTGACGCTCGCGACCCGCTCCTTCGGCGGCTCCGCCACCCGGCTGACGCGCATCTTGCCGACCAGGGCGGCAAGACCGGCGAGCACGAACAACCCGCCGCCCACGATCAGTGCGGCGAGCCAGGCGTCGAGCTCCTCGGCGATCCCGAGGATGGCCGCAGCGATGAGGGCGCCGAGGCCGTACAGCGCCAAGGTGCCGGCGACGCCGAACATCCCGGCGCCGACCCCGAGACGCTTGCCGCTCGTCGCCAGGTCCTGCTTGGCGAGCTGGATCTCGTTGCGGATCAGGGTCGAGATGTCACCGGTCGCCTGAGCGATCAGCTCGCCGGTCGAGGCCTCGGACGTGGGCGTGCGCGCACCCGTCATGAGATCCCCTGTCGATGCGCGTCCGCGATGGGCGACTCGCCCGGCACCGGCGGCGGTCCGATGACCTCGTCGCCGGGACGATAGTTGTCCGACGCCGGATCCGCGTCGTGCCCGTGGACCTTGTCGGCGATCTTGGACTTCGCCTCACCGGCGACATCGGCGACCTTCGCGCCGACCTTGCTGCCCATCTCGGACCCGGCCTGCTTGGCCTGGGTCTGGACGTCGTCGACGGCGCCCTGGACGGTGGGGTTCTGCCAGGCCTTGGTCGCCTGGCGCTTGATCTGTTCATAACGCTCACGCCCGGCGCGGGCACCGAGAACGTACCCGGCGGCGCCGATCACGAGCACTGTCAGCTTCTTCACGTTGACCACTCCTTCAGGGCGGGCTTACCCCGTTGGGCTGTGACCACACATGACGCGAGGGGTGCCGGGGAGGCCCTTCCTCCCCGGCACCCGTGGATCAGGCCGCCGAACGGAGCTTGATCGTCACGGAGCGACCGCTGCGACGGGCGGTCTCGTGCGACTCGGCAAGCTGCTCACGGGCGAGGTCGCGGAGCTCAGCCATCTGCGGGGTGACCTCGGCGAGCGTCAGCTCGGTCTCGATGACGTCGAGGTCGAGTCCCCAGACGTCCTCGAGCACGCGACGCATCCAGCCGGTCGCGTGGTCCCAGCCCTCGCGGGGTGTGCCTGCCCCGTAGCCGCCGCCGCGCGCGGTCACGAGGAACGCCGGCTTGCCGACGACCTCGCTCTGGCCCAGCGAGAGCCGCGGATCGGTGGCGACCAGGTCGAACCAGGCCTTGAAGTGCTGCGAGACGCCGAAGTTGTAGAGCGGGACGGCGAAGACCAGGACGTCTGCCGAGACGACCTCGTCGGCGTACGCTGCCGCCTGCCCGACCGCAGCCAGCTGCTCGGGCGTGCGCTGGTCCTCGGGGACGAACCCCGCGAACGCGGCGAGCGGCCACAGCGCCGGATCGATCGGCCCGCTGCCGAGATCACGACGGATGACGGTGGGACGCCCGAGCTCCTCGGTGATCGTCTCCTGAAGAGTGTCGGCGACGGCCCGCGTCACCGAGCCGTCCTGGCGAATGCTGGCATCGAGGCGGAAGATCGTGCTCATGTTTGCTCCTGAGGGATAGATACTCTGTACAGCAGATCATCTTACACACAGACAATCGGTCAACACGATGACTGTGACAGGCGCGTGCTCGCTACACTGGGACCATGACCGAGACGGCCGGGACGACGACGGAGCACGGCTCCATCGACTTCGGCCAAGCCCTTGGCAGCATCCTGCGGAGCTATCTCGACAACGCCCGGGATGCGGTCAGCGAGCTGCCGGGAGGCCCGCGCGGATATCAGGTCATGTCGGTCGCCAACGGTGACGACTGCAGCAACCAGGCGACGATCGCGACCCTTCTCGGCATCGACCGCACGGTCATGACCTACCTGGTCGACGACCTCGAGAAGGCCGGACTCGTGACCCGCCGACCCGACCCGGCCGATCGCCGCGCCCGCCAGGTCGTCCTGACGGCCAAGGGGGCCAAGGCCCATGCCGCCGCGTCGCAGCGGATCGCCGAGGTCGAGCGGATCGTGCTCAGGACCCTCTCCGACGCGGACGCCGACCTGTTCCGCCAGCTCCTCGTACGCGTGGCAGCAGCCGGTCCCGTTGTCGACGCGTGCGACGTCCCCGGCGTCGCCGAGTGCTAGACCCGTTGCGGCGGGCCTGATCCCATCGCCCAGCGGATCGCCTCGGTGATCGCGACTCCGCTCGTACGCACGGCAGTCGCCTCGACGATCGGCAGGTAGGGCAGCCGCAGCGGCCAGCGGGTCCAACGCGGCATCATGCCGACCGCGGCTGCCGACAGCAGACCGTACGGAGCCCGCAGCGTGAGCGGGACGGGCGGGTGGACCAGGATGAATCGCGCCGCTCGCCGGGCGGCCGGTGTCCCCTCGAGATCGGGTCGGTAGTCGGCCAGCACCTGCTCGAGCTCGGTGACCGTCTCGGGCACGTCGGTGGCGCCGAGAGCCCGGGCGACGTGGGCCGTCTCACTCACGTACGCGTCGCGGCCGGGGGCGTCGAGTGGCTTGGCGCCGTAGCGATCGTGCGCGCGCAGGAAGCTGTCGATCTCCGCCACGTGCACCCAGCGGACCAAGTGAGGGTCGGAGGCGGCGTATGCCCGGCCGTCCGGCGCGACGCCGCGTACGCGTTCGTGCACCGCGCGGACGATCGACACGGCCCGGTCGGCGTCCTCGATCGTTCCGAACGTGGTCTCGGCGAGGAAGGTGCTCGTGCGCTGCAGCCGCCCCCACGGGTCGCCGCGAAAGCCCGAGTGTGCGTCGACCGCGGCCATCGCGAGGGGATGCATCGACTGCAGCAGGAGTGCACGGATCCCGCCGACGAACATCGACGCGTCGGAGTGCACGCGGTGGATCGCCGAGCCGGGCTCGAATCGACGTGGTCCCTCGGAGAAGTGGATGCGGTCGCGCCGCGCCGGGCCCTCGTCGCCGGCGACGCGGGAGAAGATCGTCTCGCCCACGCGCCGGCGCACGGACTCGAGCGGGTTCATGGCTCGACGGTACGCGCGAACGCCTGAACCGGCTCGGTCAGGAGATGTCGGTCAGCAGGTGCCCGCGTGCCTCGCGGCGCCGGCGCTGCTCCTCGGGGTCCGGGACCGGCACCGCCGCGATGAGCCGCTTGGTGTAGTCCTCCTGCGGGTTGCCGAGCACCTGCTCGCGTGGTCCGATCTCGACCAGCGCACCGTTCTGCATCACCGCGACGCGGTTGGCGAGCGTGTCCACGACAGCGAGGTCGTGGCTGATGAACAGGCAGGCGAACTGGAGCCGTTGCTGGAGCTCGGTGAACAGCTCGAGCACGCGTGCCTGCACCGACACGTCGAGGGCCGATGTCGGCTCGTCCGCGATGAGCAGGTCCGGGTCGAGCGCCAGCGCGCGGGCCAGGCTGACCCGCTGGCGCTGGCCACCCGAGAGCTCGTGCGGGAAACGCTCGACGTACGAGCCGCCCAGCTCGACGCTGTCGAGCAGCGACCTGACCTTGGCGTCGATCTCGGACTGCTTCATCTCGGTCTGCACGTGCAGCGGCTCGGCGACGCACTGGCCGATCGACATGCGAGGGTTGAGCGACGAGGCGGGATCCTGGAACACGAACCCGAAGCGCGAGCGCAGCGGCCGCAGCTGACGATCGGACAGGCCCGAGACCTGGTTGCCCGAGACGTGGATCGTGCCGCTCGTCGGCTGCTGCAGGCCCACGGTCGTACGCCCGACGGTTGACTTGCCCGAGCCGGACTCGCCGACCAGGCCGAGGACCTCGCCCTTGCGGATCTCGAGCGACACGTGGTCAACGGCGCGGAAGGCAGGCTGACCGAGCCCACCGGGGAACTCCACGACCAGGTCCTCGACCTTGAGCACCAGGTCGTTCTCGTCGACGAGGCCCGGGCCGTTCTCGCGGCCGAGGTGCGGGACGGCGTCGAGCAGGGCTCGCGTGTAGGGATGCTTGGGCTGGGCGAACAGCTGCCCGGCCGGAGCCTGCTCCACGATGTTGCCGCGGTACATCACGACGACGCGGTCAGCCATGTCGGCGACGACCCCCATGTTGTGCGTGATCAGGACGATCGCGGTGCCGAGCCGGTCACGCAGTGACAGCAGCAGCTCGAGGATCGCGGCCTGGACCGTGACGTCGAGGGCCGTCGTCGGCTCGTCGGCGATGATGACGTCGGGGTCGCAGGCGATCGCCATGGCGATGACGACGCGCTGCTTCTGGCCGCCCGACAGCTGGTGCGGGTAGTAGTCGACGCGGTGCTCCGGATCGGGCATGCCGACCAGGTCGAGCAGCTCGATCGCGCGCTTGCGGGCGTCCTTCTTGGAGATGTCGCGGTGAGCCTGGATGCCCTCGATGATCTGCCAGCCGACCGAGTAGACCGGGTTGAGGGCGGTCGACGGTTCCTGGAACACCATCGAGACCTGGTCGCCGCGGATCGGCCGGATGTCGTTGTTGGACATGCCGAGCAGCTCGCGGTCGCCGAGTCGGGCCGAACCGGTGACCGCGGCGGTCGACGGCAGAAGCCCGAGCACGGCGCGGGAGCTGACGGACTTGCCTGAGCCGGACTCGCCGACAACGGCGACGACCTCACCGGGTGCGACGTCGAACGAGATGCCGTTGACCGCGTGGATCTGGCCTGCGTCCGTACGGAAGGTCACCGCAAGATCGGACAACGACAGCGCGGCGACCCGCTTCTCAGCGGCGTCGGTGTCGCGGACCTCGACTGACGGCTCGATGTCACCCGTGAGCTCCTCGAACTCCGCGGTGATCTCCTTCTCGTCCGCCGACGTCGTCTCGGCACCGCGGGTGCGCAGCAGCGGGTTGAGGATGTCGTTGAGGCTCTCGCCGACGAGGGTCACGCCCAGCACGATCAGGACGATCGCGCTGCCGGGGAAGATGCTGGTCCACCAGATGCCGTTGGACGCGTCGGGCAGTGCCTTGTTGAGGTCGAAGCCCCATTCGGCTGCCGCGGACGGCTCGATGCCGAAGCCGAGGAAGCCGAGCCCGGCGAGGGTCAGGATCGCCTCGGACGCGTTGAGCGTGCCGATGACCGGCAGGTTCTGCGCCACGTTGGAGAAGATGTGCCGGCCGAGGATGCGCGGCGTGCGTACGCCCACCACCCGGGCCGAGTCGACATACGGCTCCACCTTGACCGCGAGCGTCGCGCTGCGGATGACGCGGAAGTACTGGGGCACGAAGACCACGGTGATCGAGATCGCCGCGGCCAGGATGCCGCCGACGGCACCGCTGGCACCTCCGGTCAGCACGATCGACACGACGATCGCGAGCAGCAAGGAGGGGAACGCGTAGAGCGCGTCCATGATCAGCACGAGGACCCGGTCGAGCCAGCCGCCGAGGTAGCCGGACAGCAGGCCCAGCGGGACGCCGACCAGGCTCGACAGCACGACCGCGAGGACGATGACCTCGAGTGCGGTGCGGGTGCCGTAGATGACGCGGGACAGCACGTCGGTGCCGCCCACCGTCGTACCGAACCAGTGGTCGGCGGACGGGGCCTGCTGGGTGCCGAAGAGGACGCCGCCGGAGCGGTCGTCGTTGAAGCCGTATGGCGCGATCCAGGGTGCGAAGATCGCGATGATCACGAACGCGGCGATGATCGCGAAGCCGAGCAGCAGCATGAACCGCTGCAGGCCGTGGGACTGGCGTACGACTGCGGGGACCAGGCGCTTCATCTCAGAACCTCACTCGGGGGTCGACGAGGGCGACGATGGCGTCGATGACGAGACTCGCCACGCAGACGATCACGGCGATCGCGGTGACGATGCCCTGGACCGCGAGGAAGTCGCGCGCCTTGAGGTACTGGGTCAGCTCGTAGCCGATGCCCTTCCACTCGAACGTCGTCTCGGTCAGCACGGCGCCGGCGAGGAGCAGGGCGATCTGCATGCCCATGACCGTGACGACGGGGACGAGTGCGTTGCGGAACGCGTGCTTGCGCACGACCCTCCGCTCGGACACTCCGCGGGCTCTCGCCGCCGTCACATAGTCCATGCGCAGGGTCTGCAGGAGGTTGATGCGAACGAGGCGCAGGAAGACACCGCCGGTCAGCAGGCCCAGGGCGATGGCGGGCAGGACCGCGTACTGGAGGACCTCGAGGATGATCTTGGGGTCACCCCACAGCAGCGCGTCGACGATCATGATGTTGGTGTGCGGGTGCACGTTGTCCAGCGTCAGCTCGGTCTGGGTCGACGAGCGACCCGACGACGGCCAGCCGAGCGGTGTGAACGCGAGCTTGAGCAGCAGGCCGACGAAGAACACCGGGGCGGCATAGATGAGGATCGCGAACAGGCGAAGGATGACGTCGGGCAGCCGGTCGCGATAGCGCGCGGCAAGGCGGCCGAGCGGGATGCCGACGCCGAACGCCACGATGAGCGCCCAGAAGGACAGCTCCAGCGTCGCGGCGCCGTATTCGGTGAGGATGCCGGAGATCGGCCGGTGGTCGGTCAGGGTCGTGCCGAAGTCACCGTGGAGCAGCCCGGTGATGTACTCCCAGTACTGGGTCAGCATCGGACGGTCGAGGCCGGCGGCGTGCTTGCGCTCGGCGATCTGCTGGGCGTTGAGGCGGCCACCTTGGGCGGCGGTCACCGGATCGCCGATGACGCGCATCAGCAGGAACACCATCGTGACGAGCACCCACAGCATGGGGATGATCAGCGCGACGCGCACCAGCATGTAGCGGGCGAGCGGGCTGAGCGGGCCTCGCCGCCCGCGGGAGGGTTCGGCGGGCGTCGGCTCGAGCGGCGCGAGGACTTCGGCGGTCATGAGTTTCCTCATTTTCGGTTCTGAGAGGGTCCGGTCCTTCCGACAGGCTCAAGGACCGTAGACGACAACATACGGAAGGGGCGGGTCCAATGGACCCGCCCCTTCGACGTGACTACTTCGACAGCGAGGTGAGACGGAACTTGAACGCGGGGTCGAGAGTCTCGTCGACACCCTTGACGTCCTTGCCCGCCACGGCGATCTGCGCGCCCGTGAGCAGCGGCAGGATCGGGACCTGGTCGGCCACGAGGTCCTGGATCTGCTTCAGGGTCGCGACGCGCGACGTCTTGTCGCCGTCCGTGGCCTCGGACTTCAGCAGCTTGGTCATCTCGGGGACTGGGTTGTCCTTGTCCGAGAAGTTGTAGTGCGACTGCAGGAAGTTGTTCGGCGCGAAGAACGGCGTCACGTAGTTGTCAGCGTCCGGGAAGTCCGGGAACCAGCCGAGCTGGAACATCGGGTAGGCGTCCTTGACGCGCTCCTTGGAGTACGTGACGTACTCCGTGGACTGCAGGTCGACCTTGAACAGCCCGGTGTCCTCGAGCTGACGCTTGACCATGTTGTACTCCTCGGTCGACGAGGAGCCGTAGTGGTCGGTGTTGTACTGCAGCTTGAGCGTCACCGGGGTCTTGACTCCGGCGTCGTCGAGGAACTTCTTGGCGGCGGCCTTGTCGGGCTTGTCGCCGTACTTGTCCTTGAACGGCTCCGTGGCGCCGACCTGACCCTGCGGCACGGCCGAGTAGGCCGGCGTGTAGGTGCCCTTGTAGACCTGGGTCGAGAGCTCCTCGCGGTCGAGCGAGGATGCCATCGCCTTGCGGATCGCCAGCTTCTGGTCGGCGTCGTCGCCGGGCATCGTCTTCATGTTGAACACGATGTAGCGCAGCTCGCCACCGGCGCCCTTGTGGACCTTGACCTTGTTGTCCTTGCTGAGGCTGTCGATGTCGGTCGGGGTCAGCGAGCGCCAGGCGACGTCGATCTTGCCGTTCTGGACGTCGAGCTTCAGGTTGTTGGCGTCGGCGTACGTCGACAGGGTGACCGTCTTGGTCTTCGCCTTGTTGTAGGCACCGTCGTAGTCGGGGTTGGCCTTGAACTCGGCGATCTGGCCCTTGGTGTACTTGCCGATCGTGTAGGGACCGGAGAAGCCCTGCGCCTTCACGGCAGCGGCGTCGTCCAAGACCTTGTCGGCCGGGTAGGTCTCCTCGTCGACGATCGGTCCGGCGGAGGTGACGAGCACCTGGCCGAACGTCTGGTCGTTGGGCGAGTTGAGGGTGAAGACGACGGTCTTGTCGTCCTTGGCCTCGACCGACTTCATGTTGCCGAGCAGCGAGGCCGGACCATTGGGGTCGTTGATCTTGGCGACGCGCTTGAACGAGAACGCGACGTCGGACGCGGTGAGCGCGTGACCGTTGGCGAACTTGAGTCCCGGCTTGATCGTGCAGACGTACTCGGTCGGCTGCTCGAAGTCGCACTTCGACGCGGCGTCCGGCGTCAGCGTGGTGCTGCCGGCCGGGAAGTTGAGGAGGTACTGGTAGACCTGCGTCTGCACCATCAGCGACCCGTTGTCGTACGAGCCGGCCGGGTCGATCGAGACGACCTTGTCGGTCGTGCCGACGACGAGGTTCGAACCGCCGGCATCCTTGTTGTCGTCGTCCTTGCTTTGCCCACACGCGGCCAGCGCCATGCCGGCCAGTGCGGTCACCGCGATGATCGCGGTTCCCCGACGAAAGTTCATCTTGCTCTCCTACGGTCGAGCCGCGCCATGTGGCTGCGGCGGGATTGTCCACATGATGGGACCGAGCCTTTCCGCACGCTACACGCGCCCGTGGTGGCTGTGCCGACCTGTCAGATTGCATTTTGGTTACCTGTGCGGCGGCATGGCGGCGCCATCGGCGACAGGTAAGGCCAGGGCGGGGCCCGGGCTGCGATCGTGTCGACGACGGATACCGGTCGACGCGTGAGGATCGGGAGGGATATTTGGGAGTTCCTCCACGCCAGCTCGCGGGAGGGAGATCCAGCGGCTGTTAGGGCCCCAGCCCTGACGTTTCCATCGTTCCGCACGGGTCCATCTCCGGTCAGGGACCTAAGTCCTGCGTGTGGCTGCCGTTCGGCACGTCTACGCCTCGAAATGACTAGACCTTTCTAGTCATTTTGACTGATTTCGCAGGAATTGCTGGTTCGTACGAGTGAATTCTGCGGAGGGCGCCAGGAATTCGTGACAACCGTCCCCTCCGAGTCGTTAGTGTGCCGAGCGGGAAGGGGATCCCATGCACGTCCGGCACGCGACATTCGTCGATGCATCCTCGGGGCGACTTCCGCGCGCCTCGACGCCGGCGGCGTCAGCGGGCCCACTGTGATCAGGGTCTTCGTGCTCGACGACCACGAGGTCATCCGCCGCGGACTGCGAGACCTGCTCGAGGATGAGGGCGACATCGCGGTCGTCGGCGAGGCGGGCCTGGCGGCAGATGCCTTGCTCCGCATTCCGGCGGTCACCCCAGACGTTGCCGTGCTCGACGCGGACCTCCCGGACGGATCGGGCATCGAGGTGTGTCGTGCCATCCGGGAGGCACACCCGCAGATCGCTGTGGTGATCCTGGCCGCACACGACGACGACGAGTTGCTGTTCGCGGCGATCATGGCCGGTGCGGCGGGCTACCTGCTCAAGCGCGCGCGGGGGGCCGAGCTCGTCGAGGCTGTCCGGCAGGTGGCCGGCGGACAGTCGCTGCTCGACCCGGTCGCGACCCAGAAGGTGCTGGCGAGGATCCGCGAGGGCGAGCCGGCGGCCGACCCGCTCGACCTGCTGACCCCGCAGGAGAGCCGCATCCTCGACCTCATCGGCGAGGGCATGACGAACCGGCAGATCGCGGCCGAGATGTTCCTCGCGGAGAAGACCGTCAAGAACTACGTGTCGCAGCTCCTGGCGAAGCTGGGACTCAAGCGGCGTACCCAGGCCGCCGTGCTCGCCGCGAGACGCAAGCAGTCGTAGGTCGACGGCACGAGGGGCCAGATACCCTTGGCCCATGAGCCACAACCAGCATCTCTCCGAGTTCGACCCTGACATCGCCGCGCTCCTCGACGCCGAGCTGCACCGTCAGCAGTCGACGCTCGAGATGATCGCGTCGGAGAACTTCGCCCCTGTCGCGTCGCTCGAGGCCCAGGGCAGCGTCCTGACCAACAAGTACGCCGAGGGCTATCCCGGCAAGCGCTACTACGGCGGCTGCGAGTTCGTCGACCAGGTCGAGACCATCGCGATCGACCGGCTCAAGCAGCTGTTCGACGCGGGCTACGCCAACGTCCAGCCGCACTCGGGGGCGACCGCCAACGCCGCCGCGCTGCACGCCATCGCGACGGCCGGCGACACGATCCTGGGTCTTGACCTGGCCAACGGCGGTCACCTGACCCACGGCATGAAGCTCAACTTCTCCGGCAAGCTCTACAAGCCCGTCGCCTATCACGTCGTGCCCGAGACCGGTCTCGTCGACATGGACGAGGTCCGCACGCTGGCGCACGAGCACCAGCCGACCGTCATCATCGCCGGCTGGTCGGCGTACCCGCGCCAGCTCGACTTCGCGCTGTTCCGCGAGATCGCCGACGAGGTCGGCGCCAAGCTCTGGGTCGACATGGCGCACTTCGCCGGGCTCGTCGCCGCCGGCCTGCACCCCAGCCCGCTGCCGCACGCGCACATCGTCACGACGACGACCCACAAGACCCTCGGCGGTCCGCGCGGTGGCGCGATCCTGACCAATGACGAGGACATCGCCAAGAAGATGCGCTCTGCGGTGTTCCCCGGTCAGCAGGGTGGCCCGCTCGAGCACGTCATCGCCGCCAAGGCCGTCGCGTTCAAGATGGCCCTCGAGCCGGAGTTCACGGAGCGCCAGCAGCGCACGATCGAGGGCGCCAAGATCCTCGCCGAGCGACTGGTCGCCGCTGACACCCGCGCGGCAGGTGTCAACGTGCTCACCGGTGGGACCGACGTGCACCTGGTGCTGGTCGACCTGCGCGAGTCCGAGCTCGACGGCCAGCAGGCCGAGGACCGGCTCCACGAGGTCGGCATCACGGTCAACCGCAACGCCGTGCCCAACGACCCGCGGCCGCCGATGGTGACGTCGGGGCTGCGCATCGGCACGCCGGCGCTCGCCACGCGTGGCTTCGGCGCCGACGAGTTCACCGAGGTCGCCGACATCATCGCCGCCGCGCTGCTGCCCGACGACGTCGACATCGAGGGGCTGCGCAAGCGGGTGACGGTGCTGGCCGAGCGCTTCCCGCTCTACCCGGACGTCGCGCCCTTCATGTCGTGACACTCGGCACGACGAGGCTGTGGCTGCGGCCGGGTCTCGTCGGTCTGCACTTCTTCGCGGTCGTCGCCGTCGCGTTCTGCGTGTTCATGGGCCTGTGGCAGCTCGGGGTCTATGACTCGCGCCAGGAGCACGAGCGCGCCGACAAGCAGCACGTGCCGCGCGTCGCGCTGTCCGGGCTGTGGGGACCCGACCAGTCGTTCACGTCGAAGCTCAACCACCGGCCGGTCACCGCCGAGGGCACGTTCGCCCCGGCTGAGCAGCAGGTCTGGGTCACCGACAAGGAACAGGACGGGCGTACGGGCGTGTGGCTGCTCGCTCCGCTGCTCGTCGACGGCGATGACCACGCCCTCCTGGTGGTCCGCGGATGGGCGCCGAAGGTCGGCGAGCTCCCCGCCGTTCCCGAGGGACGGGTCACGATCAAGGCCGTCCTCCAACCCGGCGAGGCGGGCGGCGCGTCGTACGACCCGGACCGTCGCGAGATCGGCTCGGTGCGCATTCCGGCGCTCACCAACGAGCTGCCGTACGACCTCTACTCCGGCTACGCCGTGAGCACGAGCGCCTCCGCCGCGGCCGGACTCGAGCTCGTCCCGCCGCCGGCGCCGGATGACGTGTCCTGGACCGTCGGCCTGCGCAACCTGGCGTACGCCTTCCAGTGGTGGGTGTTCGGGGCGTTCTCCGTCTTCATGTGGTGGCGGATGTCGACCGAGAGCGTGGCCGCTGCGAGGCCGAAGGTAGCCTGACGAGGTGAAAGCCGCACTGCTCCGCTACCGCGTCATGGCAAACATCGTCGGCGTCCTGCTGATCATCCTGATCCTCGTCGGCGTGCCGTTGAAGTACTTCGCGACGGAGGGCTCGGGGGCCCAGGACCTCGGCGAGAACATCACGACCTACCTGGGCATCGCGCATGGCTGGCTCTACATGATCTTCTTGATCATGGCCGCGATCCTCGCGCGCAAGGCGCGCTGGTCGATCCCCTTCGCGATCACGACGCTGCTGGGCGGAACCGTACCGATCCTGAGCTTCTGGGCCGAGCACCGCGCGACCAAGGCCGTGAAGGCGCAGCACGCCGACGCCGTCTAGCGACCGGTGAAGGTGGCCTTGCCCGGACCGTCGCGGAGGAACGACTCCATGCCGTCCTGCAGGTCCTGCGTGTCGAACAGCTCGGCGGCGATCGCCGTGACGTGCGCGTTCGCCTGAGGAACTCCGCCGGTCTCGAAGTGCCGCAGGATGTCCTTGGCGGCGGCGAACGCCATGGTCGGGCCGGCCGCGAGGTGCGCGACGAACGCCAGGACCGCGTCGTCGAATCCGTCGACGGGCAGCACCCGGTTGACGACGTTCCACCGCTCGAGCGTGGCAGCGTCGTAGAGGTCACCGGTGAACACGAGCTCCTTGGCGCGACCGACTCCGGCCCGGGCGGCGAGGCGCTGCGTGCCACCCATCGTCGGGGTCAGCCCGATGACGCGTTCGACCAGTCCGAACCTCGCCTTGTCCGTCGCGAGGACGAGGTCGCACGCGAGCGCGACCTCGAACGCCCAGGTCAGCGTCAGCGCGTGCGCCGCGAACACCGTCGGGAAGGACAGCGCGTCGACGCGGTTCGGCAGCTCGAGCATCCGGTCGTACAGCTGCTGGGTCTCGGCCTTGGTCTTGCGGGCGTGGAACTGGGACACATCGACGCCGCCGGAGACGATCTTGCCCTCGGCGCGGATCAGGAGCGCCCGGGGCGGTGCGGCCTCGACCTCGTCGAGAGCCCGGTCGAGCTCGTCGTGCAGCTCGAGGGAGTAGAGGTTGACCGGGGGTGCGCTGAAGGTGAGGACGGCGATGCCGTCGTCGGTACGTGTGACAGCGGCCGGCATCAGCGCGGTGCGGAGTCGTTCGGGTCGTACGAGCCGCCCTTGTCGGCGACGGCGTTGCGCACCGCCACCACGGCGCCGGCGATCAAGGTGAACAGGAAGAACTTCCGGACGGGGTGTCTCTTCTCCGACTTCGACATGCGGGTCACGATAGCCCTCACATCCCCGGCGATCCCACCCGCCCGCCGTCCTGTCGGTCTTGGTCACTCATGAAAAGATGGGCGCAGCAACCGAAAGGAATTCCCTGTGGCCTCGCAGCTCATCGCGACCTTCACGACCAACCACGGCGCCATCGTCGTGGAGCTCTTCCCCAACCACGCTCCCAAGACCGTCGACAACTTCGTCGGCCTCGCCGAGGGCACCAAGGACTGGATCGACCCGGCCACCGGCCAGATCTCGAACAAGCCGTTCTACGACGGTCTCGGGTTCCACCGCATCATCCCCAACTTCATGCTCCAGGGCGGCGACCCGCTCGGCACCGGCACCGGCGGTCCCGGCTACGAGTTCGAGGACGAGTTCCACCCGGACCTGCAGTTCAACAAGCCCTACCTGCTCGCGATGGCCAACGCCGGACCCGGCACCAACGGCTCGCAGTTCTTCATCACGCTCGTGCCGACCGACTGGCTCAACCGCAAGCACACGATCTTCGGTGAGGTCGTCGATGCCGGCAGCAAGGCTGTCGTCGACGCGATCGGCGCCGCGGCGACCGACGGTTTCGACCGTCCGATCGAGCCGGTCGTCATCGAGAAGCTGACGATCGAGCGACGCGAGGCGTGAACCTTCCCGCTTCGGACTATCGCTGCTACCGGCACCCTGACCGCGAGGCCTACATCTCGTGCCAGCGCTGTGAGCGGCTGATCTGTCCGGAGTGCATGAACGACGCGTCGGTGGGGTTCCAGTGTCCGTCGTGCATCGCCGAGGGAGCCAAGTCCGTACGCGCTCCCCGGACGATGGCCGGCGGCCTGGTCTCCACCAATGTCGGAACCGTGTCGATGGTGCTGATCGCGATCAACGTCGCGGCCTACCTGCTGACGTTGGCGACCGGCGGCACGGACGGCAGCGTGTTCCAGCACGGAGCCATGCTGGCCGAGTCGAGGTTCAACCTCGACGGTGAGGTGCTCAAGGGCGTCTCCGACGGGGCCTACTGGCGACTCCTGACCTCGGCGTTCCTGCACGAGAACGTCCTCCACATCGCCTTCAACATGTACGCCCTGTATCTGTTCGGTCCGTTCGTGGAGCGCGCGCTCGGACGTGTGCGATTCATCGCCGCCTACCTGACGATGTCGGTCGGCGCGTCAGTGTTCGTCTACTGGCTGTCGGGGCCGGGAACGCTGACGATCGGCGCCTCCGGGGCGATCTTCGGCCTGTTCGGCATGGCACTGATCCTGATGCTCAAGGCCAAGCAGGACGTCTCGACGCTCCTGGTGCTGCTGGGCATCAACGCCTTCATCAGCACGCAGGGCAACATCAGCTGGCAGGGACACCTCGGGGGGTTCGTCTTCGGCTGCCTGCTGGGGGTCGTCTTCGCGTACGCCCCGCGCGACCGCCGGACCCTGGTGCAAGCGGGGGCGATGGTGGCGCTGTGGGCCGGGATCGTCATCGCCGTGGTCCTGAGGACGAATCAGCTCACCGGTTAGTCCACAGATGTGAATGACAGCGGTGTGATTATCAACAGCTGTGCACACAGGTGTGGATAACTACAACGGTGTAACTCACTCCCACTTCATCGCGAAGCCGAAGGCCGCCACGATGAAGCCCATGCCGATGACGAGGTTCCAGCTGTTGAGGTCGTCGTACCACTGCAGCCACGACGGGTAGTCGATCGTCTGGTTGCTCAGCGTGTAGAAGACGACGATCCAGACCAGCCCGATGAGCGCCGAGGTGACCATCGCGGGACCTGCCCAGCGGTTGCCGATCTTCTGGGCTTTCGGTGCCTTGGGGGCCTTGTCTTTCGCCACGACGTCTCCGGATGGTTGCTGCGGCAGGGCCGCATCGGTAGGTGCTCTCGGATAGCCTAGGCCATCGACTGAAGAGGAGTTCGGCATGGCGAAGGCGGGGAGCCACGCACGCCAGAGTCGACCCGTTGCCGTGCTGGCGATCTTCGTCTTCATCGGGCTGTTGTTCGCGGCAGGGAAGGTCAGCGCCAACGGCGGCGACCTCCGGCCGGCCGGCGGAGACCCGGCCTCACTGGCCCAGGAACGCGCCCAGCGGATCGACGAACGCCGCTCCGATGCCCGCCACCTGCGCGCCGACATCGAGGACCTCTCGGCCAGCGTCTCCAGTGCCACCGTCAAGAAGCTCAGGGCGCGCGCCAAGGCGCTCGAGGAGCCGACGGGTCTCACGGCGCTGGAGGGTCCCGGCATCCGAGTGACGCTCGACGACGCTCCGCCGGGGGTCAAGCCGCCCGACGGCACCGACCCCAAGGTGCTGCTGGTCCACCAGCAGGACATCCAGGCCTACGTCAACGCGTTGTGGGCGGGCGGCGCCGAGGCCGTCACGCTCCAGGGCCAAAGGCTGATCTCGACGACCGGCATCAAGTGCGTCGGCGCGACCGTCGTGCTGGACGGTGTGCCCTACTTCCCGCCCTACGTCATCGAGGCGATCGGTGACGTCGGCACGATGAACAGCGCGATCGCCACGTCGTCGGCCACGACCTCGTACGCGCAGTACGCCGCCGACCCGCGCTACCAGCTCGGCCTCGACATCGAGGACGTCGACAACGTCAAGGCCCCGGCCTACGCCGGGACCGTCAGCCTCAGCTACGCCAAGGCCACCGACTAGCCGTCAGCGCCGTCGGCCTCGACGCCGAGCACTCCGTTTCCGCCATCAGTGCCGTCGGCGTCGGCAGGGTCGGTGTCCTGACCCGGGTTGGCCGAGACCGTCAGCACGATCGTCGTGCCCGGCGGCACCTTGGTGTCGGGACCGGGGTTCTGCGCGGTCACCTGGCCGTCCGGCGCCTGGGCGGCTGGGTCGTCCTTGGTCGTGACCTTGAGCCCGAGGTCCTCCAGGGCCTTGGTCGCCGCGTCGATGTCCTGGCCGACCACGTTGGGGATCGTGACCTCACCCTTGGAGACGAACAGCGTGACCTCGGAGCCGACGTCGACCAGGGCGTTGACCAGCGGCGTGCTGTTGATGACGACGCCGCGGTCGGCACTGTTGTCGACCCACTCGCGCTTGACCTTGAACTTGCCCTCGCCGTTCTCGAGCTGCTCCTTGGCGACCTTGAACTGCAGCTGCCGCACGTCGGGCATCGCGACCTGCTTGGGTCCCTCGCTCACGATGAGGGTGACGGTGCTGCCCTCGTCACGCTTCTCGCCCGCGGGCGGGTCGGTCTCGATGACGAGCCCCTTGTCGACGTCGCTGCTGGCCTGCGTCTCGGTCTTGCTGCTGACGATGAACTTCTTGTTCTCGAGCGCACGGGTCGCGGTGTCGACGTCCTTGCCGGCCACATCAGGGACGGTGACCTGGATCGGCGCGGCAGGTGAATCCGTGGCCTTCCAGATCGCGAAGGCGATGCCGGCGAGCAGCAGCACGGCGATCGCGCCGATGATCCACCACTTGGCCCGGCTCTCGGGCTCTTCGTCGTCGGGGTCGGGCTCGGCGCGGCGGGCACCGCCAGCGACCGGGAGGACCGGTGCGGCCGGCGCGACGGCGGTGGCTCCGCTCACGACGGCGGTGGCGGCGGTCGGCGCCTCGACGGCCTGGCCGGCGAGCACACGCTCGATGTCCTTGCGCATGTCGGCGGCGCTTTGATAGCGGTCCTCGACCCGCTTGGCGAGCGACTTGGCGACGATGTTGTCGATCGCGGCGCTGACGTCGGGGTTGAGCTGCGACGGGGGCCGGGCCTCCTCGCGTACGTGCTGGTAGGCCACCGACACGGGGCTGTCGCCCACGAACGGGGGCCGACCGGTCAGCAGCTCGTAAAGGAGGCAGCCGGTGGAGTAGATGTCGCTGCGGGCGTCGACGGTCTCACCGCGCGCCTGCTCGGGCGACAGGTACTGAGCCGTGCCGATGACAGCAGCAGTCTGCGTCATGGCCGACGAGGTGTCGGCGATCGCGCGGGCGATGCCGAAGTCCATGACCTTGACCTGCCCCGACGGCGTCAGCATGACGTTGGCGGGCTTGATGTCGCGGTGGATGATGCCGGAGCGGTGACTGTAGTCGAGCGCGCTCAGGACGTCGGCGGTGATCGACAGGGCGCGCTCGGGCAGGATCTTGCGACCGTTCTCGGCGCCGCGCAGGATGTCGCGCAACGTCTGGCCCTCGACGTACTCCATGACGATGTAGGGCACGTGGCTGCCGTGCTTGTCGATCGACTCGCCGGTGTCGTAGACCGCGACGATCGACGGGTGGTTGAGGGCGGCCGACGACTGGGCCTCGCGCCGGAAGCGCGCCTGGAACGTGTCGTCAGCGGCGAGGTCGCCACGGAGCTGCTTGACCGCGACGGTACGGCCGAGGCGCAGGTCGCGGCCGACGCGGACATCGGCCATGCCACCGCGTCCGAGCAGGCCGCCGAGCTCGTAGCGGTCGCCCAGGCGTATGGTCTCGTCGCCGGATTCGGTCATGGTGTCAGTCTCCCAGACGTGGGTGTGAGCGGGTCGTGGTGTCGAGACCTGGCCATGGGCACACTGTCGCCAAGCTCGAGTGCGGACTCAACGGATTCGTACGTCATTTGCCCAGCACTGCTTCCATGACGGACTTCGCGATCGGACCGGCCAGCCGGCCACCGGCGATCTCGTCGCGGGCCGTGTCGCTGGACTCGACGAGCACCGCGACCGCGACCTTGGGGTCGTCGCCGCCGGCGAACGACACGAACCAGGCGTAGGGCGGCCGGTCGGGGGTCGACTGTGCGGTGCCGGTCTTGGCGCCGACGTCCTCGCCGGGGATCTGCGCCGAGGTCGCCGTGCCCCTCGTGACGGTGCTGACCATCATCTCGCGGAGCTTGGCGGCGTTGGAGCCGCTCATCGCCTGGCTGAGGCGCTCGGGCTTGGCCTGCTCGAGCACCCGCAGGTTGGGAGAGCGGACGGTCTTGACGACGTAGGGCTTCATGACGTCGCCACCGTTGGCGATGCCTGCGGCGACCATGGCCATCTGCAGCGGCGTCGCGGCGACCTCGTACTGGCCGATGCCGGACTGCGCGAGCTGAGGTGCCTCGAGCTTGTTGTCGCCGACCGTGAACCGGCTGGCGTTGGAGGCGAGGCCCTCGATCGGGTCGGTGTCGAAGCCGAACTTGGCGGCCTGCTCAGCCAGCTTGTCCTGGCCGATCTTGCCGGCGAGGGCGCCGAAGGCGACGTTGCACGACACGTTGAGCGCCTGCTCGAACGTGATGCGGTCTCCGCCGCAGTTGCCGCCGTTCTCGTTGGGCAGCGAGTACTGGATGCCCGGGAACGTCAGCCGCGAGCCGGCCTTGATCTCGTCGTCGATGTTGTCGACGACGCCGTTCTCGAGCGCCGCGGCAGCCGTGACGAGCTTGAACGTCGAACCGGGCGGCAGCGTCTGCTGCGTCGTCCGGTTGGTCATGGGCTGGTCCTCGTCCTTGGTCAGCGAGTTCCACGACTTCTGCACCGCCGTGAAGTCATGGCTGGCGAGGCGGTTGGGGTCGTACGACGGCTGGGTCACCATCGCCAGCACCGCGCCGGTCTGCGGGTCGAGCGCGACGACGGCGCCCTTGGTGTTCTTGCCGAGCCGCTCGAGTCCCTCGGCGGCCGCCTTCTGCGCGAGCGGGTCGATCGTCAGCTCGACGCTGCCGCCCTTGGGCTGCTTGTTGGAGACCAGGTCCACGACCCGGTTGACGAACAACCGGTTGTCGCTGCCGGAGAGCACGTCGTTCTCGGACTGCTCGAGGCCGCCGCGCCCGAAGACGTACGAGAAGTAGCCGGTGATCGGCGCGTAGAGCCCGCCGTCGGGATAGCGGCGCTGGTACTTGTACTCGTCCTTGGTCTTGACGCTCTCGGCGATCGGCTTGCCGTCGACGAGGATCGCACCGCGGGCGCGGGAGAACTCCTCGTTGATGACGCGCTTGTTGCCGTTCTTGGAGTTGAGGTCGTCGGCCTCGACGAACTGCACGTAGTTGATGTTGATCAGCAGGGCCGCGAACAGCACGAGGCACGCGATGGCGATGTTGCGGATGGGGCGGTTCATGACAGCTTCACCACCTGGGTCTCCTCGTCGCTGGCGAACGTGGAGATCTCGGGAGCGGGTCGACGGGTCTGGTCGCTGATGCGCAGCAGGAGGCCGATGATGGCCCAGTTCATGACGACGGACGAGCCGCCCTGCGCCATGAACGGTGTCGTGAGACCGGTCAGCGGGATGAGCCGGGTCACGCCACCAACGACGACGAAGACCTGGAGCGCGAACGAGAACGCGAGGCCGGCGGCCAGCAGCTTGCCGAACGCGTCGCGGCAGGTCAGCGAGATGCGGAGGCCGCGCTCGACGATGAGGCCGTAGATCACGATGATCGCCATGAGCCCCGTCAGGCCGAGCTCCTCGCCCATCGAGGCGGCGATGAAGTCCGAGAACGAGTAGGGCGTCAACTGCGGGCTGCCCTGTCCCCAGCCTTGTCCGAGGATGCCGCCGTGCGCCAGGCCGAACAGCCCGTTGATGATCTGGCCGTTGCGGTCGGGGTCGCCGAACGGGTCGAGCCAGGCGTCGAAGCGTACGCGGACGTGCTCGAACCCGAGGTAGCCGAGATAGGCGCCGACGCCGAACAGCACGGCGCCGACGACGAGCCAGCCCGGACGCTCGGTCGCGACGTAGAGCATCACGACGAACAGGCCGAAGAACAGGAGCGAGGAGCCGAGGTCGCGCTGGAGCACGAGGATGCCCACGCTGATCAGCCAGCCGGCGAGGATCGGGCCGAGGTCCCGGCCGCGCGGCAGGTCGATGCCCATGACGCGACGGCCGGCGAGGGCCAGCGCGTCGCGCTTCACGACGAGGTAGCCGGCGAAGAAGATCGCGAGGCACACTTTGGCCGCCTCGCCGGGCTGGAAGCTGAACGGTCCGAAGTTGACCCAGATGCGCGCGCCGTTGATCGTACGGCCGAAGTGCGGCA
The DNA here is from genome assembly GCF_001425755.1 of Aeromicrobium sp. Root344. Classification (GTDB taxonomy): domain Bacteria; phylum Actinomycetota; class Actinomycetes; order Propionibacteriales; family Nocardioidaceae; genus Aeromicrobium. The sequence continues at coordinate 1,378,959 of NZ_LMDH01000001.1, read as the reverse complement.
GCAACGGAAGGATCAGCAGGCCGATCGCGGCGAGGCCGAACGTGTAGGTCAGGGTCTGCAGGCGGCGGTGGTCGCGCACGAGCATGAGGATGCCGGCGAACGCGGCGATGCCGACCGCGGTCCACACGAGCTGGGAGTTGGCGAACGCGGCGCGTTGGGGATCGATCTGGCGGCGACCGAGGTCGAGGCGATAGATCATCGCGAGGCCCAGGCCGTTGAGCGCGATGACGAGCGGCAGCAGCACGGGGTCGGCGTAGGGCGCGACCTTGCGGACGATCAGGTGCGTCGCGATCGCGACGACGATGAGCGCGCCACCGAGCTTGTAGGTGTCGGCCGGGATGGTGCCCTCGACGCCGAGACCCACCGACGCGTAGGCCGCGATGCCGATGAACACCGCGAGCACGGTCAGGAAGAACTCGGCTCCCCGCCGCTTGCGAGGAACCCAGGCGGGTGTGGTCATCGCTGCCATGCCGTGTTGGACGCCGTCGACTTGGTCGTCTTGGTGGGCGTCGGCTTCTTGGAGGGGGTCGGCGTCGGCGGCGTGGGATCGACCGCGA
>NZ_LMDH01000001.1:461307-1378389 GCF_001425755.1 Aeromicrobium sp. Root344 | reverse complement strand
GCTGGTCGAGCTCGGCCACGGTCTTCTCCGCGTCGGCCTTGCTCGAGGCCTCGATGCCGGCCTCGACCTGCTGGCGACGGAAGTCGGGGAGCGTGCTGAGCTCCACGTCGGTGACCTGTTCGACGTGTTGCAGCGTGATGCCGGGGATGTNCGGCCTGGACGCCCTTGAAGATCGTGACCTTGCCGTCCTGGGCCGCGACGAAGTACTGCTTCTGCGACCAGCTGTAGGCCCACGCGCCGGCGGCGGCGAGGATCACCGCGACGACCACGAGCGCGGCCGCCCACCGGACCCAACGCATACGACTCGGTGGCTGCGGGGCGTAGCGCAGCTCTTCGGGGTCGTAGGAGGACGAGGCCGTGGTGGCAGTGTCGCTACCGCTCGTGCCCTCGCCCGTGCGGGGCCGGGCCTGCCCGGCGGCTGCCCCGACGAGCTGAGGCCGGCCGTCGGCCGAGGACAGCCGGTCGTCGGGCGGCGTGCCGGCCTCGACGAACTCGCCGATCACGACGGTGACGTTGTCGTAGCCGCCGGCCTCCAGCGCCAGGCGTACGAGCTCGGTCGCGGCCATGTCGATCGTCTCGGACTGCAGGGCGCTGCGAATGACCTCGTCGGTCACCATGTCGGTGAGCCCGTCGCTGCACAGCAGGTAGCGGTCGCCGAGCATGGGCTGCACCCAGCTGAGGTCGGCGCCGTTGTCGTCGCGGCCGAGCATCGCGCGCAGGATCAGCGAGCGGTGCGGGTGGACGCGAGCCTCGGCCGGTGAGATCCGGCCCTCGTCGATCAGGCTCTGGACGAACGTGTGGTCCTTGCTGATCTGGGCCAGCTCCCCGCCGCGCAGGCGGTAGACCCGCGAGTCGCCGATGTGCGCGAACGCGAACTTCTCGCCGTCCCAGAGCAGTGCGTCGAGCGTCGTGCCCATGCCCTCGACGGCAGGGTCCTCGGCGATGAGGTCACCGAGTCGCGCGTTGGCCTTGGCGACGGCATCCTCCAAGGCGGCAACCGCGTCGCCGTCGAGGTCGTCGCGGTCGAGCTCGCGGATGATGTGCATGACCTCGGACGACGCGAGGTCGCCCGCCGCCGCGCCGCCCATGCCGTCGGCGATGACAAGCATTCGTGGGCTCGCGTAGCCGGAGTCCTGGTTGCCGGATCGGCGCAGACCGGTGTCGGTGTGCGCGACGTAGCGAAAGGTCAGTGCGGTCATGGGCTACTTCTGCAGCTCGACGATGGTCTTGCCCAGCCGCACGGCGATGCCGAGGCCGATCGGGACGGGCGACGTGATGCGCTGGCTGCCGAGGTAGGTGCCGTTGGTCGAGCCGAGGTCCTCGACGAACCACTGCTCGCCGTTGGTCGCGAACCTGGCATGCCGCGTCGACACGTAGTCGTCGTCGAGCCGGATCGCCGCGTCGGTGCCGCGGCCCAGCAGGATCGGCTTGTCGCCGAGCGGCACGCTCTGCCCGGCGTTGGGCCCGGAGACGACCTGGAGCTTGGTGGGTACGCCTCGGGGTGCCTTGCGGTTCTTGGACTTCGACGGCGCCTTCTGCTTGCTCTTGGCCGGCTTGGGGGCCGACGTCGCCTTGGTGCCGAAGATGTCCGACCGGATGACCGAGACCGCGGACAGCACGAAGAGCCACAGCACGGCGAGGAAGCCGAGCTTGATCAGCGTGAGAGTGAGCTCTGACATCTAGTGGGCCGCCTCGGTCATGCGGATCACGATCACGGTGTTGCCGAGACGGATCTCGGACCCGTCGGTGACGACGCCCGTGGCGACCTTGTGACCGTTGAGCACCACCCCGTTGGTGGAGTTGAGGTCGACGATCGTCACGGTGGTCTCGGCTCCGCTCTGGTGGATCTTGATCTCCGCATGCCTGCGGGAGATGCCCGGGTCGTCGATCTTGAGGTCGGCCTCGTTGCCCCGACCGATGACGACGCCCGGAGGGCTGATGGGGTGCTTCATGCCGTTGACCTCGAGCAGCACGTCGGAGCTGCGGATCGCGGTCTCGGTCATGCGCTGTCCGACGACCGGGGTCACCGAAGCATTGGTCTTGCTGCGTACGCGGAAGCGGCCCGTGCTCAGCTCACCGGTCTTGGTGAACGAGATCTCGAGCGGGCCGGCCATCGTGTAGCGCTGCTCGCTGACGTGCTCCTTGACCAGCGTCGCCAGCTCGTCGGCCAGCGTCGTGCTGAACGGGTTGAGCCGGTCGAAGTCAGGCGGGGACAGCTCGACGGTGAAGACGTTGGGCACGAGCATCCGCTCGCGCGACAGGATGTGCGCCGAGTTGTCGACCTCGCGCTGCAGCGCGGCGGCGATCTCGACGGGCTGCACGGCACTGCGGAACGCACGGGCGAACGCGCTGGTCACCGCGCCCTCGAGGCGTTGTTCGAATCGCTGCAGCACCCCCGCCATCAGCCTCCGCCTTTCCGGTTGTCGTGGTTCTACCCTGCGATCGTATCGGGAGCGGCCATCCCCGCTACTTTGCAGCGGGGGCGGGCGTGAGGAATCGCACCTGAATCAGCCTGTTAGACTTGCGAACCGGTCCTACGGGATCACGCGCGGGTGGCGGAATGGTAGACGCGCTGGCTTCAGGTGCCAGTGTCCGCAAGGGCGTGGGGGTTCAAATCCCCCCTCGCGCACAGAAGACAGCAGGGCTCCGACATGGTTCTTCGTCGGGGCCCTTCTGTCATCTGTGGATCGTTCTGTGTTCGACGACCTGCGGTCACGAGACTCCGGGCGGACCGTCGAGGACGGTCGGGACGTACTCGAGGAGCTGCTGCCCGCCGTCGAACGTTCGCGAGCTCACGAGCTCCAGCCGGACGTCGGGCCACCCGTCGTAGATCCGGTCGTAGCCGGTCGCGCCGTTGACCACCGGGAAGACGACGACCCGGTAGCGATCGACAAGACCGGCGGCCAGCAGGGAGCGGCACAGACTGAGGCTGCCGATGGTGCGCAGCGGCAGCTCGCTCTCCTGCTTGAGGGTTCGCACGGTCTCGATCGCGTCGTCGGAGACCAGCGTCGCGTTCGGCCAGGTGGGTGGCTCCTCCATGGTGTGGGAGAACACGATCGCGCGGCGGCTGGTGAGATCCTCCATGCCGGGTTCTCCGGACTCGGCGAACTGCGCGAATAGCCGATAGGTGGTCGCCCCCATCAGGAGCACGTGCTCGGCCTGTGAGTCCTCGTCCAGCCAGGCGAGGTAGTCCGGACTGCCCATGCCCCACAGCCCGGGCCACTCGTGCGCTGCTCCGAAGCCGTCCAGCGAGGTGATGACGTCCACCGTCAGCTCAGTCATGCTGCTCCCTTCGATCTCACGTGCTCCTGCCGCACCGCGACCACGAAGGCCGCCGTGAACGCCAGGTGCACGACCAGGAACACCCGCGCGAGGTCACGCGCGTCGCCGGTGAGCACCCCCACGACGTCGTTGGCGGCCACGAATCCGAATCCCACCAGGTTGGCCAGGAGGACCGCACGGCGTCCCGGCGAGGGCTGCATCGCGCGCCACAGCCAGTCCAGCACCGCGATGCCCAGGAAGGGTCCGCCGAGCAGGCGCAGCAGGGCGATCAGCTCGGATGACGGATCGTCCGGCACGGCGTCCACGCCGAACTGCGCGGGCACCAGCAGGAGCGCGGCACCGATCGCGGCGAGGTACGCCGCCGCGACCGTCAGCAGGACCTTGACCATGCGCAGCCTTCCTACGGGGACTGCGACAGGGTCCCCCGCCGGTCGCCAGTCCGTCACGCCCGAGGCTCGACCGAGGCAGGAATATTGGGACACCCGTCGACATCGTTGGTCGTTGCCCGGCACGACAGAACCCCCGGACCGTCGGCCCGGGGGTTCTGTCATCCGTACGTCTTACGCCTCGGCGTCCAAGGCGGCCGACACCCGACGGTGCGCCTCCCAGATCGCCTCGGGCATGTTGTCGAACTGCTGGAGGTGCTCCTCGCGGAAGCCCATCTCCTGGCGCCAGCGCGCGTTGTCGATCGACAGGATCGTCTCGAGGTCCTTGTCGGAGATGTCGACGCCGTCGAGGTTGAGCTCCTCGGCGGTGGGGATGATGCCGACCGGCGTCTGGCGACCCGTGACCTCGCCGGCCTTGAGCTGCAGCAGCCACAGGAGCGGGCGGAGGTTGTCGCGGTAGCCGGGCCACAGGTAGTGACCGTCCTCGGGGTCCTTCTGGAACCAGTTGACGTGCGCGAAGATCGGCAGGTCCTTGGCTGCGCCGACGATCTTGAGGTAGTGCTCCGCGTAGTCGCCCTCGCCGTACGCCATGAAGGGGCGGTTGGACATCGGGTCGTAGCGGAGCATGCCCTCGACGCCCTCGGCCGCGGACGTCGCCTCGGCACCCAGCGTGAGGCCGTCGTAGACGCCCTCGGCGAGGTCGGTGATGGCGCGGATCAGCGGCTCGCGGTCGCGTGTGCGACCACCGAAGATGATCGCGTCGATCGGCACACCGGCGGCGGCGTTGTAGTCGTCGGCGATGTTGGGCACGTTGTCGAGCTGCGTCGTGAAGCGGCTGTTGGGGTGCGCCCACGGGCTGTCGTCGCCCGCCTCGCGGTCGGCGATCGGGGCGCCCGTCCAGTCGAGCCAGCCGTCGGTGTCGGCCGGAGGCTGGGGCGTGCGGCCCTCCCACCAGACCTCGTGGGTCTTGGCGTTGTAGGCGATGTTGGTGAAGATCGCGTGCGTGCCCTCGGCGATCGAGGCGAGCGCAGTCGGGTTGGTGCCCTCGTTGGTGTCCTTGGCGACGCCGAAGACCCCGTACTCGGGGTTCATGCCGTAGAGCTTGCCGCTCTCCTCGTCGACCCAGAGCCACGCGATGTCGTCGCCGTAGAACGACACGTGATAGCGGTCGCCCAGCACGTCGGGGGCCAGCATCATGGCGAGGTTGGTCTTGCCCGAGGCACTCGGGAAGCCGCCACAGATGTGGTAGGTCTTGCCGGTCTGCTTGTCCTTGATGCCGATGAGCATGTACTGCTCGGCGAGGAACTTGCGCGACGCCCAGCCGTCGTACGCTCCCTGGCGCAGGCCGTGGGCGATCTTGCCCAGCAGCGCGTTGCCGCCGTAGGACGAGCCGAAGTGCAGGATCGTACGTTCGTCGGCGACCGTGACGAAGTAGCGCTGGTCGTCGGGGGTGCCTTGGCCGAGGTTCTCCAGGTCGCCGGTGACGTGGACGGCGCGCACGAACTGCTCGGGGTCCTCCAGGGCCTCGAGGAACTCGGCGCCGACGCGGGCCATGCGAATCATGTGGAGCACGACGGTGCGGGTGTCGGTGACCTGGACGCCGGCGGCCCACGGGGCGAGCGCGTTGCCGGGAGGGGCCATGAGGTAGGGGATGACGTACATCGTCTTGCCCGCCGAGGCGCCGCGCATGCGGTCCTCCAGCATGGGCTTCATCTCCGAGGCAGGCCGCCAGTTGTTGTAGACGCCCTGATCCTTGGGATCGTTCGTGGCGACGATCGTGCGCTCCTCGGAGCGCGCGGTGTCCTTCACGTAGCTGCGCGAGTAGTAGAGCCCCTCGCCGGCCGGCAGGAGCTCACCGTCCTCGAGCGCCTCGGCGATCAGGCGCGAGTCATCGGCGGCGCTGACCACCTCGACCCGCTCCGCTCCGGTCAGATCGGCCCAGTGCTTCACGTACTCACGCACGTGTGGGTTCTTGATTCCTGCTTCATCCAATGTTGCGTCGACATCAACCATCGCTCGATCATGCCCTCTCCGCTGCAAGAACGCACGGTTCCACGTCACACGTGTGAAATGTCTCGTTATTTGTCTTTGCGGACCACAAATTGGAGCGGTTTTCAGTGCCCGCGGGCCGGCACCGGGACGGTCTCGACGAGGCCCTCCGCGCGTACGAGATGGACCTCGTCGGCGAGGTTCATCATGGTGCAGACGTGGTGCGGGACCACGAGCACGCGGTCGCCGATCGCCGGCGCGGTTGCCGGGTCGTCGGCGTGGAAGACGCCGTGCTCCTCGCTGAGGAAGGCCGGGTGCAGGTCGGGCCGGTGCAGCACGTGGACCCAGTCGTCGCGGCCGAACCCGTCGCTGCTCAGCATCTTGCTGCCCGCGTCGATGACGACCCGGTCCTGCGCCGGCCGGGAGATCACGGTGGCCAGCACGAACGCCGCGCAGGTCTCGTGTGTCGCGACGCCGAGGCGCACCATGTTGGCGTCGTTCATCAGGTACGTGCCGGGGCGCGACTCGGTCATCCCGAGCCCGAACCCGGCGCGGGCCGACGGTGTCGACCCGACACTGATCTCCGGCACGTCGAGGCCGTGGCGGCGCAGCTCCTCGGCCGTACGCACGAGGTCGCCGGCCTCCTCTGCAGCGATGCGCGCGAGGTCGTCCGTGCTCCTCGCGGCATACGCGTGACCGGCGTGGCTCGAGACGCCCACGAGGCGTACGCCGGGGACGGCCGCGATCTGGAGGCCGAGCTCGACGCTGGGAGCGCCGGGCGGCCGGCCGAGACGACCCTGCCCGGTGTCGACCTCGAGCAGGACGTCGAACGGCTGCGAGCCCGCCGCGCGGCCGAGCTGCGTCGCGGCTTCGACCGAGTCGAGCGTCACCCGGATCTCGGCGCGTTCGCGGAGCGCCGCCAGACGCGCAACCTTGTCGGCGGACAGCAACGGGAAGGCCAGCGTCACGCTCGGGCAGCCGGCGTCGATCATGACCTCGACCTCGCGGAGCGTCGCGCAGGTGGCGCCGATCGCCCCGCCGGCGAGCTGCAACCGCATGAGCTCGGGGATCTTGTGCGACTTGATGTGGGGGCGCAGGCGCACGCCGTGTGCGCCCGCGGCGGCGGACATCTCATCGACGTTGCGCTCGACCTGGGCCAGGTCGATCACCACGGCGGGCGTCTCGACGTCGGTGAGCGACTCGGCTGTCAGCATGCAGCCATCATGGCCCGCCGTCAGAGCAGACCGCGTACGTACTCGGCCTGGCCGAGGTGCTTGAGGTCGTCGCCGACCACGCTGATGAGGCGCACGGCGAGGGTCACGGGCGGGTCCCACGAGTCGTCGACGACGCGGTCGAGGTCGGCGTCGGAGAGCCCGTCGACATAGCGGAGCGTCACGTCGGTGACGGCCTGGGCGTAACCGACCAGCAGCTCCGCCTCGACGTGCACCGTGTCGACGTCGTCGCGGCTGTGCCCGTAGCCGGTGGCCCGCTCGTCGAACGGGAGGGCGAACCGCTTGTACCAACCGGCCGAGCTCCAGACCTCGTCCGTACCGGCGGCTTCAGCGACGTGGTTGTCCTGGACGCGCATGAGGTGCCAGACGAGCCAGCCGATCGTGTTGGCGCCGGGGGCGATGCGGTGGCTCAGGTCGGCGGGCGTGAGGCCGTCCACGACCATCCTCGAGCCCTCGTTGATGCGGCCGAACGCGTCGGCGAGGAGCTCGGACGTGGATGTCATGTCGTCACCTCACTGAAAAGCCCACGATAGTGAGGCAACGCCATGACCGTCCTGATGGTTCGCTCGCTGCGCTCGCTCATGAACCCGGCCATTCGCCGGTCACGCGCTGGAAGCCCTTGGCGCCCTGGCGCTGGATGAGGGCCTTGACGCCGGCGAAGATCGCGCCCTGCAGCAGGGCGGCGAGCATGATCTCCTTGAACGCGTACTCCGACTGCAGGGGCGTCGGCGGGTCGGCGTTGTCGCCGCGGCTGACGCGCTTCCACACCTGCTTGAAGATCAGCGAGGCGAGGAGCCCGCCGGCGATCGAGCTGACGATGCCGACGGGACGGTAGAGGATCTTGGCTGAGGTGCTGGGCTGTCGTGCGGCGGGCATACGCATCAGGCCTTCGCGGTCACGTGGCGGATGGACGTGTCATTTCCTTTGTACACCGCAGGTGGCAGCCCGCAGCGTCGGGCGGCGGAGTCAGCTGGCGATCGGCTGGCGCACCAGCGCCGCGCGTTCACTCTCGGTCATCCCACCCCACACCCCGTAGGGCTCCTGCACGGTCAACGCGTGCTCGCGGCAGCGGTCGATGACGGGGCACGTGAAGCACACCTTCTTGGCGTTCTCCTCGCGGCGGGCGCGCTTGGCTCCCCGCTCGGCCTCCGGGGAGAAGAACACCTCGCTGTCGGCACCCATGCACGCCCCCTGGTACTGCCACTCGTAGGTCTCGATGAGCGGGAGCGGGAGCCTCTTGACGTTGACCATGCGGGGGTATTGCCCCCGGGTTGCATTTTCAAACATCTGTGGATGAGACCGGTTCTGTGCTGGTCAGGCGGCTGACGGGCGTACGAGCCGGATAGCCTGACGGGCATGACCGAACCCCGTGTCCTCACCGAGATCGACGGCCCGATCGCGTACGTGTGGCTCAACCGGCCCGACAAGCTCAACGGCGTCGACCTCGAGCTCATCACCGAGCTGATCGCCGCCGCGGAGTCGCTCAGGAGCAACCGCGACATCCGGGCCGTGGTGCTGCAGGGCAAGGGCCGCTCGTTCTGCGCGGGCCTCGACTTCGGTGCCGCGTTCAAGGACAAGAGGCGCGTCGCGCGGTTCTTCTTCGCCGGGCCGCGGTCGCTCAACCGGTTCCAGAAGGTCACCGCCGTGTGGCGGAGCCTTCCGGTGCCGGTCATCGCCGTCGTCCACGGGCACTGCTACGGCGCCGGGCTGCAGCTCGCGGTGGGCGCTGACTTCCGGTTCACCACGCCGGACGCGACCTGGTCGATCCTCGAGGCGAAGTGGGGCCTCGTCCCGGACATGGCCGGCACGGTGCCGTTCAACGAGCTGCTGCCCGCCGACGTCGTGATGCGCCTGTCGATGACGGGCGAGCCGATCACCGGCACCCGCGCCGCCGAGCTGGGCCTGGCGACGGAGGTCAGCGACGAGCCGCTCAAGGCCGCTCTCGCCCTGGTCGACCAGGTCGTCGAACGTTCGCCCGACTCGGTGGCGGCGACCAAGAAGCTGATCTACGCCAACCGCCACCGCAGCCTCCGTGGGGCGTACCGGCTGGAGCGCCGGTTGCAGTCGGCGATGTTCAAGGCCAAGAACACGACGATCGCCCGCAAGGCAGGCACCGCCAAGGAGACCCCGGTCTTCGGGCCCCGAACGTTCGATTGAGAGGTCACGATCGCCGGTTGTTACTGTGGTCGGCGTGACTGAACAACAGCCCTCCAAGAAGGTCGCCAACCAGTACGAGCGCGACTACGACTACACCAAGTACTGGGACAACCGCGACTACGAGAACGCCGCCGAGCACATCGCGATCCGCCGGCTGCTGAAGGGCAACCACTACGGCAAGGCTGCCGACATCGGTGGTGGCTTCGGTCGCCTCTGCATCCTGCTTCGTACGTTCGCCGACGAGGTCACGCTGGCCGAGCCCGCTGCGACACAGCTCGAGGCCGCCAAGAAGGTGCTCGAGGGCACCGACATCAAGCAGGCCCAGATGCAGGCCGACGACCTCAAGTTCGCCGACGGCGAGCTCGACCTGATCACGATGATCCGGGTCATGCACCACCTGCCCGACCCGACGGCGGAGTTCGCTGAGATCTCCCGTGTGCTCGCGCCCGGAGGCACCGCGATCATCGAGGTCGCCAACTACGGTCACTACAAGAACCGTCGCCGGCACAAGAGGGAAGGCACTCCGCTGCCGACCGAGCCGGTCAGCATCCGCACGGTGCGCGCCGACGAGCCCGACGCGATCGCGTTCGTCAACCACAACATCGACACCGTCGTCGGTCAGCTCGGTGCCGCCGGCTTGACGCTCGACGACAAGCTCTCGGTGTCCAACCTGCGGAGCCAGACGCTCAAGAAGGCGCTGCCGACCAAGGTCCTGCTGACGGCCGAGCGCCTCACACAGCGTCGCCTGGCGCGCAGCAACTTCGGTCCGAGCATCTTCCTCAAGTTGCGCAAGTCCTGACCTCACGCTGAGCAGCTCAGTGCACGTGGAGTGACCTCCGGCTGCCACGCGGCGATCGACGCGGTGGCTTGACGAGCTCCACGGGGATGAGCGCGATCCAGAGCGCCATGAGCAGCACCTCGACACGTTGTGCGAGACCCAGCAGCAGGTCGTGCCCGAGGAAGTTGAGCTGGGCCGTCAGGAGCCCGGCGACGACGCTCGCGCAGACCGCGACGGCGCCGAGCACCTCGGCCCGGCCCCGGGTCGCGACCGTCGCCCCACCCGCGCGGAGGGCGATCACGACCGCCACGAGGGCAGCAGCGAAGAACACCTCCTCGCCGAGGCTGGCGTAGAGGTGAGGATCGCCGACCCATCCCCAGGCGTCGTGCGGCGCCGACGTGTTGCAGGCGGCGCCGACCGTCAGGGTGCACGGCAGCGGTGTCAGGGCGTCGAGGATGTTGGAGAGGCCGAACAGCGCGAGCGCCGCCCACGCCGCAACGGCCGGCCGGTCACGACGTGCCACGACCAGGCCGGCCGTCGCGCCGGCCATCACGAGGACTCCGCTGAGGACGTCCAGCGACCGAAACACCTGGTGGTACGGACGTGAGAGCGCCGAGAGCTCGCTGACATAGCTGGTCAACACGCTCAGGTGGACCGGCAGGACCAGCTGGACGACCCAGTTGGCATACAGGAGGCCGCCGGCGAGCAGCAGCAGCCTGACGGCGCGGTTCACAGTCGCGTGCCCGATGGCCCACGCGTCAGCGGGAACGCGATGACGTCGCGGATCGGTCGGCCGGTCAACATCATGAGGAGCCGGTCGACACCGAGGCCGAGGCCGCCGGTGGGCGGCATCCCCCGCTCGAGCGACGCCAGGAACTCCTCGTCGAGCTGCATGGCCTCGACATCGCCTCCGGCGGCGAGCAACGACTGCGCGCGCAGGCGCCGGCGTTGCTCGACGGGGTCGGTGAGCTCGCTGTAGGCCGTCGCGATCTCCATGCCGAACGCGACCAGGTCCCAGCGCTCCGCAATGGCCGGCTCGGTGTCCTTCGAGCGGGTCAGGGGACAGACCGTGGTCGGGAAGTCGGCATAGAACGTCGGCATCGTCGTGGCGGGCTCGACCAGCGCCTCATAGAGCGCCACGACGAGGCTGCCGGGATCGTCGGTGTCGGGCACGGCGACATCGTGGACCTGGCAGAGCTTGGTCAGGAGCGCCGCAGGGGTGTCGAGGTCCACCGTCTCCTGGAGGGCCGCGGAGACTGCCTCGTGCACCGTGACGACGGGCCAGTCGCCGGTCAGGTCGCACCGGCCGTGCACGGGGTGCAGGGCGACGGCGTCGCCGTGGGCCGCGACCGCGGCGTCGAGGATCAGGGACCGGCACAGCGTCCGCATGTCGGCGTAGTCGGCGTGAGCCTGGTACGCCTCGAGCGAGGTGAACTCCGGGTGGTGCCGCCGGTCGATGCCCTCGTTCCGGAACACCCGGCCGATCTCGAAGACCCGTTCCATGCCGGCGACGGAGAGACGTTTGAGATAGAGCTCCGGGGCAATCCGCAGCGTCAGGTCCAGGTCGTACGCGTTGAGGTGCGTCGCGAACGGGCGCGCGTTCGCGCCGCCGTGGACGGGCTGGAGGACCGGCGTCTCGACCTCGGTGAAGTCCCGGCGCTCCATGACGCCGCGGAGGCTACGGATGACCGCGCTCCGGGTGCGGAGCACGTCGCAGGCATCCGCGTCCTTCGACCGGTCGCCAGGGTCGGCCGGGTGGAGGGACTTCGCGCTCATGCGCCACGACGAGGCGAACAGCGACCGGTGCCCGGTGTCGGTGGTCCTCGGGCAGCACGTGAAGTCGACGAGGTCGCCGGTGTCGCAGCTCCGGCGGAAGGCTGAAAGCGCCTCGACCGGCATCCCGTCACGCGCCAGGACCACCTGGACGTCGCCGGTCCAGTCCCGGAGGTCGACGAACACCACGCCGCCGTGGTCGCGAAGGTGCACGATGCGCCCTGACACCGTGACCTGTCCGGGCGCCTCGATCGCGCCGGCGACGGGATGGGGACTGTCGGCGGCCGGATAGGGCGCCATGCCGTACGTCGTGAGCGCGTCGAGCTTGGCGTGCCGGGTCCTGGACCTGACCGGTGGCAGCGGATCGGCCTGCGCTCGAGCGGTCTCCGCAAGCAGATCGGCGGTGATCTGCTCGAGCTGCTCCGCGCTGAGCCCGGGAGGCGCGATGCCCTTCGTGCTGCGCATCCAGGCGGGGATCGTCACGAATCCCTCCGCCATGCCCGAGGCGACGCCGATCCGGGCGAGCATCCGGGCATCGGCGTAGCACAGGAATCGCGGGTTCCACGTCGGCAAGAACTTCACGTTCGAGCGGTACAGCGCCTCGAGCTGCCACCACCGCGACAGCAGGATGAGCAGCCGGCGCCAGACCCGCAGGACCGGCCCCGCGCCGATGCGGTTGCCCTCCTCGAACGCCGCGCGGAACACGGCGAAGTTGAGCGATATGCGCAGCACCGACATCGCCGGACCCTGGCGCGTCAGCTCCGACACCATGAACTCGATGACACCGTTGGGGGCCGCCGGGTCGCGGCGCATGAGGTCGAGGGACATGCCCGTCGGTCCCCACGGGACGAACGAGAGCAGCGCCCTGAGCTCCCCGTCGCCGTCCAACGCCTCGACGAGGACGCACGCGGCATCGGCTGGATCGCCGAGACGACCGAGCGCCATCGAGAACCCTCGCTCCGTCTCGTCCCCGCGCCACTGGTCGGCGCGGTCGATGACGCGCGCCATGTCAGCCGTCGCGACCGAGCCGTGCCGCCGGATGCGGGCGGTGTAGCCCAGGCGCTCGACGCGACGCACCGCCTGGCGTACGACATGCATGTCGGCGCCACGCAGGCTGAATCCGTGGGTCTCGATGATGGCCTCGTCGCCGAGCTGGATGGCTGTGAGACCCGCTCGTTCGTACGCGTGGGCGCCGGCCTCGCTGGACCCCATGACGGCCTGCGCCCAGCCGTGGTCCTCCGCGATGCGCTGCCACGCAGTGATCGCCGCGGGCCAGGACTCGCGATCTCCGATGGGGTCACCGCTCGCGAGGCAGACACCGATCTCGACGCGATAGAGCACCGCCGCGCGACCGTTGGGGGCGAACACGACGGCCTTGTCGCGCCGAGTGGCGAAATAGCCCAGCGAGTCCTGCCCACCGTGGATTCCCAGCAGGGCGCGCAGCGCGCTCTCCTCCGGCGCCGCGAGCTCGGCCCTGAGGGTCTGGCTCTGGAAGATCGTGGCCACTGCCCCGAGTAGGGAGAGCGCGCCGAGCAGTCCGAGGAGGTCACCGACCCACTCGGGTGGCCGGCCGTCGAAGACACCGTTCTCGACGAGGCCGCCGCCGACCTTGTTGAGCGTCCACGACAGCCGCTCCGACGCGGGAAGGTCGCCGTGCACGAGCATGAGGAGCGCCGTCCCAGCAAGCGTGCTGACGGTGATGCCGAGGACGAGCACCACGAGCGCCTTGGCGAACGAGGCCCGCCTCACCGCGGTGGTGAACTGTCGGCGCGCCAACACCACGCCGAGCAGCCCCACGGCAGCGACAGCCGTGCTCGCGACCGACCGCGGACTGACGCCGTCGACCAGCAGCCTGGAGCTCGACAGGTTGACGACCAGGAGGCCGATGAGGACCCACCACGCCGGGCGCTTGCGAGCGGCGACGGCCGCGGCGAGCAGTCCCAGGAACGCGGCCCAGGCGAGGTTGGGCGACAGGAAGAGGACGTAGTCGTCGAGAGCGGTCCAGACGGGCCGGGTCAGGTGACGCAGCGGGACGAACACGGTCAGCACCGCGCAGGTGATGGCCCAGACGCCGAGGAAGACGCCCGCCCAACGAGGCACCCGGGCGGCGCGCGACGGCGCAATTGTGAGACGCGGCATGGTGATCGCCCAATCTGTGACGCGTGGGCGCGGTGCCCCTCGGCCGCGCAATGGCGAGGTTCACGATACGTCGGGGCACCGAACCGGCCGGGCCGCCGACGAGTCGAGGGTCAGGCGGAGGCGAACCTGGCCGCCGAGCGGGCCTTGGCCTTGGCCGCCTCGACCTCGCGGTCCTTGGGCGGCGCGGTCGTCACGAGGTCCTCGAGGAGGTGTCCGGTGATGTGGGCGATCTCGGCGACAGCGCGGTTGAACACCTCTTCGTTGGCCTTCGAGGGCTTGGTCGCCCCGCTGATCTTGCGGACGTACTGCAGCGCGGCGGCCTGGACCTCGTCATTGGTCGCGGCGGGCTCGAAGTTGTGGAGGGTACGAATGTTGCGGCACATGCTCCGACTCTAGAACTCCGAGCCCGCTCGCGACAGGCTTCTAGCTCTCTTCCCACCAGTCGCGCGCGGCATCCGCGCTGTCGGTGTAGTCCGCGAAGACGCCATCGAGCCCGGCCTCGAAGAACGTGTTGAGCTCGGCGAAGATGTCGCCCTTCGCGTTGGGGTCGGTGCCGTCGCGATAGTCGGCCGGCAGGAACTGGTTCTCGTCGCGGAACGTGTAGGCGACGACCTTCAGTCCGGCCCGGTGCGAGTCCTTGACCAGTGGCGTCGGCGACGTCAGGAAGCCCTGGGCGTCACGCGGGATGATGCTGTTCTTCTCCGGCCCGAGCCAGTCCGCGTACGTCGCGACGTCGCGCAGCCCGGCCGGCGTCATGAGGTCGGCGTACGTGCGAGGGTCGCCGGCGGCCTTCAGGTCGTACGGTGCGCCGGTCGCCGAGGTGAGCTGGACCAGCGGAACGCGGGTCTGGCGCGCGAGGCTGCGCAGGTTGCCGGTCTCGAACGACTGGATGACGACCTTGCCGTGCTTGGAGTTGCGGCCGTACCTCGTGAGGGAGCGCAGCAGCGGCTTCTCCAGTGGCAGGCCGATCGACCGGAAGTAGGTCGGGTGCTTGGTCTCCGGCGCCACGCCGATGACCCGGCCGCGCTTGCGGCTCTCGGAGTTCGCCAGGGCGAGGACCTCGTCGAACGTCGGGATCTCGAAGCGCCCGTCGTAGCGGGTGTTGCCCGGGCGCACGGAAGGCAGCCGCTCCTTGGCTCGCAGCGTCTTGAGCTCCTTGAGGGTGAAGTCCTCGGTGAACCAGCCGGTCTCGGCGACGCCGTCGACGGTCTTCGTGGTCTTGCGCTGGGCGAACTCGGGGTGATCGGCGACGTCGGTCGTGCCGCTGATCTCGTTCTCGTGACGGGCGACGAGGACGCCGTCCTTGGTGCTGACGAGGTCGGGCTCGATGTAGTCGGCGCCCAGCTTGATCGCCAGGGCGTACGCGGCGAGGGTGTGCTCGGGCCGGTAGCCCGAGGCGCCGCGATGCGCGAACACCGTGATGGCCTGGTGGTGCGTCGTGGCGGGTGCCTTCTCGGCGGTCGCAGGGACTGCGACGGCACCGGTGGCGATGGCGGCCCCGCCCAGGGCGAGTGCCGTGCGGCGGACGTACGGATGAAGGAGTGTCATGCCTCGAGTGCAGGGGCGCCGGGTGACCTGCCCGTGCACGCGCAGCCGACGCGCGGTGAACTCCTAAAGGACGTCGAGGCGTTTCAGCACGGCGCGGACGTGCTTGAGGGCATTCTTCTCTGTCAGGCCCGTGGTGTCGTCGAAGTAGAGCCCGTCGCCGATGAGCTGGATCGTGCGGGCGAGCGACTCGTCACCGAGGTGCTCGCGCAGCACCGTGAACCAGCCCTCGCGGAGGTCGGCGAGCGCGGCCGAGGCGCGGGAGTCGTTCTCCTGCGCGATGCGGCCGGCGGCGACGAGGGCACGGTCGAAGTTGCTGCCGGTGTTGACCGAGGTGGCGAGGTAGAACTCGACGGGACCCTTCTTGGCAGTGCGCATCTTGGCGACGTCGGCCTCCCCCTGCTCGCGCAGCCGGGTCAGCATGCCCTCGACGAGCTCGTCCTTGCTGTGGAAGTGATAGAGCAGCCCGCCCTTGGAGACCTCGGCCTCCGCGGCGACGGCGTCGAGCGTGGCAGCCCGGCTGCCGGCGGTCACGAGAAGCGTCTCGAACGCGTCGAGCAGCCGATCGCGCGTTGATCGTTCTCCCTGTGACATGCGGCCACCTTACCGAGAGGAATATCACCCGGCTTCGCTTCGTTGACTGTACCGTCTGGACGGTATAGTTGACCGTCTTGTCCGGAAGGAGGACCCCATGACCACGATCGACCCGCGCTACCGCGCCCCCCAGCTCGACGCACCCCGCGCGGGACTGCGTGAGTGGCTGGCCCTGGGCGTCCTCATGCTGCCGGTGCTGCTGACCTCGATCGACAACACCGTGCTGAGCTTCGCCCTCCCGCAGGTCAGCACCGCGCTGCGCCCGACCGGCGAGCAGATGCTGTGGCTCGTCGACATCTACCCGCTGATGCTGGCCGGACTGCTCGTCGCGATGGGCAGCCTCGGCGACCGCATCGGGCGTCGCCGACTGCTGCTCATCGGCGCCGTCGGCTTCGGCGTCGCCTCGGTGTGCGCCGCGTTCAGCCCCAACGCCGAGGCGCTGCTGGCCTCGCGCGCGCTGCTCGGTGTCTTCGGCGCGACCCTGATGCCGTCGACGCTGTCGCTGATCCGCAACATCTTCGCGCACGGCGACGACCGCCGCCTCGCGATCGCCACGTGGGCCTCGATGTTCGCCGGGGGTGCGGCCCTCGGCCCCGTCATGGGCGGCTGGCTCCTCGAGCACTTCTGGTGGGGCTCGGTGTTCTTCATCAACGTGCCGATCATCGCGGTCTTCCTCGTGGCGGCGGTCTTCCTGCTCCCGGAGTCGCGTGACCCGCGCCCCGGCCGCATCGACGCCGTCAGCATCGTGCTGTCGATGACCGCGATGCTGCCATTCGTCGTCGGCATCAAGCAGGTCGCCGAGCACGGGTTCAACGACGCGGCGCTGATCGGCTTCGGGGTCGGCATCGTCAGCGGTGTGCTGTTCGTACGCCGGCAGCACCGCCTCGTCGACCCGATGATCGACATGACGCTGTTCTCCGACCGGGTCTTCAGCGGCGCGATCATGGCGAACCTGCTGAGCCTCATGGGCTACGCCGGGTTCATGTTCTTCGCGGCGCAGTTCCTGCAGCTCGTGGTCGGCCTGTCCCCCCTGTCGGCGGCGACGGTGCTGCTGCCCGGTCTGCTCGTCACCGTCATCGCCGGGTTCGCCGCGGTCCGGCTCGTGCGGGTCTTTCCGGCGCGGGCGCTGGTCGCCGGCAGCTTCGGCCTGTCGGCGGCTGGGTACGCGATCGCCGCCTTCATCGGCACGCCGTCGACGGTCTCGATCCTCATCGCGTTCTCGGTGCTCGGACTCGGGATCGGGCTGGCCGAGACGTTGACCAACGACCTGATGCTGTCGAGCGTTCCGCCCTTCAAGGCGGGCTCTGCATCGGCGATCTCCGAGACGGCGTACGAGGTGGGTGCCGTGCTGGGCACCGCGGTGCTGGGCAGCATCCTCACCTCGACCTACCGGTCGCACCTGACGGTGCCCGCGGTGGCGAAGTGGGGCGAGAACGACCAGACGTTCGAGACCCTCGGAGGCACCGTCGAGTACGCCAAGTTCTACCCCAACGGTGTGGGCGAGGCGATGGTCCGCTCGGCGCACGAGGCGTTCGACCTCGGCGTGCAGCTCACCTCGGCGACGGCGATCATCGTGGCGCTGGCCGCAGCGGTGGTGTCGTGGCGGACGCTCAAGGATGCCTGACCTGACCTGATCGCCCTACGATCGTGGTCATGCGTCGTGCGCTCGCCCTGCTCCTCCTGCTGCCGCTGGCCGCGTGCGGCGGCAGCGACGGGGACGGGTTGAGTGACGTGCCGAAGGGCGTGACGTTCCGGGTCGAGCAGGCACGCCAGGACCTGCAGAACCGTCATTTCCAGCTCCAGGTCGTCAACCACGGGGCCAAGCCCGTCACGGTGTCGGCGGCCCGGTTGACCTCGACCCGGCTCGGCAAAGCGTCCACGTACGAGGGGCCTGCGACGATCCCGGCCGGCGCGACGGTCAACCTGACGATGTCGATGGCACCCGCAAGCTGCCCCACGAAGAAGTCCGGCTCCGGGATCGACGCGACGGCCCGGGTGACGTACCGGGTCGGCGAGGGCCAGGCGCGGACGTCCGTCGTCGAGCCCAAGGACCACTACGGCAGCGTCGCGCTGTTCATGAAGCGCGACTGTGCCGAGAGCACCATCGCCGACCTCACGGTCGACGACACGTTCCCGGTGGAGGGCAAGGGCCGCGACTCGGTGCTCAAGGTCGGCATGACGTTCACGGCTCGCGAGAACGGCGGACCGGTGCGCCTCGGACCGGTCGACGGGACCACGTTGCTCAAGCCGGCGCCCGGGTCGAACATCCGGCACGAGCTCGTCGCGGGCAGCGGGGCGTACCGCACGACCCTGGAGATCATCCCGAACCGGTGCGACATCCACGTCGTCGCCGAGGATCGTACGGGCGCGACGATGCCGCTCCACGTCGACAGCACGCGGTCCGGGCCGGCGTTCTTCTTCCTGCGGTTCACCGAGCCGCAGAAGAAGCAGATCTTCGACTTCGTCGCGAAGCACTGCGGGTTCGGGGTCGAGCAGGATCCGCTCAACGCGCCCTAGACCCCGCAAGGCAAACCGCCACCTAGGCGGGCGCCGCGAAGCCCCGCGCCGTGGTGCCCGACGTGTCGAGGCTGTCGCCGAGCTTGCTCAGGGCGGCGCCGACGTTGCCCAGGATCTCGGCGAGGCCGACCAGGTCGTCCGCGAGACCGCCGAGGCCCGACGTCGTGTCGCGGATCGTCTTGGCCGCTCCGCCCAGCTGCTTCGCCGGGCCGCCCATCATCGGCACCTTCTCGACGTCGTCGGCGGCGTCGGCGACGAACTTCGCGACGCTCGTGAGGTTGTCCGCGATCGAGCCCAGGGTCGTGGCGCTGTTGCCGAGGCGGGTGGTGGCACCCGATCTGCCGTCGGTGCCAACCAGTGCGAGGCCGGCTGCGCGGGCCTGGTCACCGGCCTCGGAGAGGCCACTCGCGAGCGTACGGATGAAGTCGGGGATCTCCTTGGCGAGCTTGGCGCTGTCGGCGAGCTCGTCCTTGTTGTCCCACACCAGGTCGACGACCTGCTGCACCTTCTTGATGTCGAGGTTGCCGCCGAGCAGCTTGCCGAGACTGACCATGTCGCGCTCCTGGATCCGGGTTGCGCGAAATCCTAGGGCACCCGCGGGAACAGGTCCTCGAGCTCGCGATGCACGTGCAGGCGTGCGGGGTTCTCCCGGCTGGAGGCCCGCCACAACGAGCTGACCCGCCGGGTCGGAGTGGGGTCGACGACGGGCACGGCCCGGACCCGGGGCGAGAGCGTCTCGCGGCCGAGACGCGGGACGAGGGCGACCGCGACGCCGTGCTCGACCATCGCGGCGTGGGTCGAGTAGGACCCGTCGAAGTAGCGCATGTCCGGGCGTACGCCGTGCCTCGCGAACATGTGCACGAGCCAGTCGTGGCAGATCGTGCCGGCGGGGGTGGTCACCCAGCGTTCGTCGACCAGGTCCATCGGCGTGACCGAGTCCCGGAGCGACAGCCGGTGGTCCCACGGCAGCAGGACGTCTGCCCAGTCGACGTGGACCTCGTGCTGCTCGAGGGTCGCGGGCAGCTCGAGCGGCATGGTGCTCCAGTCGTGCACGATCGACAGGTCGGTGCCGCCGCGCTCGACGAGCGTGACCGCTTCGCGGGGGTCGACCTCGAGCACCGTGACGTCGAGGTCCGGTGCCGTGGCACGCAGCCGCGCGAGGAGCGGCGCCACGATGCCGCGTGACGCCGTCGAGAACGACGCGATCCGGAACGTGCCGCGGAGCTCTTCGGCTCCGCCGACCGCAAGGTTCTCGACCTGCTCGAGGTCGGCGAGGAGCAGGGACCCGCGTTCGGCGAGCAACCGGCCGCGCTCGGTCAGGATGACGCTGCGACCGACGCGTTCGAGCATCGGCGACCGGCTCTGGCGCTCGAGCTTCTTGATCTGCTGCGAGACCGCCGACGGAGTGAAGTCGAGGGCGGCGGCCGCCGAGACGATGCTGCCGTGGTCGCGCACGGCGATCAGCGAACGCAGCGCTCCGAGGTCGATCATGAAGCAACAGTACGCTGTTGTGTTCAGAAACCGTCGCTGGTGCTTCATCGTTGAGCGCGAGAGACTGGACGCATGTCGCTGAAGCACAGCATGCTCGCCGTCCTCGTGATGGTGCTGTGGGGCGCCAACTTCGTCGTCATCGACGAGGGCCTCGCCGACGTGCCGCCGCTGCTGTTCCTCGCGATGCGGTTCACGTTCGTCGCGCTGCCGCTCGTGTTCTTCGTGCCGCGGCCGAAGGCGGACTGGCGCACCGTCGTGGCGGTGGGTTCGTTCATGAGCCTCGGCCAGTTCAGCCTTCTCTACATCGCCCTCGAGCTCGGCATGCCGGCCGGGCTCGCCTCTCTCGTGCTCCAGGCCCAGGTCATCTTCACCATCGTGATCGCAGCGATCGTCCTCAAGGAGTCACCGTCTCGCCGCCAGGTTGTCGGCGCCTCGCTCGGCACCGCCGGCCTCGTGCTCGTCGTGGTCGGGCACGGAGCGACGGCGCCGGTCGTGCCCGTCCTCGTGATGCTCGGAGCGGCGACGTCGTGGGCGATCGGCAACGTCATCGCCCGTCAGGCCGGGATCTCCTCAGGGTTCTCGCTCGTCGTGTGGTCTGCCCTCGTCGTGCCGCTTCCGGCCCTCGGCCTGTCCCTCGTGGTCGACGGCGGCGGCGAGGTCGGCCATGCGCTGACGCACCTGTCAGCGGTGGCGATCGCCAGCACGGCCTACACCGCGATCGGCGCCTCGCTGGTCGGCTACGGGATCTTCAACAACCTGCTGGCCCGCCATCCCGCGAGCGCGGTCGTGCCGTTCGTCCTTCTGGTCCCGGTCGTGGGCATCGCCACCGCATGGATCGTGCAGGACGAGGTGCCGAGCGTCCTCGAGCTCGTCGGCGGCGCGGTGATGCTCGCCGGTGTCGCTGCGGCGACGATCAGCCGCCGGTCCGTCAGGCGAGCAGAGCCGAGTGCGCCATCGTCGAGAGACGAGCTCGCATCGCCGACTCGCTGATGCGGGCGCTGTGCGGCGTGGAGTTGAGGAGCCCGAACGTCGCCTGCACGACGGCTCGCGCCTCGGCGGCCTCGAGGTCGCTGCGCAGGCGGCGTACGACGTCGACCCAGATGTCGACGTAGGCCAGCTGGAGTGACCTCACCTCCTTGCGTCCCGCGGCGTCGAGGTTGGCCCACTCGCGTTCCTGGATCACGATGAGCGCAGGATGGCCGAGGGCGAAGTCGATGTGCCACGCGATGAGCGCGTCGAGAGCGTCAGCAGGTTCGGCAGCAGCGGCGGCTCGCGCCTGGCCCTCGGCGAGGAGCTGCTCGCTGATCGCCGTGAGCGCCTGCGTGAGGATGTCGTCCTTGCCGGCGAAGTGCTTGTAGAGGGCCGGTCCGGAGATGCCGCACGCGCCGCCGATGTCGTGCACGGAGACGCCGTGGAAGCCCCGCTCGGCGAACAGCGTCGCGGCCGTGTCGAGAATCTGCTGGCGACGTGTCGTGCTCACGCCCTCACTCTAGGCCAGTGGCGGCGAGTGGTTAACGACTGTTAACCTGCTGGGTATGCGTGAACTTGTCGAAGAGCTGCGATCGCGGCTCGCCGCTGCCCGCGTGGGCGGGAGCCAGGCGGCCCGCGATCGCCACGTCGCGCGCGGCAAGCTGTTGCCGCGCGACCGCATCGATCACCTCCTGGACCCGGGCTCGCCGTTCCTCGAGATCGCGCCCCTGGCCGCCGACGGCGTGTACGACGACGACGTCCCGAGCGCCGGCATCATCGTCGGGATCGGCCGGATCAGCGGTCACGACTGCGTCATCGTCGCCAACGACGCGACAGTCAAGGGCGGCACCTACTTCCCGCTGACGGTCAAGAAGCACCTGAGGGCGCAGACGATCGCGGAGCAGAACAACCTCCCGTGCGTCTACCTCGTCGAGTCCGGCGGTGCGTTCATCCCGATGCAGGACGAGGTGTTCCCCGACCGCGAGCACTTCGGCCGGATCTTCTTCAACCAGGCACGCATGTCGGCGCAGCAGATCCCGCAGATCGCCGCCGTGATGGGCTCGTGCACGGCCGGCGGAGCGTACGTCCCGGCGATGAGCGACGAGACCGTCATCGTCAAGGACCAGGGCACGATCTTCCTCGCCGGCCCGCCACTCGTGAAGGCCGCGACCGGTGAGGTCGTGACGGCTGAGGACCTGGGCGGCGGCGAGGTGCATGCCCGGGTCTCCGGCGTCGTGGACCACCTGGCCGACGACGACGAGCACGCGCTGCAGATCGTACGTTCGATCGTCGGGACGCTCGAGCGACCGCCGAGCCCCGAGCCGCCCCACGAGCCGGTGCCGCCGGCCGAGGATCCCGAGACGCTCTACGACGTCGTGCCGGTCGACAACCGCGCACCGTACGACGTTCGTGAGGTCATCCGCCGGATCGTCGACGCGTCCCGCCTCCACGAGTTCAAGCCGCTCTACGGCGAGACGCTGGTGTGCGGCTTCGCCCGCATCTGGGGCTATCCCGTCGCGATCGTGGCCAACAACGGCATCCTGTTCAGCGAGTCGGCGCTCAAGGGCGCGCACTTCGTCCAGCTCGCCAACCAGCGCGGCATCCCCCTGGTGTTCCTGCAGAACATCACCGGATTCATGGTCGGCCAGGAGTACGAGAACCGCGGCATCGCCAAGGACGGCGCCAAGCTCGTCACCGCCGTCGCGTCGTCGGTCGTGCCGAAGTTCACGGTGGTGATCGGTGGCTCCTACGGTGCCGGCAACTACGGCATGTGCGGCCGCGCGTACGACCCGCGGTTCCTCTGGATGTGGCCCAACGCGCGCATCTCGGTCATGGGCGGCGAGCAGGCCGCGGCGGTGCTCGCGACGGTCAAGCGCGACGGACTCGAGGCGCGCGGCGAGGAGTGGTCGGCCGAG
The DNA here is from genome assembly GCF_001425755.1 of Aeromicrobium sp. Root344. GTDB lineage: Bacteria > Actinomycetota > Actinomycetes > Propionibacteriales > Nocardioidaceae > Aeromicrobium. Next base: position 1,355,621 of record NZ_LMDH01000001.1, on the reverse strand, counting down.
GACGAGGCCGCGTTCCGTGAGCCGATCCGCGAGCAGTTCGAGCGCAAGGGCTCTCCTTACTACTCCACCGCGCGGCTGTGGGACGACGGGATCATCGACCCGGTCGACACCCGCCGCGTGCTCGGCATGGGCCTCCAGCTCGCTGCCGCAACCCCGACCCCAGAGCCGAACTTCGGCCTGTTCCGCATGTAAGGCGAGCCGATGACCTTCACGAGTGTCCTGGTTGCCAACCGCGGCGAGATCGCCCGGCGGGTGATTCGGGCCTGCCGTGAGGCCGGGCTGCGGAGCATCGCGGTCTACTCCGACGCCGATGCCGACGCCCCCTACGTACGCTTCGCCGACGACGCGGTCCACCTCGGTCCGACGCCGGCGACCGAGTCCTACCTGTCGATCGAGCGTGTCCTGGCGGCAGCCAAGGAGTCCGGCGCCGAGGCGATCCACCCCGGCTATGGCTTCCTGTCCGAGCGCGCCGAGTTCGCCCGGGCCGTGGTCAATGCAGGCCTGGTGTTCATCGGACCGACCGCCGACGTCATGGACGCGATGGGCCGCAAGGACCGGGCGCGGGCGATCGCCGAGCGGGCGGGCGTACCGGTCACGCCGCAGTTCGACGCCGACGCCGTGCCGGCTGACGCCTACCCCGTGCTCGTCAAGGCTGCCGCCGGCGGCGGTGGCAAGGGCATGCGCATCGTCCGTGAGGCCTCCGGCCTGGCTGCGGCGATCGATGCTGCCCGGCGCGAGGCCGCATCGGCGTTCGGCGACGACACGCTGCTGGTCGAGAAGTACGTGGAGGCCGGTCGGCACGTCGAGGTGCAGGTCTTCGGCGACACCGCCGGCAACGTCGTGCACCTGTTCGAGCGCGACTGCTCGGTGCAGCGGCGTCATCAGAAGGTCGTCGAGGAAGCGCCGGCCTACGGGCTGACCGACGAGCTCCGCCGTACGCTCCACGACTCGTCCGTCGCGCTGTGCCGCGAGGTCGGCTACACCGGCGCCGGCACCGTCGAGTTCCTCGTCGCCGACGGCCGATCCTACTTCTTGGAGATGAACACGCGCCTGCAGGTCGAGCACCCGGTCACCGAGGAGATCACCGGGCTCGACCTCGTCCAGTGGCAGCTGCTCGTCGCTGCGGGACAGCCGCTGCCGCTCGCCCAGGACCAGATCACGGCGACGGGTCACGCGATGGAGGTCCGCGTGTACGCCGAGGACCCCTACGCCGGGTTCCTGCCCCAGGCCGGTCACGTGCTCGACGCCGCCTGGCCGGAGGACGCGCGGGTCGAGACCGACCTGGGCGCGGACCAGGAGGTGTCCACGGCGTACGACCCCATGCTCGGCAAGATCGTCGTCGCCGGCACCGACCGCGAGGACGCCCGGCACCGCATGGTCTCGGCCCTCGACGACACCGGGATCTTCGGGGTGACGACGAACCTGGGCTTCGTACGCCGACTGGTCGCGAGCCGCGACTTCGCCGTCGGTGAGGTGCACACCGCGTGGCTCGACAGCGACGCGTCGATCGACCTGCTGACCCCGCCCGAGCTGGCGGCCGACGCAGCCAAGGCGGCGGCGCGACTGTGGGCGAGCTTCACGCATCCCGAGGGCGGCTCGCCGTGGTCGGCCAACGACGGCTGGCGCGCCGGCGCCGACCCGGCGCCGACCCGCGTCGTGCTGGTCGACGAGGCGGGCAGGTCCTGGGAGTTCACGTTCACGAACGATGAGGGGGCCGCCCCGGGTTTGCTGGCGATCGCCGATCGGGAGGGGCTGACGATCGCCTGGCAGGGCCACAACTGGCGGCTCGACACTCCTGACCCGATGCGCGGCGGCCACCATCTCGGTGCCTCCACCGACGCCGACCTGGTCTCGCCGATGCCCGGCACCGTGCTCAAGGTCGATGTCGCCGAGGGAGACACCGTCACGCTCGGCCAGCAGCTGGGCGTCGTCGAGGCGATGAAGATGGAGCTCGCCCTGCAGGCGCCCTACGACGGCGTGGTGTCCCACGTCGGCGTCGCCGTCGGCGACCAGGTGCCGATCAAGCACCTGCTCTTCACGGTGGATCCGGCATGAGCGTCGTGCGCGACCCGGCACTGCCGGCAGCCGTCACGATCTACGAGGTCGGGCCGCGCGACGGGCTGCAGAACGAGTCGGCGATCGTGTCGCTCGACGACAAGGCGGAGTTCATCACCCGCCTCATCGCAGCGGGGCTGCCGGTCGTCGAGGCCACGAGCTTCGTCCACCCGAAGTGGGTCCCGCAGCTCGCCGATGCCGCCGACCTCGTCGCCCGGCTGCCGCTCGACGGGCCGACGCCGCTGCCGGTGCTGGTGCCGAACGAGCGTGGCCTGGACCGGGCGCTCGAGGCCGGTTGCAGCCACATCGCGATCTTCGGCAGCGCGACCGAGACGTTCGCCCAGAAGAACCTCAACTCCACGCTCGACTCGCAGTTCGCGATGTTCGAGCCGGTCGTCAGGCGGGCGCGCGACGCCGGGCTGGACGTCCGGGCGTACGTGTCGATGTGCTTCGGCGACCCGTGGGAGGGCGACGTGCCGATCGAGCAGGTCGTCACCACCGGCACGCAGCTGCTCGACCTCGGTGCGACGCAGCTGTCGATCGGCGACACGATCGGCGTCGGCACGGCCGGGCACGTCGGGGCACTGATCGAGGCGTTCGACGCGGCGGGCGTCGGCGTCGACCGGCTGGCGATGCACTTCCACGACACCTACGGCCAGGCGCTCGCCAACGCCCACGCCGCGCTGCGCCACGGCATCACGACGTTCGACGCCTCGGCCGGAGGGCTCGGGGGTTGCCCGTACGCCGAGAGCGCCACGGGCAACCTGGCGACCGAGGACCTCGTGTGGCTGCTGACCGGCCTCGGGATCGAGCACGGCGTCGACCTCGAGGCGTTGGTGCGCACGAGCGTGTGGATGTCGAAGGTGCTGGGCAAGGAACCGGCCAGCGCCGTGGTGCGGGCCCTGCGCTAGGCCCCCAACGGCTACGCCCTGGTGTGTTGGGGGGACCCCCACGACTGGGCGAGGCGCGCCGACACGCGCGCGGACAGCAGCGCGTACTGCCGGTCGAGCCGCGTCGGGCCCGTCGGTCGCAGGACGTCGATGCCGCCGACGACGTGCTCGCGCGGGCCGAACTGCTCAAGGGTGAGGTCGACCTGCTCGCCGTCCGGCAGGCGGTTCCACCAGTGGAAGTCGACCCGCTCCATGGCCCCTGAGCCTGTCAAGGGCTCGACGAAGACCTCGCCGGTCACCAGCGAGCCACCGAAGAAGTCGTGCAGCACCAGCGCCGTCGTCGCGCACTGGCCACGGGCCGGGTTGTCGGGTGTCCAGTCGGCGACGTCCTCGGGCGCGCAGGTGTCGGGGCCCCACGACTCGCGCAGCGCGAGGATCACGGCTTCGAGCGTCATGCGTACGACGGTAGGTGCGAGGTGTGACAGTCGCCGGGCAGGCGGCCTCAGCGAAGGCGGCGGTCGCGGAGCTCGTCGGCGGCGAACTGACCCACGTGCCACGTCGCCAGGGCATCGCTCGACCCGCCGACGGCGCCGCCGAGCAGCGGGATGCGGCGGCCGATCAGCGTCACCGCTCGCCGCCCGGCCGTACGCGCGACGAGCTCGGCGGTCACCTCACGCGACAGCGTCTCGTCGAGGACCGGGTCGTGCACCGGGGAGGTGGCGAGCGCCATCGGCGACGAGGGCAGCTTGTGCCGCTTGACCAGCCCCGACACGGCATCCTCGCCGAGCATGCAGGCGAGGATCGCGTTGCGCACGCGCGGATCCTCGAGGTCGTAGCCGCGCAGATGCGCGATGCCCGCGACGAGGTGGCACTGCACGACGGTCACGCCGACGACGTTGGCCGGCACCGACACCGCGAGCGTCGAGAAGCCGCCGAGGTTCGTGACGAACCCCTGCACCCCTGCCAGGCTCGCGTGCATCCGGATCAGTAGGCGAATGGCCTTCTCGACGTCACCGCCGTGGTCGACCAGCTTGGTGTCTGCCGACGCCGCAGCCGACCGCAACGGACCGATGCCGTCGATCGCGTGGTCGAGGACCGTACGGACGTAGCCGGACGCGACGGCTGGCGCGAGCTTGGCCCCCGCGGACAGGGCGACGGTGCGGCGTACTCCCATCCGTCCAGCATAGGTGCGGTACGAGCGGCGGCATCTCCGCGCGCGATGGCCCTACGCTGTGGGCATGGCTCGCCCCTTCTCCGAGCGCGTCGTCGGTGACGACTGGCGGCGGGACGCCGAGTCGTGGATCCGTGAGCAGCTGGAGCGGCACGGCGACGCCGTCACCGGACCGATCGACCAGCCCCGCGTACGCCCGTGGTCGACCCAGCTCACGGTCCCGACCGGGTCGGGTCGGCTGTGGTTCAAGGCCAACGCGACAGCGCTGGCGTTCGAGCCGGCGCTGCAGCTCGAGCTGGCACGCCTGGCGCCCGACTCGGTCGACGCCCCGTACGCGATCGACGCGGGTCGCGGCTGGATGCTGACGCGGGACCGGGGCGTCACGCTGCGGGAGACACGGGAGCCGACCGTCGAGGACTGGCAGCGGGTCGTCGTCGAGGTCGCGCGGATCCAGCAGGCCGCCGCACCGCACCGCGAGCGCCTCCTGGCCGCGGGTCTGCCGGACTACTCCCCCGCGACCGTGCTGGACCGGTTCGACCGCGTCGTCGAGATCTTCTCGCAGCATCCCGCCGATCACCCCGCGCACGTCGACGCCGACCTCAGGCTTCGACTGCTCGGTGCTCGCCCGGCGATCGCGGACGCTGTCGAGACACTGAGCCACAGCGCGCTCCCGGCGACGTGGCAGCACGGCGACGTGCACCCGAACAACGTGTTCGCGCTCGACGACGGGTCGATGCGGGTGTTCGACTTCGGTGACGGACAGTGGGCCCACGCAGTCGAGGCGCTGTGCGTGCCCTACGGGTGGATCACCTCGCTGGCGTCGATCCCGTGGGAGCCCGTGCTCGAGGCGTACGCCGGCACGTGGCACCTCGACCCGCGCGACGTCGACGACATGTTCACGACTGTGGAGCTGACCCAGGCCGTCAACCGCGCGGCGAGCTGGTCGGCGTTCCTCGACGAGGCCAGCGCCGCCGAGTGGCAGGACTGGGGCGAGGGGCCGATCCGCCACCTGTCGCGCGTGCTGGACTCATGAGAGTGCGTCAGCCGCTGGAGCCGACGCCGTGGGTCTTCGACCCCGCCGAGTGGCCGCCGGAGGACTGCGTCGCCGCGGGCGCCGACCTCGAGCCCGGCACGCTCCTTGAGGCGTACCGCCGGGGCGCCTTCCCGATGCCGCACGACGGGATGCTGCTGTGGTGGTCGCCGATGCGTCGGGGAGTCCTCGTGCCGTCCGACCTGCGCGTCAGCCGCTCGCTCGCCAGGTCGCGGAGGCGCTACGAGGTGACGATCGACGAGTCGTTCGAGGAGGTCATCGACGCGTGTGCCGACCCGTCGCGCACCGGGGCCTGGATCGACTCGGCGATCCGGGAGGCGTACGTGCGCATGCACCGGCTCGGCTGGGCGCACTCGATCGAGACCCGGGATGCCGACGGGCGGCTCGTCGGCGGACTGTACGGACTGAGCATCGGCGCCTTGTTCGCCGGCGAGTCGATGTTCCACCGTGCGACCGACGCCTCCAAGGTCGCGTTGATGGGACTCGTCGAGGTGGTCGGCGACGAGGGCCTGATCGACACGCAGTGGCGCACCGACCACCTCGGCTCTCTGGGCGTGACGGAGTGGTCGCGGCAACGCTATCTGCGAGCGATCGCCCCCCTCGTCGACGCCGAGCCGCCGGCGCTCTGGCGCCAGTAGCAGGGGTCGAGGGGCGAGACTCCCGTGGGGGCGCGATTGAATCGTCGCCGCGGGTTCATAGACTGTCGATACACCCATTCACTCACAAGGAGCTTTTGTGGCTATCTCACGCAACGACCTCGTCGCTGCCCTCGCTTCGAAGGCCGGCACCAGCAAGGCCGAGGCCGACGCCGTCCTCTCGTCCTTCAGCGAGATCCTGCTCGACTCCGTCAGCAATGGCGAGAAGGTCTCGATCCCCGGCATCCTGTCCGTCGAGCGCGTCCCGCGTGCCGCACGCACGGGTCGCAACCCCTCGACCGGCGAGACGATCGACATCCCCGCCGGCTTCGGCGTCAAGGTGAGCGTCGGCTCGCGCCTCAAGGCCGCCGCCAAGTAACCCAGCACGACATCGCAGCGCCATCGGGACATCCCGGTGGCGCTGTTCCATGTCTGGTGTGAGGATGACCGCCATGTCCACGCGCTATCACCGGCTCGCTCGTGAGACTCCCGCGTACGCGTGGTGGAAGCTGCCGGTGGCCGGTCTCCTCGCGGTCGTGATCTGGATCGGCGCGGGGATCGTCCTGATCCTGGTGGCGTTGATCGTGTTCGCGGCCGGGTCGGGGACTGACACGTTCGATGCCTGGACCGAGGCCGCGGGTGACCTGGACCTGCAGCACCTCGACTTCTTCGCCCTCGACATGCTCTCGCTCGTGATCATGATCCCGGCGGTGCTGTTGGCCGTGCTCATCACGGGTCCACGGCCGATCGGCTACCTCTCGTCGGTCGCCGGCCGCCTCCGCACGGGGTGGCTGGCCCGCACGGCGCTGATCTCGTTCGCGGTGTTCCTCGTGACGATCGGTGGATCCGTCGCGATCGGGGAGCTGACCGACCCGGCCGAGGTCAGCGCGCCACACGTCAGCACCCGGGCGATCGTCGCGATCGGCCTGGTCCTGCTGCTGACCCCGTTCCAGGCAGCGGCGGAGGAGTACGTCTTCCGTGGCTACGTCCTGCAGCTCGTCGGCTCGTGGACGCGGTTCGCGGCCATCCCGGTGATCGTCTCGGTGCCGCTGTTCGTCGCCGGGCACGAGTACGAGCTGTGGGGCCTCGTCGACGTCGGGATCTTCGGCCTCACGGCTGCCGTGCTGACGATCCGCACGGGTGGGCTCGAAGCAGGCATCGCAGCGCACACCGCCAACAACGTCGTGCTGTTCGTGCTCGACGCCCTGGGCATGATCTCGGCGACCGACGACACCGACGCCGGTCCCACCGACCTCATCCCGACGATCATCTCGAGCGTGGCCCTGCTGGTGCTGGTCGAGTGGGCGGCCCGCCGCCACGACCTTCAACGGACTCGTGCACCGATCCCGCCGCCACCGCCACCGCAGGCGCCGATGTGGCCGCCGCCGCCCTACGCCTATTGGTGGCCGCGGGTCCAGCAGGCGTGGCCGCCGGTCCAGCCGCCACCGCAGCAAGCCTGGCCCGCACCGGTCCCTCCGCGGACGCCGACGGTCCATCCCGCCACGCCTGACTATCCGGGAGAGCTGCCGCCGGGCTGGACCCCGAGCTCTCGCTAGCCCGCGATCGGTCGCCCGGCCCGCTCCCAGGCGTCCATGCCGCCCTCGAGGTTGACCACGTCGTGCCCCTGGGCGTGCAGCCACGCGGTCGCCTGGGCGGAGCGGCCGCCGACATGGCAGACCACGAGCGCCCGTGCCGACGGGTCGAGCTCGCCGACGCGGTTGGGCAGCTCGCGGAGCGGGATGTGGATCGCGCCGTCGATGTGACCGGCCGCCCACTCGTGCGGCTCGCGGACATCGAGGACGACGAGATCGGCGGGGATCACCTCCGGAACGCCGTTGATGTCGGTGCTGGGAATGCCGGATTCGCTCATGTCTCCATGGTCTCTCGCACCGTGTGATGCGACACGTACGGGGGTGTTCTTTGCCCGGGGAGTAGCGATGAACCCCTCCGAGTAGTTACTTTGGGCTATACAGGTGTCGCCATTCGCCCTTGCGAATCCAGCGACGCCTCCTGTTCCGCGGCAGATGGGTGGTGGTCATGAAGGTTCATGACACCATCCGCCTACCCTTCGTCGCCTCGACGCCGGGCGTCGCGCGCACCCGGCTCGCCGCGTTCCTCACGGTCAACCGGGCGTCCGCCGAGGTCATCGACAACGCCCTCATCGTGATCAGCGAGATGATCGCCAACGCGGTCTGTCACGGCGTACCCACGTCCGACGGCACGATCGAGATCTCGTGGGCGATCAATGGCACGCTGCTCGAGCTGAGCGTCTACGACGCCGGCAAGGGTGGCTCCCTCAAGCCGATCGACTTCGACGAGGACTCGCTCAGTGGGCGTGGGCTGTCGATCATCAACCGGGTCGCCGACCGCTGGTGGGTCGACATGTCGACCGGCACCCGGGTCAACGCCGAGCTCGGCCTCAGCCCCCACTGATCGGCTCGACCCGGTCGCCTAGACTCGCCCGTCATGGGCAAGAAGTCGCGACTCAAGAACAAGGCCGCCAAGAAGGAACGCATGCCGTTCGTGGCGCGCACCTTCGAGGGACTCCCCAACGAGGGCGACTGGATCGCCCTGCGCGAGTTCGTCCCCTCGGCGTCGGCGACCATCACGTTGGCCTCCGGCCGGACCGTCCGCATCTGCTCGCTGCTGCCGGGCAACGGCGCCGGCATCGTGCGCCCCGACGGTGAGATCTGGGTGGGTCTGCAGGTCGCGCACAACTTCGGCGACATCAGCCGCGACCTCGCGTACGTCGTGGAGACCGCGCTCGAGATGGAGCCGGGCCAGCCTGTGCGCATGACGGAGCCCGGCGTCGGTTCGCGGCTCCAGGACCTCATCGATCCGTCGAGCAGCTTCGACGTCGCGGTGCACGAGGGCTTCGACTACTGGGTCGAGGGCACCGACGAGCGGCCGGAGACGGCAGAGCTGCTCGCCGAGGCCAACCAGACGATCGCCCCCACGGTCAGGCTGGAGTCGGTCGACTCGGCCTACTGGACCGAGATGGGGCCGCAGCGCTTCCTGCGTTGGGTCATGACCGACGACGAGACCCCGCTGCTCGACGCCCTCGCCCGCCTCAAGGTGCGCGGCGAGGAGACGCTGGGCGAGGGCACCAAGCTGATCGGCCACTTCCGCGCGCACGGCCGGCTCGTACCGGTCTGGGAGTTTGACGCATCTGCCGCTGACCTGGAGAAGCCCGCCCTGGAGTTCCGCGGGCGCCTCGAGGCTGCTCTCGCCGAGGACGCGCCGCTGACCTCCGAGCAGCGCTCGGCTCGCGCCGCCCTGCTGAGCGGCCAGGTCCAGATTCGCTGAAGGTCCCGGGGGAATCTCATGGTCGGCCTAGCGGTTGAATGAGGCATGACGAGTTCCTTTGACGTGGTCGTGCTCGGCGCCGGCCCCGGTGGATATGTGGCCGCGGTTCGCGCCGCCCAGCTCGGCCTGAGCGTGGCCGTGGTGGAGGAGAAGTACTGGGGCGGTGTGTGCCTCAATGTCGGGTGCATCCCGTCGAAGGCGCTGCTCCGCAACGCCGAGCTCGCGCAGATCTTCACGCATCACGCCGACACGTTCGGCATCCGCGGCGACGTCAGCTTCGACTACGGCGTTGCGTTCGACCGCAGCCGTGAGGTCGCCGACGGGCGGGTCAAGGGCGTCCACTTCCTCATGAAGAAGAACGGGATCACCGAGCTCGACGGCCGCGGGACGTTCACCGGTCCCCACTCCCTCGAGGTCGCCCTGACGGCCGGCGGCACCGAGACCGTCGAGTTCGCCAACGCGATCATCGCGACGGGCTCGACCGTGCGCATGCTGCCCGGTGTCAAGCCCAGCACCAACGTCGTGACGTACGAGGAGCAGATCCTCGACCGCGACCTGCCCCGCACGATGCTGGTCGTCGGCGCGGGTGCGATCGGCATGGAGTTCGCGTACGTGCTCAAGAGCTACGGCGTGGACGTGACGATCGTGGAGTTCCTCGACCGGGCCCTGCCCTACGAGGACGTCGAGGTCTCCAAGGAGATCACCAAGGCCTACCGCAAGCTCGGCATCCCGATCCTGACGTCGACCAAGGTCGAGTACGTGACCGACCACCACGACGGCGTGACCGTGACCTACACGGGCAAGGACGGCACCAGCACCACGATCGAGACCGACCGGGTCCTGGTGTCGGTGGGCTTCGCGCCTCGTGTCGAGGGCTTCGGGCTCGAGACCACAGGGGTCGAGCTGACCGAGCGAGGCGCCATCGCGATCGACGGACGTATGCGGACGAACGTCCCGCACATCTACGCGATCGGCGACGTCACGGCCAAGCTCCAGCTCGCGCACGTGGCGGAGGCGCAGGGTGTCGTCGCCGCCGAGACGATCGGCAACGCAGAGACGCAGGAGCTCGGCGACTACCGGATGATGCCGCGCGCGACGTTCAGCCAGCCTCAGGTCGCGAGCTTCGGGCTCACCGAGCAGCAGGCACGCGACGAGGGCTACGACGTCAAGGTCGCCAAGTTCCCGTTCACCGCCAACGGCAAGGCGCAGGGACTCGGCGAGCCCGGCGGGTTCATCAAGCTCATCGCCGATGGTGAGCACCTCGAGCTGCTGGGCGGTCACCTGATCGGCGCCGACGTCGCCGAGCTGTTGCCCGAGCTGACTCTGGCGCAGAAGTGGGACCTCGGCGCGCTCGAGCTGGCCCGCAACGTGCACACGCACCCGACGCTCAGCGAGGCGCTGCAGGAGGGCTTCCACGGCCTTGCCGGCCACATGATCAACCTGTAGCTGTCACATCCCTGCGGGGTGCGCCGTCTGGGGGGTGAGCGGCGCAAGGGGCGCCGCAGGACAGGAGAATCCCATGCCTCGCATCCCCGCTCTCGCCCCCAAGGACGCCGGCGCGATCGTCAGGATCGGCTACCGCATGGCGCGCAAGCAGGTCGGCGAGGTGCCCGAACCGTTCGCGATCATGGCGCACCACCGCAAGATCTTCATGCTCGCCGCACGGCACGAGCTCGCGCTGCAGAAGGCCATGCGCGTCGTGCCGGCACCGCTCATCGAGCTCGCGGTCTATCGCACGGCGTGGACCGTCGGTTGCTCGTGGTGCGTCGACTTCGGCGCGATGCTGCAGCGCCTCGAGGGCCTCGACATCGACCGGCTCAAGGAGATCGGCGAGTTCGAGACGTCCGACAAGTTCACCGAGGCCGAGCGGGAGGTCATCCGCTACTCCGACGCGATCACCGCGACGCCGACCGAGGTGACCGACGAGCAGGTCGCCTCGCTGGTCGAGAAGTACGGCCACGCCGGCGTGCTCGAGCTGACGTACCAGATCACGCACGAGAACCAGCGCGCCCGGATGAACCACGCGCTCGGGATCACCGACCAGGGCTTCAGCTCCGGCGACGCCTGCCGGGTGCCGTGGGCTACTGAACCGGCCGAGCCGGCCAGTCAGGGAGCCTGACGCCCGACCACTTCTCGGGGTTCGCGATGTCGTACGTCGCGCAGACCAGGCCGTCGCGCACCGCGAACCCCGCGACGCGTGGGGGCGAGCTGTTGCGCGCTGTGTCGCCCTGCCACCCGAAGGTGGCGACGCCCAGCTGGCCGTTGACCCGGACGAGCTCCATGCTGGTGAGCGCATCGGGGCCGTAGCGCTTGAGCAGGCCGAGGTAGAACCGGGCGAACTTCTCGGCACCGTGGATCACGTTGACCGCGGTGTTGGTGGTGCCGTTGGCGTCGCCCATGACCAAGGCGTCGGGATGCAGGGTCGCCAGCACGGCGTTGAGGTCGCCGGTCGCCATCGCCTCGAGGAACCGGCTGACGGCGGCGTTGTGCTCCTCGTCAGGAACCGGAGGCGGCGGGTCCGCCACTGTCCGGCGGGCGCGAGAGGCGAGCTGGCGCGCGTTGGCCGCCTGGATGCCGAGCACCTCGGCGATCTCGTCGAACGGGACGCCGAACGCATCGTGCAGCACGAACGCGACGCGCTGGTCGGGCGGTAGGACGTCGAGCACGACGAGGGCCGCGAAGCGGTTGTCCTCGTCGCTGACGACCGTCTCGAGCGGATCCCGTGCGATGTCACCGGAGCTCGTCGACGAGGTGATCGGCGTGACGATCGGCTCGGGCAGCCACTGTCCGACGTACGTCTCGCGCCGCGCGGCGGCCGAGGTCAGCCGATCGAGGCACAGGCGGCTGACGACCGTCGTGAGCCACGCCTGCAGGTTGTCGATCGACGTGCGTGTCGAGGCGCGGTCGAGCCGGAGCCAGGCCTCCTGGACCGCGTCCTCGGCGTCCGCGACGCTACCGGTCAGCCGGTAGGCGACGTTGATCAGGCGCGGGCGTTCAGCCTCGAACGTGTCGACAAGGGTCATGGCTCAGTCGCGCTCCATCGGACAGGACATGCAGCGTGGACCACCCCGACCCGAGCCGAGCTCTGAGCCGCTGATCGCCACGACCTCGATGCCGTGCTCCTCGAGCCGCGCGTTGGTCTGCTCGTTGCGCTCGTACGCGACGGCGAGCCGCGGACCGATCGCCAACGTGTTGTTGCCGTCGTCCCACTGCTCGCGCTCGGCGGTGACCGGGTCGAGCCCGGTGTCGATCTGGTGCAGCGTCTCGATGCCCATGGCCCGCGCCGCGGCGGTGAAGAACGACTGCTCGTCGGCCACGACCAGCTCGTCTCCCGCGAAGGTCACGGCATGGGCGCGGAGGTTGTCGGCCATGTTGGGATAGATCACCACGGTGTCGACGTCGACCATCGTGACGATCGTGTCGAGGTGCATCGTGGCCCGCTCCTGCGCGATCGGCACGGCCAGCACAGTGCGGGCGAGCCCGCCGGTCAGCACCTGTCGGGCGAACCGCTCGAAACCGGCCGGAGTCGTCCGCTCGCCGACGCCGACCGCGATCACGCCGGGTGCCAGGAGCAGCACGTCGCCACCCTCGACGTGCTCGAGATGCGGGCCGTGGACACGGGGCACCCCGGAGAACCGCGGATGGTGCTCGTAGATCAGCCCGGTCAGCTGGGTCTCCCGCACGCGTGCCGGCATCGCCAGGCTCGTCACCGCGACGTGACCTGGCAGCCATACCGACGAGTCGCGGGTGAACAGCAGGTTGGGCAGTGGCTCGATGAGGAAGTCCTCGGGCGGCAGCAGGCTCGTGACGATGCTGCGGAAGCTGGTGACCTCGTCGTTGCGTAGGCCGGCCGTCAGCGTCAGCGCGAGCTCCTCGGGCGCGAGGTCCGTCATGACCCGGGCGATGTGCCGGCGCAGCCCGTCGCCGAGCTGGAGGCTTGCGGTCGTGCTCTCGATGATCGTCGCGCGCGCCTCCTCGACAGCCAGGGCCTCGATCAGGAGCTCGACGAGGTAGAGCACCTCCACGTCGCGGTCGCGCAGCGCCTGGGCGAAGGCATCGTGCTCGTCCTGCGCGCGGCCGAGCCACGGGATGCCGTCGAACAGGAGCTGGTCGTTGTTGCGGGGCGTCAGGCGGCCGAGCTCGGGGCCGGGCCGGTGCAGCATGACCGTACGCAGGCGACCGACTTCGCTGTCCGCTCCGAGACCCATGCAGTCACCCTAGATGACGTCGGCAGCAGGGAAGTCTGCCGATTCTGCTGCTTTGACGGAAAGCCTGTTCTAGTGTCGACGTCGAGGGACTTACGACACCTGGAGACACTCCCATGAACATCCTCCACACCCGTTCACTCCGTCGCGCCGCTGCGCTGCTCTTGACCGCCGTGTGCGTGGTCGGCGTCGCACCGTCGAGGGCGAGCGCGGCTGACCCGGATCCGACCGGCATCGACCTGGGCAGCCTCCTCTGCCGCATCGGGCTCGGCTCGATGGTCAACACCGCGCCGCCGACGATCTCCGGCACCGTCAAGGTCGCCTCGACGCTGACCGCGAGCCCTGGCACCTGGTCCCCGACGGGTGCGACGTTCACCTACCAGTGGCTGGCTGACGGGGCGCCCGTCACGGAGGCCACGGCCTCGCCGACGTACGTGGTCCCGGGTGGCGCTGTCGGCAAGAAGCTCTCGGTCAAGGTCACGGCGTTGAAGTGCATGAAGAACCCCGGCACCGCCACGAGCGCGCAGACCGCCGCCGTGCCCGCGCTGACGAACCTCGGCTACGCCGTTCCGACGATCACAGGCACGGCCAAGGTCGGTCAGACGCTGACCGCCAACGAAGGCGCCTGGACTCCTGACGGCATCGCCTTCACCTACAAGTGGCTCGCCGACGGCACGGCCATCACCGGGGCGACCGCCAAGACGTACGTCCCGACGGCGGCTGACGTCGGCAAGCGCCTCCAGGTGACCGTCACGGGCAGCAAGGCCGGCTACCTCACGACGTTCTCCACCAGCCAGGCCACGGCAGCCGTCACGCCGGCCACGGCGGTGCCGGTCGCCAACACGGTGGCTCCCACGATCAGCGGCACTCCCAAGGTCGGCGAGAAGCTGACCGTCAGCCCCGGCACGTGGACGCCGACCGGCGTGACGTTCACCTATCAGTGGCTCGCCGACGGAGTTGCCATCACGGGTGCCAACGGCACGTCCTTCACCCCGGGCACCTCGCGCGCGGGCACGAAGCTCTCGGTCGCGGTGACCGGATCCAAGACCGGCTACACGTCCGCGACGGTCACCACTGCGCAGACCGCCCCGCTCGCCCAGCTCGACCAGCTGGGGTACGCCACGCCGACGATCACCGGCACGGCCAAGGTCGGTCAGACGCTGACCGCCAACGAGGGCACCTGGACGCCGGACGGCATCACGTTCACCTACCAGTGGTACTCCGAGGGCGTTCTCGTTGCCGGAGCCACGTCGAAGACGTACGTGCCCACTGCGGCTGACCTGAACAAGCGGATCCAGGTCCGGGTCACCGGAGCCAAGACGGGCTACCTCACGACGTTCGTCACGAGTGCGCCGACCGTGAGAGTCGTCGCGGCGGGCTGACGTCGGGCCAATTCTGTGTCGAGCGACGCACCCCGTTTTTTAACGGTCGTGGCCCTCTCGGGCATACGCTCGTCCGTGTGGATTGGAACGACTACGACGCTGCGCTCTTCGACCTCGACGGCGTGATCACGCCGACGGCCGAGGTGCACATGCGCGCCTGGGCCCAGATGTTCGGCGACTTCCTCAAGGAGCGGGGCATCGCCGAGCCGTACACCGACGACGACTACTACACGTACGTCGACGGCAAGCCGCGCTACGAGGGTGTCAGGTCGTTCCTTGCGAGTCGCGAGATCGAGCTGCCCGAGGGCGATCCCAACGATCCTCCGTCGTCCGCGTCTGTCGCCGGTCTCGGCAACCGCAAGAACGCCGACTTCGAGCAGATCCTGGAGACCGACGGCGTCGACCCCTATCCCGGCTCGGTGGCGCTGGTCAACGCTCTCGTCGAGCGCGGCACCAAGATGGCGATCGTGTCGAGCTCGCGCAACGCCAAGCCCGTCCTGCGCGCCGCCATGATGATCGACTTCTTCCCCGTCATCGTCGACGGTTCCGTGGCGGCCGAGCGCGGGCTCGCCGGCAAGCCGCAGCCCGACACCTTCCTCGACGCCGCCGAGCAGCTCGGCGTCCCCAAGGAGCGGGCCGTCGTGTTCGAGGACGCGCTGTCGGGTGTCGCCGCCGGGCACGCCGGTGACTTCGGCCTCGTGGTGGGCGTCGACCGCGGCGTGGGTCCCGACAAGCTGCTGGACCACGGCGCCGACGTCGTGGTCCAAGACCTCGGGGAGCTCGTATGACCATGACCGGGCCCTCGCACGTCGCGCCCCAGATCCACGACTTCCTCGACCGCACCCGCTACCCGGTCGACGAATGGGCGCTGATCGAGAACAACATCAACAGCGAGGACCTCGGCACGACCGAGACGCTGTTCTCGGTCGGCAACGGCTACCTCGGCCTGCGGGGCAACGTCGACGAGGGCCGTGACTCCTACTCGCACGGCACCTACATCAACGGCTTCCACGAGACCTGGCCGATCCAGCACGCCGAGGAGGCCTTCGGCTTCGCGCGCGTGGGCCAGACGATCGTCAACGCGCCCGACGCCAAGGTCATCCGCCTCTACGTCGACGACGAGCCGTTGCTGCTGCAGATCGCCGACCTCATGGAGTACGAGCGCCGCCTCGACTTCCGCGCCGGCGTGATGTCCCGCGAGATCCTGTGGCGTACGCCCGGCGGCAAGCGGGTCCAGATCCGCTCGCGCCGCATGGTGTCGTTCACGCAGCGGCACCTCGCGATCATGACGTTCGAGGTCACGATGCTCGACGACTACGCCCCCGTGGCGATCTCGTCGCAGATCCTCAACCGCCAGGACGGGGAGGACGAGTACCACGTCCGCGCCAAGGCGATGGGCGAAGGCGTCGACCCCCGCAAGGCCAGCAGCATGCGGCACCGCGTGCTGCTGCCGCAGAGCAACTCGGGCAACGTGGCCGACGGCCGCGTGGGACTGGGCTACCAGTGCGCCGAGAGCGGCATGACGATCGCCGTCGCGGCGGATCACCGCCTCGAGACCGCCAACAACTACACCAAGCGCATCCAGACCGACGACGACCTGGCCAAGATGACCTATCGGATCGACGCCGAGCCGGGGCAGCCGATCACGTTGACCAAGATGGTCAGCTATCACACATCCCGCGGGGTGCCGTCGCGCGAGCTGCTCGACCGCTGCACGCGTACGCTCGACCGCGCCCAGACCGAGGGTCTTGACCAGCAGCTGGCCGACCAGCGCCAGTGGCTCGACGACTTCTGGGAGCGCTCGGACGTCGAGGTCCCGGGCCAGCCCGAGGTGCAGCAGGCCGTGCGGTGGAACCTCTTCCAGATCGCGCAGGCCTCGGCGCGCGCCGAGGGCACCGGCATCCCCGCAAAGGGCGTGACGGGTTCGGGCTACGGCGGTCACTACTTCTGGGACACCGAGGTCTACGTCCTGCCGTTCCTGACCTACACGACGCCGCGCGCGGCCCGCAACGCGTTGCGCTTCCGTTACACGTTGCTCGACGCGGCCCGCAACCGGGCGAAGCAGCTGGCCCAGCACGGTGCGCTGTTCCCGTGGCGGACGATCAACGGCGAGGAGGCCTCGGCCTACTACGCCGCCGGCACGGCGCAGTATCACATCGACGCCGACATCTCGTACGCGTTGAGCCAGTACCTCGCGGCGACCGGCGACATCGACTTCCTGACCCGCGAGGGCATCGACGTGCTGGTCGAGACCGCCCGGATGTGGGTCGACCTCGGCTTCTGGCGCAACGAGGAGGACGGCACGTTCCACATCCACGGCGTGACCGGTCCCGACGAGTACACGACGGTCGTCAACGACAACCTCTTCACCAACGTCATGGCGCGCTTCAACCTGCGCCGAGCCGCCGAGGCCGTTCGTGAGCTGGCGATCCGCGACGGTCGCGAGTACGACCGCGTCGTCAAGCGCCTCGAGCTCGACGAGCGTGAGGTCGCCGACTGGGAGCGGGCCGCCAGCGACATGGCGATCCCCTATGACGAGCACCTCGGCGTGCACCCGCAGGACCAGCACTTCCTCGAGCGCGAGGTGTGGGACCTGGCGAACACGCCGATGGACAAGCGGCCGCTGCTGCTGCACTACCACCCGCTCGTGATCTACCGGTTCCAGGTGCTCAAGCAGGCCGACGTCGTGCTGGCGCTGTTCCTCCAGGGCGACCAGTTCGATCCCGAGGAGAAGCGCGCCGACTTCGAGTACTACGACCCGATCACGACAGGCGACTCGACGCTGTCCGCAGTCGTGCAGTCGATCATCGCGGCCGAGGTCGGCTATCACGACCTGGCCCTGCGCTACTTCCTCTCGGCCCTGTTCGTCGACCTCGCCGACCGGCACCACAACACCTCCGACGGCGTGCACGTCGCGTCGACGGGTGGCGTGTGGAGCGCGCTGGTCAACGGCTTCGGCGGCTTCCGCGACTACCAGGGCGTGTTCACCCTCGACCCGCGGCTCCCCGAGTCGTGGGACTCGCTGATCTTCCGCGTCACGCTGCACGGCACGCGCGTGCGTGTCACGGTGCTGCCCGACCGCGTGGAGCTCTGCGTCGAGGAGGGCAAGGAGGCCACGATCGCGGTCCGCGGCCACGAGGTCACGGTGCTGCCGGGCGATCCGGTGACGGTGCCGCTCGACGGTCAGGGTCCGCGCATCGAGGGCGAGCCGTCCCCGGTCCCCGGCCGCCGGCGCGCCGACGGCACGATCATCTCCGCGATCGTCCCCGGAACCTGACGACCAGGATCAGGTTGTCTGGTCCTTTCGAGTCATAAATCCGCTGTTCGAACGTCTCATGAGTGCAAACGACCTACCCTGAAATTGGGAGTCGAGGCGTATCGAGAGGCAGACGCAGTGATCACCGTGATGTGGAAGACCGCCGAGGGCGAGACCGGCGAGGTCATGCTCGACGGCGACGCCAAGTGGACCTTCGGGCGTACGGGCGGGGTCGAGGACCTGACCGTTGCGGTCGACAACCCCGCGGTCAGCCGTACGGCTCTGGTCATCCGCGACGCGGGTCCGGGTCCCGTCGTGTTCCGGGGCCAGATCGACAACGGCGCCAAGGTCGCGCTCGTGAGCGTCATCGGCTCGATCACCTGGCTCGACGAGGGCACCGCCGGCAACCTGACCGCCGAGGAGAACCGCGTCGAGTTCTCGATCAACGACGAGGTTCTCCTGACGATCGACGTCGAGTTCGAGCAGCGCGGCAGCGTCGTCGAGCGACAGCAGTCCACCGACGCCTGACCCCAGGTCTTCGAGTTCGACACGCGGTCCTTGAGCTTGTCGAAAGGACGCTCGCTACGCTCATGCGCATGTCGTTCGTCTCCGGGCTGCCCAAGGCAGAGCTCCACGTCCACCACGTCGGTTCCGCATCGATGCGCACCGTCGCCGAGCTGGCCGAGCGCCATGCCGGCACCACGAAGGTGCCGACGGATCCCGAGGCGCTGGCGGAGTTCTTCACGTTCACCGACTTCGCCCACTTCATCGAGGTCTATCTGTCGGTCGTCGACCTGCTGCGCACACCCGAGGACCTCTGGACGCTGACCTACGACGTCGCGCGTGACCTCGCCGCGCAGAACGTCCGCTACGTCGAGCTGACCTGCACGCCCTACACGTCGATCGAGGTCGGCATCAGCGCGGAGGCCTACTGCGAGGCGCTGGAGGATGCCCGCCGCAGGGCCGAGGCGGACTTCGACCTCACGATGCGCTGGTGCTTCGACATCCCCGGCGAGTCCGGCCTGCCGTCGGCGGAGGTCACCCTCGACACCGCCCTTCGACTCCAGCCGGCGGGCCTGGTGAGCTTCGGCCTCGGCGGTCCCGAGATCGGCGTGACCCGCGAGCAGTTCGGCCCCTACTTCCAGCAGGCCATCGCCGCTGGTCTGCACAGCGTCCCCCATGCCGGCGAGTCGACCGGGCCGGAGACGATCTGGGACTCGATCAACCACCTCGGCGCCGAGCGCATCGGTCACGGCATCGCCGCCGCACAGGACCCTGCTCTCATGGCCCACCTCGCCGAGCACGGCATCACCCTCGAGGTGTGCCCGACGTCCAACGTCTGCACGCGGTCGGTGCCCTCGATGGCCGAGCACCCGCTCCCCGCCCTGGTCGCTGCGGGCGTCCCCGTCACGATCAACTCCGACGACCCGCCGATGTTCTCCACGACGCTCAACCACGAGTACGAGGTCGCCGCCGAGCTGCTCGGCCTCGACAACTCCGGGATCGCCGATCTCGCCAGGGCCTCCGTACGCGCGTCGTTCGCCGACGACGTCACGAAGGCCGCCATCCTGACCGAGATCGACGCCTACGCCGCAACCGCCTGACCCTCGGGCGTTCCCAGGAACCGGGGCGCACCACGGGTTGACGAGTGCATCGCCGCGTGGTTATCTATAACCATCAAGTTACATAAAGGAATGGTTATGAGTGAAGATCAGCTCGACCTCGTGTTCGGCGCACTGGCCGACCGCACGCGCCGCGCCATCCTGGCCCGGCTCGCGCAGGAGGACGCCAACGTGGGTGACCTCACGGCGCTGTTCACGATGTCCCAGCCGGCCATCTCCAAGCACCTCAAGGTGCTCGAGCAGGCCGGACTGATCTCGCGCAACCGGCAGGGGACGATGCGCCTCAGCCACCTCGAGGCCGAGCCCTTGAGGGACGCCACCGGATGGCTCGCGGACTACCGGACGTACTGGGGCGAGAGCTACGACCGCCTCGACCGGCTCTTCGAGTCGCTCAACGACAACAAGGAGTAGGACCATGAACACGACGGACACCTTGACGATCACCGCGGTACCCGGGACGCAGAACATCGAGACGACTCGGGAGTTCAACGCCACCCGCGAGCAGCTCCTGCAGGCTCACACGGATCCGGAGCTCTTCGCCCAGTGGGTCGGGCCGCACGGGTACCAGATGGTCATCACCCAGTTCGAAGCGCACCACGGCGGGGCCTACGCGTTCGAGCACCGCAACCCTGAGGGTGACGAGTTCCGCTTCCGCGGCGTCTTCCACGGCGACCCGAGCGTCGAAGGATTCAGCCAGACGTTCGAGTTCATGGGTGCGCCGGGAGAGGTGTTCTACGAGACCTTCACGTTCGAAGACCTCGGCAACGGCCGTACGCTCCTGCGCGGCGTGTCGGTCGCGCCCTCCGTCGACGTGCGCGACGCGATGGTCAGCTCCATGGAGCAGGGTGTTCGCGACGGCTACGACAAGCTCGACGCGGCCCTGGCTGCCCTGAGCTAGATCGCGGTGGCCGGGGCCGGCGCGAGCGGCACGCGTACGAGCAGGACGCCGGGCTGGACCTCGGCAGTGATCTCCTGGCCCTCGCCGACAGGGTCGCCGTCGAGCTGCATCGGCATCTTCTTCTCGGCCTTGATGTGCACCTTGTGGCCCGTGAGCCGGTCGAGCCGCTCGTTCGTACGCTTCTGGCGGCCGATGACGCGCACGATGATCGCGAGCCAGCCGATGAACCGTTTGGGCGCGAGCACCACGACGTCGAGCCTGCCGTCGTCGATCTGGGCGTCGGGCAGCAGCGGGATGCCGCCCTGGAGGAACCCGACGTTGCCGACCACGACCGTACGGGCGCGGAACTTCTTGAACTCGCCGTCGTCGACCGAGATCTGGACCTTCATGGCCGGGAAGCGCGCCGCCTTCACCCCACTGACGAAGTAGGCCAGCCAGCCGACCTTGGCCTTGAGCTGGTCGTTGACGCCGGTCATGATCGCGGCGTCCATGCCGAGGCCGGCCATGACGAGGAACGTCGTGTTGGTGCCGGAGTCGGTCTTGAGGGTCGACAGGTCGATCGCCCGGTCCTGCCCGCCGAACACGACGTCGAGGGCGTCGCGGGTGTTGAGCGGGATCGACAGGTTGCGGGCCAACAGGTTGCCGGTGCCGTGCGGGAGGATGCCGACGGCGACACCGGTGCGGGCGACCTCCTCGCAGACCGCTCGCACGGTGCCGTCACCGCCGGCCGCGACGATCAGGTCGACGTCAGCGCGGAGCGCAGCGCTGGCCTGGCCGTGTCCGGGGTCCTCGATCGTGGTCTCGAACCAGAGCGGTTCCTTCCACCCGTCACGATGGGCGACGAGGCGTACGCGTTCCTTGAACGCCTCGACGTCGGCAATCTTCGACGGGTTGAGCACCACGGCGGCGCGCTTGCGTCCGCTGCCGGTGAGGGCGGCCAGCTCGTGCGGCACGCGGGTCGCGTCGCTGACCAGGACGATCCAGAGGCCGAGGGCGACGGCCGTGCCGAAGCTCAGGCCGGCGACCACGTCGCTGAGGTAGTGCACGCCGAGGAGGATGCGGCTCGCGCCGACGCCGAGGCCCATGAGGACGAGCACGGTGATGATGATGCGGCGTTTCCAGCCGCGGCCCGTCAGCACGATCGTCATGAGGATCGCGACGGTGAACAGCATGCCCGCGCCGGCGGAGTGCCCGCTCGGGAACGAGTAGCCGCCGATCTCGTGCAGGGGCTTGTCGAACACCGGCCGCTCGCGCTCGTACGCCAGCTTGATCAGGGCGTTGCCGGCGATCGCGACGATGCCGCTGACGGCGATCCAGATCGCGACGCGGCGCTCGTGGCGCCACAGGGCGTACGCCGCGAGGAGCACCAGGACGATCCCGGCGCCGAGGTTGCTGAAGACGACGGCGACGACGTCGAGGAAGTCCACCAGGCCGCCGTGACGCGATGCGTAGTCGTACGCGTTCTGCGCGACGTCGTGATCGAGGTCGATGATCGCGTCGGTCCCGGCACCGACGCAGATGGCCAGGACGGCGAACAGCGCGGTCGGGACGGCGAGGGTCCACCAGAGGATGGCACGGCGTGCAGGCGCGGCACGGCGCAGATCGAACGACAAGCTTCCTCCTCAGGGGTCGACCCAGCCTAATGGACTGATTTGGGAGCGCGACCCGGACGATAGGCTGAGGCAGTGATTGAAGCCCGGATCCTGCGAGAAGACCCTGACGCCGTACGCGCTGCCCAGAGGCGTCGGGGCGAGCCCACTGAGCTGGTCGACGAGCTCATCAATGCTGACGAGCAGCGGCGCTCCACGATCTCGGCGTACGAGGCCGTCCGCGGCGAGCAGAAGAGTCTCGGCAAGCTGATCCCCAAGGCCCAGGGCGACGAGAAGCAGGAGCTGCTGGCTCGCGCCAAGGAGCTCAGCCAGCAGGTCAAGGACGCCGAGGCCGCTCAGGTCGAGGCCGCCGAGACGTTCGAGCGGCTCATGAAGACGCTGCCCAACCTCGCCTCGCCCGACGCCCCTGAAGGTGGCGAGGACGACTTCGTGGTGATCGACACCGTTGGCACGCCGCGTGACTTCGCGGCCGAGGGCTTCGAGCCCCGCGACCACCTCGAGCTCGGGCAGCTGCTCGGTGCGATCGACAGCGAGCGGGGCGTCAAGGTCAGCGGGTCGCGCTTCTACTTCCTCACCGGTGTCGGTGCGCAGCTCGAGCTCGCCCTGACGCAGCTCGCGATGAGCAAGGCCGCGGAGTGGGGATTCACGCCGATGATCCCGCCGGCGCTCGTCAAGCCGAGCGCCATGGAGGGCACCGGATATCTCGGGCAGGGCGCGTCGGACGACGTCTACTACCTCGAGAAGGACGACCTCTACCTCGTCGGTACGTCCGAGGTTGCGCTCGCGGCCTATCACTCCGACGAGATCCTCGAGGCCGACTCCCTGCCGCGGCGCTACGCGGCGTTCAGCCCGTGCTACCGCCGCGAGGCCGGCTCGTACGGCAAGGACACTCGCGGGATCTTCCGCGTGCACTGGTTCGACAAGGTCGAGATGTTCGTCTACACGACGCTCGAGGAGTCCTACGCCGAGCATCAGCGCATCCTCGGCTGGGAGAAGGACTGGTTGGAGGCCCTGGAGCTGCCCTACCGCGTCATCGACGTGGCTTCGGGCGACCTGGGCCTGTCGGCGATCCGCAAGTTCGACTGCGAGGCGTGGATCCCCACGCAGGGCAAGTACCGCGAGGTCTCGTCGACGTCCAACACGACCGAGTTCCAGGCCCGACGACTCGACATCCGCGTCCGCGGCGCCGAGGGCACGACGTCCGCGGCGACGCTCAACGGGACCTTGTGCGCCATGACCCGCACGATCATCGCGCTGCTGGAGAACGGTCAGCAGGCCGACGGCTCCGTACGCCTGCCCGCTGCGCTGCACCCGCTGCTCGGCGAGGTCCTGAGGCCTCTTCAGTGACCTGGCGTCCCCGGTTGATCGCGCTGGACGTCGACGGCACGCTCGTCGACGGCGAGAACGTGATGACCGCGGCCGTACGCTCGGCGGTCCACGCGGTCCGGGACGCCGGCATCGAGACCGTCATCGCCACGGGCCGCGGCGTGCCTGGCGTCATGGACGCGGTGGACAACCTGCGGTTCACCGAGGGCTATGGCGTGGCGAGCAACGGTGCGGTGACCTTCCGCTACGACCCCGAGGTCGAGCTGCTCGACGTCGTCACGTTCGACGCCAGCGAGGCGGTCCGTCGCGTGCTGGAGCACATGCCGGAGGCACTCGTCGCGGTTGAGGAGGTCGGCGTCGGGTTCCGGCTCAACAAGCCGTTCCCGGACAACGAGATCTCCGGCCAGTTCGTCGTCGAGGACGTCGAGTCGTTGATCGCCGAACCGGTCGCCCGCGTCGTGATCCGCTCGGCCGAGCACAGTCGCGACGAGTTCACCGCGATCGTCAAGGACCTCGGCCTCTCCGGCACCAACTACTACATCGGCTACTCCGCATGGCTCGACCTCGCACCCGAAGGTGTCTCCAAGGCGTCGGGGCTGGAGTTCCTCTGCACCAAGCTCGGCATCGACCGGTCCGAGGTGCTGGCGGTCGGTGACGGCAACAACGACCTCGAGATGATCCAGTGGGCCGGTCGCGGGGTGGCGATGGGCCAGGCGCCCGATGACGTCAAGGCCGCTGCCGACGAGGTCGTCGGCACGATCGACGAGGACGGGCTCGTCGCCGAGCTCCGCCGCTTCGCCTAGCCCTTGCCTCACGATGTCGGCACGTGTGTACGTGATTCGGCTGGAACCGCATACAAAAGTGCCGACATCTTGGCGCCGGTCAGGTGAACCAGCGGTCCCACATGATGGAGAACTGCGGAGGACGACCGGCGTAGCCGCGGTCGACGAGTGCGCGATGGACTCGGTGGATGACCGTACGCTTGTCCGCCAGGTCGGCGATCGTGACGACGATGACCCGCCATCCCGCCGATTCGAGCTGTTCGCGCCGTACAAGGTCACGCTGGCGTTGCCGCGCATCCCGCTCGTGGTGCCAACCGTCGTACTCGATGAGCACCTTGAGCTCGGAGTAGACGAGGTCGCCGCGCGCCAGGAATCGTCCCACTGAGTCGACTATGGGGACGTTGCACGCCGGCTCGGGCAGCCGTGCGAACACGATCATCAGTCGTACGAGCGTCTCCATCGGTGACTCGGCGCCGCTGCGTACATGTCCGATGACCCGGCGGAGCCGGCGAACACCGTCGAAGTGGGAGGTCACGGCGAAGGCCGCCAGGCGCTCGGCTGTCGTATGACCGCGGTGGATCATCCAGTCACACGCTTGGACCAGCTGGACCAGACCCACCTTGGTGGCGATGTCGACGAGGGTCCGATCCGGGCTCGTCACCGGGATGCCGCCGAGGCGCACGGACTCCACTCGATGCTTGCGTTGGTGCGTCCTGATGCCTCGCTGCCGCGAGTGGGTCGTGGTCCGCGTTGACACGTGCAGAGGCCACGGATTGCCGATCTCCAGACCATAGAGGCGCAAGGCCGTCTGGTGACTGATGACCGCATCGACCGGCGCGACTCGCAGCGCCGCAAGGCACCAGATCCTGAGGCTGAGCTCGGTCGAGGCAAGGACGTAGACGCCGCGGAACAGCGGCCTGAACCTCTGATGACGCAGCATCGCGTCGGTGATCCCCGCCTGCTGCGCCTCGGCGCGGGTGAACGGTTCGACAAACGTCATGCCAGATGGTGGGCCGATGCCCACGCTCACGGGTGTGACGGATGGCAACACTGTGGACCGACGGGTTCATGGTGCCGGCCTGTGGACGCACCGATCCCTCACGATGTCGGCACTTGTGTACGTGATTCGGCTGGAACCGCACACAAAAGTGCCGGCATCTTGGCGCTTAGCCGTTGAGGAAGCTGAACCGCACCTCGCGGTCGGGGTTGTCGACGTTGGTGTCGACGAGGCACACCGACTGCCACGTGCCGAGCTGCAGCCGGCCGCCCAGCACCGGCACGGTCATCGACGGTGCGAGGAATGCCGGGACGACATGATCGCGGCCGTGTCCGGGAGTGCCGTGCTGGTGCACCCACCTGTCGTCGCGCGGCAGCAGGTCGTCGAGCGCGGTCAGCAGGTCGCCGTCGCTGCCGGCACCGGTCTCGATGATGGCCACGCCGGCGGTCGCGTGCGGGACGAAGACGTGCAGCAGCCCGTCCTGCTCGCCGCGGACGAACCGCTCGCACTCCGACGTGAGGTCGTGGACGACCGCACGCCCACCCGTCCGTACCGACACCAGCTCACTACGCATACCGACGATCGTTCCACCGGTCATCGAGCTTGTCGAAAGGACGACCAACCGGTCAGGCGACCTTGCTGGTCTCCAGCTCGTCGAACACGTCGAGGACGGCATCGACCGTCGGCAGGCACGGGCCCGCCTGCGGGGTGAGCGCCTCGTCACGCTTCTGCTCGCGCGCCCGGCGCAGGTGGCGCTTGATCGTCGAGGTCGAGCAGTCGAGCCGCTCGGCGAGCTGATGACACGTGTCCTTGGGGTACGCCTGACGGGCGGTCATGACCGCATCGTGACTCACCGGTCCGCCGCCGACGCGAGCCGCGCCGTACGCCGTGGTGGCCTGCTGCTGGACCTCGATGCCGAGGCGGCGGCGGATGACCGAACGGTCGTGCTCGGTCGTGCACGCGACATAGCCGGAGACGTCGATCTGGACGACCGCCCGATAGAGGCACTCGACCATCAGCGGACAGCCTGCGCACTGCCGGTGTGCGGTGGCGCGCCTGACGGTCAACCTCTCCCACTCGGCCGCGGTGATGTCGGTCCGCGCCGGCGGCGAGTCCAACAGCTCATCCATGTAGACCTCCGGCTCGAAGGCGCACGGAGGTGTCGTCTTTTCGTCCATGATGGTCATGGGCTCCCTCTTCCCCACGAGGCCCCGGACGACGACACTCCTGCGTCGTCCTTGGCTCGCGTTGCAGGCAACTTTAGAGGTACATGCCCCCGCTGCCACCGTTTTCGCCAGACGTTTCCGAATCTTCACCTTTGGTGTCGTTTGGACCCGGTAGAGCCAACCTCATGTTCTGGAACTGCGCTTGGGCCTGCACCTGCTGCGCGTAGAGCGCGGCCTGGATGCCGTGGAAGAGGCCCTCGAGCCAGCCGACGAGCTGTGCCTGGGCGATCCGGAGCTCACCCTCGCTCGGGGTCTCGCCGTCGAACGGCAGGCTGAGCCGCTCGAGCTCCTCGACCAGCTCGGGGGCGAGGCCGTCCTCGAGCTCCTTGATCGACTGGAGGTGGATGTCCCTCAGTCGCGCCCGGCTGGCTTCGTCGAGTGGCGCTGCCTTGACCTCGTCGAGGAGCTGACGGATCATGCCGCCGATCCGCATGACCTTGGCCGGCTGCTCGACGAGGTCGCCGAGGGACGTGCCGGGAGCGGGCGGCGCGATGGCGTTGCCGTCGGGACCGATGATCTCGGGGGATTGCTCAGTCATTCGTCCAGACTATCCAGCAGGCTCGAGCAGCGTGATCCGCGTCTCTTGAACGGGGCTGCAAGGGTGGAAGCGATGCCCCGAACTCGCGATCGTCGCCTCGACCTGCTCAAGGGACTCCTCATCGCCGGCGTCGTGCTGGGCCACTTCCTGGAGACGTCGGGCGGGCAGGCCCCCGGCGTGCTCTACTCCGGTTGGCACCACGACCCGCAGCGTTGGATCCTCACGTTCCTCTACCTGTTCCACATGCCGCTGTTCGTGTTCCTCGCCGGCATCACCGCGCGTCCGCGCCACCTGGCGCACCGCATCGCCGAGATGGTCGGCCTCTACGTCCTGCTGCAGACGACGTACGTCGTCCTGCGGTTCGGCGTCGGCGACCTCAGCGCGGAACGCCTGCTTCATCCGACGTACGCGTTGTGGTTCCTGCTCGCGATGGCCTGGTGGCTCGTCGCGCTGCCGTTCGTCGTCCGCCTCGGCGCGTACGCCCTGCCGGCCGCGACGGCGGTCGCGGTCGTCGCGGTGCTGCTGCCCTACCCCGACGGCGACCTCGTCTCGTGGTCCCGCGCGCTCTGCTACCTCCCGTTCTTCGTCGCGGGTCACCTGTACGGCAGCGGTGCCCTCAGGCGTACGGCCGAGACCTCGTCCGCCGCGATGGCGACGGCTGCGGCGACGCTGGTGACGGTGACGGCTGTGGTGGTGAGGTCCGGCCTCGACCCGCGCTGGATCCGGGGCGCCGACACCGCTGCGTCGATGGGGGTGACGGGCGTGGACGCCGTGACCCACCGCGTGCTGTGCCTCGCCCTCGCCGCGCTCTGCGGCGCCTGCGTGCTCGTCATCGTGCCGTCGCGCCTGCGGCAGCTCGAAGGGCTGGGTCGTCGCAGCCTCGCGGTCTACGCGCTGCACATCCCGGTCGTCTTCGTGCTGCAGGACACCTTCCAGGGCGCCGGCGTGGGCCAGGTCGAGGCATCGCTGCTGGCCACCGCGGTCACCGTTGTCGTGCTGCGTGTGCTGGTGCACCCGTTCTTCGACCGGGCCGTTCGGCGCACGGCATCGACCATGGCCCAGGTCGCGGTGCCGCCGCCGCTCGTGCACGACGCGCGGGAGCTCGAGCCCGTCAGGGCGTGAGCAGCACCTTGCCGATGTGGCTCGACTCCTCGAGCACCTGGTGCGCCTGTCGTACGTCATCGAGCGCGTAGGTCGCGTGGATGATCGGCCGCACCGTGCCGTCGGAGATCAGCGGCCACACCTGGGCGACCATCGCTGACACGATCGCGGCCTTCTCACTCGTCGGCCGGGCCCGGAGCGTCGTTGCCATGACGGCGGCGCGCTTGGACATCAGCGCCCCGAGGTTGAGCTCGGCCTTGACGCCGCCCTGCATCCCGATCACCACGAGGCGACCGGCGGTCGACAGCACCGAGACGTTGGCCTCGAGGTACTTGGCGCCGATGATGTCGAGGATGACGTCAGCGGTCACGCCGGCGGACTTCATCTCCGCGGCGAAGTCCTGCTGCTTGTAGTCGATCACCACGTCGGCGCCGAGCTCTCGGCAGAAGTCCCCCTTCTGCTTCGAGCCGACCGTGACGATCACGCGAGCGCCGAACGCCTTGGCCAGCTGGATCGCCATCGTGCCGATCCCGCTGCCGCCGCCGTGGACGAGCAATGTCTCGCCGTGCTGCAGCTTGCCCATCATGAAGACGTTCGACCACACGGTCGCCGCGACCTCCATGAGCCCACCGGCATCGACCAACGAGATGCCCAGCGGGACCGTGGCCACCTGGCCCGCGGGCACCGCGACGTACTCGGCATAGCCACCGCCGGCCAGCAGCGCACACACGTGCGTACCGGGCGGCAGGTCCGTCACGCCTTCGCCGACGGCGACGATGTCACCGGAGCACTCGAGCCCGAGGACGTCGGTGACGCCCGCCGGTGGTGGGTAGAGGCCCTGCCGCTGCAGGAGGTCCGACCGGTTGAGGCCGGCTGCGGCGACGCGGATGAGGACCTCGCCGGGGCCGGGCTCGGGCTTCGGGAGGTCGACCACCTCGAGGGCTTCGACGCCTCCGGGGTTGGGAGCAATGACGGCACGCATGTCCGCAGGCTAGCCGCCCTCCCCCGCTGCTGCCGAGCCACGCCCTAGCATTTCTCCCATGAGCCGGGTGGACGTGCGATTCCCTTCAGGCCCCGGATGGTGCGGTGCCTGGTGGTACGAGCCCGACGGCGCCGACGCCCCCGGACCCGTCGTGATCATGGCGCACGGACTCGGCGGGGTGAAGGAGATGCGCCTCGATGCGTACGCCGAACGGTTCGTCGCCGAGGGCTACCGGGTCCTGGTGTTCGACTACCGCCACTTCGGTGCCAGCGACGGCGAGCCGCGGGAGCTGCTCGACATCCAGCGCCAGCTCGACGACTGGGCCGCCGCGGTGCATCACGTGCGGTCGGTGCCCCAGGTCGATCGCCGGCGCATCGTGCTGTGGGGCACGTCGTTCGGCGGCGGGCACGTCATCGAGGCCGCGAGCCGCGACGGCGATGTCGCAGCGGTCATCTCGCAGTGCCCCTTCACCGACGGGTTCGCCTCGTCGCGCACGGTCGGTCTGCGTAGCCTCCTCAAGCTGACGGTGCTCGGGCTGCGCGATGCCGTGCGCGGGTTGCGCGGCAAGCCTCCCGTGCGCGTCGCCGTGGCGGGGCGGCGTGGTGAAGCGGCGCTGATGACGGCCCCCGATGTCGTGCCGGGCTATCTGGCGCTGAGCCCGCCGGGTCCGCGTCCGCCGGATCGCGTGGCGGCCCGCGTCGCCCTGCGGATCCCGCTGTACTACCCCGGACGTGCCGCTGCCTCGCTGGAGTGCCCGGCCCTGTTCTGCGTCGCGATGAAGGACAGCGTCGCGCCCTCGCGCTCGACGATCTGGCACGTCCGCAAGGCCCGGCACGGCCGGATCAAGCGCTACCGCACGGGTCACTTCGACCTCTACCTCGAGCCGTGGTTCGACCAGGCCGTCACCGATCAGATCGAGTTCCTGCGCGAGACCGTCCCCGTCTGAGCGGGACCCCCGCGATTCGTGAAGTTGGAGGCGCTTCGGGCGCGTTGAAGCGCCTGCAACATCACAAATCGTGACGTGGCACCATGCTCAGGCCCCACCTGCGAAGATGGAAACCATGCGTGTCGCACTGGTCCAGCTCGCTTCGGCGACCGACTCGGCGGCCAACATAGAAGACATCCGGTCTCAGATCGCAGCGCTCAGTCCCGCCGACGGGCTCGACCTCGTGGTGCTCCCCGAGGCGTCGATGCACGACTTCGGGTCCGCCGACCATGACCTCGCCGCCGTCGCCGAGCCGCTCGACGGACCCTTCGTAGGGTTCCTCGCCGAGGAGGCTCAGCGCCTCAGCGCGACGTTCGTGGCCGGCATGTTCGAGCGTACGGACGACCTGCCGTTCAACACCCTTGTGGTGGTCGGACCCGACGGCGCGCTGCGTCAGACGTACCGGAAGATCCACCTCTACGACTCGTTCGGCTACAAGGAGTCCGACCGGCTGCGCGCCGGTGACATCGAGCCCGTCGTGCTCGACATCGCGGGCACATCGGTGGGCCTGATGACCTGCTACGACCTGCGGTTCCCCGAGCATGCCCGCGCCCTGGTCGGCGCCGGCGCCGAGGCGATCGTGCTCCCGGCCGCGTGGGTCGCCGGCGAGCGCAAGCTCGACCACTGGCGCACGCTCCTGGCGGCTAGGGCGATCGAGAACACGGTCTACGTCGTCGCTGCCGCCCAGGGTGGCGACCGCTACACCGGCCACTCCTTGGTTGTCGATCCGTGGGGCTCTATCGTGGGCGAGGCGGTTTCGACCCCCGAGATCATCCGCGCCACCCTCGAGCCCGAGGTCGTGGTGCGTGCACGGGAGATCAACCCGTCCCTGGCCAATCGAAGGATCCGTACCAGCTCATGAGCCGTGCCCCCAAGGGTGGACGTCGTCGCCTCGACGCCTCAGTCCCCCCGGAGTACGACCTCCCGACCCGCGAACCGCGCATCGACTCGCCGCGGACCGCCCGGTTCGTCATGGTGCTGGTGTTCCTCGGCTGGATCGCCGGGACCGCCGGTGCGGGCACGTCGATCATCGCCGTGGACACGCCGTCGTGGATCGTACGTCCATCGGCTGCACTGCTGATGGTGGTGTTCGCGATCGGGCTCACCCACCGCGGCGGCGGCCACATGCGCATCTGGCTGCCGATGACGGCGCTGCTCGGCGTGCTCGCGGTGACCCTCGAGACCAATGTCTTGCTCGCCTCCGCCGCTGCGGTCACCGCGGTGCTGGCGTCGGTGTGGGCCGTGCTCGTCACGCGACCGGTTGCCACGGTGTTCGGGGCGGTCCGCGAGTACTCGTTGGCGCTGCTCGTCGCGCTGAGCGGCACGGTCGGGGTGGCCGCCTGGAACGCTCCGGTCAACTACCAGCGTTTCAACCTCATCGTGCTCACGGTGTCGTTGGGCCTGGCGATCACGCTCGTCTGGAACCTCGGCGCCGGCCTCCACGGCCTCGGCCGGCAGAACCTCGCGATCCTCCTCGGCGTCGCCGCCCTCGTGCTCGTGGTGATCGCCTACAGCAGCTTCGTCCGCAGCCACGGCTCGCAGTCACTCGTGCACGCCTTCACCGAGGTCGTCCTGTGGACCCGGCAGACGTTCCACGGAGCGCCCCGCCCGATCGAGGTCCTCATCGGTTTCCCGGCGTTGATCGTCGGGGTCGCGCTGCGTTCGAAGCGGCGCGAGGGCTGGTGGATCCTGGTGTTCGCCGTGATCGGCACGGCGGTCCTGACGACCTCGCTCGTGTCGCCGGGGGCGTACCCGAAATACATCGGCCTCTCCACGCTCTACTCCGGTGTGCTCGGGCTGATCGTGGGCCTCGTGCTGCGGCGCCAGTTCCTCAAGGAGCCGTCGTCACGGGCGGCGCGAGCGATCGCCCCGGTCGTACGCGTCGAACCTCCCCGTTTCGCCGCGCTCAAGTAGTGCGATAATCGACGCGGCGCAGCGCCTCGGTGCTGCCACCCAGGAGGGGTGCCGGAGCGGCCGATCGGAAGCGCCTTGAAAGCGCTCGCTGGCAGCGATGTCAGCCGCGGGTTCGAATCCCGCCCCCTCTGCTTGACGAACTATCGACTCGACCGCAGATTCGTGCTGCCCGCCGTCGGCATCAACGTGATCGTCGCCGGCGTCGCCGCGGCGCTGGCGTTCTTCCTGTCCTCGGTCACCGCGCTGGCCTGGATCTTCGGCGTCCTGGCCGTCGCCGCGCTCCTGAACGCCGCGAGGGTGTTCGCCCTGCCGCCGGTCGTCGCGCGTACGGATGCCACGGCCCTCCGCGTCGGCGGCCCGCTCACGGTGAAGCCGGTCGACCTGCCATGGCTCGACGTCGAGGACGTCACGATCGATGGTGGGCGTGTGTTCGTCGATCGCGGCAACGGCGAGGTGCTCGGGGTGCCGCTGGCGTACGTCGGCGGTCGAGCCACGGAGCTGCTCCGTGACATCTACGACCGGCTCAACGCCGCCAACGGCTACCGCCGCTTCGACCCGAGCTGACTACTTGACGTAGAGAGCGTGCGACGCCTGGTGGCTGATGATCGTCGACGTCGTGGGTTGGTAGACGCGGTACGCCCAATAGGCCTTCCTGCTGACCTTGACGGTGTACGAGCCGTGGCCGTCCCGGTAGCTGACCCATCGTGAGGTGGTCGTCCCGGTCGGGTAGAGATAGCTCCCCTTCTGCCTGAGGCGCACCCAGCTGACGTACACCCGGCCGTCGGGCTTGCTGACTCCGACGACGGAAACCGAGAAGGTGATCTTGAACCGGCGGCCGCCGAGAGCCCTCGCCCGAGCCACGACATGGGACTTGCTCTTGACGACGTCGGACCGCGCCGAGATGTTGGAGACCGGGGTCAGGCCCGGGAACGTGGCGGGTGGATTGATCGTCACGCGTACGGAGACACGCGCCCCCGCATCCTTCGCGGTGAGGAGATACGAGTACTTGGTCGCTCCAGTGATGGAGACGGTCTTGCCGCTCTTGGTGCGCAGCCACTGGTACGACGGCGGGATGTCGGAGTGATTCGTGGCGATGCCCGTCGCGGTCATGCGGGTGCCGACCAGCGGTTTGCCGTGGATGTACGGCCCCAGGCCGGCGACCAAGGGTGCGTCGGTGAGGGTGGCGTCGACGCCAGACGTGGTCTGGCCGAGCGTTGCCTCGGTGGCGATGGCGTGCGCGAAGTCGGGAGCGTCACCTGACCACTCCCCGACGAATTGGGGTACTTCGTTGCCCGCAACGGTCACGTTCTCAGGCGTGAAGCGAAGCTTGACCGGACCTTCGACCGAGCGGATCGAATACGTTCCGTCAGACCGTGTGTTCACGCTCCTGATGACGGGGTCGTTGTCACTTGCGCTGTCGGACCCGTCGACGAGGTCGACCGTCGTGTCGGCGATTGGGTTGCCCCGTCCGTCAGTCACCTGGCCGGTGATGGTGCCACCGGCGGGTCGCACGCGCATCTCGTCGATGCGTCCGTCGATACGGCTATCGACACAGACGTTGCCGCCAGAAGCCAGGTCGGTGCCGCGATAGGTGCCAGAGGTGTATGACCTCGATACCAACGAGGTGTCGGGGCTGTCGTTGACCGTGACGCGATAGACACCACTGGGCAGGGACTTCTGGTAGTCGCCCTTCGACAGCCCGTCGTTCGCCCAGTTGGCGCCGTCAGAGGTTGTCGTCTGCCCGGCCGGAACCCACGGGCCGTCGTTGCCTCCTGACTCGGAGCGATAGAACCGTACGACGAGTCCGGCGATGTCCTCGGCGCCTGACTCGGGGCCGACGCCGCCGCGAATCTCCCCGTTGGCCGTGGCGTCGAAGTCCTGTTGGAGGAAGATGTCCGGTCCGAAAGTGTTGTCTCCCTTGGGGATGGTGAAGGCCGTTGCTGTATCGAAGCTGTCGCCGCCCAGCCATTGGCTCGCGTGGACCGGCCACACGATCTTGAACTTGGTCGGTCCCTCGAACGCCCAACCGGAGTACTCGTTCCCCCAGTACGAGCGCCAGATCGAGGCATGCGCAGGATCAGGATCGTCCGCGGCGTACGCCTCGATCGTCACGGGTTCGAAGTAGTTGGAGCAGATGTCGCTGTAGGAGCCGTGAATGTAGCCCGCACGCTTGGGGAGATAATTGGCGCCGAAGTAGCGGCCACTGTCCGTGATCGTGAACGTCGTGTCTGAGCTGTAGTAGTCGCTGGAGTCGACCCAGTCGTAAGGGGCGTAGACCTTCCAGTTGAGGGTTCCGTCGTCGAACTCGTTGAAGGTGATGCGGTACGTGCCCGGCTCCAGCCATGCCGAGTAGTCGCCGATGGAGGCTGTCGGCGATTGGGTGGCGTTCGTCGTCGTGGTTTCGCTGAGCTCCCAGGGGCCGGCCTCATCCCCGGTGGTCGACCGATAGAAGCGCACGGCGATGCTTGCGACGTTGACGGTCCCGGTCACCCGGTACTTGCCCGCGGGATCCTCGGCCTCAGAGGGCGACGAGGTCAGGACGACCAGACCCAGGACGAGCAGGAGTGAAGCGATCGCCGCGAGGGCGCGACGAAAGAGAGGGGTGAGCACGACAGCAGGGCCTTCCGAGACCGAGGCCGAGACTGGCTGTCCGGGCTCCGAGAAACTCTATAGATCTGTCGCGGAGCGCGAGGGAGAATGCCCGATTCGTCGGACGGGCGGCGCGGTCGGTATCCTGTTCCGGTTGCCGGTCTCGATCGGCGGCGGGGAGGTGTCGCATAGTGGCCTAGTGCGCCCGCCTGCTAAGCGGGTTGAGGTTTAAACCTCTCGCGAGTTCAAATCTCGCCACCTCCGCCGCAACGTGACAAGCACGAATCGAAGGGACCAGCCACGCAACGTGGCTGGTCTCTTCGCGTGGTGACCAATTGAGGAGCTTGCTCCGCGGGCGAGAACCCAGGCTCGGACGTGGAGGTCATTTCGACAGGCTCAATGACCGGTGTACGACGAGCTCAATGACCGGTGTGCGACACGGTCAACGACCCGCGGACGGACAGCCCGCAAGCACGCCTCCAGCGGGTTATTGCTCGTCGTACGGCCAAGCCTCATAGAGTGAGGTAGTCCGTCACGCCCGGAGCGACGCTGAGCAACAGGAGTCACAGGTGCACCCGTACGACTATGTCAGGGCCATCCTCCGAGGGTGGCCGATCATGCTGGGCGCTGCGATCCTTGGACTCGTCGCCGCCGGCGTGGTGTCGGCACTGGCAACGACTCAGTACACCGCGACCACCACGATCTACTTCGCCGCCGCCGGTGGGCCGAGGGGCGAGGACCTGGCGTACGCCGCGACCTACACCCAGGCGAGGGTCCAGGGCTTCGACTCGTTGGCGCGCTCGACAAGTGTCCTGGAGCCGGCCGCCGCGGCGGTGGGCGACGGCGTCGACGCCCAGGAGCTGGCCGACCGCGTGTCGGTCGACACGAGCCTGACCACGACGCTCGTCGACGTCTCGGTGCAGGACACGTCGGCCAAGCGCGCCGCCAAGACCGCCGACGCCGTCAGCGGCTCGCTCATCAACCAGGTCAGCGCGCTGGAGCGACCCGACAAGGACGGCCCGTCGGCGATGACCGGCACCGTCGTGAGCGCGGCACGGGTGCCGGGCAGTCCGAGCTCGCCCAACTGGCCGGTCAACCTGATCGTCGGCCTGGTCGTCGGCGTGGTGATCGGCTCCGCCGTGGTCGTCGCACGCGACCTCGCCGCCCGGGCCCGGGCTCACGGCACGACCGGAGCCTGACCGATGTCGCGGCCAGCGCGCATCTGGGCACACGTCGGCGAGGCGTTCTACAACGCCGTCATGACGTACGTGCCCTCGCACACCGTGCGCATCGCGACCTTGCGGCTCTGGGGTGCCCGAATCGGCCGTGACTGCTCGCTGCTCCGCGGTACGACGGTGCTCGGCATCGCGCACCTCGAGATCGGCGAGGCGGTGTCGATCGGCTTCCGCTGCGTGCTCGACGCCAGGGGCGGGCTGACGATCGGCTCCAACACCGTGATCGCGAGCGACACCCACTTCGTCGGTGCCTTCCATGACGTGCACGCTCCGGACTTCCCGGCGATCCTCGAGCCGATCGTGGTCGAGGAGTTCGCGTGGCTGGCCGTACGCTCGACCGTCCTGTGCGGCGTCACGATCGGTCGTGGCGCCGTCGTGTCGGCATGTTCGCTCGTGCGCGAGGACGTGCCGGCGATGGACATCGTCGCGGGTGTTCCTGCGGTCTCGGTCGGCACCCGTCGGTCGACCCTCGACTACCGTCCGGTCTTCCGGCCGCTGTTCTTCTGAGTCGCCGCGTGCCCGACCTGGCGAGCGCCACGCTCCTCTACCTTGCGCCCCGCGGCGGGACGTCGGGCGTCGGCGACCACGCGGACGATTTCGTCGCAGCCGTCGCGCCGCACCTCGGCGAGGTGGTCGAGCTGCGCCATGGACCACCCCGCGAGGACTCCGTCAAGGACGTCATGCGGATCCGGCGCGCGCTCCGCGCGGCACGTGACGAGCGGCGTGACCGTCCGGTGATCCTGCACGCAGAGCTCAGCGGAGGCTCGCTTGCCGGCCTGTGGGCGGCCGCCGGTGTCGACGCGACGATACGCACCGCGACGCTGCACGACCCGCCTCGGCCGGTCTGGTATCCCTACCTCACCGCGGGCCTCGCCCACAGCCGCTACGCCGTGCATGGTGCGCACCTCCCGCTCAACCGCCTCACCGCTCGCGTGGAGCGACGCTTGATGCGACACGTCGACGCGTTCGCGCTCAGCGCCGAGGGCGTCGAGGCGATGACCGGCGCGCGCATCGGCGCTTCGCAGACGGCAAGTCACCTGCTCGTCCCCGAGCGCCCGACGTTGCCACCGGCAAGCGAGCGGCCCCGTGCGGTCGGCCTGTTCGGCCACGTCTACCGCGGCAAGGGCTTCGAGCAGCTCGTTGCGATCCGCGAGGCGCTCGACCCCGGGATCGCTCTTCGCGTGGCCGGCCGCGGCACCGCCGACCTGCCGCGGACGCCGGGCGTCGAGATCCTCGGTGAGGTCCAAGGCAGCGCCGAGGTCGACTTCTTCGCCTCCGTGCGCGCGCTGCTCCTCCCGTACGAGCGGCGGTACGTCTACGGCACCGAGGTGCTGCCGGCCTCGAGCGTCCTGACGCGGGCGATCGCGTTCCGCACACCATCGCTCAGCACCGCCGTCGGCTCCCTGAAGAGCGCCGCTCGCGATGGCGCGACGATCGCGCTGGAGGGCGACGGACCTGCGGTCGCGGCCGCGGCGGCCGACCTCGTCGACGACCCGGACCGCCTGCGCGCGGCGACCGACGACCTCGTTGCCTTCGCCGCGACGCAGACGGTCGAGTCCGCGATCGCGCCCTACCTGCAGGCGTGGTCCCGGTGATCCGGCGCGTCTCCCGCCAGGTCGCCGAGACCGTGCTGGCGTCGGGCTGGATGTATCTCGGGCGCTTCATCGGGCTCTTCTGGGCCGTGCTGCTGACCCACGAGATGGGCATCGCGACCTACGGCGCGTACGCCATCGCCATCGCGATCTCGGTGCTCATCACGGTGCCGCTGGACCACTACTACGTCGTCCGCATCCTGCGGGTGAACACCCACACGTTCCTCGGCGACCGGTCGACGCGCCTCATCGGTGGCCTGGTCCTGCTCGCCGTCGGCGCGATCCTGCTGCAGGGCGATCACTATCTCAGTGGCTTCGCGATCGGCAAGGCCGGCGGCGAGATGGCCTTCAACGCCGCCAAGAGCGAGTTCATCCGCGGCGGGCACCCCGCGCGAGCCATGGGACTCGACACGGCGCGGCAGCTGATCGGCTTCGGCGCCACCGCTGCCTACTTCCTGGGCGTCGACAACCCGACGCTGCTCGGCATCGCGGCATGGACGCTGGTCAGCTTCGTGCCGTTCCTCGCCTGGGCCGCGTGGATCTCGTGGGGTCACCGTCCGCTGCGGCCGGAGATCACTGCCCGGACAGCCGCGATCATCGGCGAGGCCGTCGGCGGCGCGGTCTATGCGCAGGCCGACATCGTCATGCTGGGCGCCCTCGCATCGGACAAGTCGGCGGGCTACTACGCGTACGGAAGCCTGCTGATCTGGTCGCTGGCCGCCGTGGGCCAGAACTACAGCTACACGTTCACCGAACGCCTCCGCGAGGTCGGCGGTCACGCCTCGGCCGGTCCCGCAATCGGTCCGTCTGTGAGGTTGTCGTTGGGGCTGGGTGGCGTGGTCGCAGCCGTCGCCGTCGTGATGCCGTTCGCCGATGCGCCGGCCGAGCTCGTCTGGACCTTCGCGATCCTCGCTGTGGTCACGGTGCCCCGCACGTTGAGCAGCATCTTCACGACGGTCCTGGCGGTGCAGAAGCGCGACCGCTTCCGCACCGTCGTCACGTGGATCTCGGTCGCGGTGAAGTTCCCGCTGCTGCTGGCCGTCGGCCACTACGGCGGGCCGGCGGCCGCCGCAGCGTTCCTCGTCTCCGACCTCGTCATGACGTACGCCTATGGGCGCGCGGTCCATCGGCCGTCGGCCGTCGACGAGGGGCGGGCGCCATGAAGGTGGCGTTCCTGCTCTCCAAGGACCCCACGACGACGCATGGCGGGGACCTGACGATCTCGCGCGAGCTGATGGCGATCAGCCGCACGGTCCACGACACAGTCGGACTCTGCCTCTCGCCGGACGTCACCGCGGCACGGCTCGACGGTGACCTGTGGAAGGTCCCCAAGCAGGCCGTCGCCCCTGCCGCCATCGCGCTGCGCAGCCTGCGGCGGCGCCGCAGCCTCGTGCACACGCGCTTCGACGACGACGCCTACGTCGACGCGCTCGACGCCATCGACGCCGACGTCTACGTCGCCGACCACAGCTACATGGCCGAGCCGTTCCTGCGCTCGCGCTGGGCCGGCTCGAAGCCGCTGCTGGTCAACACCGTCATCTCCGAGTCCCTCGTGTGGTCCGAGACCCGTGGCATCGTGGGGCGAATCGACAGCGTCCGCATCCGTCGTGACGAGCTGCGGGTGGCCCGCGCGGCGCACGGCGTGGGCACGTACGACGCCGACGAAGCGGCCTACTATCGGTCGCATGGCGTCCCTCGCGCGCGGTGGCTCGACGTCACGCTGGCGCCCAAGCCCGCCGTCGACGTCGCAGCCAGCGGCCGGCGCCTGGTGTTCGTCGGCGAGCGCGCCTGGCCGCCCAACCAGCAGGCGTTCGAGACGTTGCTGCAGTGGTGGCCCGACATCTCGCGGGGCATCGACGGGGCCGAGCTGTGCGTCGTCGGCAACCGCGAACGTACGCTCGCGCTGCCGCCGGGCGTGCAGGACCTCGGGTTCGTGCCGGATCTCGACGCGTTCCTCGGGACGTGCCGCGCGGTGCTCGCGCCCGTGAGCACGGGTGGCGGCGTACGCGTCAAGATCCTCGACGCGGCCAGCCGAGGACTGCCCGTCGTGGCGACCTCGGCCGCCGTCGGCTCGTTGTCGGCGGTCTTCGAGATCCCGCCGCACGACGACCGCGGAGGTTTCGTCGAGGCCGCTCGCGCGATGTTGCTGGATCGTGGTGCGGCCGCCGCCGAGGGAGCTCGCATCCACACGATCAACGCCAGCCGTTGGGCGGCCGGGGTGCCCCAGCGCACCGTCCTGGACTGGAT
The DNA here is from genome assembly GCF_001425755.1 of Aeromicrobium sp. Root344. Lineage (GTDB taxonomy): Bacteria > Actinomycetota > Actinomycetes > Propionibacteriales > Nocardioidaceae > Aeromicrobium. The sequence continues at coordinate 1,316,026 of NZ_LMDH01000001.1, read as the reverse complement.
CCAGTCATGACCGAGATGCGCCTGCGCAAGGAACCGGTCGCCTGGACGGCGCTCGCCGGCATCGCGGCGGCAGTCGTCGTGTTCGCGCTGATCGGCCCCGGCGGCATCGGTGGTCTCGTCGTGATGGCGATGTTCGCCGCGGTCGCGGCCTATGTCGTCGTCGCGCATCCACAGTCGGTGTTCCGCTTCACCGGGTTCGTCCTCGCCGGCGCCCCCCTGCTGCCAGCACCTGGCCTCGGCGCACCGCTGATCCTCATCCTCGGCATCGCCGTGTGGGTCGCTCTCGCGATGGCCGTACGACCGTCGGTCCGCCTCGGCTGGGTCGAGGCCATGATCGCGCTCTCGGTCATCGCCTCGGGCATCTCGGTGCTGATGACATCACCCGACCCGACCTCGATCGTCGAGTACGGCCGCTGGGTCATCGCGTTCGTGCTGGTCGTCCCGCTGCGGATGTTGAGCGCCGAGGACCTGGCGTCGTTCGGCCGCGCGTTCGTCTCTGGCGCGTGTTTCGGCTCGGCCGTTGGCATGCTGCTCGTCGCGGTCGACCGCAAGGGCTATCTGCTGGATCAGCTCACGGCGTTCGGCTATGACGTGCGCGGCGGCAACCTGCGCATCGTCGAGGGCTCGGAGGAGACGTCGCTGCGGCTCACCGGGACGTACGTCGATCCCAACATGGGCGGCTTCGTCCTCGTCGTCGGACTGATCCTCGCGATCGCGCTGCTGCGCGGCGTCCCCCGAGTCGTGACCGCCGGCATCATCGGCGCGGCGGTGCTGCTGACCCTCAGTCGTACGTCGATCGCCACGGCCGCCGCGGCGTTCATCGTGATCGCTGTCCTCGGCAACGTCGGCGCGCGGGCCCGGCTCGGCATGATCATTGCCGTCGCGGCCTCGGCCGTCAGTGCCCTCGCGATCCCCGCCGTGCGCTACCGCCTGTTCGACTCGTTCGGCCCGACCGACGCGGGCACGGCGGCACGGCGGGCGGCGTTCAACGACTACACCGACGCGATGCGGCACCACTGGTGGTTCGGCAAGGGATGGGGCATCGAGGAGTTCCGTGACCCGACTGCCGGGCAGCTGACCAACTACGTCGCCAACGCGCCCCTCCTGACGGTCTATCGTGCGGGGGTGTTCGTGGGCGCGCTCTTCGTCGTGCTGCTGATCGCCGGGATGTTCCGGTCGGCCGGCCTGCTGCACCGCGGCACCTTCCCGCAGGCGGTTGTCGCGTCGGGCTTCGTCGCGGTCGCCCTTGTGGCGCTCCAGCTCGACTTCCCGGTCGCGCTCCTGCCACCGGCGACGATGTCGTTCGCGGTGCTGCTGGCCTTCGTCTCGCACGATCGCTGGACCGGCGAGCCCGGCGGTGACCCGCCGTGACCGGACGCACCCGGCTCGTCGGGCTCGACGGGCCGCGTGGCATCGCCTGCCTCTGCGTCCTGGCCGTGCACACGATCGCGTTCTTCGCGCCGGTGCAGCTCGACCGGTTCCACCTCACGTACCTCAGCGAGGCCATCGTCTACTTCTTCGCGATGTCGGGCTTCTTGATCTACCTGCCGTTCGTACGCGCGTACGCCGCCGGACGGCCGCGTCCCAGCCTGCGCCGCTACACCGCCCAGCGCCTCCGCCGGGTCTATCCCGGCTACATCGTGATCTTCCTGCTCGCCGATCTCGCCTTGGCGGCGGTCTACCTGCACAACACGACCGACGTCGCTCGCGCCGGCACCGACGCCGGCTCCGGCCGCATCACGTCGCTGCCCGAGATCATCGCCCACCTCGCGCTCGTCCAGAACTTCTCGCCCGATGGGCTGCAGACCGGCATCGCGCCGTCCTGGTCGCTGACGACCGAGCTGTGCTTCTACGTCGTCCTGCCCCTGCTGGCGGTGGCGTTCCTGCGATCCCGTGCGAGCGAGCCGCGCCTCTGGCGGGCGCTCATGCCCGCGGTGGCGCTCGCGATCCTCGGGGTCGTCGGCAAGATCGTGACCGCCGCGCTGCAGGCCGACCGAGCCCCGATGTCGGTGGCCGACGCCGATTTCGGCTCCAACGGCATCGCCGTCCTGGCCCGCAGCCTGTTCGTGCTGGCCGACAACTTCGCGTACGGCATGGTCGCCGTGGTCCTGTTCGTGTGGATGGAGCGCGGCGGCCTGCGTCGCCTCACGGCCCGCCACCTGTGGCTGTTCGGCGCCCCGGCCTGGTTCCTCGCGTTCGGCCTGGCATTGGCGCTGACCTCGACCGGCTCGCGGTTCGCGGGCACCGCGTTCGCTGTCGCGGCCGGCATCTTCCTGCTCGTCGTCACCGAGCCCGCTGCTCGCGGACGGGCGTCGTCGTTCGCGCAGCTGGCCGACCTGAAGCCTTTGCGGTTCGTAGGCAAGATCTCACTCAGCGTCTACCTCTGGCACTACCCCGTGATCCTGCTCGTCGCCCGCCATGGCTGGGCGGGCTCGGACTCGGCTGTCGGCATGGTCGGCAGCGTGGCAGTCGTCGGGGTCATCACGACCGTGTTGGCCTGCGTCACGTTCTACCTCGTCGAGGCGCCTGCGATGCGCAGCAACCCGAGCCGGGCGAGCGTCGAGAGCGCCGGCGTGCCGTGAGGGAGATCCGCCCGCTGACCGGGCTCCGCGGAGTCCTGGCCGCCTGGGTCGTCCTCGGTCACCTCTGGGCGCCAGCCGTGCCGCAGTTCCCCCGTCTCGTTGAGCTCGCGCGCCCGGCGCTGGGCGGCAGCTTGGTGGTCGACACGTTCTTCGTGCTCAGCGGGTTCATCATCACCGTCGTCCACGGCGAGCGGATGGCTTCGTTCTCCTGGGCACGCGCCCGAGACTTCTGGCGGCACCGGTTTGCCCGCATCTATCCCGTGTACGCACTTTCGCTCGCGCTGTTCATCGCGTTCGTCGCCGTCACGCAGCGGCTGTCGGACCCGCCGGTCCCGTCGGCCGTGATCGAGCCCGGCAGCGTCATCCGCAACGCGTTGTTCCTGCACTCGTTGCCCGACGGCATGGTCATCAACCCTCCGGCGTGGTCGCTGCCCGGCGAGGTCGTGGCGTACGCCCTGTTTCCCGTGCTTGTCCTCGCCGTGGTGCGCATCCCCAGGGCCTGGATCGCGTTCGCGCTCGCGGCACTCCTCGCGATCGCCGGGGCGAGCCTGATCGCCGCGACCTACACCGACGACTTCGGCTACTCGCTCTACGAGCTCTCGTGGATGCGGGCCGGGTGGGCGTTCCCGGCCGGCTGCCTGCTAGCCAGAGGGTGGACGCTGATGGGCCCGCGCGGCCGGTCGCCGGTCTGGGACGTGATCGCGGGACTCGGCGCCGCGGGGGTTGTCGTCGCACTCCTGGCAGGTGACCCGAGCCCGACGTTCTACCTCCCGCCGGCCGGCCTGCCGTTCCTCTGCCTGGTCGTCGTGGGCTGTGCCGGTGCCACCGGCTGGGTCGCTCGCGCGCTCTCGGGTCGCCTCGTGGTCTGGGGCGGCCGCATCTCGTACTCGATCTATCTCACGCATTACGTCGTGGTGCTGACGTATGTCGAGGTCGTCCGGCGTCAGGACCTCGCCACTGCGTCCGTCGCCGTCCGAGCCGTGGGCCTCGCGCTCACGGTCACCGCCGTCGTGGCCCTCGGTGCGGCGTTCTACCACCTGGTCGAGGAGCCCGCGCGGCGCGCGATCTCCCGGCCTCGCCGGGCGCCCGCCGTCAGCTGCCACGTATGAGCCGGGTCGCGGACGTCCCTCAGCTGACCGGTTTGAGGGCGGTCGGCGCGATCTGGGTCCTGGCGTGCCACTCGCTCAACCTGATGATCACGCTGTGGCCCCCGGCGGCACACTTCCGCAGCTTCGCCCTTGGCGGCAACCTCGGCGTGGATCTGTTCTTCGTGCTGAGCGGCTTCATCATCACGCTCAACTACCTCGATGTCCTCGACCGCTGGTCCTGGCGGGGCACGGGGGGATTCCTGTGGCTCAGGTTCGCGCGCGTCTATCCGGTGTTCCTGCTGATGGCGGTGGCGTGGTCAGTGTTCTTTCTGGTTCGCACGCCGGACGTGTCGATCCTGACCGACTCGGTCCTCAGCCCGCGCAACGTCCTCATGAACGTCCTGCTGCTCAACCACGTACCGCCCGGTTCGTCGATCGCCTCGGTGTCGTGGTCGGTGTGCCTCGAGGCCGGTGCCTATCTGGCGTTCCCGGTCCTGGCCCTGCTCCTGATCAGGCTGCGGTCGGCGCCGCTCGCGTGGTTGCTCGCGATCGCCGTCACGGTGGCCGGCATGATGCGCCTCGACCAGCTCGACATCCACGGTTTCGGGTTCTTCTCCTACCAGGCCGGCTGGACTCGTCTCGCGATGCAGTTCGTCACCGGCTGCCTGTTGTGTGTCGCGTGGAAGCACAGCGGGCGCTGGCGCACGGGGCTCCACTGGGACGTCGCCGGATTCCTGGCCGCGGTCGTCATCGTCGTGGCGTGCTCCGCAGAGGACGTCCAGCACGTCGGCTTCTACCCGTACGCCGCAGTGCCCTGCCTGGGGCTGGTGGTCGTCGCGTGTGCCGGTGCGACGGGTCCGCTCCGGTACGTCTTCAGCACCCGCGCCGTCGTGTGGCTCGGCCGCGCGTCGTACTCGCTCTACATGACCCACACCTTGACGCTCACGCTGGCGACCCTGTTCCTCGGCTGGCTGTGGGCACGCCATCCCCCGGGTGACTTCATGCGCGGAGCCACGCCGATCCTCGTGTACGTCGCCGTGATCGCGGTGACCGCCCTGGTCTTCCATCTCGTCGAGGAACCGGCCCGCCGAGGCCTCCGACGGGTGGTCGGTCGGCCCCGCGTGATCGCCTGAGCGACGCGCGCGGGGCCCCACACCGGGGTGGCTCAACCCGGCGCGTGGTTCGATGGTGGGGTGAGCGAATCAGAGCTGCGGCGGCCGACGGTCGCCATCGCGCACGACTACCTCACCCAACGCGGAGGTGCCGAGCGCGTCGTCCTGGCCATGGCGGCGGCGTTCCCCGAAGCCACGATCCACACGACGGTCTACGACCCGGAGGCCACGTTCCCTGAGTTCCGCGACCTGCCGATCGCCACCTCGTGGCTCGATCGCATCGGGTTCTTCCGGCGGCATCACCGCTTCGCACTCCCGCTGCTGCCGTTGGCCGCCTCGACGATGAAGATCGACGCCGATCTCGTGCTGGTCAGCAGCAGCGGGTGGGCGCACGGCTTCCGGTCGACGGGCCACAAGGTCGTCTACTGCTACTCGCCCGCGCGGTGGCTCTACCAGTCCCGCCGCTACCTCGGCGACAACGCGACCTGGACCGAGCGGGTGGCCCTGAGGCTGCTTCGCCCGTTCCTCGTCTGGTGGGACCGCCGGGCGGCGCGATCAGCCGATGCGTACGTCGCGATCTCGTCGATCGTGCAGGACCGGGTGCTCAGCGAGTACGGGCGCACGTCCGCCGTGCTGCCGGCTCCGCGGCCCAACACCGTCGACCGCCCGTCGGTGCCGATGCCGGAGATCGTCGAGTGGCTCGACGGCCACCCGTTCGAGCTGTGCATCTCGAGGCTGCTGCCCTACAAGAACGTCGGCACCATCATCGAGGCGTACGCCAAGGAGCCACACCGCCGTCTGGTCGTCGTGGGCCGCGGACCGATGGGCCCCGATCTCCGGGCTGCCGCGCCCGACAACGTACGCCTGATGGAGGACATCACCGACGGAGAGATCGCCTGGCTCTACCGCCAGTCCCGTGCACTCATCGCGATCAGTCACGAGGACTTCGGGCTGACCCCGCTCGAGGCGGCGTCGTTCGGCAAGCCCAGCATCGTGCTGCGATGGGGCGGCTACATCGAGACGATGATCGAGCACGTCACGGCGCTGTTCGTCGAAGAGCCGTCAACCACGGCGCTGCGTGACGCACTGGCGCAGCTCGACGTGCACGACTGGGACGTCGACCGCATCAAGGAGCATGCCGAGCGCTACAACGAAGCGGTGTTCGTCGAGGCGATCCGCGAGCTGGTCAAGGCGCACCTGGACGGCAACCCGCCCCGCTGACCGCCGCCGCACATCGGCGTTTGGGTGACAGGCCACCGGCAACTCCGACAGGATCGAGCCCATGCGTGTTCACCACCTCAACTGCGGCTCGCTCCGCCCGCGGGCCATGCCCGAGATCGTCTGCCACGTCCTGCTGTGCGAGACCCCCGACGGCCTCGTGCTCGTCGACAGCGGGCTCGGCCGGCAGGACTTCGCCGATCCCCGCAGGATGGGGCCGTCCCGGTTCGTCATGCGCGCGGACCGCGACGACGCCAGGACGGCGGCCGCACAGGTCGAGGCGCGAGGTTTCTCGACCGCCGACGTGCAGCACGTCGTCCTGACCCACATGGACTTCGACCACATCGGTGGCCTCGCCGATTTCCCCGCGGCGACGGTCCACACGACGGCCGATGAGTACGACGCCGCGGTGCTCAATCCCGGCTTCGCGTCGCGGCAGCGCTATTCGCCCCGCCAGTGGGCGCACGAGCCTCGGGTCCAGACGCACGGCGGACCCGGTGACCTGTGGAAGTTCGGCCTGCGCGGCACCGAGGTGCTGCCGGGCATCACGTACCTCCCGATGCCGGGACACACCAGGGGGCATGCCGCGGTCGCCGTCGAGACTCCGGATCGCGGACTGCTGGTCCACGCCGGGGACGCCGCGTTCGACGTCAGCTCGTACACGTCGACGCTGCCGTCAGGTGCGCCCGTGTCGGGGTCGCGGCGCCTGCGAGCCATCGAGACGTTCGCCGCGGTCGACCGCAAGCAGGTCGCCGAGAACCACGTGACGCTCCGCCGGCTCCACGACGAGGCCGGCGTGACGGTCTTCACCGCGCACGACAAGCGCATGCTCGACGACCTCGTCGGGAGCTGAACCGTGGGAGGCACGGGTCAGGCGCGGGGCACCACGTGGGGGGCGCGGCTCGAGCTCCTCGCCATGCTCCTTGCGCTGGTCTTCCTCGCCGCGTACGCGATCCCGATCCTGCAGCCGGATGCGTCCGAGTCGGTGCGTACGGCGTGCCGGACAACCGTGTGGGTGACGTGGGCCCTGCTCGCGGTCGAGGTCGCCGCCCGATTCGTGCTCGCCGACAACAAGAGGACGTTCTTCCGACAGCATTGGCTGGACCTCGCTGCCGTGGTGCTGCCGGTCCTGCGTCCCCTGAGGTTGCTCCGGCTGGTCCTGCTGGTCAGCTTCCTGCAGAGGCACGTCGGTCACTCGTTGATCGGGCGGGTCGGCGTCTACGTCGGAGGGGCGATCAGCCTGACGTCGTTCGTGGCCTCGCTCGCGGTTCTCGAGGCCGAGAGGGCACATCCGGAAGGCAACATCCGTACGTACGGCGACTCCATCTGGTGGGTCATGACGACCCTGTCGACGGTTGGCTACGGCGACCACTACCCGGTCACGACCGAGGGCCGCTGCATCGCTGTCGCCCTGATGGTCGTCGGCGTCGCACTGCTCGGCGTCGTCACGGCTTCGCTGGCGACGTGGCTGATCGAGCAGGTGCGGGAGATCGAGGAAGAGTCCGATGCCTTACAGCGGCAGGACATTCTCGCGCTGCGCGATGAAGTCAGACGCCTGAGGGGCGCCCTCGAAGCCAGGCAGACCGACGCCTGAGGGTGACGAGGCGCACGTAGCCATCCGGAGAAGACCTCCGTATAGTTGGTTGCGCGGAGCAATCACCTGCTTCGAACCCGCCACGCTCTTCCCAAGGATTCTCCTGTGCCTTCGTCGACCCGACGCACTCACTACTGGCTGACCTTCGCCGTGCTCGCGGTGGCGGTGTCGTCCTACTCGCTCATGCAGTCGCTCACGATCCCGGTGCTGTCCGAGATCGAGCACGAGCTCAACACCGACCAGAACACCGTGACCTGGGTCCTGACGGCCTACCTCCTGTCGGCCTCGGTCTTCACGCCCATCATGGGCCGGCTGGGCGACGCCTTCGGCAAGGAGCGCCTCCTCGTCCTGTCGCTCGTGGCCCTCGCCGCCGGTTCGCTGCTCGCGGCGCTGGCCGGCAGCATCGGCGTCCTGATCATCGCCCGCATCATCCAGGGCGTCGGCGGTGGTGTCCTCCCGTTGGCCTTCGGCATCATTCGCGACGAGTTCCCCACCCACAAGGTCGGTGGCGCGGTCAGCGTCGTCTCGTCGCTGCTCGCGGTCGGCTTCGGTGCCGGCATCGTGCTGGCCGGCCCGATCGTGTCTGGCCTCGGCTACCACTGGCTGTTCTGGCTGCCGTTCATCGTCACCTCGATCGCGGCCGTGGCCTCGATCCTCTTCGTCCCCGAGTCGCCGGTCCGCACCCCCGGCCGCATCTCGGTGCTGCCGGCGATCCTGCTGTCGAGCTGGCTCGTCGCGCTCCTGCTCGCCCTCAGCGAAGCGCCGAAGTGGGGCTGGGGCTCCGGTCGTACGATCGGCCTCCTCGTGCTCGCGGTGGTGCTGATGGTGGCGTGGATCCAGGTCGAGCAGCGTGCCACCGTGCCGTTGATCGACATGCGCATGATGCGTCTGCCGGGCGTCTGGACCACCAACCTCGTGGCACTGCTCGTCGGCATCGGCATGTACGCGTCGTTCGGCTTCATCCCGCAGTTCAACCAGACGCCGAGCGCCAACGGGTACGGCTTCGGGTCCAGCGTCACCGAGTCGGGCATGCTGATGCTGCCGTCGGCGGTCGCGACGTTCCTGACTGGCCTCGTCGCCGCATCGATCGCACGCCGGATCGGCCCCAAGACCGTCGTCGTGTTCGGCTCGGCCCTCGGTGCGGTCGGCATGTTCATGCTGGCCTACATGCACGACACCAAGACGCAGATCGCGGTCGCCAACGGCATCACCGGCGTTGGCATCGGCCTGGCATTCGCGTGCCTCGCCGGGCTCATCGTCGGCGCGGTCCCGCCCGAGCAGACCGGTGTCGCGAGTGGCATGAACGCCAACATCCGGACCATCGGCGGCTCGGTCGGCACGGCGGTCATGGCCAGCATCGTCACGGCGCACTTCCTGCCCAGCGGGTTCCCCAAGGAGATCGGCTACACCGCCGGCTTCGCAGTCCTCGGCGGTGCGCTGCTGCTCGCGGCGATCGCCGGACTGGCGATCCCGACGATCTCGGCCAAGAAGCTCGAGGAGCAGCTCGTGCAGGACCCGTCCCCGGAGTCGGTCATGGAACCCGCCACCGCCTGACCACCACTGAGCCTTCCCCTCCCGCTACGTTGTGGCTCGAGGGGAAGGCTTCGGTATGTCCACAGGTGCCACACGCTCGCCGGTGCTCGTCGGCGCGAATCCCGGCCTGCGCCTGTACGACGGCGAGACCCTCACGGCGTACGTCTCGGTGTGGCGCGTCGACTGGTCGATCCACGGCAGGGGGACCGCGATCGTGCTGTGGCGCGACGGTGTCGTTCGCGTGCTGGGCGAGGACGTCGAGCTGGCGACCTGGCTGGAGCGCGACTTCGTCCGGCACTTCCCCGAGGCCGACGGACTCGCGTGGCCCGAGCCGGTGGCGGAGCGCCAGGCCGTCGACGTCGACATCGACCTGACGACCGGACTGAACGCCCGTGCGGAGGGACTCGAGATCCGGATGTCCGACGTGCTCGACCGGCGTACGTTCGCGACCGACAGCTTCCTCCTCGGCGGGGTCGACCACAGCCTGAGCCTCGTGCTTGCGCCGTGTCGACAGGCGTCGTTGACGATCGACGGTGACGCGGTCACGGGTGCGCCGCAGGTCGGCGGCGAACCCCGGCGGCCGTCGTCCTCCGCCTTCGTCGCCGTCGCCGAGGTCTGGTGCCGGTGATGGGTCGGTTCTTCAGGGACAGCTCCGGCCGACTCGTGGTGATCCAGCTCCCCAACCCGGCGCTGTGGGTCTGGCTGGCGGCGACAGCCCTGCGCGCGAGCGCCTACGACTCGCGGGACACCGAGCTCCGCTGGATCGGGACCGGCGCTCTGATCGTGTGGGGTCTGGACGAGCTGGTGCGTGGGGCTTCACCGTTTCGACGGCTGCTCGGCGCCGTGGTGCTGGCCTGGCAGCTGGCGAACGTCTTCTAGGAGCTCGACAGCTCGCGGACCAGGTCCATGAAGCGCCGTGCGGGGTCGGTGCGATTCGGCCCGCCGAGGTAGTGATCGGCGCGCTCGCCCCGCGCACCCGCCAACGGATCGTTCCCGAGCGCCGCGTCGAGTGCGTCGTCCAGGCGTACGAGGTCGCGGTCGATGACGTACGCCGCCGCGGCCGACGGGTGCGCCGCGCGGAACGCCTCGGGATCGGCGTACTGCGCGGCGTACATGACCAATGGCTTGCCGCTTGCCATGAAGTCCACGACGATGCCCGACACGTCCGAGACCATCGCGTCGACCGAGTTGAACGCGTCGATGAGCGGCTCCTCCATCGCGAACGGGCCGCCGCGATGCGGTCGCCCGGTCGCTGCCGCGTCGGCCTCCAGCAGCTGGTTGACCCGTACGATCATGGCCTCGGCCCCCGCGTGGTTCTGCCCCGCGAAGTGGCGGCGGAACACCACGGTGCAACCACGATCGAGCAGCGCCTGCACGACCTGGTCGGCGACCGCGAGCGACGAGACGTTGAGGGTGTCGTCGGCGTGCCGCCAGGTCGGTGCATAGAGGACGGTCGCCGGCTTCGGGACCGGCCCGTGCGCAGGCTCAATGCCCTCGGTCTGCGGGCGGCCGATGATGCGCACCCTGTCGGCCGGGATCGACAGCCCGGCGGCTTCGAACCGCTCGATCGCAGCCTGGCCCGCGACGGTGACGAGGTCGTACTGCAGCACCCGCTCCGACGCGCTCAGCGGCTTGTCGCTGTCGCCGTGACCGAGGAAGACGTGGGTCGCCGACGAGCCGGCGATGAAGTCGGCGTTGGCCGCTGCGCCATGGGGATAGAGCGCGCCGCGTACGCTCGCGGGAATCCGCCCCTGCACGATCGGGACGTCCGGATACATCTCGGCGAGCTGGCCGAACAGCGCGGGCGTACGCGCGACGATGCACCACAGCACGCCGGTGCGCTCGACCCACGGCGACCACATGCCGATGTGCACACCGACCTTGCCGGCATAGGGGATCGCGATCGTCGGCGCGTACGCCTCTACAGCGCGGCGAGCCTCGTCGCACTCCCGGGCGTACCGGTGCATCGTGCCGGCGATGGCTGCGAGCCCGACCCCTCCGACGACGGCGATCACCAGGGCCGTGCCGGGCTGGAACATCACATCGATGACCACGACGACCGTCAGCAACGCGGCGACCGACGCCCACACCCGGAACCGGAGCGGTGGCCGGTCGGCGAGATGTGACGGTTGGCCGGGGAAGTGGGCCGCGCGTAGGGGGCGGGCGGACGCGCTGCGGCGGGCGACGACGCCGGTCGCGAGGCCCAGGACGAGCACGAGGAGGGCGGCGACGATCACGCCAGCACTCTAGGCCGTGCCGACCGATTCCCGCTCGGGGCCCGCGGCCCCGCATCCCGTCTGACTGCGTTATCGTCGGTCGCCGCACAACCCCGGTGCGCCTCCCTCCTCTGCCTTGTCAGTCGGGCGCGGATGCCACGCACCCTGATCGACCGCGAATCGGTCGGCACGGCCTAGTAGGAACAGCCCACGCTCCTTCGACGTTGACCCGGGTATGAAGAACGTCGGCTTCCTGTCCTTCGGCCACTACCAGGCCGTGCCCGGCTCGCAGACGCGTACGGCCGGCGACGTCCTGCTGCAGTCGATCGACCTTGCGGTCGCAGCCGAGGAGCTCGGGCTGGACGGCGCCTTCTTCCGCGTGCACCACTTCGCCCGCCAGCTGGCATCACCGTTCCCGCTGCTCGCCGCCGTCGGTGCCCGTACGAGCCGCATCGAGATCGGCACCGGCGTGATCGACATGCGCTACGAGAACCCGCTCTACATGGCCGAGGACGCTGCAGCGGCCGACCTGATCAGCGGTGGCCGGCTCCAGCTCGGCATCAGTCGAGGATCACCCGAGACCGCGATCCGCGGCTATGAGTCGTTCGGCCACGTGCCCGAGGAGGGCCAGAGCGATGCCGACATGGCACGGGCGCACACCGAGCTGTTCCGGCACGCGATCGCCGGCGCCGGTGTCGTGATGTCCGACCCCAGGATGACGGGTCAGTCGGCGCCGCTGCCGATCATGCCCCAGTCGCCGGGGCTTCCCGATCGGATCTGGTGGGGTTCCGGTACCCGCGCGACGGCTGAGTGGACCGCCCAGCAGGGCATGAACCTCATGAGCTCGACGCTGCTCACGGAGGACACGGGCGTGCCGTTCGACGAGCTGCAGCTCGAGCAGATCCAGCGTTATCGGGCCACGTGGGCTGACGCAGGCTGGGAGCGCGAGCCGCGGATCTCGGTCAGCCGCAGCGTCATCCCGATCCTCGACGCCCAGGACCGCGCCTACTTCGGTGAGCGCAGCGGCGAGGACCAGATCGGTCACCTCGACGGCGGGATCGCGAGGTTCGGCAAGTCGTACGTCGGCGAGCCGGACGCGCTGGCCGAGGAGCTCGCCGCCGATGTCGCCGTGCGCGAGGCTGACTCCCTGCTGCTCACGGTGCCCAACCAGCTCGGCGTCGACTACAACGCCCGGCTCCTGGGCGCCCTCGCCGACCACGTGCTTCCCGCCATCGGCTGGAAACCCCGCACCTGAACGCGCTGAGCCTGACGTTTCTGCTGGTATGACACGGTGTGTCGCAGCAGAAACGTCAGGCTCAGCGGGAAACGGTCAGCCCTCGAGGCGGGCTTTCAGGCCGTCGAGCTCGGTCCAGAGCACGGTCGGCAGCTTGTCGCCGAACTTCTCGAACCACTCGTTGATCTGCGGGATCTCGGCCTTCCACTCGTCGACGTCGACGCGCAAGGCCTTCTCGAGCTGCTCCTCAGTGACGTCGAGGCCGTCCGTGTCGATCGCGCCGGCGACCGGCACGAGGCCGATCGGCGTCTCGACCGCCTCGACCTTGCCCTCGACGCGCTCGATGACGTACTTGAGGATGCGGCTGTTCTCGCCGAAGCCGGGCCACAGGAACCCGCCGTCCTCGTCGCGCCGGAACCAGTTGACGTAGAAGATCTTGGGGAACTTCGACTCGTCGTTGTTCTTGGCCATGTTGATCCAGTGGCTGAAGTAGTCACCGGCGTCGTAGCCGATGAACGGCAGCATCGCCATCGGGTCGCGGCGGACGACGCCGACCGCGCCGGTCGCGGCAGCCGTGGTCTCCGACGACAGCGTCGCGCCCATGAACGTGCCGTGGGTCCAGTCGCGGGCCTCGGTGACGAGCGGGATCGTCGTCTTGCGACGGCCGCCGAACAGAATCGCGTCGAGCGGTACGCCGTTGGGGTCGTCGTACTCGGCCGCGAGGGTCGGGCACTGCTTGATCGGCGTGCAGAACCGGCTGTTGGGGTGCGACGAGACCTCGTCGGACTCAGGAGTCCAGTCGCGGCCCTTCCAGTCGGTGAGGTGCGCAGGCGGCTCGTCGGTCATGCCCTCCCACCACACGTCGCCGTCGTCGGTCAGCGCGACGTTGGTGAACACCGAGTTGCCCTGGTCGATCGTGCGCATCGCGTTGGCGTTGGTGTCCCACCCGGTGCCGGGGGCGACGCCGAACAGGCCGAACTCGGGATTGACGGCATACAGGCGGCCGTCGGCTCCGACGCGGATCCAGGCGATGTCGTCGCCGATGGTCTCGACCTTCCAGCCCGGCACGGTCGGCTCGACCATCGCGAGGTTGGTCTTGCCGCACGCGCTCGGGAACGCCGCGGCGACGTACTTGACGACGTTCTCGGGCGACGTGAGCTTGAGGATCAGCATGTGCTCGGCCATCCAGCCCTCGTCGCGGCCCATCACCGAAGCGATGCGGAGCGAATAGCACTTCTTGCCCAGCAGGGCGTTTCCGCCGTAGCCGGAGCCGAACGACCAGATCATCCGCTCCTCGGGGAACTGGACGATGTACTTGGTGTCGTTGCACGGCCACGGGACGTCCTGCTGGCCGTCGGCGAGCGGAGCCCCGATCGAGTGCAGCGCCGGCACGTAGTCCGCGTCGAGCTCCTCGATCTTGTCGAGCACGGTCTTGCCGACGCGGGCCATGACGGTCATCGACGCGACGACGTAGGCGGAGTCGGTGATCTCGACGCCGAACATCGGGCTGTTGGACTCGAGGTGGCCCATGACGAACGGGATGACGTACATCGTGCGGCCCTGCATGCAGCCGTCATAGAGGTCCGTCATGATCGCCTTCATGTCCGAAGGCTCCATCCAGTTGTTGGTCGGGCCGCAGTCGGCCTCGTCAACGCTGCAGATGTAGGTGCGGTCCTCGACGCGAGCGACGTCGCTCGGGTCGGACGCGCACCAGAACGAGTTGGGCTTCTTGGACTCGTCGAGTCGTACGAAGGTGCCGGAGGCGACGAGGTCATCGGTCAGCGTGACCCATTCCTCGGGAGTGCCTTCGACCCAGTGGATGGCGGCCGGCTTGGTCAGGGCGGCGACGTCGTCGACCCAGGCCTGGAGCCTGGGGTGCGTCGTCCGGTAGGTGGATATGACGGTGTCTGCGGACATGTATGAACGTTTCCTTCTCGCGCATCGCGAACCAAGCGCATTGATTCGCACTCCCTCGGCATGCGGGCCTCGGGTAGCTGATGTGTGATGAATCGGCACCGACGGGCGATGACGATTCAGCCGACTTTACGTGTCATATCCGGCGTATGGGCTGGTCGGAAGGGGTGAACATAGTCACACGTATGACAGGGAGGGGCGGCGCCTCGCGGCACCGCCCCTCCCTCGTCCGTACGGTCTAGCTGCCGAACGACACCTTGAAGCCGAAGGACCCGGTGACGATTCCCGGGCCCCGCAGGTTGGCGTACAGGTCCTGCTCGGAGTAGGTGTTCGGGCGGTGGTAGCGACGCAGGATGTTGTCCGCGCGCGGCTCCTGCTTGATCAGGTCGAGCAGCTCGTCGAGGCTCTGAGGCTCGTCGATCTCCTCGTCCCCCTCGTCGAAGCCGAACTCCTCCTCGTCGTCCCAGCTGTAGGACTGGCCGGTCAGTCGGATCGAGCCGGTGCCCTTGGCGCCCGCCGACGTCCTGATCTGGAACGGGACGGTCGTCGGCGCCACCTCGGACAGGTAGTTCGCCGCGGCGAGCTTGACCCGCAGGCTCAGCGTGGCGCCCGGCTTGGCCTTGATCGGCGTCGCCGAGCTGATGTTCTTCCACACGCCCTTGCTCAGCACCTGCGCACCCACGGTGCGGAACGCGCGATAGTCCGGCAGGAAGGCCGAGTTGACCTCGACCTTGGAGACGGTGACCTTCTCGAAACCGTTCGTGACCAACGCCTCGACGTCGCTGGCCGCCAGGTAGGACGCCTCCTCCGGGAAGAACTCGAACGCCGACACGCGCTGCGACCGCTGGAACACCTCAGGCGTCGGGACGCCGTCGATCGTGCGGGTGTAGTGGATCTTCCAGGTCATGGTCGCGTCGCCCGACGAGAACTGGTTGAGCAGCGAGACCGCGTCGTTGTAGACCTGGGCCGACACGACGTACGACAGCGCCGCGGGAACCGCGACGTTGGTCGTCGCGTCGCGGGTGTCACCGAGGCCGGTCGCGTGCGTGACGACCTCGATGTTGGTGGGCTGCTGGCCGAGTGTGCCGAGGATGCCGGCGAGCCGGTCCTGGTTGATGACGCCCTTGACGGCGCCGACGTTCGCGATCTTGTAGGACGAGTCGAGACCGCCGTCCTCCTGGACGTCGACCGCGCTGGCGCCGTTGAACGTCTCGGTGGACTTGCCGGTGAACTCGTCCGGGTGGCCGTAGGCGAACACCTTGTTGCCGCAGATCGCGGTGACGGTGCCGACGGCCGCGGTCGTGACGTCTCCGGTGGAGAATGTCGTCGCGATGTTGCCGCCCACCTGGATCGGGTAGTCGGCGTCGGCGCCCAGGGACGCTCCGCCGGAGCGGAAGCCGCCGGACTTGTTGGGGGCCTTGGCCTGCAGCATCGGGGACTTGGCCGCGATCTTGTTGGCCGCGGCAGCGGCGATGCCGCTGACCTGCTTGCTGGGCGTGATGATGTGCCCGGTGCCGAGAGCACCTGGCACGTCGCTGGCCTTCGCGATGGCGTCGGCTTCCTTGGCCGTGGCGCGCACCGTGCCGCGTGCCGCCGACAGCGTCGCGTACTTCGGGTTGGCGAGGTCGTACATGTAGGTGGCGGGGGTGACGCCGGCGCGCGGGCTGGCGACCGAGCTGAAGCCGTACGAGACGGCGCCCACCAGGGCGCCTGTGGCGTCGTCGTACACCGGCGAGCCGGACATGCCGGCCCAGATGCCGGCGTCGACGCTGCCGTCGGCGTGGGTGATGCGGCTGCCTTCCATGTCGAAGACCGGAAGGTCGAGGCCGGGTGCGATGCCGTTCTCGATGGTTCCGACGTACGTGCCGTGGAACTCCTCGGGCGTCGTGCCCTTGACCGTCGTGAGACCGGTCACGGTCGTGACGCCGGCGACAAGGTCGCCGATCGGCAGCGCGGCCGGACACGGGTCGGAGCCCGGGGCCGGTGGCGCTGCGGTGGCAGCGCTGGTGGACACGGCGATGCCGGCCGCGACCAGCGCAAAGGTTGAGGTGACGCTGGCAATTCTGCGCAGCGGACGTGCCGACATGACGGGTCCTCCCCGATCGGTGACAGGTTGTTGTGCCTCACCCTAGGGGACGTGCGGCGCAGGTGGGTCGAGTCCGGGCAACTGGCCAGATTTTCCCTCGGCGAAGGGCCACGCTAGACTCAGCGAGGCCCTTCGGGGCATGCGCCCGTAGCTCAACGGATAGAGCATCTGACTACGGATCAGAAGGTTAGGGGTTCGAATCCCTTCGGGCGCGCCAGACATTCCCGTCGTTCCAGCCAGAAGCTGGGGTGGCGGGTTTCTTCGTTGTGCGCCGAACGGCTGCCGGCGACCCGTATCGTCCGGTCATGGACATCGAGCGGATCGTGCCGGCGGACCTGGGACGAGCGAGCACGCTCGGCAGGTTCAGCGGCTCGACCGAGGCCCAGTACGACGAGTGGTTCCTCAGCCGCACGTGGCCCACCAGCCGCGGCATCCTGTGGATCTCGGTCGTGGTCTGGGCCACCACTCCGTTCGTCCTGCCGCGCGTCCTGGATCTCGACGGTGCGATCCTGCCGTTCAAGATCACGACCTTGTGCTGGGGTGTCGGTCTCCCCGCGGTGCTCATTCCAGCGCTTCTCGGCCAGCGCCATATGCGGCTGTGGTTGCAGCCCACGGTCCTGACGGTGACGACCCTGTGCGCACAGCTGGGTCTCTACTGGACCGAGGCAGCCGACATGCCGAACTTGATGGTGTCGACCGTCGTGTTCTTCATGTTCATCGCGCCGATCCTGCAATTTTCCTTCAGGAGCACAGGGGTCGTCCTCCTGGTGACCTTGCCCGTGACGATCGCGGTCGCGGTCGTCAATGCCGATCGTGACGGCACGTGGGACGGCACGCTCAACTACCAGCTGTGGCTGCTGAGCTCGGCGTCGCTGATCGTGCTCGGAATCAGCGTGGTCATCGAGAACACGTTGCGCGGCCGATTCGTCGATGAGCAGGTCATCGCCCGTCAGCAGGACGAGCTGCTGGGCTCCCGCGCACTCATACGTCGTTATGCCCCGCCCGCGGTCGCTGACCGGCTCGAGCACGGCGACACGACGGTCGACTCCCCTCAGCGGCGCCGGGTCACGGTGTTCTTCGCCGACGTCGTGGGATTCACGACCTTGGCCGACCGGCTCGACCCGGAAGCCCTGGCCGAGATCGTCAATGAGTACCTGGGCTCGGTCGCCCAGATCGTGGAGAGCCACGGCGGCACGCTGAACGAGTTCGCCGGCGACGGGGTGATGGCGATCTTCGGTGCACCCGACGAGATGGAGCCGCGGGACCAGGTCAAGTCAGCCCTCGACGCCGCTCAGGAGCTCCAAGGTTCGTTGCCCGTGTGGAGCCAGAGCTGGTACGCGCTGGGGATCGACCAGGATCTGCGGGCAAGGATCGGCATCAACACGGGCGTCCTGTCGATCGGCACGTTCGGTTCCGCCGTGCGCGCGACGTACACGGGCATCGGGCTGCAGACCAACATCGCGGCCCGCATCCAGGCAGAGTGCCCACCTGGATCCGTGCTGCTCTCGAAGACGAGCTGGCACCTCGTGCCGGACGGCGTCGTCTGCGAGCCACGCGGCGAGGTCGAGGTCAAAGGCGTCCACTTCCCCATCGCGATGTACGAGCCGCGCATGGCTTGAGCCCGCCGTTCCAGGCGGAACCTGTGATAGGACTTCGGCATGCACTGGTCGCCGCTGGCATCGCTGGACGATGGCGAGCAGGAGGCCGTCCTGGGAGCAGCGAGACGTCGCTCGTTCGTCAAGGGGGAGATCGTCTTCCACGCGGGTGACCGCTCGGACTCAGTGCACCTGATCACCTCGGGGCACTTCTCCGTGATGGTCTCGACACCCGACGGCGACCTGGCGACGCTCAACGTGCTCGGCTCGGGTGACTGGTTCGGCGAGCTCTCGATGCTGGGTGAGCGGGAGCCGGCGCCGCGGTCGGCAACGATCGTGTCGCTCGACGCAGCCGAGACCCTGGTGCTCACGCAACCGGCATTTCACCGCCTGTGCGAGAGCCATCCCCGAGTCGAGCGGCTGGTGGGGGGTCTGATGGCCGCTCGCATCAGGAAGCTCAGCGCGGATCTGTTGGAGGCGAGGTACGTCGACCTGGACCAGCGACTGTGTCGCGCTCTCCTCGACCTGGCCGAGGTGTTCGGCGGGCAGGACTCGGGACTCACGATCCCCTTGACGCAGGAGCAGCTGGCCGACCTGGTCGGCGGCACCCGGCCGTCGATCAACCAGGCCCTTCAGCAGCTCGTGCGCGAAGGGGTCGTCCAGGTCGCGCGCGGCAGGGTGACCGTCCTCGACGAGCAGGCACTGGTACGCGAAGCGGGTCGATGACCCACTGCGTCCGGCGCCGTTAGAACGCTGCCAGGCGACTCGCCGCCGAGGAATGCAGCGCGTCGGCGAACGCGGGGTTCATGTCGACCAAGGCTTCGAGGGCCGCACCCTCGACACGCAGAGCCGTGACGTCGGTGGACGCGACGACCGAGGCGCTTCGCAGACGGTGGTCGACCACGGCGATCTCCCCGAACACCTCGCCGGGACCCAGGGTCCTGCGGACCTCACCCGACTTGCGAATCTCCACGTTGCCCTGGAGCAGGATGTAGGCCGAGTCTGCGGGCGTCATCTCCATCATGATCGCCCAGCCCTTCGGGACGTGCACCGAGGTGCCGACCGTGGCGAGCACCCTGACGAGGGCGGCATCGAACGTGGTCATGCGGAGCAGGTCGTTCTCGACCTGACGGTCCAGCTTGTGCTTGTGGTGACTCATGAGTGTGTCCCTTCGGCTAGCGGCGGGGTCTTCGCCGCGTGTGCGCCTCATCGTCGCGGCATCCGGCCGAAGGTTCTGTTCGCTGGCTGACACAAGAAGTCCCGCCGGAGCTGATGCTCGGGCGGGACTTCGTCGCTGGTGCGACTCGTCAGGGGCTGAGGTTGGCGTCGAACGTGTCGGGCTTGTGGATGAACCCGGCCCGGCCGAGCGGCCACACCCGCAGCCAAGCCTTGCCGACGACGCTGCTCTCGGAGATGAATCCGCCGCCCGGGTCACCCATGTGGGCGCGCGAGTCGCTGGAGTTGCCGCGATTGTCGCCCATGACCCAGAGGTGACCCTTGGGCACCTTGACCTCGAACGTCTTGTCCTTGGTGGCGGTCTCGTCGAGCACGTAGGGCTCGGTGAGCTCCTTGCCGTTGACCGTCAGCTTGCCGTCGGTGCAGCACGCGACGGTGTCGCCACCGACGCCGATCACGCGCTTGATCAGGTGGCCGCCGGTGGGGAACAGGCCGACGGTCTCGAGCGCCTTCTGGATCGGGTTGGACGCGTGCTTGGAGTCCTCGGCGCTCAGCCAGCCTCCCGGGTCGTCGAACACGACGATGTCGCCGCGCTTCACGTCACCGCCCCAGTAGGAGACCTTCTGCACCAGGATCTTGTCGTTGACGAGCATCGTCGGTTCCATCGACTCCGACGGGATGTAGAACGCCTGGAGGAAGAACGTCTTGACGACCACGGCCATGACCATGGCGGTGGCGACCAGAAGGATCGATTCCTGCCATACCGGCAGCTGCTTGCGCGTCTTCTTCTGATCCGTCACGCACAGAGCCTAGCCGGACCCTGCCAAATGCCCGGGCTCAGGATTCCTCCCGGCGATTCCGCGGAGTCACGCGACGCAGGTCATGCAGAGCGTGGCGCGCGGGAACGCTTCGAGCCGCGGCCGGCCGATCGCCGCGGAGCACCGCTCGCACACGCCGTAGAGCCCGAGGTCCAACCTGGCCAGGACGTGCTCGGTCTGCTCGAGGATCGCCGCGGCGTTCTCTGCCTGCACGGCGTCCTGCATCAGCTCGGAGCGGTGGCTGGCCACGTCGATCTCGTCATGCAGCACCTCGAGGGTCGAGGCTGAGACGGCTTGCGCCGATGCGCTGTCGAGGATCGCGAGCTCTGCCCGGAGCCGCTCGGCGGCCAGCACCAGCCCGTCGCGGATGGAGCTCAGTTCCTCCGTCGTCCAGGCCGGGTCGATGTCAGTCGTCATGGGAGTCCCTCCGGGCACGAGTGGTTCCGACCGGCATACCCCGAAAGACCGAGCCCATTCGTCTGCGAACGCACGAGATCCCCAGGCGCCGCCCGGGGATCTCGTGTCGGTGCTCACGGCTTCTTGGCAGGTGCCTTCTTGGCCGGCTTCGGTGCCGTGACGTCCGCCGGGGCCGGCGGCGTGGGTGGCGCCGGGAACGGCTCGGGCCGCGGCGGAGTCTGACCCTTGCCCTTCACCGCGGCGAACGCTGCCGCGCCGGCGCCGGTCAGCACGCCGAGGAACGCGACGCGCTTGAGCTTCGAGCGCTTCTTGGGCTTGACCTTGTCGGGCACCTTGTCCGCGACACCGTCAGGGAGGCGGTCGAACAGGTCGTCGCGCAGGTCACGCAGCTGGTCCTTGTCGGGCAGCATGTCGACCAGTGAGTCGCGTACGCCCGGCGCCCGGTCGACGACTTGCTGGCGGAGCTCCTCGGTCTGGCTCGCCAGGTCGTCCAGGCGTGCTTCGAGTCGGTTGCGGAACTTCTTCTTCTTGAACGGCATGGGTTCTCCTCGTGTCGGGTTTGGGTTTCGATCGGTCGCAGCCTCACTCCAAGGCGACCTCCTGGGGCTTCTTGTCCGTGCGTATGCCGCGCCAGCTGGGCTGGCGGAGATGGCCACCGGCCGTCCACTCCGCGAACGAGACCTCACCGACCAGGCTGGGCGTCACCCACTGCGCGTCGCGGGAGATCTCGCGGGGGATGTCGCCGAACGGGCTGGTCTTGCGGGACAGCTTCGACAGCCGCTTCTGGAGGTCGGCCAACGTACGCTCGTCGAACCCCGTGCCGACCTTGCCGACGTAGCGGAGCCCGTCCTCGGTGGGGATGCCGAGCAGCAACGCGCCGATCTTGCCGCTGCGCGCTCCTTGGCCCGTGCGCCAGCCGCCGACGACGACCTCCTGCATGCGCTGGTGCTTGACCTTGGTCCACGCCGTCGCGCGCTTGCCCCCGAGATAACGGCTGTCGCGCCGCTTGGCCAGCACGCCTTCGAGCCCGAGCGTCTTGCTCGACTCGACAGCGTCCTCGAGCGACCCGTCGTAGGCCTTGGGCACCTCGACGACGTCGGCCGCGATCGCGAGCTGGTGCAGCGCCTCGCGCCGGTCGACGTACGTCCGGTCGACAAGTGATTCGCCGGCGGAACGCATCACGTCGAACACGAGGTACTTGACCGGCACGTCGCGGCGGGCCGCCTCGACGTCGGCCTCCTTGGTCAGTCCCATGCGCTGCTGCAGCCGGCCGAAGTCGGGAACCCCCGCGGCGTTGAGCGCGACGATCTCGCCGTCGAGCACCGTGTCGTCGAGCCCCAGCTCGGCCAGCGCGCTGACGACCTCGGGGTAGCCCGCGGTGACATCGTTCTCGTTGCGCGTGAACAGGCCGACGTCCTTGCCGTCGATCACGGCGACGGCCCGGATGCCGTCCCACTTCATCTCGAACGCCCAGTCGTCCTCGTCGTGGATGTCGCCCGCCGACCCGAGCTTGGCGAGCATCGGCGCGACGAAGCCCTTCTTCATCGACTTCGCGGGGGCCTTCTTGCGGGTGGGCTTCGGCGTGTCCATGAGGTGGATCAGCCAGTTCTTGCCGGTCTTGATCAGCGCGAACTTGCGGGTGCCGCCCAGTCCACCGCCCTTGCGGCCCGTGAGCGTCGCGATGACCTCCTTGCCGTCGCGCCACTTCTCGAGCTCGAACGTCCCGATGTCCCAGATCGTGACCTCGCCGCCGCCGTACTCGCCCTTGGGAATCGTGCCCTCGAACGTGCCGTACTCGAGCGGGTGGTCCTCGGTCTGCACCGCCAGGTGATTCTTCTTGGGGTCCGTCGGCGGCCCCTTGGGCAGCGCCCACGACACCAGCACGCCGTCGTGCTCGAGCCGGAAGTCCCAGTGCAGGCTGCTCGCGTGGTGTTCCTGGATCACGAAGGACTTTCCGTCGCCGGCTCCGGGCATCTCATCCGGCACCGGCTCGGGCGTCTTCTTGGCATCGCGCTTCGACCGGTAGGTCGCGAGCTTGTCGCTTGCGGGCTTCGGGCCGGCGAGCTCCGCCATGGGGTCCTTGCGGCGCTTCATGCGTTGCAGCACCTCGTCCATCGTGAGGTGCTGCAGGTCGTCGTTGAGCTCGCGCCACGTGCGGGGCACCGCGACGTACGGCTCGGTCCGCCCGCGCAACGAATAGGGCGCGATCGTCGTCTTGTTGGCGTTGTTCTGGCTCCAGTCGACCAGCACCTTGCCGCCGCGCAGGCTCTTCTTCATGGAGCTGACCACGAGGTCCGGCAGGTCGGCCTCGAGCACCTGGGCGAACTGCTTGGCGAACTGGTTGACGTAGTCGGCGTCGTGCTCGCCGTCGAGCCCGGCATACAGGTGGATGCCCTTGCTGCCGCTCGTCACGGGGTACGCGTCGAGGTCGAGCTCGCGCAGCAGCGCGCGAGCCCGCTTGGCGACCTCGACACACTCGGGCAGGCCTGCGCCCGGTCCGGGATCGAGGTCGAGCACGAGGTGGTCCGGGTTGAGCTTCTTGCCGCGGCTGTCGACCTTCCACTGCGGCACGTGCAGCTCGAGCGCGCCGACCTGCCCGGCCCACGCGAGCGCAGCCGCGCTGTCGAACACCGGGTAGGTGTTGACGTGGTCACTGTGCTGGATCTCCACACGCCTGATCCAGTCCGGCGCCGACGACGGCAGGTTCTTCTCGAAGAACACCTCGCCCGGCTGCTCGGCCGTGCCGACGCCGTCGACCCAGCGCTTGCGCGTCACGATGCGACCGGCGAGGTGCGGCAGGAGAAACGGCGCGATCTCCATGTAGTAGGAGATGACCTCGGCCTTGGTCGTGCCGGTCGACGGATAGACGACCTTGTCGGGATGGGTGAGGCGGAGGCGGTGGCCGGCGACCGACACGGTCTGGGTGTCGCTTTTGCGCGCCATCGGGCCTCCTCTCGCTCACCGGCTCGTACCCGGGGGAAACCGGGCGAAACGCGAGGGAACGCGCCGCACCGAGACGCTGATGGTTAGTTCGAACCATATCGACTAGTCAGTTGCGACCACGAGCCTCTTGCACTTCAGACTCCACAGTGCCATGGTGGGGGGACCGGTTGAGCAGAAGCCGGTTGACGGATCGAGACCCCTGGGGGTTTTACCGTGAACACTGCTCCCGCATTGGCGCAGCACGATGACACGCACGATTTGATCGAAGCGGCACGTCACGCCGACGATGCCGAACGAGAGCTCCTCGAGGACGAGGTGGTTCGTCGCCACCTCGGGCTCGCGCACCATCTGGCCGGGCGTTATGCCGGCCGGGGAGCCGACCGCGACGACCTGGCCCAGGTCGCCTGCTTCGCCTTGGTCAAGGCCATTCGTGGCTTCGACCACGACCGTGGTGAGTTCGTACCCTTCGCCACGGTCACCATCCTCGGCGAGATCAAGAAGTACTTCCGCGACTACTGCTGGGGCATCCGGCCCCCGCGCCGGATCCAGCAGATGCAGGCGGACATCTCCAGCGCGACCGAACGGTGCCTGCAGTCGGACTCCCGGCAGCCGGACATCGAGACGATCGCCGACGAGATCGACGCCGGCATCGACGACGTCCGGGAGGCGATGGCGGCACGCAGCTGCTTCTCGCCGACGTCGCTCGACCAGCCCGTACGCGAGAGCGGCCGGCCACTGGGCGAGACGATCGCCGGGGACACGTCCGACTACGAGTTCATTGACGACTGGGTCACGATCGAGCCGCTGTGCCGCGAGCTCGACGACGACGAGCGACTCCTGCTCCGGCTCAGGTTCGTGGAGGACAAGACCCAGCAGGAGATCGCGGAGATCGTCGGGGTGAGCCAGATGCAGATCTCCCGACGGCTCGCCAAGCTGCTGGCCAGGCTTCGAGAATCCGCGCTCGCAGCCGACGCCGCCTGACGATGGGCGGTCACCGATCCGGTGGCCGCCCATCTTCATGTCTTGGGTAGAGTGCAGTCGCCGGTTCAGCAGCAGCCGCTCCATCTTGCTGACCCGAGGAACGGTTTAGTGCAGCGCACCACCTTGACGTTTCGCCTGAGCGGCCCCCACATCCAGCGCGATCTGCTTCACGAGTTCGCCCTCCACCACGACGTGGTCGCGTCGGCGCTCGACGGCGACGGCACCGCCAAGATCGCCGTGCAGACGATCAGCTCACCCGCGGCACTGTGGGACGTACGCGCGACCGTCGGCATGTTCGACGACGGTGCCGTGGAGCTCGAGGCTCAATGACCACCGGAGTCGAGCGTGAACGGGCGGGTGACGAACGCGGGTGCGCCCACGGTGAGGTGGTCGGCCATCTCGTCCGCGACGGTGGCGGCCAGCGCCGCAGTCGTGCTCGCCGTCGAGGCTGCGATGCCGTCGGCGCCGAGCGGAGGGTGCAAGATCAGGGCGACGTCGTGGTGCACGCCGCACGCTCGGCACAGGTCGCGGACTCGCTCGGACTCCGCGTCGTCGTCGGTCTCGGGGCAGACGGCGACGACGTGCGAGCGAGGCGCCGGGGTGTCGGCCAGCTGCTTGAACGCCTCGGCGCCGGCCACGGTGTCGAGCCGCATGATCGCGTGTGTCACCGACTGCAACCATCCGGTCGCGACGGTGACCGAATGCGTCTTGCAGCCACGCTGGTCGAGGTGGTTGCTGAGGGCGTGATCGAGCGGATCGCTCCCGCCGAAGAGGGTGACGGTGGTTCCGGTGGAGCCCGGTCCCAGGATCATCGGGCATCCCCTTCCCGAGAATCGTGGAGCGGCACGGTGTTGCCGCCTCAGTGCGTCCGCGTGCTGCGGCCCTCGTACCCAGCGCAACTGGCAGCAAACACCGCACCCCAAGCGCTATATATTTCTGTCAGAGGGCGTTCCTCGTGAAGGGCCCGGTTAGGAGTACCCCGGTGGACAGTTCGACCTTCTTCTCACAGATGGCCCTCGACCTCCACGACGAGCCCACTGCTGAACGCACGGTCGAGCTGATCGCCGAGTACGCGCGGGTCGCGACGAGCTGCGAGGACGCCGGCATCATGCTCGTCCACGCCCGCAACCAGATCGAGACGGCGGCCGCCACCTCGCAGCGCGTCGGTGAGTCCCACAACCTGCAGATCGTGCACGACGAAGGGCCGTGCCTCGACGCGATCGAGGGTGAGGCGATCTATCAGTCCGGCGACGTCGGCAACGATCCCCGCTGGCTCAAGTGGGGCCCCGCCGTCGCCGAGCTCGGCATCCGGAGCGTGCTGAGCGTCCGGCTCGAGACACGGACGCGTCGTTACGGCTCGCTCAATCTCTACGCCGACCACGTCAATGCCTTCGACGACGACGACGTCGCGGTGGCGACGATCTTCGTACGCCATGCCGCTGTCGCGCTGGCCAACGCCCACAACGAGGAGGGCCTGCAGGTCGCGATCGACGCCCGCAAGCTGATCGGACAGGCGCAGGGCATCCTCATGGAACGCTTCGACCTCGAGCCCGACCGGGCCTTCGACTTCCTGCGCCGCCAGTCGCAGGCCCACAACGTCAAGCTGCGCTACGTCGCCGAGTGGGTCGTCGAGCACCGCAACTCACCGGACGCGACGTTCGAGACGCCGCAGCTGTCGCCCGAGCAGACCCCGGCGACCTAGCCGGCCTTCTTCTTGGCCGCCGGCTTCTTCTTGGCGGCGCTCTTCTTGGCCGGGGCCTTCTTGGACGCCTTCTTGCGGTCGACGCTGCGCTTGAGCGCCTCCATCAGGTCGACGACGTCGGCGCTCTCGTCCTCGGGCTGCTCGCCGAACGTGGCCTCGGTGTCGAGCGAGGCGCCCTGCTCGATCTTGGCCTCGATCAACGTACGCAGCTGCTCCTGGTAGTCGTCGGTGAACGCCGAGGGGTCGAAGTCCTCCGACAGCGAGTCGACGAGCTGTGCTGCCATGTCGCGTTCCTTCTGGCTGATGCGCGGCGTCGAGTCGAGCACGTCGAACTCGGGCTTGCGAACCTCGTCGTCCCACAGCATCGTCTGGAGGACCAGGACGTTGTCGCGGACGCGCAGGGCCGCGAGCCGGGTCTTCTGGCGCAAGGCGAACTGCACGATCGCGGTGCGGTCGGAGTCCTCGAGTGCCCGCCGCAGCAACGTGTAGGGCTTGAGCGCCCGCTCCTCGGGCTCGAGGAAATAGGCCTTGTCGAGCATCAGGACGTCGACCTGGTCGGCGGGCACGAACTCGACGACCTCGATCTCGTGGCTGCGCTCGGCCGGCAGGGAGGCGAAGTCCTCGTCCGTGAGCACGACGGTCTTCTCACCGTCGTCGTAGGCCTTGTCGATGTCCTCGTAGGCGACGACCTTGTTGCACACCTCGCACTTGCGTTGGTAGCGGATCCGGCCGCCGTCCTTGTTGTGGACCTGGTGCAGCGAGACGTCGTGGCTCTGGGTCGCGCTGTAGACCTTGACGGGCACGTTGACCAGACCGAAGCTGATGGCGCCCTTCCAGATGGATCGCATGCCTAAGTGAATCGCGTTGCCTCGTCAGATGCCAGTCATCGCGTTTAATGCCTCGAGCGGTGGGCACGTCCCGAGCATGAGTCACGACGACGAAGCACAGGCATTCCCACCTCAGCAGCAGGAGCCCCCGGGACTGACGAACGACATGCAGCCGGTGCCGGACCACGGCGAGGAGTCTTACCAAGGCCATGGCCGCCTCGAGGGGCGCAAGGCGCTGATCACGGGCGGTGACTCCGGCATCGGCCGGGCCGTCGCGATCGCGTATGCGCGGGAGGGCGCCGATGTGGCGTTCACGTACCTGCCCGAGGAAAAGGCGGACGCCGACGAGACGTCCGCTCTGCTCGACCAGGCAGGTCGCCAGCACGTCGCGATCGAGGCAGACCTGCGAGACCGCGAGACGTGCGACCGGGTCGTCGCGGACACGGTGCAGCAGCTCGGTGGGCTCGACGTGCTGGTCAACAACGCGGGGTTCCAGATGGCCCGCGAGGAGGGCATCGAGGAGATCACGGACGAGCGGATGGACCGGGTCTTCACGACGAACCTCTACGCGTTGTTCTGGCTGACCCGCGCCGCCGTGGCCCATCTGCAGCCGGGGTCGTCGATCATCAACAACTCCTCGATCCAGGCCTACGACCCGTCGAGCACACTGCTCGACTATGCCGCGACCAAGGCGGCCATCAACAACGCCACGGTCAACCTTGCGGCCCAGCTCGGGCCCAAGGGCATACGCGTGAACGCCGTGGCGCCGGGGCCGATCTGGACGCCTCTGCAGCCCGCGACCCAGCCCGTCGAGAAGGTCGAGAAGTTCGGCAAGGACACCCCTCTGGGGCGGGCCGGGCAGCCGGCCGAGGTCGCGCCGGCATTCGTGTTCCTCGCGTCCGAGCGCGACGCGAGCTACGTGTCCGGCACGGTGCTGGGCGTCACGGGCGGCAAGGCCGTCTTCTGAATCACTCGAAGGAAAGGAGCAGTCATGCCGGGCAAGAAGAACTCGAGCCTCAAGAACCCTGACATGTACGAGGACCTGCGCGAGGACGGCGCCTCCAAGGAGAAGGCGGCTCGGATCTCGAACGCCACGGCCCAGAAGGGCAGGTCCGAGTCGTCGGTCGGCCGCAAGGGCGGGAAGTCCGGGTCGTACGAGGACTGGAAGGTCGATGACCTCAAGAAGCGGGCCAAGGAGCTCGGGCTGAAGAACTACTCGGGCAAGAACAAGTCGGAGCTGGTCAAGGCCCTCCGCAACCACTGAGGTGGCCGCGTCCTCGCAGCAGGGCAAGCTCGACCGCAACTGGCAGGAGCTCCTGCAGGAGCTGCGGGTCGCGCAGACCGGTGTGCAGATCCTGACCGGCTTCCTGCTGACGTTGCCGTTCACCCCTCGCTTCGAGGACCTCGAGGAGTCGCGGCACGCCGTGTATGCCGCGGTGCTGTGTTGTGCCGTCGCCGCGACGTTCCTGCTGATGACGCCGGTCGCCCTGCACCGCGCGCTCTTCCACCGCCATGCCCGGCCTTGGCTCGTCGAGGCCGCCCACCAGTCATCGCGGTGGGGTCTTGGCACCCTCGCTCTCGCGAACGTCGGAGCGGTGTGGCTGATTCTCGACGTGGTGGCGACGGGCTGGGTGGCTTGGCTCGTCGCGGCGTTGATCGCGCTGTTCGTCCTCGTGACGTGGGTCCTGGTGCCGGCCCGCGAGGTCAAGATGGACTGAACCGGTTTGCCGGGCGTGGTGCCGGGGTATCCGGCGGCGGTGACCGTTGACGTCGAGCAGGTGCGCACCGAGCTGATCGAGTTCGGATCGCTGTCGATCCAGTACGACGAACGGGTTCTTCGGCCCCGACGGTGGACCACCGCCCAGTCCGCGTGGGCATCAGCGCTGCTGCGCACCGCCCCTGACGGTCCCGTGCTCGAGCTGTGTGCCGGCGTGGGGCACATCGGCCTGTTGGCGATGGTCGGTCAGGATCGTCCGCTCGTGCTCGTCGACTCCTCGGACGTCGCCTGCGAGCACGCGGCGGCGAACGTCGAGCGGGCCAGCCTGCCAGGTCCGGTCGACATCCGGTGCGGGCAGATGGACGACCTGATCGCCGACGAGGAACGGTTCGCCCTGATCATCGCCGACCCGCCCTGGGTGCCGAGCGGGGAGACGGGCGAGCATGTCGACGACCCGCTCCACGCGATCGACGGCGGCGCGGACGGCCTCGACCTCGTGCGTACGTGCCTGGAGATCGTCGGCGGGCATCTCGCGGATGACGGATCGGCGGTCCTGCAGCTCGGCGGGCTCGACCAGGTCGCCGCGGTCAGCGACCACCTCACGGATCACCCGGAGCTCGGCCTGCGACTGGCGGAGCACCGCGCGTACGAGGACCGTGGCGTGCTGGTGCTTCTCGTCAGGTGAGCCGGTCGCGCTGGGCCTGCTCGATGACCGACTGCGCGGTCGCCGTGAGCGTCTTGTCGTCGTCGGACGCGCGCCGCAACAGCTCTTCGTAGGCCTCGGCCATGTCGGTGCCGCGCAGCTCGGCGAGGACACCCTTGGCCTGATCGATGACGATGCGCGTGGTGAGCACGTCCTGGACCCGGCGCCTGACGGTGTCGAGATCGACCTTGTCGGTCTGCACGATCAGGAGGGTCGCGAGGTCGGCGAACGCCTGGGCGACGGTCTCCTCCTCGGCGGTCAACGGGACGTCGCTGCGGCGGAACAGCCCCATCGCGCCGAGCGCCACGCCGTGCCAGCGCAACGGTGAGGCATGCACCGCCTGGAACCCGGAGTCCTGCATCCGCCGGCCGAACACCGGCCACCGGTCCGTGAGCTCGGCGCCGTGGGCGTTGACGGGGACCCCGGACTCGTGGGCCTCGACACACGGGCCCTCGTCGAGCTGCGCCTGGTGCATCTCGAGCTCGACCGCAGCGTGGCTCGATGCCGCGAGCAGGTCGAGCTGGTCGTCATCCTCGACGAGGATGCCGCTCGCGTCGACCTTCAGGACGTCGGCGCCGCTGGCGAGGAGGGCAGCCAGGAACCCGGCGATGTCGGTCTCGCCGACCAAGGCCGCTGAGGCCTTGGCCAGTGCGTCGGCGGCGCGCGATGCCTCCATGGTCAGTCCCCCTCGATCGTGAAGTCGCGGAAGTTGATGCGGCGGCCGACGATGTCCTGGGCGATCTCCGCCAGCGAGGTGTTGCGCGCGAACGCCTGAGCGCGCAGCAGGGCCATCGCGTCCTCCGTGCGTACGCCCACCTGCGCCACGATCATGCCGGTGGCCTGGTGGATCTTCGACCGGGTCGCCCACGCCTCGTGCGAGACCTGGTCGCTTCGTCCCACGCGTGGGTCCTGCAGCAGGGCCGTGCCGACCGTTGCCCCGAGGAAGCGCGCCGACACCAGGTCCTCCTCCTGGTCGGGCCCGCGGCGATGCAACGACAGGACGCCGAGCACCGAGAGCTCGGCGCGCAGCGGCACGGCGACCAGGGTGCCGCGGAACCCGAGGTCGATGAGCCGGTCGGAGAACAGCGCCCAGCGGTCCTCGTTGCCGTCGCCGAGCCGAGCGACCACGACCTCCCCGGAGTGGGCGGCGTCGAACGACGGCCCCTCGCCGACGACGTCCTGGAGGTCGTCGAGCTGGGCCGAGAGCTCGTCGGTGGCATGCACCATGAGGCGCCCGTTGCCGGCGTAGTCCAGCGTCATCGCAGCGCCCTCGGCCTCGAGCAGCTGGCGGCCGGCCTCGCAGAGCCTGGCGGTCAGCGACTCCTCGCGGTTGAGCGAGGCCAGCACCGTCGCGAACCTCGCGAGAGCCCGCTGGTCGTCGGTCTCGGACATCCTCGGCCTCTCAGGTGGGTTCGGTTCGTCTGACTCTACGCTCAGGCGTCGTCGGGCGGCTCGGTCATCGACCGGTGCACCTTGGCCGCCACCGCGTCGGGCAGCACGCCGGCGGCAGCGGCCTGCATCTTGTTGCGCCAGCCGGTCACCACGTGGTCGTCGCCGGACATCATCGCGGCGAATCCCGCCTTGGCGACGTCGGCGGGATCGTCCTTGGGCCCTTCGGCGACCTTCGTGCCATCCATCCCGGCGCGGTCGAAGAACTCGGTGTCGGTCGGGCCCGGCATCAGCGCTGTCACGGTGACGCCGGTGTCCTTGAGCTCCTCGCGCAGACCCAGCGCGAACGACTGGATGAACGACTTCGACGCGGCGTACGTCGTGTAGAACGGCCCGGGCATCTGCGAGGCGACGGACGAGGTGAACAGGAGCCGGCCCGTGCCGCGGCCGACCATGTCCTTGGCGATCGACCGGCCGAGGTGCACTGCTGACACGATGTTGAGTGCGATGAGCCGCAGGTGCTCCTCGAGGTCGGTGTCGATCAGCCGACCGTGCACGCCGATGCCGGCATTGATCGCAGCAGCCTCGAGGGACCGGCCCTGCTGCGCGAGCAGGTCGATGACCATCTCGTTGCCCGACCGCGTCGCGAGGTCCGCACGCACCGGCTGGACGTCCGCCTGGTCGCTGAGCTCTGCGGCGATGTCGAGGACACCCTCGTCCTCGGCCACCACCATCAGGTCGAAGCCGTTGCGCACCATCTCCCGTGCGAGCTCCTCGCCGATTCCACTGGACGCCCCGGTCACCAACCCCAATGGCCTGCCGCCCGCTCCTTCGTCTTCACGCTCCATGTCTCTCTCCCTCAGTCTTGAGCCTCGGGTGACTGCTACCCGGTTGGCCGTACGCCATGCGCTGACCGATCGCCGGACGCATGTCGGGCCGGTTTCGGGGTACGTCGGCCGGTGGTGCAGCAGGTCGCCACCCCGGACTCACTGAGAAGAAGGGCCCCGATGCCGACCGCCCGCCGCCCCGTTCGCACGGAGCGACTTGCGCGCCCTCGACGGCCTGACCGGATCAAGGTCGCCTCGGTGCCGGCCGCGCACCCGTACGTCCGCCATCTGTCACCGGTCCACGAGGACAGCGGCACCCCGCGGGTCCTGCGGCTCAAGGATCCCGATCCGCGCAACCCCAGCCGGGTCACGCTCTCGAAGTGGTGGCCGCCGGTCATGCTCGAGCCGTCGTGGGTGCGCCGGCACCAGGCCGAGTTCGACGTCTTCCACCTGCACTTCGGCTTCGACGGTCACGCGCCCGATCAGCTTGCCGATCTCGTCGAGACGCTGCGACACGTGGGCAAGCCGTTGGTCCACACGGTGCACGACCTGCGCAGCCCGCGCCAGGCCGAGCGGGAGGAGCACGACGCCCGCCTCGACGTGTTGATCCCGGCAGCTGACGCGTTGATCACCCTCACACCGGGCGCCGCCGCCGAGATCGAGGAACGGTGGGGTCGTCAGGCCCTGGTGCTGCCGCACCCGCACGTCGTCAACCTGACCACGATGGAGCGGATGCACCGGCGCCGGCAGACCCCGGACCACAGCCATCGCCCGTTCACGGTCGGCCTCCGGGTCTCGAAGCCGCGGCCGGGCGATGACCCGTTCACGCTGCTGCCCGCGCTCATCCGCGCGGTGCGGGCCCTGCCCGGCGCGATCCTGCAGGTCGATGCCCATCCTGACGTCCTGGGGCCGTCGGGCGGGCGGCTCGACGCCGACCTCGCCCGGCAGATGCAGCGCTCGGACCATCGCGTACGGGTGAGGGTGCGGGAGTTCTTCAGCGACGCCCAGCTGTGGGACTACCTCGCCGGTCTCGACGCGTCGGTCCTGCCCTACCGGTTCGGGACGCACTCGTCGTGGCTCGAGGCGTGCCGCGACGTCGGGACCGCGGTCGTGGCGCCGAGCTGCGGCTACTTCGCCGACCAGGCCCCGGTCTTCCGGTTCGGCATGGACGACCGTGGTCTCGACGAGGACTCACTGGTCGACGCCATCCGCAGGGCGTACGAGCAGTGGCCCGTCGAGCCGGTGCCGGTCGAGGATCGGATCGAGCAGCGCCAGCAGCTCGCCGCGGCGCACGCTCGTGTCTATCTCGACGTGCTCGCGGGTGAGTCGGCACGCGACCGCGTGGACTCCTAGCGGACGTACCAGCGCCGCTTGCGCTTCTGGGGCACCGGCTTGCGGACCTCGACGAAGCCCGGCTCGTACGGTTCGAGGCCGGCGTCGACCTTGGGGCGCAGCTGCCGGACCGCCTCGGCCGGGTCGTCGTACGGGATGCCGCTGAGCTGGTTGGGCGAGAAGCGCCACCACGCCAGCGCCTGCAGCTCGTCGCGCAGGTCGTCGGCGACGCGGGGACGGATGACCTTGGCGGGGATGCCACCGGCGATCGAGTAGGCCGGGACGTCCTTGGTCACGACCGCGTTGGCGGCGATGATCGCGCCGTCCCCGATCTTGACTCCGCGGAGCACCACGACGTTGGCGCCGATCCACACGTCGTTGCCGATGACCGCCTGGTCGCCTGCGACGCTGCGGAACGACTGCCGCCCTCCGGCCTCGGGATCGATGACCTCGGTGGCGTCGGCGGACGGGTGCCAGCCCCAGGTCGACGTGCGGTACTGGAACGCCGAGACGCTGAGCCACGTCGTCGGGTGGCCCGTCGCGCCGAGCAGGCTGCCGGGGCCGATCTCGCAGTAGCGGCCGATCGACGCGGCCTGCGCCTCGACCTCGCGGCCGAGCTCGGTGAACGCGCCGATGTGGGTCTTGGAGCGGATGACGAATGGGCCGAGGAAGCGTACGGGCGGCTCGACGAACAGCCGTGATGAGCCGATGTGCTGCACATGCCCTGC
The DNA here is from genome assembly GCF_001425755.1 of Aeromicrobium sp. Root344. Classification (GTDB taxonomy): domain Bacteria; phylum Actinomycetota; class Actinomycetes; order Propionibacteriales; family Nocardioidaceae; genus Aeromicrobium. Next base: position 1,282,294 of record NZ_LMDH01000001.1, on the reverse strand, counting down.
GCCGCGGGTGTGCTCGTCCACGTGTCCTCCTCCGGTCCGGCTCAGGGTATCGACTGCCTCACGGCGGCGCCGCACCCGCACAATGGACGGATGGAGTCTCCGGAGCACGTCGTCGTCGTGGGCGCCGGCATGGTCGGGCTGTCGGCGGCGTGGTTCCTGCAGGCCGAGGGCGTACGGGTGACAGTCGTCGACCGGGCCGGTGTGGCGGCCGGTTCGTCGTGGGGCAACGCCGGCTGGCTCGCTCCGGCCCTGACCCTGCCACTGCCGGACCCGGCGATCCTGGCCGGCGGCATCAAGGCGACGCTCAAGCCGTCGTCCCCGGTCTACGTGCCCGTCAGCACGAACCCGCGGCTGCTGAAGTTCCTCGTCGACTTCGCCCGGCACTGCACGACTCCACGATGGCGTGCCGCCATGACGGTGTTCGCGGAGGCGAACCGGCAGGCGTTCGACGCGTTCGACGAGATCGCCGCCGGCGGGCTCGCCGAGCCGACCAAGGCCGCCGAGCCGTTCCTCGCCGCGTTCGCGTCCGAGGAGGACCGGCAGACCCTGCTCGACGAGTTCGACCACGTACGTGAGCTCGGCGTCGAGACTCCGGCAGAGCTGCTCGATCGCGAGGCCATGCACGCCCTGGTGCCCGCACTCGGCGACGCGGTGACCTGTGGCGTACGCCTGAGGGACCAGCGATTCATCAACCCGGGCCGCTACGTCAACGCGCTGGCCGACGCGGTGCGGCAGCGCGGGGCCGAGATCCGGACCGACGTCGACGTCCGTGACGTCAGGGAGTCGCCGTCGGGCGTACGCCTGGAGGTCGCCGGTGGCGAGCCGCTGACTGCGGACGCCGTCGTGATCGCGACCGGGACATGGCTCGGCTCGCTGGCGCGTGACGTCGGCGTCAGGACGATCGTGCAGGCCGGTCGCGGCTACAGCTTCACGGTGCAGCCCGAGCAGATGCCGGTCGCCCCGATGTACTTCCCGGCGCAGCGCGTCGCCTGCACGCCGCTCGGCGACGGCCTGAGGGTCGCCGGGATGATGGAGTTCCGCAAGCCCGGAGCACCGCTGGACCCGCGGCGCGTCAAGGCGATCATCGACGCGGCCTCACCGATGCTGACCGGCGTCGACTGGGCGGCCCGCACCGACGAATGGGTCGGCTCGCGACCGTGCACGGCCGACGGCCTGCCGCTCATCGGGCGCACGAAGTCGTCTCGCGTGTTCGTGTCGGGCGGGCACGGCATGTGGGGCATCGCGCTGGGTCCCCTCAGCGGCAAGCTGCTCGCCGCCCAGATGGTTCGCGGCGAAACGTCGAGCCTGCTGTCGAGCTTCGACCCCCTGCGCTGACAGGATGTAGCCATGACTGACGCCACGCAGCGGTTTGCCCTGCGACAGAAGATCACCCTGATGGTCAACCGCTACGAGCTGCGCCCGATCGGGCCCGACGGCACCGAGGGCGCGCTGGTCGCGTTCGCGGAGCAGAAGCGGATGGCCTTCAAGGAGCAGGTCACGTTCTTCACCGACGAAACCAAGACCCAGCCGGTCTTCGGCTTCAAGGCTCGTCAACGCCTCGACCTCGGGGCGACGTACGACGTGACGGATGCCCAGGGCAACCCGATCGGGGAGTTCCGCAAGGACTTCAAGAAGTCGCTGCTGCGCTCGACCTGGCATCTCTCGACGCCCGACGGTCTCACCTCGATGGGCCAGGAGCGCAACGCGGCGATCGCGATCATCCGCCGGTTCGTCGACATCCCGTTCCTGCTGTTCCACTTCGACTTCACCGCGTCCGACGGCCAGGTCATCCTGTCGTCCCAGCGTCAGCGCTCGTTGCGCGACCGCTATGAGCTGACGGTCCCGGTGCTCGCCAACGGCTGGCAGCTCGACTGGCGCGTCGCGGCCGCGATGGGCGTCGCGCTCGACGCGTTGCAGGCTCGCTGACGTCGGACGACGCTATCGTCGGGGCGTGACCCGACTCTGGCACGGCGCGATCGCCGCCCTGGCTGCCTTCGCCCTCGTCGGCCAGACGGTCCTCACACTCGATCGCGACCGGTCGCTGGTCAACCTGTTCAGCTACTTCACGGTGGAGTCCAACATCCTCGTGATGGTCGCCGCTGCGCTGATCGCCGTGCGGCCCGACCGGGGCGGCTCGGCGTTCGGGATCCTGCGCCTCGGCAGCCTCGTGGCGATCACGATCACGGGCATCGTCTATGCCACGGTCCTGGCCGGCAACGGCGCGTTCACCGGCGTCGAGTGGTGGTACGACAAGATCTTCCACTACGCCGTCCCGGCGCTCTCCGTGCTCGGCTTCCTGCTGTTCCGTCCGCGGACACGGCTCGACCGCGGTGCCTTGTGGTTCCTCGTCTGGCCGCTCGCCTGGCTGGCCTACACGCTCATCCGAGCCGGGGTGTCTGACCCCTCCTATGCCGTCACGAGCGAGCGCCGGGCGCCGGTGCCGTACGACTTCCTGGACGTCGACCGGCACGGCGGTGGGGCCGTCGCGGTCGCGTGCGCCGTCGTGCTGATCCTGGCGCTGGGCCTCGCGTGGGGCTACCTCACGCTGAGCCGACGAGAGGTGGACGCATGATCGACAGGGGCCGATTGACAGCGCTGCTGGAGCGCGAGCGAGCGGTCTTCGCCGACCGCAACCCGACGTCGGCGCGGCACTACGCCGAGGCCACGCACCTGTTCGGCCGCGTGCCGATGACGTGGATGAACAAGAACGCCGCCGGCTTCCCGCTCTACGTCGATCGCGCTCGGGGCAGCCGGGTCTGGGACGTCGACGGGCACGAGTACGTCGACTTCGCCCTCGGCGACACCGGAGCGATGGCGGGCCACTCCCCGCAGCCGACGCTCGACGCGGTCGCACGCCGCATGTCCGACCTCGGCGGCCTCACGACGATGCTGCCGACGCCTGACGCCGAGTGGGTCGGTGCCGAGCTGACCCGGCGGTTCGGGCTCTCGCGGTGGAGCTTCGCGCTGACCGCCACCGACGCTAACCGGTGGGCCATCCGGCTCGTCCGCGCCCTGACCGGTCGGCCCAAGATCCTGGTCAACGCCTACTGCTATCACGGGAGCGTCGACGAGTCGCTCATCGTGGTGGGCCCCGATGGTGAGGGGATGATGCGACCGGGCAATGTCGGCGCACCGGTCGACGTGACCGAGACGAGCCGGGTCGCGGAGTTCAACGACCTCGACGGGCTCGAGCGCCAGCTCGCCCACGGCGACGTCGCCGCCGTGCTGATGGAGCCCGCGCTGACCAACATCGGCATCGTGCTGCCCGACGACGGCTACCTCGCCGGCGTACGCGAGATCACCCGTCGCCACGGCACGCTGCTGATCATCGACGAGACGCACACGTTCTCGGCCGGCCCCGGTGGGGCCACGGCGCTGTGGGGCCTCGAGCCCGACGTGCTCGCGATCGGCAAGGCGATCGGCGGCGGCGTGCCCTGTGGCGCGTACGGGTTGTCGGAGGAGCTCGCCGTGTCCGCTGAAGGACGTACGGACCTCGACCTCGTCGACATGGGCGGCGTTGGCGGCACGCTCGCCGGCAACCCGGTGTCGGTGGCAGCGATGCGCGCGACGCTCGAGCACGTGCTGACCGACGACGCGTTCGCGCACATGGTCGCGACCGCGTCGGCGTTCACGACTGGTGTCGAGGCAGCGATCGCCCGGCACGGCCTGCCGTGGTCGATCAGCCAGCTCGGTGCCAGAGCGGAGTATCGCTTCGCCTCGCCGGCGCCGCGCAACGGCACGGAGTCGGCCGCGGCCGCCGACGAGGACCTCGAGGACTACCTGCACGTCTTCCTCGTCAACCGCGGCATCCTGCTGACGCCGTTTCACAACATGGCGCTGATGGCGCCGACGACGACACTGGCCGACGTGGAGCGCCACCACGCGGTGTTCGAGGACGCGCTCACCGACCTGCTGGCCTAGTCGTCAGTCGGCGATGAAGAACATCCGCTTGTTGACGAACTCGTCCATGCCGAGCGGGCCGAGCTCGCGGCCGAAGCCGGAGCGCTTGACGCCGCCGAACGGGATCTCGGCACCCTCGCCGGCTGTCGTGTTGACGTTGGCCATGCCGACCTCGAGCCGCTGCGCGATCTTCTCCGCGCGGGCCGGGTCCTTGGAGAACACCGCACCACCCAAGCCGTACGTCGTGTCGTTGGCGAGCTCCAGGGCTTCCTCGTCGCTGCCGACCTTGTAGACGACGGCGACCGGGCCGAAGAGCTCCTCGGAGTAGGCCCGCATGTCCTTGGTGATGCCGGTCAGGACGGCGGGGGTGTAGTGCGCGTCAGGTCCGTCGCTCAGGACGCCGCCGGCGTGCAGGGTCGCACCCTTGCTGACGGCGTCGTCGACCTGCTCGGCGAGCGTCTCGGCGGCGCGGCGGGAGGACAGCGGCGAGAACGAGTCGATCGCGAGCGCCTTCTCGGTGAGCTTGCCGACGAAGTCGTCGAACAGGTCGTCCATGACGATCATGCGCTTGTTGGAGTTGCAGGCCTGGCCGGTGTTGTACATCCGGAAGTCCCAAGCGTTGTCGACGACCTCGTCGAGCTTGTCGCTGTCGAGCACGATCATCGGATCGGACCCGCCGAGCTCGAGCACGCACTTCTTGAGGTTCTTGCCGGCGATGCTGGCGACGATCGCGCCGGCGCGCTCGGACCCGGTCAGCGAGACGCCCTGGATGCGCGGGTCGCTGATGATCGTCTCGATCTGCTCGTGCGACGCGAACACGTTGACGTACGCGCCCTCGGGGACGCCGGCGTCCTTCATGATCTGCTCGACCGCGAGCGCCGACTTCGGCACCGACTCGGCGTGCTTCAGGATGATGGTGTTGCCCAGCATCAGGTTGGGCGCCGCGAACCGGGCGATCTGGTAGTACGGGAAGTTCCACGGCATGATGCCCAGCAGGGGGCCCACCGGTAGCTTCTGCACGACGGCCTTGCCGCCGGAGAACGTCTTGATCGGCTGGTCGGCGGCCAGCGTCGGACCCTCGGTGGCGAAGTAGTCGAAGATCGCCTGGCAGAACTCAGCCTCCTCGACGCCCTCACTCACCGGCTTGCCCATCTCCTCGTTCGCGATCGCGGCGAGCTCGTCGGCGCGCTCGGCGAACAGGGCGGCGACCTTCTTGACGACCTCGCCGCGCTCGGTGATCGGCACGTCCTTCCACGAGGCGTACGCCTGCGTGGCTCCCGAGATCGCCGCCTCGATGTCGGCGTCGGTCGCGGTGTCGAACGTCTCGACGACGTCACCCGTCGCGGGGTTGACGACCTGGTAGGCGGGTCCGGATGTCGTGGTCATGTGCTTCTCCTCGGGTGGTGGACCTAGGGCCAGTCGATGCTGAGGTACTGCGTCTCGGTGAACTCGTCGAGTCCGGCGCGGGCGCCTTCGCGTCCGAGGCCGCTCTGCTTCATGCCGCCGAACGGTGCCGATGGATCCGAGACTAGCCCGCGGTTGATGCCGATCATGCCGGCGTCGATCGCCTCACCGATCCGCATCGCGCGCTGGAGCTCGCCCGCGAAGACGTACGCGGCGAGGCCGAACTCGGAGGCGTTGACGAGGCGCAGCATCTCGATCTCGTCGGTCCAGGTCACGATCGGGGCGACCGGGCCGAAGATCTCGGTGGTGACGATGTCGGCATCGGCCGGTACGTCGACGAGCACGGTCGGCGGGTAGTAGTAGCCCCTGCTGTCGGGCACGTCGGCGCGGTGGCTGATGCGGGCGCCGGCGGCGATCGCCGAGTCGACCAGCGCGGTGACGCCGTCGACGGCCTTGGCGGAGATCAGCGGCCCGATATGGGAGCCCTCGGCCGCGGGGCCGACCGTGAGATTCTCAACCTCGGCGCCGAGCTTGGCCGTGAACGCGTCCGCTACATCGGCGTGCACGTAGAACCGGTTGGCCGCCGTGCAGGCCTGGCCGCCGCCGCGGAACTTCGCGATCATGGCGCCGGCGACGGCGGCATCGAGGTCGGCGTCCTCCGTGACCACGAGGGGCGCGTTGCCGCCGAGCTCCATCGACGAGTTCACGACCCGGTCGGCGGCCTGCTTGAGCAGCACGCGGCCGATCCCGGTCGAGCCGGTGAACGAGATCTTGCGGACCCGGGCATCGGCCATCCACGTCGACACGACCGTGGAGGCGTCGGTGGTCGGCACGAGGTTGACGACGCCGTCCGGCACTCCGGCCTCGACGAGCAGGCGGGTCACCGCGAGCGCGGTCAAGGGGGTCTCGGAGGCGGGCTTGAGCACGACGGTGCAGCCGGCGGCGAGGGCCGGAGCGATCTTGCGGGTCGCCATCGCGGCCGGGAAGTTCCACGGCGTCACGAGTGCGGCGACGCCGACGGGCTTGTGCGTCACGACCGTGCGGGTGCCGCCGGCCGGGGAGACGCCGTAGTCGCCCCCCGTGCGCACGCCCTCCTCGGCGAACCAGCGGAAGAACTCCGCGGCGTACGTGACCTCGCCGCGGGCATCGGACAGCGACTTGCCGTTCTCCGCGCTGATCAGCGCGGAGAGCTCGTCGATGTCGCGGATCATCAGCTCGTACGTGCGGCGCAGGATCTCCGACCGCTGGCGCGGCGGCGTCGCGGACCAGGCAGGCAGCGCTGCCGATGCGGCGTCGACCGCGGCGGTCGCGTCGGCGGGACCGCCGTCGGAGACCTGGCCGATGACCGTGCGATCGGCCGGGTTCTCGACGTCGAACTCCCCAGCGGAGCCGGGCAGCCACTCACCGCCGATGAACACCCCGTTCATGCGTTGTCCTTGAAGGCAGCCGCGACGACGTCGAGCCCTTCGTTGAGCAGCTCGTCGCTGATGGCCAGCGGCGGCAGGAAGCGGAGCACGTTGCCGTACGTGCCGCAGGTCAGCACGATCACGCCCGCGAGGTGCGAGGCGGCCGCGATGGCGTTGGTCAGCAGCGGGTCGGGCTCGTCGGTGCCGCTCTTGACGATCTCGACGGCGATCATCGCGCCGCGCCCGCGTACGTCACCGAGGCGGTCGTCGTCGGCCTGCAGGCGGTGCAGCCGGTCGAGCATGAGGCGCTCGATCTGGCGCGCGCGCTCGACGAGTCCGTCAGCCTCGATCGTCTCGATCGTGGCGAGGGCAGCGGCGCAGGCGATGGGGTTGCCGCCGTACGTGCCGCCGAGGCCCGACACGTGCGCGGCGTCCATCATCTCGGCGCGGCCGGTGACCGCCGACAGCGGCAGACCGCCGGCGATGCCCTTGGCGGTGACGATCAGGTCGGGCACCACGCCGTCGTGCTCGCAGGCGAACATCTCGCCCGTACGCGCGAAGCCGCTCTGCACCTCGTCGGCGATGAACACGACGTTGTTGGCGGTGCACCACTCGGCGATCGCCGGCAGGAACCCTTCAGCGGGGACGATGAAGCCGCCCTCGCCCTGGATCGGCTCGATCACGACGGCGGCGAGGTTGGCGGCGCCGACCTGCTTCTCGATGTAGGTGATGGCTCGCCGTGCGGCGGCGGCACCGTCGACGTTCTTCTCGTCGCGGTACGGGTAGGACAGCGGCGCCCGGTAGACCTCGGGGGAGAACGGTCCGAAGCCGCTCTTGTAAGGCATCGACTTGGCGGTCATCGCCATCGTCAGGTTGGTACGCCCGTGGTAGGCGTGGTCGAACGCCACGACGGCCTGCTTCTTGGTGTGTGCGCGCGCGATCTTGACGGCGTTCTCCACCGCCTCGGCGCCGGAGTTGAACAGTGCCGAGCGCTTGTCGTGGTCGCCCGGGGTGAGCCGGTTGAGCGCCTCGGCCACGGCGACGTAGCCCTCGTACGGCGTGATCATGAAGCAGGTGTGGGTGAACGCCTCGACCTGCTCGCGGACGGCATCGACGACCCGCGGAGCGCTGTTGCCGACCGTCGTGACGGCGATGCCGGAGCCGAGGTCGATGAACGAGTTGCCGTCGACGTCCTTGACGACGCCGCCGCCTGCCTCGACGGCGAACACCGGCATCGTCGTGCCGACGCCTTGGGCGACCGCCGACTTCTTGCGGGTCATCAGCTCCCGCGAGCGGGGCCCGGGGATCGCGGTGACAAGGTTGCGGCGTTGCTCGAGCGAGGCAGACATGCTCCGATTCTCGTCGCCGCTGGCTATGCCGTCCAATACTCAGTTCTCATCGAGGCTATGCTCTTGAGGCATGGAGTTGCGGACGCTCGGCTATTTCGTCGCGGTGGCCGAGTCCGGCACGGTCAGCGCGGCTGCCGACGCGGTTCACGTGACGCAGCCGGCGATCTCGCGGCAGATCCGCCAGCTCGAGACCGAGCTGGGGGTCGAGCTGTTCGTCCGGTCGGCCGGACGATTGCAGCTCAGCGCTGCGGGGCGTCAGTTCCTGCCCCACGCACAGGACGTCCTGCGGCGAGCTGACGGCGCGCGCAACGCCGCGAGGTCGTACGCCGCAGGGCGGCTCGAGCGCATCACGATCGCCGCGCCGACGACGACGTTGACCGACGTCATCGCGCCGTTCCTGGCCACGCTCGGGCCGGACGACCCGATGCCGACGGTGATCGAGTCGGACCCCCGCGAGGCGTACGACGCGTTGCGGCACGGCGCCGACCTGGCGATCGCGACGGAGCCTCCGCCGGCCCGGCTCGCGAGCGCGGCCCTCGCGGTGCTGCCGGTCTGGGCGTACGTACGGGCGGACCACCGGTGGCACGAGCAAGGCTCGGTACGCCTCAAGGAGCTGGCGGCCGAGACGGTGCTGGCTCTGACCCCGGCGTTCAAGCCGCGACAGATCCTGGACCGGGCGCTGGAACGTGCGCGGGTGTCAGCGCCATCGGTCGTGGACTGCAGCAATCCGCAGGTCGCGCAGGCGCTCGCCGCGGCGGGGCGGGGTGTTGCGGTCGTCTCGGACGATCCGCGTTTCGGACTGCACCCGCTGGAGATTCTCGGGCGTGACGGACCGCTGCGCATCGAGCTGTTCGCGGCGTGGGAGCCGGGCCATCACGCCGCGACGACGCTCGACGAGCTCGCGGCTCGGCTGCGGGACTTCTGCGTCGAGCGCTACGGAGCGGACGTCGCGCCAGCGGACTGAGGCTCGCTGAGCAGCCCCTTGCGGTCGGCGACGACCTCGAAGAGGGCTGTGAAGAACGGCGGGATGCTCGAGCCGAGCGCGAGCAAGAAGGTCTTGGTGGTCCAGCCGAATGCCTTGCGTGCGACGAACGTAGTGATCACGAACAGGATGAAGATGACGCCGTGGATCATGCCGGCGACCGGGACGCCGCCCTCGCGCAGGCCGAAGGGTTCGGACTCGGTGACGTACTTGCAGAACATGGCCGACAGCAGCAAGGCCCAGGACACGGCCTCGGCGACGGCGATCGTACGAAAGGCGGTGCGGACGGTTGAGGGATTCACGCCCCCACGCTACCCGCGTAACGCCAAGGCAATGTGGGCCAGTGACAATGGTCATATGGCCTTCCTGCTGCGCGTCGAGCTGCCCGATGTGCCCGGTTCGCTGGGTGCACTCGCGACGGCTCTCGGTGGGGCCGGGGCGGACATCGAGGCGATCGAGATCGTCGAGCGGCGTCCCGATGGCCGGGTCGTCGACGACGTGCTGCTGGAGCTGCCGGCGCGGGTCATGCCGGACGCTCTGATCACGGCGTGCCACCAGCTCGAGGGCGTCAAGGTTGCCTGGATCTCCCGCTACAACGCCGGCGCCAACCTCAGCATGGACCTCGAGGCGGTCGAGCGGTTCACCGAGGATCCGACGCAGGCGATCGACAACCTCGTCGAGGTCATCCCGGCGACGTTCCGCACGGACTGGGCGATGGCGCTGCACCGCGTCGACGGCGACGCGGCGATCATGGCCAAGTCCTCGACCGCCCCCAAGCTCGTCGCGGAGGCGTCGGGGTGGCTCGGCATCCGCAAGTCCAAGGTGCTGCGCGAGGTGCCTGAGTGGGACTCGACGGTGCTCGCCGCCTCGCCCGCACGCGATCGCCGCGGTGACGGCTTCGTCGTCGTCGTGGGCCGGCACGGCGGCCCGGAGTTCCTCGCCTCAGAGCTCGCCCGGCTCGGCCACATGGTCTCGCTCGCCGCGTCGGTCCAAAGCCGTTGACGGTTTACCAAGAGGTCAGGGCAATCTGCACTCCGCACGGCAAGCTGCCACTTCGCAGGGTGCGCGCGCCTTGGTGAGTGGCGGTTTGCCCTGACCTCTTGGTAAACCGCCAACCCCCCGACTAGTCCTTCGGCTTGGTCTCCGGGACGTGGGCGTGGTGGAAGCGGCCGAGCGCGTCGACCTCCTTCTCCATCTGCGGGACGGTCTTGCGGGCGAGCCGCTTGAGCACGGGCCACGCCAGCGGCGAGTTGGTCAGCGCCTTGGTCCAGTTGGCGAGCAGCACGCCCTTGGGCACGTACACCCGGCTCTTGCGCTTCGCGAAGCCCTGCAGGATCAGCTCGACGCACTCCTCGACGCTGGTCGTGCTGTTGGCGGGATAGGGCAACTTCTTGCGGATCGCCCGGAACGACGGCAGGTCGTGCTCGGCATTGCGCACGATGTCGGTGTCGATCCACGAGGGGTGGCAGATGCCGACCCCGATGCCGAGGTGTGCGACCTCCTGCTTGTACGCGAGGGCGAGCGACTCGGCGCCGGCCTTGCTGGCGTTGTAGGACGCCAGACCCGCGAGCGCGGTGAACGAGGCCAGCGACGCCACCACGAGCGCGTAGCCGTTGGTCGCCGCCAGGTGCGGCGTCGCGTGCTTCAGCGTGCGGAAGACGCCGTTGATGTTGATGTCGACGACCCGCTCGAACGCCGCGTCGTCGATCTGGCGCACGGTGCCGTACGACGCGATGCCGGCGTTGGCGAGCACGAAGTCGATACGGCCGAAGTGCGCGGCTGCGGCGTCAACCGCAGCGGCGACGGCGGCGGAGTCGCGTACGTCGGCCTCCCACCATGCAGCGGCGTCGCCGAGCTCGTCGGACAGCTCGGTGAGGAGCTCGGGCTCCAGGCCCACGAGAGCCACCCGGCCGCCCCGCTCGACGAAGCCGCGGGCCACGCCTGCGCCGATGCCGCGTGCAGCGCCGGTGACGAGCGCGACCTTGCCGGTGAAGTTGTCAGTCATCAGATCAAGATACCGCCGGTATCTGGAATAAGCCACTCCCAATGTCACATACGACGAGGGTCACATGCGCAGCCGTTCCTCCAGCGCCTCGAGGCTCGGCTCGAACCAGAGCTGGCTGCCGCGGTTGGACTCGGCGACCCACGCGGCCAGCGAGACGCTGTCGGCCACGCGCGTCGAGATGTCGCCCACGATCGCGAGCCGCAGACGGTAGTTCACGTACTTCTGCGTGACCTCGCCGGCGAACCCGGTCCGCAGCTCGAAGAAGTCGTCGGTCAGGCGTACGGCCGGGATGACCACGAGCTCGACCTCACCCCATGCCGCGTCGCCGATCATCTCGGTGGCGGCGTCGATCGTGTCGAGGGGTGGCCCGTCCCCGGACAGGACGAGTGCCGGTGTGCCGTGGATCGTGGTCAGCTCGCGGTCCGCCATGGCACGACGATATCGACGGCGGCGCGCGCGATACCCTCGCCGTCATGACCGTCTCCGAGATCTTCGACCCCAGCGCCTGGCGCGACGTGCCCGGCTTCGAGCAGCTCGAGGACATCACCTATCACCGCGCCGTCGACCACGGCACGGTACGCATCGCGTTCGACCGCCCCGAGGTCCGCAACGCGTTCCGCCCCGGCACGGTCGACGAGCTGCTGACGGTGCTGGAGCACGCGCGTCAGTCCTCCGACGTCGGCTGCGTGCTGTTGACCGGAAACGGTCCGTCGCCCAAGGACGGCGGCTGGGCGTTCTGCTCCGGCGGCGACCAGCGCATCCGCGGCAAGGCCGGCTACCAGTACGCCGAGGGTGACTCGGCCGAGACGGTCGACCGGGCCAAGCTCGCCCGCCTCCACATCCTCGAGGTGCAGCGGCTGATCCGTTTCATGCCCAAGATCGTCATCGCCGTCGTGCCCGGCTGGGCCGCAGGCGGCGGGCACAGCCTGCACGTCGTCGCCGACCTCACGCTGGCGTCGGCGGAGCATGCGAAGTTCAAGCAGACCGACGCCGATGTCGGCTCGTTCGACGGCGGTTACGGCTCGGCGTACCTCGCGCGTCAGGTGGGCCAGAAGTTCGCCCGCGAGATCTTCCTGCTCGGCGACGAGTACTCCGCCGCCGACGCGCACCGCATGGGCATGGTCAACAAGGTCGTCCCGCACGCCGACCTGGAGGCAGAGGCCCTTGACTGGGGCCGCAAGATCAACGCCAAGTCGCCGACGGCTCAGCGGATGCTGAAGTACTCGTTCAACCTGATCGACGACGGCCTCGTCGGCCAGCAGGTGCTGCTCGGCGAGACGACCCGGCTGGCGTACATGACGGACGAGGCCCAGGAGGGCCGCGACGCGTTCCTCGAGAAGCGCGACCCCGACTTCACGCCCTATCCCTGGTACTACTGACCGGGAGCCGGATCGTCCCTCAGACTGGTGGCATGAGTCAGGAGCTCCCGCACTTCCGATATCACCCGGACCCCCTCGGGACAGGATCCGTCGTCACCTCGGACGAAGAGTGTGAGCGATGTGGCGAGGCTCCCGGGTATGTGTACAGGGGTCCCTCGTACGCCGTGGACGAGGTGGAATCGCTCTGCCCGTGGTGCATCGCGGCCGGGAGCGCGGCCGAAGAGTTCGACGCGGAGTTCGCCACGGCCGACGAGGCACCCGACAACGTTCCGGCACGGGTGGTCGAGGAGATCGTTCGTCGGACTCCCGGTTTCGCCGGCTGGCAGCAGGAGCGTTGGTTGTTCCACTGCGGTGACGGCGCGGAGTTCCTGGGTCGTGCAGGGTGGGACACCGTGGCCTCGCACCCGGAGCTGGTGCCGACGCTCGTCGCCGAGGGGTGGCGGGAGGACGCCCTTCCCCGCCTCAGCGTGGACGGCGACCTCGTCGCATACCTCTTTCGGTGCCGCCACTGCGGCGCGCACCTGGCCTACGCCGATGCCAGCTGACTAGCTCTTCGGCTGGTACGTCAGGGCGATCGCGCCGGAGGGGAACTCCTGGCGGTCGACGAGGGTGAGGTCGAGTCGCTGCGACAACCCGGCGAACAACGAGGGTCCGTGGCCGACGACGAAGGGCAGCACCACGAACGTGAACTCGTCGATCAGCCCGAGGTCCGCCAGGGCGAGCGGGAGCTGGACCCCGCCGACGTACAGACCGTTGCCGGGTTGGCGCTTGAGATCCTCGACGGCGCCGCCGACGTCGCCGCGTATGAGCTCGGAGTTCCAGCCGACGTCGTCGAGGGTGCTCGAGACGACGTACTTCTTGGCGGCGTCGACCGTACGGGCGAACGGCGCGGTCCAGTCGGGCAGGTCCGGGGACAGATTCTCCGGCCGCCAGGCGGACTCCATCATCTCGTAGGTGACCCGGCCGAAGATGAGCGCGTCGGCCCGCTGGAGCGCTTCGGTGGCCACCTGATGGACGTACTCGTCGGGGACGCCGGCGCGGTGGTCGACGCATCCGTCGAGTGTGACGTTGATGGAGTAACGCAGGGGTCGCACAGCCACGAGGCTAACGCGAAACCGCCCTCAGCAGCCCGTGATCAGGGCTGCCGGAACCGACTGCCAGCCGGCCGAGTCAGCCCGCCGCGCGGCACTTCGCGGCGTAACCCTGGACCTGTCGTACGACCCCGGGATCGTCCGCCCCGAACTTCGGATTGCTCAGGTCGGCGATCGAGAACTCCTTGACGAGCCGATCGGCGAAGCAGCGCGCAACGTTGGGGGACGCGCCCGCCTTGACCACGCTGGCACCGGCGTAGCCGCGGGTCGCCACGAGCTGCAGCGCCTTCTCGGACGCATCGTTCGTGAGCTTCGCCTTCTTGCCGGGGTCGCACGACTCGAACCGGACCCGCGCGCCGTCGTGGGAGATCGTCGCCGTGGAGCCTGGCGCCGCGGCGATCCAGTCCTCGAACGCCGCAGCCAACCGCGTCGCACCTGCGGCCGAGCGGGTCCGGTAGTCGACGCGGGCGCACAGGGCGTCCTTGCGCTTGAAGCCGAGGTACGCGTCGCCGTTCCAGGTGTCCGCGGCCGCCAGCGCCTCACGCAGAGGGATGCGTTCGGCGAGCATCAGATAGGTGACGAGGGCGCCGACCTGGCCGGAGTCGAACTTCTTCTCGCCGTCCCCTGCTTTCGGGATCGTCACATCCGTGCCGCCGCCCAGGTCGCCGAGGGCCTTGAGCGGGTCGAGCAGGACCGAGTCGTCGGGGGGCGGGTTGTCGAACAGCTCGTCGATGTCGTCGTTGCCGCCGGACGCGACCGCCTCGGTGAGGGCCTGCCCCAGCGCGTACGGCGAGCTGATCAGCGTCACGACGACCTTGGGGACGCCCTTGAGGCCTTCGGTGGCCTCGTCCGAGTCGCCCTTCTCCGCCTTCTCGAGGGCGGTGCGCTCCTGCTCGGTCAACGACGCACGATAGAGATCGGCGACGCGTTCGGCATCGCCCTCCACGATGGCTTTGAAGGCATCGCCCTCGGTGCTGGGCTCGCCGTCGGACGCCTTCTCGCTGAGCTTCTTGCTGCGGCTGGAGATGTCGAACCGCTGGTCCTGGAGCGCGTGGGTCAGCTCGTGCACCAAGGTGGCGTGCGACGCGAGGGCGAGCGTCCTGCCGCGAACCGTGATGCTCTTGTCGTCGAACGAGTAGTAGGCGAGGGTGCCCGTCCCACTGGCGTCGTTGAACGCCTTGAACAGGTCGACGTCGCCCGAGATCAGGCCGAACGCGCGGAACAGCGACGTCGTCTCCTTGATCTCCCGGCGGTCGTCCTTGTCGAGCTCCTTCTCGTCGGTCCGCACGGTCTTCTCGAACGCCTTGGCGTCGAGGAACCGCACCGAGACCGGATGCTTGAACGTCAGCCCGCGTTCCTTCTCGACGATGTCGACGTACGGCTTGATGCGGGAGTCCCACTCCTTCGGGTAGGACGTGTCGTCATCGCGGAGCACGACGAACGCACCGGCTCCCACTGCGGCGACGAGCACCGCGAACGCGATGACCGGCAGGAGCCACCGGCGGCGCTTGGGCGGGGACGCCTGCGGAATCGGCGGCAGCCCGAGCGAGCGCGAAGACATGTCGTCACTCATCCCGCGAACCTACCCGGAGATGCGGTTGGGCGCTCGAGGTCCGCGGAGCTTTCAGGTCGAGACGATGTCGACCGAGATCTCCACGGCCGGGACGGTCCCGGCGTTCTCTAGCCAGTGAAGCGTGGTGTGGTCCTCGGGCCAGCCGACCCCCGGCCCGTACACGGTGGCGACGCCGTCCCGATGATCCGTGATGGTGCCCTGGAGGACGTAGACCGTGCCCGGCCTGCCCGTGTGGTCGTGCACCGGCCCGAGGACGCCGCCCGGCTCGATCGTCACGAGACGCATCCTCAGCTGGCGACCGGCCATGCCCTCGAGCTCCGGGCCGAGGTCGACGGTAGCCAGCAGCTCGGTCGAGACGCCTCTGGTCTCCGTCGGGGACTCTTCTTCGCTCATCGATGGTCCTCTCGCGGAATGCCCGGCATGCTGACTGAGGCGATTGTCCACCCGCTGGTCCCGCCCACGCTCAGGTCGTACTCGAGGAATGAGACGCGAGTCTCACGGGGTGGTCGCGCATGTTGCGAACAGATAACGTTCGCCGAATGAGCGACGGACAGCAGGAGAGCCCGCCGGCTGCGGTGATCGGTGTCGTGGCCGAGTCGAGTCCAGGTGAGAACCGGGTCGCGGCGACACCCGCGACCGTACGCCAGCTGGTCGACCTCGGCTATGTCGTGGCGGTCGAGCCGGGGGCCGGCGAGAAGGCGAGCTTCACCGACGAGGCGTACGCGGAGGCCGGCGCGGTGATCGCCCCGGCCGCCGATGTCTGGCGCAGCGGTGTGGTGTTCAAGGTCAATGCGCCCTCGACGGACGAGATCGACAGGCTCGCCGACGGCGCGACGCTGATCAGCATCATCAGTCCGGCACTCAACCCTGACCTCGTCGAGGCCCTGGCGCAGCGTCCGATCACGGTGCTGGCGATGGACGCCGTGCCCCGCATCTCCCGCGCCCAGTCGATGGACGTGCTGAGCTCGATGGCCAACATCGCTGGCTACCGCGCCGTGATCGAGGCGGCGCACGTGTTCGGCCGGTTCTTCACCGGCCAGATCACCGCTGCGGGCAAGGTCCCGCCGGCCAAGGTCCTGGTCGCCGGTGTCGGTGTCGCCGGCCTGGCGGCGATCGGCACGGCCAACAGCATGGGTGCGATCGTCCGTGCGACAGACCCGCGGGCCGAGGTCGCCGACCAGGTCGCCTCGCTCGGCGGTGAGTACCTCGCCGTGGACGTCGAGACCGAGCAGAGCACCGACGGCTACGCCAAGGCGACGTCGGAGGACTACGACCGACGCGCCGCCGAGATCTATTCGGAGCAGGCCGCCGACGTCGACATCATCATCACGACGGCGCTGATCCCCGGGCGTGCCGCTCCCGTGCTGATCACCGCCGCGGACGTCGCGAGCATGAAGGCCGGCAGCGTCATCGTCGACATGGCCGCGTCCAACGGCGGCAACGTCGAGGGCTCGGTCGCCGGCGAGGCCATCGTGACCGACAACGGCGTGACGATCATCGGCTACACCGACCTGGCCGGCCGGCTGCCGACGCAGGCGTCGCAGCTCTACGGCACCAACCTGGTCAACCTCATGAAGCTGCTGACTCCGGGCAAGGACGGCCAGCTCGTCCTCGACCTCGACGACGTCGTGCAGCGGACCATCACGGTCGTACGCGACCGCGAGACGCTCTGGCCGCCACCGCCCGTGCAGGTCTCGGCGGCCCCCGCCGCGGCTCCGGTCGAGAAGCCGGAGCCCAAGCCCGAGAAGCAGCCGATGTCGGCGACGCGCAAGCTGACGCTGATCGGCATCGGCGTCCTCGCGCTGTTCCTCGTCAACGCGTACGCACCGGAGCCCCTCCCGGAGCACTTCACGGTCCTGGTCCTGGCGATCGTGATCGGCTACTACGTCATCGGCAAGGTGCATCACGCGCTGCACACGCCGCTGATGTCGGTGACCAACGCGATCTCCGGCATCATCGTCGTCGGCGCGATGCAGCAGGTCGCCGTCGATGACGGCGCGATCCGCACGCTCTCGTTCATCGCGATCCTGCTCGCCAGCATCAACGTCTTCGGCGGCTTCGCCGTGACCCGACGCATGCTCAGCATGTTCTCGAAAGGCTGATCCCGGATGACCTCGCAAAGCGTCGCCACCGCGGCATACCTCGTCGCGGCGTTGCTGTTCATCCTCAGCCTCGCCGGACTGTCCAAGCACGAGTCGTCCCGCCAAGGGGTGCTCTACGGCATCGTCGGCATGGCGATCGCGCTCGTCGCGACGTTCATCGTCGTCGCGGACGTGTCGGATGGGCTGGGTGTCGTCCTGCTCCTTACCGCCGTCGCGATCGGTGCGGCGATCGGCCTGTGGCGCGCCCGCGTCGTCGAGATGACCGGGATGCCCGAGCTCATCGCGCTGCTGCACTCGTTCGTCGGCCTCGCCGCCGTGCTGGTCGGCTGGAACGGGCATCTCGAGGACAACCAGCTCACGGGTTCGCTGGAGGACATCCACAACGCCGAGGTGTTCGTCGGGGTCTTCATCGGTGCGGTGACGTTCACCGGCTCGATCGTCGCGTTCCTCAAGCTCTCGGCGCGGATCAAGTCGGCGCCGTTGATGCTGCCAGGCAAGAACTACCTCAACATCGGCGCGCTCGTCGCGTTCGCGGCGCTGACGATCTGGTTCGTCATCACCCCGAACCTCGCCCTGCTGATCGCGGTCACGGTCGTCGCGCTGGCTCTGGGCTGGCACCTCGTCGCGTCGATCGGCGGCGGCGACATGCCCGTCGTGGTCTCGATGCTCAACTCGTACTCCGGCTGGGCCGCCGCGGCCTCGGGCTTCCTGCTCGACAACAACGCCCTGATCGTGACCGGCGCGCTCGTCGGCTCGTCGGGCGCCTACCTGTCCTACATCATGTGCCAGGCCATGAACCGGTCGTTCATCTCGGTCATCGCCGGCGGGTTCGGCATGGAGGCCTCGGTGGCCGATGACACGGACTACGGCGACTATCGCGAGATCAACGCCGCCGACACCGCCGAGCTGCTCAAGAACGCCTCGTCGGTCATCATCACGCCGGGCTACGGCATGGCCGTCGCGCAGGCGCAGTATCCGGTCGCCGACCTCGTCAAGAAGCTCCGCGAGCGGGACATCGAGGTGCGCTTCGGCATCCACCCCGTCGCGGGTCGCCTGCCGGGCCACATGAACGTGCTGCTCGCCGAGGCCAAGGTCCCGTACGACATCGCGCTGGAGATGGACGAGATCAACGACGACTTCGACGGCACGTCGGTCGTGCTGGTGATCGGCGCCAACGACACCGTCAACCCGGCCGCGACCGAGGACCCGTCCAGCCCCATCGCCGGGATGCCGGTGCTGCGGGTCTGGGAGGCCGACAGCGTCGTGGTGTTCAAGCGGTCGATGGCGGCGGGCTACGCCGGCGTGCAGAACCCGCTGTTCTTCCGCGACAACGCCCAGATGCTGTTCGGTGATGCCAAGGAACGCGTCGAGGACATCCTCAAGGAGCTCTGACGACGGACCTGCCAGGACCCACCCAGCGGGGGACCCTGGCAGGAGTCGGGATCAGCGCGCGACGCGGCTCTCGATGGAATGCTTGCCGCGTCCGATTCCGGTGACGTGGACGTACCCCCCTTCGGCGGTGACGCCGTCGACGAGGGCACGTGAGCCGTCCCAGACCAGGCGTCCGTCGACGCGTACCGAGACCTGCTTGCCGAGCGTCGGCACGCCGACACGCCCCGTCGTGCCCTTCGGTGCGTCGAGCGTCGCTGAGTAGGCGCCGTCGCGGACCGACCACGAGGCGTCGATCGCACCGTGCGTCGTGGTGATGCGCCCCTTGGCGAACCGGAGGTCCGCGGGGTGCGGCACGAAGGCGTACGTGTCACCGCCGGGCGTCTCGGGCGACAGGCCCAGGACGTAGTTCGTCAGCGCCGGCGTGGGCCCGGCCGCCCAGCCGTGGGCGAGGCTGACGTACGTGCTGCAGAAGACGCAGTCCTCGCCGTTGCGGTAAGACTCCCAGAAGGTGCTGCCCGTGCCGGCGGGGTGGTCGAGCATGTAGCCCCAGGCGCGACGGATGATGTCGACCCCGGCCTGGTCCGCTTCGGAGTTGCCGGCGGCGAAGTGGGCGTTGACCTCCATGGACCCGGAGAAGACACCCGGGTTGCCCTTGTTCTCCGGTGCGGTGGCTGCGATGGGGCTCCAGTTGCCCTTGAGCTCCTCGCTGATCGTGCGTGCCTGCTCGGCGCTCGTGAGGCCGTACCAGACCGCGAGCGCGTTGCCGTCCTGCGGATGGATCGCGGAGTCCGGATAGAACCGGTAGGCACCGACCGCCGGGTCCCACAGCCGGGCGTCGATCGCGGCGTGCAGGGCCTTCGCCCGCGCACGGTAGTCATCGGCCTTGCCGTGCTCGCCAGCCATGTCGGCAAGCTCGGCACCCTTGTCGAGTGAACGCCACAGCAGCACGTTGGCGATGAGGTTCTCGCCCTTGGCGAGGATGCGCACGCTGTCCGACGTGCCCGTGATCGACAGCAGGCCGTTCGCGTCGACCTTCGCCAGGCTGTAGTCGAGCGCGGACTCGTACTGCGACCAGATGCCGCGCAGCCAGTCGGTGTCGTCGCTGTAGAGCAGGTAGTCGTACGTCGCGGCCAGCGTCCACAGGTGGTAGGTGTCCGAGCCGTACTTGTTGAGCTCCGGACCCGCGTACGGCAGCTCGCCGGTCGCCTTCTGGTGCTGGTAGATCGTGGTCAGCGCGTTGCGCGCCGACTCGGTGTCGTCGAACGCCGCGTACGCCGCGGGGATCTGGATGCCGAGGTCGCCGGGCCAGACGGTTCGGTCGCGCTTGGCCCCGTCGACCAGGATCGTCCGGCCGACGCCGACGTCACCGCTGTTGTCCCAGAGCGCAGCCGGAGGCTCCCAGACCCGGCCCTGCTTCGGGTCGATCGTGTTGAGCTGGATCGTGTAGGCGCCGGCGTACCAGATCCGGTTGAGCAGGGCATCGCTCGAGTAGAAGTAGTTGGCATAGTCGTCGAGCTTCTTCATCGCCGGAGCGGCGGTCATGTGCACCGAGACCTTGTCGAGGTCGACCGAGCCGCCGGAGTCGAGGTAGACCGTGAGGTAGCGGAAGCCGCCCCGCTGGTATGCCGTCGGCATCGTGTAGCTCGTCTCGCCGTCGACGTCCACGAGGAGCGATCCGTCGCGGCTCCGCGGTCCACCCGTCGAGGCGTCGGAGGAGTTCCCGATGTACATCGACGACTCGCTGAACGCCAGACCGACCCGCGCGGTGCCGGAGGTGTCGGCGAAGTGCAGGCTGGCGATCCCGCCGACCTCCTTGCCGAAGTCGAGCGTGACGGCTGCGCCGGCTCCGGTCAGCCGGGTCGCCTTCTTGGCGAGCACGGCGGACACGTCGCCGACCGTGGTCTCGATCGAGTCCGGCAGCACGGTTCGTGACGACGGTGAGTAGTTGTAGGCCTCCCACGGCCGGCTCGCCGGCGCCGACCCCGGCAGGGCGGGCGCATCGTCGGTGGCAGCCGCTGCCCAGGTGGGCAGCAACGTGGTGAGCATGGCGGACGCGACCAGCGCGATCCGCTTCCTTGGCAGTGCCGTCATTCGTTCGACCCCCGATAGGACGATTCATTAAAACGATTCAATTGCCCTTCAAGAATCGCATGGAGGATTCGAATGTGTCAACCGTCACACCACCGACGTACGCCGGAGCACACCCGTCCTGACGTGACGCCCACCTGCGCCAGTCGTTGTACCCAGTGACCCGAATCCTTTGGAGGACCCGTGGACAAGCCCGAGTACGACCGGCCGGACGACAAGGAATCGGCAGGCAGCAAAGCCGTCGTGTTCCTGGTCCTGGCGATCGTCGTCGTCGCGATCTTCTACTTCGGCATCTACCGCTAAGAGCCGGGAAACCGCTCGCTGAAAACGCGAGCGAAGCGTCGTGAGCCGAAAGGTCCGCTCAGCCCACGACGCCGTACAGGCGATCGCCTGCGTCGCCCAGGCCCGGCACGATGTAGCCGAGGTCGTTGAGCTTCTCGTCGAGCCCGGCCGTCACGAGCGTCACCGGCACGTTGATCGCGGCGAGCTCGGACTCCAGGCGCGCGATGCCCTCGGGTGCCGCCAACAAGGTGATCGCCGTGATGTGGTCGGCGCCGCGCTTGACCAGGAAGTCGATCGCCGCGGCGAGCGTGCCGCCGGTCGCCAGCATCGGGTCGAGCACGTAGCACTGGCGACCTGTCAGGTCGTCCGGGAGCCGCTCGGCGTACGTGACGGCCTCGAGCGTCTCCTCGTTGCGGACCATGCCGAGGAACCCGACCTCGGCCGTCGGCAGCAGCCGCTGCATGCCCTCGAGCATGCCGAGACCGGCGCGGAGGATCGGCACCACGAGCGGCGGCGGGTCCGACAGGCGTACGCCCCGGGCCACCGCCACGGGCGTCGTGACGTCGACCGCCTCGACGCGGACGTCGCGCGTCGCCTCGTACGCCAGCAGCGTCACGAGCTCGTCGGCGAGCCGGCGGAACGTCGGTGAGTCGGTCCGTTCGTCGCGAAGCACCGTCAGCTTGTGCGAGATCAACGGGTGGTCGGCGACGTGTACCTGCATGTCACGAGAGTAGCGGTGCACGTGGGACGTCTGTCACCATCGCAGTGGAGCCCATCCGACAGGAGGTGCGCGCATGGCTGAAGACGACGTCGACTTCGCTGTCGCCGCCTATCGCGACGAGGGTGAGTGGCAGGTGGTCGAGCTCAAGCGGAGCCTCGGCGAGGACGTCGAGGAGCTCAGCCTCGCCCTGGCTCGATTCCCGTCCGACGTGGGCGTCCTCGGGTTGGTGTCGATGGACGACGACTTCTTCGTCATCCTGCGCCGATCGGGCACCCAGGTGCGGGCGATGCTCTCCGACATCACGGCCGTGACGGACTGGCCGCTCGCGGTGGGGGTCGCCGACCTGCTGGACCTGCCCAACCCTGATGACGACGACGAGCCGCAGGCCGGCGGTGACCTCGAGCTCCTGAGCGACCTCGGCATGCCGGCGATGGACCTGGGCGTGCTGTGCGAGGACGACGACCTCTATCCCGAGGACGTCCTGCGCGACGTCGCCGACCGTCTCGGGTTCGGCGAAGCGTTCGAGGCCGTCATCGGGTGACGTACGAACACGAGATGGCGCAGGCTCTGCTCCTCGCCGAGTCGGCGCTCGCCGACGATGACGTGCCCGTCGGCGCGATCGTCATCGATCCGGACGGTGTCGTCATCGGCCGGGGGCGCAACACCCGCGAGCGCGACGGCGACCCGACGGGGCACGCCGAGATCGTGGCGATCCGCGAGGCCGCCGCGGTCCGCGGCGAGTGGCGGCTCGAGGGGTGCACGCTCGTCGTGACCCTCGAACCCTGCACGATGTGTGCGGGCGCGATCGTGTCGGCCCGTCTTGAAAGACTGGTGTTCGGCGCGTTCGACGACAAGGCCGGAGCAGTGGGCTCGCTGTGGGACGTCGTGCGCGATCGGCGCCTCAACCACCGCCCGCAAGTCGTCAGCGGAGTGCTCGCCGAGCAGTCCGCGGCGATGCTCCAGGCGTTCTTCGCCCACCATCGAAAGGACTGAGCAGCATCAGCTTCACGATCGAGGAGATCCAGGTCCCGGAAACGATCGAGGGCGCGGGTTGGGAGGTGTTCGAGGAGTACGTCACCGTGCGCAACGCGGTCGAGTCCCACACGATGGGCACCGATCTGCTGGACATGTCGTTGGCCGACATCTGGTCGGAGTACCGCGACAACCCGCACCGCACCCGCCGGCACTTCGCGGTCTGGCAGGACGGAGCGATCATCGGGCGGGGCATCGTGACGCTGCGGCCGTTCCAGTCGGAGACGGGATCGCACCTGATGGCCGACATCCTGCCGGAGCATCGCCGCAAGGGCGTCGGCTCTGCACTTTACGAGGTGGTCGAGCGGGTCGCGCTCGAGGCCGGAGCGCCGGTCCTCAAGGTCAACGTGCCTCACGTCGCCACGGCCGGCGGAGCGCGGGTCGCGTCGCCGACGGGTTTCGGTGACCTGTGGGCGGACGACGACGGCGTACGGTTCCTGATCGCCCGCGGCTATGCGCTCGAGCAGATCAACCGCATCAGCCTGCTCGACACAGCCGGCCTGGCCGAGCGCATGCGCCCGCTGCGTGAGGCAGCTGCCCAGGCTGCTGGTGCCGACTATCGGGTCGTCAGCTGGACCGGCCCGACACCGGAACGCTGGACTCGCGACCTCGCCGAGCTCCGTACGCGGATGAGCACCGACGCGCCGTCCGCCGGACTGGTGATGACGGTCGACGAGTGGGATGCCGACCGTGTGCGCGAGCACGACGCCCGGGTCGCGGAGAGCGGGCGCGCGATCCTGACCTCAGCGGCGGAGCACGTGCCTTCCGGCACACTCGTCGCGTTCTCCGAGCTCATCCTGTCCGACGGCAAGCCGCTCGCGACCCAGGAGGACACGCTGGTGTTGCGTGACCACCGCGGTCACCGGCTCGGCATGCTGGTCAAGATCGCGGCGGCCGACCTGTTGCTCGAGCGCGCGCCGGGGCGCGAGGCGATCGTCACGTGGAACGCCGAGGAGAATCGGCCGATGCTCGACGTCAACGAGGCGATGGGCTTCCGCGCGATCGGCTACGAGGGTGGCTGGCAGAAGCGGGTCCTTTCGACGGACTCAAGGAACGAGGGGGAATAGCGGCTGTGCTAATCTAGTTGAACATTCAACAAGGCCATGGGACGGTCTTGGCGAAGGAGAAGCAGATGACCAGCATGCAGTTCGGCCTCTTCACGGTCGGTGACGTCACTCCCGACCCTGTGAACAAGACGATCCAGACCGAGCACGAGCGCATCACGAACACGATCACGATCGCCAAGAAGGCCGAGGAGATCGGCCTCGACGTGTTCGCGACCGGCGAGCACCACAACCCGCCGTTCGTGCCGTCGTCACCGACGACCACGTTGGCCTACATCGCTGCGCAGACCGAGAAGCTCATCCTCTCGACGTCGACGACGCTGATCACGACCAACGACCCGGTCAAGCTCGCCGAGGACTACGCGACGCTGCAGCACCTCTCCGACGGCCGCATGGACCTCATGCTGGGTCGCGGCAACACCGCACCGGTCTATCCGTGGTTCGGCTACGACGGCAGCAAGGCCGTCGAGCTGACGATCGAGCACTACCAGCTGCTGCGCCGCCTGTGGGACGAGGACGTCGTCGGCTGGGAGGGCCAGTTCCGCACGCCGCTGCAGGGCTTCACCGCGACGCCGCGGCCGCTCGACGGCGTGCCGCCGTTCGTGTGGCACGGCAGCATCCGCACCCCCGAGGTCGCCGAGCTCGCCGCGTTCTACGGCGACGGCTACTTCGCCAACAACATCTTCTGGCCCAAGGAGCACTACATCCGGTTGATCAACTTCTATCGGCAGCGCTACCAGCACTACGGCCACGGTGAGCCGGAGCAGGCGATCGTCGGTCTCGGCGGCCAGTTCTTCATCCGCAAGAGCAGCCAGGACGCGGTCAACGAGTTCCGCCCGTACTTCGACAACGCTCCGGTGTACGGCCACGGGCCCTCGCTCGAGGACTTCACGGCGCAGACGCCGCTGACGGTGGGCAGCCCGCAGGAGTTCGTCGAGAAGACGTTGACGTTCGCCGACTACTTCGGTGACTACCAGCGCCAGCTGTTCCTCGTCGACCACGCGGGTCTGCCGCTCAAGATCGTCCTGGAGCAGCTCGACCTGCTCGGTGAGGTGCTGCCGACCCTGCGCGCCGAGTTCGACGCGCGCCGGCCGGCGAACGTACCGGATGCCCCGACGCACGCGGCTCGCGTCGCGGCCCGGAATGCCGCGGCCGAGGCGGCTGTTGAGACCGACGAAGGGGTGAGCGTATGACCAGGATCGTGGCAATCTCCGCCGGGCTGAGCGACCCGTCGACGACGCGTATGCTCGCCGACCGGCTGGTCGAGTCCGTCGAGCGGCAGTCCGGCGACGTGTCGGTGGAGGTCGTGTCCTTGCGCGAGCTGGCGCACGAGATCACCGACGCGACGCTGACCGGGTTCGCACCGCCGAGGCTGCAGGATGCGATCGACAAGGTCGTCGCGGCCGACGGTCTGATCGCGGTCACGCCGATCTTCAAGGCGTCCTATCCCGGGCTGTTCAAGTCGTTCGTCGACGTGCTCGAGGCCGACGCGCTGATCGGCAAGCCCGTGGTGCTCGCCGCGACCGGTGGCACCGCTCGGCACTCCTTGGCGATCGACCACGCGCTGCGTCCGCTGTTCGCCTACCTGCAGGCACTGGTCGTGCCGACAGGTGTCTTCGCCTCGCCCCACGACTGGGGCACGGACGGCACGAACGCGCTCGGCCAGCGCATCGACCGCGCTGCGGGCGAGCTGGTGAGCCTGCTCAAGGGCGCCGGCACCGGCCGCGGGCCGTCAGACGACATCGACCTGTTCAGCGACACGTTCCTGTCGATCTCGCAGCCGCGCTGAGCCTCGACACGAGTCAGATCAGGGTGCCGTCGACCGTGAGGTCGGCGGCACTTTGTCGTGCGATGACCCGGCGGGCGTTGGGCTCGTCGACCTGCGCGACCCAGGCACGTGCCTCGGCCTCGGGCTTGCCGAACTCGACGTGGCGCCGCACGAGGCGCTCGACGCGTATGTCGTCGGGCACGTCGACGAACCACACCTCGTCGAGCGCAGCGCGCACGTCGGCCCACCCGCCCTCGTCGTCGAGCAGGTAGTTGCCCTCGCTCACGACGAGCCGGCCCTCCGGACGTACGGTGATGGCGCCCGCGATCGGCTGCTCCAACGTACGTTCGAAGTCGGGCGCGAGCACGTCGTGCTCCAGCTCGTTGCGCAGTCGCCGGAGCAGCGCGAGATAGCCGTACACGTCGAAGGTCTCGATCGCACCCTTGCGATCAAGGGTGCCGCGCTCGGTCAGCGCGGCGTCGGCGAGATGGAAGCCGTCCATCGGCACGTTCGCGACCTCAAGCCCATCGCGTCGCAACCGCTCGACGAGCGCGACCGCAAGGGTCGTCTTGCCGGCGCCTGGCGCACCGGTGATGCCGAGCAGTGCGCGGCGGCCGTCGGTGACCAGCCCTCGCGCCCGCTCGGTGAGCTCATCGAGAATCGCGGAGTCCATCAGGCGTCGTCGCGGGTGAGCTCAGCCGTCCAGCGGCTGATGCCGGGATCGTTGGCGTCAACGATGCGCTCGATCGAACGTACGACCAGCCCGGTGCCGAACGCCTCGATCTCGGCGCGGTCGAGCGGCCACGGTGGCCCGTCGGTCTCCACGCCGTCGTCGCGCGCGACTGCCACGACGAACAGCGTGCCGCCCGGCGCGACCAGACTGCGCACCCCGTCGATCGCGGCGGGGCGGAGGTCGACCGGCAGGGCCTGCACGTTCATGCTCTCGACCACCAGGTCGAACGCACGGTGCCACTCGGCAGGCAGGTCCAACAGATCGGCGACGCGATAGTCGACCGGCGATCCGGTGTGGCGCTGCCGGGCGTCACCGATCGCTGTCGGTGAGATGTCGAAGCCCGTCGTGCGATAGCCGTGCCGTGCGACCAGCTCGGCGTCCCGGCCGTAGCCGCACCCCACGACGATCGCCGATCGGCCCTCGTCGTCGGTGGGACGAGCGGCGATCCACTCCTGGACGAGCTGTGTCGGCGCCTCGCGGTCCCACGGGACGGTGGCGCGCCCGTCGGCAGCCTCGGCGTACAGCTCCTCGAACCACGCCGTCGGCTCGCCCGCCGAGGCGAGCTCGCGGGTGCGGGCGTCGGGATCGCCGGTGCTCATCGTGCGCCTTCGGCCGTGGCGTCGAGGACGCGCAGGATGTTGTCGCCCATGAGCTTGGCGAGGTCGAGGCTCGACCAGCCGCGCTCGGCGAGACGGTCGATCAGCAATGCGTGCCCCGTGACGTCGCCCATCCCCTCGGGGAACGCCGCGACGCCGTCGTAGTCGCTGCCGAGCCCGATGTGGTCGACACCGGCGACCTCGCGCGCGTGCTCGACGTGTGCGACGACGTCGTCGACGGTCGTACGTGGTGCGGGTGCCGAGCGGTCGCCGAACGACCAGTCGGCCGAGTCCTGGTTCACGAAGTACGGCACGTACGCCACCATGACGACGCCGCCGTTGACGGAGAGTCGGGCGAGGACGTCGTCCGGCACGTTGCGCGGATGGTCGGTGACCGCCCGGCACGACGAGTGGCTGAAGATCACCGGCGAGGTCGTCACGTCGAGCGCGTCGCGCATGGTCGTCGCCGCGACGTGCGAGAGGTCGACCAGCATGCCCAGCCGGTTCATCTCCGCCACGACCTCACGGCCGAAGTCGGTCAGCCCACCGTGGACGGGATCGTCGGTCGCCGAGTCGGCCCATGGCGTGTTGTCGTTGTGTGTCAGCGTCATGTAGCGCACGCCCAGCCGAGCGAAGTCGCGCAGCAGCGCGAGAGACCCGTCGATGCTGTGCCCGCCCTCGGCGCCGAGCAGCGAGGCGATGCGGCCCGAGCGCCACGCGCGGCGCACGTCGTCGCCGCTCCAGGCGTACGCGAGATCGTCGGGATAGCGGGCGATCAGGCGGTGCACGAAGTCGATCTGCTCCAACGTGTACGTGACGGCGTCGGCGCCCTGCTGCTCGCACGGCGCGTAGACCGACCAGAACTGTGCGCCGACTCCGCCGCGTCGTAGGCGCGGGAGGTCGGTCTGATAGACGCCGGTGAGGTCGGTGTCGAGCTCCTCGACGGAGTACGCGCGCTGGTCGCGGGCCTCCCAGGCGAGGTCGTTGTGCCCGTCGACGAGCGGCGCGAGACTGAGCGCCTCGATCGCGGCAGGCTGGCCGACGAGCACCGAGGAATGGTCAGTCACGGTAGAGCCCGAGCTCCGACGCGAGGCGCTGGCGCTCGGCGAACCGCCGGTTGGCGCCCTTGGCGCTCGCGGTCGACAGCGTCGCGAGCAGGTCGATGACCATCGCCACGACGGGTGGCGAGACCTCGGGGGTCTCGGGGTGCATGCTCAGGTCCTCGTCGACGTGAGCGTAGCCGGCGGTGTCGTCGGGGCCGATGACGATGACCTCGGTCGCCCGCGAGGCCAGCGGGTTGGTGTCGGAGTCGGTGATGAGGACGAGCGATCCACCCGCGTCGACGAACGGCAACGCCGTGTCGATCGTGTAGCCGCGGAATCGCCGGAACGACAGCACGATCATGACGTCGCTCGCGCGTACGTCCGAGAGGATGTCGAGCGGGCGGACGATCGTGCCGTCGACCAGGGTCACCTGGGCCAGCGAGTTGCTGAGCTTGGCCGCGAGCAGTGAGGCGTACGTGAACGAGGTGGCTGCGCCCAGCACGAACCGGCGTCGCGCGCCGGTGATCCGAGCCGCGGCGGCCTCGACCATGGGGTCGGTGAGCGCCCACTCGAGGCCGGCTTCGAACTCCTG
Organism: Aeromicrobium sp. Root344; assembly: GCF_001425755.1. Taxonomy (GTDB): domain Bacteria; phylum Actinomycetota; class Actinomycetes; order Propionibacteriales; family Nocardioidaceae; genus Aeromicrobium. The sequence goes on along the minus strand of NZ_LMDH01000001.1, from coordinate 1,253,792 downwards.
GCGGTGGGCGTCGATCAGTCGCGACTTGAGGATCGTGGCGGAGCGAGGCGCTCGGCTCGTGTCTGGGCGTACGGTCATCTGTCCAGCCTTCCTGACGATGAGAGGGAGTGCGAGAGCGGGTCCTCGACTGGGACGAGCTGCAACGACGGGGAGTCTTCGGCGAGCAGCACGCCGGGCACGCCGAGCGGGATGCTGTGAGCCGCCGGGCCGTGGCCGAAGCCGAGCTCGCCGACGAGGGGGATGCCGAGCGGACCGAGCACCTCGACGCACAGGGCGTGGATCTCGTCGACCGGAGAGCACCTGGCCCAGCTGCCGAGGGCGACGCCGCTGACGCCGTCGAACCAGCCCGAGCGCAGCAGGGTGTGCAGGTAGCCGTCGATCCGGTAGGTCTGCTCGGTGAAGTCCTCGAGCAGCGCGATGCAGCCTGAGTTGTCGAGCCGTGGGCGGCCGCGGGCACCGGTGGTCATCGACAGCAGCGAGAGGTTGCCGCCGATGAGCCGACCTTCGGCGCGTCCCTCCACGAGCGTGACCGCGTGGTCCGAGGTCCATGCGCGGACGGAGTCAGGCTCGAGCACGGCGGTGCGCAGGGCGTCGCGGGCCGCGTCGTCCTCGACCATGACGCGAGTGCTCAGCATCGGGGTGAACCAGGTCGGTACGCCGAGCTGCTCGCGGAACCACTCGTGCAGGGCCGTGATGTCCGAGCTGCCATAGAGCGGCTTGGGCTCGGCGGCAGCCATGGCGTCGCGGTCGAGCAGGTCGAGGACGCGTACGGCGCCGTAGCCACCGCGGATGCAGAAGACGCCGGCGATGTCAGGGTCGCACCAGGCCTGCTGCACGTCGTCGGCGCGTACGCGGTCGTCGCCGGAGAGATAGGAGGCGCGGGCGTGGGCCGCAGTGGCACTGGGGTAGGTCACGGGTCGCAGGCCCCACGACTCGACGAGTTCGATCGCGGTGGTCAGCAGCTCGGGCGGGATCGGGCCCGCGGGAGCGACGAGTGCGACCCGGTCGCCGGGCCGGATCCTCATCGCAGTCCCAGCTTGGACGGCACCACGGCGAGCAGCGACTTGGTGTAGTCGTGCTGGGGGTCGAGCAGGACCTGTTCCACGGCCCCATTCTCGACGATGCGACCTCGGTGCATCACGACGACGCGATCGGCGATGTTCCACGCCAGGCCGAGGTCGTGCGTGATGACGAGCGCGCCGAGTCCCAGGTCGCGGCGCAGCTGCAGGAGGAGCGCGAGGATCTCGCCGCGTACGGAGGCGTCGAGGCTGGCGACCGGTTCGTCGGCGACGAGATAGGTCGGGTCGAGCGCCAGGGCCCCGGCGATGACGACGCGCTGGCGCTGCCCTCCGGACAGCTCCTGCGGGATCGCGGCGAAGAACTTCTCGGGCGGGGTCAGCTCGGCCCGGGTCAGCGCGCGGATGACCCGTTCGCGCTCGTCGTCGAGCCCGTGGATGCGGATGCCTTCGGCGACCGCCTCGTAGACCGTGTGCTTCGGGTTGAGCGAAGCCGCCGGGTCCTGCAGCACGTACTGGACCTGACGCCGGTATGCCTTGAGGGCCCCGCGGCGGTGCGGCAACGGCTTGCCCTCGTGCAGCACCTGGCCGCTGGTCGGCTTCTGCAGGCCGAGGATCGTACGTGCGAGGGTCGTCTTGCCCGAACCTGACTGGCCGACGAGAGCCACGATCTCCCCGGCGCCGCAGGTCAGGTCGACGTGGTCCACGGCGCGTACGTGCTGGCCGCGCGACCGGAAGTCGACCGTGAGGTCGCGGACCTCGAGCACCGCCCGGCCCGCCTCGGCCGTTGAGCCTGTCGAAACGCCCGCCTCGCCCGGTGAGCCCGGCGAAGCGTTCCGGCCCACGACGAGGCGGGACGACGGATCGCCGATGATCGGGAACGCCGCGGCGAGCTCCTGGGTGTGCTCGTGCGTCGGGGCGGTGAGGATCTGCTGCGCCTTGCCCTGCTCGACGATGCGACCGTGCTGCATCACGACGATCCGGTCGCACACCGCCGCCAGCACCGCGAGGTCGTGGCTGATCATCACGAGGGTCAGCTCGCGGTCGCGGACGAGACCGTTGAGCACGTCGAGCACCTGGGCCTGCACGACGACGTCGAGGGCGGTCGTCGGCTCGTCGGCGATGATCAGCTCGGGGTCGCAGGCCAGCGCCATGGCGATCATGACGCGCTGGCGTTGGCCACCGGAGAGCTCGTGCGGATAGGCGCGGCCCTTGGCGGGACTCAGGTCGACCAGCGCCAGCAGCTCGTCGACCCGGCGCAGCCGCGCCGCGGAGTCGGGGAACTCCTTGGTGCTGTGCAGCGCGAGCGCCTCGGCGACCTGGTGGCGTACCTGTCGGACCGGGTTGAGCGAGTGCATCGCGCCCTGGAACACGATCGCCGCCTCGGTCCACCGCACGGCGCGCAACCGGCCCCAGGTCATGCCGGCGACGTCCTCGCCCTGCAGGACGATGCGCCCCTCGATGCGGGCCGAGCGCGGCAGCAGGCGCAGCACCGACATCGCGAGCGTCGACTTGCCGCAGCCGGACTCGCCGGCGAGACCCACGGTGCCCCCGCGTTCGACCTCGAGGCTGACACCGTCGACCGCGACGTTGCCGCCGGCGTACGTGATGCGGACGTCGTCCCAGAGGAGTGTCGGCTCGGTCATCAGCGGGCCCTCAACGTCGGGTTGAGCACGGCTTCGAGGGCGCGGCCGACGAGCGTGAAGCACAGCACGACGATGACGATCGCGACGCCGGGGGCGAGCACGAACCACCAGTAGCCCGCCGTCGCCGCGCCCGTGTCGAGCGCGGTCTTGAGCATCGAGCCCCAGGAGAACGTCGTCGGGTCGCCGAGGCCGAGGAACGCCAGCGTCGACTCCAGGATGATCGCCGAGCCGACCGTCAGGGTCGTGTTGGCCATGACGAGGGGCATCACGGCGGGCAGGACGTGCTTGCCGATGATGTGCCGGTCGCCGGCGCCGAGGGCTCGCGACCGCTCGATGTAGGGGCGGGTCTCGATCGTCAGGGTCTGCGCTCGTACGACCCTGGCGGTCTGCGCCCACGACGTCACCCCGATCGCGATGACGATCGTGGACAGGCCCCGCGAGAGCACGGTCGACAGGACGATCGCCAGCACGAGGCTCGGCACGACGAGGAAGAAGTCGATGATCCGCAGCACGACGGCGCGGGTCAGTCCGGTGAAGTGCCCGGCGGCCATGCCGAACGTCGTACCGATGACCATCGCGATGGCCGTGGCCGAGAACCCGACGAGCAACGAGGCGCGGGACCCCCAGAGCAACAGCCCGAGCACGTCGCGGCCTGACGGATCGGTGCCGAGCCAGTGTCCGCCGCTGGGCGACTCGTTGCCCCGGGCCGTCACCTGGGTGACGTCGAGCCGGTCCATCGGCATGAGCACGGGCGCCAGCAACGCGAGCACGATGATGACGAGCAGCAGGGCCGCGCCGATCACCGCCGACGGGTGCGAGGCGATCTCGCGTACGACCTCGGCGAACCGTGCTCGACGGCGGGCGCGGATCGCCGCCTGTCCGGACGTGGTCATGAGGACTTCAATCGCGGGTCGAGGACGCGGTAGAGCAGGTCGGCGATGAAGTTCATGACGATCACCGCGGCGGAGAACACCACGAACGTGCCCTGCACCAGCGGGAAGTCCGGAGCGCTGAGCCCCTTGTAGGTCAGGTAGCCCAGGCCGGGCCAGGAGAACACCGTCTCGACCGTCACGGTGCCGGCGATCAGCAGGCCGAGGGTCAGGAAGATCAGCGTCACGGTCGGCAGCAGCGCGTTGGGCACGGCGTGCCGCGTACGTACGAGGTCCTCGCGCAGGCCCTTGGCGCGAGCCGTCGTGAGGTAGTCGGCGGACATCTCCTCGAGCACCGAGGCGCGCATGACCATGAGGTACTGCGCATAGATCACGGCAACCATCGTGACGACCGGCAGCACGAGGTGGTGCGCCACGTCGAGGACGTGCGCCATGCCGGTGTCGGTCGACGCGGCCGTGCTCATGCCGCCGGTGGGGAACCAACCGAGTCCGCCGCCGAACACGAGCAGCAGCAGGAGACCGAGCCAGAACGTGGGCACGGACCAGAAGACCAGTGCGACGCCGGTGTGGATCTTGTCGAACCAGCTGCCGCGTCGCCAGGCCGCCTTCTGGCCGAGCCAGAGGCCGAGGGCGACCGAGATGAGCGCCGCCGTGCCGGTGAGCAGAAGCGTCGGACCGATGTAGTCGCCGATCAGGTCGGTGACGGGGCGCCGATAGACGTACGAGGTGCCGAGGTCACCCGTGAAGAGATCGCGGACGAAGCGCCAGAACTGGACGAGCAGGGGCTTGTCGAGGCCCATCTCCTGGCGCAGCCGCTCGACCTCGCCGGGACTGACCTGGCGGCCGCGCGTCATGTTGATCGCCGGATCGCCGGGGATGATCCGGAACATGAAGAACCCGAGCACCACGACGAGCGCGAGGCTGATGAGGGAGCCGCCCGCCTTGAGCGCGAGGTACCGCGGCAGCGAGGACCCCCTCGTGTCCTCGCTGTCCGCGGGGACCGTCTCGATGACGGTCATGTCTCACTCCCTGTCTTCACCCGTGCTGCGCCGGCGCGACGCCACGATGGCGCCTCCGGCCGCCGCGAGCACCACGATGGCACCCACCGGGATGACCCACCCGGGCAGACCGCCGTCGTCGTCGGACGACGCGCTGTCGGAGCTGACGGGCTTGGCTTCGTAGAGACCCCAGTAGCCGTTCTGATTGAGGATCACGCCGCCCTTCTCGGGCTGCAGGCCGAAGCCGGTGAAGTGGTCGCTGCGGTAGGCCTCGAGCGGCTTGATGTACCAGATCGGGTCGCTGACGTACGCCTCGTAGAGGATGCTGAACGCCTTCTTGACCAGCTCCTGCCGCTTGCCCTCGTCGAGCTCGGCGTGCTGCGCCTTGAACGCAGCGTCGAACTCCGGCGAGCACCAGTTGTTCTCGCTGGTGTTGCCCGAGCCGTCGGCGTTGGGCCGCGAGGCACAGGTGTTCATCGCCAGCTGGTTGTCCGGGTCGGGGCCGAGGCTCCAGCCGGTGAAGTAGAGGTCGTACTTGCCGAGCGTCGAGTCCTCGTTGACCTTGTCGGGCGTGACCATGGAGACGTCGAGGCCGATGCCGATGTCCTTGAACCAGCTCGTCAGGAAGTCGGCCATCTGCGCATGAGCCGGCTCGGTGTTGCGGCCCATGAGACGGAACTTCAGCGGCTTGCCGTCCGCCTTCTTGCGGATGCCGTCGGGGCCCTTCTTGTAGCCGGCGTCCTCGAGCAGCTTGTTGGCGGCGTCGAGGTCGAAGGGCACCGCCTCGTGGCCCTCGGCGAAGCCGAAGTAGTTCTCGTACGACTTGGGCACCTCGGTCTGGCCCTCGTCGCCGAGTCCCTGCAGCACGCGATCGAGGAGGGTCTTCTTGTCGACCGCCATGAAGATCGCCTTGCGCACGACCGGGTCCTTGAGCGCGGGGTTGCCGTCGCCCATGGGCTTGCCGTCGATGTCGATCGCGCCGGGGTTGATCGCCAGCGCCTGGTAGCGGCGGCCGATGCCGGCGTGGCGGGTGATGTTCTTGGCGCCCTTGAGCGAGTCGTACTGCGCCGGTGTCAGGCCATCCGCGATGTCGACCTCACCGGACTTGAGGCCCTGCACCGCGGCGTCGGAGTTCTTGTAGGCCACGTACGTCACGCCGGAGACCTTGGGCTCGCCGCGCCAGAAGTGCGGGTTGGCCTTGAGCTCGACGGACTGGCCGGTCTTGTAGGTCGTGATCGTGAACGGGCCGGAGCCGACGACGTCCTTGTCGGCGGCGAACTTCGCCGGGTCCTGCTTCTCCCAGACGTGCTTGGGGACGATCGGGATCTCCTGGCCGGGGTTGGGCGCCTGCGCGGACTTGAGCGTCATGACGACGGTCTGCGGGTCGGTGGCCTTGACGTCGGCGATGTTGGTCACCAGGCCGCCGTTGGCCGCCTGCAGCGCGGAGGTCTTCATGATCGACGTGTAGGTGTAGACGACGTCATCGGCCGTGATGGGTGTGTCGTCCGACCACTTGCGGTCCTTGGGGATGTGGAACGTCCAGGTGATGCCGTCGTCGCTGGTGTCCCAGGTGTCGGCGATGCCGGCGTCGGGCTCGCTGTTGCGGCCGTAGCCGACCAGCGCCTCGTACTGGTAGCGGTTGATGCCGGTGCTCTGCAGCAGGACCGCGGTGAACGGGTTGAACGTGTCGATGTCGTTGAACATCGCGACCTTGATGGGCTTCGAGCCATCGGCTGCGTGCGCCGGTGTCGTCACGGCGAGCCCGGCGAGGGTGAGGAGTGCGGCCGCCGCGACCCCGGTGAGTGCCCGGAGGAGGCGTGGGCGAGACGTGGTGATCATGGGTCCCCGATCCTGGTGTGCCTGGGTGCCGAGTCGTCGCGGCACCCTTCGCACTGTTCAGCAGCCCTGTCTCGATGTCAATGATTTTCGGGAGATACGTAACACAACTTTCACATGCTTGGCTTGGCTGAGCGGGAAACTGGACCGATCCGCCAGCGTGGTGCACAGTAGGCAGCCTGATGTGTTCCGCAAATCTGCGGGCATCGCGTGGGAGGGAGACTGCCGTGGTTGCACGCGCCGATGTCGTCTCCCTGCTGAAGACGCTGCTGCGGTTCGACACGACGAACCGTGCGCCTGGCGACGCCGAGGGCGAGCTCGCCGTCGCGGTGTGGATCCACGACCTCCTGCGGGACGCCGGCCTCGAGCCCGTCCTGCTGGCGCGCGAGGACGCCCCGGAGCGGGCCAACGTGGTCGTCCGCGTGCCGGGCACCGACCCGTCGCTCGAGGGGCTGCTGGTGCACGCTCACCTCGACGTCGTACCGGCTGAGCCCGAGCAGTGGAGCTTCGACCCGTTCGGCGGCGACCTCATCGATGGCTATGTCACCGGCCGTGGCGCGATGGACATGAAGGACATGGCCGCGATGACCCTGGCGGTGCTGCTCGACTGGGCTGCGTCGGGGGAGCGGCCGCGGCGCGATGTCGTCGTCGCGTTCGTCGCGGACGAGGAGACCGACGGGGCGTACGGCGCGCAGTGGCTCGTCGCGGCGCACCCCGAGCTGTTCGCCGGGGTGGCCGCCGCGATCGGCGAGTCCGGCGGGGTCGTCGAGTCGTACGACGGCGTCGACGGGCCGGTGCGGCTGGCCCGGATCGCGGCCGGTGAGCGCGGCACGCTGCACCTCAAGCTCACCGCGACCGGCAGCTCGGGGCACGCCTCGCGGCCTGCCGAGGGCAGTGCGGTGCTGGCCCTCGTCGACGCGCTGCATCGCATCGGGCACCACGACTGGCCGCTGCACATGTCGCCCCTGGTGCGTGCGCAGCTCGAGCGGACGGCTGCCGCGTTGGGTGTCTCCGCGGACCTCGATGACGACGACGGTGTGTTGCGCACGATCGACGCGCTCGGCGATGCCGCCGATGTCGCGCTCTTCACGGTGCGCGCCTCGACGACGCCGACGGTCGTGCGCGCCGGCTACAAGGTCAACGTCATCCCCGGTCTCGCCGAGGCGGAGATCGACGTGCGGTGTCCGCCGGGGTTCGAGGACGAGCTGCTCGCTGCGCTGCCGGCGTTGGTCGGCGACGGTGTCGCGTTCGAGCACTCGGTGCGCGAGCCGTCGGTGCAGGCGCCGATCGACGGGCCGTGGTTCGACGCGATGGTCGCCTCGATCAAGCACGTCGACCCGTCGGCCGTCGTCGTCCCGGGCTGCCTCGGCGGTGGCACGGACGCCAAGGCGTTCAGCCTGCTCGGCATCGCGTGCTACGGCTTCGCGCCGGCGACCGTCGACCCCGAAGGCCGCCGACGGTCGGGCATACACGGGGTCGACGAGCGGGTGCCGGTGTCGTCGCTGCGCGGTGGCCTGGAGATCCTGGCGCACTTCCTCGCTACGGTGTGACGCGTGCGCCTGCCACCGTTGTCCGACGACGTCGAGTGGTCGGTGTGCGTACGGGATGCGGCGTCGTCACGCGTGTTGGCTGCGGTGACCGCTGATCGCGTGCTGCGTACGGCCAGCATCGGCAAGCTGTTCCTGCTGATCGAGATCGCCCGTGCTGCTGAGGCCGGTGAGCTCGACCTCGCCGAGGAGATCGCCCGTACCGACGAGGATCTCGTCGCCGACTCCGGCCTCTGGCACCTGATGAGCCGCGACGCGTTCACGATCGACGACCTCTGCTGGCTCGTCGGGGGGTTCAGCGACAACCTCGCCACCAACGTCCTCGTCCGGCGGATCGGCATTGGTGCTGTTTCGGCGACCTCGTCGTCGTTGGGCTTCGTAGGCTCCGCGCTGCTCGACCGGGTCCGGGACGACCGTTCGCCGGAGGATCCCTGGACCCTGTCGGCCGGCAACGCCGACGAGCTCTCCGGCCTCATGGCGCGCCTGCACCGAGGCGACATCGTCTCCGCGTCGGTGAGCTCGCGTGTGCTCCGCTGGGTCGCCGCCAACGCCGACCTCTCGATGGTCGCCGCCGCGTTCGGCCTCGACCCGCTCGCGCACGCCGAGCCCGATCGTGGCGTCGCGTTGGTCAACAAGACCGGCACGATCAGCACCGTCCGCGGTGACGTCGGCGTCGTCAGCGGGCCTGCTGGCTCCGTGGCGTACGCGGTGCTGGCGAGCTGGCGCGACGACGCAGCCGACGATCCCCGCGACCGCGTCCTCGCCGAGATGGCAGCGATCGGCGGCGCCATCCGTACGCACGTCGGGGCCTGAGGGCCGGATTCGGCTGGCGTCACGGCTTCCGGTAACCTCGTCCGCGGTGGCGTGTCCGAGCGGCCGAAGGTGCATCACTCGAAATGATGTGTGGGCTCAAACCCACCGTGGGTTCAAATCCCACCGCCACCGCACGATGAAGACCCCCGATTTTCACTGGAATTCCAGCGATATCGGGGGTTTTCGCCGTTTCGTAGGCGGCGCGCTCAGGATGCACCCCACCTGAACCGCTCACTCAGCCGGTTTGCGGCTGCCGTCGTCCTCGAACTCGACGTCGCCGAAGTCGATCGGGCGAGCGGCGTTGGCCAGTGCGGTGACCATGGCGGTGCCCAGCGGTCCCGCGCGGTCGAAGACCTCGACGGTGCCCACGGCGATGCCGTCGTGCTCGACCCGGTCGGTCACCGACAGGCCGATCTCGCGGCTCACGGGAGGGCGGGCGAGGGCGAGCGTGATGTCGGTGTTGATGAACTTCACGCCCTCGGTGCCCCAGTTGACGACCATGCTCGTGCCGTCGGCGATGCTGGCGACCGACTGGAACGGCGTACCTTCCTCACCCGCGACGACCGGCAGTCCGGCCTGCCAGGTCTGCTTGCGGCCGGAGTTCTGGTGGTCGGGGAACGACTGCGACCACGGCGAGTCGCTGATGAAGTGCGGAACCCGTGGCTCGTCGCTCACGGGGACGAGGTCCTCCGGCGGCGGCTGCGGCCGGTCGACCGGCGACCACACATCACCCTTGGGCGTCTCGGTCGCGAGCAGGAAGATGCAGCTCGCACGGGCGACGCGTACGCCCTCCTGCATCAGCGACGCGTCGATCAGGCAGAGGCGCTTGCCCTCGCGCACGACCTCGGTCTCGACCGTGCACGGCGCCATCGTGGCGGGCTGGAACAGGTCGACGGTGTAGCGGGCAGGGTGCAGGTCGGTGCGGCCGAGCTCGGCGAGCCGCAGCTCGAGGCCGCGGGCGAGCGCACCGCTCACCGCGACGCCGTGGATCTGGTCGTGCTTCCACATGCTGCGGGCGATCTCGGCGGGTACGAGCCGGTCGCCGTCGAGGGTGAACATGGCCAGGGACATGAGTTAAGCCTGTCAGGTGCGTCAGGCAACCGATCCGCCTGGTACCCAAAGACTAGAACGTGTTCCAGTTTTGCGCTACTGTCCCGGCCATGGTGCTCGAAAGATTCCGCCTCGACGACCGGGTTGCGGTCGTCACCGGGGCCGGCCGCGGGATCGGCGCTGCCAGCGCCCTCGCGCTCGCCGAAGCCGGTGCCGATGTCGTCCTCGCTGCCCGTACGGAGGAACAGCTCAAGGAGGTCGCCGCCCAGGTGGAGGCGCTGGGCCGCAAGGCGCTCATCGTGCCGGCCGACCTGTCCGATCTCGACCAGGTCGCCGCGCTCGCGCAGACCGCGGTCGACGCGTTCGGCCGGCTCGACGTCGTGGTCAACAACGTCGGCGGGTCTATGCCCAAGGAGTTCGTACGCACGAACGTGGCCGCGCTCGAGGGCGCGTTCCACTTCAACGTGTCGACGGCTCATGCGCTGACCCGTGCCGCCCTGCCGCACCTGCTCAAGAGCGAGGGCGGAGCGGTCGTCAACATCTCGTCGGTCATGGGCCGGGTCAGTGGCCGGGGCTACCTCGCATACGGCACGGCCAAGGCGGCGCTCGCGCACTGGACCCGCCTTGCCGCCCGCGACCTCGCGCCACGCGTACGGGTGAACGCGATCGCCGTCGGCTCCGTGGCGACCTCCGCGCTGGAGATCGTCACGGGCGACGAAGGACTCACCGCCCAGATGGAGGCCAACACCCCGTTGCGCCGGATCGGCGACCCCGACGACATCGCCGCCACCGTCCTGTTCCTCGCCAGTCCCGCCGGCGGATACCTCACCGGCAAGGTGCTCGAGGTCGACGGCGGCATCGACCAGCCCAACCTCGACATGGCCCTGCCAGACCTGGGAGTCCCCGAATGATCAGAGTCGTCGCGTGGAGCACGGGCAACGTCGGCCGGCACGTGCTGGCCGGCATCGACGCCAGGCCGGATCTCGAGCTCGTCGGCCTCTGGGTCTCCAACCCCGACAAGGTCGGCAAGGACGCCGGGCAGCTCGCCGGGCTCGACCGTGACCTCGGCATCCTCGCCACCAACGACGTCGACGAGATCCTCGCGCTCAAGCCCGACTGCGTCGTGCACTCGGCGATGGCCGACGACCGGCTGTTCGAGGCGATGGCCGACCTCGAGCACCTGCTGCGTGCCGGCATCAACGTCGTCTCCAGCGGTCCGGTGTTCCTGCAGTTCCCGTCGGGCCCCGTCGTCGACATGGCCGAAGGCGTCAAGCAGGCGGCCGCGGAGGGCGGCGTCTCGCTGTACGTCAACGGCATCGACCCCGGCTTCGCCAACGACTGGCTGCCGCTGTCGCTGACGAGCATCAGCGAGCGCATCGACCAGGTGCGCTGCTCGGAGGTGCTCAACTACAACACGTACGACCAAGGGATGATCGTCTTCGACGTCATGGGCTTCGGCAAGCCGATGGACCACGTCCCGATGCTGCTCCAGCCCGGCATCCTGACGATGGCGTGGGGCAGCGTCGTGCACCAGATCGCCGCGGGCCTCGGGGTCGAGCTCGACGACGTCGAGGAGTTCTACGAACGCCTGCCGGCGACCGAGTCGTTCGACATCGACAGCGGCCGCATCGAGGAGGGCACCGTCGCGGGCCTGCACTTCGAGGTACGCGGCAAGGTCGGCGACAAGGCAGTCGTCGTGCTGGAGCACGTGACCCGCGTCCACGACGACATCGGTCCGGACTGGCCGCAACCGGCAGGCCACGGCTGCTATCGCGTCGAGATCAAGGGCGAGCCCAACTACACGCTCGACCTGCAGCTGCTCGGCACCGATGGCGACCACAACACCGCCGGTCTCAAGGCCACCGCGATGCGCCTCGTCAACGCCGTGCCGGCGGTCGTCGGCGCCAAGCCGGGACTCGTCACCGCGCTCGACCTGCCTTTGGTCACCGGCCGAGGGCTGGTGGTCACGTGAAGGCCGGGCTCGGTCGGCTGCTCGCAGCTGCCGCTCTGGCCACGACACTGGTCGCGGCCCCGGCGACGGCCCACGCGGCGACCGGTTGCTCGCAGGCCGGCTCGCAGGCAGCGGCGCAGAAGTACCTCGACGCCCTCGTCGACCGCAACGCCGCCTGGTCGATCCCGCTCGCCCCGTTCGTCCTGCGCATCGAGAACGGGCTGCCGACCTCGGTGTCGGCAGTCGACCTCAAGCTGCAGCTCTTCCTGCACGTCCAGTACTCGGTGTTCACCTCGATCGAGAACGTCGTGTGGACGTGGCAGCCCGACGGTCGTGCCGGCGTCATCAACGCGCACTACGACATCCCGGTCGGACTCGCCGGGGTGTCACTCGCGAGCTCGACCGTCGACGAGGACTTCACGCTGACGGCCGCCTGCACGATCAAGCGGATCGACGCGACGTTCACGATCGAACCGGCGGCTTGACCGAGCCCGCCGTGTACGTACCGCGGTCCGGGCCGTCCTGGCGCGATCCGTGGCCGATGTACGCGGCCCTGCGGGACCACGATCCGGTCCATCACGTCGTGCCGGAGGACAACCCAGCCTCTGACTACTGGGTGCTCTCGCGCCACGCCGACGTGCTCGAGGCCGCCCGCGACGTCGACACGTTCTCGTCGGCGCAGGGTCTGACGACCGAGTACGACGAGCTCGACAAGATCGGCCTCCGGGACAACCCGCCGTTCGTCATGCAGGACCCGCCGAGCCACACCGACTTCCGCCGCACGGTGTCCCGCGGGTTCACGCCTCGCCAGGTCTCCAGCGTCGAGCCCGTCGTCCGGGCGTACGTCCGCGAGCGGCTCGACCGGGTGGCCGGGGCCGGCGAGGTCGACATCGTCGCGGAGCTGTTCAAGCCGCTGCCGACGATGGTCGTGGCGCACTACCTCGGCGTGCCGGCCGAGGACCGCGACCGCTTCGACGTGTGGACCCACGACATCGTGGCGGCCAGCTCGGCCGGTCACCCGCTGGAGGCGGCCGCGGCGGTGAGCGAGCTGATGACGTACTTCACCGAGCTCGCCGAACGGCGTCGCCGCGAGCCCGGCGACGACACGATCTCGCACCTCGTCGCCGCGGGCATGGCTGACGACATGCACGGCCTGCTGTCGATCCTTGGCTTCGCCTTCACGATGGTCACCGGCGGCAACGACACCACGACCGGGATGCTCGGCGGGGCCGTGCAGCTGCTGAGCAGCCGGCCCGACCAGCGCGATCTCCTGACCGCCGACCTCGGCCTCGTCCCCGACGCGGTCGAGGAGCTGCTGCGGCTGACCTCGCCGGTGCAGGGCCTGTGTCGTACGACCACCCGCGACGTCGAGGTCGACGGGACGACGATCCCGGCCGGTCGCAAGGTGCTGCTGCTCTACGGGTCGGCCAACCGCGACCCGTGCGCGTACGGGCCGGACGCCGACGAGCTCGACGTGACCCGCCGGCCCAGCCAGATCCTCATGTTCAGTCACGGCAACCACCACTGCCTCGGCGCCGCTGCCGCGCGCATGCAGGCGCGGGTCGCGCTCGAGGAGCTGCTGACCAGGTTCCCGCGGTTCGAGGTCGACTTCGACGGCGTCGAGCACGCCCCCGGTCCGTACGTGCGACGGCCGACGCGCGTGCCGTTGCGGGTGGGCTCGTGACGCCGGACCGGGCCGAGGTGCTGGCCCTCGTGCGTTCGTCGCCCGCGTACGTCGCGGTGCACGACAAGGTCGGCTGGGTCGGCCTCTTCGGGCAGGAGCACGTGGTCGAGGACCCGGTCGGCGCGCGGCCCGTACGTTCGCAGGTCCCGTGCGCGCTCGAGCGGTTCTGGGACACGTTCATCGCGCCGAACGAGATCGTCTTCGACGTGGCGCAGGACTGGGTCGACGGCTTCGACGTCGTCCGCGACGCGACGATCGTGACGACGCTGGCGCCCGGTGTCGTGGTGCGCACGCCGGCCCACCTGATCTATCAAACCGGCTACGAGGACGGTGTGCTCAAGGTCCGGCGCATGGCGGCCTACTGGGAGCCCCGGCCGGTCTACCTCCAGCTCATGCGCCCGAGGCGGGCGTACGTCGTGGCGGCGCTCAAGCAGTTCGCGCACATGTTCCGCACCCTCGGCGCCGGGTCGGCGCTGCGGTTCGTCGGCGCGGCCCGCTACGTCGGCCGGCATCGGCGTCGTGCGTTGCTCGCCAAGCTCGCCGTCGACGGCATCCGTGACGTGTCGAAGGTCATCGTCGCCGGCCACAGCGTCACGGCGTCAGGGACGCTCGACGGTGCGCCCGTCGCGCTGATCGCCGACTTCGCGCCGCGATCGCGGGCGTTCCGCAGCCTCAAGACGTACGGGGACGTGGCGTGAGCGGTTCAGCGCAGCAGCAGCTTGACCGCGACATCCATCGACTTGGTGACGTCGTCCGCGGACGTACGGCCGGTGACCCAGCCCATGAGCGCCGACAGCCACACGTCGCCGATGACCCGGACGATCGCCATGTCCTCGTCAGTGGGCTCGCGGGCCTCGTCGGTGCCGTCGATCGCGTGCGTGATCATCGCCGTGAGCTTGACGCCGACGACGTGGATCTCCTCGGCGACCGACGCGTCGGCGAACATGAACGCGCGCGTCAACGCCTCGGTGAGCTCGGGCTGCTTCTGCAGCGCCGTCGTGGTCACGCCGAGCACGTGCATGACGCGCTGGTGCGCGGTGTCGCCGGGCACCACGCGCGTTCGCGACTGGGCCTCGGCGCGCTCGAACTCACGACCGAGGGCGGTGACCAGGAGATGGATCTTGGACGGGAAGTAGCGGTAGAGCGTGCCGAGGGCGACATCGGCGTTGTCGGCGACCGCACGCATCTGCACGGCGTCGTAGCCGCCGGAGTCCGCAAGGGCGATCGTGGCGTCGAGGATGCGACGGCGGCGCTCCCGCTGGGCGTTGGAGCCGGGAGTCTCGGTCGTGCTGGTCATCCGGCATCGTCTCCTGTCCGCGGTCCGTTGCTCGAGGTGACCTCGCCGACCGTCGCTATGATTGAAACACGTTCTAGATTCGGAGGCGACAGATGCCCATCGGCGTGACACGTGACGATCTAGAACTGAGTACCAGTTTACGGGCCTGGGCCTCTGGGCTGGGCGGCCCGGTCGCCCTCCGAGACGTCGAGACCGATCCGACGGCGGCGTTCGCGAAGACGTGGCAGGCGGTCGTCGAGGCCGGCCTGCCGGCGATCGCGATCGGCGGGCCGCACGGTGGCGGCGACGGCTCCCTGGTCCACCAGGCGATCGCGTTGGAGGCTGCGGCGTACGCGCTGGTGCCCGGTCCGCTGCTGGGCACGGTGCTCGTCGCGCAGCTCACCGACGACGGCGAGGTGCTGGCGGGGATCGTCGAGGGTGCGAGCGCGGCGGTGGCGCTCTCGGGCGCGGTCACGGTCGACGACGCCGGCGCGAGGGGGGAGCTCGACGCCGTCCTCGACGTGGTCGAGGCGCGCTGGCTGCTCGCCCGTACGACCGATGGTGCGTGGGTCCTGATCGGTGCCGACGGCTGGCGCGCCGAGCCCGAGGTGGGGCTCGACCTGTCGCGACGGGGCGGGCGCGTACGCGTCGATGCCACCGCCGACCAGGTGCTGCTGCTGCCGGGCGTCGACGACGACGCGGTCCTGCGGGTGCTCGTCGCCCTGGCTGCCGCGGAGGCTTCCGGTGTCGCGCAGTGGTGCCTCGACACCGCCGTCGAGTATGCGAAGGTGCGCGAGCAGTTCGGCGCACCGATCGGCTCGTTCCAGGCGATCAAGCAGCTGTGCTCGCAGATGCTGGAGACGACGGAGTCGGTGGCAGCCGTGGCCTGGGACGCCGCGTCGACCGCACGGTCGGGCGTACCGGCGGGGGAGGCGCAGTATGCCGCCGACGTCGCCGCGACCGTGGCGTTCGACGGTGCGGTGTCGGTCGCCCAGGACTGCATCCAGGTGCTCGGCGGCATCGGCTTCACGTTCGAGCACGACGCGCACCTCTACCTTCGGCGCGCGATCGCGTTGCGAACCGTTGTGGCGGCTTTCGCCGGCAGCGCGCAGCAGTCGGCGGCTCGTCTGGCCCGCCGCGCCGGCACCGGGCAGCGCCGCGTGCCCGAGATCGACTTCGGCGGCACGGACGAGGAGTTCCGCGCCGCCACGCGCACTGCGATCGAGGCGATCGCCGCGCTGCCCGAGGACAAGCAGCGGGCCGCGCTGGTCGAGTCCGGCTTCCTGATGCCGCACTGGCCCCGGCCGCACGGGCTCGACGCCGGCCCGGTCGAGCAGCTCGTGGTCGATGAGGAGCTGGCCCGTGCCTCGCTCGTACGCCCCGACATCGCGATCGGCGGCTGGGCCGTGCCGACGATCATCGACCACGGCACCGCGGAGCAGGCCGAGCGCTTCGTGATGCCGACGCTGCTCGGCGAGCTCACGTGGTGCCAGCTGTTCAGCGAGCCCGGTGCGGGCTCCGACCTGGCCTCGCTGACGACCCGCGCCGTACGCGCCGAGGGTGGCTGGCTGCTGACCGGGCAGAAGGTGTGGACCTCAAGGGCCCGCGAGGCGCACTGGGGGATCTGCCTGGCCCGCACCGACCGCGACGCCCGTCATCGCGGCATCACCTACTTCCTCGTCGACATGACGTCGGCGGGCATCGACATCCGTCCGCTGCGCGAGCTGACCGGCGACGCGATGTTCAACGAGGTGTTCCTCGACGATGTCTTCGTGCCCGACGAGTGCGTCGTGGGCGAGGTCAACGAGGGGTGGAAGCTCGCCCGTACGACCCTGGCCAACGAGCGCGTGGCGATGGCGGGCAGCAAGCTCGGCATGAGCACCGAACGTGCTGTCGAGCTGTTGGCCGGGCTCGCGTCGGAGACCGACGCGGCGCGGGTCGGGCACCAGGTCGCGCTGGCCTCGGTGTGCCAGCTGCTGGGCGTACGTTCGACGCTGCGGTCGATCGCCGGGCGTGGTCCCGGCCCGGAGTCGAGCGTCGCGAAGCTGCTGGGCGTACGCAACCGGCAGGAGGCCTCGGAGCTCGTCGTCGACCTGCTGGGCCCGGCTGCGCTGTTCGTGGCTGACGATCCTGACGTGCACGAGATGCTGCTGACGCGCTGCCTGTCGATCGCGGGCGGCACCACGCAGATCCTGCGCAACGTCGTCGCCGAACGCGTCCTCGGCCTGCCCCGAAGCTAGCTTGCGGGCTTCTGGTTCCTCGCTCGGTGCCACTGGAGCCAGCGCTGGACGGCGGCGATCGTGTGCTGGCTGCGGATCGACGAGAACACCTCGAACGCATGCTGCGCTCCGGGCAGCTCGGCGTACGTGACGGAGGCGTCCGACTTCTCCCGGAGCGCGGCGACGAACGCTCGGGCCTGCTTGACCGAGACGACGGTGTCGTTGCTGCCGTGGATCACGAAGAAGTCCGGCGTGTGCTCCGACACCTGCGCGAGCGGAGACGCCTGCACGAACTCGTCGAGGTGGTGGCTGGGGTTCTTGCCAAACACCCGTGGGCCGAGGAACCTGTCGCGCATGTCGATCGCCGACCGGTGCTCGGTGATGCCGCCGAGGTCGTAGACGCCGTAGAAGGAGACGCACCCCGACACCGAGGTGTCCGAGCTCTCGAACCCGGGTTGGTACGCGGCGAGGTCCGGTGTCAGCGTCGCCAGCGAGGCGAGGTGTCCGCCGGCCGAGCCACCCGTGATGACGACGTACGACGGGTCGCCGCCGTAGTCGGCGATGTTCTCGTGAACCCACGCGATCGCCCGCTTGACGTCGACGATCTGGGTGGGGAAGCGATAGCGCGGCGCGAGGCGGTAGTTGGCCGAGACGCACACCCAGCCCTCCCGCGCCATGCGGTTCATCAGCAGCAGGCCCTGCTGCTCCTTGTTGCCGATCGTCCAGCCGCCACCGTGGATCTGGATCAGCACGGGCGCCTTGCTCAGGTCGCGGTCCTTGGGCCGGCGGATGTCGAGGTGCGCCTTGCGACCGCCCTCGGTGTAGGGCACGTTGCGCAGCACCTCGATGTCACGCGCCTTGAAGTTGAAGGGCCGGGCGACCGAGCCGCGGGGAAGCCGCAGGTCGAGAGGTCCGGGCAGGTCGATCTCGTCGAGGTAGCCGTCGCCGATGCCCTCGCGCAGCGCCTCCTCGAGCTGGGTGCCCGTGCGTCGTGCACCGGCGATCGTGTGTGCGAGGAGCCCGGCGGCCACCGCGGCGGCGAGCAGCCCGACCCGGGACGGCTTCGACCGGCGCGCCGTGAGCTCGGCTGCGGTGTCGATCGCCGCAGCGCCCAGCAGGTGCGGAGCGAGCTCGCTCGTGGGCCAGCCGAGGGCGAAGCTCGGCAGCGCCGACCAGCCGCGGGTCAGTGGACGTACGGCGTTGAGGGCGAGTGCCGCCAGCGCGAGCTGGCGTCGGGCATACCCCACTGACATCTGGATGAGCTCCCTCAGACCGGTAGAACAGGTTCTATGCAGGACTAGGATACGGGCCATGGACCGACTCAGCGGACTGGATGCGAGCTTCCTCTACCTCGAGAGCGGCGCGCAGCTCATGCACGTCTGCGGGTTGATCGTCGTCGATCCCGCGACGATGCCCGGCGGCTACGACTTCGCCACGTTCAAGGAGCAGCTGTTCGAGCGCGTCTCCGACGTCGCGATGTTCAACCGCAAGCTCAAGTTCGTGCCGGGACAGATCGACTTCCCGGTCTGGGTGACGGACGACGAGTTCGACATCGACCGGCACGTGCACCGGCTCGCCGTGCCGTCGCCCGGCAGTGAGCGCGAGGTGTCGGAGGTCGCGGGCCACCTCGCCGGCATACCCCTCGATCGTGCGCGGCCGTTGTGGGAGATGCACGTGCTCGAGGGGCTGGCCAACGGCAAGATCGCGGTGTTCTCCAAGATGCATCACGCCTCGGTCGACGGCGTCTCGGGCTCCAACATGATCTCCTACCTGTGCAGCCTCGAGGCCGACGCGCCGCCCCTGGACACCAGCGCCGGGGAGCACCTTCGGGCCCCGTCGGACCTCGAGCTCTTCGGGCGCGGCGTCGTCTCGACGGTCGCGAAGCCGTGGCAGCTCGCCCGGCTGGCGGCGCCGACCGTACGCACGCTGGTGGAGACCGCGAGTCGTGCGCGCAAGGGGACCGCGATGGCCGCGCCCCTGACCGCGCCGCGTACGTCCTTCAACGGCACGATCACGGGGCATCGGTCGATCGCGTACACCGACGTTGCGCTCGACGACATCAAGGCGATCAAGAAGGCCGTGCCCGGTGCGACCGTCAACGACGTCGTGCTCGCGCTCAGCGGTGGGGCGTTGCGGCGCTACCTGCTGGATCGCGGCGAGCTGCCCGACTCATCGCTGCTCGCGAGCGTGCCGGTGTCGGTGCGCAACGAGTCGACGCGCACCGGCGGCCGCAACAAGGTCTCGTCGATCTTCTGCAAGCTCGGCACCGACGTCGAGGACCCGCTCGAACGCATCACCGAGATGGCGGTGGCCAACGCGCACGCCAAGGACCACCACTCGGCCGTACCCGCTGACACCTTGCAGGAATGGGCCGAGTTCGCCGCGCCGAGGACGTTCGGGCTCGCGGTCCGCATGGTCTCGGACCTGCGGCTCGCCGAGCGCGCTCCGGTGATCCACAACCTCGTCATCTCGAACGTGCCCGGGCCGCCGGTGCCGCTCTACTTCGTCGGCTCGCGGATCGACGCGCTCTATCCGCTCGGTCCGATCTTCCACGGCGCCGGGCTCAACATCACGGTCATGAGCAACAACGGCGAGATGCACATCGGCGCCATCGCGTGCAGCGAGCTGATGCCGGGCGTGTGGGACCTGGTCGAGCAGTTCCCGGTCGAGCTCGAGGCGATGAAGAAGTCAGTCCTCGGCTGACTCCCCGAGATGTGGATCGAGCTGCACCACGGGACGGCTCGCCGTGGTGCACCGGAATCCAAATCTCGGCGACACTCTCAGGCGGGTTGGTGCTGCTTCATGCGCGCTGAGGTGGTGAGGGCGGCGTCGAGCAGCGCCGGGACGAACTCCTTGTGCTCCAGCACGCAGCCGGCGTGGCCGCACGCCGCCTCGTGGATCGTCGCGCCGGGGATGCGTGCGGCGAGGTCGCGCTGCCGGTCGGGCGGGATCACGTGGTCATTGGTGGTCACGACGACGGCGGCCGGTACGTCCACGCGCTCCAGCCAGAGCGTCGAGTGGTGTCGGCCCAGAGACGCCACGGCCTGGCCGACGGCCCACGGGCTGCTCGACCGCCACTGCTTCAGGGCCCAGCCGGCAGTGTCGGAGCTGCCGGTCTCGATCTCCTCAGCGGCCGCCGCGCTGGCCCGGCGTACGACGCGGGAGCGGGACAGCGTCGCGGTCAGGCCCATGCCCAGGGCCATCCCGGTGTGGAACACGCGCTCCCGGCCGTTCGTACGGAAGTGTGCCGTGGTGGCGGCCAGGACGAGCCCGCCGACGACGTCCGGGTGCTGGCGCCACACGCGCTGGGCGATGACCGAACCCATCGAGTAGCCGGCGATGATCGGCCGGTCGAGCTCGAGGGCGTCGATCACGGCGGCGACGTCGTCGGCGCAGTCGGAGATCAGGAATCGCTCCGAGGTGATGCCTCGGCCGTGCCACCGCTGGTCGAACGTGATGACGCGGTAGTGCTGGGCCAGCACCGGGATCGCCGGGAACCAGGTCAGCTGGCCCGTGCAGCCGACGGCGTGGAGCAGGACGATCGCGGGCGCGTCGGGGGTCGGACCGGGTACGTCCGTCAGCCACGTACGGCCACGTCGGGGGAGGTCCAGCCAGCGCCCCTCGGGCAGGTCGACGGGCGGCAGGTCGAACAGGTCCCACGTCGACGGGTCGGGCAGGAGGTGCCGCAACGCCCCGAGGGGCAGCAGCTTGACCGGGTTCCGCACGGTTCCTCCTGTAGGTCGACCTCCCACGAGAATAGAACACGTTATAGTTTTAGCGGGACGACACCCACCGAAGGAGACGATCTGCGTGGACTCGCTGCTCGACGAGGTGCGCTCGGTCATCGCCGATGTGCTGGACCGCGGCGACGGTTCGTGGGGTGCGCTGCAGGAGTCGGGGCTGCTCGCGCTGGCCGCTCCCAAGGAGCTCGGCGGCGAGGGTCTCGGCCTGACCGAGGTCGCCGTGCTGCTGCACGAAGTCGGGCGCCGGGCGGCGGACCTGCCGGTCTGGGACACGCTCGCGTGCGGGCTCCTGCCCCTCGTCCGTACGGGCGACGAGGCGTTGCGGGCCGACCTCGTCCCCCGGGTGCTCGCTGGTGACCTGCTCCTCACGCCGGCACTCGGTGAGCTCGGCTCTGCCCTGCCTCGCGAACCCGCCACGACGTACGACGGGCACGGCGTGACCGGCACCAAGATCGGCGTGCCGGTGCTCGGTGGCAAGACCCTGCTGGTCGTGTCGTGCGGTGTCGCGTCGACAGGCTCAACGACCGCGGCGCTCGTCGATCCCGAGGGCGCAGGGGTCACGCGGGTCGAGACCGCGACGTCGCGAGGCACCACCGAGGCGACCTACACGTTCACCTCGGCGCCTGCGCTCGGGCTGCTTGACGCCGAGGTCGTGCGCCACCACGCGATCGCCGGCCTCGCCGCCCTCGGCGCGGGACTCGTCGAGGGCGCCCGTGACCTGACCGCTGGCTATGTCCGCGACCGTCGACAGTTCGGACGCTCGCTCGCGGAGTTCCAGGCGGTGGCGCAGCAGATCGCCGACGTCTACGTCGCGTCGCGGACGTTCACGCTGACGGCGGCCGAGGCCGTACGCCGCCTCGATGCCGGCGACCCCGCCGACGACGACCTGGCGGTGGCTGCGCACTGGTTCGCCGACCGGGCGTCGACCGTGCTGCAGACCTGTCAGCACCTGCACGGCGGCATGGGCGTCGACGTGACCTATCCGCTCAACGGCTACTTCTCCGGCGTCCGCGATGTGGCCCGTCACCTCGGTGGCCCGGCTGCGCTGGCCGAGGTTCCGGTCGTCGAGACCGCTGGCAAGAACGCCGAGCTGACCGCGGCCGAGCGCGCGTTCAAGGAGGAGGCGCGCGCCTACCTCAGCGGCTTGGCGACCGACGCGGATCGCGACGAGATGCGCCACGACCGGCACGGTCCGGCGTACCACCGCATCATCAAGCAGATGGGCGCCGACGGATGGATGGGCGTCGGCTGGCCCAAGGAGTACGGCGGACAGGGCCGCGGCGTCATCGAGCAGCAGGTGTTCGTCAACGAGGCGGCGCATGCGGACGTGCACCTGCCGTCGGTGACCCTGCAGACCGTCGGGCCGACCCTGCAGGCGTACGGGACGCAGAAGCAGAAGGACATGTTCCTTGCCGACATCGTGACCGGCGACGTGCACTTCGCGATCGGCTACAGCGAGCCCGACGCCGGCACCGATCTCGCGTCGATGCGTACGAGCGCGCGCCGCGACGGCGACCACTACGTGGTCAACGGGCAGAAGATGTGGACGACCGGCGGCCACGCTGCGGATTACGTGTGGCTGGCCGTGCGCACCGATCCGGACGCGCCACCGCACCGCGGCATCTCGGTGCTCATCGTCGACACCCGCGACCCCGGCTTCTCGTGGACGCCGATCACGACGAGTGACGGCTCGCACCACACCAACGCGACGTACTACAACGATGTACGCGTGCCGGTCGACATGCTGGTCGGCGAGGAGAACCGTGGCTGGCAGCTCATCACGACGCAGCTCAACCACGAGCGCGTCATGCTGGGCCCCGCTGGGCGCATCGAGGGCCTCCGTGACCTGGTGCGGACGTGGGCCGACGGGCGTACGGGCCCGGGCGGCGTACCGCTGCTCGAGGTGCCCCAGGTGCGCGACGTGCTGGCGCGGGCGACGGCGTCGTTCCGGGTCAACGAGCTGATCAACTGGGCTGTCGCACGCGGTGCGTCGTCGGACCGTGCAGGGGTGGCGGACGCGTCGACGTCCAAGGTGTTCGCCAGCGACGAGGTGCAGCGGCTCGGTCTCGCGCTGATGGACGTCGTCACGACGTACGGCGATCCGGGCGACCCGGCGACCGGGCGACTCGTGGAGTATCTGGACGCGACGAGCAAGCGCAACCTCGTGCTGAGCTTCGGTGGCGGCGTCAACGAGGTGCAGCGTGAGCTGATCGCGATGTTCGGCCTCGACCTGCCGAGGGTGCCGCGATGAGCGAGCGCCAGCGAGCGAACAATCGGCACACCATCGAGGCGCCGCCGTACTCTTTGCCCTTCATCACGGCGGTGCCGCGATGACGACGGACGAGGAGATCATCGCCCGCACCGACGAGATCAAGGCGCGGGGCAAGAGCCCGGCCCGCGTGGCGCCGGACCCCGTGAACGTGCCGATGATCCGGCACTGGGCCGAGGCGATCGGCGACACCAACCCCCGTTGGGCGCCCGGCCCCGACACCGAGGCTCCGCCGGCGATGGCCCAGGTGTGGACGATGTACGGCCTCAACCCCGAGCGGATGCCCGGCGACCCGTTGCCCGACACGATGCAGGTGCTCGACGATGCCGGCTTCACGTCGGTGCTGGGCACCAACTGCGACCAGACCTATGCGCGTACGTTGCGGCCCGGCGAGGCGCCGAGCATCAGCACCTACCTCGCGGACGTCGTCGGGCCCAAGAAGACCGGAGTCGGCGAGGGCTGGTTCATCACGACCAAGAGCGTGTGGACCGTCGGCGACGAACAGGTCGCGACGATGACGTTCCGGGTGCTCAAGTTCAAGCCCGGCACCGGCCGTCCCGCGGTCGACCGCACCAAGACGTTGCGCCCCGTGGTCAACCGCGACACCGAGTTCTTCTGGGCGGGCACCGCTGCAGGCGAGCTGCGCATCCAGAGCTGCAACGCGTGCGGCGAGCTGCGACACCCGCCGGGCCCCGTGTGCCCGGTCTGCCACGCCATGGATCGCGGGTACGTCGTGGCGTCCGGCCGTGGCGTCGTGCACTCGTTCCTCGTGCACCATGCACCCGCTGTGCCGGGCAAGCGGTTGCCGCTCACGTTGGCGCTGGTCGAGCTCGCCGAGGGAGTCCGCATGGTCGGCGAAGTCGACGGGGACGTCGCGATCGGCGACGCCGTGGAGGTGTGGTTCGACCGCATCGACGACGACCTCACGCTCGTGAAGTGGCGCCCGGCCGGTGCTCCGGCGCCAGAAGCCGAGCCGGAGGTCGAGTCCGACCTCCCGGTCTGGGAGCTGCCGATCACGCCGACGCTCGTCGTGTCGACGGCGCTCGCGACCCGCGACTTCCAGGACGTGCACCACGACCGCGACCGGTCGATCGGCCACGGCAGCAAGGACATCTTCATCAACATCCTGAGCACGACGGGCCTGGTGCAGCGGTATGTCACCGACTGGGCCGGTCCGCAGACGCAGATCCTGTCGTGCGCCTTGCGCCTCGGTGCGCCCGCTCATCCGTACGACACGCTGCGGTTCACCGGCACGATCGTGTCGGAGGCCGACGGGGTGACGACACTCGACGTACGGGCCGACGTCTCGATCGGCACGCACGCCAACGCCCGACTGGAGATCCGCCGATGACCTTCTCAGGCGCTGCGTCGATCGCCGGGATCGGTGCGACCGAGTTCTCCAAGGAGTCCGGTCGCTCCGAGCTGCAGCTGTCGGCCGAGGCGACGCTCTCCGCGCTGGCCGACGCCGGTCTGTCCGCGTCCGACGTCGACGGCCTGGTGACGTTCACGATGGACACGAGCTCCGAGATCGCGCTGGCTCGTGAGCTCGGGATGGGCGAGCTGCGCTTCTTCAGCCGCATCAACTACGGCGGCGGTGCGGCCTGCGCGACGGTGCAGCAGGCGGCGATGGCGGTGGCCACAGGAATGGCCGACGTCGTGGTGGCCTACCGCGGGTTCAACGAGCGCTCCGGCCAGCGCTTCGGGCAGGTGTCGCTGGGTGCGGCCACGCAGGTCAACACCAACGGACTCGACAACGCCTGGACGTACCCGCACGGGCTGTCGACGCCGGCAGCCACGGTGGCGATGCAGGCGCGGCGCTACATGCACGAGTACGGCGCGACGTCGGCCGACTTCGGGGCGGTCGCCGTGGCGGACCGCAAGCACGCGGCCACCAACCCGGCGGCGTTCTTCCACGACAAGCCGATCACGCTCGAGGACCACCAGAACAGCCGGATGATCGCCGATCCGCTGCGGCTGCTGGACTGCTGCCAGGAGAGCGACGGGGCGGTGGCGATCGTGGTCACGTCGACCGAGCGGGCCCGCGACCTGCGCGCCGGTGCCGTACCGATCGTCGCGGCCGCGCAGGGCAGCGGCGCCGACCAGTTCGTCATGACGTCGTACTTCCGCGACGACCTCGGCATCCCCGAGATCGGCGTCGTCGGCCGCGACCTGTGGCGGCAGTCGGGGCTCACGCCCGCGGACATCCAGACCGCCGTGCTGTACGACCACTTCACGCCGTACGTGCTGATGCAGCTCGAGGAGCTGGGCTTCTGCGGCCGCGGCGAGGCGAAGGACTTCATCGCCGACGGCGCGATCGAGCTCGGCGGCCGGCTGCCGCTCAACACGCACGGGGGCCAGCTCGGCGAGGCGTACATCCACGGCATGAACGGCATCGCCGAGGCCGTGCGTCAGCTGCGCGGCGCGTCGGTCAACCAGGTCGACGGTGTCGAGCACGTCCTGGTCACCGCCGGCACCGGCGTCCCGACCTCAGGCCTGGTCCTCGGGCGCTGACGTCACGGAGCGACGTCGCCGGGCACTGCCTCGGCGAGGAGCCCAGCAGCGCCGGGGGTGGTCGGCGGCGATCTTCCCCGCTGGAATAGTGGGTCGCATGTGGCGACTCCCAACGCAATGGTGGCACGAGGCTTGGTCTGGGCTGTCGGATGGACGGTTCGTCACCCTCGGGGTGCACCCGGACGACTCGGGAGGATACGTCCGGGAGCTCGTCTGGCTGAGCGAAGGTGATGCGATCGTCGACCCCGTGGCACACCTGCCGGTCGAGGCGTTCGCCGACGACGAGCCGTTTCTCATCGCGTTGCCCGACGGCGCCTGCGCGATCATCGCCGGTCCCAGCGAGCTCTGGGTGCACCGCGATGCAGGCTCGGACCCGGTGCGGGTACCGATCGGCGACGCCGAGCTCCTCGCCACCGTGGCGCCTCACCCACGACTCCAGGGCGGTTGTGCGGTCTCGGACGACTCGACGTTCGCTGTCGTCCTCAGTCATGGTGTGCTCACGCAGGAGCGCCGCTTTGTCGCCGACCTCGCCATCGACACCGAGCGACTCTCGGCGACCTGGACGAGCGAGCCCCGAGCGCTGCGGCCGGACGACTTTCCTCGTGACCGGTTCGGCGAGGACGCATTCGACGATGACGGGGAGCTCGCCGTCAGCCTGACGGCGTCGCTGCGAACCGGCGGGCGGCTGATGATCTGCTCCGAAGGCTCCGACCTCGGGTCGATGAACCGCTACGGCTCCGACTTCTTCACCGTCGCCTCCGTCGCGCCCGATGGCGCCGTGGCCGAACGTCGGTGGGAGGAGTCTGGTTGGAAGCGCCAGCCGGGCAAGCACGGAATCCACGGCAGGTTCACGGCGGACGGAGAGCACGCCATCCTCACACCGAATTTCGGGACGGGCGCCTGGAAAGGACAGCAGCGCGTGCTCCGACTCAGCGATGGACAGCTTCTTGCGCCGCGGTTTCCGCGAGGTCGATCGAAGGCGTCGATCCTCGACCGCAGCGGCGAACGTTGGTGGATCGAGCACGAGGGTGAGCTGCTCGCCGTCGACGAGATCACCCTGGCCGACGTGTGACAACACGCGGGCTGCAGTCGCTCCCCTGAACGGGGACCTAGCGGCGGGTCACGAGGCAGTCCGCCAGCGCCGGCCGGTCGCCGACCGTCGCGGACACCACGATGCCCGCGGGCTCGTCCCATGCGTCGATCGTCAAGGTCTCGCCAGGGAACACCACGCCGGCGAACCGTGCGGCGTACGCGCTGACCGCATGCGCGTCGCCGCCGAGCATCAGGTCGATGACCTCGCGGAGCACGATGCCGTACGTGCAGAGGCCGTGCAGGATCGGCGCCGGGAAGCCGGCGGCCTTCGCGAACTCGGGGTCGGAGTGCAGGGGGTTGCGATCGCCGCAGAGCCGGTAGAGCAGCGCCTGCTGCGGTGTCACGGTGTACGTCGTCGAGCCGTCCGGTGCCCGGTCGGGGACCGCCACTGCCGTGCTCTCGCCGCGGTTGCCGCCCCAGCCACCCTCGCCCTTGACGAAGATCGACGAGCGTACGCGCCACAGCTCGGTGCCGCCGGGAGCCGTGGCGACGCCTTCCTGCCAGATCACAGCGGCCTTGCCCTTGTCCCAGATGTCGGTGATGCGCGTCGTCAACCGGGCGGAACCCGACGACGGCAACGGACCGTTGACGCGTACCTCCTGGGCGCCGTGCACGACCTGCGCCAGGTTGATGTCGCAGCCGGGCAGGTCGAGCGAGGGCGGGTTCGTCTCGTGGAACGACGGCGCCACGACGCCGAAGCTCGGTAGCACCTGCAGGCGGTCGCCGTCGAGGGTCCAGCGCAGGGCTTCGGCCGAGACGTTGTCGCCCGGACGGGAACCGGCGCCGACTGCGAGGTGATAGAGCAGCACGTCGCTGGCGGTCCAGGAGAACTCCTGCGTGCCGGTCTCCGCGCCGATGGCGACGCTGGGGTCGATCGGCATCAGTCGGTGCCCACCGTGCGCGCGATGTCCTCGGCAGCGAGGTAGCCGAACGTCATCGCCGGGCCGATCGTCGCGCCGGGGCCGGCGTACGTACGACCCATGACAGCCGACGAGCAGTTGCCGGCGGCGTAGAGTCCCTCGATGACCGAGCCGTCGGCCCGCAGTGCGCGGGCGCGCTCGTCGGTGACGATCCCGCCCTTGGTGCCGAGGTCGCCCGGCACGATCTTGACGGCGTAGAACGGGCCCCGGTCGATCGAGTGCAGCGACGGGTTGGGCTTCACGCGAGGATCGGCGTAGTAGCGGTCGTACGCGCTCTCGCCGCGGTGGAAGTCCTCGTCGATGCCGGACTCGGCGAAGCCGTTGAACCGGCGGATCGTCTCCTCCAACGCCTCGGCCGGCACCTCGATCTCGGCGGCGAGCCTGGCGAGCGAGTCGGCCTTGCGCACCGTGCCGAACTTGTACCAGCGGCCTGGGAACGGCTGCCGCGGCGAGAGGCCGGCGAACAGGTAGCGGTTGCGATAGCGCTGGTCCATCACGAGCCACGCGGGCACGTGCGGGACGCCCGTGGCCTCGCCCTCGTAGATCGCGTGCGTCGCCTCGACGTACGGCAGTGCCTCGTTCATGAACCGCTGACCTGCGGAGTTGACGATGATTGAGCCCGGCAGGTTGCGCTCGGCGAGGCAGAACCACGGTCCCGACGGCAGCGGGATCGTCGGCCCCCACCACGCGTCGTCCATCAGGTCGGTGGCGGCGCCGACCGCGACACCGGCCTCGATGCCCGCGCCGGTGTTCGTCGCCGCGCCGGTGCTCCAGCCCGCCTCGGTGGGGCTCGGCAGGTACTTCTCGCGCAGGGCGTCGTTCTTCTCGAAGCCGCCGGAGCCGAGGATCACGCCGCGGCGGGCGCGGATGACGACCTCGGCGCCCTCGTGCTCGGCGCGTATGCCGACGACCCGGCCGCCCTCGATGACGAGTCCGGTCAGCGGCGTCTCGTAGTGCACCGGTACCCCGGCGTCCATCAAGCCCTTGCGCAGGCTGATAGTGAGCGCGTTGCCCATGGCGTACATGCGGCGGCCGCGCAGCGAGCTCAGCACGCGCTTGAGCATCACGCGCATCATCGTGAGCGGCCCGCGGAGCGTACGGATGCCGAGGCTGATCTTGCGGAAGTCGGCCTGCGTGACGATGAGGTTGGCCGGCGCCTTGGCGTACGGCGGGTGCAGCCGCTCGAGCTCGGCGCCGAGGATGCGGCCGTCCATCGGGACCGGCTCGACGCTGCGACCACGGGGCCGGCCGCCGGGCTGCTCGGGCAGGTAGTCGGCGTACTCCGGGACCCACTTCAGCTGCACGGGGGTGTTGTCGAGCAGGAAGTCGATGACCTCGGGGCCGCGCTCGAGGAACGTGTCGCGGCGCTCCTTGGGCACGGCGTCGCCGACGATGGAGTCGAGGTACGTCCGCGCCTGCTCGGCGTCGTCCGCCTCGACCTGTCCGGCCTTGCGGAGCGCCCGGTTGCCGGGGATCCACACGCCGCCGCCGGAGCGGGCCGTCGAGCCGCCGAAGTAGGCGCTCTTCTCGATCACCACGGTGTCCAAACCGCGCTTCGCAGCGGCAAGAGCCGCCGTCATTCCGGCGCCTCCGGCACCCACGACGATGACGTCACACGTCTGTTCCATCGGACCTCCGGTCGGGCTGACTACCGCAAAACTGTAACAGGTTCTAGTATGGCGAGGTGACCTCGACCAAGGCTGATCCCGCCGCCATCGCCGCAGCGACCGACCGGCTCGCGCAGGCGCTGGAGACGCGGGTGCCGTGCGCAGCCGTCCGGGACCTGATCGGCACCGACGACCTGCCGGCCGCGTACGCCGTGCAGCAGGGACTCGTCCAGAGGCGACTCGACGGCGGTGTCACGGTCGTCGGCCGCAAGATCGGCGCCACGTCCGAGGCGGTGCAGAACCAGCTCGGCGTCGACCAGCCCGACTTCGGCTACCTGCTCAGCGACATGGACGTCAGCCACGGCACGGGCGGCACACCGATCTCGATGCGCACGCTCCTGCAGCCCAGGGTCGAGGCGGAGGTCGCGTTCCGGC
The DNA here is from genome assembly GCF_001425755.1 of Aeromicrobium sp. Root344. GTDB lineage: Bacteria > Actinomycetota > Actinomycetes > Propionibacteriales > Nocardioidaceae > Aeromicrobium. The sequence continues at coordinate 1,224,289 of NZ_LMDH01000001.1, read as the reverse complement.
TGAGCCGTGACATCGACGTGCCCGAGGAGCAGATCACGATCGACCTCGTGCGCGAGGCCGTCGACGTCGCGATCCCGGCTCTGGAGATCGTCGACTCGCGCATCGAGGGCTGGGACATCACGTTCACCGACACGGTCGCCGACAACGCGTCCAGCGGCCTGTACGTCGTGGGCGACGCGGGGCTCACGCTGAGCGACATCGAGCCGCGCGACGTCGAGATGAGCCTGACGATCAACGGCGAGGAGCGCTCGTCCGGCAACGGCGCCGCGTGCCTCGGCGACCCGTTGGAGGCGTTGCGCTGGCTCGCCGTGCAGGCCGCACGCTTCGGCGACCCGCTCCGCGCGGGCAACCTGATCCTGTCCGGGGCCCTTGGCCCGTTCGTGCCGTTCGCCGCGGGTGACCGCGTCACGGCTTCCATCAGCGGGTTCGCACCCCTGACCGTCTCCTTCGAGGAGTAAGACAATGAGCAAGAAGGTCACCGCGGCGATCGTCGGGCCGGGCAACATCGGCACCGACCTGCTCTACAAGCTGCTGCGCAGCGACACGATCGAGCCTCGCTGGATGATCGGCGTCGACCCGGCGTCCGAGGGCCTGAAGCTCGCGAGCGATCGCGGCGTCGAGGCCTCGCACGAGGGCGTCGACTGGCTGCTCAAGCAGGACGAGCTGCCCGAGCTGATCTTCGAGGCCACCTCGGCGTACGTGCACCGGGAGTACGCCCCGCGCTACGCCGAGGCCGGCATCCGGGCGATCGACCTCACCCCGGCCGCCGTCGGGCCCGCAGTCATCCCGCCGGTCAACGGCGAGGAGCACCTCGACGCCGACAACGTCAACATGATCACGTGCGGCGGGCAGGCCACGATCCCCATGGTCCACGCCGTCTCGCGCGTGACCTCTGTGCCGTACGCCGAGATCGTCGCCTCGGTCTCCAGCGCGTCGGCGGGTCCGGGCACGCGCGCCAACATCGACGAGTTCACCCGCACGACCAGCGCCGGCGTCGAGACGATCGGCGGTGCCGAGCGCGGCAAGGCGATCATCATCCTCAACCCCGCCGAGCCGCCGATGATCATGCGCGACACGATCTTCTGCGGCGTCAGCGCCGACGCCGACCGCGACGCGATCTCCGAGTCCGTCGTCCGCATGGCGCGTCAGGTGCAGGAGTACGTACCCGGCTATCGCTTGCTCCAGGACCCGCAGTTCGACGACGCCTCACCGGCGACCAAGGGCATGACCAAGGTCAGCATCTTCGTCGAGGTCGAGGGCGCCGGCGACTACCTTCCGCCGTACGCCGGCAACCTCGACATCATGACCGCCGCGGCGACTCGCGTCGGCGAATCCATCGCCAAGGAGATCCTTCGATGACTGCGGCTCCCGTCTCCGGCGTCGACACCTCCGTCGACGCGCTCGCCCGTACGTGGTCGCAGACCGACCCGTCGAGCGACCTCGACCTCCGCCTGACCGACACGTGCCTGCGCGACGGCTCGCACCACAAGCGCCACCAGTTCGTGCCGCAGGAGGTGCGCGACATCGTCGGCGCCCTCGACGAGGCCGGCATCCCGGTGATCGAGGTGACGCACGGCGACGGCCTGGGCGGCTCGTCGTTCAACTACGGCTTCTCCGCGACGCCTGAGCAGGAGCTGATCAAGCTCGGTGCCGAGACCGCCAAGCGCGCCCGCATCGCGTTCCTCATGCTCCCCGGCGTCGGCACCAAGGACGACATCCGCGCCGCCCAGGACAACGGCGGCCAGATCTGCCGCATCGCCACGCACTGCACCGAGGCCGACACGTCGGGCCAGCACTTCGGACTCGCCCGCGAGCTCGGGCTGGAGACCGTCGGCTTCCTCATGATGAGCCACACGCAGTCACCCGAGGTGCTGGCGAAGCAGGCCCGCATCATGGTCGACGCCGGCTGCCAGTGCGTGTACGTCGTCGACTCCGCCGGCGCGCTGGTCATGGAGGGCGTCGCCGACCGCGTGTCAGCCCTCGTCGCCGAGATCGGCAACGAGGCGACGATCGGCTTCCACGGTCACGAGAACCTCGGCCTCGGGGTCGCCAACACCGTCATCGCCGCCCGCGCCGGTGCGACCCAGATCGACGGGTCCGTACGCCGCTTCGGCGCCGGTGCCGGCAACACGCCGCTCGAGGCGTTCATCGGCGTCGCCGACAAGCTCGGCTGGAAGACCGGTGTCGACTTCCTCCAGATCGTCGACGCCGCCGAAGACGTCGTACGCCCGGCGATGCCCGAGGAGTGCACGCTCAACCGGATGACGCTGATGATGGGCTACGCCGGGGTCTACTCCTCGTTCCTCAAGCACGCGGGCAACGCCGCCGAGCGCTACGACGTCTCGGGCGCGAAGATCCTGCTCGAGGCCGGCCGCCGCAAGCTGATCGGCGGCCAGGAGGACCAGCTCATCGACATCGCGCTGATGCTCAAGGCGAAGGCCGACGCCAACGCCTGAGGGTCACCACTGGTCCTTGAGCTTGTGGAGCGGACCTCACCCGAACCAGGCGGCGTGACTCGTCCGAGCCATTTCGTCACGGAGCCTGCCTGACAGTTCCTGAATGGTCCCCGCGGGCCCTGACACCGTGCGACTCTCGACGGATGAGCGGATCGAGCAGGCCGTGGACCCGGCGGTGGCAGTTCTGGCTGGCCTGCGTCGTCGCGGCGACGTTCGGCATCAACGCGGTCAGCAACGCCACGACCCCGAAGGACGACGCCAAGGTCAGCGCGGCCGGCAAGCCCACTCCCGCTCGTACGACTGGATCGGCTGCCCCGAGCGAGGAACCGACGGCGGAGACCGTCGCCCTCCTCTTCGTCGTCGACCAGAAGGACGGCGACTCGTGGGTCGCCTCGGACGGCACGGAGTACCGCCTGGGACTCGTCAACACTCCTGAGCGGAACGAGCCGTGCGCGTCCGAAGCGGCGGCGTTCACCCGTACGTTCCTCGACGGCGGCTTCACCGTCGACGCCTACTCGACGGACACCTACGGTCGTACGGTCGCGGAGGTCTTCGACGAGACCGGGAAGTCGCTCAACGTCGCGCTCGCCAAGAGCGGTCTCGGCGACGGCCGCTATCTCGAGCAGTTCCGGAGCGAGAACCCCGACCTCGGCCGCCGCCTCGACCGGGCCCTCGCCTCGGCGGCGAAGCCTGGGTGCCGCAAGGCCGCCGCACCGGTTCCGCTCGTCAGCAAGCCCAAGCCGAAGCCCAAGGCCAAGCCCGCGAAGGCGTGCATGGCGGGCTACAGCCCGTGCCTGCCGATCGTCGCTGACCTCAACTGCCCGGACATCGGACATCCGGTGCAGGTCACCGGGTCCGACCCTTACCGGCTGGACCGCGACCACGACGGCACCGGCTGCGACTGAAAGGAGGTGCCGGCGCCCTGCGCAGGGATGGACGCCGGCACCGGCTCAGGAACGACCGTGCACCAGGCCGATGATCTTGCCCAGTCGCGTCTCGGTCTCGGCCGTACGGCTGAATGACATCAACGGGAGCAGGGGCCTGAAGCGCTGCCGGACGACCGCCTGGGCATAGCAGAACTCCCGCAACCCGTCGGCTCCGTGGATGCGCCCGAAACCGGAGTCGCCGATTCCTCCGAACGGCACGGACGGCACCACCGCGAAGCTGAAGACCGAGTTGACCGACACCATGCCGGTGCGGAGCCGGCCCGCGATCTGGTGACCGTGCCGCTTGCTGAACACGGAGGCCGCGAGGTGGTATCGCGAGGCATTCGTCAACGCGACTGCCTCGTCCATGTCCTTCACCGGACGCATCACGATCACGGGACCGAAGGTCTCGTCGGTGACCGCCTTGGACTGTTCCGGGACGTCCACCAGCAGCGTGGGCTGGACGACGTGCCCGACAGTCGCGCCGCCGCCGGCGAGGATCCGCCCGCCAGACGCCAACGCGTCAGCCACGTGCCCGTCGATCAGCTCGACCTGTGACGGCATCGTGGAGTCGCCGGTGGATCGTGCGAAGGCTCGTTCGGCCGCTCGGCGAGGCGACTTGGCGGTCGCTGACTAGGTCCCGCTGAATCGGGCTTGACCCTGACGCAACGTCAACCCTGCACACTCTCGTGGTGGCCACGCTCGGCCACCTGACGAGAGGCATGACATGACCGACCATGGGCAATCGCCCACGATCCGGGTGCAGGGACTCGAGAAGTCGTTCAAGGACGTCCAGGTCCTGCGCGGCGTCGACCTCGAGATCGCTCGCGGCAGCATCTTCGCGTTGCTGGGCGCCAACGGGTCGGGCAAGACCACGACCGTGAGGATCCTGTCGACGCTCCTGAAGGCTGACGCCGGGACGGCGACGATCAACGGGTACGACCTGGCGACCCAGGCCGCCGAGGTGCGCGAGTCGATCAGCCTGACCGGCCAGTTCGCGGCCGTCGACGAGATCCTGACCGGCCGGGAGAACCTCGTCCTGATCGCCAGGCTCCGGCACCAGCAGGAGCCCGGCCGGATCGCCGACGACCTGCTCGAGCGCTTCTCGCTGACCGACGCCGGCGGCCGCAAGGTCGCGACCTTCTCCGGAGGCATGCGGCGAAGGCTCGACATCGCGATGAGCCTGATCGGCGACCCGCCGGTGATCTTCCTCGACGAGCCGACCACGGGCCTCGATCCCCAGTCACGCCTCGAGGTCTGGAGCACGATCAAGGACCTCGCCGACCACGGCGCGACGGTGCTGCTCACGACCCAGTACCTCGACGAGGCCGAGCACCTCGCCGACCGGATCGCGATCCTCCACGAGGGCACGATCATCGTCGACGGCACGCTCGCCGAGCTCAAGGCGCTGCACCCGCCCGCCGAGGTCGAGTACATCGAGAAGCAGCCGTCCCTCGAGGACATCTTCCTTGCCATCACCGGCAAGCCGACCGCCGCCAGCGGCGCAGAGAGCTGAGGACCCCATGACCAGATACTTCTTCACCGACGTCGCCACCCTGCTCGGCCGGTCGCTGCGCCACATCGGCCGCAGCCCCGACACGATCATCACGACGGCCGTCACGCCGATCGCCATGATGCTGCTGTTCGTGTACGTCCTGGGTGGCGCGATCGAGACCGGCGGACAGGGCAAGTACGTCGACTACCTGCTGCCGGGCATCCTGCTCATCACGATCGCGTCGGGCATCGCCTACACGGCGTACCGCATCTTCCTCGACATGAAGGGCGGCATCTTCGAGCGGTTCCAGTCGATGCCGATCGCCCGTTCGGCGGTGCTGTGGGCGCACGTCCTGACCTCGGTCGTCGCCAACCTGATCTCGCTGGTCGTGGTGATCGTGGTCGCCCTGATCATGGGGTTCCGCTCGGGCGCCAACCTGCTGGACTGGCTGGCGGTCGCCGGCATCCTGTTCCTCTTCACCCTGGGCCTGACCTGGCTCGCCGTGATCCCGGGACTGACCGCGACATCGGTCGAAGGCGCGAGTGCGTTCTCGTACCCGCTGATCTTCCTGCCGTTCATCAGCTCGGCTTTCGTGCCGACCGACTCGATGCCGGGACCTGTCCGGGCATTCGCGGAGCACCAGCCCGTGACGTCGGTCGTCAACACGATCCGTGGCCTGCTCGAGAACCAGCCGCTCGGCGACGACCTGTGGGTCGCCCTCGCCTGGTGCCTGGGCCTCGTGGTGGTCGCGTACACGTTCGCGATGTCGGTCTATCGCAGCAAGATCGCGTGACGCCGGTGGGGCGACCGGGCAGGGTGGAGTCATGCTGACGATCGGGCAACTGGCGGCGTACGCCGGGGTGACCATCCGCACCGTGCGGCACTACCACCAGGTCGGCCTGCTGCCGGAGCCCGAGCGGGACGTCTCGGGCTACCGGACGTACGGCGCCGACGAGGTCGTCCGGCTCATCCGGATCCGGACGCTGGCCGAGGCGGGCGTGCCGCTGGCCAAGGTGCAGGAGCTCCTGGCCGCCGATGCGCCGACGTTCACGGAGGCGACGGAGGTGATCGACCGCGACCTGCGCGCCAAGATCCGCGAGCTGCAGGAGCACCGTCGGCGCATCGCCCAGCTGGCCTCGGGCGACTCGCTGGCGGTGCCCGACGAGGTGGCCGACTATCTCGACCGGGTGCGCGCGATCGGGACGCCGGAGGCGATGATCGAGGCCGAGCGGGACGCGTGGATCCTGATCGCGGCCCGTTACCCGGACCAGATCGCCGCCTTCATGGACGAGAAGGTCCGCCAGCTCGAGGACCCGAGGGTGGTCCGCTTCTACCAGCTCATCAGCCGGATCATCACCGGCGACGAGGACCACGGGCAGGTCGTCCAGGAGATGGCCGACCTGCTCGTCGAGCTGTTCGAGGAGGCGGCCGCCAACGGCCAGCTCGAGCAGCAGGCCCTCAACATGGACGACTCGGCGTTCGTGCAGCTGCTCGACTCGATGGCGGAGGCGCATCCGATGGTCGTCGAGCTCCAGGAGCTCCTCGCCGAACGCGGCTGGACGGGCTGGACCAAGATCGAACGGGCGTGAGCGGTTCAGCTGAAGCGCTGCTGGAACTCGCCGTACGAGATGGCGCCGTCGGCGAAGCTGAACGTCCCGTGCTCGAGCATCTCCCGGCCGGCCTTCTCGACGAGGGTCAGCGCGGCGCGGGTCAGCGTGCCGCCGATGCTGATCCTGGCGACGCCGAGCTCGCGGAGGGTCGTCGCGTCGAGAACCGGCTCGACCAGGCCCGCCACGACGTTCACGGGCGCGTCGATCTCAGCGGTCAGCCGGCGGATCTCGTCGGCGTCGCTGACGCCGGGCACGAAGATGCAGTCGGCGCCGGCAGCCACGTACTGCTCAGCGCGCCGGATCGTCTCGGCGAACGCATCGGGGTGACCGGCCATGTAGGTGTCGGTGCGCGCGTTGAGCACGAACGTGCCGTGCGGGGCGCTGCTGCGTGCCGCCTCGACGCGTTCGCGGCCGGCTGCGACTGGGATGAGCTCGCCGGGCTGGATCGCGTCCTCGAGGTTGCAGCCGACCACGCCCACGCCGACGGCTTGGGCGACGGTGTCGGCGACGTCCTCGGCGGTGTCGCCGTAGCCGGACTCCAGATCCGCGGTCACGGGGCAGTCGACGGCCTCGACGATCGCGGCGATGCAGTCGAGCATCTCGGCGCCCTCCATGTGCGCGTCGGCGCGGCCGAGGCTGAACGCGATGCCGGCGCTGGTGGTGGCGATCGCCTCGAACCCGACCTGCTCGAGGATCCGGGCCGACCCGCCGTCCCACGCATTCGGCAGCACGAAGCCGGCGCCGGGCTGATGCAGGGCAAGGAAGGCAGTGGCACGGTCATCGGTGGCGGACATACGCGTCAGTCTCGCAGGGTTCGGGCATGTCCCGGGTTGCGGCGGTGAGTCTGGTCGAACCTGGAGGGCTCGGGTTCGACCTAGGTCACCGCCTCTGACGGGGCCGCTGCGACTGAGCCTCAGTCCCGTACTCCGCGGTACATGCCGCGACGGACGATCAGGCCTTGCAGCAGCCCGCGGATCGTCCAGGCCGGGAACCGGTACGCCCGACCGTTGGGCGCGAACACCTCGAGGCCGTTCGGCTGGACCCCGACGACCGACCCCCACTGCTCGCGACGAGGTTTGTAGTCGCGCAGGCGCCCGCCCTTGAGCGAGGCCCGGATGTTGCGCGCGAGCAGCTTGTCGGCGCGGTTGCGGGCCGAGGTGCGCAGCGGATCGGTGGCCGCGACGTCGCCGACCGCGAACACCCCGGCATGCCCTGGGACGCGCAAGCTCGGCTCGACGACCACGAAGCCGTCCTCGTCGAGCAGCTCAGCAGGCAGCCACGACGTGTTCGGCCGCACCCGGCCGATCGTCCACAGGACCGCGTCGGCCGTGTGCGGCGACTGGCCGGTGCTCCAGGTGACGGGCTCGTCGGTGATCTGGTCGCAGTCGAACCCGTCCGGCACGACCGCGCGGTGTCCCGGGTGCACGCCGACGCCGAGCTCGATGAGCCGCCGCAGCAACGTACGGGCCGCCCTCGGGTGGTAGCGGGGAAGGGGGCGATCGCCCGGGAAGAACAGATCGACCTGCGCGTCTGGCCAGGTCACCGCCGCGTTGAGCGCACTGCTGACCGCCGCCGGCCCGCCGCCGACCACGGCGATCGACGCAGCACCTGCGAGCCTCGCGTGGTCCGCCGCCAAGGCGCCGGCGACCGCGTCGGCGGACAGCAGACCCGGAGGCCGCCAGAACCCGTTCGTCACCCCGGTCGAGATCACCAGCACGTCGTACGACTCCTCGAACGCTGATCCGTCAGCGCCCACACCCTGGACGCAGCGGCCGGACAGGTCGACTCCGGTCAGCGTGCCGTGAGCGGTACGTACGCGATCGAGACGGCGATAGCGGTCGAACGCGATCCAGTTGTCCCGCGCCCACTCGTCCGGCTGGGTCAGCCGGGTGCCGAGCTCCTTGCCGCTGACCAGACCAGGCCGCGTCGAGATGCCGACCACGTCGGCATGGCGCGAGAGGTGGATCGCGGTGAGGAGCCCGCTGTCGCCGAGCCCGGCGATGACGACCCGTGGTCGCGTCATGCGTCGCCACGGACGCGGCGCGGAGGACGCGGCACGAAGCGCGGGACCCGCGCGACCACCGAGGCGTACGCCGGACGGCGCTCCAGGCTGCGCTGCTCCATCATCGGGATGCTGGCGAGCTGGAACATCGCATACATGCACGCAGCGCCGGCGAACACCCACCACGCATCCGGGTCAGCGGCCATGCCGAAGATGGCCAGCGAGACCCAGAAGCTCACCTCGCCGAAGTAGTTGGGATGCCGCGACCACGCCCAGAGACCTTGGTCCATCACCTGACCTGGCTCGCGCGTGCGGATGAACCGGTGCATTTGGATGTCCGCCGTGAGCTCGATGAGCACAGCGCCCACCCCCACGACGACCGCGATCGCATCGACCCAGCCGAGGTCGCGACCCGGACGCGTGACCACGACGTACGCCGGCAGCGTCCCGAGGAACACCTGCAGCGTGGGGAACACGTGGATGCCCATGAGGTCGACCACGGCCTCGGCCCTGCCCGCACGTTCGCGCACCATGGGATAGCGCCAGTCCTCGTGGTGCAGGCCGGGGAACGTCTGGACCCAGTTGACCGTGAGCCGCACCGCCCAGAGCAGGATCACCGCCATCACGACCCAGCTCCGTGCGTCGTCGGCCGGCGTGCCGGACTCGATCCACCACGCGAGCATCAGGAGCGGCGGGATGACGCTCCAGTACGCGTCGTAGAAGCTGGAGTTGTGGTGCATCCGGCTCGCACCGAAGATCACGAGCGTCGCGATGAGGTCGGCGATCAGCCCGTCGAGCCACAACCAGTCGGTCTCCGGACCCCAGGCGAACCAAGCCGCGCCGGCGCCGATCGCCACGACGTACGCCACGGTGACGCGCACCATCGACTCGGTCCTGCTGGCTTGCGTTGTGGTCATGCCGGAGACCGTACCTAGAACACGTTCCAGTTCGCCAGCGTTCCAGACATCCGGTCCGTGCGCGCTGCGATGGACGTAGCACTAGAACGTGTTCTAGTATTGGGACCAGATCGAACTCCCAAGGAGCTGTGATGACCCAGGCTGTGCTGGACGCCGTACGCGACCTTCTCCCGGCGTTCCGCGAGCGCGCGGACGAGACCGAGCGCTTGCGGCAAGTGCCCGACGCATCGGTCAAGGAGCTGGAGGAGACCGGGTTCTTCCGGCTGCTGCAGCCCAAGCGCTTCGACGGTCTCGAGAGCGATCCCATCGACTTCTACACCGCGGTCAGCCTCATCGCCTCGGCGTGCGGCTCGACCGGCTGGATCTCCTCGGTGCTCGGCGTCCACCCGTGGCAGATCGCGTTGTTCCACGACGACGCGCAGCAGGCGGTCTGGGGCGAGGACACCTCGACACGCCTGAGCTCGTCGTACGCCCCGACCGGCAAGGCGACCGTCACCGACGGCGGCTACCTGTTGCAGGGTCGCTGGAGCTTCTCCTCGGGCTCGGCGCACGCCACCTGGGTGCTGCTCGGAGGCCTGGTCTCCAACGCCGAGGGCCAGATCATCGACTTCAAGACATTCCTCGTGCCCCGCGAGAAGTACGAGGTCGTCGACGTCTGGAACGTCGTCGGCCTCTCCGGCACGGGCTCCAACGACATCGTGGTCGAGGAGACGTTCGTCCCCGACGAGTTCACGTTGTCGATGGGCGACACCGGCCGCTGCCTCGGCCCCGGCCAGGAGCAGAACCCCGGCGACCTCTACAAGCTGCCGTTCCACTCCCTGTTCACCACGACCATCACGGCGCCGATCGTCGGCATCGCTCGCGGAGCGTACGCGGAGCACGTCGAGATGCAGCAGAACCGCGTGCGCGCCGCGTACGCGGGTGAGAAGGCGTCGTCGGATCCGTTCGCCGCCGTACGCGTGGCGCGTGCGTCCAGCGAGATCGACGCCGCGTGGGCGCTGTGCATGTCCAACATCCGCGAGGAGCAGGCGCTGGTCGCCAAGGGCGAGAAGATCCCGATCTCGCTGCGCCTCAAGGTTCGCCGCGACCAGGTGCTCGGCACCCAGCGCGCGATCGACGCGATCGACGACCTCTTCGAGGCCTCGGGCGGCCGCGCGCTGGCCCAGGGTACGTACCTCCAGCGGGCCTGGCGCGATGCGCACGCCGGCCGCGTCCACGCCGCGAACGATCCCGAGCGCGCGCTGCAGATGTACGGCATGGCGGAGTTCGGTCACAAGGTCGACCCGGGAATGTACTGATGGCTGGCCTTGATCGCGAGTCGACTCGGCGGTCCGCCAAGGCCGGCGACCTGACCCTCAACTACTACGAGGCCGGTGAGCCCACCGACCTTGGTGGCGGGCTGCCGCTCGTCATGCTGCACGGCGGCGGTCCCGGCGCCTCGGCGTGGTCCAACTTCGGCTCGGCGCTGCCCGGCTTCGCCACTGACTTCCGTACGCTGCTGATCGACCAGCCCGGCTTCGGCCAGAGCGACAAGCCCCCGGTCGTCGGCAACTACTTCCGGTTCGCGGCCGAGGCGGTCAAGGACCTCCTCGACGAGCTCGGCATCGAGCGCATCCACCTGCTCGGCAACAGCCTGGGCGGTGGCACCGCGGCACGGTTCGCGCTGCTTTATCCCGAGCGCGTCGGCCGGCTCGTGCTCATGGGCCCTGGCGGGCTCAACCTCAGCCTGTTCCACGCGGATCCGACCGAGGGGGTCAAACGGCTCATGGAGTTCGGCGCCGCGCCCACCGCCGAGTCGATGCGCGCGTTCATCTCCACCATGGTCGTCAACCAGGACCTCGTCACCGACGAGCTGGTCGCCGAGCGGCTCGCCGACGCCACGGCGCCGGGTGCCCAGGAGGCGATGCTGTCGATGGGCATGTCGTTCTGGAACCCCGACTCGTACGAGGACGGGCTCATCTGGCGTGACGCCCACCTGATGAAGCGGCCGACGCTGCTGACCTGGGGCCGCGAGGACCGGGTCAACCCGCTCGACGGGGCGTTCGTCGCGCTCAAGATGATCCCCAAGGCGTCGCTGCACGTGTTTCCCAACTGCGGGCACTGGGCACAGATCGAGGTGGCCGAGGAGTTCCGCCAGGTCTGCACGGCCTACCTCGCCCAGCACGTCGAAAGGAACCGCACATGAGCGAGCGCCAGCGAGCGAACAATCAGCACCCGATGGCGCCTTCTGCACATCGTGGGTCTTATAGGCAGGAGGCGCCATGATCGACATCCGCTCGATGGGCTATGCCCGGGTCGCATCCACCGACCTCGATGCGTGGCGGCACTTCGGCTCCAAGGTGCTGGGCCTCGCCGAGGGCCGCGGGACGACCGACGGCAACCTCTACTTCCGCATCGACGAGGTCTCCGCCCGGCTCGTGGTCTTCCCGTCCGACGAGGACCGGCTCGACTGTGTCGGCTGGGAGCTCGCCGACCATGACGCGCTGCAGGGTGCCCGTGAGCACCTGACCAAGGCCGGCGTCGACTTCACCGAAGGCACCGCCGAGGAGCTGGCCGAGCGCCGGGTCCAGGAGCTGATCCGCTTCGCCGACCCGTTCGACAACGTCTTCGAGCTGTTCCACGGCATCACCTACGAGTCGCGACCCGTCGTCACCCCGTACGCGGCGAAGTTCGTCACCGGCGAGCAGGGCATGGGCCACGTCGTGATCCCCGTCGACGACGACGTCGAGGCACTGCGCTTCTATCGCGACGTGCTGGGCTTCCGGCTGCGCGACTCGATGTCGATGCCCGGCGAGTTCGTCGGCAAGGAGCCGGGCTCCAAAGTCTGGCTGCGCTTCCTTGGCGTCAACCCGCGGCACCACTCCCTGGCGTTCCTGCCCATGCCCAATCCCAGTCGCTGCGTCCACCTCATGCTCGAGGTCGAGAAGCTCGACGACGTCGGCCGTGCCCTCGAGCGCGTACGCAAGCACAAGGCGCCGCTCTCGGCGACGCTCGGCCGGCACATGAACGACGAGATGGTGTCGTTCTACGTCAAGTCGCCCGCCGGCTTCGACATCGAGTTCGGCTGCGAGGGCCTGACGGTCAACGACGAGCGCTGGGTCGCTCGCGAGTCGACCGCGGTGTCCTACTGGGGCCACGCCTTCGGTCAGTCCGGCTAGGTGGAACGGCGGTGGACTCGATGACGGACGCGGACCTGCCTGAGGGCATGAGCCCGGACGCCGCGGTGTCCTGGCCGTCCCGGGAGCTGATCGACTCCTACCTCGGCGGCCACGACGAGATGTTCGCGTGGCGGCCCGGCGAGGTCGTCCACATCGACGGTGAGGCGGCGCAGGCTGCTGCTCGTACGTATCGCGACGTGCTCGGCCAGTACGCCAGCGGTGTCACGGTCGTGACGACGCTGATGGGTGATGCTCCCGTCGGCATGACCTGCCAGTCGTTCACGAGCGTCTCGCTCGATCCGCCGCTCGTCGCGTTCCTGCCGATGAAGACCTCGCGGGCGTTCGCCGCGATCCGCAAGACCCGGCGGTTCTGCGTCAACTTCCTCGCCGCCGAGCAGGCCGAGGTCTCGAACGCCTTCGCGTCGCAGGCCGACGACAAGTTCGCCGGTGTCGACTGGGCGCCCACCGACTCCGGCATGCCGCGACTCGGCGGCATCGTCGGCTGGGTCGACTGCGTCGTGCAGGACGTGCACGAAGCCGGCGACCACTACCTCGTCATCGGCCGGGTCGAGGACCTCGGTCACGGCGACGGCGAGAAGCCGCTGCTCTTCCACCGCGGCCGTTACCGCACCGCAGGTGAGGGACCGGAGTGACCCTCGGACGTACGGCCGTCGTGATGGGCGGCAGCGTCGCCGGCCTGTGCGCTGCGGGAGCCGTGGCACCGTACTTCGACCGCGTCGTCGTCCTCGAGCGCGATGACCTGCCCGCCGATGCCCAGCATCGCCGCGGTGTGCCGCAGAGCAAGCACCCGCACTTCCTGCTCAACTCCGGGCGTCGTGCGGTCAACGCGCTGTTCCCGGGTTTCGAGGAGGATCTCGTCGCCGCCGGCGGTCTGCACCTGACGGCGTCGATGGACACCGCATACCTCGAAGGACCCGGCTGGACGCCACGCAAGCAGGGCGCGCTCAACATGGTCTACGGCTCGCGCATCCTGATCGAGCGGGTGCTGCGCGACCACGTGCGGCAGCTGCCCAACGTCACGATCCGCGAGGGCACGTCGGTCAACGGCATCGACACCGCCGAGGGCCGCGTCACGGGCGTACGGTTCAGCGCGGCCGACGGCGACGAGCAGGTCGCCGCCGACCTCGTCGTCGATGCCATGGGCCGCGGCTCGTCGGTCGCCGACTGGCTCGTCGCCGCGGGATGGCCGGAGGTGCCGGTCAAGACGCTGGACGCCAAGGTGACGTACGTGTCGCGGTGGTACGACCTGCCGTCGGCGGAGGAGCGTTCGCCGAGCTGGTGGTGGCAGCACATGGTGATCATGCCGACGCAGGACAAGGGTGAGCACCCGCCCGAGCACGAGTTCCTCGTCAACTTCTTCCCGATGGAGGGCAACCGCTCGATCGCCTGCATGGGGTCGTGGGGCATCGACATGCCGCGCACGGTCGAGGACTTCACCGCGTCGGCCGAGCGTCTGCGGACCCCCCAGTTCGCCGCCGCAATGGCTGCTTCGACGCCGACCTCCGAGGTGCACCTGACCCGGTCGACGGGCAACAAGTGGCGGCGCTACGACCTGCTCCCGAGTCCACCCGAGGGCATCGCGTTCGTCGGCGACGCGATCTGCGGCTTCAACCCGTTCTACGGCCAGGGCATGAGTGCCGCCGCGATGTCCGCAGTGCTCCTGCGTGATGCCTTGGCGTCGGCGAGCGCGGTGGACCAGACCTTCGCGAAGCGGCTGCTGGCTGCGCAGCGCAAGAACCTCAAGGTCGCCTGGGGCATGGCGATGGCTCGCGACCGGGGCTACGAGTGCGCCACAGGCACCGAGACCGTACCGGCGTGGCAGCGCAAGCTCCTCGCGGCGATGACCTGGCCGATGTTCAACCTCATCACGGGTGCCTCGCGGGAGTATCCCGTCGTCGACGAGCACTTCGCCCGCGTGTTCAACCTCGACGAGTCGATCGGCGCGATGATGCGCAACCCCAAGGTGCTGTGGGCGATGCTGCGCTTCAAGGTTCGGGCCAAGCTCGGCCGGCTCACCTTCCCGTACGGCTTCGACTCCCAGCTCGAGCCTCCGGGCACCGACTGGACGCCCGGCGCGGAGCAGCGTGAAGGCGTCGTGGCATGAGCGCCACGTGCGACGACGCCGCCGAGCAGGTCACCCGGCAGCTGGGCTTCGACTGCCACGACGGCAGTCCGGTCGTCTCGGTGCACAACCCGTTCGACCTGGCCAGCTGGACGATGCCGGTCCTCGAGCTGCTGATCATCGGAGGTGCGGTCTTCGCGCTCGTGCACGCCGTGCGTCGGTTCCGTGAGGGCGACCCGATCAACCTCGCGCTGTGGTTCGCGCCGCTGGTCTATCTGTTCGTCACCGAGCCGCCGCTCTACTTCCCCGAGTGGTTCGGCCTCGACAAGCAGTTCGGATTCATCTTCGCCCACAACATCTTCACGGTGCAGTTCATGTGGGACCGCCTGCCGCTCTACATCATCGCGATCTACCCGGCGCTGACCCAGCTCTCGTACGAGCTGGTGCGGGTGCTCGGAGTCTTCCGTCGCGGCGCGCTTGTCGGGTCCGTCGCCGTGGCGTTCGTCTGCCAGGTGTTCTACGAAGTCTTCGACCAGCTCGGGCCGCAGCTGAAGTGGTGGGCGTGGAACGACGCCAACCAGGACGTCAACCACCCTGCGCTCGCGTCGGTGCCGATGAACAGCATGGTGCTGTTCGCGTCGGTCTCGTTCGGCGTGATGACCTGGCTCGTCGTACGCCTCTGCGGTGCGCGCGAGGGTGGCGAGCCACGCCGCGGCTGGTCGCTGACCTGGCGCATCGTGCTCGCCGGTGTCCTGGCGCCACCAGCGATGAGCCTGTTCGGCATCCCGTCCAGCATCTTCGGCGGCGACACCCCCAACGTCACCGCCCAGGCCTGGGTCCTCGGCATCGAGCTCGGGTTGATCTGGCTCGCCGGCGTGTGGATCATCGTCAGCCATCTCCGCAGCGGGGCAGGTGCGGAGTCGATGACGCCGTTCGCCCGGATCTATCCGGCGCTCTACCTGGTCGTCATGGCGGTGCTCTGGCTGACGGCGCTCCCGGAGTTCCTCGACGCCGAGAACGGCATCACCAGCGACGGCACCCCGATCGGCAGCGGCCTCTACACGATCGGCTGTTTCCTCGGCGCGGCCGCCGTGTTCGCGGCACTCGTCGCCTCCAGGCGCCGCACGACACCCGCGGAGCGCGTCAGCGCTGGATGACCGCCATCGTGCAGCGGGAGATGCACACCAGCTTGCCGGCCTCATCGGTGATTCTGATCTCCCAGACCTGCGACCGGCGGCCGAGGGCGACCGGGCGGGCAACTCCGGTCACCGTTCCAGCCATGACGGGTCGCAGGTGGTTGGCATTGATCTCCATGCCGACGCAATAGGCCAGGTCCGGGTCGACAACGAACGTGGCTGCCCAGCTCGCGAGCGTCTCGGCGAGCACGACAGAAGCGCCGCCGTGCAGAACCCCGGCGGGCTGCAGCGTGCGCGCGTCGACCGGCATCCACGCCGTCACGTGCTCCGGGCCCACCTCGGTGAGCTCGATCCCGAGATGTCCGATCACGCTGTCGGCGCTGTACGTGTTCGCGAGCTCCAATGAGGGCTCGGTGTGCCAGATCGTCATGACCGCAAGCCAGGGACGAGGGAGGGCACGTGGGAGGCGTACTCCTCGTACGACGTGCCGAACGTGCGCCGGAGGTCGCGCTCCTCGAACCGGATCCCGATGGCGATGTAGCCGGTCGTGGCGATGGCGAACATCAGGTGCGATGCACCCATGTGGGGTGTGGCCCAGAACGCGAGCAGCAGCCCGGTCATCAACGGGTGACGGACTACGGCGTGCAGGCCGCTGATCTGGAGTCCGTCAGCCGAGACGCGAGGCTTGGCCCAGCCGGTCTGCCGCAGGCCCACGAGCTCGAGGTGATCGACCGCGAACGTCGATGCGATCGCGAGGAGCCAGCCTGCGCCGCACAGCACCCAGAGCGCGGCGGCGACCGGGCCATCGGCGTGCCAGATCTCCCCGCCCCACGGCTGCCACAGCGCGAGCTGCAGCGCCAGGCAGGCGTTCGTGGCCAGCACGTACGTTGTGCGCTCGAGCTCGGCCGGGATCCAGCGGCTCAGCCGCGCCTTGACCGAGCGGCGCGCCATCACGGAGTGCTGCACTGCGAACAGGGCGAGCAGCGCGCCGTCCACGATGATCGCCCAGGCGGTCGTCATACGGGACGGGCCGTCAACGGTGCGCGGAAGCGCCACGTCGGCCAGGAACGCGATGGTCCACACCGTGATCGCGTTGAATCCGAGCCAGCCGACGGCAGAGAACAGCAGGTACGCGGGGCGGCGCGTCATGCGGTGCCCAGCTTCCCGCCGAGCACCTGGTGCGCCGACTCGCACGCGGAATTGTTGAAGCACCCCACGGCCCAGTTCGAGCCGTAGACATAGACCGTCGGTTGTGGTGCGCGGTGCTGGAACGACTTCGCCAGGGCGGCCGAGCTGAACCACGACACGACCACGTTGTCGCCCGCGTACGGGCACAGGAGAGAGTCGGTGGCGCCGGAGACCTTCATGTTGTCGAGCGTGTGTTTGCAGTTCAGGGCGTCCCCGACATCCTTCGCGGAGGTGTATCCCTTCGCGGCGGCTTCGTGCTTGCTTCCGCCATCGCTGCCGCCGCTGCTGCCGCTACATCCGGTCAGGACGATGAGGGAGAGGAGGGCGGCGGCGAGGGCCGTCAGCGTGCGGGCAGGGATCAGTGTGCGGTGGCTCATGACGTCCATGCTTTCGACGATCCGGGCCGGGCACAGCCGTGGAACTACCTCACTTGGTCGGGTTGGTTGCCACGTACCAGGCGGCGACCTGAGCACGCGACCGGAATCCGAGTCGCAGCCGTATGCGCTCCAGGTGGGACTCCGCCGACCGCTCGGTGATGTGGAGGCGGTCGGCCAGCTCGCGGTTCGTGAGCCCCTCGGCGACGAGCGCCGCGACCTCGGACTGTCGCGCGGTGAGCCCCGTCGGCACACTCCGGCGCAACGCGGAGAGACCGAGGAACCGCCGCACTTCGTCGACCACGGCTTGCGAGTCGCCGATCGCGGGGAGGTGCGAACGTCCCTCGAGCTCCACGAACTCGGCGTTCGGTATGGCGGCGGCCAGCTCGCGTCCGCCCGCGATCGGCGCGGCCCGGTCGCCGGTCCGGTGCAGCACCAACGTGGGCGCTTCGACGTGGGAGAGGGCCGGACGTACGTCGAGCTCGTACGCCAGCGTCAACAACTCGACGGCGGTCCCGGCCGAGGAGGCAGCGCGTTGATAGCTGGCGGTGCCCTCGCGGGTGCCGGCGTCCGCGTCGGGTGCGAACAGGTTGGTCAGGAGGTCGGATCCGAGGCCCCAATGGGTTGCCAACAGGTCGAGGATGAGCCGCTTGCTGTCCTCGTCGCCGATCGACTCCCCGGCCGCCCAACCGCCGTACAGCACGAGCTTGGAAACGGTCTCCGGTCGGTCGGCGGCCCATTGTGCAGCGACGGGAGCGCCCAGCGAGAACCCCAGGAAGTCGAACGTCGTGGCGCCGATCGCCTCTGTCACGGCGGCGATCGTCTCGAGCTCGAGTTCCATCGTGCGGGGACCGTCGTACGCGTCCGAGAGCCCGCAGCCGGGGCGGTCGTAGCGGACCAGCGTGCGTCCCGATGACAGCGCCTCGTGGAACATCCGCTCGGCGGGGATTGCCCACCCCAGCTCGAGGTGGCTGAGCCATCCTGGTGCCACCAGGAGGTGGGGGCCGCTGCCGGTCAGGGCGTACGCCACGCGTCCGCCACTGGCCACGGGCGCCATGCCGAAGCGTTGCAAAGCCACGGGATCAGTAAACAGGAGCAGGGGCGACGGCATGGGCGATGTCCGCAGCGATGTCGTCGTAGAAGATCGCCGTTCCCCAGGCTCTCATGGCCGCCATTGTGCACCGCTCGATTTGAACGCGACCCTGGCCGAGCTGGGCACCCGGCCAGGGCGCTGACGATCAGCTCAGGGTGCTGGCGTCGATGACGAAGCGGTAGCGCACGTCGGAGGCGAGCACTCGCTCGTACGCCTCGTTGATCTGCTCCGCGGCGATGACCTCGATCTCGGACGCGATGCCGTGCTCTGCGCAGAAGTCCAGCATCTCCTGGGTCGCCGCGATGCCGCCGATCATGGAGCCGGCGAACGAACGGCGGGCGCCGATGAGTGACATGGCATCGACCTGGAACGGCGTCGGGGGAGCGCCGACGTTGACCAGCGTGCCGTCGACGGCGAGCAGGCCGAGGTAGGCGTTGACGTCGATCGCCGCGCTGACGGTGTTGACGATCAGGTCGAACCGGCTGGCGAGGACGGCGAACGTGTCGGGGTCGGACGTGGCGTAGTAGTGGTCGGCGCCCAGACGGAGGCCGTCCTCCTGCTTCTTCAACGACTGCGAGAGCACGGTGACCTCAGCCCCGAGGGCGTGCGCGATCTTGACCGCCATGTGGCCGAGCCCGCCGAGCCCGACGACTGCGACCTTGGTGCCGGGGCCCGCGTTCCAGTGCTTGAGCGGGGTGTACGTCGTGATGCCCGCGCAGAGTAGCGGCGCTGCTGCGGCCGGGTCGAGGCCCTCGGGGATCGAGAGCACGAAGTTGGCGTCCACGACGACGTGGGTGGAGTAGCCGCCCTGCGTCGTGGTGCCGTCACGGTCGGTCATGGCGTACGTGCCGACCATCCCGTTGGTGCAGTACTGCTCGTCGCCCCGCAGGCAGTTGACGCACTCGCGGCACGCGTTGACCATGCAGCCGACGCCGACGCGGTCGCCGACCTGGTGGTTGGTCACCCCGGAGCCGACCTCTGCGACGGTGCCGACGATCTCGTGGCCCGGGACGACGGGGAAGGGCTGCGGGCCCCAGTCGCCGTTGACGGTGTGGATGTCGGAGTGGCAGATTCCGGCGTACTCGATGGCGATGAGGACGTCGTTCTCTCCGACGGCTCGCCGGTCGATCGTGGTGAGGGCGAGGGGGGCGCCGGCCTCGGGGGCGGCGTAGGCGTTGACCTGCATGGATGGATCTCCTTGGGGTGATGGAACTCGTGGGTTTTCAGCGCGCCGATTGGGCGACGTGCTGGGTGTGGGTCAGTTCTTGGCGCGCCGGAGGGCGTCGGCGAGCTTGCCGGCCTCGTCGCTGATGAGCGCGGCACGCTCGGTGTCGCCGGCCTCGACCGCGCGCCAGTAGTCGATCTTGAGACCGACGTAGCGTTGCCGTACGGCGAGGTGCTCGGCCTCTGCTGCGAGCCGTTCTGCCTGGTTCGACAACAGCTCGATCTGGCCGGCCGCGGCGTCCGGACCTTGGTGACCGTTGGCGATGTACTGGCGCATGTCGCTGACCGACATCCCGGTCGCCGCGAGGCACGCGATCCACATCAGCTGGTCGAGGTCGTCCTCGGCGTACACGCGGTGCTTGCTGCTCGCCCCGCGGCTGATCGGCGCGATCACGCCGATGGTCTCGTAGTAGCGCAGCGTGCTCGCCGGCAGTCCGGTCAGCGCGGCTGCTTCCTTGATCGTGTACGTCCGGCGGGCGGTTTGATGACTCACTCCTGCAACGGTAGGAACTTCAAGTACTTGAAGTCAAAGCTCAGTGCGGAGCAGGTCAGCCCACCACCTCGCGGTACTTGCGGTGGATCGTCTGTCGGGTCACTCCGAGGAGGGTTCCGATCTCGGCCCAGCTGAGCCCGGTGTGGCGAGCCTTGCGGACCGCGACCTCCTCGCGGCGACTCAACGCGCGCTTGGCTCGACCGGCCGGACACCGAGCGCGTACGTCAATCGGTCATTGACAGGCTGTCCGGCTCCCGGCTATTTTCGGCGAGGTGTGAGCAGGGGATGCTCCGCATGAGTCGATGGGACGTGCGATGAAGGTGCTGGCGAGAGTTCTGTCCGTGGTGGTCCTGATGCTGGCGACGGGCTGGGTGACCTCCGTCCCCGCGTCCGCTGAGCCGGTGGTCACCCCCACCGCGAAACCGGCGAAGCCGAACCCGCTCGCCGGGCTGCTCAAGCTGCTGGTCGGACCCGCCACCCCGGCTGGTGCCGGAGGCACGGGCGGCAACGGCGGCCTGCTGATCGGCAACGGTGGGTCGTCGGGTGCTGGTGGCACGGGCGGCAACGGCGGCCTGTTGATCGGCAACGGTGGGTCGGCGGGTGCTGGTGGCACGGGTGGCAACGCCGGTCTGATCGGCAACGGCGGCACAGCAGGCAAGGGCGGCACTGGCGGCTCCGGAGGGATCATCGCAGGCACCGGTGGCTCGGGAGGCGCTGGCGGCGTGGGTGGCACGGGCGGCAACGCCGGACTGATCGGTGCCGGAGGCACAGCCGGCACGGGTGGCACGGGTGGCAACGCCGGTCTGATCGGCAACGGCGGATCCGTCAGCGGTCCGGGCAAGGGCGGCGCGGCCGGCTGGCTGATCGGCTCCGGCGGCTCGACCGGGGCTGGTGGCACGGGTGGCACCGGTGGCCTGCTGTTCGGCAAGGCCGGTCAGTCCGTGTTGTCCGCACTGTTCTGATCGTCGCAGGTCAGGACGGTTGGAGCTGCTCCACGACCGTGCAGCGGGTGCCGCTGTAGATCGTCGGCATGCACTGGTTGCAGTGGATGCATATGCCCTGAGTCGTCTCACCGGCCTGCATGCGGTTGACCAGGTCGGGCTCACGGAGCAGCGCGCGACCCATCGCGACGAACTCGAAGCCCTCGGCCATCGCGCGGTCCATCGTGGCCTTGTCGTTGATGCCGCCGAGCATGATGAGCGGCATCGAGAGGCCGGCGCGGAAGGCCAATGCCTTGTCGCGCAGGTAGGCCTCCTCGAACGGGTACGCCTTGAAGAACGCCTTGCCGACCGGTGTCCGGAGCCCCAGACGTACGAGCGGCGGCATGTTGGCGGCGAACTCCTTGAGCGGGACGTCGCCACGGAACAGGTACATCGGGTTGAGCAGCGAGCTGCCGGCGCTGAGCTCGAGCGCGTCGAGGTGGCCGTCGGCCTCCAGCATCTGCGCGAACTCCAGGCTCTCCGGCATCGAGAGGCCCTTGGGCGATCCCTCGGTCATGCCGATCTTGGCCGTGACCGCGACGGCATCGCCGACCTCCTCGCGCACGACTCGCGCCACGTCGCGGGCGAAGCGCGAACGCTGCTCCAGCGAGCCACCCCAGCCGTCCTTGCGACGATTCTGCCCGGGCGCGAGGAACGAGCTGAGCAGGTAGCCGTGCGCCATGTGGATCTCGAGCACGTCGAACCCGGCGTCGACCATGATCCGCGCCGTACGCACGTAGTCGCGGGTGATGCGGGCGATGTCAGTAGCGGTCGCGGAGTGGATCATCTGCATGCTGAGCGGTGACGGCATTCGCGAGGCGGCGAGCGCGTGCACGCCGTTCGAGCGGCCGTTGGCGACCGGCCCAGCGTGACCGAGCTGACCGGCGACCTTGGCCCCGGTCTCGTGGATCGCCTCGGTGAGCCGCGCCAGGCCGGGCGCCGACTCGGCGTTGACGACGATGACCTCCTTCTGCGTACGCCCCTCGGGCGCGATCGCGAGATAGGCGACCGTCGTCAGTCCGACGCCGCCGCGAGCCGGGGCCAGGTGATACTCGATCAGCTCGTCGGTGACCAGACCGTCGGGCGTTCGCCCCTCGAACGTCGCCGCCTTGACCGTACGGTTGCGCAGCTGCACCGGTCCGAGCTGCGCCGGCTCGAAGACGTCGTTGACCATCAGCGCAGCCGGGTCCTGCGCATGAACCGCATCGTCTTGAGCGCGGTCGACACGTGGTCCTCGTACGGCTTGTCGGCCGGGGCGCCGAGTACCTGCTTCTTGAGCACCGCGACGTGCTGCACGTCGGTGTACTTCAGCAGTCCGGCGTCGCCGTGACGCGCTCCGACCCCGGAGTTCTTGAACCCACCGGACGGTGTCGCCTTGCTGGCGTACGAGCAGGCGAGCGGGTCGTTGACGTTGATGTTGCCCGACTCGATGCGTCGGCCGATGCGCTCGGCGGCCTTGAGGTCGCCGCCCCAGATGCTCGCGTTGAGCCCGTAGTCGGTGTCGTTGGCCAGCGCGACGACCTCGTCGACGGTGTCGTAGCCGTGGATCGTCACGACGGGGCCGAACGTCTCCTCGCGGGCGTGCAGCATGTCGGGCGTGACGTCCGTGAGGACCGTGGGCTCGTAGAACGCGGGGCCGAGGTCGGGGCGGGCCTTGCCGCCGGTCAGCACGGTGGCGCCCTTCGCGCGGGCGTCCTCGACGTGCGCCGACACCCGGTTCATCTGGTCGACCGACACCAGCGAGCCCATCGTCGGCCCGAAGTCGTACGACGCTCCGACCGTGATCGCGGCCGCTGCCTCGACGAACCGACGGGTGAACTCCGCCTGCATCGCGCGCGGCACGTAGATCCGCTCGATGTGCATGCACGCCTGGCCCGCGTTGAGGAACGTGCCGAACGCGGCGCCGGCCACGGTGTCGTCGAGGTTGGCGTCCTCGAGGACGATCAGGGGGTTCTTGCCGCCGAGCTCCAGGGTGCAGTCGATGAGGTTCTGGCCGGCACGTGCTCCGACGAACCGGCCGGTCGCGGTGCTGCCGGTGAACATCACGAAGTCGGCGTGGTCGATCAGGACCGGGCCGACGTCGGGCCCGTCGCCGCAGACGATCTGGAACAGCCCCTTCGGCAGCCCCGCTTCATGGAGCAGCCGTACGCACTCGGCGACGCACAGGGTGCTCTTGTTGTCCGGCTTGAGCACGACGCCGTTGCCGGCGATGAGCGCGGGCATGGCGTCGGAGAGGCTCGTGGCGAGCGGGAAGTTCCACGGCGAGATGATCCCGACGACGCCCTTGGGCACCCGCACCTCCTTCGAGACCGACGCGACGGGCACAACGCCGCCGCGCTTCTTCTCGCCAAGCACCCGCTTGGCGACCTTGAGGTAGTGGCTCGTCGTCATCCAGACGTCGCAGACCTCCTCGAACGACATGCGGCGGGCCTTGCCGGTCTCGGCCTGCATCAGGTCGACGACGGTCTCGTAGCCGTCGAGGAGCAACGCGTGGAACCGCTTCATGACGTCGAGCCGCTGGGCGAGCGGCAGGGCGGCCCAGGCTCGCTGAGCCTCGCGCGACTCGGCGAACGCGCGCGCCACGTCGTCGGGCGTCGACTGCGGCAGCGCCGTGATGACCTCGCCGGTGTAGACCTCGACCAGGTCGTACGTCCCGCCGGTGGCGGTGACGAGCCCGGTCAGCGTCGTCAGCAGGTCCTTGGTGATGGATGCGGGCAGGGTCATTCGTGGAACTCCTTGTCGGCGGCCGGAGTGCTCCGGGCGGCGCGTGCTTCGTACGTCTTGCGGTCTGGGTCGTCGAGCGCGTCGAGCGCGGCACGCTCGCCGCCGAGCACCTTGTTGAGCCACTCGCCGGTACGCCTCGGGATGAGTCCGCCGGTACGCACGGAGGTGCCGAGGCTCTTGGGCACGTAGATGTTGGGGCGTGGCTTGCGGATCGCCGACAGGATCCCCTCGGCGACGGCCTCGGGCGTGACCGGCTTGGCCGGGCCCTTGTTGGCCTTGAAGCCAGCTGCGAGCTCGGTGTGCACCATCGCCGGATGGACGACGCTGATGGCGATCGGCGTGCGATCGGCCTTGAACTCGATGTGCAGGGAGTTGGAGAACCCGCTGACGCCGTGCTTGCTCGCGACGTACGTCGACGCGCCCGCGATCGGGATGCGGCCGGCCGCACTCGAGACGTTGACGATCTGGCCGCCGGTGCCGCGCGCCTTCATGCGCGTCACCATCTCCTTGGTGGCATAGATCACCGCCATGAGGTTGAGCCCGATGATGTCGTGGGTCGCCCGGTCCGTCTCGTCCTCGATCCGGTTGAGCGGCATGATGCCCGCGTTGTTGACCAGCACGTCGATCGGGCCGAGCTCGGCCTCGACCTCGTCGAGGAACCGCTTGAACGCCGCGCGATCCGTCACGTCGACCACCCGGGCGAACACGCCGAGCGCCTCGCCGGTCTGCTTCACGGTGGCCTCGTCGAGGTCGCAGATCGCCACGATCGCGCCGACGCCGGCGATCAGCTTCGCCGCTGCTGCGCCGATCCCGCGTCCGCCGCCGGTGATGACGACGACCTTGCCGGTCAGGTCCTTCACGGCGCCACCGCCATCCAGTCGGCGAACCCGGTCGGGTCGTGGCGGCCGAGGCTGGCGTGCTCGAAGAGCCCCCAGCCGACCTGCCCGTTGCACGTCGCGCGGGCAGAGTGGTCGATCACGCCCCACGGGACGCGCCCGACGATGTCCGGATCGGTGAGGTCGTACGTCGAGGTGTCCGCCCAGTCCTTGCCCTTCCAGACGCCATGGGTCCAGTCGGGGTCGCCGCCGTAGCCGCAGCCGACGTGGAGTGCGACGAACGACAGCGGCTCGACCTCGATCAACAGCGGGTCGCCCTGCGGCGTCGTCAGGTGCAGGCGGGCACCGACGGGCATGCGCGTCCCGGACTCGTAGTCGATCTCGATGCGGGGCCAGCCCAGCTGCTCGACCCGGCCGTCGGGGAACACCCGCACGGCGTCGTTGAGCGTACGGAAGCCGTCGGGCGACTCCTGGACGATGACGATCACGGCGAAGTCGTCGAAGCGCAGGGGAGCGTAGAGCCACCAGAACCCGTCAAGCGGCTGGTCGGCGGAGCGCCCCGGCGGCTCCGCGTCGCCCACCGGCCGGATCCCCCAGGACCGGTCGCGCGTGCCGGACCAGTCCGTCACCTCGTACGTCGTGCCGTCGACCTGCAGGGTGCCGGACCAGGTGCCGAGCTGGGCGAAGCGCTGGGCGTCGAGGGTCGGCCGGTCGTTGGCGTCGAGCATGAGGTGGCGCTGCTCCAGCACGGCCGGGAACGCCCCGGTCCAGGTCAGATCGAGGCCCACGTGCTCGTGGTCGCAGGTCAGCCGCAGCTCCTTGAGCGGGTCGACCACCTCGATGCGCATCGGACCGACCTGCTGCTCCAGCGACCTCGCGTCGAGAGCGTCCGACAGCCGCAGGGAGAACTGCCGATCCTTCACGCGCACGGTCGCGAACGCGTCGCGCACGCCGAGGTTGGGGTACGTGCCGAGACCGGCGATCACGAACACTTCGCCGGCGTTGTCGTGCGCGTTGAGGTAGCAGCGGTCGTAGAAGTTGCGGTCGCTGCTGGCCGCGCGGGCCATGGGCAGCGGCGCCTGGTGGATCGGGAACTCGTCGAGCTCGCCGGGTGTCAGTCCCACGAGTACGTCCCGTCCAGGAGCTGCTTGAGCGCCGACGAGTGCATGACGTAGTCGTCAGGGTCGTCGGGCTGCTGCTCCTCGCCGAAGTGGATCATCCGGCGCTTGACCTGGCTCATCACGACGGCATGGCGTAGTGCCGCATAGACGAGATACCAGTCGAAGTCGCGCACCGTGTGGCCGCTGAGTGCCTCGTACGTGGCCACGACGTCGTCGCGACGGCAGAAGTCCGGGATGCCCGGCATCTCGAAGACCGTCGCGATGTCCTGGAAGAAGCGGTGCAGGAACACGACCCACGCGAGGTCGACCTCGCGCGGTGCGATCGCGGCCATCTCCCAGTCGAGCACCGCGACCGGCGTGAACTCGTCGTAGATGATGTTGCCCGGCCGGGAGTCGCCCCAGCTCAGGACGCACGGCTCGGTGTCATCCGGCCAGTGGGCTTCGAGCCACTCAAACGCCTGCTCGATGACCGGGATCCGCAGTCCGTCGGTCGACCGAGTCCACTCGTAGTACGCACGTTGCGCGTCGACGTGTGCCCGGAGCGAGTCGCCGTTCTTCGCAAGAGTCGAGAACACCGTGGGCGCGTCGGCGATGCCGTGGATGCCGGCCAGCACGGTGACGGTCCCGTCCTGCAGGTCGCGGCGCTCTGCCGGCGTCGCGTCGTACAGCCAGCCACCGAAGACGTACGGCGGGTTGTCGGTCGGCGTGCGGCCCGCAACCGCCTCCATGACGCCGAACGGTGCGCCGATCACGTCGCCCGTCGACTCCACGCCGACGATCGGCGGCACCGGCACGTCGCTGTGCTCGGCGACGAGGGCCATCACCTCGAACTGCTGCACGATGTCGTACGACGGGAACACCGGGAACGAGGTGTCGTCGGGTGGCAGGCGTGCGACGAGGGGCCGCGAGCCGGCGTCGAACAGCAGCGTCACGCTCGACATCCCCGCGCCCTGCGGGGCGTGCAGGTTCGAGATGGTCACCGGGCTGTCGGTCAGCTGGAGCGTCCCGAGCCACTCCGCGATCGGCGCCGCGAGTGCGTCGATGTCGCGCTCGTGCACGGTCATCTTCGTCTCGGCGTGTACGTCGTGCTCGGCGTCCGGCATGCAGGCTCCTCGGGAGTAGCGTCCACATGATGGTAGAACACGTTCTACATTGGTGGTATGCGTAACGGAATCGTGCTCTTCACGTCTGACCGCGGCATCAAGCCGGCCGCCCTCGCCCAGGCTGCGGAGGAGCGCGGGTTCGACACGATCTACGTGCCCGAGCACACCCACATCCCGGTCAAGCGGGAGGCGCTGCACCCGACCGGCGGCGAGGAGCTGCCGGACGACCGCTACATGCGCACGCTGGATCCGTGGACGACGCTGGCCACATGTGCCGCGGTGACCGAGCGGATCGGCCTGTCGACGGCGGTGTGCCTGCCGGTCGAGTCCGACCCCATCACGCTGGCCAAGACGCTGGCGACGCTCGACCACCTGTCCGGCGGCCGGCTGACGATCGGCGCCGGGTTCGGCTGGAACACCGACGAGCTCACCGACCACCACGTCCCGGCCAACAAGCGACGCACCGTGCTCAAGGAGTACCTCGAGGCGATGCGTGCGCTGTGGACCGAGGAGGAGGCGTCGTACGACGGGGAGTTCGTGTCATTCGGGCCGAGCTGGGCCTACCCGAAACCGCCGCAGGGTCGCATCCCGGTGATCATCGGTGCCGGCGGCGGCCCCAAGACCATGAAGTGGATCGCCCGGCACGCCGAGGGCTGGATGACCACGCCGATCGAGACCGACACGGCGGCCAAGGCCGATCTGCTCCGCAAGGAGTGGACCGACGCCGGCCGCGAGGGCGAGCCCGACGTACGGATCCTGGTCGCCAAGAAGCCGACCGGCGAGGACTTCGCCGACTGGGCCGCCGCTGGCGCCTCGGAGCTGATCTGGGGTGTGCCCGACCTCGAGGAGGATGCGGTGCTCGGCTATCTCGACAAGCTCGCGTCGCGGATGGGGCTCAGCGCATGACGCTGTCGTCGATGTCGTTCGTGCCGTCCGAGATGAGCACGGCCGAGGTCGAGGCGTCCGAGGCGCTCTACGGCGGACTGGCCCAGGACGTACGCCACCTGGTCGACGTCGCGATCCGTACCAACGTGGGCGCCGATCGCGTCGCCGCCGCTCGTGAGCTGGTCCGGCAGGCCGAGCAGGTCCTCGCGGAGGATGCCTCGACCGGGCCGGCCGGCATCCAGTTCAACACCGAGGGCAGGTCGTGGAACTGGGGCAACGCCGTCGTCGGCGTCCGCAATGCGATCGCCCCGCCGGTGATCCTGCGGTGGGCCGACGACGGCTCCGTACGCTCCGATGTCGACCTCGGCGTGGCGTACGAAGGGCCACCCGGCTGTGTGCACGGTGGGGTGTCGGCGCTGCTGCTCGACCACCTCATGGGCGAGACCGCCAGCGCCGCCCACACCCGGCTCATCGTCACCGGCACACTGACGCTTCGCTACCTGAAGCCGCTGCCACTCGGACGCGTACGCATGCAGGCGCAAGTGACGAACGAGGACGATCGCAAGGTCACGGTCACCGCGCACCTCGGAGCCGCCGACGGTGAGCCGGCGGTCGAGGCGACCGGCCTGTTCATCGTCCCGCGTTGGGCCCGCGACGGATCGGTGTCCGGCTCGCTGGACTGAGTCAGCCGCCGAGCGCGGCGAGCATCGTGTGCCCGGCATCGCTCAGGGTGCCGTGCGTGGCGGCCACCCGGCACCACTCGCGGGTCATGTCGGCGAACTTCTGCGGGTTGTAGACGTCCTCCTCGCGGATCAGGTTGCCTGCGTCGTCGAACGTCAGGATCGTGAGGTTGGACGCCTCGTGGACCGAGCCGTCGCCCGGGTCGCGCATGATGTTGCGGATCTCGCAGATGACCCGGTTGGTCGGGGCGTCGACGACGGCCCACGCTGCTGGGAAGCCGATCATCTCGGTGGCCGGGAATGCCGTCATGGTGCGAACGACCCACGCCCGGATCTCCTCGCGACAGGTGAAGTCGCCGTATGCGTGCTCGCAATAGGTCGCGTCCTCGGTGAACATGTCCGCGAACGCCGACCAGTCACCGCTCGCTGCGATCTGCTCGACCGTCGCGGCGTAGCGGTCGAACGCCGCCTGCAACACGTTCTCGTTCCGGGTCATGCCGACACCCAATCACATGCGACGGGCTTGACCGGAAAAAAGAATCTGCTGAGATAGTTGCGGATCGCAACGTCAGTCGTTCGCGGGCTGGAAGGCTGAGCCGGTGATCTTCGGACTTCTTCTCGGATGGGTCGTCGATGCCCTGGACAGGTGGCTGACGCGGCCACCGCACCCGCCCACGAAGGAGGATCCACCCGCATGACCAGCTCACGTACCGCGATGCGAGGCACCGTGGCGGGGCTTGGCGTGCTGCTGATCCTCCGGTTGGCCATCCTCTGCTCCGACCTGGAGCGGTCGCGGCGAAACAGCCATGGGGCGTACCCGCGCCGATTCTTCAACGACCACCTGCCACTCATGCGGTTGACGTCGGTCCTGGTGGTCGCCCTGGTGGTGGTGCTTGCGGTGCAGCTCGGGTTCGGGGCCGGCCGGGTCGTCTTCTGGTTGGTCGTCCTCGCAGGCGTGGGGTATGCGACCGCGAGCTTCTTCGGTCCCACCCAATGGGCTCCCAGCCCGAACTCATCGGGGAACGACGGTCAGCTCGACGATGCGGCGGGCTATGCGGGCCTGGTGGTTGCCGAGATCGTGCTGGCCGGGCTCCTGGCGACAGCCGGGCTGAGCTTCACTCGGCGAGTCCGCAGCGCTGCCGGCTAGGCGGTCCCGCCGCGCAGGGCTGGGGCGACCCAGCGTCGCAGATAGGCGCGGAGCTCCTCGCCAGTACGTTCTGGGTCGCCTGGGTCGAGCACGAGCGACTGCAACGTGCGCAGCAGGTGCTCGACGAGCTCGAGCTGGTCGTCCTCGGCGAGGCCTCCCGTCGACCAGTCGACCCCGAGGCCGGCGAGCAGCTTGCCGCCGAGGGCGATCGACGAGGGCGCTGTCAGCCCGGCGAGCGTCGTGCTGATCTGGCCCGGTGCCAGCAGCCGGTTGAGCGCGGGGTCGTCGCGGAGGTGCTCGTAGACGTACGCGACGGCTTCGACGGCCGCCTCGGCGCCGTCGCCCGAACCATCGAGGTGCTTGACGACGTGCGCGATGAGCTGCCTCTCCAGGTCGCCGGCGGCGTCCAGCGAGGCGGCGTTGAGCAGGTCCTCGGTCGTGGGGAAGTGGCGATAGACCGTCTGCCGGGTGACGCCGAGGAGGTCGGCGATCTCCGAGATGCTCGTCGTGCCGGTCGAGCTCAAGCGCGTACGCGTGGCGTCGAGGATGCGGCGGCGCGCCTCTGACGCATCGGCCGGCGGCTGCCCGCTCCACCCGTGTGACCGCATCGCGCCTCCTCGCTCGATTCCTTGACGATCATACACATCTGTGTTTCTGTTCATACAGACTTCAAAGAGTGTATGACGAGGAGATCCCATGACCGCACAGCTGCTTCCCGACGGCTTCGACTTCACCGACCCGGACCTCAACCTCGCGGGCGTGCCGCACGACGAGTTCACCGCCTTGCGTACGGCGTCGCCGATCCACTGGGTCGAACAGGTGGACTCGGCGCGCGCGGGGATGTCCGTGGCTGCGGGCACGGGCTACTGGGCGGTGACCAAGCACGCCGACATCTCCGAGGTGTCCAAGAACAACAGAGTGTTCTCCAGCAAGGAGAACGGCGCGATCATCCGGTTGCCGGAGACCGCGACGCGTGAGTCCCTCGAGATGACGCAGGTCGTGATCATCAACCAGGACGCGCCCGATCACACCCAGCTGCGCAAGATCATCAGCCGCGGTTTCACCCCACGGGCGATCGGGGCCCTCGACGAGGTGCTCGAGGAGCGGGCCCGCCGCATCGTGGCGGAGGCGGTCGAGGTCGGCAGCGGCAACTTCGTCGACCAGGTCGCCTCGCAGTACCCGCTCGAGGTCATCGGCGACATGCTCGGCATCCCGGCCGAGGACCGCAAGAAGATCTTCGACTGGACCAACCAGATGACCGGCGCCGAGGATGCCGATCTCGCCCGCGAGGACAACGATCCGGAGGCCGCTGCGGCCGAGGTGCTGATGTACTCGATGGGTCTCGCCGCCGAGCGCAAGGCCAATCCGCGCGACGACATCGTCACCAAGCTCGTGCAGTCCGGCGAGGACGGCGGCCGCGGCCTGACCGACGACGAGTTCGGGTTCTTCGTGATCGCCCTGGCCGTCGCCGGCAACGAGACCACCCGCAACGCGACGTCGCACGGCATGAATGCGTTCTTCGACCATCCCGAGCAGTGGGACCTCTGGGTGCGCGAGCGCCCGAGCACGATGGTCGACGAGGTCATCCGCTGGGCCACGCCGGTGACCTCGTTCCAGCGCACGGCCCTCGAGGACGTGGAGCTCAGCGGTGTGCAGATCAAGGCCGGCCAGCGGGTCGCCCTGTTCTATGCCAGTGCCAACCACGACGAGGACGTCTTCACCGACCCGTTCACGTTCGACATCACCCGCGACCCCAACCCCCACCTGTCGTTCGGCGGCCACGGCGTCCACTACTGCATCGGCGCCAACCTGGCCCGCATGGAGATCAAGCTGATCTTCGAGGCTCTCGCCGACCTCGCCCCGGACATCCGCCGCACCGGCGAGGCGTCCCGGCTGCGTTCGGGCTGGCTCAACGGCATCAAGGAGCTCCCGGTCGCCTATCGCTGAACCGGGTTGATGGCCGTACGGTTCTCGCATGGCCGAGTTCGGGGAGTCACTCGTCGCGACCCCGCATGGTGATGCGCGAGTGCACCTCGCCCGGCCTGAGGTCGCGGTCCGCGGACTGCTGATGCTCGGCCATGGCGCCGGTGGTGGCGTCAACGCCGTCGACCTGCGCCTTGCGGCTGACGTCGCCCTCGGAGCGGGTCTGGCGGTCGCGCTCGTCGAGCAGCCGTACCGCGTCGCGGGTCGCCGAGCACCCGCGCCGGCCACGCAGGTCGATGCGGCGTGGTGCGCCGTCGCCGAGCACCTGCGGATCGACGAGCACGTCGAGACGCCGCTCATCGCTGGCGGGCGATCGTTCGGCGGTCGGGTCGCCTGTCGTACGTCCGCGGATGTCGGTGCCGTCGGGGTGCTGTGCCTCGCGTTCCCGCTGCACCCACCGGGGCGTCCCGAGAAGTCCCGGCTCCCCGAGCTCACGGCGGTCGCCGTGCCGACGCTGGTCGTGCAGGGCGAACGCGACCCGTTCGGCGTACCGGATCCCCAGACGCTGCCGCGCACGGTGACGCTCGCCGTGGTGTCCGGCGACCACTCGCTCAAGAAGGACGCGCCCGCGATCCGGGCTGCCATCACCGATTGGCTGGCGGGAACCCTCCCGCCCGGCCCCACCGAGGAGGACTCATGAAGTCACTACGCCTGCACGACGACGGACTGCGGCTCGAGGAGATCCCGCGACCCGAGCCGGAGGGTGACGACGTCCTCGTTCGCGTCCATGCCGCGGCGATCACGCGCGACGAGCTCACCTGGCCGACCGACCGGCTGCCGGCCACCCCGTCGTACGAGCTGTCCGGTGTGGTCGAGGGCACGGGTGAAGAGGTCATGGCGCTGACCCCGTTCGACCGCGATGGCGTGGCCGCGGAGTGGGCGAGTGTGCCGCGTTCGGTGTTGGCGCCCAAGCCCGCCGGACTGAGCCACGAAGAGGCGGCGGCGCTGCCGATGCCGGGGCTGAGTGCCTGGCAGGGCCTCGTCATCCATGGCGGTCTCACCGCGGGTCAGCGGGTCATGGTGACCGGTGCGGGGGGAGGCGTGGGGCACCTCGCTGTGCAGCTCGCCGAGAAGCTCGGCGCTGTGGTGGTCGGAGACGGCGAGAGCTGCGACCTGCTGTTCGACACCGTCGGCGGCGAGGCGCTCTCCCGGAATGCCGCCGGTGCCGGGTCGATCGTGACGATCGCGGCCGAGGCGCCCGGTGCGCACTACTTCATCGTCGAGCCTGACGGGGCACAGCTCGCGGCGTTGCCGGAGCTGCGCCCCCAGGTCGACAGCGTGTTCGCGCTCGCGGACTTCGAGGCGGCGTTCGACCGGCTCACCCAGCGGGGCAAGCGCGGCAAGGTGGTCCTGAGCGTCGCCGGCTGAGCGGCGTACATCTCGGTGTTCTCAGCCGAAGTACTCGAACAGCGACACGACGATCCCCTCGGGCCCGCGGACGTACGCCATGCGCACCGTGCCCTCGTACTCGCCCATGCCGCCGACGAGTCCGTAGCCGTCAGCGGCCAGCTCGTCGATCGCTGCCTGGAGGTCGTCGACCTCGAACGACACGTTGCGCAGCCCCAGCTCGTTGGCCATCGCGTTCGGCGATCCGGGCACGTGGTCCGGCGTGACGAAGCGGGCGAGCTCGAAGCGGGCGCCGTCGGGCGACTTCAACATCACGATCTCGCAGTGTGTGCCGGGGATGCCGCAGACCAGCTCGGCGAACTCGCCCTGCACCGAGCCGGTGCCCTCGACCTCCAGACCGAGCTTGACGAAGAACGCGGTCGCCGTGTCCAGGTCCGCGACGGTGATGCCGATGTGGTCGAAGCGCTGAATGTGAGTCATGTGATCCATCCTCTGTCACGTGGTCGGTGTGATGCTGGAACGGAGCCGGCTCCGGGTTCTCGACGATCGCGGTGATGAGTTTTTCCGGGCGCACCCGTCATACGTACGAAAGGACATGACGAGACGGGAAGGCTGATGTGATGAGTGTGGACATGCGACTGGAGGAGCCGGGCGTGAGTGGACTGGGTGAGATCGACGAGGCGGGGTTCTCCGACCTGGCCGAGCCGCACCGCCGGGAGCTCCACGTGCACTGCTACCGGATGCTCGGCTCGTTCGAGGATGCCGAGGACACGGTCCAGGAGACGTTCCTGCGCGCCTGGCGGCGACGGGAGACGTACGAGGGGCGGGCGACGTTCCGGGCCTGGCTCTACAAGATCGCCACGAACGCCTGCCTGGACCTGCTCGCCAAGCGCCGCCCCGGGCCCGCGACCGGTGGCGAGGTGCTGTGGCTGCAGCCCTATCCGGACCGGCTGCTCGACGAGCTGGCGGCGGATGAGGCGGACGACCCGGAGGCGCTGGCGGTCGCGCGGGAGACGATCGAGCTGGCGTACGTCGTGGCAGTCCAGCACCTCGCGCCCCGCCCTCGGGCCGTGCTGATCCTGCGGGACGTGCTGGGCTGGCCGGCGAAGGATGTCGCGGAGCTGCTCGGCGACTCGGTCAACTCGGTCAACAGTGCGCTGCAAAGGGCCCGCGCCGGGCTGCGGGAGCACCTGCCGGCTGAGCGGCAGGACTGGACCGGGCGCGACGAGGACGCCAAGACGCGCGAGCTCGTGCGGCGCTTCACCGACGCCAGCGTGGCCAAGGACATCGGTGCGATCACCACGATGCTGCGCGACGATGTCCGCTACGCGATGCCGCCCACGCCCGGCCTCTACGTCGGGCGTGACGTCGTCATCGGGGACTGGGTCGCCGACGGGTTCGAGAGCTTGGGCGACCTGCGCACGGTGCTGACCTCGGTCAACCGGCAGCCGGCGATCGCGTTCTACCTCTGGCAGGAGCACGAGGGCGCGTACCTGCCGCTGACGATCGACGTCCTGCGCATCAGCGACGGGAAGGTCACCGAGATCTTCATCTTCCACGCCGACCAGTTCCCGCGGCTCGGCCTGCCGGAGCGTCTGGCGGCCGAGTCATGAGCACGCGTCGGCTCGTGGTCACCGGCCTCGGTGGTGCCGTCGCGGCTATGGCGGCCACCACCGTCGTTGCCGCTGTCCTCCGGGCTGCCGGTGTCGATCTCGAGATCAGCGGTGAGGCGATCCCACTGTCAGGCGTGGCGGTGGTCACCGGCTTCTTCTCGCTCATCGGCGTCGGGCTAGCTGTGGCGCTGCATCGTTGGAGCGCTCGCCCCGCGGAACGGTTTGCCTGGATCTCCGTGTCGCTGACCGCGATCTCGCTGGTGCCTCCGTTGATCGCCGACGCGGACACCGGGACGTCGTGGACCCTCGTCGGCCTGCACCTCATCGCCGCGGCGGTGATGATCCCGACCCTGGTGCGAAGGCTCGATGCACTGGCGGATCGCCGATCGGTGGAGGCGTCCGTCACGGCGTGAAGCCGAATTCTCGGGATGTCGATGCGCTGGACTGAGTGCTGCGAGACACTGCAGGGCATGAGTCTTCCGCTGGTCGGCGTACGCCAGATCAAGCTTCCGGTCACCGACCTGGCCCGCAGCGCCCGTTGGTACTCCGACCTGTTCGACCTCGAGCTGGCCGCCGAGTTCACCGAGGACGCGGCTGTCCGAGGAGTCGTGCTGGCTGACCACGCTGCAGGATTCGTGATCGGCCTGCGCGAGCGGGAGCACTGTGCGAGCACCCCCGTGCTGGACGGTTTCGATGTCTGCGCGTTCGAGGTCAGCACGATCGGCCAGATGTCGACCGTGGCCGATCGGTGCGACGAGCTGGGGATCGCGCACAGTGACATCCAGGACCGTGGCGAGTTCGGTGTCGCGATGGACGTGCCGGATCCGGACGGCACCGTCATGCGCTTCGTGGCCGGTTCGCACACCGGACCGGCCGGTACGTTCTTCGGACTGGAGTTCGGTGCCGGGCCGCCGACGTTCTACGACCAGCCCCGGCTCAGCTTCTAGCCAGCCTCACTCGGCGCCCGCGCGTCGTCGACGAGGCGCTGCCGAGCGGGGCGGGGCGGCGCGCATGTGGTCGCGCACCGGTGCGAGCAGGTCCGCGAGGGCCGACGCGTCTGCGGACGTCAGCGGCTCGAACAGCTGATGGCTGATCACCTCGGTGTGCCCCGGCAGCACCGTCTCGAGTCGTGTGCGACCAGCATCCGTGATGGTGACCGTGACGCCGCGGTCATCGTCCGCTGACGGGCTGCGCGTGACGAGGCCGGCCTTCTCGAGCAGGCCGGCCTGATAGGTCAGTCCACTGCGGCTGTAGACGACGCCGTCGGCGAGATCGGTCATGCGT
Source organism: Aeromicrobium sp. Root344 (assembly GCF_001425755.1). GTDB lineage: Bacteria > Actinomycetota > Actinomycetes > Propionibacteriales > Nocardioidaceae > Aeromicrobium. Next base: position 1,188,431 of record NZ_LMDH01000001.1, on the reverse strand, counting down.
TCGCTGCCGGTCGCCGAGTTGAGCCCGAGGCGGGCCAGGAGCTGGAACTGGACGAAGCTCAGGTCGCCGGCCTCGCGCAGCTGCTGCTCGACCGCGTGTTTCAACAGCCCGGCCACCTCCATGAGGGCGAAGTACGCGCGGAGCTGGGTGGCATCCAGGGGTGAGTCGGCGGTCATGCCTCGAGTGTATTGGTTGTTTCGTGTTCGAAGCACTTGCTTCGTATTCGAAGCACTGCTACCGTCAGTGATGTGCTTCAAGTTCGAAGCACCTACATCGAGAGAAGGCACCGACATGAAGGCAATCCGATTCCACGAGTACGGCGATGCGAACGTCCTGCGCTATGAGGACGTCGACCTCCCGGTCCCGGCGTCCGGACAGGTCAGGATCCGCGTCGCAGGCACCTCGTTCAACGGCGTGGACGGCAACATCCGCGCCGGGTTCATGCAGGGACCGATGCCCCTGACGCTGCCCCACATCCCGGGCCTCGACGTCGCCGGGACCGTGGACGAGCTCGGCGAAGGCGTGTCGGGCGTGAAGGTCGGCGACGCGGTCGTCGGGTTCCTGCCGTTCGTGGAGGACGGCGCCTCCGCCGAGTACGTGCTGGCGTCCGCCGGCGGCCTGGCACTCGCGCCGACGAGCATCCCGCTCGCCGACGCCGCGGCGTTCCCGCTGGTGGCGCTGACGGCCCGGCAGGCACTGTTCGACCACGCTGGCCTCAAGGCTGGCGAGCGCGTCCTGATCAACGGTGCCGGGGGAGCAGTCGGCGGATATGCGGTGCAGCTCGCCAAGGCGGCCGGGGCCCACGTGATCGCCACCGCCAGCCCGCGCACCGCCGAGCAGGTGAAGGCACAAGGCGCCGACGAGCTCATCGATCACACCGCCACAGACGTGACTGCCGCAGTGACCGAGCCGGTCGACGTCCTGCTCAACCTGGCGCCGATCGATCCGGAGACGTTCACGGCTCTGGCCGGCCGTGTGCGCGACGGCGGCGTCGTCGTCAGCACGACCGTGTGGATGCCGGCACCCAGTGATGCCGACCGTGGCGTCAGGGGCGTCGATCTCTATGTCAACAACGATCGTGAGCAGCTGGCCGAGCTCGTCGAGCGGATCGACAAGGGCGAGCTGTCAGTCGACGTCGCTCGTCGAGTCCCGCTCAGCGAGCTGCCCGCCGTTCACGCCGACGCAGCGGCAGGCTCCCTCCACGGCAAGATCGTCATCGTGCCCTGATGTCCCGTTCAGGCGAGCAGCGAAGCGCGTTGCTGGTGGGGCTGGCCGAAGAGCTGGTGCAGGGCCTGGGCGCGCTTGAGGACGAGGTGGGCGTCGTGCTCCCAGGTGATCGCGATGCCGCCGTGCAGCTGGACCGTCTCGGCCGCGACCGCCATGACTGCCTCGGAGCAGTACGACCCGGCGGCCGCGGCGAGGCGGCCGGCCTCAGGGGCGTCGTGGACGTGCGCCTGGACTGCGGCCCACGCGCCCGCACGCGACATCTGCACCCGTACCAGCATGTCGGCCATGCGGTGCTTGAGCGCCTGGAACGAGCCGATCGGCCGGCCGAACTGCTCACGCTGCTTGGTGTACGCCACGGTCATGTCGAGCGCACGTTGGGCGCAGCCGACCTGCAGGGCGGCTGCCGCGAGGGTACCGATGCGGTGAGTCGTCGCGAGGATCTCGGCGGCATCGAGGCTGATCGGCTCGGCGGACACCCCGTCGAGCTCGAGGCGGGCGAAGCTGGTCGTCGGGTCCATGCCGGCGAGCCGCGTGCGGCGTAGGCCGTCGGCTTCGGTGTCGACGAGGAACAGTCCGGTGCCGGCCTCGTGCTCGGCGACGACGAGCAGGATCTCGGCGGTGTCACCGTGCAGGACGGGGGAGACCGTGCCGTGCAGCGCACCGTCCCACCGCACGTCGACGGGTGCTGCAAGCTCTCCGGTGACCCCGGACCACGCGAGGGTGGCGACAGTGCCGCCGGCGATACGAGCCGAGGACTCATAATCCCTGGGTCCAAGAGCGGAGGTCGCGATCACGGAGGCCAGCAGCGGAGAGGGAGTCAGGGAGCGGCCGAGCTCCTCGAGCACGACGTACGTCTCGGCGAGGCTGAATCCCGCGCCGCCCTGCTCCTCAGGGATGGCAAGCGCCGCCACACCGACCTGGTCGCACAGCGTTGCCCAAAGGCCGGCATCGAAGCCGCCCGGCTGCTCGATCGCACGGCGCACGGCCTGGCTGTCGGAGCGCCGGTCGAGCAGGTTGCGCACGGCATCGGCCAGCTCGGTGTGCTCCCGCGTGGGCACGAGATCGGTCATCGGGCCGCCAGGAGATCGGCGAGCAGGCGCTCGCGGTGGAACGTCGACGTGCCCCAGGCCGACTGCAACGCGCGGACACGCAGCAGCCAACGGCTCAGGTCGTGCTCCTCGGTGTAGCCGATCGCGCCATGCACCTGCAGTCCGACGCGAGCGGCGAGGTTCGCCGCATCGGCAGCCTGGAGCTTCGCCGCCGACACGGACCGGGGTGTCACCTCGAGGGCGGCACCGAGGACGAGCGGGCGGGCGAAGTCGAGGGCGATGCGTACGTTCGCCAGCTGGTGCTTGATCGCCTGGTACGACCCGATGGCTCGGCCGAACTGGGTGCGCTGCTTCACGTACGCCACGGAGTCCGCCAGCACCCGCTCGCCGGCACCCAGCAGCTCCGCAGCGGCGGCGAGCACGGCGAGGTTGAACGCGGCGTCGAGGTCTCCGTGGTCCACCCGGTCGCCCGCCGTGACGGTGAAGAGTCGCCGGCTCGGGTCGACGGACGTCACCGGATCGCCCCGAACGGCTTCATGCAGCTCGCCGTCGACGAGTGCATACACGGTGTCGGCGGTGTCGGCGTCCACGGCGTACGGCGTGGCGACCGTCGCCCGGGACTGGGTGAGGTCGACGTCGGGCAGCGCGAGTGGCAGGTAGGCGGCCGACTCGATCCACGGTCCGGGTACTGCGTGACGGCCGATCGCCTCGAACGCGATGCAGACCTCGACGGGCGTGGCCTCGGTGGCCAGGGACGTCACGCCCAGGTCGGCGAGCCGCGACCAGAGCTTGAGGCCGGGCTCGTGGTCGCCGGCGGCCCAGGCCCGGTTCGCCGCAACGGGGTCGGCCCGGGACAGCAGGTCGTCGACGGACCGGGCGAAGCCGGACTGCTCGTCCGTCAAGGTGAACTTCATCCTCTGGCCTCGCGGGGGAGGCCGAGGATTCGCTCGGCGACGATGTTGCGCTGGATCTCGTTGGTGCCGGCATAGATCGGGCCGGACAGCGAGAAGAGATAGCCGTCGGTCCAGCTCGAGGTGACCTCCGCCTCGGCGCCGAGCAGGTCGAGCGCGGTCTCGTGGAGCGCGACGTCGAGCTCGCTCCACCACACCTTGTTGACCGAGCCGGCCGCGCCGATGTCACCACCACCGGCGAGCTGCGTGACGGTGCCCCACGTGTAGAGCCGGTACGCCTCGGCGCGCAGCCAGGCGTCGACGACGGGCGGGGCAAGCGCAGGGTCGGGCTGTGAGGCGTACAGGTCGAGGAGGCGGTCGGCCGTCGCGCAGAAGCGACCCGGCGACCGCAAGGACAGCCCGCGCTCGTTGCCGGCGGTGCTCATCGCGACCCGCCAGCCGTCACCGGGCTCACCGAGCACGTCGGCGTCGGGCACGAAGACGTCGTCGAGGAACAGCTCGGCGAAGCCGGCCTCACCGTCGAGCTGGGCGATCGGACGTACGGTGACGCCGTCCGCGTCGAGCGGGAAGCAGAAGTACGTCAGCCCGCGATGCCGCTCGGTCGAAGGGTCGGAGCGGAACAGGCCGAAGCCCTGGTGCGCGTACGCCGCCCGGGACGACCAGGTCTTCTGCCCGTTGAGCAGCCAGCCACCGTCCACCTGCGTGGCGGTCGACCGCAGCGACGCGAGGTCGGATCCCGCCTCGGGCTCGGACCACGCCTGCGCCCAGATCGTCTCGCCGGTCGCCATCGACGGCAGCCAGCGCTGCTGCTGGTCGCCGGTGCCGTGGTCGAAGATGATCGGCGCGAGCAGGAAGATCCCGTTCTGCGAGACCCGGCCGGGAGCGCCGGCGCGGTAGTACTCCTCCTCGAAGATGACCCACTCGACGAGCGAGGCTCCACGGCCGCCGAACTCCTCGGGCCAGGAGACGACCGACCACCGCGCGTCGGCGAGCCGGCGCTCCCACTGCTGGTGGGCGACGAACCCGTCGGCGGTGTCCATCGACGGCAGCGGCTCAGCCGGTACGTTCGCCGACAGCCACGCCCGAGCCTCGTCGCGGAAGGCGAGCTCGTCAGGGGAGAAGTCGAGGTTCACCCCTGCTCCTTGCCTTCGTTCTCACGGGCCTTGGCAGCCATCGACTTGGCATCGAGCCCGCCGAGCGCGTTCTCGGAGGTCTCGGCGTTGTGCGCGTGCGCGAAGTGGTGCAGGCCGAACACCGAGTCCATGCCGGCGCGCATGCCCTGCAGGTCCTCGGCCTGGTTGACCGCCTTCTTGGTCAGCGCGAGGCCGAAGCGCGGCATCTGCGCGATGCGGCCGGCCAGCGCCGACACCGTCGACTCGAGCTCCTCGGCCGGTACGACCTGGTTGACCATGCCGAGAGCCAGCGCGCGATCGGCGGTGAACCGGTCGCCGGAGTAGAGGAACTCCTTGGCCGCCCGGGGGTTCATGACCCACGGGTGCGCGAAGTACTCGACCCCCGGGATCCCCATGCGTACGACGGGATCGGAGAAGAACGCGTCGTCCGACGCGATGATGAAGTCGCACGCCCAGGCGAGCATCAGCCCGCCGGCGATGCAGGCGCCGTGCACCTGCGCGATGACCGGCTTCGGGATCTCGCGCCAGCGCCGGCACATGCCGAGATAGACCTCCGACTCGCGGGCGAAGCGCTGGTCGCCGCCCTCCTTGTCGGTGTGGTCCCACCAGATCACGGCCTTGCGCTCGAACGTCTGGTCCACGTCGCGCCCGGGCGTCCCGATGTCGTGGCCCGCGCAGAAGTGCTTGCCGTTGCCGGCCAGCACGATGACCTTGACCGCGTCGTCGTCGGTCGCGCGCTGGAACGCGGCGTCCAGCGCGTACGTCATCTTGGAGTTCTGTGCGTTGCGGTACTCCGGCCGGTTGAGCGTGACCCGCGCGACCTGGTCGACCACCTCGTACGTGACTACGTCTTCGTCGCTCACGATGTGCTCCTCAGCTCGGTTTTCAAGACTTTTCCGCCCAGGTTGCGCGGCAGGGCGTCGACGAAGACGACCTCGCGCGGCACCTTGAAGTTGGCCAGCCGCTCGCGGGCGAAGGCGATGACCGCGTCGGCGCCGGGCCCGCCCTCACGACGTACGACGAAGGCCTTGCCCACCTCGCCGAGCCGCTCGTCGGGCACGCCGATCACGGCCGACTCGACGACGCCGTCGAGGCGGGCCAGCGCCTGCTCGACCTCGGCGGGGTAGACGTTGAACCCACCGCAGATGTACATGTCCTTGAGCCGGTCGGTGATCCGCAGGTAGCCGTCGTCGTCGAGCACCCCGACGTCGCCGGTGTGCAGCCAGCCGTCGGCGTCGATCGCGTCGGCGGTGGCGGCCGGGTCGTCGAGATAGCCGAGCATGACCTGTGAGCCACGCAGCAACAGCTCACCCTCGCTGCCTGCCGGGAGGTGCTTGCCGGTCTCGGGGTCGGCGACCGCGGTCTCCATGCCGTCGATGGCGCGGCCGCACGTCGTGGCGACGGTCTCGTTGCTGTCGCCGCGCCGGCACATCGTCGCGACGACGCACTCGGTCATGCCGAACGCGGTGATGACGAGGTCGAAGCTCAGCTCGCTCTGCAGCCGCTCGACGAGGGCAACGGGTACGTTCGCGGCACCCGTGTTGGCGAACCGGAGCGATGACGTGTCGGTCGACGCGAAGGCCGGCGACTCGAGCAGGCCGAGGAAGATCGCCGGCGCACCCGGCACCATCGTGATCCGCTCCGAGGCGATCAGCGCGAGTGCGGCATCGGGCTCGAACGTCGCCATGGGGTAGAGGGTGCACCCATGGAGCAGCCCGACGAGGACACCGACCTTGTAGCCGTACGAGTGGAAGAACGGGCTGATGACGAGGTAGCGGTCGTCGGCGGTGACCTCTCCGACGGCACTCCAGGCCGTCGCAGCGGCGACGGTCTGCCGATGAGCACTGAGCACGCCCTTGGGGCGGCCGCTCGTGCCGGAGGTGAAGAGGATGTCGGCGACGTCGTCGGGTGACACCGCTCCGGCGGCGGCTTCGACCGCGGCCAGGTCTGCGTCGTCGGCGGCGAGGGAGGCCAGGTCTGCGAGGTCGAGGATCGGAGCCTCAGGTGCCAGTGCCCGCAGGTCGGCGATCTGGGTACGCCCGAGGAACCCGTCGGCGATGACCACGAGCGTCGCGTGCGTACGGTCGACCAGGTCGGCGACCTCGTGCGCGGTGTAGCGCGAGTTGGCCGGCACCAGCGTGCCCCCGGCGTACGTCACGGCGAGTCCCGCGACGACCCAGTCGATGCTGTTGGGCGCCCAGAGCACCACGCGGCCGCCAGGCTCGAGCCCTCGGTGGTGGTAGGCCGCGGCAGCGCCGCGTACGAGATCGTGCAGCTCGGCGAACGTCACGGTCCGACCGTCCATCACGTACGCAGGAGCATCGCCGAACTCTGCGGCGGCGCGGCGCACGAGCCCCGGGACGGTGTGGGTCACGAAATTCCTCCTTCGTCGCTAGCCAAGCAAGTGCTTGGTAGGCTACCTCATATGACCTCCGACGACGATGCCTTCCGCGAGCAGGTGCATGCCTGGCTCGGCGAGCATCTTGTCGGCGAGTGGGCCGACCTCAAGGGTGTCGGCGGCTCTGAGGCGTACGAGGAGCGGCGCGCGTGGAACCGGCACCTCGCCGAGCACGGGTGGACCTGCCTCGGCTGGCCGAAGGAGCACGGCGGTCGCGCACTCAGCCTCACCCAGCAGGCGATCTTCCACGAGGAGTACGCCCGCGCCGGCGCTCCGGAGACGGTCAACCACCTCGGCGAGCAGCTGCTCGGCCCGACGCTGATCGAGTTCGGCACCGACGAGCAGAAGGCGCGATTCCTGCCGGCGATCCGTACGGTCGACGAGCTGTGGTGCCAGGGCTACTCCGAGCCGGGGGCCGGCTCCGACCTGGCCGCCGTCAAGACCCGAGCCGTGCTCGACGAGACCGCTGACGAGTGGGTCGTCGACGGTCAGAAGGTCTGGACCTCGTGGGCGCACGAGGCCGACTGGATCTTCGTCATCGCCCGCACCGAACCGGGATCGGCACGTCACAGTGGCCTGTCGTTCCTGCTGGTCCCGCTCGACCAGGAGGGCGTCGAGGTCCGGCCGATCGAGCAGATCACCGGCGACTCGGAGTTCAACGAGGTGTTCTTCACCGGTGCTCGTGCGCCCGCCTCGATGATCGTCGGTGCGCCCGGCGACGGGTGGCGGGTCGCGATGGCGCTGCTCGGCTTCGAGCGCGGTGTCTCCGTGCTGGGTCAGCAGGTCGGCTTCGAGAGCGAGCTCAACGACCTGATCGACCTGGCCCGCGCCAACGGCGCCCTCGACGACGCGGTGCTCCGTGACCGGCTCGCGGCGCAGAGTGTGGAGTTCGAGGTCATGCGCATCAACGCCGTCCGGTCGTTGACCGAGGCCACGCCGGGCGCCGACAACGTCGCCAAGCTCGTGTGGGCGGGCTGGCACCGACGTCTCGGCGAGCTGGCGATGGACGTCTGCGGCGCAGGCTCGCTCACCGCCGACGGCGACGCGTACGACCTCGACCGCTGGCAGCGGCTCTTCCTGTTCTCTCGTGCGGACACGCTCTACGGCGGCAGTGACGAGATCCAACGCAACATCCTCGCCGAGCGCGTGCTCGGCCTTCCGAAAGAGGCCCGCGGATGACAACGATGCGACCCGAGCAGCCGACGCCGGACTACGTCCCGGGTCATGGACTGCTCACCGACAAGGTCGTCGTGGTGACCGCGGCCGCCGGCGCGGGCATCGGCGCGGCCGTCGCGCGGCGGGCCCTGGAGGAGTCCGCCGGCGTCGTGATCATCAGCGACACGCACGAGCGGCGACTGGCCGAGGCGCAGGAGGCGCTGGGGGCGGAGTTCGGCGCCGATCGCGTACGTTCGCTCGTCGTCGACGTCACCGCCGAGGCTCAGGTCCAGGCTCTCCTCGACATCGCCGACGAGCACGGTGGGGCCGACGTCATGGTCAACAACGCGGGCCTCGGTGGGACGGCCGACGTGCTCGAGATGACCGACGACGAGTGGTCGCGGGTCCTCGACATCACCCTGACCGGGACGTTCCGGTGCGTTCGCGCGGCGGGCAACCGCATGCGTACAGCCGGCAAGCGCGGCGTCATCGTCAACAACGCCTCGGTGATCGGGTGGCGCGCACAGGAAGGGCAGGCGCACTACGCCGCGGCGAAGGCCGGCGTGATGGCGCTGACCCGCTGCGCCGCGCTCGACGTCGCGCCGTACGGTATCCGGGTGAACGCGGTCGCCCCGTCGCTGGCGATGCACCCGTTCCTCGCCAAGGTCACCAGCGACGAGCTGCTGGCCGAGCTCAAGCAACGAGAAGCGTTCGGCCGCGCAGCCGAGCCGTGGGAAGTGGCGAACGTGATGGTGTTCCTGGCGTCGGACTACTCGACCTACCTGACCGGCGAGGTCATCTCCGTGTCGAGTCAGCGAGCCTGAGATGGCTGAGACGACACAGACGCGGCGGGAGGAGCTGCTGCAGATCGCAGCCGAGCTGTTCGCCACCAAGGGCTTCAAGAACACCACGGTCCGCGACATCGCCGACGCGGCCGGCATCCTGAGCGGCTCGCTCTATCACCACTTCGACTCCAAGGAGTCGATGGTCGACGAGATCCTGTCGTCGTTCCAGGAGGAGCTGTTCGGTGCGTACGCGGGCATCCTCGCCGGCACCGACGATCCGCGGGCCAAGCTCGAGGCCGCCGTGCGGGTGTCGTTCGAGGCGATCGACCACCACCGCGACGAGGTGGCGATCTTCCAGAACGAGGCGGACTACCTCGGTACGTTCGACCGCTTCGCCTACCTCGCCGACCGCAACCAGCAGTCGCGCGACGTGTGGCTGACGCTGCTCCGCGAGGGCGTGGCCTCCGGCGCTCTCCGCAAGGATCTCGACGTCGAGCTCGTCTATCGCTTCATCCGCGACACCGTCTGGGTCGCGGTGCGGTGGTACCAGCCCGGCGGCAAGCTGAGCCACCACGATGTCGCCGACCAGTACCTCACCATCCTCCTCGACGGGATCACGACATGACTGCCAGCGCGTACATCATCGACGCCGTCCGGACGCCCGTCGGCCGGCGCGGCGGATCGCTCGCCGGCGTGCACTCGGCCGACCTCGGCGGCCACGTGCTGTCCGCGCTCATGGACCGCACGGGCATCGATCCGGGCGCGGTCGACGACGTCATCATGGGCTGCTGCGACACGATCGGCTCCCAGGCCGGAGACGTCGCGCGTACGGCGTGGCTCGTTGCCGGCCTTCCTGACCACGTGCCCGGAGTGACGATCGACCGGCAGTGCGGCTCGTCCCAGCAGGCGGTGCACTTCGCCGCGCAGGGAGTGATGTCCGGGACGCAGGACCTCGTCGTCGCCGGCGGGCTGCAGAACATGAGCGCGATCCCGATCTCGGCGGCGATGCTGGTGGCCGACCAGTACGGGTTCACGACGCCGTTCGCGGAGTCGCCCGGCTGGCTCAAGCGCTACGGCGACCAAGAGGTCAGCCAGTTCAAGTCGGCCGAGATGATCGCCGAGAAGTGGGACCTCAGCCGCGAGGCGATGGAGGAGTTCGCGCTCGCCTCGCACGAGCGGGCGCGCACGGCGATCGCCGAGGGCCGGTTCGACAGCCAGGTCGTGACGGTGGGCGAGTTCGCGGTCGACGAGTGCCCGCGCGAGACCTCGCTGGTGAAGATGGCGGCGCTGCAGCCGCTGGCACCTGGGGGCCGGATCACCGCCGCCGTCGCGTCACAGATCAGTGACGCCGCGAGCGCGATGCTGATCGCGTCCGAGCAGGCGGTCAAGGACCACCAGCTCACGCCCCGGGCCCGGGTGCACCACCTGTCCGTACGCGCCGACGACCCGATCTGGATGCTGACCGGGCCGATCGCCGCGACCCGGCACGCGCTGAGCAAGACAGGCATGACGGTGGCGGACATCGATCTGTTCGAGTGCAATGAGGCGTTCGCCTCGGTCGTGCTGGCGTGGATGCAGGAGCTCGACGTGCCGCACGACAAGGTGAACGTGAACGGCGGCGGCATCGCGCTCGGCCACCCGATCGGGGCGACAGGCACCCGCTTGATGACCACGCTGCTGAACGAGCTCGAGCGCACCGATGGCCGCTACGGCCTGCAGGTCATGTGCGAGGGTGGCGGCCAGGCCAACGTCACGATCATCGAGAGGCTCTAGGCAGGGATCGAGTCTCCGGGGAACCCTGCCCCGGGGTGCACCTCGACACGAATCATCCCGGCCTGGACGCACGGGTCGGAGGACATGATCTCCTCGGCTTGCTCCGGTGGCACCGTCATCACCGCCACCCCGGCCAGCGCGTCGTCGCCCCCGGGGCAGAGCACCGCGATCGTGCCGTCGGCATGCAGGGACACCATGCGTCGCTGGTGCTCCAGCTCGATCGCCGCAGCTCCGTCCCGATGCCGTTCCGGACCCCACCACAGGAGCGTCAGTGCGAGCGGCCTGGCCGTCGCCGCCAGCTCCTGGACCTGCTCATCGGTGACCGGTGCCCTCATGCCTGCGTTCCCCTCGATCGTCGAAAACCTGCCGTGGCGCCGGGCCTGAGCCACTACTGTTCCGCGCATGGCAGTTTCCGGCACCACTGAGTTCGACGTCGATGCTACGCCCGAGCAGGTCTTCGACGCCGTCGCTGCGATCGAGGACCTGCCGAAGCGCTCAAGCGCGCACAAGTCGGCCACCGTCGAGAGCCGACACGACGATGGACGACCCAAACGCGTACGCGCCAAGGTCTCGGCTGCAGGGTTCACCGACGAAGAGGTCACCGACTACACGTGGGACGAGCCGCACTCCGTGACCTGGACGCTGGCCGAGAGCTCGGTGCAGTCCAAGCAGGTCGCTACCTACACGCTGACGCCCACCGGCAGCGGCACCCACGTCAAGCTCGACCTCGAGATCGGCGTCAAGGTGCCGATGCCCGGCTTCGTGCTGAAGCGCGTCCTCAAGAGCGCCCTCGACACCGGCAGCAAGAGCTTCAAGGCGTACGTCGAAGGTCGCTAGCCGAGGACCTTCGCCTTCTGCGCGGCGAACTCCTCTTCGGTGAGTGCGCCGCTCTGGCGCAGCGCGGCGAGGCGCTCCAGTCGGCTGATGACGTCGTCCGCCGGGGCGTCGGCCGGCTCCTCCCGTTGCAGGGCGGCGACGCTCTCCGCCTTGGCCCGTGCAGCGTCCTTGGCCGGCGTGACCTGGTCCCACAAGATCCGGTAGTTGGTGGGGTCGGCGGGGTCGACCAGGATCGGCAGCACCGCGCCCGGCGCAGGCCAGACCTTCCGCTTCACGGGGCCGGAGAACTCGACCGCGAGCGGCGTCACGCCGGGAGCACTGATCACGAGGTTCATCTCGCAGATCTGATTGACCGTGTCGCCGCGATTCACCGAGACAGTGACGACTTCGGCCGTGCCGGGCACGCCGTCCGAGGTGGCCGCGGGAGCGGTCCGTCGTTTGTCGAAGAAGCTCATACGACGATCCTCGCACTCGACCGTCCGTACGCCGCCGCGAGTGCGACGAAGACCCCAGGATTCTGGGATGGGCGTGCGCCGCTTCGCTGCCTAGCGTCGATGGAAACCACCTTCACGACGCAGGAGCAGCCATGACCACCCTTCACATCGAGCATGCGATCGTCGACTTCGAGCTCTGGAGCTCGGCATACGACAGGTTCGCGGAGTTCCGCACGAAAGCCGGGGTTCGCGGCCAGCGCGTCCAGCAACCGGTCGACGATCGCCAGTACGTGGTCATCGACCTCGACTTCGACACCGTCGAGGAAGCCGAGAGGTTCCTGGCGTTCCTGCGGGAGAAGGTCTGGTCCTCCCCGGACAACTCCCCGGCACTCGTCGGAACGCCTCAGACCAAGATCCTGGAGAGTGCGCGGGCATGAGTCGACCGTGAGCAGCGTCAGGTGCCGAGAGCACGCGCCAGCAGTGCGGGCCGGTTGTGCGTCGCGGTCTTGGCGAAGATCGACTTGAGATGGTCCTGCACGGTGTGCTCGGAGAGGAACATCAACCCGGCGACCTGGCGGGTGTCCGTGCCGGTCATGAGGTGACCGAGCAGCTCGCGCTCCCGGGTGCTGAACCCGAACGCGCTGGCGAAGACATCAGCGCGTTCGGCCGGTGAGGTCTCCTCGATGGTGACGGCGATCTCGCGGTCACCGGCGCTCGCCGCGTCTCCGATGCGCGCGGCGCGCAGGTTCACCCAGCGACCGCCCGAGACATGCACGCGGGCCGATGGCGGGTTGTCGTCGATGCCCTGCTCGACGGCCAGCAGCTGGGCCGCGACGTTGTAGGCGCTCGCCGGGATCGGCGCCTGTCCTTCGGTCGGGGGTACCAGCGCTCGCAGGTACTCCTGTGCCTCTGGGGTCTGCCGGAGCACCTGGAGGTCCGGCGACAGCAGCAGCACCACCGGGCCGATACGGCCGGCATCGCCTGCCGACGTGGCCGCGAACGTGTTGGCCTGGCATCGCCGCAGTGCCGTCGTCACCGGTGCGGCGATGTCGGCGAGGTAGTCGATCTCGACCTCCGTGAACGGCGGCAGCTGTTGGGACCGCCACAGGTCGAGGAATCCCCAGCAGCCGAACCGGTCCCGATGGACCAGCGACGCCACGTCCTGGATGTCGTAGCGGCAGAGCAGCTCCCGCCACAGCAGGCTCCGGGTCGGGTCGCCCTCCGTCGCGTCGTGCAGCGAGGCGGCCGGTGAGCCGGTCATCGCGGTCCACCGGTTGACGTCGGTGACGTACTTGAGGCGGATCAGGCGGGGCAGCTCGGGCAGGCAGGGGACGTCGGCCAACGGCGCGGACCCCACCGACGTACCGGGGTCCGTCAGCAGCCAGGCGTACGCGTAGAAGCCGACCACCTGACGGATCTCCTCGACCAGTTGGAGCCGCAACGTCCGCGCATCGGCGGCGGCCTCACAGATCCTGGCGACGCGTGCCGACGATCGCGCGTACGCCACCGGGACGGCCATGTACGGAGGCTACGCCCCGACGGCGGTGGACGGGGCGAGCGGAGTGACTCAGACGTCCCAGCCCTCGGGGGACTGCGGGTGCAGCATGGCGTCGGTGCCACCGTCGGCATACACGACCGACCCCACCATCAGGCTGCTCGCGTCCGAGAGCAGGAACGCGATCAGGGCTGCCACCTCCGACGGCTGTCCGAGGCGTCCGATCGCGGTCGGGTACGCCTCGACGAGCGGGCCGATCTCCGGGTCGGCCAGCAGCCGGTCCGTCATGGGGCTGGCGATCATGCCGGGCGCCACGGCGTTGAGCCGGATGCCTGCACCGATCCAGTCGGGGGTGATGCCCTCGCGACGGGCCCACCACGCCAGCGCCGCCTTGGTCGCCGGATAGACCATCACCGACTCGGCCTGGTCGGCGTCAGCGCGTGCCGCTGCTTCGTCGCCGGCCAAGCAGTGGTCGGCGACCGATGCGCGCCAACCGGGCATGCCCGTGATCGAGTTCGAGGCCAACAACACGACGCTGGCGCCCTCAGCAGCGGCGAGCTGGGGGCGGAGACCTTCGACCAGCCCCACCGCGCCGAAGAAGTTGACCGAGACGACGAGCGACGACGCGACCCCTGATGAGCCGGCGATCCCCGCGCACGGCACGACACCGTGGACCACGTCGGCCAGCCGCTGGACGCCGGCGACCGCGTCGGCCCGACCAGCAGGCGCCGACACGTCCGCGTCCACATCCGCATCGTGCAGGTCGACCGTGATCACGCGGTCACCCCGGTCGCGCAGGAGGGCCGTCGTGGCGGCGCCGATTCCACTGGCCGCCCCACTGACGACGTACGTCCTCACGAGTCCTGGATCCTGACCAGCCCGGCCAGGGTCGCGATGTACGCCGTCCCGTCAGGCCCCAGGTAGATCGCTGCGTAGTGGTTGTTCCACTGGACGCCGGTGCCGGTCAGCCGGCTCCAGACGGTCTTGCCGGTGCGGATGTCGATCGCCGTGAAGTACCAGGCGTCCACGACGTTGCCGAGCAGCCCGGCCTTCGGCTTCGTGTACGCGTAGAGGAGCCCGTTGCCGAGTGACGCCTTGGCGACCGAGCTGGGCGCGATCTCGTTGCTGGTCCACGCCACGTGGCAGCCACCAGCGTCGACGATGACGCGGGCGAGGCCGGGCGTCGTGGTCTTGCCGAGGATCGTCGAGGCCGGCCCGCCATAGCCGTAGTTGTTCTCGATGATGAACGAGTTGCCCGCCGCGACGAGGCTGTTGTCGGTCGTGCCGGCGTTGTTGGCGAGCACCGGCTGCGTGCAGTGCAGCCGGTCGGTCGCGCCCTTGCGGCGGTCGTAGACGAGCACGTTGGTCTGCGGATCGGCGTTGTCGTTGATCGCGACCCAGCGATCACCGAGCAGCGTGGGAGTCGTGCCGGAGCCCTGCGAGAGGTTGCCGGGCTTCAGACGGCTGCCCCGGTCGTACGCCTCGCGCCACGTCACCGCCGGCGTCCCGTCCGTCGCGGCGTCGAGACGGTAGAGCGCGTGGGTCGAGACGACGTACATGCCGCCGGTCTCGTCGGTCGCGACCGAGTTGGTGACCTCCTCGCCGTCCGGCAGCTGCGCGACGTGAACCGTTCCGGTCTGGCGGTCGAGCGTCCCGATCGTGCCCTGCTGGGTGAAGAACCACAGGCGGCCGGACCAGTCCGGCATCGTCGCGATCAGGCAGTCGTCAGCCCCGACGTACGCGGCGAGCGACCACTCGGCCTGCTTGACGAGCGTGCCGTCGGCCCTGACGGCGATCTTGAGCACGGTCTTCTTGGCCGTGGTCGGATAGGCGACGTCGTTGCCGTCGAGGAAGAAGTACGTCCCTCCGCAGATGTCGGTGAACGGGTTGGCGCTCGCGAGCAGGTTGCGCGCCGAGGTGCGCAGCTCCGAGATCGGCTTCAGCGTGACGGGATCGATCACCATCATCCCGAAGCCCTCGAGACCGCCGCACAGGCCGACGATCCGGCCGTGGGAGTCGAACGCGATCGTGGCGCACTCGCGGACGCCGTACGACGCCGAGCTCACCTTGAGGTGTTCGCCCAGTGGTCCGCTGACGCGATAGGCGTCCGAGGCGTACGCGTCGTTGTGCATCGAGTTGCTGCCGTCGGACGCCAGCCAGGGGTTCTGCGGGATCGCCGGGTGGGCGATCGGCTGCTCGGGAGTCGGCGCACCGGTGAAACGCGGTGCGAGCAGGTCCGTCGGCAGCGACGGGATCGGCAGGCCGGAGACGGCCGGGATGGGCGGCAGCGTGATCTCCGGCTCGGCGGACGCGGACGGCCCGGCGAGCGCGTTGCCGGCGACCAGCACGGCACCGACGACGAGGAGCGGGAGGCGAAGCATCCGCCGACTGTAACCGTATGGTTACAGCGTTGTATAGACTTCGCGGCATGACGAGCTTCCCGATCGACGCCAGGCCCCGAGGCCGTGAGCAGGTACGTTCCGCGGTGCTTGCCGCGACGAGCGAGCTCGTCGCCGAGCGGGGCCCCGACGGCTTCTCCGTGCGCGACATCGCGACGCGCGCTGGCGTCAACCACGCCTTGGTGCACCGCCACTTCGGCACCAAGGCCGACGTGCTCGAGCAGATGCTCGCCGCTGACGCCGAGATGGTGACCTCGGCCGTCCTCGCCTCCGGGCTGCCGACCAGCGGCACTGCCGCGCCCGACGTGGTGGCCGAGCTGCTCGACCTGCTGGCCCAGCGACCGTCGTACTGGCGGACGCTGGTGCACGCCGTGCTCGACAGTCCGGAGGCGGCGCTGCCCGGCACGGCCTCGACGACCGAGCTGTTCTCCGGGCTGTGGGAGGGCGGCGACCCCGACCGGGCGGTGGCCACCTCGGTCGCCGGGTCGACAGTCCTGGGCTGGCTGATCTTCGGCCGGTTCATGGCCGACGCGACAGGCGCCTCGCACGAGGACGTCCGTCAGGCGATCGCCGAGCAGGTCGCGGGGCTCGTCGCCGCCCGGTAGCCGGAGGTTGCCTTTGCGCCGTCCGACTGCAAAACTAGAACATGTTCTATTCTCAGTCGGCGAGCTCGGCATGACCCAGACGTACGTGCTGACCGACCTCGACAAGCTCGAGGCCGAGGCCGTCCACATTTTCCGCGAGGTCGCCGCGACGATCGAGCGCCCCGGATTGCTGTTCTCCGGCGGCAAGGACTCCGTCGTCATGCTGCACGTGGCGGCCAAGGCGTTCTGGCCGGCGCCCGTCCCGTTCCCGGTGATGCACGTCGACACGGGACAGAACTTCGACGAGGTCATCGAGTTCCGGGACCGTACGGTCGAGCGCTTCGGGCTGCGGCTCATCGTCGCGAGCGTCCAGGACGACATCGACGCCGGGCGCGCCAAGGAGATCGGCGGGCCCCTGGGTCCGCGCAACAAGCTGCAGACCGTGTCGCTGCTGCGCGGCATCAAGGAGAACCAGTTCGGCGCCGTGTTCGGCGGTGCGCGCCGCGACGAGGAGAAGGCCCGAGCCAAGGAGCGCGTCTTCAGCTTCCGCGACGAGTTCGGCCAGTGGGACCCCAAGAACCAGCGACCCGAGCTGTGGAGCCTCTACAACGGGCGGCACCACAAGGGCGAGAACATGCGGGTCTTCCCGCTGTCCAACTGGACCGAGCTCGACATCTGGAACTACATCCTTCGCGAGGAGATCGAGCTCCCCGAGCTCTACTACGCGCACGAGCGGACGGTCGTCGCACGCGACGGCATGCTGCTCGCGGTCAACCGGTTCATCCAGCCCCGGGGCGAGGAGGAGCCGTTCGACGCCATGGTCCGCTTCCGCACGATCGGCGACGCGACCTGCACGGGCTGCGTCGAGTCACATGCCGCGACCCCGGCGGACGTGGTGACCGAGGTCGCCGCCGCCCGCATCACCGAGCGGGGTGCGACGCGGGCGGACGACGCGATCTCCGAGGCCGGCATGGAAGACCGCAAGAAAGAGGGCTACTTCTGATGTCGCAGCTTCTCCGCATCGCGACGGCCGGCAGCGTCGACGACGGCAAGTCCACCCTCATCGGCCGGCTGCTGTTCGACGGCAAGGCGATCTTCGAGGACCAGCTCGGCGCGATCGAGACGGCGAGCGCGGCCCGCGGCTTCGACGGCCCGGACCTTGCGCTGTTCACGGACGGCCTGCGCGCCGAGCGGGAGCAGGGCATCACGATCGACGTGGCGTACCGCTACTTCGCGACGCCCAAGCGCAAGTTCATCATCGCCGACACCCCGGGCCACATCCAGTACACGCGCAACATGGTCACGGGTGCCTCGACGGCAGACGTCGCGCTGATCCTGATCGATGCCCGCAACGGCGTCCTCGAACAGTCACGGCGCCATGCCTTCCTCGCGTCGTTGCTCGGCATCCCGCACCTCGTGCTCTGCGTCAACAAGATGGACCTCGTCGACTACTCCCAGGAGCGGTTCAACGAGATCCGCACCGAGTTCGAGGCGTTCGCGTCCAAGCTCGAGGTCCCGGACCTGACGTTCATCCCGGTCTCGGCGCTCACGGGCGACAACGTCGTCACCCAGAGTGCGGCCATGCCTTGGTACGAGGGGCCGGCCCTGCTGGGCTACCTCGAGGACCTGCACGTCGCGTCCGACCGCAACCTCATCGACGCCCGTATGCCGGTGCAGTACGTCATCCGGCCGCAGCAGGCGGACTTCCACGACTTCCGCGGTTACGCCGGTACGGTCGCCGGTGGCGTGTTCCGGCCGGGCGACGAGGTCGTGGTCCTGCCGTCGGGTTTCTCGACGATGGTGACGAACGTCTGGGGCCCGGGTGGCACGAAGCTCGACGAGGCGTTCACCGGCCAGGCCGTGACGATCGAGCTCGCCGACAACCTCGACATCAGCCGCGGCGACATGCTGTGCCGGCCCAACAACCGGCCGACCAGCACGCAGGACGTCGACGCGATGATCTGCTGGATGGACGGCGACCTGACGCTCGACACCGACACGACGTACGCGATGCTGCACACGACGCGCGACACCCGCGTCTCGGTCAAGGAGCTCGAGTACCGCCTCGACATCAACACGCTGCACCGCGTCGAGGACGCGCCGACGCTGGCGCTCAACGAGATCGGCCGGGTGCGGCTGCGCACGCAGAAGCCGTTGCACCTCGATCCCTATCGCCGCAACCGCGACACCGGCAGCTTCATCCTGATCGACGAGGCGACCAACAACACCGTCGCTGCCGGAATGCTGCTGGGTGCGAGCCAGAACGAGCCCAACATCGTGTGGCACAGCGGCGCCGTGACGCGCGAGCACCGCAAGACCAAGGGCATGACGCTGTGGCTGACCGGGCTCTCCGGCTCCGGCAAGTCGAGCGTGGCCGTCGAGATCGAGCGGCGCCTCGTCGCGTCGGGCCGGCCGGCGTACATCCTCGACGGCGACAACCTGCGGCACGGCCTCAATGCCGATCTCGGATTCAGCCCCGAGGACCGCAAGGAGAACGTCCGCCGCGTGACCGAGGTGGCGCGGCTGCTGGCCGATGCCGGCGTCGTCGCGATCGTGTCGCTCGTCAGCCCCTATCGCGCGGACCGCGACGCCGCCCGTGCTGCCCACGAGGACGACAACCTGCCGTTCCTCGAGATCTTCATGGACACGCCGCTCGAGGTGGCCGAGGCCCGCGACACCAAGGGGCTGTACGCCAAGGCGCGCGCCGGCGAGATCAAGGACTTCACCGGCATCAACGCCCCGTACGAGGCGCCGATGCGTCCCGACTTGCTGTTGCGGCCCAGCGACGGCGACGCGGGTACGCTCGCCGGAATCGTGATCGACCGAGTGGAGCAGACATGATCGAGCGGGATGCGGCCTTTGCGGCCGAGATCGCCGAACGGGCCGGGGCATTGCTGCTCGACCTGCAGCGCACCTCCGGGCTGACCGGCAAGGAGCTCGGCAAGGCCGGCGACGCCAAGGCCAACGAGCTGCTGCTCGCCCTGCTCGCCGAACGCCGGCCCGGCGACGCGGTGCTCTCGGAGGAGTCGGCCGACTCGCCCGCACGCCTCTCGGCCGACCGGGTGTGGATCATCGACCCGCTCGACGGCACCCGCGAGTACGGCATGCCGGGTCGTCCTGACTGGGCGGTCCACGTCGCTCTGTGGGAGCGGGGTGCCCCCGGCTCGGCGATCACCGCAGCAGCGGTGGCCCAGCCGGCGTTGTCGACGGTCTACTCGTCGGCGCGGTCGACGGTCGTGCGCGGCCCCCACGAGCGGCCGATCTTCCTCGTCAGCGACAGCCGCCCGCCGGAGTTCGCGGCCGCCGTCGCGCAGGACCTCGATGCCGACCTGCAGCCCATGGGCTCAGCCGGCGCCAAGGCGATGGCGGTGCTGCGCGGCGATGCCGACGCCTACCTGCACGCCGGCGGTCAGTGGGAGTGGGACTCGGCAGCGCCTGTCGGCGTCGCCCTCGCTGCGGGCCTGCACGCGTCGCGCGTCGACGGCTCGACCTTGACCTACAACGCGGCGCACCCCTACCTGCCGGACCTGGTGATCTGCCGCGCCGACCTCGCCGACAAGATCCTCACGGCGATCGCCGCAGCGACCTAGAGCCCTCCGACGAACGGCAGCGTCAGCGTGCAGGTGATCGGGCGGGGATGCGCCGGGTCGAGGGCGTTGAGCACGTACAGCGTCGCGTTGCGGTCGGCCGCGATCTCGAAGTGCTCCGTGTAGTCCAGGGCGCAGCGGTTCTGGAGCACGATGTTCGTCATGCCCGGCTCGATGCCGCTCGTGTAGGGCCGCACCAGCTCGTCGTACTTCGTCACGATGTTGACGTAGTGGACGCCGGGCACGGCCACGCCACCGGCGCGCAGCTCCTTCATGAACGTCGAGTCGGGGTTGAACTCGCCGCACGCCACGCACACGGGGACGACGGAGGCGTCGATGCCGAGGGGCTTGGTCAGCTGGGCCGGGAGGACCTCGGTGCCGTGCCACAGCGAGGCGAGCGAGATGTAGGAGTGCACCTTCGGAGCCCCGCCGAGGAACTTCAGGTAGTACGCGGGCATCAGCGTGCCCTGCGAGTGGCCGACGAGGTCCACCTGCCCGGCGCCGGTCGTCGTGAGGACCCGGTCGACGAACGCACGCAGCTCCTTGGCGCTCGTCCGCATGCTGCCGAGTCCGCCGAGCGCGTTGACCGGGTAGGGCGCCGGCAGGGCGCCGTACGTCAACGCGAACACGCAGTAGCCGTTGTTCTTGAGCAGCGGCCCGTACGTCTGCCAGTTCGTGGCCTGGTTGCCGAACGTGCCGTGCACGAGCACGACGGGCCGGGGATGTGCGGCCGAAGGCTTGCAGGCCCAGTCGTTCGTGCCCGGGGCGCTCGCGCCCGGCGACCCGCCGAGGATCGCCGCCGGCAGGAAGTTGTAAGGCACCGGGAGCGGCTTGGTCTCAGCGGACGCCGGGGACCCTCCGGCCAGCAGGGCGACGAGGACGGCGGCCATGACGAGGATGCGGCGCATGTGAACTCCAATGAGAGCGCGTGGTGACGGGATCAACGAATCTGCTGGCTCAGAGGTACGAGCCGGCCCGCTTCAGGGCGGCCGCGGCCTCGGTGACGATCCGGTCGACGAGCTCCTCACAGGTCGGCAGGTCGTCGATGACGCCGACGACCTGACCGGAGGCGAGGACGCCGGCGGTCGCATCGCCCTCGACGAGTCCGGCCTTGAGCATCATCGGGGTGTTCACGGCGAGGGCGAGCTGGCCGAGCGTACGGCCCTGCTCCTTGCGCATCGCGCGACCGTCGACCGCGAGCTGCTTCCAGGTCATCCCCGCCATGCGCTTGAACTCCAGCGTGCGTCGAGCGGTCGGCACGAGGCGGCGGATGCCGGCCCCGCCCTCGACCTGCTCGACGAGGTCGGTGCGGAGCATGCGGTGCGGCATGCCGTCGACCTTCTTGGTGACGACGGTGTCGTCGAGTCCCGCTGCGAGGTAGCGCTGCTTGACCGCATCCGGCACCCGGCTGTCGGCGGTCAGGAGAAACCTGGTGCCCATGCCGACGCCGGCGGCGCCGTACGACAAGGCGGCCGCGAGCCCACGGCCGTCGAAGAAGCCACCGGCGGCGATGACGGGGATGTCGACGGCGTCGAGCACGGTCGGCAGCAGCAGCGTGGTCGGCACCGAGCCCGTGTGCCCGCCGCCCTCGCCGCCCTGGATCATCACCGCGTCGGCGCCCCACGAGGCGACCTTGACCGCGTGTTTGGGCAGCCCGACGCTGGGGATGACGACGATGTCGTGCTCCTTGAGCGTGGCGATCAGCTCGGGCTTGGGCGCGAGTGCGAACGACGCGACCTTGACGCCGTGGGCGATGAGCAGCTCGCACCGCGCCGGCGCATCGGCGGCGTCGGCGCGCAGGTTGACGCCGAACGGCTGGTCGGTGCGCTCCTTGACCTCGATGATCGCCTGCTCGAGCTCGGGCAGCGTCATCGTGGCCGACGCGAGGATGCCGAGCCCGCCGGCGTTGGCGGTGCCGCTGACCAGGCTCGGACCGGCGACCCAGCCCATCCCGGTCTGCACGACCGGATGGCGTACGCCCGTCAGCTGGGTGAGCGGCGTCGACAGGAGCTGGTCGATCACGAGGACGGCACTTCCCGCTCGCGGAGCTTCGTGGGGTCGAGCAGCTCGCGGATCAGCACCAGCTCGCCGTCGGTCGGCGTACGCGTCTCCGGTACGTCACCGTCGGCGTGGATCTCGCAGCCACTGGCCTCGCGTACCTCGTCGACGGTCACGCCCGGGTGCACCGAGACGAACCGCATCGTGTGCCCCGGACCGCCGAAGTCGAACACGCCGAGGTTGGTGACGAGGCGGTGCACGTCGTGGAACTTCGTCGCCGCAGGGCCTGCCGCCTCGGCCCGTGCGCGGCCGATGCCCGACACGATGTCGACCTGCTCGACGACGACGCGGGCGGAGTGCTTGGGCACCCAGTAGGACGTGCGGTTGTTGACGGTGTTGCCCGGTGCGCCGCGTACGCCCAGCAGCTGCCGCGTCGGCTGCTCCCACGGACCGATCGCCGAGATGTTCTGGTTGCCGTGGCGGTCGATCTGGGTCGCGCCCATCATGACGTGCCGCTTGCCGTACGGGACGACGGACTCGAGCACGAGGCGGAACGGCATCCAGCCCTCGGTGACGTCGCCGGACTGGCCGAGGGGCGGCGTGCCCCGCAGGATCCGGGCCTCGCCGTCGGTCAGCATCAGCGCCGGGTTCGTCGTGTTCTTCGCGAGCCGTGCGCCCAGGGTCGGCAGCAGCCCCATCGGGCTGCCCATGATCTCGCCGTCGTCGGCGAAGCAGTCGGCGATCGCGACGGCGCAGTACTCCGAGCGGGTCACATCGCTCATGCCTGGGCCTCCTCTCGGAACGCGGTGACGGCGGCTTGATAGGCCGCCTCGTCGCCGGACAGGAATCGTTCGTGGAAGGCGGCCCAGTCCTCGGGCGTCTTCGCCGCCGTGGCGTACGCCTTCTGGAACTTCTCGTCGCGCCCGTACGTCGGGGTGCAGTCGGTGAAGTGTGCGCCGTTCGGTGTCTCGACGACACCGGTCACCATCGTGCGGTTGAGCAGCAGGCTCTGCAGGGACGCGTCGACGGTCAGGCCCGCGGTGTCGATGATCTGCTCCGTCGACACGTACGCCTCGCGGGCGGCCATGCAGAACAGGTCGTCGAAGTAGGGGTCCGGGCCGAGGTACTGCCCGTTGCCGAGCTCGTCGGCGCGGTTCATGTGCACCAGCGCGACGTCGAGGTTGAGCGCCGGTACGGCGACGAGCTCCTCCTGGTCGTCGTACGGCGAGCGCACCGTGTGCAGGTCGGGGTCGTTCTCGAGCACGGCGGAGCCGAGCCCGGCGCGCATCGGCAGGAACGACACCCGCTGGGCGGCAGCGCGCAGGCCGGTCTGGAACATCCCCTCGTCCCACTCGCGGAACTCGGCGGCACGCTCGACCCGAGCCTGGCTGAACAGCGGCTCGAGCGGGATCGAGTCGAGGGTCGCGAACGCGTATGTCACCTTGCTGGCCTTGCCGCCCGCGAGCAGCAGCCCGACGTCCGGCCCGGCGTACGACACGATGTGCAGGTCGGTGAGGTCGCTGCGCAGGATCGCACGGACCAGCGCCATGGGCTTGCGGCGCGAGCCCCAGCCGCCGATCCCGACGGTCATGCCGCTCTCGATGCGGCCGAGGACCTCGTCGATCGTCAGCTCCTTCGAGGGCGCTCTCACTTCTGGGCCTTGTCGGTCCCGGCACTCTGCTGACTTTTCGCCGTCCCGGCGAAGTCGTCGCGGAGCTCGTCGCTCACGCCCATCAGGTTGAGCTCCATCGTGAATCCTTGCTCGAAGCGATAGCTGGTGTTGACGTCGACCGGGTCGATGCCGTTGAGCGCCTCCTTGGCGGCGCGGATGACGCGGGTGTCCTTGGCGGCGATCTCGGCGGCGAGGCTGAGCGCCAGGTCGTCGAGCTCGCCGCGCGGCACGACGGCGTACACCGACCCGTGCTGCACCAGGTCGGCCGCCGGGATCGTGCGAGCGGTGAAGTAGAGGGTGCGCATCAGGTGCTGCGGCACGAGCCGGGCGAGATGCGTGGCCGCGCCGAGGGCGCCCTGGTTGACCTCGGGCACGCCGAGGTACGCGTCGTCGCTGGCGACCACGACGTCGGAGTTGCCGACCAAGCCGACGCCGCCGCCGAGGCAGAACCCGTGCACCGCGGCGATGACCGGCACGGCGCACTCGTACACGGCCTTGAACGCCGCGAAGCAGCCCTTGTTGGCGCCGATCAGGGCATCGAAGCCTGTGGTGTTCTGCATCTCCTTGATGTCGACGCCGGCGTTGAACCCCTTGCCGTCGGCACGGAGCACGACGACCTTCGTGGCGCGGTCCGTGCCGGCCTCGTCGAGAGCCTTGGCCAGGTCGAACCAGCCTTGGACCGTGAGCGCGTTGACCGGAGGTTGGTCCATCGTGACGACGCGGATCCCGTCGTCGCGGAGCTCAGAACGTATGGTCATGGCTGCCAACCTAACATTTGCTTGGTAGCCTGTCAGCATGACTCTGGCCCTGGACCTCTCCGGACGCGTGGCGCTGGTCACCGGCGGCTCGCGTGGGATCGGTCGCGGCATCGCTGCCGTGCTGGTCGAGGCGGGCGCCACGGTGGTCACCTGCGGCCGGTCACCGGTCGACGATCCGGCCTCCGGCACCGAGCACCTGACCTGCGACGTACGCGATCCCGAGGCGGTCGAGGCCATGGTCGCCGGCATCGTCGAGAGTCACGGTCGCCTCGATGTGCTCGTCAACAACGCCGGCGGGGCGCCGTACGCCCTCGCGGCTGACTCGAGCTCGCGGCTCGACGACAAGATCCTCGGCCTCAACCTGTCAGCGGTCCTGACGGTGTCCAAGGCGGCCAACGCCGTGATGCAGCAGCAGCCCGACGGCGGCGCCATCGTCAACATCTCGTCGGTCTCGGCGCTGCGGCCCTCGCCCGGCACGGCGTCGTACGGCGCAGCCAAGGCCGGAGTCGACTCGCTGACCAGGACGCTCGCCGTCGAGTGGGGTCCCCGCGTGCGGGTCAACAGCATCGACGTCGGCCTGTGCCGCACCGAGCAGACCAGCGACCACTACGGCGACGACGCGACGGTTGCCGCGGTCGAGGCGACGATCCCGCTCGGGCGCATGGCCGAGCCGGAGGAGGTGGGGCGCGTCGTCGCGTTCCTCGCCTCCGACCTCGCGTCGTACGTCTCCGGAGCCACCCTCGCCTGTCACGGCGGCGGAGAGCCACCCGTCTTCCTGCACGTCGTCACCAAGGAGCAGCACTCATGACCCTTCTCGAAGGCCGCATTGCGATCGTCACCGGCGCCGGCCGCGGCATCGGCCGGGCGCACGCGCTCGAGCTGGCGCGGCAGGGCGCCAAGGTCGTCGTCAACGACTTCGGCGTCTCGCTGGCAGGGGAGACCGACGCCGAGTCGCCCGCCGAGGCCGTCGTGTCCGAGATCAAGGCGCTCGGCGGGGAGGCCGTGGCGAACGGTGCCGATGTCGCCGACTTCGGCCAGGCCGAGGCCATGGTGCAGCAGGCGATCGACACGTTCGGCGGCCTCGACATCCTCGTCAACAACGCCGGCTTCGTCCGCGACCGCATGCTCGTCAACACCTCGGAGGAGGAGTGGGACGCCGTCATCCGGGTGCACCTCAAGGGCCACTTCGCGCCACTCCGGCACGCAGGTGCGTACTGGCGGAGCGAGTCCAAGGAAGGGCGTACGCGGGCAGCCCGTGTCATCAACACGTCGTCCGGCGCAGGCCTGCAGGGCTCGATCGGCCAGACGACGTACTCCGCGGCCAAGGCCGGCATCGCCGGCATGACGCTGGTCGCCGCCGCCGAGATGGGCCGCTACGGCGTGACGGTCAACGCGATCGCTCCGGTCGCCCGGACCCGGATGACCGAGGGTGCGTTCGACACCTCGGCGATGCCCGAGCCCGAGGACAACTCACCGGTCGTGGCCTGGCTCGCGTCGGTCGAGGCCGGCGATGTGACGGGCCGGGTCATCGAGATCGAGGGCGGCCAGATCTGCCTGGAGGAGGGCTGGACGCATGGCCCCCGCCGCGATGCCGGCCGCCGCTGGGAGACCGCAGAAGTCGGTTCCGCGCTGCGCGAGCTCATCGCGGAGGGTGCCGTTCCCGAGCCGGTCTACGGAGTTGCGCCGTAGTCTTCGGGCATGGGACTGCTCACTCCGCTCGCGGTCAAGATCGGCTCCATCCCGTGGCTGCCGCGCTACCTCCGGCAGATCATGTGGGTGGACAACCTGATCCGGCGGGTGACCCGTGGACGGCTGACGCTGCTCGACCTCGCCGGACTGCCCAACCTCGTGCTGACGGTGCGCGGCCGCAAGAGCGGGATCCCACGCAGCATGCCGTTGCTGTGCGTGCCCGACGGCCAGGACATCCTGATCGCCGGCTCCAACTTCGGCGGCGCCAAGGAGCCCATCTGGGTCAAGAACGTCGAGGCGACGCCCGAGGTCACGGTCTTGTTCCGCAGGCGAGAGACGCCCATGCTCGTACGCCGGCTCGAGGGTGACGAGCGTGCCGCGGCCTGGTCGCTCATGGTCGAGACGTGGCCCAACTTCCTGATGTACGAGAAGCGGACCGACCGGCAGATCAAGCTGTTCCGCCTCACACCCAGACGTTGACGTACGAGGTGGGGAGCGTCACGCCGGTTTCACACGGTTCTCTCAGGTCTGCCTCCTATTCTAGGTAGTTCTGCCGATCCGCGATCGGCCCCCGACCTGCAGGAGATCCGTCCGTGACGAGCACTGCCACGCCACCCACGCCCCGGCGCGACGTACGCCGCCCGAAGCGGATCTGGCGACGGCTCGTGATCGGCGTCGGCGTGTTCGCGCTGGTGATCGGCATCGGCGGGGCCGCGGCGTTCTGGAAGCTCAACGGCAACATCGCGTCGGCGGCGCTGGACAAGAACGACCACGTGGTCAAGGACGACACCCCCAAGGGTGCGACCAACATCCTGTTCATCGGCTCGGACTCCCGCCAGCTCAAGTCGAAGGGCTACGGCAATGAAGCCGGGCAGCGCAGCGACGCGCTGATGCTGGTGCACTTCGCCAAGGACAACAAGCGAGTCGAGGCGGTCCAGATCCCGCGCGACACCCTCACGACGCTGCCCGCCTGCAAGGACACCGGCAGCGGAGCCTTCCCCGGCGGCGCCAACCTGATGATCAACTCAGCGCTGGCCGGCGGCCCGGCGTGCTCCGTGCGCGCGGTCGAGGCCCTCAGCAACGTCCACATCGACCACTTCGTGCAGCTGGACTTCGACGGCTTCGCCTCGATGGTCAATGCCCTCGGCGGCATCGACGTGTGTCTCGACAAGCCCATGGTCGACCCCGATGCCAAGCTCAACCTCCCGGCCGGCAAGCAGCACATCAACGGCAAGAACTCCCTGGCCCTGGCCCGTACGCGCCACGCCGTCGGCGACGGCAGCGACATCGGCCGGCTCGGTCACCAGCAGGTCGTCATGTCGTCGATCATCAGCCGCGCCCGGAGCGCGGGGGTGCTGACCCGCCCCGACCGGCTGTTCAAGTTCCTCAACGCCCTCACCTCGTCGATCACGGTCGACAAGGGCATCTCGTCGATCTCCAAGCTCACGGGGCTCGCCAAGCGCGCCAGGGCCGTGCCGAACTCCAAGATCCGGTTCGTCACGATGCCCAACGGCACGGCGCCGAGCGACCCCAATCGCGTCGTCAAGACTGCTGACGCCGACGTGATCTTCGCGTCGATCGCCAAGGATCGTGAGGTCCCCGTCGAGAGCGAGGACGCCCAGAGCACGACGCCGAAGACTCCGGTCAAGGTTCTCAACGCCGCCGGCACCCAGGGCCTTGCCTCGTCGGCACAGGCCGCTCTGGTCAAGGAGGGCTATGTGGTCTCCGGCGTCGAGACGGCGCAGAAGACCTCGGCCACGACGCGCATCTTCGTCGACACCACCCCCGAGGCGCTCAAGACCGCCAAGGCGCTCGACAAGAAGTTCGGCTTCAAGGCCGAGATCGTCGAGCAGCCGAGCGGCATGACCGGCGTCTGGCTGATCGTGGGGGCCGACCGGGTCTCGGCCGGCTTCGACCCGGTCACCCCCGACGCGATCAAGGCGACGACCCGCACCGCCAGCGGCTCGCTCTGCACCTGACAGCCCCTGGGGCGGTGGATGGGTCGCCTTTCACGGTGCCTGATGGGCGAGCAGGTCACCGCTCCGCGGGCTGATGGGCGAGCAGGTCACCGCTCAGGGTGAGGTCAGCCGGCGAGATGGCCGTGGTCGACCATCTGGATGCTGCCGTGCACCGACGCCGCGTCGTCTGAGGCCAGGAACACGACGACGGCCGCGACGCTGTCGGCGCTCATCAGCCCGCGCTTGGCGGCGACGCGCATGATCAGGTCCCAGTCCGCGCCGTCGGGGACGCTGATGGTCTGTGCCTGCGGGGTGTCCATGCCCCCGGGACAGACGCAGTTGACCCGCAGCGGAGAGTCGAGGTACTCGACGGCGAGTGCCTTCGTGAGCCCGACGATGCCGTGCTTGGCTGCCGTATACGCGGCGGAGTACGCCTCGCCCATGACGCCGGCCACCGAGGCGACGTTGACGATGTTGCCGCCGGTCTCCAGCAGGTGCGGGATCGCGGCCTGGCTGAGGTGGAACGCGCCGCTCAGGTTGAGCGCGATGTCGTGGTCCCACTCGTCCTCGGTGACGTCCGCGGTTCGGCGGAAGTCGTGACGGCCGGCGTTGTTGACCAGCACGTCCAGCCGTCCGTACGCGTCGACAGCCGCAGTGACGGCGTCCCGGCACGAGCTCGGGGAGGCGACGTCGAGGTGAATGAACCGGACCTCGCCGGGCAGGTGGGCGCAGGACTCGGCGACCTCGGCGAGCTTCGCCTGGTCCCGCGACGCGGCGTGGACGAGACCGCCGCCGGCCGCGAACCGCCGTACGGCTGCGGCGCCGAGCCCGGAGGACGCCCCGGTGACGAGGACGCTCCGCCCGTCGAACGCGCCGGTCATGAGGTGACCAACCCTCGGCCGGTGACGAGCGGCAGATCGAGCGCGGTGACGAGGCCGGGCGCCGCCGCCACGACAGCGGGCACGGCGTTCACGAGGCGCTGCGCCGTGATGATCATGCCGCTGACGTTGTGGTCCCCGTGCTCTCCGTGGTGCGTGAACTCGACGGTCATCATCGGCTCTCCCGTGATCTCGAGGCGGTAGGAGCCGTCGCCGCTCGACGGCGTGGGCCACTCGGGCAGCTGGTCGGGGTGCGTACGTGTCACGTGCTCCAGCACGATCCGCGGCTCGCCGTCGACCATGCCGATCACCTCGAACCGCACCGCCGCCATGGTCCCCGCCTTGATGTCGACGCACACCGTCGACAGGTCGCTCTCGGCCGGCCGCCGGTCCACGGTCTCGACGAGCGGCTCGTCGAGGGTGACACCGAGTGCGGCAGCCATCTGGCGCACGACCGGCCCCCACGCCATCGACAGGATGCCGGGCTGCCACAGCGGCGCCACCTCGTCGAGCGGGGCACCGAAGCCGAAGATGTCGCCCATCGACACTGCCTGGTCGTACGTCGAGTAGTCCGCGATCTCCATGACGCGCACCTGGTCGATGCGCTGGCTCAACGAGAGGAACTGCAGCGGCAAGACGTCGTTGGCCCAGCCGGGGTCGATGCCGTTGACGTGCAGGCTGGCCCCGCCGCGACGACCGGCGTCCTCGATCCGCTGCCAGAACGACTCGGGCAGCGCGGGGCTCGGGAACAGCAGGATCACCGGCCCGCTGCTGACCACGTTGACGCCCGCCTCGAGGAAGCCGACCAGGTCCTCGTACGCCTCGACCACCCGGTCGTCGGTCATGGCGCAATGGACGATGCAGTCGGGCTTCGCCGCCAGGACGACGTCGCGGTCCGTGCTGGCGACGACCCCGAGGTCGCGGCCGAAACCCGCGAGGTCACCGGCATCGCGACCGTCCTTGGCCGGGTCGCTGACCCAGACGCCGACCAGCTCGAGGTCGGGGTTGCGATCGATGCCGGCGATCGCGTGCCGCCCGAGGGTGCCGGTCGACCAGACCGCGACGCGGGTCGTCATACGACGTGCGACGGCAGGACGCAGGCGGTGTCGAGCCCGAGCACGCGGTTGAGCCGGCCGAACGACAGCCAGGAGCCGAGGCACATGCTGAGCTCGACGATCTCGCGCTGGTCGTACTCGGTCAGCATCCGCTTCCAGAACGCGTCGTCGATGCTGTGGTGGTCGGAGGCGTAGAGCTCGGCGTACTCCGCCGCCAAGCGCGTACGTGCGTCGAACGCGTCGGTCGTGCGCCAGTTCTGCACCGCCTCGTCGAAGGAGTCCTCGACCTTCTCGCCGTCGCGCTCGGTGCGCCAGTCCTGGCAGAACAGGCAGCCGTTGATCTGCGCGATGCGCAGCCGGGCGGCCTCGAACTCGCGGAGCCCGAGCGTCGAGTCGGAGTAGACCTTGAGCGCCAGCGTCGCCGCGGCACCGCCGATCCCGGGGACGATCTCGCCCCAGACGTAGTTGATCGGGTCCTTGCCCTCGGGCACGTCGATGATCATGCGATGGCCAATCTCGAGAGCTTGCCGACGCCGGGCGTCAGGGGGACCTGGAGGGCGTCGTAGAGTCCGGGTTCGGCGGCGACGAGCCACGGGATCGCGTTGACGAGGCGACCCACCGCGGTGGCGTTGCCGCCGGCGGCGCGGTTGCCGCCCTCGTCGGTCGCCTCGATGTTGACCTCGATACGCGGGCGCCCCTCGATGACGACGCGGTGCACGCCGTCGCCTCCGTCGGGCGGCGACGGCCAGTCCGGCGCGCATGAGGGGTGGATGCGGGTGACGTGCTCGACGACGATGCGTGCCTCGCCGTCGACGATGCCCTGCACCTCGAAGCGCAGCGCGCCCTGGGTGCCCTTCTCGAACGTCCCCATCGCGGCGTTCTCGACGGTCTCGTCGAGCTCACGGCGCTCGACGTGCTCGGTGATCTCGTCGATCTCGACCCCGAGCGCCCTGGCGATGAGCCGCACCTGGCCGCCCCACACCATGGTCGGGATCGTCGGCGCCACCATCGGCGGCTCTTCCTCCATCGGCTGGCCCATGCCGATGAGGTAGCGCACGGAGTCCTGCTGGTCGTACGTCGTGTAGTCGAAGATCTCCTGGCAGCGGATCTGGTCGATCGTCGACGCGAGACCGCTGATCAGCACCGGGAGGATGTCGTTGCCCCAGCCCGGGTCGATGCCGGACACGAACAGCGAGCCACCGCCGGCGGCGATCGCGGCGTGCACCGGGTCGCGGAGCTCCGGAGGCGCCGAGTCGGGGTCGTACATGCCATAGAGCGACGGCGTCACCACGACGATGCCGAGTCCGATCGCGCGGGTGATGTCGGCGAGCGCCTCGTCGGGCCGGATCTCGCCGGAGGCGGCATAGACGAGGGCGTCGATGGCGCCGAGCGTGCCCTCGATGTCGTCGGTCGCGGCGACGCCGAGCGTACGGTCGAGGTCCGACAGGTCGCCCGCGTCGCGGCCCACCTTGGCGGGATCGTGGACGATCACGGCGGCCAGCTCGAGACCGGGGTGGGCGTCGACGGCGCGGATCGCTGCGCGGCCGACGTTGCCGGTGCCCCACACGGCGGTGCGAATCGGTACGGTCATGGGGTCAATCTAGAACGTGTTCCAGTTTTTGAGAAGCCGTCAGTGAACGGCTGACGCCCTCAGACGGTGTAGCCGCCGTCGACGTCGAGCTTCTGCCCGGTGATGAACCCGGCCCGGGCCGAAGCCAGGAAGCACACCGTCTCGGCGATGTCGGCGGCGTTGCCGAAGCGTCGCAGCGGGATGTTGCCGCGGGTGATCTCGAGGGCCTCGTCGTCGAGCTCGCCGGACTCGATGAGCCGGGCGGCCATGCCGTCGGTGAGCATGCCCGGGCCCACGGCGTTGACCCGGACCCCGAAGCGGCCCTCCTCGGCGGCGAGTCCGCGTACGAGCTGCTCGACGGCGCCCTTGGGAGCGGACGAGAGCCCGTCGCGTACGGGGAACCGTGCGGTCGCCGCCGTCGTGACGGCGACGATCGAGCCCTTCGTCTCCCGCAGGAGCGGCAGCGCCGGGTGGGCGAGGTTGAAGAAGCCGACGGTGTCCTGCCGCAGCTGCTCGGCGAGGTCCGCCGGCGACACCCGCGACAGGTGCACCATCGGCACGTGCGGGCCCGCAGCGTGCACGAGCGTGTGCAGCCCGCCGTACGTCCGAGCGATCTCGGCCAGCAGTGCTGCTGAGTCCTCGGCTGACGTGACGTCGAGCGCGTGTGCCGACGACCGTACGCCGAGGGCGGCCGCGGCGTCGGCGACCGCGCTGCCGGCCCCGGCATTGCCGCGGTAGGTCACCGCGACATCGCTGCCACGAGCGGCCAGCAGCCGTGCGATCTCGGCGCCCAGGCCGCCACTGCCGCCGACCACGAGCGCGGCACCGGTCAGCCCGGCGAAGTCGGTCGAAAGGTCGTCACTCATGAGGTGCCGAACTCTACCGACCGGTTGTCCGATGTGTGCGAAACTGGTAGAACGTGTTCTAGATTTCACCGGGAGGTGGCATGACGGACGGGGCTGCAGACGTGTCCTCTGGGCAGGCATGGACCGACTTCTGCCGTGCGCTGGAGCAGGCGGGCGAGGTCATCCTGCGCGACACCGCGCCTGACACACCCCTCGACCGGGCCGAGGGCTATCGCTACCTGACCCGCCTGCTGCGGGAGATGCTCTACACGACCGTCGAGAACGCCGACCCCGACTTCCCGAGGCTGCACGAGCTCGACCGGGTCAAGCTCGGCGCTGACAACCCCGACAACGTCTACCTGTCGGCCAACATCCGCGGCGACCGGACGTACCGGATCACCGGCACCCGCGGCTCGATCGCCTACTTCAGCATCGGCTCCAAGGCCAACCGCTACGCGATCGACGGCACGATGGCCTCGACCGGAGAGATCTCCGACCGCGACCTCGTGGTGGAGTCCGACGGCACCGTCGAGATCATCGCCAGCGCCACACCGCACGACAAGAACTGGCTGCCGCTCGCACCGGACTCGACGGGGCTCGTGGTGCGGCAGACGTACCTCGACCGTAGGACCGAGGTCCCCGGCCAGTGGCACATCGAACGGATCGGTGACCCGATCGAGCGCAAGGAGCTCGACCCGGCGCACCTGGCCAAGGCGCTCGCCACGGCCGCGTTCTCGCTGCACGGCACCGCCGCACTGTTCGCGAGCTGGACCGAGATGTTCATGACCCGGCCCAACGAGATGCCGGACTTCGGCCAGGAGATGTTCCAGAAGGCCGGCGGCGATCCCGAGATCTTCTACCTGCACGGCTACTGGACGCTCCAGCCTGGACAGGCCTGGGTCATCGAGACCGAGGTGCCGGACTGCCCCTACTGGAACTTCCAGCTCGACAACTGGTGGATGGAGTCGCTCGACCACGAGCGCAAGATCACGATCAACAAGCACACCGCGGTGCTCGACGACGGCCGCCTGACGATCGTCGTCGCCGACAAGGACCCGGGCTGGGGCAACTGGATCGACACCTGCGGCCACACGAGTGGCACGGCGTTGCTGCGCTGGCTGGGCGCTGACCACCACCCCTTGCCTGAATGCAAGGTCATCGACCTGGAGGCACCATGACGACCGCCGAGACCGCCCGCGCGCTCGACATCGACGGGCTGCTCGCCGCGGCCCGCGACAAGACCGGCCTCAGCGACTACGGCGACGACTGGTTCGTCGAGCCGCTCTCGGTGCTGACGCACGCGCTCGCCGACGAGGCCAAGCTGTCGGAGCTCGGCCTCGACCTGACCCGCCGCCGCCTCGTCGCGTCGTTGGCCGACCGCCTGCGGCTCAAGCAGCTGCAGGCCGAGCACCCCGAGATCCTCGACGAGGAGGTCGTGGTCGCTGCGGAGATCTGCGGCCTGCCGCGCACGGGATCGACGCTGCTACACCGTCTGCTCGCCTCGTCGCCGGAGGTCACCTCGACGCTGTCGTGGGAGACGTCGTACCCGCTGCCGTTTCCCGGCGAGAGCCCCGATGCGGAGCTGCGCAAGAAGAAGGCGCGTGACCGCTACGAGATGTTCCTGGAGATGGCACCCGACTTCGGTGACATCCACACGATCGAGTGGGACGGCCCAGAGGAGGACGTCATCCTGCTCGACCGCACGTTCACGTCGATGAGCTACGACTCGTTCTACTGGGTCCCGACGTACGGCCTCTGGCTGCGCGAGTTCGACCAGGCGCCGGCCTATCGCGACCTCAAGGAATGGCTGCAGGTCCTCCAGTGGCAGAGCCCCCACCGCGATGGCAAGCCGTGGATCCTCAAGTCGCCGCACCACCTCACCGCGGTCGACACGGTGCTCGACACGTTCCCCGGCTGCAAGATAGTCATGACGCACCGCTCGCCGACCAAGGCCGTGCCCTCGTACGCCTCGATGGTCGGCGCGATCTCGTCGCAGTACAGCAACGACGTCGACCCGAAGGCGGTCGGACCCTACTGGCGCGACCGATTCGTCACGGCGCTGCAGGAGTACGCCGTGGTGCGCGCCGCCCGGCCTGATCGGTTCGTCGACGTCACGTTCCAGGACACCGTCTCGGACCCGGTGGGCACCGCGACCAAGGTCATGGGCGAGCTCGGGCTGCCGGCGGACCGCGAGGCGCTGGAGGCGTACATGGAGCGCAACCAGGAGCAGCGGCACGGCTCGCACACGTACACCGCCGAGGACTTCGGACTCACCGAGGCCGGGCTCGAGCAGGACTTCGCGTTCTATGAGAAGGAGCTGGCGTCATGATCCTCAAGGACGAGGTCGTCATCGTGTCCGGTGTCGGCGCCGGGTTGGGGGCCAAGCTGTCGGCCCGTGCCGCGGCCGAGGGTGCCAAGGTCGTGCTCGCCGCGCGGTCCGACGGGGTCACCGGCCAGGTCGTCAAGGAGATCATCGCCGCAGGCGGCGACGCCGTCGCCGTGCAGTGCGACGTGCGCAAGGAGGAGGACGTCGAACGCGTCGTGGCGACCGCTGTCGAGCGCTACGGCAAGGTCACCGGCCTGGTCAACAGCGCGTACGGGCACCCCGGCTTCACCGACCTGCTGGACACCCCCGACAAGGCGCTGCGCCGGGCGATGGACATCATCCTCTACGGATCGCTGGGCATGAGCCGCGCTGTCGTCCCGCACATGACGGGCGGAGGCTCGATCGTCAACGTGGGCACGATGTCCACACGTGTCCCGATGCGTGGCGAGGGCGGGTACGCGATGGCGAAGGCAGCGATGGGCTGCGCGTCCCAGTACATGGCGCTGGAGCTCGGTGAGAAGGGCATCCGGGTCAACCAGGCGATCATGGGCTGGCTCGACGGTCCCGGCGTGCGGTTCTACCTGACGATGACCGCGGAGGAGAAGGGCATCACGGAGCAGGAGGTCTACGACGACATCGCGTCGCGCAACCCCCTGGGCCGGATCCCGACCGACGAGGCGTGTGCCGGAGCGATCCTCTACCTGCTCTCCGACCTGGCCTCGGAGGTCACCGGTGCGGTGCTCGACGTCAACGGCGGCGAGTACATGCCGGCATGACAGCCCCGTTCGTGATCACGTCGGTGACCGTCGAGATCGAGGCACCGGCGGCGTTCGTCTGGGACGTGCTGGTCGACTATCCGCGTTATCCGGAGTGGAATCCGTACACGATCGCGGTCGAGACGAGCCTCGAGCTCGACGACCGGATCGACCTGACGCTCAACAACCCCGACGGGTCCGAGGGGACGTTCGTCAACCGCGAGTTCATCCGCATCGTCGACCCGCCGCACCACCTGCGCTATGACACTGGCGACGAGATGGAGGGCATCCACGCCATCCGCGACCAGTGGATCAACGCCCTCGGCGACGATCGCTGCTCCTACTGGACGACCGACACCCTGAGCGGCGAGCACGCGGGCCTGGTCATGGAGCTCAACGGCGAGTGGGTCCGCGCCGGCTTCGACTCCGTCGCGTACGCCCTGAAGGCCCGAGCCGAGGCGCTGCTCCGTACGACCTAGCGGAGGCGCGTCTTGCGCATCCACCGCAGGCCGGACTGGGTCTGCTTCGCATACGCCTCGTACGACTGGCCGGCCTTCGGCTCCATGACCTGCTTCTTGAGCAGCGCGATGTTCTGCGCGTCGGTGTACTTGAGCAGTCCCTGGTCGCCATGACGGGCGCCGACGCCGGACTGCTTGAGACCACCCGACGGTGAGCCCTTCGAGGCGTACGCCGTGGCGAGGATGTCGTTGACGTTGACGTTGCCCGAGTCGATGCGACGGGCGACCGCGAGGCCGCGCTTGACGTCCTTGCTCCAGACGCTGGCGTTGAGGCCGTAGTCGGTGTCGTTGGCGAGGGCGATCGCCTCGTCCTCGGTCGAGAAGCGGTAGAGCCCGACGACCGGGCCGAACGTCTCGGTCGAGCCGGCCAGCATGGCCTTGGTGACGCCTTCGAGGATCGTCGGCTCGTAGAACGCCGGGCCGAGGTCGGGTCGCGCCTTGCCGCCGGTCAGCACTGTCGCGCCCTTGGCGCGGGCGTCGTCGACGTGGGAGGCGACGCGGTCGCGATGGTCGACCGAGACGAGCGAGCCGATGTCGGGGCCGAAGTCGTACGTGGCGCCGATCTGCATCGCCTCGGTGGCGGCGACGAACTTGTCGCGGAACTCGTCGTAGATCGAGTCGTGCACATACAACCGCTCGATGTGCATGCAGATCTGGCCGGAGTTGCCGAACCCGCCGAACAGTGCTGCGTGCACGGCCTCGTCGACGTTGGCGTCCTCGAGGACCAGCATGGGGTTCTTGCCGCCGAGCTCGAGGCACGCGCCGATGAGGTGCTTGCCGGCGAGCTCACCGATGATCCGGCCGGTGGCGGTCGAGCCGGTGAACATGACGTAGTCGGCGTTCGACAGCATGGGCCCACCGACGTCGGGGCCTTCGCCGCAGATGACCTGGACGAGGCCCTTGGGCATGCCGGCCTGCTCCAGGAGTCGTACGCCGAGCAGGGGCGACAGCGCGGTCTTGTTGTCGGGCTTGACCACGACACCGTTGCCGGCGATCAGGGCCGGGATCGTGTCGGAGATGCCGGTGGCGAACGGGAAGTTCCACGGCGCGATGATCGCGACGACGCCCTTGGGCCGCCGCACCTCGGTCGAGTGCGACAGCACCGGGATCGGACCGGCGTGCTTGCGGTCCTTGAGCACCGACGGCGCACGCTTGATGTAGTGGCTCGTGCCCATCGGCACGTCGCAGGACTCCTCGAACGCCATGCGCCGGTTCTTGCCGCTCTCGGCCTGGATGAGGTCGGTGATGAGGTACTGGTTGTCGAGCACGAGCGCGTGGAACTTCTTGAGCACCTTGAGGCGCTTGCGCAGCGACCACGAGCCCCAGACCTGCTGGGCCGCACGGGCGGCGTCGAAGGCCTGCTCGATGTCGGCCGGCGACGACTGCGGCAGCTCGACGAGCAGGTCGCCGGTGTAGACCTCGGTCAGCTTCCACGTGTTGCCGGTCGTGCCGGGTACGCGCTGGACGAGGCCGTCGAGGAACTCCGGAGTCAGGCTGGCAGGTCGCGTGGTCATCGCAGGATCAGCTCCGCAGCCTGGTCGCCGATCATGATCGACGGTGCGTTGGTGTTGCCGCCGATGATCGACGGCATGATCGAGGCGTCGGCGACGCGCAGGCCGTCGATGCCGCGGACCTTGAGGTCCGGACCGACGACAGCGCGCTCGTCGACGCCCATGCGGCACGTGCCCACGCCGTGATAGACGCTGGTGGCGCGGTTGAGCACCTCGGTCTTCATCGCGGCGGCGTCGAGCTTGACGCCCGGGTGCAGCTCGGACTTCACGTTGTCGCCGAAGGCCGCCGACTTCATGATCTCGCGGATCATCTCGACGCCCTCGAGGAGCACCTGCCGGTCGCCGGCCTCGGCAAGGTAGTTCATGTCGATGAGCGGAGCTGCGCTCGGGTCGTTCGACGCGAGCCGCACCGTGCCGCGACTGCGCGGATAGATGAGCGTCGACATCACGGTCAGCGCGGCACGGGTGTCGACCTGGTGACGGATCGGTGCGTCCTGGTTCGGCGACGGGTACGCCCACGGGAGCACGTGGATCTGCAGGTCGGGCACGTCGGTCGCCAAGGACGTACGGACGAACGCCACCGTCTCGAACACGGAGTTCTCGAGGAACGAGCCGCCGCGGGTGAGCTCCTTGGCGAGACCGCGTGCGAAGTAGGACGCCTTGCCGCGGTGGAGCGCGTTGGGCATGACCCAGGTCGTCGGCACGAACATGTGGTCGTGGAGGTTGTCGCCGACGGGCAGGTCGGCCTTGACCTCGATGCCGTGCTCGGCGAGGTGGCCCGCCGGGCCGACGCCCGAGAGCATCAGCAGCTGTGCCGAGCCGAACACGCCGGCCGAGAGGATGACCTCCTTGCCGGCGCGCACCGTGCGGGTCCTGCCGCGCTTGTCCACGACCTCGACGCCCGTGGCCCGCCCGTTCTCGATCACGACGCGCTGCACCGTGATCTCAGGCTGCACGCTGAGGGTCGGACGGTCCGCCTCGGTGATGTAGCCGCGCGAAGAGGAGTAGCGCTTGCCACCCCCGGCGCTCTGCTGGAACGTGCTCACGCCCTCCTGCTCGGCGGCGTTGTAGTCCTTGAGGATCTTGACGCCCAGCGTGTCCGCGGCCGCCTGCTGGAACTGCAGCGACGCCTCGGTCGGCTGGGTGTGCCGCGAGACCTTGATCGGTCCGCCGGCGCCGCGGTAGTCGTTGGCACCGTCCTCGAAGTCCTCGACGCGCTTGTATGCCGCGTTGACCGAGTCGGCGTCCCAGCCGGTGTTGCCCTCGGCTGCCCAGGAGTCGTAGTTGGCGCGGTGCCCGCGCACCCAGAGGAGGCCGTTGATCGAGCTGGAACCGCCGACGACCTTGCCGCGCGGCTGCGGCAGCTTGCGGCCGTTGAGGTGCTCCTGCGGCGTCGTGTAGTAGCCCCAGTCGACGGTCTTCTTGAGCTGGGGGACCGCGTGCATCGGTCCGATCATGCCGGGCTTCGTGACGAGGAACGCCGAGTCCTTCTTGCCCGCCTCGAGGAGGATGACCGAGGCGCCTGAGGCGGCGAGTCGGGACGCGACGGCGGAGCCTGCGCTGCCGGCGCCCACGACGACGTAGTCGGCCTCGTCGCGCAGGATGTTCTTGTCG
Source organism: Aeromicrobium sp. Root344 (assembly GCF_001425755.1). Lineage (GTDB taxonomy): Bacteria > Actinomycetota > Actinomycetes > Propionibacteriales > Nocardioidaceae > Aeromicrobium. The sequence goes on along the minus strand of NZ_LMDH01000001.1, from coordinate 1,149,517 downwards.
GTCATGGCAGTCCTTCTGGTCAGATGCGTTCGATGATGGTGCCTGACGCCTGTGCGCCGCCGGCGCACATCGAGATCAGGGCGGTGGTGGCGTCGCGGCGCTCGAGCTCGTGCAGCGCGGTGGTCAGCAGGCGAGTGCCGGTCGAGCCGACGGGGTGGCCGAGCGCGATGGCGCCGCCGTTGACGTTGATCTTGTCCTCGGGCACGGCGTGCACCTTGGCCCACGACATCACGACGCCGGCGAACGCCTCGTTGACCTCGCAGAGGTCGATGTCACCGATCGACATACCGGTGTCGGCGAGGAGCTTCTCGGTCGCCTGCACGGGTCCGTCGAGGTGGTAGTAGGGGTCGGCGCCGACGAGGCACGAGGTCACGATGCGGGCGCGGGGCTTGAGGCCGAGCGATGCGGCGAGGTCGGAGTCCATGAGGAGCAGCGCCGAGGCGCCGTCGGAGATCTGCGAGGAGGTGCCGGCCGTGTGCGTGCCGTCCGGCAGCACGGGCCTCAGGCCGGCAAGGCGTTCGAGCGAGGTCTCGCGGATGCCCTGGTCAGTGTCGACGAGCTGGGTGTCGCCGGTGTCCTGGCCGTCCTCGCCGAGCACCGGTGCCTTGATCGCGAAGATCTCGCGGGCGAACCGGCCCTCGTCGCGCGCCGCGGCGGCCTTCTCCTGCGACCAGAGCCCGAACGCGTCTACCTCGGCCCGGGAGAACCCACGATCGCGGACGATGCGGTCGGCGCCCTCGAACTGGTTGGGCAGGTCGATCGACCAGCCGTCGGGGCGGGGTGAGCCCGTGCCTTCCGGGACGTTGGCACCGAGGGGTACGCGCGACATCGACTCGACGCCGCACGCGATGCCGGCCTTGATCAGCCCGGCACCGATCATGGCGTGGACGAGGTGCGTCGCCTGCTGCGCCGACGAGCACTGGGCGTCGATCGCGGTGGAGGCGGTGGCGTTGGGGAGGCCGGCGTGCATCCATGCGCGGCGCACCATGTTGTTGGACTGTTCCCCGGCCTGCGTCACGCAGCCACCGATGACCTGCTCGACGAGCTCGGCGTCGATGCCGGCGCGCGAGATGACCTCGGACTGCGTCATGCCCAGCAGCACGGCGGGGTGGACGCCGGCCAGCACACCGTTCTTCTTGCCCAAGGGCGTGCGGACAGCATCGACGATCACGGGGGTACCCATGGGGTAAAACTAGAACACGTTCTCGTCTTGCACAAGCCTTCCGAATCGCCGCAAGTCATGTCAGGATGAACTAGAACGTGTTATAGAAATCTAGGAGCCCATGTGACCGCGTCGCCCGCTGCCCCCGCCATTCCCGCCGGTTTCGACCCCACCGACCCTGACCTGTGCCAGACGGGTGTGCCGCTCGACGAGTTCGCGGAGCTGAGGCGTACGGCCCCGGTGTGGTGGGTCGAGCAGACCCCGGAGTCCCGCGCCGGGTTCAACGGCGAGGGCTTCTGGGCGATCAGCAAGCACGCTGACGTCGCTGCCGTCTCCAAGAACAGCAAGGACTTCTCGAGCCAGGAGAACGGCGCGATCATCCGGTTCGCGCCGGACATGACCCGCGAGCAGGTCGAGCTGCAGGGCATCATGCTGATCAACCAGGATCCGCCGGACCACACCAAGATCCGCCAGATCATCAGCCGCGGCTTCACGCCCCGCTCGATCAACGCGCAGCACGACGTCCTCGTGCAGCGCGCCAACAACATCGTCGACGAGGCCATCGCCAAGGGTTCCGGCGACTTCGTCAACGAGGTCGCCTCGGAGCTGCCGCTCCAGGCGATCGCCGACCTGATGGGCGTACCGCAGGAGGATCGCGGCAAGCTCTTCGACTGGTCCAACACGATGATGTCGTTCGACGACCCGGACTTCGTGGGCAACCCGGACGAGGCCGCTGCCGAGATCCTGGTCTACGCCATGGGCCTCGCCGAGGAGCGTCGCAAGAACCCTCAGGACGACATCATCACCAAGCTCATCACCGCCGACGTCGACGGCCACGGCCAGCTCGGCGAGGACGAGTTCGGCTACTTCGTCATCATGCTGGCGGTCGCCGGCAACGAGACCACCCGCAACGCGATCACGCACGGCATGAACGCGTTCTTCCAGCACCCCGACCAGTGGGAGCTGTGGAAGGCGGAGCGCCCCTCGACCATGGTCGACGAGGTCATCCGCTGGGCCACCCCGGTGACGACGTTCCAGCGCACCGCGATCAACGACGTGATGGTCGGCGACGTCGAGGTCAAGAAGGGCGAGCGTGTCGGCCTCTACTACGCCAGCGCCAACCACGACGAAGAGGTCTTCACCGACCCCAACACGTTCGACATCACCCGCAGCCCCAACCCGCACCTGTCGTTCGGCGGCCACGGCGCGCACTACTGCATCGGCGCCAACCTGGCCCGCCTCGAGGTCGAGATCATGTTCAACACGCTCGCCGACCGGCTGCCCGACATCAAGCAGCTCGGCGAGGCCAAGCGCCTCCGCCACGGCTGGATCAACGGCATCAAGGAGCTCCCGGTCCAGTACGTCTGACCCCCACGATTTGGCCCGAGAACCACCACCAGACCAGTGTCAGGTGGTGGATCCCGGGCCAAATCGCGGCGTGGCGCCCCTAATGACTCGGCTTGTCGGCTCCGACGACCCACATCGCGAAGAACTGGGAGCCACCGCCGTACGCGTGGCCGAGGGCCTTGCGGGCGCCGTCGACCTGATGCTCGCCGGCCTCGCCCATGACCTGCAGCGCTGCCTCGCCGAAGCGCAGCATGCCGCTGGCGCCGATCGGGTTGGACGACAGCACGCCGCCGCTCATGTTGACCGGGATGCGACCGCCGATGGCGGTCTCTCCCGCCTCGGTGAGCTTCCACCCGCCGCCCTGCTCGGTGAAGCCGAGGTTCTCCAGCCACATCGGCTCGAACCACGAGAACGGCACATAGATCTCGGCGCAGTCGATCTCGTCGATCGGTGAGGTGATGCCGGCCTGCTTCCACAACGCAGCGGCAGCTTCGCGGCCGGCGTGCGGGTTGACCTGGTCGCGCTCGGCCGCGGTCGTGGGCTCGCTGCGCATCTGGGTGCCGTGGATCCACGCCGGGTTCTTGATGCCAGAACGCTCCACAGCCGACTCAGACGCGATCACCAGCGCGCACGCGCCGTCGGACGACGGGCACGTCTCGTCGTAGCGGATCGGGTCCCACAGCATCTGCGACGCCATGACGGACTCGACGGTGGTGTCGGGGTTCTGCAGGTGGGCGAAGGGGTTCTTGAGTGCGTTCTGCCGATCCTTGGCCGCGACGATCGCACCGATGTGCGTGGGTGCGCCGGACCGTCGGATGTACGACCGCACGTGGGGCGCGAAGTAGCCGCCGGCGCCGGCGTGCACCGGCATGATGAACGGCACCGCGATCGACAGCGCCCACATGGCGTTGGACTCCGACTGCTTCTCGAACGCGACCGTGAGCACGCGTTCGTGGATGCCGGCCTCGACGAGCGATGCCGCGACGATCGCGGTCGACCCGCCGACCGAGCCGGCGGTGTGCACGCGGAGCAAAGGCTTGCCGGCCGCGCCGAGAGCCTCGGCGAGATAGAGCTCGGGCATCATGACGCCCTCGAACAGGTCGGGCGCCTTGCCGATGACGATCGCGTCGATGTCGGCGAACGTCAGCTCGGCGTCGGCGAGGGCGCGGTCGACCGCCTCTCGCAGGAGGCCGGCCATCGACACGTCACCGCGCTTGGCCCGGTGGTGGGTCTGGCCGACACCGACCACTGCGGCGAGCGTGCTCATCGTGCCTCCATCGTCATCACGAGATTCTGTTGCAGGGCGGGTCCTGAGGTGGCGTGTGCGAGGGCACGCTGCGACGAGCCGGCCCAGATCTGTCGAGCGGCCTCGCCGATCCGGTTGAGCCCGGCGGTGAACATCGGGTTGGCGGTCAGGGCGCCGCCGGACGGGTTGATCCGTACGTCGTCGCCGAGGCCGAGGGCCGAGCCGAGGATCAGCTCCTGGTGCGAGAACGGAGCGTGCAGCTCAGCGAGGTCGACGCCGTCGACACCGACGGCGGCTCCAGCCGATGCGGTGCTCGTCGACACCGTGAGGTCACGGTTGCTCAGTGCGCCGGGCTCGATGCGGTGCTCGATTCCGGTGATCCAGGCGGCTGGGCTCTTGAGCCGGTCGAATGCGGGAGCGTCCGCAGCCGAGATGACGATCGCCGCAGCACCGTCGGAGACTGGCGCGCAGTCCCAGCGGCGGAGCGGATCGGCGTACACGGGCTGGGCCAGCACGTCCTCGACCGACGTGGCCTTGGCTCGTATGGCGTGCTCATTGTCAGTGGCGTCGCTCATCGATCGCGCGACGACCGCGGCCATCTGCTCCTCGTCCCAAGCTCCACCTTGGAGCCCTGACCGCGCCTGCATCGCGGCGATCGAGACGGCGTCGGCCCAGAGTGGCGTGACCGTGTAGGGGTCCATCTGCAGCGACATGATGCGCCGCAGCTGGCCGGCGCTGGACTTGCCGAAGCCGTAGACCAGGGCAGTGTCGACGAGGCCGGTCTGGATCTTGACCCAGGCCTCGTAGAGCGCCCACGCGGCGTCCATCTCGACGTGTGACTCCATGACCGGAGGCAGCGCGCCGATCGCGTCGACGGCCGAGACGAACGAGAACGACCGCCCGGCGAGGTAGTCGCTCGACCCCGAGCACCAGAACCCGATGTCGGACTTGGTCCAGCCGGTCTGCTCGAACAGCTCGGCGAAGATCGGCACGAGCAGCTCGACGCAGGTGGGAGACCCGTCGAACTCCTTCATCTGCCGCTGGGCAAAACCTACGACTGCAACGTCCCTCATCCTGCCGACACCTCCGTGGGAAGGGCACGGTACGGACGTGTCGGCAGGAACCCTGCCTCATGGTTCGTTCGCTGACGCTCTCTCACAGGTGCACCTTGTATGTCTCGAAGTCGGCGTCCGGTTCCCCGGTCGGCTCGAAGTGGCTGATGTTCTCGATCGTCGTGCCCCACTCGTCGCGCGGCTTCCAGACCGCCTTGACCCGCATGCCCATGCGCACGTCCGCAGGATCGACGCCGAGCAGGAGGTGGAGGAACGCGATGTCCGCGCCGTCGAGCAGCATGTAGGCCGAGACGTACGGCGGCGTGATCTTCTGGCCGAGGAACGGCACGTTGACGATGCAGAACGTCGTGACGATGCCGGTGTCCGGCACCTCGACCTCGGTCGTCGTCGGCACCCCGTCGACGGGGCACGCACCGCGCGGCGGGACGTACACCTTGCCGCACGTCGGGCACCGCTGACCGAGGATCTTGCCCTCGGCGAGGCCGCGGAAGAACTTCGACTCCTCAGGCGACGCGGCGAAGTCGTACGCGAGGTGCACCGGCGAGATGATGCCGGTGACCGCCTCGCCACCCTCCTGGCCGGGCGTCGTCGCTGCGGCATCGCCCGCGGGCTCGAACCAGCGAACATCGGTGATCGCGCCGACCGGCTCGTCGGCCCACACGGCACGCACGCGCAGGCCGGTCTCGATCTGGTCCGCCGAGTCGACGGCGACCGCGTGGAGCAGCGGGCGGTCGGCGCCGTCGAGCAGGATGTGGGCGAACGCGAACGGCCGGTCGAGGGGCTGCCCAGGCACGGGCTCGGGCACCCAGGCCCAGGTCTGCACGACGCCCTCGTCCTGCACCGGCACCATCTCGGTGATCGGCTCGTACGTCTCGGCGTCGAACTCCGGGGGAGGTACGGCGATGGTCCCGTCGGACAGCACGCCCCCGAGGATCTGCCGGCGCTTGAGGCCGGTCATGAACTCAGAGAGCGTGGGTCCGAGGGACCGGGTGTAGTCGAACTCGACCTTCATGGGCGCGTGCAGGGTCCCGGCTTCCGTCATGGACCAAAGTGAAACATGTTCTAGTTTTGGCGGCAAGTGGACATTCCTCAAAACTGGAACGTGTTCTAGTATGACGAGCATGATCTCGTCCGACGCCATCACGTGGAACGCGCCCAACGATCCGCACCCCGCCCGCTCTGCTTCACAACGCTCGTACTCCGCCGTCGCCAAGGGCGACCTCGACGAGTGGCTGACGGTGTACGCCGAGGACGCTGTCATCGAGGACCCCGTCGGGCCGTCGATGTTCGACCCCGACGGCAAGGGACACCGGGGGCACGACGGCATCCGCGCGTTCTGGAACGCCGCGATCGCCCCGATCGACCGATTCGCGTTCGAGATCACCGACTCGTTCGCCAACCCCGGCAGCAACACGTGCGCCAACGTCGGCCGCATCACGACGACGTTTCCCGACGGGAGCTACAGCACGACCGACCTGATCATGGTCTACGTCGTGCACGACGACGGACGGGTGGCGTCGATGAAGGCCTACTGGGAGCCCGAGCGCGCGATGGCGTCGTTCACGAAGGGGGAGCAGTCATGACGGTGTTCGGAGAGAACGTCCTCGAGGGCAAGGTCGCGTACGTCGCCGGTGGCACGCGCGGGTTCAACCTCGCGATCGCCAAGCGCTACGCCGAGCAGGGCGCCAAGGTCGTGGTGATGAGCCGCGACGTCGAGCGCTGCGCCTCGGCGGCCAAGGAGATCCGCGAGGCCGGCGGCGAGGCCTTGGGTCTGCCGGCAGACGCCCGCGACTACGACCGGATCGCCGAGACGATGCAGGAGACCGCCGACACGTTCGGCGGCATCGACATCGTGGTCGCCGGTCAGGCCGGCAACTTCTACGCGCCGGCTCTCGGCATGTCGTCCAAGGCGTTCCAGTCCGTCGTCGACATCGACCTCATGGGCACGTTCAACCTCTACCGCGCGAGCTTCGAGCACCTTCGCGCCCCGGGCGCCTCGCTGATCGCGATCACGGCGCCCGAGGCGGTCAAGCCACTCGCGTTCCAGAGCCACGTGTGCGCGTCCAAGGCCGCGGTCAACATGCTGACCAAGTGCCTCGCGCTCGAGTGGGGACCTGCTGGCGTACGCGTCAACGGCATCAGCCCGGGCCCGATCGAGGACACCTGGGGCATGGACAACGTCATCGCGACGATGCCGGGCATCAAGGAGACCATCACCGCCTCGACGCCGCTGCGCCGTTGGGGCACGCACGCCGACATCGCCGACGCGGCGCTGTTCCTCGCGTCGGACGCGTCGTCGTACGTCACCGGCACGATCCTCGACGTCGACGGCGGCATCACGATCAACACCGTCGGCGCCTCGGAGCGCGACGCGATCAACTTCAAGGACGATCCACGGGTCAAGGGCCCGGGCAAGGGAGCACGCTAGATGACACTCGATCCGGACATCCACCGCGGACCGCACTCGGGGCAGATGCTCCTCGACTCGCTCAAGCGACACCGCGAGGCCTCGGTCCTCCAGCTCGGCGACCGCAACATCACCGGCCAGGAGATGGCCGACGAGATGAGCCGGTACGTGCGTGCGCTCGAGGACCTCGGTGCCGGCACGGGTGCGGCTGTCGGCCTGCTCGCCGCCAACCGGCCCGAGGTGCTGTTCCTGATCGGCGCGGGCCAGACGCAGGGCTACCGCCGAACGGCGCTGCATCCCCTCGGCTCGCTCGACGACCACGCGTACGTCCTCGACGACGCCGGTGCGACCGCCCTGATCGTCGACAACATCCCGACGTTCCTCGAGCGGGCGGCGGCGCTGCAGGAGAAGGTGCCGTCGCTGAGCACCGTCATCACGATCGACGACCTCGCCGCCAAGGCCGCGACATATGACGTCCAGCCGCTCGTCGCGAAGGACCTGCCCCCCGATCACGTCGTCGGGATCACGTACACCGGAGGCACGACCGGCAAGCCCAAGGGCGTCATCGGCACGGCGTCGAGCATCGCCGCGATGACCCAGGTGCAGCTCGCCGAGTGGGAGTGGCCCGAGGCGCCGACGTTCCTCATCTGCACGCCGCTGTCCCACGCCGGCGCTGCGTTCTTCGCACCGACGGTCGCCAAGGGTGGCCGGCTCGTGGTGCTGCCCGGCTTCGACCCCGCGACGGTGCTGCGCACGATCGAGGAGGAGCGGATCACCGCGACGATGCTCGTGCCGAGCATGCTGTACGCCCTGATGGACCACCCGGACTCGCACACGCGCGACCTGTCGAGCCTCGAGACGGTCTACTACGGTGCCGCGGCGATCAACCCCACGCGGCTGGCCGAGGCGATCGACCGGTTCGGCAAGATCTTCGCCCAGTACTTCGGGCAGTCCGAGTGCCCCATGGTCATCTCCTACCTCGCCAAGGCCGACCACACGCCAGAGCGGCTCGCGAGCTGCGGACGTCCCAGCGCGTTCCTGCGCACCGCGCTGCTCGGTGAGGACGGCCAGCCCGTCGAGCCGGGTCAACCTGGCGAGATCTGCGTCGCCGGTCCGGTGCTCGCGGGCGGCTACTGGAACAAGCCCGAGGAGACCGCCGAGGCGTTCCACGACGGGTGGCTGCACACGGGTGACGTGGCGCGTGAGGACGAGGACGGGTTCTGGTACATCGTCGACCGCATCAAGGACATGATCGTCAGTGGCGGCTTCAACGTCTTCCCGCGCGAGGTCGAGGACGTCGTCGCCGAGCACCCTGCGGTGGCCCAGGTCGGCGTGATCGGCACCCCGCACGAGAAGTTCGGCGAGGCCGTCACGGCGATCGTCGTGCTGCGCGAGGATGCGAAGCGTGATGGCCGGTCGCTCGCCGACCTCAAGGCCGAGATCCAGGCGCTGGTCAAGGAGCGCAAGGGCGCCGTCCAGGCGCCCAAGGAGGTCATCGTCGCGGACTCGCTGCCGCTGACCCCGCTCGGCAAGCCCGACAAGAAGGCCCTGCGCGCGAAGTTCTGGACCGGCGAAAGAGCCGTCGGCTAGACCAACCGAGATTTGGATGCCGGTGCACCACGATCTCGCGTGGCGTGGTGCACCCGAATCCAAATCTCGGGGGATCAGCGCGGCTGGCGGGCGGCGACCTTGGCGGGGATCGGGCCTCCTGCGGTCATCGTGAACGGGAGCGCGAGCGGGAAGTCGTCGCCGAGCGCCTCGACACGGACAGCGCGCACGATCGTGGCGAGTCCCAGCGTGGCCTCGAGCATCGCGAAGTGGTCGCCGACGCACGACCGCGGACCTGCGCCGAACGGCAGGAACTGCCAGCGGCTGCGGCCTTCGCTGCGCTCTGGGCTGAACCGGTCGGGGTCGAACCGCTCGGGCTCGTCCCACAGCGCCGGATCGTGGTGCAGGGCGTATGCCCCGACGACGACGTTGGTGCCGGCCGGGATCCGGAAGCCGCCGACGACGACCTCGCGCATGGCGAGCCGGCCGAACGCCGGTGCGGGCGGGCACAACCGGAGGGACTCGTGCAGCACCTGCACGGTCAGCGGCAGGTCCGGTACGTCCTCGATCGTCAACGGCCGGTCGCCCAGCGCCCTGATCTCGCTCGCCACCCGGTCCTGGAGAACCTGGTCGCGGCCGAGTGCCCAAAGCGTGTAGCTCAGGGTCGTCGCGGTGGTGTCGTGGCCGGCGATGATGAAGACGATGAGCTCGTCGCGGATCTGGGCCCTGGTCAACGGCTCGCCCGTGACCGGGTCGACCGCGTCCTGCAGCAGACGGATCAGTCCGCTGTCCTCGGACTCCGCAGCGTGATCGATCGCGTCGTCGACCACGGCGTGCACCGCCTTCAGTGCCTGGTGGAACCGGCGGCGGGCCGGCGTCGGGAGCCAGATCGGGGCACGCACCGGACGCAGGGCTCGGCCCGTGTTCCAGCGCAGCATCCGGTTGACCGGCGGGCCGAGCTCCTCCGCGCGGTCACCGAGGTCGAGGCCGAGCACGGATCGACCCAGGACCTGCAGCGTCATGTGGCGCATCTCGGCGTCGAGGTCGACCGTGCCGTGGGCGGCCAGCGTCGTCGCCGTCGCCTCCGCGGTCACCGCCATGTGCCCGGCGTACGTGCCGACCTGCTTCTTGGTGAACACCGGTTGGATCGTGCGTCGTCGAGGCTTCCAGCGCTCGTGGGGCAGGTTGAACAAGTTGTCGCCGAATGTCCGGTTCTGGACGTGGACGATCATCTCCTTGTCGAACGCACCGTCGGAGGCGGCGAGCACGTCGTGCGCGCCCTCCGGCGACGTCACGACGGCGAACACCGGGACGAACCGACGCGGGCCGAGACGGACCATCGTCACGGGTCCGCCGGCGTCGCGAAACCGTGCCGGCCCGGTGTGGAACTGCTGGACGGTTCTCAACCGTTCCCGCAGGCCCATCGGTACGTCGGGCGCGAGCGGCAGGGCCGACACGTCGGTGGTGACTTCGGGAGTGCTCATGCCGAGCTCCTGGGAGACGGTGGACCCCGATGGCCTCAATGTGTCATGAGAAAACCTGTGCCGTCTCTACTTTCCCTGGAACTGCGGGGCTCGGCGCTCGGCGAACGCGCGGGGCCCCTCCTTGGCGTCCTCGGACGCGAACACCGCGGCACCCACCTCGGCGTCGGCCTTCCAGCAGTCGTCCTCGTGCTTGCCCTCGGAGTCGCGGATCGTCTTGAGCACGGCCTGCACCGCGAGGGGGCCGTTCGCGGCGATCATGTCGGCGATCTCGTGTGCCTTGGCGAGCGCCTCGCCGTCGGGGACGACATGCCCGATCAGGCCGATCTCCTTGGCCTCCGGTGCCTTGATGTGCCGGCCGGTCAGGAGCAGGTCGGCGGCCACCGTGTAGGGGAGCTGGCGCGGCAGGCGTACGGCCGAACCGCCCAAGGGATAGAGGCCCCACTTCGGCTCGGACACGCCGAACCGGGCGGACTCGCCCGCCACGCGGATGTCGGTGGCCTGCAGGATCTCGGTGCCGCCGGCGATCGCGGGCCCCTCGACGGCGGCGATGAGCGGCTTGGTCAGCCGGAAGCCCTTGAGGAGCGGCTTGATGATCGTGGGGTCGAACTCGCCGGACTCGAACTTGTCGGACGGCGAGGACGACGACATCGACTTCAGGTCCGCACCGGCGCAGAAGTAGCCACCGGCACCCGTCAGGATCACGACCTTGACGTCGGGATCGGAGTTGGTCCGGTCCCAGGCTTCGCCCATGATCTGGAGCATCTCGCCCGAGAGGGCGTTGCGCGCCTCGGGGCGGTTCATCGTGACGACGAGGGTGTTGCCTTCGAGCTCGACGAGGCAGTGGGCAGCGTTGGTGGACATGGAGGAGAGCGTAGTCAAAAACGAGAACGTGTTCTAGTCTTGGGCTCATGCCACTGAACATTGCCGACTTGTTCGAGCACGCCGTCGACGCCGTACCCGACCGTCCGATCCTCCAGGTCGGGCCCCGCAAGCTGACCTACGCCGAGCTGGAGTCGCAGGCCAACCAGCTCGCGCACTTCCTTGCGTCCCAGGGCATCGGCAAGGGCGACCACGTCGGGATCTACGCCAAGAACAGCCTCGAGCACGTGGTGTCGCTGCTGGCGATCTTCAAGATCCGCGCCGTCGCGATCAACGTCAACTACCGCTACGTCGAGAATGAGCTCAGCTACCTCATCGACAACTCCGACATGGTCGCGCTGCTGCACGAGCGCCCGTACGCCGGCATGGTCGCCCGTACGGTCCCGAACCACCCGGCCGTCAAGACGATCGTGGCGATGCCCGACCCGACGGACCCTGACAGCGACGCCGACCTGACGCCGTTCGGCGGCATCACGTGGGACGAGGCGCTGGCCGGCCAGAGCGCCGATCGTGACTTCGAGGCGCGCAGCGGCGACGACCTCTACATCGTCTACACCGGCGGCACGACCGGCTTCCCCAAGGGCGTCATGTGGCGCCACGAGGACTTCTGGCGCGTGCTCGGTGGCGGCATCGACTTCATGACCGGCGAACGGATCGAGGAGTTCACGCAGTCCGAGAACGCCAGGACCACCGATCCCATGGTGACGTTCCCGCTCAGTCCGCTGATGCACGGCGGCGCCCAGGCCGCGATGCTGATGCACCTGTTCGCGGGGCACCTCACGATCCTCGAGCCGACGTTCAAAGCCGACGAGACCTGGCGAATCATCGACCGCGAGAAGGTGCAGCTGATCTTCATGACCGGCGACGCCATGGCACGTCCGCTGATCGAGGCGTACGGCGCCGGCAGCTACGACGGCAGCTCGCTCGTCGCGATCGCCAGCAGTGCCGCGATCTTCAGCCGCCCGGTCAAGGAGGTCTGGATGAAGGCGTTCCCCAACGCGTTCTTCACCGACTCGATCGGCTCGTCCGAGACCGGGTTCTCCGGCACCGGCTTGCAGGACAGCGACAACATCCAGGGCCAGGGCCCGGTCGTCGCCCTCGGTGCCGAGACCGTCGTGCTCAACGACCACAACCAGCCGATCGACCCGGCCAACATCGGCGCGATCGGCCGGCTCGCCCGTTCCGGCAGTGTCCCGCTGGGCTACTACCGCGACGAGGAGAAGTCGGCGCGTACGTTCCTCGAGGTCGACGGCACGCGCTACTCCGTGCCCGGCGACTACGCCCGCATCGAGAAGGACAACAAGGTGACGCTGCTGGGCCGCGGCTCCAACTGCATCAACACCGGCGGCGAGAAGGTCTACCCCGAAGAGGTCGAGATGGCGCTCAAGAGCCACCCCGACGTGTACGACGCCCTCGTGGTCGGCCTGCCCGACGAGAAGTGGGGCCACCACGTCTCGGCGGTCATCCAGTCCCGGTCCGACGAGCCGCCCACGCTCGAGGACCTGCAGACCCACCTCCGCACGCTGCTGTCCGGCTACAAGCTGCCGCGGTCCGTCGCGTACGTCGAGGAGATCCCGCGCACCGCCACGGGCAAGGCCAACTACCCGGCCGCCAAGGACATCGCCGAGGCCGCACAGGGAGCTGTCGCCGATGCGCACTGAGCTCTGCGACCGCTTCGGGATCCAGTACCCGATCTTCGCCTTCACCCCCTCCGAGCACGTCGCCGCGGCAGTCTCACGCGCCGGTGGTCTGGGCGTGCTCGGCGCCGTACGCTTCAACGACGCTGACGAGCTCGACCGCACCCTCGACTGGCTCGACGACAACACGGACGGCAAGCCGTACGGCGTCGACGTCGTGATGCCGATGAAGGTGCCGACCGAGGGCAAGGCCGTCGACCTCAAGGCGATGATCCCCGACGAGCACATCAGCTTCGTCGAGCGCACCTTGCAACAGCTCGGCGTGCCGCCGCTGCCCGAGGGTGAGGGCCGTGACGGCGTCCTCGGCTGGCTGCACTCCGTCGCCCGCTCACACGTCGACGTGGCGCTCAACCACCGGCCCGTGCTGATCGCCAACGCGCTGGGCTCGCCGCCCAAGGACGTCATCGACCAGGCGCACGCGGCCGGCGTGCAGGTTGCCGCGTTGGCCGGAGCGGCGAAGCACGCGCTGTCGCACGTCGCCAACGGCGTCGACATCATCATCGCGCAGGGCTACGAGGCCGGCGGGCACACCGGCGAGATCGCCAGCATGGTGCTGACCCCGGAGATCGTCGACGCGGTGGGACCCGACGTCGCGGTCCTCGGCGCCGGCGGCATCGGTCGTGGCCGCCAGGTCGCGGCGTCGCTCGCGCTCGGCGCGCAGGGTGTGTGGACCGGCTCCGTGTGGCTGACGACCGAGGAGTACCAGAACCTCAACACCAACGCCGGCATGACCGAGGCGTTCCTGCGGGCGTCGAGCGCCGACACCGTGCGGACGCGCATCTACACCGGCAAGCCCGCCCGCCTGCTCAAGACCAAGTGGACGCAGGCGTGGGACGAGGAGGAGGCACCGTCACCGCTGCCGATGCCGCTGCAGAACCTGCTGGTGGCCGACGCGCACAGCCGGATGAACTCCGCCGGCAACCCCGACGTCATCTCGATGCCGGTGGGCCAGATCGTCGGCTCGATGAACGAGGTCCGCCCCGTCGCCGAGGTCATGGCCGACCTGATCAACGAGTACGAAGAGACCGTCAAGCGCCTGTCGTCGCTCTGAACCCCCGCGATGTCGGCACTTGTGCAGGTGAATCGACCCGATTCCGGTGCACAAGTGCCGACATCGTGGGGCTAGGCGTACGCCGTGCCGCGTTCTTCCCTCGTCCACGTGACGTCGGTGGTGCCGGCCGCGGTCAGCTCGCGGTGCAGCACCTTGTGCGTCGCCGTGCGCGGGAGGTCGTCGACAAGACGTACGTAGCGCGGCCGTGCCTTGGGCGACAGGTCGGCCTGCTCGTCGAGGAACCACGCGAAGTCGTCCGGCCCCAGCTCGCCGCGCAGCACCAGCGCCGCCGCCACCTGGTCGCCGGAGCGCTCGTCCGGCACGGCGTAGACGGCGGCCTGGTCGATCGCTGGATGCCGCAGGAGGATCCGCTCGATCGGAGCACACGCGAGGTTCTCGCCGTCGACCCGTAGCCACGCGGCCGTACGCCCGGCGAACCAGACCCACCCCTCGGCGTCGCGGTAGGCGAGGTCGCCCGACCAGTACATGCCGCCGCGCATCCGCTCGGCCGTCGCCTCGTCGTCGTTGTAGTAGCCGGCGAACTGCCCGGCGCCGGTGGTGTTGACGAGCTCGCCGACGCACTCGTCCAGGTTGAGCACCTGGCCGTCCTCGTCGAGCTCGGCCCTCGGGCACTCGACGCCGGTCTCGGGGTCGAGCACGGCCACCCCCTCGCCCGGCCAGCCCAGCGCGCCGGCGGGGGTGCCCTCGATCCGGCTGACGATGACGGCGTTCTCGGTCGAGCCGAACCCGTCGACGACCACGCACCCGAACCGCTCCCCGAACGCACGGATGTCCCGGTCGCCGGCCTCGTTGCCGAACACCAGCCGCAGCGGGTTGTCCGCGTCGTCGGGGCGCTCCGGCGTCGCGAGCACGTACGTCAGGGGCTTGCCGACGTACGACGCGTACGTCGCGCCGAAGCGGCGTATGTCCGACAGGAACTCCGACGCCGAGAACTTCTCCCGCAGGGCCACCGCGGCGCCCGTGACGAGCGCCGGTGCCCAGCCCGCCATCACGGCGTTGGAGTGGAACAGGGGCATCGCGACGTAGTGCACGTCGTGGGCGGTGAGCCCGAACCGCTCGCTGAGGTACGCCCCCGGATAGGTCACCTTCTCGTGCGTGATGCGTACAGCCTTGGGCCGGCCGCTGGTGCCCGACGTGAAGATCAGCATGAAGAGGGAGGCTTTCGTTGGTGTCCTTTCGACAGGCTCAAGGACCTTTTCTGCACCCGCCCAGTCGGGCGCGTCCGTGTCGATCACCCGGATGCCGGACAGGTCGAGCCCGTCCAGGAGGTGCCGCTGCGTAGCGTCCGTGAGCAGCACCTGCACGTCCGCCCGCTCGAGGTCCGCCACGATCGCGTCGCCGCGGCGGGTGCTGTTGATGCCCACGGCAACGTGCCCGCCGAGCCCCGCGGCGGCGAGGCCGAGCAGCATCTCCGCCGTGTTGTCCATCAACAGCCCGACGTGCGGCGGCCGCTCCGGATCGAGGGCGCGACGCAGAGCCGCAGCCCGCGCCGAGGCGTCGGCGACGAGCTCCCGCCACGTCCACGTACGTTCGTGGGTCAGCAGTGCCGGGGTGTCCTGCTCGGCACGCGCCAGGAGGAGGTCCCGGATGGTCACGCGGGTCCGGCGGCCAGGAGCCGGCCGAGGCGCAGCGCCTGCTCCGTCGCCCCGCCGTACTGCTGCTCGTAGCGTGTCGCGGCGGTGAAGTAGCGGTGCGCGACGCCGTCGAGGTCGACCCCGACGCCGCCATGGACGTGCACCGTCGTGTGCGCGATGCGGTGCCCGGCGTCGGCGGCCCAGAGCTTGGCCGTGGCGATGGCTTCCTCGGCAGGCAGGCCCTCGGCGAGCCGCCAGGCCGCCTGCCACACCGTGAGCGCCTGGAACCGGGTGTCGATGTAGCCGTCGGCGAGCCGCTGCGAGACCGCTTGGAACGTCGCGATCGGCCGGTCGAACTGCTGGCGCGTCTTGGCGTACTCCGCCGTCAGGGCGACCGCACCCTCGGTGACGCCGAGCTGAACAGCGCAGGAGGCGACCGTGAGGAGGTCGGCCAGGTGCGCGGCATCGTCGATCCGGCGGTCGGCCGGCACGCGTACGTCGTCGAGCTCCAGGAGTCCCGCCACGTCGCCGTCGCTGAGGTGCTGCTCCCGGACGCCGAGGCCGCTGGTGCCGGCGTCGACGAGGAAGACCGCGGCGCCGTCGGCAGTCGAGGCGCTCACGAGGAACGAGGTCGCGACGGTGGCGGCCGGGACGAGGTACTTGGTGCCGGTCAGCACGTACGCCTCACCGTCGACGATCGCCGTGGTGGTCGGTGCCGTCGGGGCGTGGTCGTGCTCCTCGGTGATCGCGCAGCTCAGGACGTCGGCGGCGAACCCGAGACGCTGCTGCTCGGCGCTGCCGCGCTCCCTGAGGAAGAAGCGTGCGGCGGCGTCGGTGGCGAGCGGTACCGGGGCGACGGTCCGGCCGACCTCGACCAGCACGCGGCACAGCTCGACGAGGCCGAGCCCCGCCCCGTCGTGCGCCTCGGGGGTCGTGAGGCTGCGCAGACCGGCGTCCCCGAGCGCGCGCCACAGCACGGCGTCGAAGCGGTCGCCGGCAGCTTCGACCTCGGCCAGCCGCTCGGGCTTGGTGTGGTCGGCCAGGATCGTCGCGGCCAGCGCGGCGGCGTCGTCGGCCTCGGGAGAGAACGTGAAGTCCATGCGATGTCCTAGCGCTGTGCGGCCGGGAGGCCGAGTCCGACGTAGCCGATGATGTCGCGCTGGATCTCGTTGGTGCCGCCACCGAACGTCATCACGAGCGACGAGCGGAAGTAGCGCTCGAGCCGGCCGGCGAGCACGGCACCGGGGGAGTCGGCGGCGATGCCGGCGGCAGGGCCGACGACCTCCTTGAGCGCGCGGTAGACCTCGATCGCGAGCTCCGAGCCGTAGACCTTGATCGCCGAGGCGTCGGCCGGCGAGAGCGTGTCGATCTCGGTCGCGAGCTTCCAGCCCATCAGGGTCAGGGCATCCGTGCGCGCCTGGGCTCGGCCGAGCAGGATCTGCACCCACTCGTGGTCGATGATGCGTACGCCGTAGGCGTCCTTGGTCTGCTGCGCCCAGTCGGTGACGAGCTCGATCGAGTGCACCAGGGGCGCCGACGAGGTGAGCGCGACGCGCTCCCGGTTGAGCTGGTTGGTGATGAGCGCCCAGCCGCCGCCGCGGCCGCCGATGAGGTTGTCGGCCGGCACGCGTACGTCGTCGTAGTACGTCGCGCTCGTGCCGACCCCGGCGAGCGTGTGGACCGGCGTGTAGGAGAAGCCCTTGGCGTCCGCCGGAACGAGGATCATCGACAGGCCCTTGTGACGGGGCAGGTCGGGGTCGGTGCGGCAGGCCATCCAGATCCAGTCGGCGTACTGGATCAGCGAGGTCCACATCTTCTGGCCGTTGATGACCCACTCGCCGGTCGACTCGTCGAGCTCGGCGCGCGTGCGCAGCGACGCCAGGTCGGTGCCGGAGCCGGGCTCGGAGTAGCCGATCGAGAAGTGCAGCTCGCCCTGGACGATCCGGGGAAGGAAGTACTCCTTCTGCTCCTGCGTGCCGTAGCGCATGATCGTGGGGCCCACGGTGTTGAGCGTCAGGTAGGGGATCGGCACGCCCGCGACCGCGGCGACGTTGGTGAAGATCAGCTCGTCGACCATCGAGCGGTTCTGCCCGCCCCACTCCTCGGGCCAGCCCATGCCGAGCCAGCCGTCGGCGCCGAGCTGGCGGATGACGTCCTTGTAGACCGTGACGTCCCCGAACTCGCCGGAGGACGCTGCAAGCGCAGCCCTTCGCTCAGGGGTGACCAGCTCGGAGAAGTAGCCCTTCAGCTCGTCACGAAGGCGAAGCTGGTCGGCTGTCAGGGCGACGTACATGTGGTAAAACTATAACGTGTTCTCGTTTTGGTCCACTGCGGCCCGTGATTTCGGAGGCAAATCGTGACTGAGACCCGCGTACTCGACGCCGGCTCCGTACCGGAGCGCTTCGCTCGTGGCTGGCACTGCCTCGGCCTCGAACGCGACTTCACCGACGGCAAGCCGCACTCCGTCGAGGCCTTCGGCGGCAAGCTCGTCGTGTGGAGCGACTCGCAGGGTGAGCTGCACGTGCTGGACGGCTACTGCCGGCACATGGGCGGTGACCTGACGCAGGGCACCGTCAAGGGCGACGAGATCGCGTGCCCGTTCCACGACTGGCGCTGGGGCGGCGACGGCAAGTGCAAGGCCATCCCCTACGCCAAGCGCGTCCCGCTACGCGCACGTACGCAGCGCTACGAGAGTGTCGTCCGCAACGGGATGCTGATGATCTGGCACGACCCCGAGGGCAGCGCCGCCGACCACGAGAGCCTCCCGCCGGTCCTCGAAGGCGTCGGCACGGACAAGTACACCGAGTGGACCTGGAACGTCATCGAGGTCGACAACGCCCACTGCCGCGAGATCATCGACAACGTCGTCGACATGGCGCACTTCTTCTACATCCACTTCGCGTTCCCGACCAACTTCCGCAACGTCTTCGAGGGCGACAAGGCCACGCAGTTCATGGAGTCGACCGGCCGGCCCGACATGAAGGCCGAGGGCTACGGCGACGAGGACCTGGTGCTCAAGTCCGAGGCGACCTACTTCGGGCCGTCCTACATGATCAACTGGCTCGACACCGACTACAAGGGCTTCCTGACCAAGGTCATCTTGATCAACTGCCACATCCCGACGGGCCCCAACTCGTTCAACCTGCAGTACGGCCTGTGCGTCGAGAAGCCCGAGGGTGTCGACGAGGCCACGGCGAAGTACATCGGCGACAAGTACGCCGAGACGTTCGAACAGGGCTTCCTGCAGGATGTCGCGATCTGGCAGAACAAGGCACCCGTCCAGAACCCCCTCCTCTGCGAGGAGGACGGCCCGGTCTACCAGCTGCGCCGCTGGTACGAGCAGTTCTACGTCGACCGCGCCGACATCGAGCCCGAGATGGTCGAACGGTTCGAGTTCGAGGTCGACACGACCAAGGCCAACGAGAACTGGCGGGCCGAGGTGGCCGAGAACCTCGCGCGCAAGGAGGCCGAGGACCGTGCCGCCGCGGAGAACGCCGTCGAGACGGCTGACGCCTGATGGCGTACATCGTCCCGTCCCTCCGGGAGACCCTGGAGGACCGGGAGCTCTACACCCGCAGCAGCCTCTCGGACGTGACGTGCCGGCAGTGCCAGGCGCAGGTCATGGTGCGCAAGAACAGCGAGCACCACACCTCGATCCAGTGGACCCGCGAGGCCGTCGAGACGTGTGCGGTGTTCTCCGACCTCGACCAGCGAGAGGACGGCCGCCCCGTCCACTCGGCCTGCCCCCAGCTGGTGGCGTCGATCGAGTACGCCGTGAGCGAGGGCATGGTCACGGTGGGCGCCGGGGTCGACCCGGCCGGGCTCGACCGGGACCGCAGGGCCGATGACTGACGACTCGTTCGAGCTGGAAGTGCTCGACGTCATCGAGGAGACCGGCGAGGCCCGCTCGGTCGTCCTTGATCCCGGCGAGCACCGCGAGCACTTCGCCTACACGCCGGGCCAGTTCCTCACGGTCGCCGTGCCGAGCGACCGCACGGGGCTCGTCGCGCGCAGCTACTCCCTCTCGTCGACACCGGCCGAGGACGGGCCGCTGACCATCACGGTCAAGCGCACGCCCGACGGCTATGCCTCGGGGTGGATCTGCTCCGAGCTGCGTCCCGGCGACCGGCTCCGGGTGCTGCCGCCGAGCGGGATCTTCACGCCCAAGAACCTCGACGCCGACCTGCTGCTGTTCGCCGGCGGCAGCGGCATCACGCCGGTCATGTCGATCATCCGCACGTGCCTGGCCCGCGGGTCCGGTCGGATCGTGCTGTTCTACGCCAACCGCGACGAGCGCTCCGTGATCTTCGGGGCCGCCCTCAAGGAGCTCGCCGCCGAGCACCCCGACCGCCTGCTCGTCGTGCATTGGCTCGAGTCGGTGCAGGGCCTGCCGTCGCAGGACCAGCTGCGGGCATTCGCGGCACAGTACGTCGACCGGGATGCGTTCGTCTGCGGTCCGGGGCCGTTCATGGCGGCGACGGTGTCCGCGCTCAAGGAGCTCGAGTTCCCCCGTGAGCGCCGCCACCAGGAGAAGTTCGTCTCGCTGGGCGGCAACCCGTTCGAGACCACCGCCGAGCGAGAGCCCGGCGCGGACGATGCCGAGGACGACGCCGCGGCCCCGGCCCAGCCCGCCATCGGCCAGGTGCACCTGCAGGTCGACCTCGACGGCGTCGACTACGAGTTCGACGACTGGCGGCCCGGCACGACGCTGCTGGAGCATCTCGAGAGCAAGGGCATCAAGGCGCCCTACTCGTGCCGCGAGGGCGAGTGCTCCGCGTGCGCGATCCGGCTGCTGGAGGGCGAGGTCACGATGCGCGCCAACGACATCCTCGAGGACGAGGATCTCGCCGACGGCATCCGCCTCGGCTGCCAGAGCGAGCCCGCGTCCGAGAAGGTCCGGGTGACCTACTCGTGAGCGACAAGCCGCAGAACACCGAGATCCCGGCTGCCCTGCCGGCCGACACCGTCGCGTCGTGGTCCGACGAGGTCGATGTGCTCGTCATCGGCGCCGGCATGGCCGGCACGGCGGCGGCGATCGAAGCGGCCGACGCAGGAGCGCGGGTCCTGGTCATCGACCGGGGCGGCCGCCTGTCGTGCACCAGTGCGATGGCGGGTGGTCACTTCTACCTCGGCGGCGGCACCGCGGTGCAACAGGTCTCCGGCTACGACGACACCCCCGAGGAGATGGCGAAGTATCTCCAGGCCGTCTCGCCCGACTGCGACCCGGAGAAGATCCGGCTCTACAGCGAGGGCAGCGTCGAGCACTTCGGCTGGCTCGAGTCGCTGGGCTTTGAGTTCGAGCGCTCGTTCTACCCCGACAAGAGCGTCATGGCGCCGGGCACCCAAGGCGTCATGTTCACCGGCAACGAGAAGGTGTGGCCGTTCCACGACCTCGCCAAGCCGGCGCCGCGGGGGCACCAGCCGCCGGTCGTCGGCGACTCCGGTGGCGGTGCGCTGGTGCTCGACCTTGCGCTCAAGCGGCTCGACGAGCTCGGCGTGGAGGTGCGCTTCGAGACCGGGGCCACGGCCCTGGTGACCGAGGGTGACCGTGTGGTCGGCGTGACCTGGAAGCGGTTCACCGAGACCGGCGCCATCAGCGCCGACACTGTCGTCGTCGCAGCCGGCGGCTTCGTCATGAACCCCGACATGGTGCACGCGTTCGCACCGCCCCTCGAAGCACTGCTCGCTCGGGGCATGGCGCTCGGCAACACGTACGACGACGGTCTCGGCATCCGGCTCGGCGAGTCGGTCGGCGGCGCCACCGAGCACATGGACGGCGCGTTCCTGACCGCCCCGTTCTATCCACCCGGCGACCTGGTCAAGGGCATCTGCGTCAACAGCCAGGGTGAGCGATTCGTCGCCGAGGACTCCTATCACTCCAGGACCTCGGCGTTCGTGTTCGACCAGCCCGGGCAGAAGGCCTGGCTGATCCTCGACTCGGTGCACATGGCCGAGCCGGCGTACGGGCTGCAACCGCTCGTCGACGGCTGGGAGACCGTCGCCGAGATGGAGGTCGGCCTCGGCGTCCCCGAGGGCTCGCTCGCCCGCACGCTCGACGACTACAACGCGGCCGCGCGCGACGGCCGTGACCCCGCGTTCCACAAGGCGGCGGACTACGTCGCACCGCTCGACCAGCCGCCCTACGGGGCATACGACCTCACGCCCGGCCAGGCCTTCTACAGCGGCTTCACGTGCGGCGGGCTGCGCGTGGACCCCGACGGTCGCGTGCTCCGTGACGACCGCAGCGTCGTCGACGGTCTCTACGCCGCAGGCGCCTGCGCCTCCAACATCGCGGTCGACGGCAAGGGCTATGCCTCGGGCACGCAGCTCGGCGAGGCCTCGTTCTTCGGCCGTCGTGCCGGGCGCCATGCCGCGAGCAGAACCCGCAAAAACGTAACGCAGGTCACACCGGGTCGTTACTCTACTGAAGTCGCCACGGCACCATCGACAGGCGCTCTTCCCAGCGGGTCCCGTCACCCCGGAGCCGACGGACCACAGGAGGAGTCATGGGCCTGAGCGTCGCATCCGTGGTCCGTGGACCCGGACACATCGCCGCCATGGCGTGGGACGTCATCAAGCTGACGTTCACCACGCGGTTCCAGCTCCGCGAGTTCGTCGAGCAGGCATGGTTCGTCGCGAGCGTCACCCTGATGCCGACGATCCTCGTCTCGATCCCGTTCGGCGCGGTGATCGCCCTGCAGGTCGGCAACCTCACGGGGCAGCTCGGCGCCCAGTCGTTCGCCGGCGCCACCGCGGTGCTCGCCACCGTCCGCGAGGCCGCACCGATCGCCGCCGCACTGATCATCGCGGGCGCCGCCGGCTCGGCGATCTGCTCGGACCTCGGGGCGCGCAAGATGCGCGAGGAGATCGACGCGATGGAGACCCTCGGCATCGACCCGATCGCCCGCCTCGTCGTGCCGCGTGCTCTCGCGACCGTGACCGTCGCAGTGCTCATGAACGGCATCGTCATCACCGCCGGCATCGCCGGCGGCTACTACTTCACCGTCATCGTCCAGGGCGGCTCCGCCGGCGCGTTCCTCGCCTCGTTCACGGCACTCGCCACGCTGCCGGACATCTACGTCTCCATGATCAAGGCGGCGATGTTCGGCTTCCTCGCGGCGATCGTCGGGTCCTACAAGGGCCTCAGCGCCGGCGGTGGTCCTGCGGGCGTGGGCCGGGCCGTCAACGAGTCGGTGATCCTCTCGTTCATGCTGCTGTTCCTGTTGAACTCGATCATCACGGCGCTCTACTTCCAGTTCGTCCCCCAGGCAGGACTGTGATGAGCGTTCTCACCGAGATCCGTACCTCCGCCGTCAAGTCCGGGCGCACGCGCCTGGAGACGATGGGCGACCAGCTGCTGTTCTACGCCCGGGCGCTGAGCTGGGTCCCCAAGGTGCTGACGAGCTACCGCAAGGAGGTCGCCAAGACGCTGGCCGAGGTCGTGTTCGGCGTCGGCGCGCTCTCGGTCATCGCCGGCACGGTGGGCGTCATCGCCTTCCTCGCGTTCTTCGCCGGCACCGAGGTCGGCCTGCAGGGCTATGCGTCGCTGAGCCAGATCGGTGTCGCGAAGTTCACGGCGTTCATCTCGGCCTACTTCAACACCCGCGAGGTCGCACCCCTGGTGTCCTCGATCGCCCTGGCCGCCACGGTCGGGTGCGGCTACACCGCCCGGCTCGGCGCGATGCGGATCTCGGAGGAGATCGACGCGCTCGAGGTCATGGGCGTGCCGTCCCTGCCGTTCCTCGTGACCACCCGCATGATCGCCGGGTTCATCGCGGTGATCCCGCTCTACACCGTCGCGCTGCTGGCGTCCTACCTGTCACCACGGCTGATCACGGTCATGATCTACGGCGAGTCGGCCGGCACGTACGACCACTACTTCCGGCAGTTCCTGCCACCCGTCGACATCCTGTGGTCGTTCGGCAAGATGCTCGTCCTGGCCATCGCCATCATCTTGATCCACTGCTACTACGGCTACACCGCGTCGGGTGGACCGGCCGGCGTCGGCCTCGCCGTCGGCAAGGCGATCCGCTCATCGATCGTCACCGTCGTGGTCGCCAACTTCTTCCTGAGCTTCGCGATCTGGGGATCGACGACGACCGTGCGGATCACGGGGTAGCCGATGCTCGTCAACCTCGTCCACGACACCCCGCGGGAGCATCGACGGCTCTGGGTCGCCGGTGTGGCCTACCTCGTCTCGATCGCGTTGCTGGTCGGCCTGTCGATCGCGATCTACAACAAGGCGTTCACCAACAGCACCAACGTCACCGTGGTCACTGATCGGGCCGGCCTGCAGCTCGCCAGGTTCAGCGACGTACGCCTGCACGGTGCCCTCGTGGGGCACGTCAAGAGCATCGCGAGCGACGGCAAGCGGGCCCGGATCACGATGGCGCTCAACCCCGACTCGGCGCGCACGATCCCCAGCAACGTCGAGGTGCAGATCCTGCCGACGACGCTGTTCGGCCGCAACTACATCCAGCTGATCCCGCCCAAGACCGGCACGGCGACCGGCCAGACCCTGCGCGACGGCTCCGTCGTCCCGCACGAGCGGGTCACGACCAACGTCGCGCTCCAGAGCATCCTCGCCAACCTGTTCCCGCTCCTGCGCTCGGTGCGGCCGGCCGACCTCAACGCGACGTTGTACGCCATCGCGCACGGGCTGCAGGGCAAGGGCGACCAGCTCGGCGACACGTTCGAGGTGCTGGACGACTACCTCAACCGGGTCAACGTCAAGCTGCCCACGCTGCGCAAGGACCTGTCGCTGCTGTCGCAGGTCTCCCACACGTACGACCTGGCCGCGCCCGACCTGATCCGGCTGCTGCGCAACGCGACCGTGACCGCCAAGACGCTGACCGACAAGCAGGGCGAGCTCGACCGGGCCCTCGGCAGCATCACCGGACTCGCCAGCACGACCCGCGTGACGCTGTCCGAGAACGAGCAGGCGCTGATCGACCAGACCCGGTCGGGCCGGCCGCTGCTGGCGTTGCTCGACACCTACTCGCCCGAGCTCAAGTGCCTGCTGACCGGGCTCGACCGTCAGCGGCCCAACGCCAGCAACGTCTTCCAGGGCGGCATCATCCACCAGACGCTCGAGCTGGGCGCCCCCCAGCGAAGTGCCTACACCGCCGCAGACGCGCCCGAGTACGGCGAGGTCGGGCACGGCCCGTGGTGCCTCGGGCTGCCGGACAACTACCTGGTACCGGCCCCCTTCGAGCCCCTCAAGGACGGCTCCGACAAGGACGATCCGGACGGGGGCATCGGATGACCAGCCGCGACACGACGTTCGCCATCGCGGCGATCAAGCTCGGCATCTTCACCCTGGTCTCGGTCCTGGTGACCGCGGGACTCGTCGTGATCATGGGCAACTTCGGCATGGGCTCGTTGGTGCAGTACAAGGCCGTGTTCACGAGCGCCTCGGAGCTGACGTCGGGTGATGACGTACGCATCGCCGGCGTCGTCGTGGGCAAGGTCAAGGACGTCAAGATCTACCACCGCGACCAGGCGCTCGTGACGTTCGAGGTCCAGGACGACGTCCCGGTCACCGAGGACTCGCGGGCCAGCATCCGGTTCCTCAACCTGATCGGCGACCGTTACATGTCGCTGTCGGAGGGCAAGGAGGGTTCGACCCGCCTGCGGCCGTCGGCGACCCTGCCGGTCGACCGCACGACGCCCGCGCTCAACCTGACCGAGCTCTTCCAGGGCTTCCAGCCGCTCTTCGCGGCGCTGCGCCCCGAGGACGTCAACGAGCTGTCGCTCAACCTCATCCAGGTGCTCCAGGGTGAGGGCGGCACGGTGCAACAGCTGCTCGCCAACACCGCGTCCCTGACCAACACGCTGGCCGATCGCGATCAGCTCATCGGCGACGTGATCACCAACCTGAGCACGTTGATGACGACGGTCGACGACCACC
Source organism: Aeromicrobium sp. Root344 (assembly GCF_001425755.1). Classification (GTDB taxonomy): domain Bacteria; phylum Actinomycetota; class Actinomycetes; order Propionibacteriales; family Nocardioidaceae; genus Aeromicrobium. The sequence continues at coordinate 1,124,118 of NZ_LMDH01000001.1, read as the reverse complement.
ACCAGCAGCTCGACGAGCTGCTGACGAGCATGCGCTCGTGGTTCGGCGACCTGGCCAAGGACCGCAAGGTCATCGGCTCGTCCTTGACCAACATCTCGGCCGTCAGCAAGTCGGTCGCGGACCTGCTGACCGACGGCCGGCCGCTGCTCAAGCAGGACGTCGCGCAGCTCCGCCGCCTGTTCACGGTGCTCGCGAAGCCCCAGAACAAGCAGTACCTCGACCAGACGCTGGACGCGCTGCCGTCGATGCTTGCGAAGCAGACCCGCATCGGCGTCTACGGCTCTTGGTACAACTACTACCTCTGTGAGTTCCACGGCGGCGTCGTCCTGCCCAGCGCGATCATGGACGCGCTGCCGGCCTCGGCGCAGAAGCAGATGTCGGACTTCACGCTCTACAGCCGCGCGAAGAGGTGTCAGTGATGGCACGCCGCAATGACTCCCGCATCCTGCAGATCGGCATCATCTCCTTGGCGATGCTGCTGCTCGTGATGGTCGCGTCGTTCAACCTGCAGAAGTTGCCCTGGCTGCGGGGCACGACCTATCACGCCGAGCTCACCGACGCGTCGGGCCTGCGCACCGGCAGCGAGGTCCAGGTCGCCGGCATCCGGGTGGGCCGCGTCAACAAGCTGAGCATCGGCACCCAGAAGGTCGTCGTCGACTTCGACGTCTCGGGTGCGACCCTGGGCCGCTCGACGCGGGCCAGCGTCGAGGTCAAGAGCCTGCTGGGCGAGAAGTTCCTCAACATCAAGCCCGAGGGCAGCGGCACGATGGCGGCCGGCGCCACCATTCCGTTGTCGCGCACCGACGTCACGTTCGACATCGTCAGCACGCTCGGCGAGCTCACGACACAGACCGAGCAGACCAACAAGAAAAACCTCACGACGGCGCTGGACTCGCTCGCGGAGGTCATCAACTCAGCGGCGCCCGAGGTGCACACGAGCTTCAGCGGGCTGTCCCGTCTCTCCAAGACGATCGCCTCACGCGACGAGGAGATCGAGAAGCTGCTGCGCCGCTCGAGCAACGTCACGCAGCTGCTCGACGAGCGCAAGGGCGACCTCGTGACGCTGATGAAGGAAGCCAACCTGGTCTTCCAGGAGCTGCAGACGCGCAAGCAGACGATCCACGAGCTGCTCGTCAACGCCAACAACCTGGCCGCCGAGCTCCAGGGCCTCGTCCAGGACAACCGCAAGCAGCTCAAGCCGACGCTCGACAAGCTCGAGAACGTGCTGTCGTTCCTGCACGCGCGGGAGAACCAGATCGAGACGCTGATCCACAACTACGGGCCGTACGTCAACATCCTCGGCAACATCGTCGGCAGCGGCCCCTGGTTCGACGCGTACGTCCCCAACATCACGGGCGTCTTCACCGGCGAGTTCCTGCCGACAAAGCCCGGAGGTGCCAAATGAGGGGCTTGAGCAGGCGCATGCAGGTCATCGGCGTGGCCCTGATCGCCGCGATGCTGATGCTCGTCGCGTGGGTCGTCGTGCCGGGCGAGCCGTCGCGGACCGTCACGGTGCACTTCGATCGCGCGGTCGGGGTCTACAAGGGGACGCACGTCCGGATCATGGGTGTGCGTGTCGGTGAGGTCACCTCGGTCGTCCCGGAGGGCAACAGCGTCCGGGTCCAGCTGAAGTACGACTCGGAATACAAGCTGCCGGCCGACGCGAAGGCCGCCGTCGTGACGCCGACCCTGGTGGCAGACCGCTACGTCCAGGTCTTCCCGGCCTACTCCAAGGGCCCGGCGATGCCCGACCACGGCGACATCCCGCTCTCGCGGACCCAGACCCCGATCGAGCTCGACCGCATGTTCAAGTCGCTCGACGACCTGGCCGTGACGCTGGGACCCAAGTCCGGCTCGACCAAGGGCGCGCTCGACAACCTGCTCTCGGCCGGCGCCAAAGCGCTCGACGGCAACGGCGCGCTCGGGTCCAAGACGATCCGCAACCTGTCGAACGCCGCCGAGGTGTTCGCGGACAACCGTGGACCGCTGTTCGACAACGTCCGTGCACTGGCGCAGATCACCGACACGCTGGCCCAGAACGACTCGACCGTCCAGACATTCGTCAAGGACCTGTCGTCCGTCTCGGGGCAGCTCGCCGGTGAGCGCGACGAGCTCAAGGACGTCCTGGCCTCGCTCGCGAGGGTGCTCGGCTCGGTGCAGGGCTTCGTGCACGAGAACCGGGCGACGCTCGGCAAGGACATCAACCTGCTGAGCAGCCTGCTCGAGCGCGTGGACCGGCAGAAGGACGCCCTCGGCCTGGTCGTCCAGAAGGGTTCGCTGGCGATGAGCAACCTCGCCCTGGCGTTCGAGCCCAGCACGGGCACCTACGGCTCTCGTGTCCAGGTCGCGCCGGGCCTGCAGTTCCGGCCCGACCAGTTCCTGTGCCAGACCTTGGTCAACATCGGCACGCCGGAGTCGATCTGCGCGACCCTCACCAACCTGCTCCAGCCGATCCTGCCGACGACGTCGGGCCAGTCCACCACGACGCAGAAGCCGGCCAAGCAGCCGACCGCCTCGGCGCCCGTCACGCCCCAGCAGCCGTCGTCCGGCCCCAAGACCGGCCTGCCGGCGCTGCTCGAGCTGCTGGGAGGTGGCTCATGACGAGCCTTCGTCTTCGCGTGGCCATGGGCACGGTGCTTGCGCTCCTGCTGAGCGGCTGCGGATTCAGTGGCATCTACGACGTCCCGTTGCCGGGCAACAAGGTCAACCACGACAACGGCTTCACGATCAAGGCCGACTTCGCCGACGCCCTCAACCTCGTCCCGCGGTCCTCGGTCATGGTCGGAGACGTCCCCGTGGGACAGGTCGAGTCGGTCACCCGCGTCGGCTGGCACGCGCGCGTCACGATGCTGGTCCGCAAGGACGTCGTGCTGCCCGCTGACGCCGAGGCGCAGATCCGCCAGACCAGCCTGCTCGGCGAGAAGTTCGTCGCCCTGTCAGCGCCGCCGGCCGATCCGGATGGCAAGGCGGCCAGCACGGGTCGCCTCGGCCCCAACGACGTCATTCCCATCGGTCGCACGGGCCGCAATCCCGAGGTCGAGGAAGTCCTCGGTGCGTTGTCCCTCGTGCTGACGGGTGGCGGCGTGGGCCAGATCCAGAGCATCACGCACGAGCTCAACGAGATGATGGACGGCCGCACCGGCAAGATCCGCGACGTCCTGGGCGAGGTCGGCACGCTGGTCAGGACGTTGAATTCGCAGAAGGGCGACATCGTCCAGGCCATGGAGTCGATCAACGGCCTCAGCAGCACGCTCGTCGCTGAGAAGCAGACCATCGGCGACGCGCTCGACGCCGCCGGGCCGGCGATCGACGTCCTCCGTGACCAGCACACGCAGCTGGTCCGCATGCTGTCCGAGCTCGATCGCCTCGGTGACGTCGGCACCCGTGTCGTCAACGAGACCAAGGACGACCTGATCGCCGAGCTCGCCCACCTCGAGCCGGTCCTGCGCAGGCTCTCCGACACGGGCGACTCGCTCGTGCCGGGCCTCGTGGCAGCTGCGAGCTATCCGTTCCCCGTCGACGCCGCCGCGGCGATCAAGGGTGACTTCGCCAACGTCGTGTTCAAGATGCAGATCAAGCTGACGCCGATCAGCGAGGGTGGCCTGCTGCCCACGACGCTCCAGGACGTCGTCACGTTGTGCCGGGCCACCCCGGCGGCCCCGATCTGCTCACCGGCGGGCGACGCCGTCGATCAGCTCTGCTCGGTGCTCGCCACCTTGCCGCTGTGCAAGGACACCACGGTGGACGACGTGGCCGCTGCGCTGGCCAAGGCCGAGAAGGAGAGCGGCGCCGCCAAGCCGCCGGCCTCCTCGGGCTCGACGGACACTCCCGGCACGACCACTCCGGACCCGGGCGCCACCGGCGGCGGTTCCGGCGGTGCGCTGGCGAAGCTGCTCGAAGGACTCCTGGGAGGCGGATCGTCATGAGGCGTGGCATCAAGGTCAGGCTCATCGCGTTCGTGCTCCTCAGCGCGCTCGGCACCCTCTACATCGGCGCCTCCTACCTCGGCTTCGTCGACCAGGCGCTCGGACGGGGCTACACCGTGCACGTGGTGCTGCCGGACTCCGGCGGTCTCTACGAGGGCAGCGAGGTCACCTATCGCGGCGTCAGGATCGGCAAGGTCGCCAAGATGGAGGTCGACAACGACGGTCTCAGGGTCGATCTCGCCCTCGAGCACGACACCAAGGTGCCGGCCAGCTCGCCGGTCTTCGTGCACAACCTCAGCGTCGTGGGGGAGCAGTACGTCTCGTTCGAGCCGGCCTCCAAGAAGGGGCCCGTGCTCAAGGACGGTGACACGGTGCACGGCACCAAGGAGAGCCTGCCGCTGGGCGAGGACGTGCTGCTGCAGGACCTCAGCCACTTCGTCTCGAGCCTCAACGGCAGCGAGCTCAACACCGTCGTCAGCGAGCTGGGCACGATGTTCCGTGACAACGCCAACCCCATCCGGTCGATGGTCGACAGCACGCAGGAGTTCATCGAGTCGGCGGCCGACAACGAGTCGGCGACGATCGACCTCCTCGACAACGCCCAGACGGTCCTCCAGACGCAGCAGGACCATGCCGAGGAGATCCGGTCCTTCGCGCGTGATCTCGCGGCGCTCACCGGTACGCTGGCCGCCTCGGACGCCGACGTCCGGCGCATCCTCGCCAAGGGCGGCCCTGCGGCCGACGAGCTCAGGAGCCTGATGAAGACGCTGCGGACCGAGCTGCCGCCGGCGCTCAAGCACCTGACGAGCGTCACCGAGGTGCTCGATGCCCGGCTCCCGGCGCTCGAGCAGCTGCTCGTCACCTTCCCGCGACTCGTCGCGGCGGGCCCTTCGGCGCTCACACCGGGCGACCAGAAGTTCGGCCGGGTCCACCTCAACCTCAACCAGAACCCGCCCGCGTGCACGGAGGGATACCTCCCACCCGGACAATGGCAGCCAACGTCCAAGGAGAGCTTCGTGCCGTACTACCCAGCCGAGTGCGCGTCCGGCCCACCGGTGAACATGCGTGGCATGAAGTACGCGCCTGACCCGATCGACTGGAAGAAGGAACTGGCCGGGGGCGACGAGTGAACCGTACGACCGTGATCAACGGAGTGCTCGGCGTGCTGCTGCTGGCTCTCTGCGCCTGGCTCGTGATGTTCGCCGTACGTGGCGACGCGGCGGCGCCGGGCAGCACGAAGTCGGAGGCGCAGTCCTCGGAGTACTCCGACATCACCCGGGCGGCGCGTGCCGAGACGATGGCGTTCCTCACGGTCGACCACAAGAAGATGGACGAGCTGACCGCTCGCGTGCTCGACGGCGCGACCGGGACGTTCAAGAAGCAGTACCAGTCATCCGTGAAGTCCCTCAAGGAGACCGCGGTCGCCCAGGAGTCGATCTCCAAGGGCAGCGTGGGCGAGATCGGACTGGGCGAGGTCGACCCCGATGCCGCGACGGTGTTCGTGGCCGCCGGCAGCAAGGTGCAGAACAAGGGCACCAACGGCAAGGTCGAGGACCGGTCCTGGCGGATCAAGCTCTCGATGGTCAAGAAGGACGACCGGTGGCTCGTCTCCCAGCTCGAGTTCGTGGGATAACGCGATGGCGAAGCTGAAGCGTGACCAACGAGTCTGCCCGTTCTGCGCGGAGACGATCAAGGCGTCCGCGATCCGGTGCCGGTTCTGCCACTCGGACGTGACTCCGCTGATCGACGCCGAGTCCGGGGCACCCACGACCGAGCAGACCCGGACCAGGTTCCGGCCACGAGCCGAGGCTGCTCCCGAAGCCGCATCCGAGGTCGTTGAGGTCGCCGAGGAGACGGGCGACGCCGACGAGGTCGAGGTTGCCAAGGCCGCGCCTCGCGCGCGGTTCGAGGGACTCTCTCTGCACCAGCGGCTGACCCTGGTGCTCTCGGTGCTGGTCGTGCTCGCCGCGGCCGGCGTCGGCACGTTGTGGTGGCAGGCCGAGCAGGGCTCGGCCACGGTCGCCCCCGGCGGAGCGCTCGTCGGCGACGATGCGCGCACCGAGGTGCTGGTCGCCGGCGCCGACCTCGCGCAGCGCACCCTCTCGTACGACTACAAGACCCTGGCCAACGACATGGAGGTCGCCCGCGCGCGGATGACTCCGGCGTTCCGCAAGCAGTACGACAGCACGATGGCCGAGGTCCGCGCCAACACGACCAAGAACAAGATCGTGCTCCAGACCGTCGCGGTGTCGTCGGCGATCATCAGCGCGACCGAGCACAAGGCCAGGGTCCTGGTGTTCGTCAACCAGACGACGACCGCCGGCACCGGCAAGAACGCCAACCAGCAGGCACTGCAGAACAGCCTCGTGATCACCCTGACCCGCGGTGGCGGTGACTGGGCCATATCCAAACTGAAGATGCTGGGCTAGACTAGAACACGTTCTAGTTCTGTGTGTGAAGCGAGGAGGCGAATCGCTGATGGCAAGGGTTGAGGTCGATTTCGACGCGTGTGAGTCGAACGCCCTGTGCGAGGCCATGGCACCTGACATGTTCTTCGTCGATGACGACGACATGCTGCAGGTCGAGGATCCGACGGTGACCGACGAGAACCGGTCTCGCGTCGAGCGCGCCGTCGCCTCGTGTCCCAAGTCGGCGCTGCGCATCGCGAACGACGCATGACGGGGACGTCACTCGACGGCAAGGTCGCCGTCGTCACGGGCTCTGGTGCGGGCCTGGGCCGTGCCGAGGCGATCGCGCTGGCGACTGCCGGCGCGCGCGTCGTGCTCAACGACCTGCCCGGCGCCGCCGACGACACCGCGTCGGAGATCAAGGCTCTGGGTGGTGAGGTGGCGATCGCCGCAGGCGACGTGGGCGAGCGGTCGACCGCGGACCTGATCATGCAGACCGCTCTCGAGAGCTTCGGCGCGCTCGACATCGTGGTCAACAACGCCGGCGTGACCCGCGACCGGATGCTGTTCAACATGTCCGACGAGGAGTTCGACCTCGTGCTCCGCATCCACCTGCGCGGTCACTTCCTGCTCTCCCGCAACGCCGCGGCCCACTGGCGCCAGGTCGCCAAGGAGACCGGCGCGACGGTCGACGCGAGCGTCATCAACACCGCCTCAGAGGCGTTCCTCACGGGTTCGCCGGGCCAGGCCAACTATGCCGCCGCCAAGGGGGGCATCGCCGCGCTCACCTTGACGACCGCACGCGGTCTCTCCCGCATCGGCGTACGCGCGAACGCCATCTGTCCTCGAGCACGCACCGCGATGACGGCCGACGTGTTCGGCCCCGACGAGTCCGGCAGCGCCGTCGACCCCTACAGCGCGGACCACGTGGCACCCCTCGTCGCCTATCTCGCCTCGCCTGCGGCCAGCCGCATCAGCGGCCAGGTGTTCGTCGTCTACGGAGGAATGGTCGCGCTGCTGGCCGCCCCGGTCGTCGAGCGCAGGTTCGACACCGAAGGCGAGCTCTGGTCCACCGAGGAGCTCGACCGTACGCTCGGCGGCTTCTTCGCCGAACGCGATCCCGAGGTCTCGTTCGCCGCCGACTCCGTCCTCTCGCTCTGACCCACACCACCCTTCACCGAGGAGAACCATGTCCCGTCTCAAGGACAAGCACGCGATCATCACCGGCGCCGCTCAAGGACAGGGTGCCGCCATCGCGCGCGCGTTCGTCGGTGAGGGCGCGCGCGTCATCATCGCCGACGTCGCCGACGGCGAGGCCCTGGCCGAGGAGCTCGGCGACGCGGCGGCCTACTGCCGCCACGACGTCAGCGACCCTGCGTCGTGGGACCAGCTGATCGTCGACGCCGAGGGCCTCCTCGGCGCCCCGGCCAACGTGCTGGTCAACAACGCCGGCGTGCTGCGCTTCGGTGAGGTCGACACGATGCCGTTGGACGACCTCGACCTGCTGATCAGCGTCAACATGCGCGGTTGCTTCCTCGGCATGCGGGCCGTGGCACCGGCGATGAAGCGCCAGCGCCAGGGCTCGATCATCAACTGCTCGTCGGTCGAGGGCCTCGCCGGCATGGCCTCCCTCACGGCGTACACCGGCACCAAGTTCGCGATCCGCGGCATGACCAAGGCGGCCGCGGTCGAGCTCGGTGCGTACGGCGTCCGGGTCAACTCGGTGCACCCCGGCATGATCGACACGGGCATGACCCGCGAGGTCGGCGGCGAGGCCGCGATGCAGTGGGGCGCGACGCGCGTACCGCTCGAACGAGTGGGGACGCCCGACGACGTCGCGCCGTTGTACGTGTACCTCGCCGGCGACGAGAGCGGCTACACGACCGGCGGCGAGTTCGCGGTCGATGGCGGCGTCACGGCCACGCATTCGTTCTATCCCGGCAACAGCGGACAGGGCGGCGCGTCGTGAGATGACCGCCTCATCCCCGAGGCGAGTCGTTGACGATGTGTCAACGAGTGATACAAATCAGTTCCAGACAGTCAATCGGAGGCGGCCCTTGCGCATCGCACTCATGTCCTACCGCAGCAAGCCACACTGCGGCGGTCAGGGCGTCTACGTACGCCACCTCAGTCGCGAGCTCGTGGCGCTCGGGCACACCGTCGAGGTGTTCTCGGGCCAGCCCTATCCGGAGCTCGACGAGGGCGTCACGCTGACCAAGGTCCCGTCGCTCGACCTCTATCGCGAGCCCGACCCGTTCCGCACGCCCCGGCCCAAGGAGTACCGCGACCTCATCGACGTCGAGGAGGTCCTGACGATGTGGACCGCGGGATTCCCCGAGCCCAGGACGTTCAGCAAGCGCGTGGCCCGGTTGCTCAAGGGCCGCCAGGGTGACTTCGACATCGTCCACGACAACCAGACGCTCGGCTCCGGCATGCTCGACATCGCCGAGCAGGGCTTCCCGTTGATCACGACGATCCACCACCCGATCACGTTCGACCGGCGCATCGACATCGCCAACGCGCCGACCCTGCGCAAGAAGCTCAGCCTCCGCCGCTGGTACGGGTTCCTCGGCATGCAGAAGAAGGTCGCCCGACAGCTGCCCAAGATCCTGACGGTCTCGGAGTCCAGCCGGCGTGACATCGTGACGGACTTCGGCGTCGACCCGTCGCGACTCGAGGTCATCACCCTCGGCGTCGACGACGTGTTCGTGCCGCCGACCGCGCCGCGGGTGCCGGGCCGCATCGTGGCGATGGCCAGTGCCGACGCACCGATGAAGGGCATCGCGACGCTGCTCGAGGCGTTCGCCAAGCTGCGCACCGAGCGTGACGTCGAGCTCCTGCTGGTCACGACGCTCAAGCCGGGCGGCCGCACCGAACGGCTCATCGACGAGCTGGGCATCGCCGAGCACGTGTCGTTCGTCAACGGCATCAGCGATGCCGAGCTGGTCGACGTCATGGGATCGGCCGAGGTCGCCTGCGTGCCATCGCTCTACGAGGGATTCTCGCTGCCGACCGCCGAGCTGATGGCCTGCGCGACACCGCTCGTCGTCAGCCGGGCAGGTGCGATCCCCGAGGTCGTCGGCGAGGACGGCGCGTGCGCCACGCTCGTGCCTCCGGGTGACGTCGGCGAGCTGGAAGCCGCGATCGAGGAGCTCCTCGACGACCCGGCCCGCCGCGAGGCGATGGGCCGCGCCGGTCGTGAGCGCGTGCTGGAGCTGTTCAGCTGGCGCGCCGTCGCGAGCGCGACCGCAGCAGCGTACGAAGAGGTCATCGCCGCGAGCGCGGCATCAGAACACAAGGGAGACAACCGTGCTGACGATTGATTTCGACCGTCTGGGGCTGCGCCCGGGCGACCGGGTGATCGACATGGGCTGCGGCGCCGGGCGCCACGCGTTCGAGATGTATCGCCGCGGCGCCGACGTCATCGCGTTCGACCAGGACGCCGACGAGCTGGCCGGGGTGCTCGAGCTGTTCGGCGCCATGAAGGAGGCCGGCGAGGTTCCCGAGGGCGCCTCGGCCGACATCAAGGAGGGCGACGCACTGTCGCTGCCGTTCGCCGACGGCGAGTTCGACCGGGTCGTGGCGTCCGAGGTGCTGGAGCACATCCCCGCCGACATCCAGGCGATCGGTGAGCTCGTACGCGTCCTGCGGCCCGGCGGGACCATGGCCGTGACGGTGCCCCGCTGGCTGCCCGAGGTGGTGTGCTGGAAGCTGTCCGAGGACTACCACAACACGCCCGGCGGCCACATCAGGATCTACTCCGACAAGGAGCTGATCGGCAAGCTCCAGAACGCGGGCATGACCTTCGACGGCATCGACTACGCCCACGGCCTGCACTCGCCTTACTGGTGGCTCAAGTGCGCCGTCGGCGTGAAGAACGACAACCACCCGCTCGTCAAGGCGTACCACCAGGTGCTGGTCTGGGACATCATGAAGACGCGGGGCTACAGCACCGCGACGCGCCTCGCCGAGAAGGCGCTCAACCCGCTGATCGGCAAGAGCATGGTGCTCTACCTGCGCAAGCCGGACGCGTGATGCTGACGGCTGACCAGATCGCCCAGACGGCTGCCGGCATCGCCGCGATGCAGGAGCCGGACGGGGCGATCCCCTGGACCACCGGCGAGCACACCGATGCCTGGAACCACGTCGAAGGGGCCATGGCCCTCGTGGTCGGCGGTCAGGTCGAGGCCGCCGCTGCCGCGTACGACTGGTGTGCCCGCACGCAGCGCGCCGACGGCTCCTGGCCCATGAAGATCGTCGGCGGCCGGGTCGAGGACGCCAGCAGCGAGTCCAACATGGCGGCCTACATCGCCGTCGGCGTCCTGCACCACTGGAAGATCCGGCAGGACCGCGCGTTCGTCGAGCGCATGTGGCCCGTCGTACGCCGCGCGCTGGACCTCGTCGTCGACCTGCAGCTGCCGTTCGGCGGCATGGCGTGGTCGCGGGAGTGGGACGCCGACGGCCCTGCCACGGTCAACCGCGAGGCCCTGCTGGCGGGCAGCTCGAGCATCTACCAGTCGCTCCGCTGCGGTGTCGCCCTCGCCGAGCTGATGGGGGAGCCGCAGCCGGAGTGGGAGCTCGCGGGTGGCCGGCTCGGGCATGCCCTCCGCCAGCACCGCGACAGATTCCTCGACAAGTCGACATTCTCGATGGACTGGTACTACCCGGTGCTCGGTGGCGCCGTGCGTGGCCCGGCCGCCGATGCCTTGCTGGCCTCGGAGTGGGACACGTTCGTGGTCGACGGCCTCGGGATCCGCTGCGTCAGCACCAACCCATGGGTGACCGGCGCCGAGACGTGCGAGCTGGCGATGGCGCTCAAGGCCGCCGGCGACCCGCGGGCCGAGCAGCTGTTCGCGGACATGCAGCACCTGCGCACCGACAGCGGCGACTACTGGACCGGCTTCGTCTTCCCCGAGAACGTCAACTGGCCGGCCGAGCAGACGACCTACACCGCGGCGGCGGTGATCCTCGCGTGGGACGTGCTCACCGGCACGACTCCGGGGGCCGGCGTGATGACCGGTCACCACATCGGGGTCGATTTCGAGGGCATCGCGTTCGAGTGCGACTGCCCGTCATCCGACCGGTTCGCCGGCGTCTCCCCGGGTACGCGCTAGCACCCGCATCGAGCCGACTGTCTCGCGCGGCTCGAACGATCCCGAGGCGACGGCGCGCTGCCAGACGTGGAACGGCGCCTGGCCACCGTCCTCCGGCCGCTCGAACACGTCGTGGATCACCAGGGCGCCGCCCGGCACGAGCCAGTGGGCAAAGCCCGAGTAGTCGTTCTGGGCGTGCTCCTCGGCGTGACCGCCGTCGATGAAGAGCAGGCTGACGGGCGTACGCCACCAGGTCGCCACGCTGGTCGAACGGCCGATGACCGCCGTGACCTGGTCCTCGAGGCCGGCGCGGGCGATGGTCCGGCGGAACACCGGGAGGGTGTCCATGAGGCCGAACTCCGCGTCGACGAGGGAGGCGTCGTGGTGCTCCCAGCCCGACTGGTTCTCCTCGGAACCGCGATGGTGGTCGATCGTGAGCACGACGCCACCGACCTCGCGCGCTGCGGCGCCGAGATAGATCGCGGACTTGCCGCAGTACGTACCGATCTCGAGTGCCGGGCCGTGGGGGAGCCGCTCGCGGGCGACGCGGTGCAGGAAGGCACCTTCGTCCTCCGGCATGAAGCCCTTGGCCGCGACGGCATGGGCGAACAGGTCTGCGGGCATCTCGGAGTTCACGAGGACAGTCTGCCCGCTGCGGTCACTTGCGGGTGTGCCGGCCGCGTCGCAGCGATCGGGACTTCCGGAGCCGCGGCTGCTCCTCGTTGACCGGCGCCACGCCGGGAGGAAGCTCGTGCGACTCGACCTGCCGCCATTCGCCACCGAAGCGCACCTCGGCGGCGAGGAGCGGGTCGGGAACCCAGCGCCCGGTCGACGTCTCGAAGTATGCCGCGGAGCCGCCGCTGAGGCGGACGACCTCGTCGCCGGCGGGGGTGCTCAGGACGTAGTAGCGCATGCCAGTGCCTCATCACGTGTCCGCGCGATCGCAAGCATGCCTCGCCCCTTCATCTCCCGTGGCTCCATTGTTCTGCATCCCGAGGCGCTTTGGAGTCAGTCTGTTCATATTTGACGAGAATCACACCGAAGTCCCGGCGGCCGAAAGTATCCGCATTTCCCGGCGAACCCGCTGATCAGAGGGCTACCGTGAGCAAGTCAAGAGGGAGCTTGGCAGGTCATGTCACCCGTGACCGCGGTCCGCCGAAGGGAGAACCGGCTCCGGCCGGATTCGTCGGATCGATGTCGCGAGTCGAACGCTCAGCACTGGACGACGGGCGTGCATGGACGGGGGCGTGAGCGGGCCTCTTGGCGACGACACCGAGAGGGAGTACCGCAATGATCCGAGCAACCCAGATGAGACGTGCAGCCCTGGCACTGGCAGGGGCAGTCACCATGGTCGTGGCGACCACCGCGCCCGCGAGTGCCGTCTGGTGGTGGCCGACCCCGCAGCCGGCTCCCACGTGCGGGACCACGATCTACAAGCCCGATGGCACGGCATGGAAGTGCACGTTCGCCGACGACTTCAACACCGGCACGCTGGACGGCAAGAAGTGGGCCGTCCAGCAGACCGCTGCGACCGGCATGCATGCCGGGCCGGAGTGCCTGGTCAACAGCAGCCGTAACGTCTCCGTGTCGGGCGGCAGCCTCCACCTGACGACGCGCAAGGAGGCCGCGGCGTTCACCTGCAGGAGCCCGTACGGCGCCTACACCACGCAGTACACCAGCGGCGGCGTGACGACGACCGGCAAGTTCGCGCAGACCTACGGTCGGTTCGAGTTCCGGGCGAAGTTCCCGGCAGTCAAGGTGCCCGGCGTCCAGACCGCGCTCTGGATGTACCCGGCCACCCTCAAGTACGGTGCGTGGCCCGCTTCCGGCGAGATCGACGTGACCGAGTTCTACAGCCAGTACCCGGATCGCTCGATCCCCTACATCCACTACAACACGGCGGACGACAGCTCGCCCGTCACCAACTGGTCCTGCAAGCTCGACCCGTCGGTGTTCAACACGTACGTCGCGGAGTGGACCACGACCGGGATCACGATCAGCCACAACGACACGGCATGCTTGACGCACACGTTCAACCCCGCGGCTCCGTTGACGTCACCGCAACCGTTCGACCAGCCCTACGCCGTGCTGCTCACCCAGGTGCTCGGCACGGGAACGAACACCTTCAACGCCACGTCGACGCCGTTGCCGGCGACGACCGACGTCGACTGGGTGCGCGTCTGGTCCTGATCGTCAGAACTCGGGCAGCCGGGGGACGTACGGCTGCTCGAGTCGGGCGATCTCGTCGGCGCTGAGCGTGAGCTCGAGCGAGGCCACCGCGTCGGCCAGGTGCAGCGGCTTGGTCGCACCGACGATCGGCGCCGTGACGACGTCGTGCTGACGCACCCATGCCAGCGCGACCTGGGCGCGGGAGACCCCACGCTCGGCGGCGATCGCGCCGACGGCCGCGGCGATCGCCCGGTCCGACTCCTCGGCCTGCCGGTAGTAGCCCTTGGCGACCGCGTCACCCGCGCTGCGGGTCGTGCTCAGGTCGTCCCAGTCGCGGGTGAGCCGGCCGCGCGCGAGTGGACTCCACGGGATCACGCCGATGCCCTCGTCGAGGCAGAACGGGTGCATCTCCCGCTCCTCTTCGCGCTGCACGAGGTTGTACTGGTCCTGCATCGAGACGAACGGGGCCCAGCCGTTGAGGTCGGCGGCGTGCTGGGCCTGGGCGAGCTGCCAGGCATACATCGAGGACGCCCCGATGAAGCGCGCCTTGCCGGCCCTGACCACCTCGTCAAGGGCCTCCATGGTCTCCTCGATCGGGACCTCGGGGTCCCAGCGATGGATCTGGTAGAGGTCGACGTAGTCCGTGCCGAGCCGCCGGAGGCTCCCGTCGATCTGGGTCAGCACGGCGGGCCGGGACAGTCCGCCGCTCGAGGGGTCGCCACCCATCGGGTAGAACAGCTTGGTCGCGATGACGACGTCCTCGCGGCGGGCGAAGTCCGCGAGCGCCCGGCCGACGATCTCCTCGCTGCTGCCGTCGGAGTACATGTTGGCGGTGTCGAACGTCGTGATGCCGGCGTCGAGCGCCTGCTGGATGAACGGGCGGCTCTGCTCCTCGGGCAGCGACCACGGATGCGTGCCGCGAGCCGGGTCGCCGTAGCTCATGCAGCCGAGGATGACGGCTGACACCTCGAGGTCGCTGGTTCCCAGCGTCACGCGCTCCATGGGTCGATCATGCCGTGCCCCGCGGCGCGGTGTTGGCAGGTCTGGCAGTCTGGAGTCATGCCATTGACCGGAGAGTACGCACCGAGCACGTCCGATTGGGCCCGCGAGCAGGCCGAGCTGTTCGAGAGCACCAACGGCGCCGAGGGCAACACGTTGCAAGGGCGCCCGATCATCTTGCTGACAACGCTCGGCGCGACCTCGGGCAAGCTGCGCAAGACCGCACTGATGCGGGTCGAGCACGACGGCGAGTACGCCGTCGTGGCCTCGCGGGGTGGAGCACCGAAGCACCCGAGCTGGTACTACAACGTCGTCAATGCGCCGTTGGTCGAGCTGCAGGACGGTCCGGTCCGCAAGGACTACGTGCCGCGTGAGCTCAGCGGTGAGGAGCGGGAGATCTGGTGGGCCCGGGCGGTGGAGGTCTGGCCGGACTACGAGAACTATCAGAAGAAGACCGACCGGATCATTCCGGTCTTCCTGCTGACGCCTGTCGAGTGACGCGATCACCTGGTCTCACCCCGCGGGACGCTGCGCGTGGGTGCGACCAGGTGAGCCCGCCCGTGTGTGAGGATTCCGGACAACGGATTTCGCGATCCGGCGTACCCCTCCACACGAATGGACGACGATGTCGACGAATCGCGATGCGCTGCCATCAGCCCCAGGAATCTCGCGCCGGTCGTTCGTCAGGGCGGCATCCCTGGCAGTGCCGCTGACGGCGTTCGCGGCATCCGGCGCACCGCTGTGGCTCGGCGAACCCGCCGCCGCTGCCTCGGTGGCTGCCTCGACGTACGCGCATCCGGGACTCCTCCACACGCTCGCGGACCTCGACCGCATGACCCGTCACCTCGGCGCCGAGCCGTGGACTGGCGGCTGGGGGCGGCTCACCGCGAACGGCCGGTCGCGCGCGACCTGGTCTCCCCGCCCGGTCGAGACCGTCATCCGGGGCGGCACCGGTCAGAACTACGGCCCGCTGTTCACCGACATCCACGCGGCGTACCAGAACGCCTTGCGGTGGCGCATCTCCGGCGAGGAGGCACACGGCGCCGCCGCAGTGCGGATCCTCAACGCCTGGTCCGGCACGTTGAAGACGGTGACCGGCAATGCCGACCGCTTTCTCGCCGCGGGCATCTACGGCTATCAGTTCGCTAACGCGGCCGAGCTCGTGCGCGACCGTCCCGACTTCGAGCTCGGTCGGTTCCGCGACATGCTGCTGACGATCTTCCACCCGATGAACGAGCAGTTCCTCACCGACCACAACGGCGCGGTGATCACGAACTACTGGGCCAACTGGGACCTCTGCAACATGGCATCGACCCTCGCGATCGGCATCTTCGCCGACCGCGACGACCTCGTGGACCGCGCCGTCGACTACTTCCACACCGGCGCCGGCAACGGCTCCCTCGCGCACGCGGTGCCGTACCTCCACGGCGACGGGCTGGCCCAGTGGCAGGAGAGCGGCCGCGACCAGGGGCACACGATCATGGGCATCGGCCTCATGGGGGCGTTCTGCGAGATGGCGTGGAACCAGGGCATCGACTGCTATGGCGCGGACGACAACCGGTTCCTGAAGGCCGCCGAGTACGTGGCGAAGTACAACCTCGGTCATGACGTGCCTTTCACGCCCTACACGTGGCAGTCCGGCCCTCGCGCCACGACGGCGTCACACGCGGGGTGGCACACGCAGACCGTGCCGGGCGCGGGCGGCCGCGGGCAGGCGCGCCCCGTGTGGGACCAGGTGCTCGGGCACTACTCCGGCCGTCGAGGGCTGGCCACGCCGTGGGTCGCCGAGATCGCTGCCAGCCTGCGACCCGACGGCGGAGGCGGCGACTACGGCCCGAACTCCGGTGGGTACGACCAGCTGGGGTTCGGCACCCTCACGCAGTACGTCGCCGGGACCGGTCGCCGGATGACGCGGCTGCAGAGCTTCAACCAACCGCAGCGGTACGTACGTCATGCGGGGTCGGCAATCCGGCTCCAGCCCACGTCGATGCCGCTCACCTCCTCGGAGTTCCGAGTCGTCCCCGGCCTCGCCGGCCGGACTCGCGGGCGCGTGTCGTTCGAAGCCGTTGACGCGCCCGGGTACTTCCTGCGCCACCGCGGCTTCGAGCTGCGGCTCGTGCGGAACGACCACTCCAAGGGGTTCGCCGCGCATGCCACGTTCATCCCGGTCGCCGGCTTGGCAGACGCACGGCTGACGTCCCTGAGGGCGCACAACTACCCCGACCGCCACCTTCGGCACCACGGCCTGGGCGTGCGGCTCGACGTGATCCGGAGCGCGACCGCCCGCGCCGATGCGACGTTCCGCATGGTCGACTAGGCACCGGAATAACTCGGCGCCACGGGTCCTTGACCACGGCATGACTTCCACACTCTCCGCAACCACGTCCGGCACGTTCCAGCTCGGCGGCGACCTCCCGGTCGTCCGCCTCGGATATGGCGCGATGCAGATCACCGGCGACGGTGTCTGGGGCGAGCCCCGTGATCGTGACGAAGCCGTCCGGGTGCTGCGGCGCGCGGTCGAGCTCGGCGTGACGTTCATCGACACCGCGGACTCCTACGGCCCCAACGTGTCCGAGGAGATCATCCGCGAGGCACTGCACCCGTACGCCGACGACGTCGTGGTCGCCACCAAGGCCGGCCTCACCCGCACGGGTCCCGGCGAGTGGATCCCCGTCGGCCGTCCCGCCTACCTCAAGCAGCAGGTCGAGCTCAGCCTGCGCCGCCTCGGCGTCGACCGTATCGACCTGATCCAGCTGCACCGCATCGACCCCGAGGTCCCGGTCGCCGACCAGGTCGGCGCGTTCAAGGACCTGCAGGACCAGGGCAAGGTGCGCCACATCGGCCTCAGCGAGGTGACCGTCGACGAGCTCAAGGAGGCGCAGAAGACTGCCGAGATCGTGTCGGTCCAGAACCTCTACAACCTCGCCGACCGGCGCGCTGAGGCACTCCTCGACCACGTGACGGACGAGGGCATCGCGTTCATCCCGTGGTTCCCGCTCGCGACGGGCGGACTGGTCAAGGACGGCGGCCCGCTCGTCGAGATCGCCAAGGAGCAGGGCGCGACGCCGTCCCAGCTCGCGCTCGCGTGGCTGCTCCGGCGTTCGCCGGTCATCCTGCCGATCCCCGGCACGTCGTCCGTGTCGCACCTCGAGGACAACCTCGGCGGTGCGGCCATCGAGCTGACCGACGAACAGTTCCAGGCGCTGTCCGACGCCGTCTGACGGCGGCCTCAGTCGTACGTCGTGGTCTCGATCACCGAGTTGGGACGGAACGACACGGCGCCGCCCCTGCGGCCGGGCCGGACGAGGTCGAAGCCACCGGTCGTCACGAGTGACCAGCGCAGGGGCGGCTCGGCCTGACCCAGATGCCGTCCCCCGATCGGGGCGAACAAGGTGAGCGCCGCCTCGGCGCACTCGAGGTGGGTCGGCGGGAAGACGAACTGCCCGTCGGCCGCCTCGTCCTCAGGCCCGAGGAAGGCGATGGGCCGGGTCAACGTCTCGCCGCAGATGCCGCAGATGCGGCTCAGCGCACAGCGGATGGCGCGGCGCTTGACCACGTGCGAGTGGTCGAGCGCCCCGTCGTCGTCCTCGCACGCGAACGGCACCGGCAGCCCGCCGGCCCTGGGCCGGCCGTCGAGCGCCGTGCTCATACCGAGGCCGTGCCGGACCACTTGCCGAGCTCCGTGCGGCGTACCGGCCGCTCGGCGTCGTCGAGACGGCGGCGCTTGCGGGGCGACAGTGGCGCCGGGTTGTCGCTCGTGCGCCGGTTGGGCAGCGAGAGCTTCATGATCGTCCGCAGCGTCTGGCCGTACTGCTTGTGGAGCGGGCCTGTGGTGTACGGGATGTCGTAGCGCTTGCAGAGGTCCTTCACCTTGACCGCGATCTGCGCGTAGCGGTTGCTGGGCAGGTCGGGGAACAGGTGGTGCTCGATCTGGAAGCCGAGCTGACCGCTCATGACGTGCAGGAGCTTGCCGCCCTCGAAGTTGGCCGAGCCGAGCATCTGTCGGAGGTACCACTCCGCGCGGGTCTCGTCCTCCAGCTCCTCCTCCGTGAAGTGCACGGCACCGTCGGGGAAGTGACCGCAGAAGATGATCATGTAGGACCAGAAGTTGCGGATGATGTTGGCCGTGAAGTTGGCGCTCAGCGTGCTGAAGAACGCAGGACCGGTCAGCAGCGGATACATGAGGTAGTCCTTGAACCCCTGCTTGCCGACCTTCTGGCCGATCTGCTTGAGCTGCTTCTTGAGCAGCGCCGGGTCCTTCTTGCCCTTGCGGATCGCCTCGATGTCGAGGTCGTGCAGGGCGACGCCCCACTCGAAGAACGCAGCGAGGAAGAAGTTGTAGATCGGCTGGCCCAGGTTGTAGGGCGTCCACTTCTGGTCGCGCGACATCCGCAGGATGCCGTAGCCGATGTCGTTGTCGTGGCCGAGCACGTTGGTGAACTGGTGGTGGATGTAGTTGTGCGAGTGCTTCCACTGCTCGGCGGGCTGGGTGGTGTCCCACTCCCAGTTGCTGGAGTGGATCTCGGGGTCGTTCATCCAGTCCCACTGGCCGTGCATCGTGTTGTGACCGATCTCCATGTTCTCCAGGATCTTGGCCGAGCCCAGCAGGGCGGTGCCGAGGAGCCACGCCGGCGGGAAGAAGCTTGCGAACAGCGTGATCCGACCGGCGGCGGCCAAGCGCCGCTGGAGCGTGATGACGCGGGTGACGTAGTCACGGTCGGCCTGGCCTCGATCGGCCTCGACCTCGGCGCGGATCTCGTCGAGCTCGCGGCCGATGGCCTCGACCTCCTCGTCGGTCAGGTGGGTGTACTCGCGTACGTCTGCGAATGCCATGGGTGTCTCCTTCTGTGGGGAGGTTGGGCTAGAGGGTCAGGGTGCAGTCGCCGGCGGCGACCGAGATGCAGGTCTGGATGTACTCGTTGGGGTTGTCGTGCTCCTCGCCGCTGCGCAGGTCGCGGATGCGGCCTGACGCGAGAGGGACGTCGCAGGTGTGGCAGATGCCCATGCGGCAGCCGAACAGCATGTTGACGCCGGCCTTCTCGCCGGCCTCGAGCAACGTGGTGGCGCCGTCGACCTGGACGGTCGGGCCGCCGACGCCGAACGTGACCATGCCGCCGGCCGCCTCGCCTCCGGCGGTGTTGAGGGTGAAGCGCTCGACGTGGATGTGCTCCTCGCGGCCGAGGCGCTGATAGTGCTCGGTGAACGCGTCGAGCATCGGGCCGGGCCCGCAGGCCCACGTCTCGCGGTCCATCCAGTCGTGGCAGACGTCGTCGAGCTGCTCGGGAGTGAACATGCCGTCGGCGTCGGTGAACCGCTCGTGGAACGTGAAGTTCTCATAGCGCATCGCCATGACGCGCAGCTCGTGGACGAACATCATGTCGTCCTCGGTGCGGGCGGAGTAGACGAGCGTGACGTCGGGGAGGGTGTCGCGCCGGTCGAGCGTGCGCAGGATCGACATGACGGGCGTGATGCCGCTGCCGCCGACCAGGAACAACGCCTTGTCCGGTGGCGGGTCGGGGAGCACGAAGTCGCCCTGCGGCGAGGCGAGCCGCACGATGGTGCCCGGCTCGAGGCCGTTGACCAGGTGCTCGGAGAGGAAGCCCTCGGGCATCGCCTTGACGGTGATGCTGACGGTCTTGCCCTCGACCAGGGGCGGCGACGACAGCGAGTACGAGCGCCAGTGGAAGCGGCCGTCGAGCTCGACGCCGATGCCGATGTACTGGCCGGGCTGGTGGTCCCACGACCAGCCCCATCCCGGCTTGATCACCAGGGTCGCGGCGTTCTCGGTCTCCGGGACGACCTTCTCGATCCGGCCGCGCAGCTCGCGCTGGGACCACAACGGGTTGATCAGCTTGAGGTAGTCGTCGGGCGCGAGGGGGGTGGTGAGGGCGTGCGCGGCCTTGCGGAGACGTTGCAACGCCGGGGTGCGTGCGGTGAGCGGCTTGGGCATGTGGACTCTCCGGCTCGAAGGTGTAACTCGGGGTTACAATTCAGGGTTACACGTGTTCACTGAACCCGCAAGGTCAAGGTCGCTGTGATGCGCATTGCGTGACGCCGATCATGATGGGGGCATGCATCCGCTCCGCGACCTGACCCTCGAGGACCTGCGCCGCCGCACGAGCGTGAAGTGGCGTGAGTACGAGCCGGACGTCCTTCCGCTCTGGGTGGCCGAGATGGACGTACGCCTGGCCGAACCCATCGCGCGTGTGGTGAGCCGTGCGGTGGCCGAGGGCGACACGGGCTATCCGCACGGAGCCGGCTATGCCGAGGCGTTCGCCGCGTTTGCCGACGAGCGGTGGTCGTGGAGTGTCGATCCAAGCCGCACGGCGCTGGTCGCCGACGTCATGACGGGCATCGTCGAGGCACTCGGCCTGGTCTCGACACCGGGTGACCCGGTCGTGGTCAATCCGCCGGTCTATCCACCGTTCTTCGGGTACGTCGAGCACGCCGGCCGGGCCGTCGTCGAGGCGCCGCTCAGCGAGGAGGGCCGCCTCGACCTCGACGCGCTAGAGGCGGCGTTCATCCACGCCGGTGCCGATGGTCGCCCGGTGACCTACCTGCTGTGCAACCCGCAGAACCCCACCGCCGTCGTGCACACCGCGGCGGAGCTGGCCGGTGTCGCAGCCCTCGCGCAGACGTACGGCGTGCGGGTCGTGGTCGACGAGATCCACGCTCCGCTGGTCGCCGAGGGGTTCGTGCCCTACCTCAGCGTCCCGGACACGGCGAATGCGTTCAGCCTGGTGTCGGCGACCAAGGCGTGGAACCTCGCCGGCATGAAGGCGGCGCTGCTCGTCGCGGGGGAGGACGCTGCGGCTGACCTGGCGCGGCTGCCTGAGGTCGTGGGCCACGGACCCAGCCACTTCGGCGACCTGGCGCACACGACGGCGTTCCGCGAAGGCGGCGACTGGCTCGATGCCCTGCACGCCGACCTGGCCGACAACCGGAAGTTGCTTGCCCAGCTCCTCGCGACGCACCTGCCCGGGGCGCGGTGGGCTGAGGGGCCGGGCACGTTCCTGGCCTGGATCGACTGCCGCGAGCTGGGACTCGGCGACGACCCCGCGGCGGCGTTCCTCGAGCGTGGCCGGGTCGCCGTCAACTCGGGCCTCCCGTTCCGCAGCGGCGCGGGGCACGTACGCCTCAACTTCGGCACGACCCCGGAGATCCTCACCGAGGCGCTCGAGCGGATGGGCCGCGTCGTCTGAGCCTGCGTACGGCTCGACGTGCCGAGGTGCTGTCGGCGACCTAGCGTGGACGCATGGGTGAGTCACCGAGATCTGAGCACACACGGCCCGACGGTGTCGACGACGTCACGGTCGAGGCGCTGGGCAAGCTGAGCGAGGCCCTCGAGGTCATCGAGGAGGCCCGCGGGCTGCTCTACACGTTCCACCGCCGCACCGGCGAGGCCGACCTCGCGCTCGACGAGGCCGTGGACCTCTTTCGCCAGGCCGGCCATGACGAGATCGCCGACCGTCTCTCGACCGAGCTGATCGGCCGCAACGTGCTGGAGGGGCGCTGGACGTTCCAGGTCGTCGAGGAGTACGACGCGGGCTACTACGCCGCGTTCAAGGAGCACGAGAGGTCGGCACGCGAGGCGCTTGCCGAGGGGCGTACGCACCTGTTCGAGGCCGAGATGAAGGAGGACCGCCGTACGCACGGCCGCCGGCACCATGAGGCCACTCCCGATTGAGGCGGTTACGACGCCGCGATCCGGGTACGTCGGACGAAGCCAACGAAAGGAGCCCCATCATGGGACTGGATGACAAGTTGAGCAATGCCGCTGAGGATGCCAAGGGCAAGGCCAAGGAAGCCGTTGGCGGAGCGACGGGCGACGACGAGCTCGAGCGCCAGGGCAAGGGCGATCAGGCCAAGTCCGACCTCAAGGACGCGGCCGAGAACGTCAAGGACGCCTTCAAGCACTGAGCGTCAATTCATGGAAGCGCCCCGATCACTTGGTCGGGGCGCTTCTGTGTGCCCGCGACCCGTGGGGCGGTGGGTCAGTCGCCCATCAGACGCTCTGATGGGCGAGCAGGTCACCGCCTCACGCTCTGATGGGCGAGCAGGTCACCGCCTCACCGGAGCGCTTCGAGGACCTCCAGCGTCCGTGCCCACGCAGGTGACTGGGGGTCGATCACGACGAAATGGTCGCCGTCGACCTCGATGAGCTCGGCATCTCCGCCCGCCGCATTCGTCCGGTCGACGTACTCGATCGACTGGCTGATCGGCACGGTGTCGTCGTCGGTGGCGTGCACGCAGCGCACCGGTACGCGCAGCGGGATCTGGGCGCTCGGGTCGGCATAGGCGAGATCGGTCTGCTCGCCCATGAACGCTCGCGCCGCGCCGCTGCCGAGGTGCACCGCCGTGTGCAGGTTGAGCACGCCGGCCTGCGAGATCGTGGCGGTCACCGGCACGGCGACGGTTGCCCAGGGCGTACCGGCAAGGCCACTGCGGCCGGCTGCCCACACCGCGAGGTGGCCACCCGCCGAGTGTCCCAGCGTCATGACCCGAGACGTGTCGAGTCCGTCGACGGCGGCGAGTGCGTCGATGCCCGCGGCGACGTCGTCGAGCGTCTGCGGGTAGCCGCCGCCATTGCCGACGCGGCGGTACTCCAGGTTGTACGCCGTCCAGCCGTGCTCGACCAGCGATGCCGCGAGCGGCCGGCCGAGTGAGAGGTCGTACCTCGCTCGCCAGAACCCGCCGTGCACCACGACGACCACGCCTTTGGAAGGCCCGTCGGGTCGGCTGAGCTCGCCGAACTGCGCCGGGTCGTCCCCGTAGCGGATCACGTCCACGCCAGCCTCCTGTGCCGTCGGCATCGTACGCATACGGTCAGGCGCACGCTCGACGACCGATAGAATCAGGGTCCGTCGACACCGTGGGAGGAGCCTTCGTGGATGCCGACCAGCTCGACCAGTTCCTCCTGATCGGCTCCGGCGTCCTCGTGCTGGCAGTTCTCGCCGTACGCATCTCGGTCACGGCGGGCCTCCCCTCGCTGCTCGTCTACCTCTTCCTCGGCCTGATCCTCGGCAGCTCCGGGCTCGGCATCGAGTTCGCCGACGCCGACCTCGCCCACGCGCTCGGGTTCGGTGGCCTCGTCCTGATCCTCGCCGAGGGTGGTCTGACGACCAAGTGGGAGCACGTCAGGCCCAACCTCGGCTACGGACTGCTGCTGGCGACCCTCGGTTCGGTCGTCAGCGTCACGGTGGTCGCGACCGGCGGGCACTACCTGCTCGACCTGCCCTGGGAGCTCGCGATCCTGCTCGCCGCCGTCCTGACGCCGACCGACGCGGCAGCGGTCTTCTCGGTGCTGCGCGCGGTGCCGCTGCGCCACTCCGTGACCGGAACCCTCGAGGCCGAGTCCGGCCTCAACGACGCCCCGATCGTCGTGCTCGTCGTGGCGATCAGCGCCGGGGACGCGCTCGACCACGGCATCTGGGCACTCATCGGCCTGATCGTGTTCGAGCTCGTCGCCGGCGGTGCCATCGGCTTCGCCATCGGGTGGATCGGTGCGTACGGCCTGCGCCGTGTCGCCCTGCCGGCCTCAGGCCTCTACCCCCTCGTCGTGTTCGCGATCGCGGTGTTCGCGTACGGCTCCGCGGCGTACGTCCACGCCAGTGGGTTCGCGGCCGTCTACGTCGCGGCGCTCGTGCTCGGCAACACCGAGCTGCCGCACCGCGTGGCGACCCGGTCGTTCGTCGAGGGCATCGGCTGGCTCGCCCAGATCGGCCTGTTCGTGATGCTCGGCCTGCTCGCCAGCCCCGACGAGCTGCGCTGGTGGCACGTCTGGCACGGTCTCGCCGCCGGTGCGATCCTCACCTTCGTGGCCCGTCCATTGTCGGTCGTCGTCTGCGCCGTCTGGTTCAAGCGCGGCCTGCGCGAACAGCTGTTCGTCGGGTGGGCCGGACTCCGCGGGGCGGTGCCGATCGTGCTCGCCACGATCCCGCTGGCCGCTGACGTGCCGGGCTCGCGCGATCTCTTCAACGTCGTCTTCGTGGCCGTCGTCATCTACACCCTGGTCCAGGCGGCGCCGCTGTCCCGCCTCGCGGCCTGGTGCGGCGTGCTGAGCGACGAGGTGCGTGACGTCGAGGTCGAGGCCGCGCCGCTCGAACGGGTGTCTGCCGACCTGCTGCAGATCCACGTGCCCAAGGGATCCCGGCTCGCGGGCGTCGAGGTCGGCGAGCTGCGGCTGCCGATCGGTGCGTCCGTGTCGCTGGTCGTCCGCGACGGTACGACGTTCGTGCCCCACCGCACCGATCGCATCGCGATCCACGACGACCTGCTGATCGTCGCCGACCGGGCCGTGCGGGAGCGGGCGGAGGACCGCTTGCGTGCCGTCGGCCGCCACGGCCGCCTCGCCGGCTGGGGACGCCCGACCTAGTCCTACGGCAGCGGGACGGTGGCGACGCAGGCGGTGATGTCGCGGTCCGACGTGATCCGTGTCGGCGCCTTCTTGCGCAGTCCGGAGTAGTCGTCGCCCACGATCACGATCACACCGGTGTCGACCGTGATGTCGGGCTTGCGATAGGCGACCTTGTCCTTGAACTGGCGCGCCACCAGGCGTACGCGTGGATCGCGGGGGTCGTCGGTCAGGATCGCAACCTTGCTCGGCTTGGTGGCGCTCTGGCTGTTGCTGATCGTGCCGCCGAGGAAGCCGTTGGTCTGCAGGTTGATCGTGACGCGGTTGGCCAGACCGGCCCGGTTCGACGCGTTGAAGACGTTGACCGTCACGAGGTTGCTGTCGAGCCGCTGTCCCTTCTGCACGGTCTTGGGGGTGCAGGTGGCCGCCTGGTCCGCGGTGTCGGCGTTCGACGTCAGCAGCCGGAATCCGGTGATGCCACCGAACGCGAAGATCGCGGCCGCGACCACGAGGGTCAGCGCCTGATAAGCCCTCGTCATGCCGACTTCTCGATCGAGTGGACGCGGGCGTGCAGCATGTTGCGCTGCTGCAGGGCGGCGCGCAGCGCGCGGTGCAGGCCGTCCTCGAGGAACAGCTCACCGTCCCAGCTCACGACGTGGGCGAACAGGTCGCCGAAGTAGGTCGAGTCGTCGTCGAGCAGGTGCTCGAGGTCCAGCTGGGTCTTGGTGGTCGTGAGGTCGTCAAGGCGCACCTGGGACGGGGAGATCTGGGCCCACGTGCTCGGAGTCAGCCCGTGGTCCGGGTAGGGGCGTCCCTCGCTCACCCTCCTGAAGATCACCCGGTCAGTGTAGACAGCCTGCCTGAGGCCCGGCGGTGGTGCGTGGCCAGATCAGGAACTTGTTCCGAAAACGTCGGTGCGGGACGGTAGTCTCAGGGAACAAATCAGGGTTGTCTCTGGTTGCCGAAGGCAACAGCCGGCATACAGGGTGGCAACAGGAAGGCGCACCTGGGCGCCTTCGGCCGGGCTCCGGCCCGGTATCAAGGCGCAGGAGGCGTGATGACACAGTCGTCACAGCAGCAGACAGGGCGTACCGAAGTCGTACGCAGATCTGGTGTGCCCTTGGGCCTCAAGCGCGGTGCGATCGAGCTGACGTTCCTCGCGATCCTCTACGTGGGCTACAGCGCCTCACGGCTGCTCGCGTCCAACGACTTCGCACCGGCTCGCGGGCGTGCGCTCGACGTGCTGGCGTTCGAGAAGTCCTGGCGCATCGATGCCGAGTCGTGGCTCAACGACAAGTTCGTCCAGTACGACTGGCTCGGCCTGTTCGGCAGCTACTGGTACGCCACGACGCACTACATCGCGACGGCAGCAGTCCTGATCTGGATCTACCGCCGCAGCGTCTCCGAATACGTCACCGCCCGCCGTGCGCTGGTGTTCGCGACGATCATGGGGCTCTCGTTCTACCTCGTCATGCCGACGGCACCGCCGCGCATGATCAGCGGCATGTACGTCGACGTGCTCAGCCTGCACTCGGCTGCGGGCTGGTGGGGCGCGGACGCCTCGGCCCCCAAGGGACTCGGCGGCATGACCAACGAGCTCGCGGCCTTCCCGTCGCTGCACGCAGGCTGGGCTCTCTGGGTCGCGATCGTGTTGATCCGCGCCGGCGTCCCCAAGATCGTCCAGGCGCTCGGTCTCGCCTACGCCGGCATCATGACGATCGTGATCGTCGGCACCGGCAACCACTGGGTGCTCGACGCGGTCGTCGGCTGGCTCGTGGTCCTCGCCGCGTTCGGCGGCGTCATCGCGTGGGAGAGACGCAGTCCAGTCGTCACCCACGAGGACGCCGCGCTCACGCTCTGACACAGTCAGACCTGTGAACTCTGTCCTGCACCAGGCCGCACACGGGGTCAGGTTCGACTGGGGCGCCGTCGGCGGCGCAGCGATCGCCGAGGGCGCGGACGTGGCTGTCGTGGTCGACGTGCTGTCGTTCTCGACCTCGCTCAGCGTCGCCGCCGACCTCGGCATCGTCGTGCTGCCCTATCCGTGGGAGGCCGAGGATGCGCCGACCTACGCCGCCCAGCATCGAGCGGTCCTGGCCCTCGGGCGGGGTGCCGCCGGCCCCGGAGAGGTGAGCCTGTCGCCGGTGAGCGTACGCGCTGCTGCTCCGATGGAGAGGCTCGTCCTCCCGTCGCCCAACGGTTCGGCGATCTCGGTGCAGCTCGCGTCGGCCGTCACGACCGTGGTGGGCGCGTCGTTGCGCAACGCCCGCGCTGTTGCCGACTGGATCGCGCGCGAGCACGACGCCGAGAGCGCCTCGATCGCGGTCGTGGCCGCCGGCGAGCGATGGCCCGACGGCTCGCTGCGCCCGGCCATCGAAGACCTCTGGGGCGCCGGTGCGGTGCTCGCCGCCCTCGAGGACCACGACTGGCCGGGGTTGTCGCCAGAAGCCGCGATGGCCGCAGACGCCTACCGGCTGATCGCCGGCCGCGAGGAGTCGCACCTCATGGCGTGCGCCAGCGGCCGGGAGCTCGTCGACGCCGGCTTCGCCGAGGACGTGGCCGTGGCCGCCGAGGTCGGCACGAGCACGACGGTGCCGCTGCTCAGCGACCGCGGGTTCATCGCCGCGCCCTGATCTGCTCTGGGCTGATCCGCCTGCAGCAGCAAGGCCTTCTGCGCAGCGTCAGACGTACGCACGATGGAGGTATGGCTGACAACGACAAGACCACCCTGTTCTCCGGGCAGATGCGCCAGCAGCTTCTGCACCGGCGCGTCCTCGTGCTCGACGGACCCCTCGACGACGACAACGGCACGCTGCTGGCGACCCAGTTGCTGACGCTGGCGGCAGAGGATCCGGTCGCCGACGCGGTGCTCTGGATCCACTCGCCGGGCGGCTCGGTGCCGTCGATGCTGGCGATCCGCGACGTGATGCGGCTCGTCCCGTGCGACGTCGCGACCCTCGCGCTGGGTCTCGCCTGCAGCGCCGGACAGTTCCTGCTGTCGTCGGGCACCAAGGGCAAGCGGTACGCCCTGCCGCACTCCCGGATCCTCATGCACCAGGGGTCGGCCGGCATCGGCGGATCCGCGGTCGACGTCGAGCTGCAGGCCGAGGACCTGCGCTACACCCGCGACACGGTGCTCGGGATCATCGCCGACGACACCGGGCAGCCCGTCGAGCGGATCTTCGAGGACTCGCTCCGGGATCGGTGGTACACCGCCCAGGAGGCCGTCGACTACGGCTTCGTCGACGCGATCGTCGACAACTTCGAGCAGGTCATGCCGACCAAGAAGCACCTCGCGATGGGAGTGAACGCATGAGCTCGTACACGATCCCCAATGTCATCGCCCAGCACCCGCGAGGGGAGCGGATCATGGACGTCTACTCGCACCTGCTGGCCGAGCGCATCATCTATCTCGGCACCGGGATCGACTCCGGGGTCGCCAACGCGTTGATCGCCCAGCTCCTGCACCTCGAGGCCGACGGTCCCGGGCAGGAGATCAACCTCTACATCAACTGCGAGGGTGGCGACGAGACGGCGATGCTGGCGATCTACGACACGATGCAGTTCATCCAGGCGCCGGTCGCCACGACGTGCGTGGGCCAGGCGATCGCAGCGGGTGCAGTGCTGCTTGCCGCCGGCGAGCCGGGCCGGCGCTCGGTGCTGCCGCACAGCCGGGTCGTGCTGCACCAGCCGGCGGTCCAGGGCCGCGGCGCGATCCCCGACCTGATCCTGCAGGCCGACGAGGTCGTACGCATCCGTGCCGCGATCGAGTCGATCCTGTCGACGCATACGGGGCAGACCGTCGACGCGCTGCGGGCCGACACCGACCGGGACCGGGTGTTCGCCGCCGACGCCGCGATCGCGTACGGGTTGGCGGACGAGGTGCTGCAGCGTCGTACGCCTGTGGCCGCCTAGGTGCGCTGGAGGTCCGCGGTCGCCACGGGCTGCCACTCGTGCGCGTCGCCGGGCCGGAAGTCCTTGCGCCACGTGTAGCCGGTCGCTGTCGGGGCGAAGACGATGCGTGCGGAACCCCGCGGGGTGGTGCGTTCCAGCACGAGCTCGCCGTCCTGCCAAGAGCCACGGCCAGGTGGGTCCGGGGGAAAGCCGTACGTGTCGAAGCCGTAGCAGAGGATCTCCGCGGTCTCAGGGTCCAGCGTGAACACGTTGAGTCCGGCGAAGTGCGATCCGTCGTCGAACTCGTCGTCGACGCGCTGCACGAGCACGCCGTCATCGAGCTCGGCAGTCGCGGTGACCGTGCTGCGGCCGCGCTTGGCGGGGCTCCACGTGGAAGCCGCGACGGTCTCCGGGCCGCTCGCCGTCCCGACGAGGAAGGACATCTCGTTGATGATTGTCATGTCGTATTCCTTGGTCAATGCCAATAATAGGTAGAGCCTAACATTGGTCCGGGTCTAGCATGAGGGCATGCCTGCGTCCCATCCGTCGTCGCTGATGACACTGACGACATACCTGCTGTCCCAGACCGCCAAGGTCGCCAAGCGACAGCTCGACGCGCAGCTCCAGGAGCGCGGCATGCGGCTGCGGCACATGCTCGTGCTCGCGTGGCTCACCGACAACGGCTCGACGAGTCAGCTGTCGCTCGCCACCAACCTCGGGCTGGATCCCAGCGACGTGACCTCGACGATCGACGATCTCGAGGACCTGAAGCTCGTGAAGCGCAGCGTCGACCCGTCCGACCGGCGGCGCAAGCTGATCGCGGTCACGAGCCGCGGCACGACGGAGTTCGGTCGTCTGCAGGACGTCGCCGCCAGGATCTCCGACGACCTGCTTTCACCGCTCAGCGAGCGTCGTAGGGCGGCGCTGCACGCCGACCTGCGCGCCATCCTCGAGGACTAGGCAGCGAGCAGGAGCGCCTGGTTGGAGACCTGCGGGACCCCGAACGCGTACGAGCGCAGGTCGCCGGTGACCTGGGACGTCAGGTCGATCAAGGTTGCACCGAGCGCACCGGCGACGGCGGCGAGGACCTCGCTGGACGGATCCTTGAGCCCGCGCTCGATCTCGGAGAGGTACTGCGGCGAGATGCCGGCACGTTCGGCCGTCTCGGTGAGCGTCTCGCCCCTGCGGGCTCGCAGGGCGCGGAGCCGCTGGCCCAGGACCTCTCGCCAGAGCGGCTCCGGATCCATGACGCGGTGGTTCGGGACGGCGTGCAGGCGGACGATCTCGGTCATGCTTCAGCCTAGGCACAAACGTCGAGAACCCGGCGAAATTCTGCTCTGAGCAGATTCGCACCGCGAGTATTCATGTTGTGTATAGTCGGCCGCATGGCTATCGGACACGTGTTGCTGGGCATCCTCGAGCGGAGGCCGGCCCACGGATATGACGTGAAGCGGATCCACGACGAGCGGTTCCCGAGCGCCAAGCCTCTGGCGTACGGCCAGGTCTACGCCGCTCTCGCCAAGCTCGCCAAGGACGGTCTTGTCGAGGTTGCCGAGACCCACCAGGAGGGCGGCCCCGAGCGCACCACCTACGCCATCACGCCAGCCGGGGTCGAGTCCCTTCGTGCCTGGCTCGGGGCCACGGAGTCCGCAGGGCCCTACGCGGCGGACGAGCTGGTGCGCAAGACCGTCACCTCCTTGCTGAGGGGTTCCGATGCCACGGCGTTCCTGCAGCGGCAGCGGATCACCCATCTCGCGGTGATGCGCGACCTCGTCGCGGCTCGGGCTGAGGCCCCCAGCGCCGCGGTCAGCATCGCGATCGACCACACCATCTCCCACCTGGACGCCGACCTCCGCTGGCTTGAGACAGCGGCTGAGCGTGCCGCAGCAGACAGGACACGAAGCGCATGAGCCTCAGCGAGCGATCAGGGAGTGCGGCGCTGCTGGATGCCCAGGCCATCCGGAAGTCCTTCGGCCGCACCGACGCCCTGCAGGGAGCGTCAATGTCGGTGGCGGCTGGTGAGATCGTGGCGATCACCGGGCCCTCGGGCAGTGGGAAGTCGACGCTGCTGCTGTGTGCCGCGGGAGTGCTGAGGCCCGAGTCCGGTCGCGTGACGTACGACGGGCAGCTCCTCGACGACCTCGGCGAGGCTGAGCGTTCCCGACTGAGACGTCGCGACTTCGGTCTCGTGCTGCAGTTCGGGCAGCTCGTTCCCGAGCTCACTGCGGCCCAGAACGTCGCCCTGCCGCTGCTCCTCGACCGTCATGACAAGGCGGCATCGTTCGCCGCCGCCCGCAGCTGGCTCGAACGCCTCGACGCGGACGAGCTGGCGGATGCCCGCCCCGGTGAGATGTCGGGCGGCGAGTCCCAACGCGTCGCGATCGCGCGAGCGTTGGTCTCCGGACCGAGGGTCATCTTCGCCGACGAGCCGACCGGCGCGCTCGACACCGTGAACGGTGAACGGGTGCTCCAGGTCCTGCTGGACGTCGCTCGGGAGACGGCGGCGAGTCTGGTCCTGGTGACGCACGACAATCGGGTCGCCGCCTCGGCCGACCGTGAGATCGTGCTGCGCGACGGCTGCAACGAGCAGCGCGTGGACGTCTGATGTTCTCCCTCGCATGGACTCTCGCTCGCGCCGGCGGTTGGGCCCGGTCCCTGCTGCTCGCCGGGTGCACGGCGGTCGTCTCAGGGCTGTTGCTCGTCGCCGTGGCCCTGCTGGTGCTCAGCGATGACTTCGACGAGCAGCTTGCCTCGTTCGTGCGCGATGGGAGCACGCGGGGCGGCGTGATCTTCGCGGTGGTGCTGCTGACCCTCCCGCCGCTCCTGCTGCTGGACCAGGCCGTGCGCCTGGGCACGGCCAACCGTGATCGGCGGCTCGCTGCGTTGCGGGTGGCTGGCGCGACGACGTCCGAGGTGCGCCGCCTCGGCGCCATCGAGGTGGGCATCCCGGTGACGGTGGGCGCGGCACTCGGCACGGGTGTCTTCGCGCTGCTGCGTGAGTTGCTCGGCGGCCGGCAGGACGACAGCAGCTGGCCCGGCGGATCCAACTACGCGATCGTCCCCACGGTGTCCGGGCCGAACGCGTGGCAGACCGTCGTGGTCGTGGTTGCCGTCGCGGTCGTCGGGACGTACGTCGGGTGGCATGCCTCCCGCGCGGTGGTCGAGTCGCCCTTCGGAGTCACCCGCCGTCAGCGGCAACCGGCTCCGCGGCCCTGGGGGCTGGCCCTCCTGGCACTGGCCGTTCTCCTGATCCCCACGGCCCTCAGCACCGACCACGGCACCGACTTCGTGGCGTTCGTCGTGATCGCGCTCGTGATCGTCGCCCTCGTGCTGCTGGCGCCGTGGGTGGCGTACAGGATGGCGCGGCGCCTGCAGCGCCGCACGGCGAGCCCCACTGCCTTGATCGCCGCCCAGCGCATCATGGCCGATCCCCGGGCCGCCGGCCGGGCGGCCGCCGCGATCGGAGGAATCTCGCTCGTCAGCGGGGGTGTTGTCAGCTTCGTGCTCGACGTGTGGGGCAACGAGGACTCCTCCTACCTCGCGGGCGCCACCCTCGTGGCGATCGCCCTGCTGGTCGGACTGCTCGTCGCCGCAGGGTCCATGGCCGTGCACTCCGTCGAGTCCCTGCTCGACCGCCGGCGCGAGGTGGCGTTCCTTGCCGCGACCGGAATGCTCGACTCCGAGCTCGAGGCGGCTTCGAGGCGCGAGATCACGTTGGTCGCCCTTCCGTTGGCAGCAGGGGGCTCGATACTCGGGGCTGTGCCGATGCCGCTGCTCACCGGCGACCCGCTGGCAGAGCTGCTGCTCGCCCTTGTCCTCGGCCCCAGTGTCACGGTCGGGCTGGTCTGGTTGGCAGCCGTGCTCTCGGTTCGGGCGGTCCGGCCATGGAGCCGCCGGGCTGCTTCGCCGCTCAACCTGCGTACCGAGTAGCCGTAACGACGAGAACCCGGAACCCGTGATCGGGTTCCGGGCCTCGTACGCAGTCAGCGATGCGACTGGCCGAGTCGCGCGGCGATCACGGGGATGACGATCGCCGCGGCCACGACATGCGTTGCCATCAGAGTGACCCGGGTGTCGGCCGAAGCCGCGGGGACCAGCAGGTCGGGGAGGAACGACAGCGCGGTCAGCGCGATTGACGTCCGGACGAACGTACGCTGCGGGCGCCGGGCCCAGCGGCGCAGCGCGACCGCGATCCCGAAGCCGATGGCGGTGCACACCAGCGTCATGACTGCGAACCCCGACGGCGGGATCGGTTCGCCGTCGAGGGTCAGCGACACGCCGGCGGCGTGGGCGACGGCCGCGACCGCTGCCGTGACGGCGGCTGCCGTGACGCCGGCTGCGGCGGCGGGACGCCAGATGGGTGTGGTGGTCGAGGCGGTGGTGCGGACGGTGGAAGCGGTGGTGATGGTCATGTCGAGCTCCTGGCTGGTGAAGCAGCCCGTTGCTGCCTCTCACCAGTTCCACGAACGGTGCTCGGCCGATACGACAGGTCGGAGAGAACTTTCTTCGTCCTCAGGCGTTCGGATCGACCAGGTGCGCGCGGCGGCGGGACAGGTAGGCCGTCTCGGCCGGGTTCTGCGTCGCGGCGATCGCGGCGTCGTACTCCGTTCGCGCCTCGGCACTGCGCCCCAGCCTTCGCAGCAGGTCGGCGCGGGCGGCGTGCCAGGCGTGATAGCCGCTGAGGTCGAGCGAGTCGACGATCGCCAGGGCGACGTCGGGCCCGTCGAGCTCGGCGACGGCGACGGCACGGTTGAGCGCGATGATCGGCGTGGGGCTGACGGCGTACAGCTGGTCGTACAGCGCCACGATCTGCGACCAGTCGGTGTCGCGGTGATCCTGGGTGTCGGTGTGGACCGCGTTGATCGCGGCCATGATCTGGTACGCGCCAGGAGCCGCCGAGCCCGACGCGACGCGAGCGAGGCACTCGCGCACGAGCGCATGGCCCTCGGCGATGAGGGTGCGGTCCCAGCCGCTGCGGTCCTGCTCGTCGAGCGTCACGAGCTCCCCACCGGCGAACCGGGCGGTGCGCCGCGCCTCGCTGAGCAGCATCAGGGCGAGCAGGCCGGCCACCTCGCCCTCCTCGGGCAGGAGCTGCCGGAGGATGCGGCCCAGGCGAATCGCTTCGGCCGTCAGCTCGGTGCGCACGGGATCGTCGCCGGCGCTCGACAGGTAGCCCTCGTTGAACACGAGGTAGATGACTGCGAGCACAGCGCCGAGGCGATCGGTCACGTCGTCGCGCTCCGGCACGCGATAGGGGATGTGCGCGGCCTTGATCTTGGCCTTGGCGCGGGTGATGCGCTGCGCCATCGTCGTCTCGGCCACGAGGAACGCGCGGGCGATCTCCTCGACCGTGAGGCCGCCGAGCAGGCGCAGGGTCAGCGCCACGCGGGCCTCGGGAGCGAGGGCCGGGTGGCAGCAGGTGAAGACCAGCCGGAGCCGGTCGTCCTCGACCGGTCCGGTCGGTTCGTGGGGGGTGTCGTCGGTGATCATCATGGCCGCCTGGTGCTTGGTGTCACGCAGGGACTCGCGGCGGATACGGTCGATGGCGCCGTTGGCTGCAGTCGTGGTCAGCCAGCCGCCCGGGTTGGGTGGGATGCCGTCATCTGGCCAGCGTTCGACCGCCTTGACCAACGCCTCGGCCGCCGCGTCCTCGGCGATGTCGAGATCGCCGAATCGACGGGCGAGCGAAGCGACCACCCGGCCGTACTCCTCGCGGTAGATCCGGTCGATCTCCGCGCGCAGGTCCGAGCTCTGGGTCACTCGCCTGCGAACGGTCGGACCTCGACCTTGCCGCCGCAGGCCTTGGACGCCTCGGAGGCGATCTTGAGCGCGGCGTCGAGGTCGGGCGCCTCGATGACCCAGAAGCCACCGAGGTACTCCTTGGTCTCGGCGTACGGGCCATCGGTGACGATGACGTCGTTGCCGGTGCCGTCGACCGTCGTGGCGGTCTCGGGTCGTTCCAGGCCGCCGACGAAGACCCACGCATCGCTCTTGCGGAGCTTGTCGTTGAACCGGTCGGTCGCCTCGTACATCGGCTGGGCTTCCTCGAGCGGTGTGTCCCAGACCTCGGAGGGTCCGTGCACCGAAAGCAGGTACTGAGTCATGGTCTTTCCCTTCGTCGATGGTGGCCGGTCGACCGCCTCTACCCTCTCCACGAACGGGGCAGCTCGGATACGACACCGTGCACGGACAAGTTCACTCCGCCTGGAACGGGCGCACCTCGACCTTGCCGCCGCACGCCTCGGAAGCCTCGAGGGCGATGCGATGGGCGGTCTCGAGATCGGGCGCCTCGATGACCCAGAAACCGCCGAGGTACTCCTTGGTCTCGAGGTACGGCCCGTCGATGACGAGCGTCTGGCCGTTGGTGCCGTCGACCGTCGTCGCCGCCTCGATGCGTTCGAGGCCGCCACCGAAGACCCAGATGCCGTCGGCGACGAGCTTCTGGTTGAACCGGTCGACGGTCTCGAAGACGGGCTGCATCTCCTCGAAGGAGCGGTCGTAGTCGTCGGCGCTGGAGTGCACGGCAAGCAGGTACTGGGTCATGTCGTCAGCCTGTCGGATATCGGCGCGAGATGCCAGAGGCCCGGGGGTGCGGCGGCAGCTCAGGGACGGAGGCAAGCCTCCGCCGGGTCAGCTCGTAAGGCGACCAGCAAAGAACGCGAGGGCCCGGCGTCAGCCGGGCTCCTCGCGTTTCGGCGGAGGATAGGGGATTCGAACCCCTGAGAGCTTTCACTCAACCCGCTTTCCAAGCGAGCGCACTAGGCCACTATGCGAATCCTCCGCGGACGAGGTTACCGGTCCGGCATGGTTGCCGACGAATCGGTACGGCCGCGCCCGACTTGAGGGCGTACGCGGGCGCTCCGTATGATGGACGACAGCCCCTCGCGCGGCGACACATCACCCAACTCCCCCAGGGCCGGAAGGCAGCAAGGGTCAGTGAGCTCTGTCGGGTGCGCGAGGGGTCCTTTCATGCTCCGAGCGCGACGCCCCGCCACCGGAGGGATGGTGGCGGGGCGTCGCGGTCCGTGGGTCAGACGCCGACGAGCACGTCCTCGTTGAGCACCGGCTCGTCCTCGGCCTTGCGGAGTGCCGCCCATGCTGCGACCGCGCCGGCGACGACGAGGAGCCCGGCGATGACCAGACCGAAGCGGTAGCCGCCCAGGTACGCGTCGACCGGCGTGTGCCCCGAGGCGATGAGCGAGTCCTCGCGGCTGCTCAGGATGACGCCGATGACCGTGATGCCCAGCAGGCCCGCGAGCTCTCTCGACGTGTTGAACACGCCCGAGGCGACACCGGCCTGGTCCGCAGGCATGACGCCGAGGACCGTCGCCGTCAACGGGATGGTCAGACCGCCACCGATGCCGATCGCGATGAAGCTCGGCATCAGGTCCATCGCTCCGGCATCGGCTCCAAGGAGCGCCAGCGAGGCGATCGCGGTGCCCATCAGCGCCATGCCGAACGTCACCGATCGGTGGGCGCCGAAGCGGCGGGCGACACCTTCGGACGTTGCTGCAGCGACCGCCATGAACAACGCCATCGGCACGAAGGTCATGCCGGCGCGCGTGGGGGAGAAGCCCAGCACGCCCTGGAGGTAGAGCGACGTGAAGAAGTAGATCCCGAACAGCCCGAACGCCCACAGCATCAGCGACACGATCGCGCCGGTGAACACCCGGTCGCGGAACAGCGCCAGATCGACCATGGGATCGGTCGCCGTACGCTCGATCGACACGAACGCCGCTCCTGCTGCCGCGGCGACGACGAACGCCGCCATGATCGGCGTCGACGTCCACCCGCGGGAGATGCCCTCGATCAGGGCGTACGTCAGGGCCGAGAGCGCGATCGTGGAGGCCAGGAGTCCCGACAGGTCGAGCTTGCGGGTCACCGGATCGCGGGACTCGTCGATCGCCCACGTGGCGATGCCCGCGGTGATCAGGCCGAGCGGGACATTGATGAAGAAGATCCATTCCCAGGCGACGTGCTCGCTCAGCAGGCCGCCGAGCAGCGGCCCCGCGGCGAGGGCCAGGGCGCCGACGGCGCCCCAGATGCCGACCGCGACGTTGCGTTCGCGCTTGTCGGTGAACGTGGCAGAGATGATGGCCAGCGTCGTCGGGGTGAGCAGCGCTGCGCCGACGCCCTGCACCGCGCGACTGGCGATCAGCGTGCCGACGTCGCCGGAGAGGCCGGCAGCGAGAGAGGCGAGCGTGAACACGCCGAGGCCGACGAGGAACAGGCGACGGCGACCGAACAGGTCCGCGAGTCGTCCGCCGACGAGCATGAGGCCGGCGAACGTGAGGATGTACGAGCTGACGATCCATTCCATGCCGGAGGTCGTCAGGTGCAGGTCCCGCTCGATGACCGGGATCGCCACGTTGATGATGTTGTTGTCGAGGTATGTCATGAACGTCGCAAGCGCGACGGCCACGAGAGCCCAGATGTTCCTGCGGTCGTTCATGACCACTCCTTTACGTTGTAAATGTACGACGTAAAGGAATCATGTATGCCGTATAGTTGTCAACTGTGAAGCCCAAGAACTCGCTCAATCCGGCCCTCGTCGTCGAACGCGCCCTCGCGATCGTCGATGCCGAAGGACTCGACGCGCTGACTGTCCGCAAGGTCGCTGACGCGTTCGGCGTGACGCCGATGGCGCTCTACTGGCACTTCGCCAACAAGGAGGCGTTGCTCGCCGCCGTCGGCGACGCCGTGGTGTCGTCCCTCCGGATCCCCGACGAGGACCTGCCGCTGGAGGACTACCTCCGCGAGGCCATGACGTCGCTCGTGGATGTCATGCGCGCCCACCCCAGCGCGTCTCCGCTCGTGGCTCAGCAGATCATGCAGGCCGAGGTGGGCCGTGACCTGACCGAGCGGTTCCTCGACAAGCTCTCCATTGCGGGGTTCGACGTCGAGCGTTCAGCGGCGGTGGCGCACTACACGTTGCAGATCGCGATGACGCTCGTCAGCCGGGAGCCGGGCGCGGAGCTCGCGTTCAAGCCCGAGCGGCGACAGGAGGAGCTCGACCGCAAACGGGCGATGCTCACGTCGCTGCCCGAGGACCGCTACCCGCGCCTCCGCGCAGCCGCCGACGCGATGATCGAGTGCGCCAACACCGACGAGTACTACTCCGACGGCATCGCCATCTTCGTCGCCGGCGTCATGGCCGACGCAAAGGCGCTCGCCCGGGCCTGAGGTCGCGCTGCCTTGGGCGGTGACCTAGGTCGAACCCGCGACCTCCGCGTTCGACCAGGGCCACCGCGTCAGATCGACGGTTCGACCTGGGCCACCGCCTCGGGGGAAGGGTTCGACCTAGGTCACCGCCCAAGGCTCAGGGCAGGGGCTCGACGACGCCGTGGTCGCCGAGGGTCGACACGAGCCGGTTGAGGTGGTGCCGGCCGTCGCCGAGGGCGTGGTCGATCGCGGTGAGGCGGCTCGTGTAGTGCCCGACGCTGTACTCCGCGGTCATGCCGATGCCACCGTGCAGCTGGATCGCCTCTTGGCCAATGTGCCGGCCCGCCTTGCTGACCTGCAGCTTGGCGCGTGAGGCGGCCTCCGTTGCGTCGCCGCCGTCGAGCAGGACCAGCGTCGCCCACGTGACGGTGCTGCGTGCGAGCTCCAGTGAGACGTACATGTCGGCCGCCCGGAACGTGAGCGCCTGGAACGTCATGAGCGGGACGCCGAACTGCTTGCGCGTCTTGAGGTACTCGGTCGTCGTACGCAGCGCGGTCTCCATCGCCCCGAGCGACTCGTGCCCGTACGCGATCTGGGCCCGCGCCACGGTCGCTGCGATGACGGCCGACTGGTCGGCGCCCGGCTCGCCCAGAGGCGTCGCCGGGGTGTTGGCGAAGCCGACGTGGGCCGCGCGGCCACCGTCGAACGTGGTGTAGCCCGTACGCGTGAGGCCCTCGGCGTCGGGCTTCACCAGGAAGAGTCCGGTGCCGCCGTCGACAGCGGCGCTGACGATCAGCAGGTCGGCTCGTGCGCCGCCGAGCACGGGCTCCTTGACGCCGTTGAGCGTCCAGGAGTCGCCGCTGCCCGATGCCGTGACGCCGGTGGCCGTGAGCTCGTAGCGCGACGCGGGCTCGGTGTGCGCGAACGCCGGCACCAGGCCGCCCTCGGCCAGCGAGCCCAGGATCTCGGCGCGCTGCTCGGGCGTACCCGCAGCGGCAACGAGACCGCCGGCCAGCACGACGGCCTCGACGAACGGCTCGGGTGCGATGACCCGCCCGATCTCCTCGGCGACGATCGACACCTCGGCCGGACCGGCGCCCATGCCGCCGTCCTCCTCGGCGAAGGGCAGGCCCAGGACGCCCATCTCGGCGAGCTGCTGCCAGGTCTTGTCACCCCAGCCCGGGTCCTGCTTCGTCACCTCACGGCGGGTCTCGGACGTGTCGTACGCCTTGGACAGCAGGCCGCGTACGGCGTCGCGCAGGGCCTCTTGCTCGGAGTCCAACTGGAAGTCCATGTCAGCCCCTCAGTCCCAGGATCGTGCCGGCGATGATCTGTCGTTGCACCTCGTTGGATCCGCCGTAGATCGACGCCTTGCGGAAGTTGAGGTAATTGGGTGTCGCGACGCGCGCCAGGTCGGGGACGTCCGATCCGTCGCCGGCGCCCGACGCCAGCGCCAGGGGGCCGGCGAGGTCGACGAACAGCTCGGTGACGGCCTGCTGCAGCTCGGTGCCGCGCAGCTTGAGCACGGACGAGGCGGGGTGCGGCTTGCCGTCGGCGGAGTTGGCGACGACCCGCAGGGCGGTCAGCTCCAGCGCCAGGATCTCGTTCTCGAGGTCGGCGATCTGGGCGGCGACCAGCGGGTCCTCGAGCAGCGACGTGCCACCCGGGCCGGCGGTCCTGGCGAACTCCTTGGCCTGCGACAGCGTGCGCTTGGTCGAGCCGACCGGTGCGACGCCGACGCGTTCGTTGCCGAGCAGGAACTTGGCGTAGTCCCAGCCCTTGTTCTCCTCGCCGACGAGGTTCTCGGCGGGCACGCGGACGTTCTCGAACCACACCTCGTTGACCTCGTGGCCGCCGTCGATGAGCTCGATCGGTCGGACCGTGACGCCGGGGGAGGACATGTCGATCAGCAGGAACGAGATGCCGGCCTGCTTCTTGACCGAGGGGTCGGTGCGGACCAGCGTGAAGATCCAGTCGCCGTACTGGCCGAGCGTGGTCCAGGTCTTCTGGCCGTTGACGAGGTAGTCGTCGCCGTCACGCACCGCGGTGGTCCGCAGCGATGCGAGGTCGGAGCCGGCATCGGGCTCGGAGAACCCCTGCGACCACCAGATGTCAAGGTTGGCGGTCTTGGGCAGGAAGCGTTCCTTGATCTCCTGCGAGCCGAACGCGGCGATGACCGGGCCGACCATCGAGGCGTTGAACGGCAGCGGTGGAGGTACGTTCGCGAGCTGCATCTCCTCGTGCCAGATGTGGCGCTGGAGCGGGGTCCAGTCCTTGCCGCCCCACTCGACGGGCCAGTTGGGCACGGCGATGCCGGCGGCGTTCATGGCCTGCACGGACGCGACGATCTGCTCCTTGCTGAGCTCGCGGCGCGCGGCGACCGTGTCGCGGACGTCCTGCGGGATCTGCGTCGTGAAGAAGGTGTGCATCTCCTCGCGGAAGGCTGCGTCCTCGTCTGACAGCTGAAGTTTCATGTACGACTCCTCGGCGATCGCGCCACGCGGCGCACCGCGAGTCTAGTGCTGTCGAGAACTTTATTCACATCGAGTGCATGTTTCCTCGCTTGACCGCCTTGCGGACCGCCCGGGCCCGCAGCGGACCGACCAGGCGGGGCCCGGCGAGGCGCTGCTCGAGGCGGCGGGCCTCGCGGCGTAGGGGCTGCGCGACGTACTCACCGAGGATGACGCCCGCTGCCAGCGAGATCGCGATCGCGGCAGCCGTGATCATCTGCAGGATGCCGGTGTAGTCGTCGGCACCGAGGAGGGACAGGCCCCGATAGATCGAGAGGCCGGGCAGCAGCGGCACGATGCCCGACACGACGATGACGAGCGGGGGCACGTCCGCGCGGCCGGCCACCGTGTAGGAGACGAGTCCGATGAAGATCGCCGCGATCCCGGCCGGCCACGCGCGACCGAGGTCGTTCTCCGAGAGCACGAGGTAGATGCCCGAGGCGATGCCGGCGATCGCCGCGATCGGCAGCAGGACCCGGCTCGGCGCGTACGCGGCGAAGGCGAACGCGCCCGCGCTGAGGGCGCCGCCGGCGACGACGAGCGGGAAGTGAGAGAGCCCTGCGGCGCCTGGGTCGAGGTTGATGTCGACGCCGAGGAGTCGACCGACCGTGAGACCGCCGCTGACCCCGACGATGACGCCCACGGTCGAGATCATGACCTCGAGGATGCGGGCGACGGCGGTGACGTAGAAGTCCGTCAGCGCGTCCTGGATCGCACCGATGAAGCCGAGCCCGGCGAGCAGCATGACGATGCTCGCGGTGATGACGAGCGACGGATCGGTGGAGATGTCGGCAGCGGAGGCGCCCACGGCGAGCAAGGAGGCGAACAGCCCGCCGGCGACCTGGGCGTAGAAGAACGGCAGCCGGAGGCGCGAGAGCCAGCGCTGCAGCACCTCGAGGCAGATCGCGGCGATCGCGGCGATCAGGACGACGATCCAGTCGCCGCCGATCAGCATCGCGACGCCGGCGCCGATGGCGCCCCAGCTGAGCGTCACGGCCCACCTCGGCGTCCGGTGACCCGTGGAGGCGATCTGGGCCAGCCGGATCCGTGCCTCGTCGAGGTCGATCTCGTCCGACAGCAGGTCGCGCACGAGGTGGTCGACCCGCGTCAGGTCGTCGAAGTCGGTCTCACGCTGCTTGACGTGCCGGGTCGCCGTGACGGCCGGCTCGTCGGGCGCCGACTGATAGCTCATGTGCACCGTCGTGAACGTGACGTCGACGAGCGCCTGCCGCATGCCGAGGTGGTGCGCGATCGACGACATCGTGGCGGTGACGTCGGCTGCACCGGCGCCGTTCGCCAGGAGCATGTCGCCCACGCGCAGGGCGACGTCGAGCGTGCGCTGGATCTCACGTGTCTCGGTCACCCGTCCCATACTGTTGGACCCGACGTCCGTGTCCAAACGAGGAGCGATGAATGACCGAGTGGATCCCCGACGAGCTGGGCGAGGGCTACGAGCAGCACACGATCCCGCTCGGGGCCGATCCCGACGGCGAGGGCCAGGTCGAGGCCACGCTGGTGCGGCGCGTGCCCTCCGAGTCGTACGAGTCGGCAGTGCTCTACGTGCACGGGTTCAGCGACTACTTCTTCCAGCGCGAGCTCGCCGAGTTCTTCGCCGAGCGGGGTTTTGCGTTCTACGCCCTCGACCTGCGCAAGTGCGGCCGCTCCCGGCGTGAGGGGCAGATGGGGCACTACGTCTCCGACCTCGCGCTCTACGACGCGGAGCTCGACCAGTCGCTGGCGATCATCCGCGAGGAGACCGGAGACAAGCCGGTCGTGCTGTCGGCCCATTCGACGGGCGGCCTGGTCCTGGCGCTGTGGCTCGATCGACTCAACAAGC
Organism: Aeromicrobium sp. Root344; assembly: GCF_001425755.1. GTDB lineage: Bacteria > Actinomycetota > Actinomycetes > Propionibacteriales > Nocardioidaceae > Aeromicrobium. Next base: position 1,081,766 of record NZ_LMDH01000001.1, on the reverse strand, counting down.
AGCCGGGTGGCAGCAAGGGCGCCGGCATCGCCGGGCTGGTGCTCAACAGCCCGTGGTTCGACCTCCAGGGCGCGCCGTGGATGCGCACGGTCGGCACCAAGGCGATCGCGGCGGTGGCCCGGGTCAAGCCCAAGTCGATCATCAAGCTGCCGCACACGGACGCGTACGGCAGCAGCCTGCACGTCAGTGCCCACGGCGAGTGGGACTTCAACACGGCGTTCAAGCCGCTCGAGGGGTTCCCCGTGTCGTTCGGCTGGCTGACCGCGATCCGTCGTGCGCACGCGAAGCTGCACAAGGGGCTCGACGTCGGTGTCCCGTCGCTGGTGCTGCGCTCGACGCGGACGCGGTTCGCGCGGACCTACAACGAGGATGTCGCGACGGCCGATGCCGTCCTCGACGTCAAGCAGATCGCCCGGTGGTCGGGCTGCCTCGGCGACCAGGTCACGGTCGTCCCGATCGACGGGGCCAAGCACGACGTCTTCATCTCGCGGGAGGAACCGCGCAAGGCTGCCTACGCCGCGGTGGACGACTGGCTGCGGGTCAAGCAGCTCGTCGGCTCGTGAGGATCCATCACGTCCAGGTCGCCTGCCCGCCGGGTGGCGAGGATGCGGCGCGCCGGTTCTACGTCGACGGGCTCGGCATGACCGAGGTCGACAAGCCGGCCAACCTGGCCGGTCGCGGTGGCTGCTGGTTCCGGTCGGGCACCCGCGGCGCGGTGACGGCCGAGATCCACGTCGGCGTCGAGGCGGAGTTCGTGCCGGCCCGCAAAGCACATCCCGCGGTCGTGCTCGGCTCGGTCACCGAGCTCGAGCAGCGAGCCGCAGGGTTGCTTGCGGCCGGGTTCGACGTCGACTGGTCCGAACGTACGACCTTCGACGGGTTCGAGCGGTTCCACACCGCAGACGGCAACGGCAACCGGGTCGAGGTCATGGCCCACGCCACGTAGGGCGTACGAACAGCGCCGAGGCCGCCGCTGTGGCGACGAACATCGCTGCGGTGCCGAGCCCGAGCGCATGCATGCCGCTGACGAACGCGGAGGGTCTGTTGGCCGGACCAGCCACGGCACCGTAGACCGCGATGCCGATCGCACCGCCGGCCTGGCGCGCGGTGTTGTTGACACCGGAGGCGAGGCCGGCCCTGCTCTCGTCGACAGCCGCCACGGCTGCGGCGACGACCGCCGGCGTGAGGATCCCCAGCCCGACGCCCCAGGCCAGCAGCGAGGGGAACACCATGGCGTACGTCGTGGTGCTCGACCAGCCGCCGATCAGGGCGAAGCCGACAGCAGCCGTGAGGAGCCCGGCGACCATCGGAACGCCAGGGCCGAGGCGCCCGGTGAGCCGGCCGCTCAATGGGGCCAGGACGACCAAGGGGACGAACAGCGGCAGCAGGGCGACGCCCGCCTCCAGCGCGCTGCGATCCTGAATGGTCTGGAGGTATGCGGTCAGCAGGAACAGCATCCCGAGCGTGCCGAGGTTCATGACCCCGGCCGCGCCGTTGGCGGCGACGAACGCGGGACGCCGCCACAGCGCAGGCGGCAGCATCGGGTGCGCGCTGCGGCGCTCGACCCCCACGAACCCGACGAGGGCCGCTCCAGCAACGACAGCGGCGAGCAGGGTGAGTGGCCGTGCCCCGACGTGTCCCGCCTCGATCACGGCCAGCGTCATCCCGGCGAGCGTGACGGCGCCCAACACCGTGCCTGCGCGGTCGAGGCGGGCGGTGGACCGGGTGACGCTCGCCGGCACGACACGGTGGGCCACGATCCACGCGACCAGGATGATCGGGAGGTTGACCGCGAAGATCGCTCGCCAGCCCACCGCCTGCACGAGCACACCGCCCAGCAGCGGTCCGGCGGGCAGGGCGAGGCTGCCGATGCCCGCCCACACGCCGATGGCGCGGGCCTGAGGCTGGCGTGCTGGGTACGCCTCGGCGATCACGGCGAGGGTCCCCGGCAGCAGGAGCGCCGCCCCGACACCTTGCGCGACGCGTGAGCCGATGAGGAAGCCGGGCGCAGGCGCCACCGCGCAGGCGACCGACGCGATGCCGAACACCGACAGCCCGGCGAGCACGATCCGACGGTGGCCCAGCCGGTCGCCGACGACTCCGCTCGCCAGCAGGAGGGCGGCGAACGGCACGGCGTACCCGTCGACGACCCACTGCAGCCCGGCGACGCTCGTGCCGAGGTCGTCGCCGAGACGCGGCAGGGCGACGTTGACGATCGTGACATCGAGCAGCACGAGGAAGTAGCCGGCGCACATCACGACCAGGACGAGGCGAGGGGATCGTTCCGTCATGCCTTCCATGGTTGCCCGCCGACGCTTCCGTCGCCGTGGAAGCATCGCGGGGGCACGATGGACAGATGGAGACCACGACCGCCATCCACCGCGGTGACGCGGATGTCGCGCACGTCGCTGCGTTGTTCGCCGATCGCACGCGCGCCCGAGTGCTGGTCGCCCTCGCCGACGGCCGGTCGCTGCCGGCCGGCGTCCTCGCCACCGAGGCCGGCGTCTCGGCCCAAGCCGCCAGCGCCCAGCTCGCGCGTCTGCGCGAGGGCGGGCTGATCGACGTCGAGCAGTCGGGCCGGCACCGCTACTACCGGCTCGCGTCCGACCAGGTCGCGACGATCCTCGAGGCGCTCGCCGTGATCGCACCGACCGAGCCGGTGCGCTCGCTGCGAGAGGGCACCCGAGCAGCAGCACTCCGCCGCGCGCGCACCTGCTACGACCACCTGGCCGGCCGGCTCGGCTGCGCCGTGACGACCGCACTGCTCGAGCGCGAGGCGCTGGTGCGTACGGATGAAGGTACGACGACCGAGCGCCGACCCCGCGACCACCTGTCCTCGCGCGTCGCGGACGCGCCGTACGAGCTGGGGCCGGCCGCGACCGATGTGCTGGCCGCGCTGGGCCTGCCGCACGATGCCGCGAGCCCTGCAGGTGCGCGACCTCTGCTCAGGTTCTGCGTCGACTGGAGCGAGCAGCGGCACCACCTCGGTGGGCGGCTGGGGGCCGATCTCCTGACCCGGTTCCTCGCCGCTGGATGGGTCGCTCGCCGGCCGCGACACCGGGCTGTCGACCTCACCGAGCTCGGCGCGGATCGCCTGAAGTCCCTGATCGGCGTCGAGATCGCCTGAGGTCGCACGCAGGGTACGATCGGGCCGTAGGCGATGTCGTCCGGGGTGGTTAGGCTCTACTCCGTGGATGCCCCTCTTGCCCTTTACCGCCGCTACCGGCCGGAGACGTTCGCCGAGGTGATCGGGCAGGATCACGTGACCGAGCCGCTGCGCCACGCGCTCGCCGCCAACCGGGTCAATCACGCCTACCTCTTCTCCGGTCCGCGAGGCTGCGGCAAGACGACCAGTGCCCGCATCCTGGCCCGCGCGCTCAACTGCGAGAAGGCGCCGATCGCCGACCCGTGCGGCGAGTGCCAGAGCTGCCGCGACCTGGCGCGCGGCGGGCCCGGCAGCATCGACGTCATCGAGATCGACGCGGCCAGCCACGGCGGTGTCGACGATGCGCGGGATCTGCGCGAGCGGGCGTTCTTCGCCCCGGTCAACAGCCGCTACAAGGTCTACATCATCGACGAGGCGCACATGGTGTCGCCGCAGGGCTTCAACGCGCTGCTCAAGCTCGTCGAGGAGCCGCCGCCGCACCTGCGCTTCATCTTCGCCACGACCGAGCCCGACAAGGTCATCGGCACGATCCGCTCGCGCACGCACCACTACCCGTTCCGGCTGGTGCCGCCCAAGACTCTGGGCGACTACCTCCTGCAGCTGTGCGAGGCCGAGCACGTCGCGCTCCAGCCCAACGCGCTGCCCCTGGTCGTCCGCGCGGGTCAGGGCTCGGTGCGTGACACCCTCAGCGTGCTCGACCAGCTCCTCGGTGGCGCCGGTCCGGAGGGGGTGACCTACGACCTCGCGGTGCAGCTTCTCGGCTACACCCCGGACTCGCTGCTCGACGAGGTCGTCGATGCGTTCGCCGCGAGCGACGGCTCGACCGTGTTCGGCGTCGTCGACAAGGTCATCGAGTCGGGCCAGGACCCGCGCCGGTTCGCCGAGGACCTGCTGCAGCGCCTGCGCGACCTCGTGATCGTCGCGGCGGTGCCCGACGCGCTGTCCAAGGGTCTGCTCGACGTACCGGGTGATCGTGCGGAACGCCTGCTGAGCCAGGCCAGCAACTTCGGTCCCTCGGAGCTCACCCGTGCCGCCGACATCGTCAACGCCGCACTGATCGAGTTCCGCGGCGCCACGGCGCCACGGTTGCTCCTCGAGCTGATGTGCGCACGGATCCTCGTGCCCGGCTCCGACAACTCCGCCCAGGGGTTCCAGGCCCGGCTCGACCGGCTCGAGCGCCGGCTCTCGATCGACGGCGGCGCGCCCGCCCCGGCGCAGGCGGCTGTCCCGCAGGCATCCCGTCCACCGGTCGTCGAGCCTGTCGAAGCGACACCAGCTCCCGTGGCTGAGCCCGTCGCCGAGAAGCCGGCTCCCGTCGCAGCGCCGGTAGCCGAGATACCTGCTCCGGAACCGCCTGTCCTTGAGCCTGGGGGCAGCCCCACGAGCTCTTCGAGTAGGGGGAGCGAAAGGACGCCAGACCCAGACGCACAGGTCCTTTCGACAAGCTCAAGGACCGAGGAGCCGGCACCTCAGCCAGCGGATCCGATGCCCGCCAACGGCACCCTCACGATTGCCGACGTACGCCGCCTGTGGCCCGAGATCCTCGACAAGATCCGCGACCTGCGGCGCTTCGCCTGGGTCATGCTCAGCCAGAACGCCCAGGTCACCGGTCTCGACGGGTCGACGCTGACGATCGCGCTGGTCAACGCCGGCGCCCGCGACTCGTTCATCAACAGCCGGTCCGAGGAGTACGTCCAGCAGGCGTTGCACGCGGTCCTCGGCGTCACTTGGAAGATCGAGGCGATCGTCGACCCGAGTGCCCGACCCGGTGCCGGCAGCTCCGACGAGCCGGAGTCCCCGGACCCGGCGCCCGCAGCGCCCCGCAAGGGGGTCTCGGCGCCCGAGTCCGTACGCGAGGCGCTCCGTGACCCGGTCACCCCCGAGACGCGCGAGGACCCCGATGCCTCGGCCACCCGCGACGACCCCGTCGTGGACCACGAGGAGATCGATCCCGAGGACCTCCTGAGCCGGGAGCTGGGGGCGCACGTCATTGACGAGTCCCGCCACGACTGACCACGGCCTCGGCCGCACCCGGCTCGACCTCGACCTCGACCCGCTCGACGTCCTGCGGTTGTTCCGCGGCCGCGACCGGCTCGTCGCACTGCTCGGTGCCTGGCACCACGGCGAGGCGCTCATCGCGTTCGACCCCGTCGCGGTGCTCGAGGGTGACCCGTTCACCGGCATCGACCTCGAGCCATTGGCATCCGGCGTCGGGGGTTTCGGCGGCGGCTGGATCGGTGCTTGGGGCTATCAGCTCGGCCGGCTCGTCGAGGACCTGCCGCCGGCACCGCACCGCCCGATCGAGCAGCCCGATCACCGCATCGCGTTCTACGACCACGTCCTCCGGCGCACCGACGGCACGTGGTGGCTGGAGTCGCTGACGCCCGACGCCGAGCGTGACGCCCGGATCGTCGAGACGCTACGAGGCAGCGCAGCGGACGCACAGTCGTACGAGGTGGGCAGGTTCGAGATGTCCCCGACGCCCGACGCGCACCGGGCGGCGCTCGCCACCGTGCTGGAGCACATCGCCGCGGGCGACATCTTCCAGGCCAACCTGTGCACCCGGCTCGAGGCGCCGTTCAGCGGCGACCCGCTCGACGTGTTCTGCACCGGCGTCGCCGCGCTGCACCCGGCGTACGCCGCCTACGTGTCGAGCCCCGAGGGGGCGCTGGTGAGCTTCTCGCCGGAGCTGTTCCTCCGCCGCACCGGCGACGAGGTGTTGAGCTCGCCGATCAAGGGCACCGCGTCGCTGGACACCGATCCGGACGAGCTCGTGGCCTCGGCCAAGAACCGCGCGGAGAACATCATGATCGTCGACCTGATGCGCAACGACCTCGGCCGCGTCAGTGTGCCCGGCTCGGTCCGTGTCCCGGCCATCACCCGGGCGGAGCGGCACGCGGTCTGGCACCTCGTGTCCGACGTCGTGGGCCATGTCGCCCACGATGTACGTGACTCCGAGCTGCTGCGCGCGACGTTCCCGCCGGGCTCGGTCACGGGGGCGCCCAAGGTGCGCGCCATGGAGCTCATCAACGACCTCGAGGCCACCGGGCGTGAGGCCTACACCGGCGCGATCGGGCACGTCAGCCCTGCCGCGGGTCTCGAGCTCAACGTCGTCATCCGCACGTTCGAGTTCTCCGGTGACCGGGTGTGGCTCGGCGTCGGCGGCGGTGTCGTGGCGGACTCGACGCCCGAGGGTGAGTACGCCGAGTGCCTCGTCAAGGCGCGTCCGCTGATCGACGCCATCGGGGGAGTCCTCGAGCTCACCGCCGAGGCTCCGGGCCTCGACGAGCCGCCGACGCCTGGCAGCTCGGAGCCCGCCGCGACGGTCGACGTGTCGCTCGGCATCTATGACACGTTGCTGGTCGAGCACGGTCGCGTCGCCGACCTCGAGGCCCACCTCGCGCGTCTCGACGCCAGCGTTCGCGCGGTCTACGGCACGACGATCCGCGCCGGCCTCGACGACGCGGTGCTGCGCCGGACCGCGCGGCTCACGGGTCGCCAGCGGGTGCGGGTCGAAGCCGTGCCGAGAGACGGCGGCGTCGTGGTGACGATGAGCAGCCGGGTCATCGACGACGACGCCGACGCGTGGAGGTTGACGCCACGCACCCTCGAAGGCGGCTTCGGGCAGCACAAGTGGGCCGACCGAAGCGCCCTGGCCTGGGACGGCGCGCCCGATCGCGACCTGCTGCTGCTCGCCGAGGACGGGGCGATCCTCGAGACGGCCCGCGCCAACGTGTTCGTCGTGCACGACGACGGGGTCCACACACCGCCGACCGACGGACGCATCCTGCCCGGCACCGCCCGTGCTCGCCTCATCGAGATCCTGCGCGAGGCCTCCGTGCCGGTGTTCCAACGCCGGCTCACGGTCGACGACCTGACGGCGGCCACCGAGGTGTTCGTCAGCAACTCGCTCCGGGGCGTCGTGCCCGTCCTCTCGTGCGAAGGGATCGCGTCGTGGCCCGTCGGGCGTACGACGACGTGGCTCCGTGACGAGCTCCGCGGCTTCTGGGGCAGTGACCATGAGCGAGGCGCAACCCCGCGACAAGCCAGGTCCTCACCGCCGACGCGGGCCACGGTGCTGTTCATCGACAATTACGACTCGTTCGTCTACAACCTCGTCCAGTACGCCGGCGAGCTCGGCGCGCAGGCCGAGGTCATCCGCAACGACGCCGTCACGGTCGACGAGCTCGTCGCGGCGCGGGCACGCGGCGACTTCACCCACCTCGTCGTCTCGCCGGGCCCCGGCACGCCGTCCGACGCCGGCATCAGCATCGAGGCGGTCCGCCGGCTCGGCCCGACGACGCCGATCCTCGGGGTGTGCCTCGGCCACCAGGCGATCGGCGAGGCCTATGGGGCGACGGTCGTCCGCGCACCGGAGGTCGTCCACGGCAAGCCGTCCCTGGTGCACCACGACGGCAGAGGCGTCTACGCCGGGCTGCCGACGCCGCTCGTCTGTGCCCGCTACCACTCGCTCGTGATCGATCCCGCGACGTTGCCCCACGAGCTCGAGGCGACCGCCCACACGGCGTCCGGCATCGTCATGGGGGTCCGTCACCGCAGCCATCCGGTCGAGGGCGTGCAGATGCATCCCGAATCCATCCTCACGGCGCGCGGCCACGAGATGCTCCAGTCCTTCCTCGGTTCCGTAGACTGATCCCCTTATGTATGACGGCGTGATCCAGGATCTGATCGATGAGCTCGGGCAACTTCCCGGCATCGGTCCCAAGAGCGCGCAACGCATCGCCTTCCACCTGCTCGACGCCGACCCCGAGGACGTACGCCGGTTCGCCGCGACACTCGTCGAGGTCAAGGCCAAGGTCCACTTCTGCTCGATCTGCGGCAACGTCACGGTCGACACCGAGTGCCGCGTGTGCGCTGATCCGCGCCGCGACCTCAGCGTGATCTGCGTCGTCGAGGAGTCCAAGGACGTCGTCGCGATCGAGCGCACACGGGAGTTTCGCGGCCGCTATCACGTGCTCGGCGGCGCGATCTCGCCGATCGCCGGCATCGGACCCGACCAGCTGCGCATCAAGGAGCTGCTCCAGCGCCTGCAGGACGGCGTCGTCACCGAGGTCATCATCGCGACCGACCCCAACCTCGAGGGCGAGGCGACCGCGACCTACCTCATCCGCATGCTGACGCCGCTCGGCCTGCGGGTCAGCAAGCTCGCGAGCGGACTGCCCGTCGGCGGCGACCTCGAGTACGCCGATGAGCTCACGCTCGGTCGTGCGTTCGAGGGCCGAACGACCATCGGCAACGCCGCCGTCAGAAGCTGACGGCTTCTCACTGTCCATCGGCAGGATCGCGACTCTGCCACTCCGGGCGAACCGGTAGACTTGTCGCGCGCAGCGTCGCGCAATCCGTACGTTTCCCAGCACCTAGGAAATCCCGTGGGCATTGTCGTCCAGAAGTACGGCGGCTCCTCGGTTGCCGACGCAACCAGCATCAAGAGGGTCGCCCAGCGCATCGTCGCGACCAAGAAGGCCGGTCACGACGTCGTTGTCGTCGTCTCCGCGATGGGCGACACGACCGATGAGCTGATCGACCTCGCCAGCCAGGTCGCGCCGCTGCCCCCTGGCCGCGAGCTCGACATGCTCCTGACCGCCGGCGAGCGCATCAGCATGGCGGTCCTCGCGATGGCGATCGGCACGCTCGGCCAGGAGGCGCGCTCGTTCACCGGCTCGCAGGCCGGCGTCATCACCGACTCCGAGCACGGCCGGGCCAAGATCATCGACGTCACTCCGGGCCGCATCGAGGCGGCACTCGCCGAGGGCGCGATCGCGATCGTCGCGGGCTTCCAGGGCGTCTCACAGACCACCAAGGACATCACGACGCTGGGCCGCGGCGGCTCCGACACCACGGCCGTCGCGCTCGCCGCGGCGCTCCACGCGGACGTCTGCGAGATCTACACCGACGTCGACGGCATCTTCACCGCCGATCCGCGCATCGTGCCCAACGCCCGCCAGATCCCCCGCATCTCCTACGAGGAGATGCTCGAGATGGCGGCCAACGGCGCCAAGATCCTGCACCTGCGGTGCGTCGAGTACGCCCGCCGCAACGACATGCCGATCCACGTACGTTCGTCGTTCTCCGACAAGACCGGCACCTGGGTCGTCAAGACCGAGGACGTCATCCAAGAGGGGCACTCCATGGAACAAGCCATCATTTCCGGCGTCGCGCACGACCGCAGCGAGGCCAAGATCACCGTCGTCGGCGTGCCCGACAAGGTCGGCGAGGCCGCGACGATCCTGCAGGCCCTCGCGGACGCGCAGATCAACATCGACATGATCGTGCAGAACGTCTCGGCTGCCACGACGTCGCTGACCGACATCTCGTTCACCCTGCCCCGCGCCGATGGCCAGACCGCGATGACCGCGCTCGCGCGGCTCAAGGACCAGGTCGGCTTCGAGCAACTGCAGTACGACGACAGCGTCGGCAAGGTGTCGATCGTCGGCGCCGGCATGCGCTCGTCACCGGGCATCACGGCCCGCTTCTTCCGCGCGCTCGCCGACGCGGGCGTCAACATCGAGATGATCTCGACCTCGGAGATCCGCATCTCCGTCGTCGTGACCGAGAACCAGATCGACGCGGCCGTCAACGCCGCGCACGCCGCCTTCGACCTCGGCACCGACGAGGTCGAGGCCGTGGTCTACGGAGGTACCGGACGATGACCAGCATCGGAATCGTCGGCGCCACCGGGCAGGTCGGCGTCGCCATGCGCAGCATCCTCGAGGAGCGCGACTTCCCCGCCGACGAGGTGCGCTTCTTCGCCTCGTCGCGCTCGGCCGGCAAGACCCTGCCGTGGAAGGGCGGCGAGATCGTCATCGAGGACGCCGCGACCGCCGACCCGTCCGGGCTCGACATCGCGCTGTTCTCCGCCGGAGCCACGACCTCCAAGGCGCAGGCGCCCCGCTTCGCCGCCGCCGGCGCGATGGTCATCGACAACTCCTCGGCGTTCCGCAAGGACCCCGACATCCCGCTGATCGTCAGCGAGGTCAACCCCGAGGACGTCGCCAAGGCGACCCAGAACATCATCGCCAACCCCAACTGCACCACGATGGCCGCGATGCCGGTCCTCAAGCCGTTGCACGACGAGGCCCAGCTCGTACGCCTCGTGGTCAGCAGCTATCAGGCGGTCTCGGGCTCCGGCATCGCCGGCGTCCAGGAGCTGCACAGTCAGGCGCTCGCCGTGGTCGACAAGGCCAACGAGCTCGCGTACGACGGCCGCGCCGTCACGTTCCCGGCGCCGGTCAAATATGTCGCCCCCATCGCGTTCAACGTGCTGCCGATGGCCGGCTCGGTCGTCGACGACGGCTCGTACGAGACCGACGAGGAGCAGAAGCTCCGCAACGAGAGCCGCAAGATCCTGCACATCCCCGACCTCAAGGTCGCCGGCACGTGCGTACGCGTTCCGGTGTTCACGGGTCACTCCCTCTCGATCAACGCCGAGTTCGCCCGGTCGATCACGCCGGAGCGTGCCAAGGAGCTGCTCGCCGGCGCCGCGGGCGTCAAGCTCGTCGACGTGCCGACGCCGTTGCAGGCGGCCGGCACCGACCCGAGCCTGGTCGGCCGCATCCGCCAGGACCAGAGCGTCGACGACCAGCGCGGTCTCGTGCTGTTCGTCAGCGGCGACAACCTCCGCAAGGGTGCCGCCCTCAACACGATCCAGATCGCCGAGCTGCTGGTCTAGAGCGTCTCGCGGATCGTCACGAACGCGTCGAGGGACGTCGGGTCGGTCAGCGCGCCCTTGGCGGCCGCGTCCTCGATCGATGCGCCCTGCAGGATCTTCTTGACCGGCACCTCGAGCTTCTTGCCGGACAGGGTGCGGGGGAGCGCGGCGACCTGACGGATCGCGTCAGGAACGTGTCGCGGCGAGAGCTGGGTGCGGAGGGCGATCGCGATGCGCTGGTGGAGCGCCTCGTCGAGGTCGAGCCGTTCTGCCAGCACGACGAACAGCAGCAGCTGACCAGCACCGCCCTCGTCGTCCTCGAGGTGCACCACCAGGCTGTCGACGACCTCGGGCAGCGCCTCGACGACGGTGTAGAACTCGGCAGTGCCGAGGCGTACGCCACCACGGTTGAGGGTCGCATCGCTGCGCCCCGTGATGACGCAGGTGCCGCGCTCGGAGATCGTGATCCAGTCGCCGTGGCGCCAGACGCCGGGGATGTCCTCGAAGTACGCGGCCCGGTAGCGCGACCCGTCCGTGTCCCCCCAGAAGCCGACCGGCATCGACGGCATCGGCTGCGTGATGACGAGCTCGCCGAGCGATCCGGTCACGGGTCGACGCTCGTCGTCGTACGCCTCGACAGCGCAGCCGAGCATGCGGCACGAGATCTCCCCGGCATAGACCGGGACGATCGGCGCAGCGCCGACGAAGCCCGAGCAGACGTCCGTGCCGCCGGAGATCGATCCGAGCTGCGCCGTGGCGCTCACCGCGTCGTAGACCCAGCGGAATCCTTCTGCCGGCAGCGGGGCTCCGGTCGAGCCCACGCCTCGCAGCCGCGACAGGTCCGCCGTCTCGCGGGGCACGAGCCCTTCTTTGCGGCACTGCAGCAGGAAGGGTGCGCTGGTGCCGAAGTAGGTCATCTCGAGCCGCTCGGCGAGCTGCCACAGCATGCCGAGGTCGGGGTGCGCCGGGTTGCCGTCGAACATCACGATCGTCGAGCCGACCGCGAGGCCCGAGATCAGCAGGTTCCACATCATCCAACCGGTCGTCGAGAACCAGAAGAACCGATCGGCCGGGCCGAGGTCGTGGTGGAACGCCAACGACTTGAGGTGCTCGAGCGTGATGCCGCCGTGGCCGTGCACGATCGGCTTCGGCAGACCCGTGGTACCCGACGAGAACAGCACATAGAGGGGCGCCGCGAACGGCAGGCGTACGAACTCCAGCGGTCCAGTCTCGGCGGTGAGCTCGGCCCAGGTGACGGCGCCGCCGGGAGCCGGAGCTTCGGCATCGAGGTAGGGCAGCCACACGACCGTGCGCAGGCTCGGCAGGCTGCCGGTGATCGCCTCGACCTCGGCCCGGCGATCGACCCCCTTGGCGCCATAGCGATAGCCGTCGACGGCCAGCAGGATGGTCGGCTCGATCTGCTGCCACCGGTCGACGACGCTCTGCGTGCCGAACTCGGGGGCGCACGAGGAGAACACCGCACCGAGGCTCGCGGCCGCGAGCAGTAGCACGAGAGTCTCGGGGATGTTGGGCGCGTACGCCGCGACCCGGTCGCCCGTCCGCACCCCGGCACGCTGGAGGCCGGCCCGCGCCCGCCCGACCTGGTCCCGCAGCTCGCGGGCGGTCAGGCGTACGTCGTCGCGGCTCTGCGAGGCGGCCACCACGACGACGTCGTCATCGCCCCGGCCGGGCAGCCGCAGCATCGCCTCGGCGTAGTTGAGTCGTACGTCGGGGAACCACACCGCGCCGGGCATCGACGCGTCGGCGAGGGCGCTGGTCGGGTCGCCGTCGGACGGGACGTCGAAGTGTCGCCATGCGGCGCGCCAGAAGTCGTTGGGCTGCTCGACGGACCATGCCCACAGCGCGTCGTAGTCGGCGAACGGCTGGTCGAGCTCCTGCATGAACCGTTCGAGCCTCGAGGCGCCGTCGAGGGGCGGGCTCCAGAGGATGTCGGTCACTCGGGAAGTGTAGGACTGCTCTCGGCCACCGTGATGAGCCAGTGGGACACGAAATAGGTCACTGCGGCCAGCGCCGGGACCAGCACGAACGCCCGCTGGTCATCGGCCATCTCGAGGAACAAGCCCAGGATCGCGACGATCGCGAGCACCACGGCGAGGAAGCTGATCAACCCCGCCCGCGTGGTGCCGAACGCCCTGAGCAGCACGTCACCGAGCAGCATCGCGATGAACGTGACGACGACGAACGTCAGCGATCCCCATTGCTTGCCGCCGGAGGCGACACCTCGTACGTCGTTGAAGATCTCGAGGGCGACCAGGCCGAGGCCCACCGACACCAGCCCTACGACGAGGCCGGTGATGGGGGCGGCCAGCCGGGGATCGATGTGCGGGACGCGCCAGTCCTTGAGGGCGTGGTAGCGGTCGGCGACGAAGTCGCCGGTGGCTCGTGCGGCCGAGCCCGTGGCCCCGGCAACACCCGAGGCGACGCCCGCCCCGCGTGACGTCAGGGCCTTGCCCGCAGCCCCGACCTTGACCCGGGGGCGGGTCTTCGTCGTCCCGGCCGGCTTGGCGCCGGCGCGGCTGGCGACCTTGGCCTGGGGCTTGCTGCGGGTCGTGGAGACAGGTCGGCCGTAGCGGACGGTCTCGGCCGGCGGCGGTGCCGCGGGTCGTACGACGGTCTTCTTGACGACGCGCTTGACCACCTTCTTGGCGGGCTGCTGCTCGTCAACCATGCGCTGAGTCTTTCACAGGGGGTGTCGTGTCACCGGCGGCCGAACGTTGCGATCAGGTTGAGTTTCCCGCTCAGCACGAGCTCCGCATCTGTGATGTCGGATTCCGTGGGTGCCCGTTCGTCGTACGTGTAGACGCCGCTCCGACACGCGGCACACGACGAGAGGCGCTCCGATGTACGCATTCCTGACAAACCTGGCGAAGCGGGTCCTCCGCGCGACGGCTTGGGGCCCGGTGACGCCCGAGCCTCGACACCAGGGCGGTTCAGTCCCGGTCATGACGTTCAGCCCGCGGTTCTGAGACGAGGAATGGCCGGACCCCTGGGGGTCCGGCCATCCACATGGTCGGGCTGACAGGATTTGAACCTGCGGCCTCGTCGTCCCGAACGACGCGCGCTACCAAGCTGCGCCACAGCCCGAATGCTCCCTAGATGAGGGAACCGGAAGAGTCTATCCCAGTCAGGGTGAGCAGCGTCGCCTCGGGGCGGCACGCGAAACGTACGGGCGTGTAGGGCGACGTGCCGAGCCCGGCGGAGACGTGCAGCCACGAGGGGTCGTGACCCTCGACGCGGTGCTGGTGCAGCCCCCGAGCTCGGGCCCGATCGAGGTCGCAGTTGGTGACGAGCGCGCCGTAGAACGGGATTCGGAGCTGGCCGCCGTGCGTGTGCCCGGCCATGATCAGCGGGTAGCCGAGGGCGTTCCAGCGGTCAAGCACGCGCAGGTAGGGAGCGTGCGCCACGCCGATGGCGAGGTCGGCGGTGGCGTCGGCCGGGACCTCGTCGAGGACGTCGTAGTTGAGGTGCGGGTCGTCGACCCCGACGAACGCGAGCCGTCGGCCACCGGCGACGAACGAGGCGTGCCGGTTGCTCAGGTCGGCCCAGCCCCGCTGCTCGAAGGCGTGACGCAGCTGGTCGAACGGCAGGTCGCGGGTCCGCTGCCAGTCGCCGCCCGTGCCGCCGCGGAGGTAGTTGACCGGGTTCTTGGCGACGGGCGAGAAGTAGTCGTTGGACCCGAAGACGAATGCGCCCGGCAGGTCGAGCAGGTCCCCGTACGCCCGCAGGACCGACGGCACGGCATCGAGGTGGGCCAGGTTGTCGCCGGTGTTGATCACGAGGTCGGGCTGGAGGTCGGCGAGGCCTCGCAGCCACTCCTGCTTCTTGTGCTGCCCCGGAGTCATGTGGGTGTCGGACAGGTGCAGCACGCGCAACGGCTCGGAGCCGGCTGCCAGCACCGGCACCGTGACCTTGCGGAGCGTGAACGCCCGGACCTCGTACACCGAGGCGTACGCCAGCCCGGCCGCGGCGGCCGCGAGGGGCCAGAGCAAGGGGCGCACGACTCCAGCGTGTCACAGGCGTGGTGGGACACTGGAGGCATGTCAGGACTCAAGGACCAGCTGCACGACGACCTCACCACCTCGATGAAGGCGCGCGACGCGTTGCGCACGTCGACCCTGCGGATGGTGCTCACGGCGATCACCAACGCCGAGGTCGCCGGCAAGGAGGTCCGCGAGCTCAGTGACGAGGACATCATCACGGTGCTGGGCTCGGAGGCCAAGAAGCGCCGCGAGGCCGCCGAGGCGTTCGCGGAGGGCAACCGCCCCGAGCTCGCCGACAAGGAGCGGGCGGAGGCGGAGATCCTCGCCGAGTACCTCCCGGCTCAGCTCACCGCTGAGGAGATCGCGGTGATCGTCTCCGCTGCCGTCGAGTCGGCCGGTGCTGCGGGCGAGGGCATGAAGGCGATGGGCAAGGTCATGGGGATCGTGTCACCGCAGGTCAAGGGCAAGGCCGACGGCGGCGTCGTCGCCGCCGAGGTCAAGCGACAACTGGGCGCCTGACGCTCAGCCGTCGGTCCCGTTGCCGGGGCCGTTGGTGCCGTTGCCCGGGCCGTCGGTGCCGTTGCCGGGACCGTCGGTGGCGTTGCCCGTGTCGGTGTTGTCGTCGTTCGCCGGCTTCTTCACCTTCTTGGGCGCCGTGGGCTGCCGCTCGGGCGGCGCGTCGAACTGGACGGACGGCAGGAAGTCCTCGATGACGTGCATCGCCTTGGCCCACATGGGTCCGGCCAACGAGCTGCCGCCGACGGTGTGGAAGTCGAGGAACCGGCCGTTGATCGTGACGCCCGCGAGCGACTTCGGGCTGCCGTTCTTCTTGACGCCGGCGATCATGGCCATCGCCGCGAGCTTGGGTGTGTAGCCGGCGTACCAGACCGACTGGTTGTCCTGGGCGGTTCCGGTCTTGGCGGCAGACGGGATGCTCAGGCCAGTGCCGCCGAGGTCGTAGCCGAAGCCGCCGGGCTCCTGGACACCGCGCAGGATGTCGTTGATCTGCGCGGCGTCGTCCTTGCTCATGACGCGCTCGCAGTTGGGCCGGAACTTGCGGATGGTCTTGCCGTTGGAGTCGACGATCGAGTCGATCGGCAGCGGCTTGCAGTACATGCCGCCGGAGGCCGGCACGGCGTAGGCCGCCGCCATGTCCAACGGACTGACGTTCGTCACGCCCAAGGTGAACGGACCCACCTGGTCACGGTCGGGAACCTTGATGCCCATCGACTCCGCGGCACGCACGACGTTGCAGAGCCCGGCCTTCTTCTCGAGCTGGGCGAAGTAGGTGTTCACCGACTTCCGCGTGCCGGTGTACATGTTGAACGTGCCGTTGCCGGTGGAGTTCTCCGGCTCCCAGATGCTGGTGCCACCGCCGTTGCAGGCGAAGTAGCTGCCCGGGCGCATGGTGATCTTGCCGGGAGACTTGAACGTCTGGCCGACGTCGATGCCCTGCTTGAGCGCCGCGGCGTCGGTGAACATCTTGAACGTCGAGCCGGCCGGGAACCCGCCGGAGTCGCCGTAGGTCTTGGGCACCGTGAAGTTGATGAAGGACTGGCCCTTCTTCTTGTTGTTGCCCATCGGCTTGGACTGGGCCAGGCCCTTGACCTTGCCGGTGCCCGGCTCGAGCAGCGCCATCGCGCCGATCGCCCCGTCCTTGGGCGCAACGGTCTCGGACACGGCCTTGTTGACGGCCTTCTGCATGCGGACGTCGATGTTGGACTTGATCGTCAGGCCGCCGCGCTCGAGCGCACGCTGCCGGTCGGCGACCGTGGCGCCGAGCGCCGACGTGCGGAGCAGGTAGCGGCGTACGTAGTCGCAGGAGAACTCTGCGACCGTCGAGACGCAGCCGTTGGGGAACTTGGTGACCTTGAGGCCCAGCGGGGCCGCCTGGTAGCGCTTGGCGTCGGCCTCGGAGATCTTGCCGAGCCGCGCCATCACGGCCAGGACGGTGTTGCGCCGTGCCAGCGCCTTCTCGGGATAGATGCGGGGGTCGAACTGGACCGGGTTCTTGACCAGGCCCGCCAGCGTCGCGGCCTGGCGCACGTTGAGCTTGGCCGGGCTGACGGAGAAGTAGTGATAGGACGCGGCGCTGATGCCGTACGCGCTGTCGCCGAAGTAGGCGAGGTTGAGGTAGCGCTCGAGGATCTCCTTCTTGGTGTGCGTCTCCTCGTACTTGATCGCGAGCTTGAGCTCACGGATCTTGCGGGCCGTGGACTTCTTGATCGCGGCCATGCGCTGCTTCTTGGTCGTGGCCTGCGACACGAGGGTCAGCTTGACGAGCTGCTGCGTGATCGAGGAGCCGCCCTGGGTCTGCCCCTCCGACGCGTTGTTGACGAGTGCGCGCAGCGTGCCCTTGAGGTCGAGCGCGCCGTGCTCGTAGAACCGGGCGTCCTCGATCGACAGGATCGCGTTCTGCATCACGGGAGAGATCTTGGCCAGCGGGATGTCCTGCCGGTTCTCCTCGTAGAAGTAGGCGATCAGGTCGCCGTTGCTGGCCAGGAGGCGGGTGGTCTGGGCGCTCGGCTGGTCGTCGAGCTCCAGCGGGAGGTTGACGATGTCGTTGCTGACGTTGTTGGCCGTCGAGGCGAACAGGGCCGTGCCCGGGATGAAGATCGCCGCCACGAGGATGCCGGCGACCGCCGACAGCAGGGCCATGGTGCCGATGATCGACAGCGGTCCGTCGTGACGCTTCTCGCGCTGTGCGGTCTGGCGCAGCGACGCGCGGAGCTCTTCCCAAGACATGGAGTCAGGTTACGTGACGATGCCGAGAACGCCTCAGTGGCGACAACGTGTCTAGTTCATCAGGACTAGAGAAAGATGGTCACAATCGCTCTGACGGTCCACGGGGGAAATTCTTAGATTGATCTCATCAACCAACTTCGGTCCATCAGGGGACCGGTCTCGGGGAGGTTCTTGAATCATGTGGAACGAAAACTGGGCGGCCGAAGCCGCGTGTCGTGGCAAGTCCGACGCACTGTTCGTCAAGGGCGCTGAGCAGAATCGCGCCAAGCAGGTCTGCGGCACCTGCCACGTACGGGCCGAGTGCCTGGCCGAAGCGCTGGACAACCGCATCGAGTGGGGTGTCTGGGGCGGTATGACCGAGCGTGAGCGCCGTGCCCTGCTGCGCCGCCGGCCCAACGTCACGGCGTGGCGCAGCATCCTCTCCGTCGCGGTCTAGCTGCCCGCGCGGCCCTGTGCCGCCAGCAGCTCACCGATCTCGCGCAACCCGTCGAGGTCGTGCACGTCTCCGGCGAGCGCGGCGACCGATGCGGTCGGCACGCCCGGGTGCGCCGCGCCGAAGCTGCGCTTGAGCCGGGACTCGCGCGCCGCGACCCGCATGCGCTCGGCGTGTATCGCCAGGAGGTCGGCGGTCATCCGGTCGGTGGCGGTGCCCTGCTCGAGCTTGCGTCCCGCTGACTCCGCGTCGGCGCTGGAGATGCCGTCCGCGCCGTTCTCGTGCACCCGGTTGACGACCAGCCCGGCCAGCGGCATCTGCTCGCCGGCGAGTCGTTCGACGAAGTAGGACGCCTCGCGCATCGCGGCCGGCTCCGGCGCGGCGACCACGACGAACGCGGTCTCGCGCGCCTGCAGCAAGGCGTACGTGCTCTCGGCCCGCTGCCGGAAGCCGCCGAACAGCGTGTCGAACGCCGCGACGAACGTCTGCATGTCGGTCAGCACCTGTGCGCCGAGCACCTTGTTGAGCGCACTCGTGACGATGCCGAAGCCGGCGCTCAGCAACCGGGCCGGTCCCTTCGCCGGGGCGAGCAGGAGCTTGATGAAGCGACCGTCGAGCATCGACGAGAGCCGGTCCGGCGCGTCGAGGAAGTCGAGTGCCGACCGCGACGGTGGGGTGTCGACGACGATGAGGTCCCACCGGCGCTCCTCGTCGACGGCCTCGGCGTGGAGCTGACCCAACTTTTCCATGGCCATGTATTCCTGCGTGCCCGCGAACGAGCTCGAGAGCGCGACGTAGAACGGGTTGGCCAGGATCTGCTGCGCCTTCTCAGGCGTCGCGTGGGCCTCGACGACCTCGTCGAACGTCCGCTTCATGTCGAGCATCATCGCGTCGAGCGTGCCGCCGTCGGCGCCGACGTCCTTGACCGGCCGCGGGGTGTTGTCGAGCTCCGTGAGTCCCATCGCCTGGGCCAGCCGGCGAGCCGGGTCGATCGTGAGCACGCAGACGTTGCGGCCCTGCTCGGCGGCACGGAGGGCCAGGGCTGCGGCGGTCGTGGTCTTGCCGACGCCACCGGAGCCGCAGCACACGATGATCTCGGTCGTCCGGTCGGCCAGCAGCGCGTCGACGTCGAGCGATCCGGCCGGCGGGCCGCCCGGGGCGCCACGGGGCGAGGTGCGGTCCTTGCGCGGCGACGGCGACGTACGGGCGCGGCCGGTCATGCGGGGTCCTTCAGCTTCTCGGCGAGCTCGAACAGCGCGCCGAGGTCGATGCCGTCGCTGAGTGCGGGCAGCTCGACCAGCGGCTGGCCGCAGTGCTCGAGGATCTCGCGCTGTCCGTCCTGGAGCCGCTGCCGCTCGAGGTGCGCCTCGCCGCCGGCGATCAGGGCGGGCGCCGCGGCGGGCTCGAGCGACGCCTTGGCGAGTGACTGCACGACCTTGCTCGTGGTCAGCTTGCCGGCCTCCAGCGCCTCGCGCGTGCCGGCCCCCAACAGCGGAGGGCGTACGAGGTTGAGGATGACGCGGCCGACCGGAAGGCGCTCGGACTGCAGCTCGGCGATGCCGTCGATCGTCTCCTGCACCGGCATCTCCTCGAGCACCGTGACGAGGTGCACGTGGGTGTCGGTCGAGCGCATCATCTGCATGATCGAGTCGGCCTGGCGCCGGATGGGACCGACCTTCGCCAGCCCCGCCACCTCGGCGTTGACGTTGAGGAACCGCGTGATGCGTCCCGTCGGCGGGGCGTCCATGATGACGGCGTCGTAGGCGAAGCCCTTGCCGTTGCGCCGCCGCGCGGCCTCGTAGACCTTGCCGGTCAGCAGCACGTCGCGGACGCCCGGCGCGATCGTCGTGGCGAAGTCGATGATGCCGAACCGGTCGAGCGCCTTGCCGGCGCGGCCGAGCCGGTAGTACATCGCGAGGTACTCCAGCAGCGCCGACTCGGGGTCGATCGCCAGGGCGTACACCTCGCCGCCGCCGAGGCCGACGGCGATCTTGCGCTCCTCGTAAGGCAGCGGTGGTACGTCGAACAGCTGGGCGATGCCCTGCCGGCCCTCGACCTCGCAGAGCAGGACGCGCTTGCCCTTGTCGGCGAGTGACATCGCGAGCGCCGCGGCGACCGTCGTCTTGCCGGTGCCGCCCTTGCCGGTGACGACATGGAGCTGGGTCGAGAGGGCCACGCGACGAGCCTACTTCGCCGGGCCGGAACCGCAGGCCGACCGTTACAGTCGTGCCATGACGAAATGGGAGTACCTCACCGCCCCTGTCCTGGTGCACGCCACCAAGCAGATCCTCGACAACTTCGGCCAGGACGGCTGGGAGCTCGTGCAGATCGTGCCCGGCATGAACCCGGAGAACCTCGTCGCCTACTTCAAGCGGCCGATCGCATGAGCGCGGTCGACGACCGGCTTGCGGAGATCGGGCTCGCCGTCCCGCCGGTGCCCGCGCCGGTCGCGGTCTACGTGCCTGCGGTGCGCACCGGCTCGTACGTCTACACGTCAGGCCAGCTGCCGCTCAAGGACGGCCAGCTCATCCTGACCGGCAAGGTCGGTGGCGAGGTGTCGGCCGAGGAGGCGTACGACTGCGCCCGTCAGTGCGCGCTCAATGCGATCGCTGCGGTCAAGTCGCAGGTCGACCTGGACGCGGTCGTCCGGGTCGTCAAGGCGACCGTGTTCGTCGCGAGCACGCCGGACTTCACCGGGCAGCCGGGCGTCGCCAACGGTGCGAGTGAGCTCTTCGGCGCGGCCTTCGGCGACGCCGGCACCCACGCCCGCAGCGCGGTCGGCGTACCCGTCCTCCCGCTCGACGCGCCCGTCGAGGTCGAGCTCATCGTCGAGGTCGGCTGACCCGATGCGCGTGCCCCTGCCCGAGAGACTGCGCGAGCATGCGCAGGGCTACAACGGCACCGTGGTCGAGCCGCGCCACGCGTCGACGATCATCGTCGTGCGCGACGGGGCCGAGGGCATCGAGGCCTATCTGATGCGGCGCCAGACCAGCATGGCGTTCGCTGCGGGCATGTACGTCTTCCCGGGCGGCGGCATGCACCCCAGTGACGTCACGGGCGAGGTGCCATGGGCAGGGCCGTCCACGGCGGAGTGGGCGAGGCGCCTCGACTGCGACGAGTCGCTGGCGCGCGGGCTCGTCGTCGCTGCCGTGCGCGAGACGTTCGAGGAGACTGGCGTGCTGCTCGCCGGTCCCGGCCCCGACACCGTGCTCTCCGACACGAGCGGCCTCGAGATGCAGGCCGCCCGCGCGACGCTGGAGGCCGGCGAGGTGACCTTCGCCGAGTTCCTGCTCGGCCATGGGCTGGTGCTGCGTTCTGACCTGATCGGCGCGTGGGCGCACTGGATCACGCCGACGTTCGAGCCACGGCGTTATGACACCCGGTTCTTCGTCGCGGCCATGCCCGCGGGGCAGCGGGTCGGCGAGATGAGCCGCGAGGCGGACCATGCCGCCTGGGCCCCCTTGCGTGACGTGCTCGCCCGCGTCGAGGCGGGGGAAGCCGCGATGATGCCGCCGACCGTGGTCGCCTGCCGCGAGGTCGCCGAGCACACCGCCAGCACCATCGTGGCCGCGGCTGCCGAACGTACGATCCGCACGATCGTGCCCCAGCTCGTCGAGATCGACGGCGACCTGTTCCTCGAGACCGACCTGGGAGACCTCTGATGAGCACGACCGTCACCGACCGTGCGTCGTACGTCCTGGCCGCCAACCCGGGCATCATGACGCTCGACGGCACCAACACCTGGATCCTGCGTGAGCCCGGCGCCTCGCACTCGGTGGTGGTCGACCCGGGTCCGGTGGACGAGGCGCATCTCCGCGCGGTCCTCGACGCCGCCGGGTCCGTGGGGCTCGTGCTGTTCACGCATCGTCACTTCGACCACACCGAGGCCCTCGGGCGGTTCGTCGAGCTGACGGGTGCCCCGACGCGGTCGACCGATCCCGAGTTCACCCGCGACGCCGAGCCGCTCGTCGACGGCGAGACGATCCTCGTCGACGGGCTCGAGATCGAGGTCATCGCGACGCCGGGGCACACCACCGACTCGACCTGCTTCCGGCTCGTCGGCGACGGGTCGCTGCTCAGCGGCGACACGATCCTGGGCCGTGGCACGACGGTGATCGCGCATCCCGACGGCGTGCTCGGGCCCTATCTCGACTCGATGGCGCACATCCGTGAGCTCGTCGAGGAGGGCCTCGTGACCCGCATCCTGCCCGGTCACGGTCCGGTGATCGACGACCCGCGTGCCGTCGTCGACTACTACCTCGAGCACCGTGCGGAGCGCCTCGACCAGGTACGCGCCGCCGTCGACGCCGGCGCCACGACCGCCCGCGAGGTCGTCGAGGCGGTCTACAAGGACGTCGACCCTGTGCTGTGGGGCGCCGCCGAGCTCAGCGTCGCCGCCCAGCTCGACTACCTCAAGGACTGACCCCGCAGGCACCGCGATTTGGCGGGTAGACCACCACGTCGCGCGACCATCTTGGTGGTCGACCCGCCAAATCGCGGCGCACAGGGTGCGGCCACGCCTTGCTCTGTCCACAGCTTTCGGCTCGAGTGGTGTGGTCCGGTGAGTTGCTCGCCGATGGTGGTGCAGTGCCGGCCCCTCATCCCTTGCCTCCTGAGCTCGACGGCCGGGTCTTCACCCGGGCAGAGGCGCTCGGCCTAGGACTCACGGCACGGATGCTCGAAGGGAAGCGGATCGTGTCGATCCATCCCGGCGTCTACCGCTATCGATCGACGCCGCTGACGTACGAGCTGGCGGTCGCCGCAGCCCTGCACGTGCTGCCACCTGACGCAGCGTTGAGCCACACTTCCTCCCTGAGATGGCGAGGCTTGGCGATGCGTGCCGAGCTCCCGATCCACTTCTCCACCAACAGCCGTGTGCACATCGAGCGCGAAGGCCTCGTAGTCCACCGGCGCCGCGGACTGCTGCGTTCAACGCTTCTCCGTGGCGTCCCGGTGCTCGGTCCCGACCGGACATTCGTGGACTGCGCGACAATACTGTCGACCCGTGAGCTCGTTCAGGTGGGTGACTGGCTCGTCGCACAGAAGCAGACCGATCTCCTCGACCTGAGGGCGTACGTCATGCAGTCCCACATCGACGGGGTCGTCCGTGCGCGTGATGCCGCGTCGATGGTGCGCGAGGGCGCCGAGTCCGTTCGCGAATCGGCCCTGCGCTGGGACCTCATCCGACGAGGGCTGCCTGAGCCGGAGCTCAACACCGACATCCTCGACGAGCTCGGCCGCTTCCTGGCGCGCGGCGACCTCGTCTATCGGGAGTGGAAGGTGTTGGTCGAGTACGACGGCTGGCAGCACGAACGAGATGCTCTGCAACGACAGCGCGATCACCTGCGGCGAGAGGCGCTGGAAGCCGCCGGCTGGCGGGTCATCGTCGTGACCGTCGCGGACATGCGTGAACCGTCAGCGATCGCCGCTCGCGTGCGCCAAGCCCTCATGCAGCGCGGCTACCGCCCCTGAAGCGCCGCGATTTGGCGGACAGTACACCAAGATGGCGCGTCGACGTGGTGGTCTAGCGGCCAAATCGCGGGGGTTAGCGGGCGCGGCGCTGGAGGCGTTCGAGGTCGAGGATCACGACGCTGCGGGGCTCGAGGCGGAGCCAGCCGCGCGAGGCGAAGTCGGCGAGGGCCTTGTTGACGGTCTCGCGGGACGCGCCGACGAGCTGGGCCAGCTCTTCCTGCGTGAGGTCGTGGTTGACGTGCACACCGTCGTCGGCGCGGCGACCGAAGCGTGAGGCGAGGTCGAGCAGCGCCTTGGCGACGCGGCCGGGAACGTCGGAGAACACCAGGTCACCGACGACCTCGTTGGTGCGGCGCAGACGGCCGGCCAGCTGGTTGAGCAGCGCGTGCGCGACGTCGGGGTGCGAGTTGAGCACGGGGCTCAGCGCTTCGTGGCCGAGGCTCTTGAGCTCGACATCGGTGACGGCGGTCGCGGTCGCGGAGCGGGGTCCGGGATCGAAGAACGAGAGCTCGCCGAACATCTGACCGGGCCCGAGGATCGCCAGCAGGTTCTCGCGGCCGTCGGGGGAGGTGCGACCGAGCTTGATCTTGCCCTCGGTGACCACATAGAGCTGATTGCCGTCATCGCCCTCGTTGAAGAGGATCTCTCCGCGGCGCAGCGAGGCCGAGGACATCGACGACTCGAGCGAGGCAGCTACTTCGTCGTCGAGGCCGGAGAACAGCGGAGCCTGGCGGAGAACGTCGTCGGTCACGGGTCTTCCCTATCACTCATGTTGCACTGGTCACAGTGTGTGCACCGATCGCAGTTTCCCACATCGGGACGGCCGATGCCGAATACGCGCCGATGCCGGTACGCCGCTCGCCCGGCGCCCGTGCCTGCAGGGACGACCTTCGGAGGGGTCATCTGCGCTCCAACACGTACGCTGGACCCCGTGCCGAGCGACGCGATCCGACCTGACACGACACTGGTTCGCCGGGCCCGCAAGATCAATCGCGTGCTCGCCGAGACCTACCCCGACGCGGGCTGCGAGCTCGACTTCCGTACGCCGTTCGAGCTCCTGATCGCCACGGTCCTCTCGGCTCAGACCACCGATCGCCGGGTCAACGCCATCACCCCGGCGCTGTTCGCCGCCTATCCCGATGCGCGGGCCATGGCCGCCGCCGAGCGGGCCACCCTCGAGGAGCTCATCCGCCCGACGGGGTTCTTCCGCGCCAAGACCGAGAGCCTGCTGCGGTTGTCGGCCGACCTCGTCGAGCGCTACGACGGCGAGGTCCCGGGACGGCTCAAGGACCTGGTCACCCTGCACGGCGTCGGCCGCAAGACCGCCAACGTCGTGCTGGGCAACGCGTTCGACGTGCCAGGCATCACCGTCGACACGCACTTCGCCCGCCTCGTGCGCCGGTTCCAGTGGGTGCCCGACGAGATCGTCAAGGACCCGGTCAAGACCGAGCACGCGGTCGGCGCGATCTTCCCGCCCAAGGACTGGACGATGCTGAGCCATCGCCTGATCTGGCACGGCCGGCGCTGCTGCCACGCCAAGAAGCCTGCGTGCGGCGCGTGCCCGGTCGCGCACTGGTGCCCGTCGTACGGCACCGGCCCGATCGACCCCGCCGAGGCTGCCGCGTTGATCACGACGCAGGGCCCTGCGTGAGGGCGCGGGTGATCCTGGCCGCACTCGCGCTCCTCCTCACGGCGTGTGGCGGACCCGGGTCGGACGACGACCACCCGACGTTCGGCGGCGGCACCGCGCCGACGACCGATGCGGGACAGCTCGCGGCGGCGAAGAAGCAGGCCGGGATCGAGGAGTGCCCCGCCGCCGACGGCACCGCCCCCGCCGACGGCGGCCTGCCCGAGCTGACGCTGGACTGCCTCGGCGGTGGGTCGCCCGTACGCCTTTCGGGTCTGTCCGGCACCCCGACGATCATCAACTTCTGGGCCAGCTGGTGCGCCCCGTGCCGCGACGAGCTGCCTCTCCTGGCCGAGGTCCACCAAAAGTACGGCGACAAGGTCCGCGTCATCGGCGTCGACTTCGCCGACGCGGCACCCGATGCGGCGGTCGAGCTCGCGCGACGGTCCGGCGTGACCTACCCGTTGCTGGCGGATCCGGACTCGACCACCAAGGCTCCGCTCAAGGTCATCGGTCTGCCGCAGACCGTGTTCGTGGACGCACAAGGAACAATGGTCGCCACGGAGCGCGTCGCGTTCCGTTCGTACGCCGACCTGACGGCCGCGATCGAGAAGCACTTGGGGGTGTCGCCATGACGTGGGAGCACCTCCCCGAGTGGCTGCGGCCCCTCGCTGAGCTGGCCGGGTCCGTCGAGGCCGAGCAGCTGGCGCCCCGGTTCCCGCACGCCCCGGCCGATGCTCGCCCCGCAGCGGTCCTGATGCTGTTCGCCGACGGCGACAACGGCCCCGAGCTGCTGCTCACCGAGCGCGCGGCGAAGATGCGCAACCACGCCGGCCAGATCTCGTTCCCGGGCGGCGCCACGGATCCCGGCGACGCGGACGCGGTCGCCACCGCGCTGCGCGAGGCGCGGGAGGAGGTCGGTCTAGACCCCGAGACGGTCGACGTCTTCGGCACCCTGCCGACCCTGTGGCTGCCGCCCAGCAACTTCGCGGTGACCCCTGTGCTCGGATACTGGCGCGATCCCGTGCCGCTCATGCCGGTCAGCGCCGAGGAGGTCGGGGCGATCATCCACCAGCCGATCCGCCGTCTGCTCGACCCGGCCAACCGGTTCAGCGTCGAGCACCCGTCCGGCTGGCGCGGTCCGGCGTTCGAGGTCGGCTCGGGCGTGCCGCTGTGGGGCTTCACCGCGGGCGTCGTGTCGCGACTCTTCGAACGGCTCGGGTGGGAGCAACCCTGGGACGACAGCGTCACCCGACCCCTCCCGGACTTCTGACGCATGAACTCCCTCGACCTGATCCTCATCCTCATCCTGCTGGCGTACGCCGTGTCGGGCTACGTCCAGGGCTTCGTGGTCAACCTCATCGCGACGATCGGCCTGCTGATCGGCGGCCTGCTGGCGCTGGCGATCGTGCCCAAGTTCCTGTCGGGCAACACTGCGACCCTGAGCTCGTCGTTGCTCGCGCTCGGGCTCGTCGTGGGCGCGGCCGCGATCGGCCAGGGCATCGGCACGTACGTCGGCACGGACCTGCGCAACGGCCTGAAGTGGAAGCCGCTGCGCTGGGTCGACGCCGTCGGCGGCAGCCTGCTGAGCATGATCGCCGTGCTGTGTGCCGGCTGGGCGCTGGGCTACTCCGTCAGCGGGACGACGATCCCCTACCTCTCGACCGCGTCTCGCGACTCGGTGATCCTCGACCGGGTCGACTCGGTCATGCCGGCGCGAGCGACGTCGGTGCTCCGGTCGTTCAACGAGGTGCTCGACGCCAACCTGTTCCCGCGCTACCTCGATCCGTTCGAGAGCGAGAACATCAAGCCAGTCGGTCCGCCCGACACCGCGACACTCAACAGCCCCGGGGTGCAGAAGGCGTCGCGCAGCGTCGTCAAGATCCTCGGCCAGGCGAGCTGCCAGCGGGGCATCGAGGGATCCGGCTTCGCGTACGCCGACGGCCGCATCATGACAAACGCGCACGTGGTCGCCGGGGTCGAGAACCCGTCGGTCGTGATCGACGGCAAGCGTACGAACGCCCGCGTCGTGCTGTTCGACCGCAAGCTCGACGTCGCGGTGCTTGCGGTCGACGGTGCGAGCGTGCCGACCCTGACGTTCGACACCAGCGGTGAGGCGGGCGACGACGCGGCGATCCTCGGCTTCCCCGAGAACGGCCCCTTCGACGCGCGCGCGGCCCGCATCCGCAGCGAGATCCGGCTGCGCAGCCCCGACATCTACGACAAGGGGCAGGTCGTTCGCCAGACGTTCTCGGTGCGCGGGCTCGTACGCTCCGGCAACTCCGGAGGTCCCCTGGTCTCCAAGGACGGTGACGTGCTCGGCGTCATCTTCGCCGCGTCGATCACCGACAAGTCGACAGGTTACGCCCTCACCGCGTCGCAGGTGGCCGACGATGCGCGCGCCGGCGTCGCCGCGACCTCCACGGTCTCGACCGGTGGGTGTGCTTGATGCGCACCGTCGTCTCGTTCGTCTCCGGCGCGGTGGCGTTGATCGCGCTGATGGCGGCCGTCCCGCTGCTGTGGTTGTCGACCCACATCGTCGACGAGGACGGCTACGTCGCGTTCAGCAGCACGCTGGCCCAGGACACCGAGCTGCAGAGCGCGTTCTCGGCCTACCTCACCGACGAGCTGTCGGCGCGCGGCGTCGTCCCCGAGGCGCTCAAGGCGCCGGCGGCGGCCGCGCTCGCGAATGCCGTCGAGCGCTCGAGCAACCAGGCGGGGTTCGTCGAGGCGTGGGAGGAGACGCAGCGCAGCTCCCACCGCGAGGCGTTCGCCGACCCGATGCCCACGATCCTGGGCGTCGACGTGGGTCCCATGGCCGCGTTCGTCGCGAAGCAGGTCAGTGGCAACCTGCCCATCACGATCACCGTGCCCAAGGGTCTCGTGGTGCCCGTCGTGACCGACGAGAGTGACCGCAAGATGGTCGACCGCGTGAAGGAGTCGACCGACCTCGGTCGCCTGGCCGGGATCGTCGCCGCGATCGGCGCCGTCGTGTGCCTCGCGGCGGCAAGGCGTACGTCGACGGCAGTTGCGTGGCTCGGTGGCGGCACCGTGGCGGTCGCCGGTCTGCTCTGGCTGACGAGCGGTCCCGTCACGCAGAACATCCTCGATCACACCGAGGCGCCGTCGGAGTTCGCCCGTACGTTGCAGAAGCTCATCGTCGATCGCGCCGCCAGCTCGCTCGACGCCTGGCTCGTGGTCTTGGCGGTCGGCGGCGGCATCGTCGCGGTCGCGGGCCTCGTCGGCCGCGCCGCGGTTGGCCGTACGACCTAGCTCGGGCGGCCCTTGAGGGCTGCCGGGATCTCCTTGGCGGTGGCGATCGTGCGCTCAGGCGCGCGAACCTTCTTGAGCAGCACGATGCCCAGGATGATCGCGAGGATCGTCAGCACGACGTAGACGCCGGCGACGATGAGGAACGCCCACGCGGGGTCGAGCCCGGTCATCGTCAGGAAGTAGGCGCCGGAGATCGATAGCATGACGACGATCAGCAGGCCGAAGAACGCCGCGACCGCGAGCAGGCCTGCGCCGATGCCGCCGGCCTTGACGCTGAACTTCAGCTCGCTCTTGGCGAGCTTGATCTCCGACTGCACCAACGCGGAGATGTCGCGGCTGGCGTCGGCAACCAGCCGACCAATGGTCGGATCATCAGCTCGGTTCATACCGGCGAGCCTACAAGTGACTCACCGGGTCGCGCAGGTCAGCGTGCGCCGATCGCCGACAGGATGCTGCCGTCGCTGACGGCCCAGAGCAGTCGGCCGATGACCACGCCGCCGAGGAGCACGAGCCCGAGGGCCAGGTCGGTGCTGATGCGTCGAGTCGCGGGAGTCGCCTTCTCGTCGTTCCTCATCGTCGTCATGCCCACGAGATTTCCCCGTGGAGATGAGACGAAACTGAACGGGACCCGTCCTGAGCCTGTCAGTGTGGCGAAGATCGCGCCGTACGGACGTCAGTCCTCGTCCTTGGCGGTCTTCATGCCGGCGGTGATCTTGTCCATGATCCCCGTGTCAGCCAGTGTCGTGGCGTCGCCGACCTCGCGGTTCTCGGCGACGTCACGGAGCAGTCGCCGCATGATCTTGCCCGAGCGCGTCTTGGGCAGCTCGGGGACGATCATGATCTGGCGGGGCTTGGCGATCGCGCCGATCTCCTTGCCGACGTGGTTGCGCAGCTCCTGGACGATCTCCTCGCCACCGTCGCCGGCGGACTCGCGCAGGATGACGAACGCGACGACGGCCTGACCGGTCGTCTCGTCGGTGGCACCGACGACAGCGGCCTCGGCGACCTTGGGGTGCGACACGAGCGCGGACTCGATCTCGGTGGTGGAGAGGCGGTGGCCTGAGACGTTCATGACGTCGTCGACGCGGCCGAGCAGCCAGATGGCACCGTCGTCGTCCTTGCGGGCGCCGTCACCGGCGAAGTAGAAGCCCGGCCAGCGTGACCAGTAGGTCTCCTTGTAGCGGTCGTCGTCGCCCCAGATCGTGCGCAGCATCGACGGCCACGGCTCGGTGATCACGAGGTAGCCGCCCTCGCCGTGCTCGACCGGCTTGCCGGCGTCGTCGACGACCTCGGCGGCGATGCCGGGGATCGCGGTCATCGCCGATCCCGGCTTGCCCTTGGTGACGCCGGGCAGCGGGCTGATCATGTGCGCGCCGGTCTCGGTCTGCCACCACGTGTCGACGATCGGGGTGCGCCCGCTGCCGATGTTCTCGCGGTACCAGACGTACGCCTCGGGGTTGATGGACTCACCGACCGAGCCGAGGATGCGCAACGACGAGAGGTCGTGCTCGGCGGGGATCTGCTCGCCCCACTTCATGAACGTACGGATCGCGGTCGGGGCGGTGTAGAACAGCGTGACCTTGTACTTCTCGACGATCTCCCACCAGCGGCCCTTGTGCGGGGTGTCGGGGGTGCCTTCGTAGAGCACCTGCGTTGCACCGTTGGCCAGCGGCCCGTAGACGATGTAGGAGTGCCCGGTGACCCAGCCGACGTCGGCGGTGCACCAGTAGACGTCCTCGGGCTTGTAGTCGAAGACGCCCCAGAACGTGTAGGTCGACTGCACCAGGTAGCCGCCCGTGGTGTGCAGGATGCCCTTGGGCTTGCCGGTCGTGCCGGACGTGTACATGACGTAGAGCGGGTGCTCGGCGTCGAACATCTCCGGCGTGTGGTCCTTGGACGCGCTGTCGACGGTCTCGTGCCACCACACGTCACGGCCCTCGGTCCACTCCACGTCCTGGCCCGTGCGGCGTACGACCAGCACACCGGTCACGTCGGGGCACTTCTGCAAAGCCTCGTCGACGGCCGGCTTCAGCGCCGACGGGGCGCCACGGCGGTAGCCGCCGTCGGCGGTGATGACGACCTTGGCCTGGCAGTCAAGGATGCGCGACGAGAGGGCGTCGGCGGAGAACCCGCCGAACACGACGGTGTGCGGGGCGCCGAGTCGTGCGCAGGCGAGCATCGCGATGACCGCCTCGGGGATCATCGGCATGTAGATCGCGACCCGGTCGCCGGTCTGCACGCCGAGGTCGATCAGCGCGTTGGCTGCCTGGGACACCAGGTCCTTGAGCTCGGCGTACGTGATGTCGCGCGTGTCGTCGTCGGGCTCGCCGACGAAGTGCAGCGCGACCTTGTCGCCGTTGCCCGCCTCGACGTGCCGGTCGACGCAGTTGTAGGCCGCGTTGAGCGTGCCGCCGACGTACCACTTGGCGAACGGGGGGTTGGACCAGTCGAGCACCTCGCTGAACGGCGTACCCCAGGTCAGCCGGTCGGCCTGCTCGCCCCAGAACGCCACCCGGTCGGCGGCCGCCTGCTCGTAGACCTCGGCCTTGACGTTGGCATTCGCCGCCAGGTCCGCCGGCGGCTCGAACACACGGTCTTCGTGGGACAGGTTGCTGATGTTCTGCTCGGTCACGGTTGCTCCTCGTCCGGGGTTCTTCCTCGATTGTGTCGCAGCCCACAAGATCGCGTGCAGTGGGTTGCGCCGTGGTTGCGAGCGAAGCGGCCGGGCCCGTCGAGACCCCCCGAGGGTTCCGACGGGCCCGGCCTGCCGCGCGGCTTACTGGATGGCGCCGGCGCCGGTCATCGCACGTACGTCGAGCTCGGTGTAGTGCTCCTCCGCATCGCGATCCTTCGCCAGCATCGTGCCGATGAACCCGCACAGGAACCCGATCGGGATCGAGACGATGCCGGGGTTCTCCAGCGGGAACCAGCTGATGTCGATGCTGGTCGGCAGCAGCGAGAGGTTCTTGCCCGCCGGGTCCTCACCCTTGCCGGAGACGACCGGCGAGAAGATCACGAGCCCCACCGACGAGATCAGGCCGCCATAGATGCTCCACACCGCTCCGCTGGTGTTGAACCGCTTCCAGAACAGGTTGTAGAGCAGCGCCGGCAGGTTGGCCGAGGCTGCGACGGCGAACGCCAACGCCACCAAGAAGGCGATGTTGAGCTTCTGCGCCGGGATCGCCAACAGGATCGCGATGCCACCGATCACGAACGCCGCGATCTTGGCGGTCGCCACCTCCTGCTTCTCGGTGACCTCGCCGCGCTTCCACACCTGCGCGTAGAGGTCGTGCGCGACCGACGACGCCGAGGTCAGCGTCAACCCCGCGACCACGGCGAGGATCGTCGCGAACGCGACCGCCGAGATGATCGCCAGCAGCACCGCGCCTCCGGTGGATCCGGAACCCCCGCCGACGGCTTCCGCGAGCAGTGGCGAGGCCAGGTTGCCGCCGGAGCTCGCGATCTGTTCCTTCTCGTCGCCCTTGACCAGAGCCGCGGCACCGAAGCCGAGGACCAGCGTCATGAGGTAGAACGAGCCGATCAGGCCGATCGCCCAGAGCACCGACTTACGGGCCTGGCGCGCCGTCGGGACGGTGTAGAAGCGGATCAGGATGTGCGGCAGTCCGGCAGTGCCGAGCACGAGGGCCAGGCCCAGCGAGATGAAGTCGATCTTGCTGGTGGTCGTGACGCCGTACTTGAGGCCGGGCTCGAGGAACGCCGAGCCCTTGCCGCTGTTGTCCGCCGCGGTGCCGAGCATGTCGCTGATGTTGAAGTCGAACTTGGCCAGCACCAGCACCGTGATGAGGATCGTGCCCGCCATCAGCAGGACGGCCTTGACGATCTGCACCCAGGTCGTGCCCTTCATGCCGCCGACCGTGACGTAGAAGATCATCAGCGCTCCGACGCCGACGATCGTCAGGTTCTTGGTCAGGCCCTCGTTCTCGACGCCCAGCAGCAGCGCCACGAGCGCGCCGGCGCCGACCATCTGCGCGAGGAGGTAGAAGATCGACACGACGACGGTCGACGTCGCCGCCGCTGTGCGTACAGGCCTCTGCCGCATGCGGAACGCCAGCTGGTCAGCCATCGTGAACCGCCCGGAGTTGCGCAGCAGCTCGGCGACCAGCAGCAGGGCCACCAGCCAGGCGACCAGGAAGCCGATCGAGTAGAGGAAGCCGTCGTAGCCGGCCAGGGCGATCGCGCCCGAGATGCCGAGGAACGACGCTGCCGACATGTAG
The DNA here is from genome assembly GCF_001425755.1 of Aeromicrobium sp. Root344. GTDB lineage: Bacteria > Actinomycetota > Actinomycetes > Propionibacteriales > Nocardioidaceae > Aeromicrobium. The sequence goes on along the minus strand of NZ_LMDH01000001.1, from coordinate 1,049,145 downwards.
TCGCCGGCGACCGCGAAGCCGTTCTGGGCGCCGGAGAAGCTGCGGCCCCCGGCGTAGTAGTCGGCGGCGGTCTTGGTGTTGCGGCTCGCCCAGAACGTGATGGCGACCGTGATCAGGACGACGAGGACGAACAGGGAGCCGGTGAGCGCCTGGTGGTCGTTGTCCTCGGCGGCGCGCAGGAGTGTGGCCGTGGTGCTCATCGCGTGATCTCCTCGTCGTACTCGGCACGGAGTCGGTCCGCGATCGGGTCCATGCGTCGCGCGGCGAACCGGGCGTACCAGATCGCGATGGCGAACGTCGAGACGAACTGCAGCAGGCCGAAGATCAGCGCGACGTTGATGTTGCCGGCGACCTTGTGCGCCATGAAGTCGCCCGCGTAGTTCGACATCAGGACGTACAGCAGGTACCAGGTCATGAACGCGACGGTCAGCGGGACGACGAACCGCAGGTAGGAGCGCTTCAGCTCAGCGAACTCGTCCGTCGCATGGATGCGTTGATAGGCCGCGTGGGCCTTGGGCGGGATTCTCTCGGCCACCGGGATCACCTCTTCCGTGAAGGCAGGACGGCACGGGTACGTGTCGCCGCTCCGAACCTAGGTACCCCTTTTCCTGTGAGCCAGATCACTCCACGGGGTATGCGTTGGAGGCCGACGGGCGTGCGACGTGCGGTCCTCGGCGTACGACGAACGGTCGGTCTGCGGGGTCGAACGGCAGCTCAGAACCGGCGGTCCACGTCGAGGCGCTCGGGAGTGTGCAGCCGCACCATCGTGCGGGAGACGTTCGCGGGTACGTCCGAGCGAGTGGCGAGTGAGACGCCGATCATCAGGGCGAACCCGATCGGCACGGACCACGCTGCCGGCTGGCTCATGACGACGCCGAACCAGCCGTCGGGACGTACGGCGATCGTGATGACCGCCGCGACCCCGGCACCGAGACCGCCGCCGATGAGCCCGGTGATCGCGCCCCGCGCGGTCAACCCCCGCCACCAGATGCCGAGCACGAGCAGCGGGCAGAACGTCGACGCGGCCAGCGCGAAGGCGAACGTCACGGAGCTCGCGACGGCAATGCGTTCAGCCGACAACGCCAGCAGGAGAGGCACCACGACGCAGCCGGCCGCTGCGAGGCGCAGGGCTGTGATGGTCGAGATCCGCCCGCGCGCCAGGCCCTGGCCGACGACGCCGGCGACCGACATCGTGAGGCCGGACGAGGTGGAGAGGAACGCGGCGAACGCGCCGGCCGTGAGCAGGGCGGCGAGCAGCTCGCCCGTGCTGCCGCCGATGACGCGGGACGGCAGCTCGAGGACGACGGTGTCGGCACGCCCGGCGCCCAGCAGGTCGCGCGCATAGATGCGGCCCAGCACGCCGTAGATCGTGGGCAGCAGGTAGAACGTGCCGAGCAGCGCCAGCACGATCAGGGTCGTCCGGCGCGCGGCGTGCCCGTCGGGGTTGGTGTAGAACCGCACCACCACGTGCGGCAGACCCATCGTGCCGAGGAACGTCGCGATCATGACCGAGTACGTCAGGTAGAGCCCCGGCCCGTCGGCCTGGCTGAACGGCTGGAACCACTCCTCGGGGGCGACCGGGGAAGGTCGGCCGTCACCGGTCCACGCATGCACCAGGAAGAAGACGGGGATCAGCAGCGCGGTGAGCTTGAGCCAGTACTGGAACGCCTGCACGAACGTGATGCTGCGCATGCCGCCGGACACCACGTTGACCACGACGATCACTGCGACGACGACGGTGCCGACCCAGTTGGGCGCACCCGTGACCGTACGAAGCGTGAGGCCCGCGCCCTGGAACTGCGGCATGAGGTAGAGCCAGCCGACCGCGACGACCAGGGCGCTGGCGACCCGGCGTACGCCCAGGGACTGCAGCCGGACCTGGGCGAAGTCCGGGATCGTGTACGCCCCGGAGCGCCGCAGCGGCGCCGCGACGAACACCAGCAGCAGGAGGTAGCCCGTGGTCCAGCCGATCGGGTACCAGAGCATGTCGGCGCCGTGCGTGAGCACGAGCCCGGCGACGCCGAGGAACGAGGCCGCCGAGAGGTACTCCCCGCCGATCGCGGAGCTGTTCCAGACCGGACTGACCGAGCGCGACGCGACATAGAAGTCGCTGGTCGTGCGGCTCATGCGCAGGCCGAACGCCCCGATGCCGAGCGTCGCGACCGCCACCAGTGCCACGGCGACGACGCCGTACGTGGAGTTCATGGCGTGCCCGGGCGCTCGGGCTCCACGAGCTCGGTGAAGTCGCGCTCGGCGCGCTCGACCTGGCGGATGTAGACCCAGCCCAGCGCGAACAGGCCGGGATAGACCAGGACGCCGAGGATCCACCACGGGACCGGGACGCCGAGCACGTGCATCTGGGTGACGCTGTCGAACGCCAGGAACAGCAGCGGCAGGGCGCCGATCGACAGCATGAGCGTCGCCGCGACGGTCAGCGCCGCGCGGAGCTGGGCCCGGATCAGTGAGCGCATGTAGACCTCGCCGATGCCGGTCGACTCGTCGATCTCCTGGCGGACGCTGCGCCGTACGTGCGCCGGCGCCGTCGTGAGGGGACTCGTGACTCTGACGCGCCCGGTGTACTCCTTCTCGGTCACAACGCTCGCTCGTGGATCAGCTCCCGCAGCGCGCGAGCATGACGGCGGGCGACCTGGATCTCGACGAGCGCCTCGCCGACCGGGACGAGCACGCTGGACCGGCCGGCCTGGACGCGGAGCTCGCGGAGGTGGGCGAGGTTGACGACGTGGCTGCGGTGGACCCGCGCGAAGCCGGCCTCCGCCCACTCGTCGGCCAGTGTCGTCAGCGGCGTCCGGATGAGGTGGCTGCCGCCGTCGACGACGTGCAGGCGTACGTAGTCGCCCTGCGCCTCGACGTACGACACCGACGCCCGCGACACGAACCGGGTGACCCCGCCGAGCTCCACGGCGATCCGGTCGTCGCTCGCCGGCGGTGCGGACTCGGCGTCGGCACAGGCGCGACGCACGCTCTCGCTGAGCCGCTCCTCGCGGATGGGCTTCAGGAGATAGTCGACGGCATTCATCTCGAACGCCTCGACGGCATGCGCGTCGTGTGCCGTCACGAACACGATGCGGGGCGGCGTGCGGAACCGGCCGAGCAACCGGGCGATCTCCAGCCCGCTCAAGCCGGGCATCGCGACGTCGAGGAACACCAGCTCGATGTCGCCCTCGTCGAGCACCCGCAGTGCCTCGGCACCGGAGCGAGCCGCGCGTACGGACGTGATGCGATCGTCGCGGCCCAGCAGCCACACGAGCTCGTCGAGCACGGGCTGCTCGTCGTCCACCACGAGCGCCCGCAAGGCGGCAGTCATGGGGTGATCATGCCGAGGACCGGCCGGCACCACAACCGCGCCGACGTCACGCCGACTCGGCGCCGGGGTGGAACTTCGGCAGCCTCACGGTGACCTTGGTGCCGTGCCCGGGCGCGGTCTCGACGACGATGCCGTACTCGTCGCCGTAGACCGTGCGCAGCCGCTCGTCGACGTTGCCGAGCCCGACCGACGCGCTCGTGGTGTGACCCGAGAGCGCATCGCGTACGGTCTCCGGCTCGACGCCGACCCCGTCGTCCTCGATCGTGATGACGCACTCGACGCCCTCGTCGAGCGCCACGACCGTGACGGTCCCGTCGCCATCCTTGGCCTCGAGCCCGTGGCGCACGGCGTTCTCGACGAGCGGCTGGATCGCGAGGAACGGCAGCGTCACGCTGAGCACCTCCGGCGCCACCCGGGTGACGACGCGCAGCCGATCACCGAAGCGCGCCTTCTCCAGCACGAGGTAGCGCTCGATCGACCGCAGCTCCTCCGCGAGCGTCGTGAACTCGCCGTGCTCGCGGAACGAGTAGCGGGTGAAGTCGGCGAACTCCAGCAGCAGCTCGCGGGCCCGCTCGGGATCCGTGCGTACGAACGAGGCGATCGCGCCGAGGGAGTTGTAGATGAAGTGTGGCGAGATCTGCGCCCGCAGCGCGCGCAGCTCGGCCTCCATGAGTGCCGTGCGGGACTCCGACAGCTCGGCCAGCTCGAGCTGGCTCGACATCCACAGGGCGACCTCCGTGGTCGCGCGTGCCAGGCCGGCCGACGCCTCCTCGGTGACGACCGCGATGCTGCCGACCACGCGGCCCTCGACCGACAGGGGCGCGACGATCGCCCGGTCCGAGGCCTGCGTCCGGCCGCTGGCGAGGGCATCCGTGGTGAGGTCCGCGACGTCAGGGGCGTCGCCCGCGAGGCGGTCGTGGAGGTCCGTGATCGCCACGACGGGCCCGCCGAGCAGCGTCCGTACGTGGGGGAGGGCGAGGGCAGCGCTCTCGGCGTCCAGGCCCCGGCGCAGCGCGGGCGCCGCCTGCGAGGCGGTGTGCAAGGTCTCGTACGTCGCCCGGTCGGCCGGCGAGCCCAGCACCCGTCGACGCGTCAGCAGCCGCCACCGGACGAACACCGCGGCTGCGACGAGCGCGGCGATCACGATCGCCGCCGTCCTGATGTTGTCCATCCCGGGACGCTATCGGTCTAGTCGACTCCAGGGAGCGCGGGGAACCAGCCCGGAGCCTGCCGGCAGAACTCCGTACGGTCGAGGGATCCCGCGCCGGCGGGGACGACTCCGTCGAGCGCCAGTCCGGTCAGCCGCGGCAGGTCGATGCGGTTCTGGAGCTCGGCGAGGCCGGGCTCGGCGCTGCACGAGCCGAGCACGAGGCGCGGCGTGAGACCTTCGGCCCGCAGCCGGTCGATGGTCAGCCCGGCGTGGTTGAGCGTGCCGAGCCCTTCTCGTGCGACGACGACGACCTCGGCGTCGAGAGCCCGCGCGAGGTCGATCGCGGTGCCGCCGTCGAGGTCGAGCCGGACCAGCAGCCCACCGGCACCCTCGACCAGCACGACGTCGGCGTCGAGGCGCCGGATCTGCTCGGCCACCGTGGCGATCGACGGGAGCGGCGCGCCTTCGAGCCGGGCGGCCGTCTCGGGCGCCAGCGGGTCGCGCAGCCGGACGAGCTCGTGCACGGCAGTCGACCCGGTGAGGCATACGACCTCGTCGGCGTCGCCGGGTTCGTCGGGTCCCACGCCGGTCTGCACCGGCTTGACCACGACGACGTCGAGGCCGCGTGCGCCGAGGGCGACCGCAAGCGCGGCCGTCACGACGGTCTTGCCGACTCCGGTGTCCGTGCCGGTGACCACGACGTAGCGGGTCATGGCACCACCGTGGCGATCAGCTTGGTGGCGTGCGCGAGCTGATCGTCGTCGACGCCGGCCGACGCGGTGAGGCGCAGCCGGCTGATTCCGTCGGGCGTCGAGGGCGGGCGGAAGCAACCGATGCGTACGCCATCGGCGGCGCACGCGGCCTGCGCCGAAAGAGCCTCGGCCGGACCCGGCATCTCGACCGACAGGACGGCTCCGGCCACACGGGCGACCCCGGCCGCGTCCGCAAGCGTGGCGGCGACGTGACGAAGTCGGGCGACGCGCTCAGGCTCGGCGTCGACGATCCGCAAAGCCTCGAGAGCCGCTGCGGCGGCTGCCGGGGCCAGCCCCGTGTCGTAGATGAACGGTCGCGAGCGGTTGACCAGGTGGTCGACGACCGCCTGGCTGCCCAGCACGGCACCGCCTTGGCTGCCGAGTGCCTTGGACAACGTCATCGTCACGATCACCGAGGGTCGGCCGGCCAGGCCCAGCTCGCGTACGAGGCCGCCGCCGTCCCCGGCGACGCCGATGCCATGCGCCTCGTCGACGACCAACGTCGCGTCGTGCCGTTCGCACAGCTCGACGAGCTCGGCCAGGGGCGCGGCGTCGCCGAGCACGGAGTAGATCGACTCGACGAGCACGAGGGCACGGGCCTGCGTACGTTCGGCCAGGCGCGCCTCGACCGCGGCGAGGTCGTTGTGGCCGACGACCGCGAGGGTGCCCCGCGAGAGCCGGCAGGCGTCGACGAGCGAGGCGTGGACATGCGCGTCCGAGACGAGCAGGGTGTCGCGGTCAGAGAGAGCCGTCACGACCGAGAGGTTGGCGTGATAGCCCGTGGAGTGCACCAGGGCGGCTTCCTGGTCGAGCCGGGCGGCGAGCGCCGACTCGAGGGCGGTGTGCACCGGCAAGGTGCCGGTGACCAGACGCGACGCGCTGGCGCCGGCGCCCCACCGCAACGCGGCCTCGGCCGCCGCTGATGTCACCCGGTCGTCGCGGCAGAGTCCGAGATAGTCGTTGCCGGCCAGATCGATCAGGAGGTCGTCGCCCGTGCGCGTCGTCAGCGCCCGGACGAGCCCGTCGCGCTCTCGCTGCCGGGCCTGCTCGTCGAGCCAGGTGTGCAACGTCATCGTGGGCTCCCCGCCGCGGCGACGAGGGCGCCGGTGATCGTGGACAGGTCCTCGTCGGTGCTGATGTAGGGCGGCATCGTGTAGATCAGGTCGCGGAACGGCCGGATCCAGACGCCGTGCTCGAGTGCCACGGCGCTGGCTGCCGCGACGTCGACAAGATGGTCGAGCTGGATCACGCCGACGGCGCCGAGCGTACGTACGTCGGCGACCCCGTCGAGGTCGCGCGCCGGTGCCAGGCCGAGGTCGAGGGCCGTGTTGATCCGCGCGATGTCCCGCCGCCAGTCGGACTCGGTCAGCACGTCGAGCGAGGCCGCCGCGACGGCGCAGGCGAGCGGGTTCGCCATGTACGTCGGACCGTGCATCAGGGCGCCCGACTCCGACGCATCGATGCCGGCCGCGACGTCGGTAGTGCAGAGGACGGCGGCGAGGGTCAGGTAGCCCCCGGTCAGCGCCTTGCCCACGCACATGATGTCGGGGCTGACCCCGGCGTGGTCGGCCCCGAACATCTCGCCCGTACGCCCGAAGCCGGTCGCGATCTCGTCGAGGATCAGCAGCCAGCCGCGGGCGTCGCAGACGTCGCGCAACCAGCGCAGCACGGCCGGCGGGTAGACCCGCATCCCACCCGCGCCCTGCAGCACGGGCTCGACGATGACCGCGGCGACGGTGTCGTCGAGGGCGTCGACGACGTCCTGGGCTTCGGCGAGCCACGGCTCGAGGTCGGCGTCGAGGCCGGCCGGCGGTCGCGGCAGGAACACCTGGTCGGCGAGCACGTCGGTGAACATCTGGTGCATGCCGCCGACGGGGTCGCACACGCTCATCGCCCCGAACGTGTCGCCGTGGTAACCCCCGCGGAGGGTCAGGAGCTGCGTACGACCCGGGTGGCCCGTGCCGCGCTGGAGCTGCAGCGCCATCTTGATGGCGACCTCGACCGAGACCGAGCCGGAGTCGGCGAAGAACACCTTGTCGAGCCCCGTCGGCGCCAGGTCGAGCAGCCGGCGGGCCAGCTCGATCGCCGGCTCGTGTGTCAGGCCGCCGAACATGACGTGCGACATCGACTCGGCCTGGCGGTGCAGCGCCGCGTCGAGACGAGGGTGGCGATAGCCGTGGATCGCGGCCCACCACGACGACATCGCGTCGATCGGCTCGCGCCCGTCCGCCAGCGTCAGGCGGTTGCCCGCAGCGCTCGTGACCAGCAGCGGCGTGGCCGGAGAGTCCATCGGGGCATACGGGTGCCAGACGTGGGCGCGGTCGAACTCGATGAGGTCATCCATGGTGGGTGATCAGGATCTCGAGCGGTCGAGGTTTGACCTGAACGGTGTTCAGGATACATTCCTCCTCATGACTGATGTCCTGCAGGTCGCCCGCGCCCACGTCCTCGAGCAAGGCCTCGGCCTCTCCGAGGAGCTGCTCGTCGAGGTGCTCCGGCTCCCGGACGAGCGCATCCCCGAGCTCTTGGAGCTGGCGCACGAGGTGCGCATGACGTGGTGCGGCCCCGAGGTCGAGGTCGAGGGGATCGTGTCGCTCAAGACCGGCGGCTGCCCCGAGGACTGCCACTTCTGCAGCCAGTCGGGGCAGTTCCAGTCCCCGGTCCGGGCGGTCTGGCTCAACATCCCCGAGCTCGTCGAGGCTGCCAAGGAGACCGCCAAGACCGGCGCCTCTGAGTTCTGCATCGTCGCGGCCGTACGCGGTCCCGACCAGCGCCTGATGGACCAGGTCCGTGAGGGGATCAAGGCGATCCAGGCCGAGGTCGACATCAACATCGCCTGCTCGCTCGGGATGCTGACGCAGGCGCAGGTCGACGAGTTCGTCGAGATGGGCGTGCACCGCTACAACCACAACCTCGAGGCGGCCAGGTCGTACTTCCCGCAGGTCGTGTCGACGCACTCGTACGAGGAACGCTGGGACACCTGCCTCATGGTCCGCGAAGCCGGCATGGAGCTGTGCTGCGGCGGGCTCGTCGGCATGGGCGAGTCGATCGAGCAGCGGGCCGAGCTCGCGGCCCAGCTCGCCGAGCTGCGACCGCACGAGGTGCCGCTCAACTTCCTCAACCCGCGTCCCGGCACGCCATTCGGCGACCAGGAGCTCATGAGCTCGCAGGACGCCCTGCGGACGATCGCCGCGTTCCGCCTCGCGATGCCGCACACGATCCTGCGCTACGCCGGTGGGCGCGAGCTCACCCTCGGCGACCTGGGCACCCGAGAGGGCCTGCTCGGTGGCGTCAACGCCGTCATCGTCGGCAACTACCTCACGACGCTGGGCCGCGACGCCAACGAGGACATCGACCTGCTGGCCGAGCTCGGCATGCCGATCAAGGAACTCCAGAAGACGCTCTGATGGCGTACTGCGGTCACTGCGGCGAGGCGGCCGACGCGCGCGACCACACGCGATGCGCAGAGCTCTTGCGCATGGAGCCGCCGCGATTTTGTGGGGCGTGCCGCCGGCGCATGGTCGTGCAGGTCGTGCCGCGGGGCTGGTCGGCGCGATGTGTCGAGCACGGGGAGGTCAGGGGCTAGTCGTCGCCGATGCCGCGGGCATGCAGCGCGGCGCCGGTCTCGTACGCGTGCGCGACGGTGCGGATCGCCATGGGCGAGAGGTTCGCCCGGACGCTGCGCTCGAGACCTCGTGCCTTGGCCGCTTCGCGCGTCTCGTGCGCGATCTCGAAGATCGCCGGGATCGCGGTGATCATGAGGGAGAACGCGAGAGCGACCTTCTCCGGTCGTACGCCGACCCGCCTGAACGGTCCGAGACCACGCACGATCGCGTCGAGCAGGCGGTCCGTCGGGGTCGTCGCCGTGAACGTCGTGGCGACCACGACGAGTGCGACGGTCGTCGCCACGACCTCGACCGCGACCGGCCAGCCGCGCTGCCACCACTGGAACGCACCGAGGATCGTCACGACCACGAGGAACGGCCGAAGTCCACGCCACACGACGCGGGGCGGTACCCGTGCCCACAGCGAGATGCCCAGCGCCACCCCCAGCGCCGCCACGCATGGCCACGGCCCGCGCAGCGCCACGGTCACGATGCTGGCCAGCACCACGAGGCCGAGCTTGGGTCCGGCGGGGATCCGGTGCCAGATCGTCGAGCCCGGCCGGTAGATCCCGAGCGGCAACGACCGCCTCACGGCGTCGACACGCTTCGCCGGTAGTGGTCGACCGCGGCGGCGGGGTCACCGTCGAACGCGATGCCGCCGTCCTCGATGACCAGCACGCGTTCGCAGCGCAGCGCCAGGTCCAGGTCGTGCGTGACCAGCACGAGCTGCTGCTCGAGCGCGAACAAGCGGTCGGCGACGATCACGCTGTTGCGCAGGTCGAGAAGCGTGGTCGGCTCGTCGGCCACGACGATCGAGGGCTCGGTCGCCAGGACGCCGGCCAGGGCGAGCAGCTGCTGCTGCCCCCCGGACAGGGCGTGGACGCTGGTGGTGGCCAGATGGGCCAACCCGTACGACTCGAGGATCGCCAGGACTCGCTGCTCGCGCTCGTGCTTGTCGGGAACGAGGCGGCGCAGCGAGAGGGCGACGTCCTCGGCGACGGTCGGCATCACGAGCTGGGCTGCCGGTTGGGTGAACACGAACCCGACCCGGCGCCGGACTGCCGGGCCATCCTTGGCGACATCGAGGCCGTCGACCCTGACGACGCCCGAGGACGCCGTGACGAGGCCGTTGACCAGCCGCGCGAGTGTCGACTTGCCAGACCCGTTGCCGCCGATCAGCGCGACACGGCGCTCGGTGATCTCGGCCGACACGTGGCGCAGGATGACCACGTCGCCGCCGATCGCCTCGGCGGTGACGGTGACGTCGTCGAACGAGATGCCGGCCACGGCCGAAGGCTACCGACCCCGGGTCAGGAGCGCGGGGAACGCGCGGTGCACGGCCGCTGCCACGACCGCGGCCGCAGCGAGCTTGGCAAGGTCGGCCGGGACGTACGCGAACGAGCTCTTGATCGTGGCCCACAACGGCGTGTCGGCGTACAGGGAGATGCCGGTCGCGCCGACGAGCCAGACGAGCGTCTCGGCCACGATCCCGCCGGCGATCACGACGCCCGCCGTGACCGCGACGTTGCGGCGATGCGCGCGCTCGACCGCGAGCCCGACGATCAGCGCGGCGAATGGGAACGCGAAGAGGTAGCCGCCGGTGACGCCGCTGAACTGCGCGATGCCGGAGCTGCCGCCGGCGAAGATCGGCAGGCCCGACGCGCCCACGACGAGATAGAGCACCACGGCGAAGAAGCCGCGCTTGGCGCCGAGCACCGCGCCGGCGAGGAAGATCGCGAACAGCTGCAGGGTCACCGGCACGCCGTTGACGCCGAACGGAAGGGCTGTCGACACCGCGCACACCGCGATCAGGGCGGCGAACGTCGCGATGAGGGCGAGATCGGTGGTCGACACGGTCGTGCCGCGCGACGAGGCAGTGCTGGTCATGGAACTCCTGAGGACGTACCTGAACGATGCTCAGGTGAACGGCGTTCAGGCTAGCGTATAGGCTGATCGGACCGCCCATTCGACCCGGAGGCCACGTGCGCTATCACCGTTCCGACATCGTCGAACGTGCAGTCGGGATCCTCGACATGTACGGCCTGCCCGACATGTCGATGCGGCGGATCGCCTCCGAGCTGGGGCTGCAGCCGAGTGCGCTCTACCACCACTTCGCCAACAAGCAGGTGCTGCTGGCGGCGGTCGCCGACGAGCTGCTGGCTCGCGGTGCGCGTCCGGTGCCCGTCGACGAGCCGTGGGACGCACAGGTCGTCGCGGTCAGCCGCGAGCTGCGCAACGCGATGCTCGCCTATCGTGACGGTGCCGAGCTGATCGCCACGGTGCACGCGTTCGGACTCGGGGCGGTGTCGCTCAACAGCCGGCTGGCCGGCGCGATCTCCGCCGGTGGTTTCGACGACGCGTTCGCCCGCTCGGCCGCGACGACGATCCTCTACTTCGTGTTCGGCCACGTGTCGGACGAGCAGACGCACCTGCAGGCCAACAGCGTCGGGGCGATCGACGACGAGCCGCTCGACCGCGCCGGCGCCGACTCCTTCGAGCTCGGTCTCACCCTGATCCTCGACGGCATCCGCCTCCGCCTCCCTGCAGGAGCGGTGAGCTAGTCGCCCCTCGCCTGAGCTCGGCGGTGGGCAGGTCGTCTGTCCCTGCCCGGGATGGGCGACCACGTCACCGTTCCGGCGCGAGACGGGCGACCAGGTCACCGCTCACCAGGAGGCGTGCAGCGGGCGGCCTTCGTCGTAGCCGGCCGAGCTCTGCAGGCCGACGATCGCGCGCTCGTGGAACTCCGCCAGCGAACGGGCCCCGGCGTACGTGGCGCTCGACCGTACGCCGGCCGTGATCGCGTCGACGAGGTCCTCGACGCCCGGGCGGTCGGGGTCGAGGAACATGCGCGACGACGAGATGCCCTCCTCGAACAGTGCCATGCGGGCGCGCTCGAAGCCGGCGGCGTCGCGCGTGCGGTTGGACACCGCGCGGGCCGAGGCCATGCCGAACGACTCCTTGTAGGGCCGGCCGTCGGGGCCCACCTTGAGGTCGCCGGGGCTCTCGAGCGTGCCGGCGAACCACGAGCCGATCATGACGCTGGCCGCACCGGCCGCGAGGGCCAGGGCGACGTCGCGGGGATAACGGACGCCGCCGTCGGCCCACACGTGCGCGCCGAGCTCGCGAGCCGCGGCGGCGCACTCCAGGACGGCGGAGAACTGGGGCCGGCCGACGCCGGTCATCATCCGGGTGGTGCACATCGCGCCGGGTCCGACGCCGACCTTGACGATGTCGGCGCCTGCAGCGACGAGGTCGCGCACGCCGTCGGCGGACACCACGTTGCCCGCAGCGATCGGCACCCGGTGGCCCGACGTCGACTCGTATGCATCGCGGGCGGCGACGACGAGCGGCAGCGCCTCGAGCATCTTGTCCTGGTGGCCGTGGGCGGTGTCGACCACGAGCACGTCGATGCCCATCGCCAGCAGATCCGCGGCCTTGCCGGACACGTCGCCGTTGATGCCGACCGCAGCCCCGATCACGAGCGCACCTGACGCGTCGACGGCCGGCTGGTAGATCGTGGAGCGCAAGGCACCCTTGCGGGTCAGGACGCCCACGAGCTGCCCGCCGTCGAGCACGGGGGCGAAGTCGATGTGCCGGGCCGACATCTCGTTGAAGGACGTCTGCGGATCCGTGCCGGCGTCGAACGTGAGGACGTCGGTCGTCATGACCTCGCGGACCTGGGCGAAGCGGTCGATCTCGGCGCCGTCGCGCTCGGTGACGATGCCGAGCACCTTGCCGTCCTCGACGACGACGACCGCGCCGTGCGCGCGCTTGGGGATCAGGCTCATGGCCTCGCCGACCGTGGTCGACGGGTTGACCGTCACCGGGGTGTCGTAGACCGTGTGCGCGGCCTTCACTCGCTGCACGGTGGCCGCGACGATGTCGAGCGGGATGTCCTGGGGGATGATCGCGATGCCGCCGCGGCGGGCGATCGTCTCGGCCATCCGCTTGCCGGAGATCGCGGTCATGTTGGCGACGACGAGCGGCAGCGTCGTGCCGACGCCGTCAGCCGTCGACAGGTCGACGTCGAACCGGCTCGTCACGTCGGAGCGACCGGGGACCATGAACACGTCGTTGTAGGTCAGGTCGTACGAGGGCAGCAGGTCGTTGAGGAACTTCACCGCACAATTCTAGGTGCCACGTGGGCATCGGCGCTCACGCGCTGCGGCGGCCCGCCTCGTAGGGCGCATCGACCAGGAACGCGATGCCGCACTGACGGCACATGCCGGTGCCCGCTTCGAGGTCTTCGGGCAGGTCGATCTCGCCCTCGCACGCCTCGCACACCATGGCGAGACCGATGAGTGCCAAGGAACGCCTCATGTCGCTCTCCTTCCGTCATTCCCCACGATAGGAACCGGGTCGGACGATTTCGGCGACCGGAGGGCGTTTCGTCACCGGAAGTCGAGCAGCAGCGTGTCCGGCGGCTCGATGTCGTGCTCCATGCCGTTCTTGTCGACCTTGGCGCGTACGCAGAACGTCTCGTGGCGCAGGCGCAGGAAGCCGGTCTGGGCGCCGTAGCTCATGAACAGGTCGCGCACCTGGGCCAGCGCGGACTCGGGAACCGACGGATGCCGCGTGGACTCGGCGAAGCGCATGAGGCCGGGCAGGTCGAGCTTCTCCCACGTGCCGAACTCGTGCGTCTCCGGCTCGTGGAACAACCCCGATGCGCTGAACGTGTCGACCGGGGTGGCTGCCGCGCCGCGGTCGCCGGTGATCTCGCGCAGCTTGCGCATCCACGGGATCGCGTCGTCGTAGCGCTGGGAGATCGTCGACAGCAGCCCGTCGGGCCGCAGGACACGGGCGTACTCGGCGAGCGCGGTCGGTGCCTCGCGCAGCTCTGGGGCGATCACGACGTCGAACGCGTCGGCGAGGAACGGCAGGCGCTCGCCCCGGCTGCGGACGTACTGGATGTCCTCGTGGCGGCTCGCGGTGACGTCGTCCCCCGCGACGACGACCTCGTGGCCCTGCTCGGCCAGCTGGTAGGCGAGTGACGTGTCACCGAGGTGCAGGACGCACGCCAGACGGTCCCCGACCAGCCACTTGGCGGTGCGATCTTCGGGGGAGTCGTTCATCTTCCTCAGGCTACCGGTCGGCGCGAGAGGCGGCCGGTACGCTTCGGGCGTGTCCGATCCGTTCCTCTCGGCCGCCCTGCTCGAGGGCATCCCCTCGACGTACGCCGGCACCCGCGACGGCATCGACGGCATCCTGCGCGACCGCGGACTGCGCCGCAGCACCCCCGACGACACGGCTCGCTCGCTCCTGCTGGGTGCCGCTGCGACCGCCGCGCTCGAGGGCAGTACGTACGACGTCGAGGTGCTCGCGTCAGGAGGTGGGGACGGGATCGCCCGCGGCGCCGTCCGCCTGTCGACGGAGCTGCTCGGCCTGTTGCCGGTGTGGAACCACTCGCCGGTCCAGGCGCTCGCCCGCATGCACGCCCTCGCCGCGGCCGGATCGGTCGACGACGCGGACCTCGGCCGGCCGGTGCACCCGGAGGGTGTGGCCAGGCTGACGGCCCTCGCCGCGATGCTGGGCGAGCCGACCGAGGCGCCCGGCCTGGTCGTCGCGGCGCTCGTGCACGCCGAGATCGCGGCGGCCGGCGCGTTCGCCACGCACAATGCCGTGGTCGGGCGGGCCGCCGAGCGGCTCGTGCTCGTGGCCAAGGGCGTCGACCCGGCATCGGTCACGGTGCCGGAGGCCGGGCATGCGGCCGAGCCCGAGGGCTACCGGTCGGCCCTGACGGCGTACGCCGGCGGCGATCCGACGGGCGTGCACCAGTGGCTGATGTACGCCTCGCAGGCGTTCACCCGTGGCGCCGAGGCGTCACCCCTGGCGCGCTGACCGGGCCGCGCGCTCGACATACGGCTCGACCAGCGCGGCCACGGCCTTCATGCCGGCGGACCGCGGGTGCAGCACGATCCCGTCGCCACCCACGGCCGTCAGAGGGTTGGTCCAGGGATCCTTGGAGCACGAGTCGTGTCCTGCCGAGGCGGCGTGCACGTCGACGAACCGCACACCGGCCTCCTTCGCGGCGGTTGCCTGGGCGCGGGCCATCAGGTCCTCGACGGTCGCGAACTGATGCACCCGCGCCGCTGGGCCGAGCGCGGGGCACGCTCCGGTCGCTGGTGCGATCCGCAGGTAGCCGACGAGGATGACCTCGGCCTTGGGGGCATGCGCCCGGACGGCGCTGAGCGTCGCGCTGACGGACTGGCGGATGGCTGTCATCCCCGACGTGGCACTCGCCAGTGCGCTGTCGCAGGCCTTGTCGGTCCGCGTGGTCTCGATGAAGCAGCCGTAGAAGATCGACGGGTAGAGCGCCCGGTCGTTCGCGCCGATCCCGACGGTGATGACGTCACTGGACGTCGGGACGTCGTCGAGCTGCGCGGCGACGGAGCGACCGGCACGGTTCGCCGGCTCCACGATGTCCTGGGTCGTCGCGCCGCCGCAGCTGGCGTCGGCGAACCTGGACGCCTTGACGGCCCGAGCGACCAGGGCCGGGTAGCGGCCGGAGAGCCGCTGGCACAGCTCGGCGCCCTGTCCCACGGTCCCGGACACGTACGAGTCGCCGAGTGCGGCGTACGTGAGACCGGGTGGCTCGTCTGTCGAGCTCCCCGAGCAACCGGCGACGAGGAGGAGGATCACCGTGAGTCCTGACGCCAACCGCAGCGGGCTGAGAGCGCTCCGAGAGGTCACGACGCGAGTCTAGATCGGGGAAATCTTCTCGCTCCTCGTGACCTCGTCAGATGACGTCCGTTGCTCTACTAGACTCCGCGAGTGCGCTGCACTCGGCCGTTGAGGCGAGGCAGGAGTCCTGAAGCCAGACGAGAGAGGCCCCCACACGTGATCAACTCGATCAAGCGCCGGTTGCGCGACGCGATGAGCAAACGTGGCTTGTCAGTGGAACGCGAGTTCGGCGCCGATCTGTCCGAGGCCACGATCGACACGATCAGGGCCGTCCGTCCCTACACGATGACGACGGTCGCCCGTATCGAAGCGGTCTGCTCGGCGACCGAGTACATCCTCAAGTACGACATCCCCGGCGCGTTCGTCGAGTCGGGCGTCTGGATGGGTGGCAGCTCGATGGCCGCCGCCACGACGCTCGTCAAGAACGGCGTCACCGATCGCGACCTCTACCTCTACGACACGTTCGAGGGCATCCCGGCGCCCGGCGAGCACGACCGCCTGATCGGCTGGGACCGCTCGGTCAGCGAGTGGTGGGAGGAGGAGAACGCCAAGCCCGGTGGCGCGGCGTTCCTCGAAGCACCGGTCGAGGTCGTCCGCGCCAACATGGCACGCACGGGCTATGACGCCGAGCGCATCCATCTGATCCCCGGGATGGTGCAGGACACGATCCCCGCCACCGCGCCGGAGCAGATCGCCTTCCTGCGACTCGACACCGACTGGTACGAATCCACCAAGGTCGAGATGGAGGTGCTCTTCCCGCGGCTCTCGCCGGGCGGCGTGCTGATCGTCGACGACTACGGGTTCACCGAAGGATCGCGCAAGGCCGTCGACGAGTTCCTCGCCGGCCACCCTTCGCCGGTCTTCCTGCACCGCATCGATGCCGCGGGGCGTCTCGCGATCAAGCCGACCGAGGTGAACGCATGAGCGAGCCCGTCGTCCTCAACCTCGGTTGCGGCTACCAGACCAGTGCGCGCTGCATCAACATCGACTGGTCCCTTCCCGTACGCATGCGGTCCTCCAGGATCGGCCGCCGCATAGCGCCCCTGGTCCTGCAGGGGGAACGTCTCGAGGCCTATGAGGCCATGGACGGCAACACCATGCGGCACGACCTGCGCAAGGGAATTCCGTTCGCCGACGGCTCCGTCGACGCGGTGTATCACTCCCACATGCTCGAGCACATCGACCGTGACGCGGTCCCGGGCTTCCTGGCCGAGGTGCGGCGGGTGCTGCGGCCGGGCGGGACTCATCGCATCGTCGTTCCGGACCTGGAGTCGCAGGCCCGCACCTATCTGTCGACGCTCGACGCCGCGCTCGACGGGGAGCGCCGCCCGGTCGAGCACGAGGCCTCGGTGCACGACCTGATCGAGCAGCTGGTGCGCCGGGAGGCCTACGGGACGTCGACCCGCACCGGCCTGCGGAGGCGCCTCGAGAACGCTCTGCTGGGCGACGCGCGCAAACGTGGCGAGACCCACCAGTGGATGTGGGACCGCGTGAGCCTGCCCCACGAGCTCGAGTCCGTGGGTTTCCGGGATGCCGAGGTCGTGGCGTTCGACGAGAGCCGCATCGCCGACTGGCCGACGTACCTTCTCGACCAGGACAAGGCCGGCAACGAGTACCGGCCGGGATCGCTCTACGTCGAGGCCTCTGCCTGACCGTTGCTCGCTCCGGCGCGGTGGACCGCTTGGTCGGTCGCCTTGCTCAGCAGCCACCACCACGTCGCGACCTGGAACGGGGCGGACAGCGCCAGGGCCATGAAGACGCCGTAGGCCCCGTCGATCAGGCCGCCCACGGCTGCGCACCCGAGCCCGAGGGTCGAGACCACGATGCGTGCGTTGAGGCCTTCGCGTCCCGCCCCCAGGGCCCGCAACCCCACCGAGGTGCCGACGGTGAACATGCCGACGGCGCTCGTGATGCCCGCCAGGAACACCAGCGGCTCGGCGATCTCCCACGAGTCGCCCAGGAACGCGCGCCCGACGTGGTCGGGGATGAACAGGGTCACGGTGGCCCACGCCAGCGCCATCGGGCCGAGCAACCACGCAATGACCAGGGCCGAGCGCTTCACCGCCCGCGGATCGTGGCTGCGGCGAGCCAGGAGCGGCACGGAGACGCCGACGATGCCGCGCCCGACGATCGCCAGGGGCGCATAGACCGTCATGGCCGCCCGGAAGCCGGCGACCTGAGCCAGTCCGGCCGCGACGGAGATGACGACGACGAGGACGAGGTTGCTGGCCTGGAAGATCACGTTGTCCAGCAGGAAGTACGGCCACAGCTTGCGGTGCCGCCGCAACCACGGCCTCACCTGAGAGAGCCGCCCGAGACCAGAGCGCGTCTGGAGCAGACCGAGCACTGCGGCGGCGTTGCCGGCGACGGCCCAGGCCGCCAGCAGGCCCGTGGCGCCGCTCTCCTGGCTGATCGCGAGCCACAGCAACGGCAGCTGCAACAGCCCCCAGGTCAGGTCGTTGAAGAACGCGGCTCTGGCGTTGCCCTGGACGATGAGGGCGTAGCGGAAGTAGTCCTGCAGCGCCAAGCCGGGAAGGCCGATCGCCAGGGCCAGCAACACCGGCGCGAGCTGGTCGCCGACCACGAACGAGATCCCGGCCACCACCAGGCCGAGGCAGCACGTGGCCACGACCGTGGTGACGGCCGCCGAGCTCACGGCCTGCCGCAGCTGTTCGGGGGCGTCGCTCGCATGTGCCGTGGACAGCGGATCACTCGCGAGCCCGCGGATGATGAAGACCGTGAGGATGTAGACCTCGAAGGCGACCGAGAACGACCCGAAGCCGCCAGCTGAGAGGCTGCGCGCCACGATGACGATGACGACGAAGTTCGAGGCGCTCGCCAGGACCTGGTCGAGCATGCCCCACGCGACGGTCGTGCGAGCACGGCGGGACGTGGAGGCGGGGGTCACCGCCGGCGTCCAGTGGCCTCCACGCCGAAGGTCGTCACCATCCGGGTGCGCTCGCCGAGCCGCTGCCAGATCTTGGCCTGGGTCGACCAGTATCGGAAGATCTCCACGCTCTCGAACGACTCGGACAGCTGCTTCTCGATCGCGACCTCGTCGACCCCGTCACGCATGACGTGGTACTCGACCAGGTCGGAGGGAGCCGCGTCGTCGTAGGTGCCCCGGAGCCGCCGCAGGCGCGTTGCCAGGCCGCGGCCGTAGTTGCCCTGCACCAGGCGCCAGGCGAAGTAGGTCGCCCGGTCGGCGGCGTGCGCGACCTTGGACATGCGCGGGTAGTACAGCGGGTCCTGGACGGTGAAGATGGAGCCTCCGGGTGCGACCAGGCCGGTGAGGCCCGTGAGGAAGGCGAGGTAGTCGGGGATGTGGTGCAGGACGCTGGTCATGACGGCGATGTCCCACCGCTCCTCGGTCTTGAGGATCTCCTCCCCCGTCTCGTCGAAGCGGACCTCGATGGCATCACCGAACGTGCGGCGCAGGTAGTCGGCGCTGGCCGTGCTCGTCTCGGTCACCGTGATCTGGGCGCCGGCGTCGAGGACGCTGCGCGTGAAGGTGCCGTGGCCGGCACCCACCTCGAGGACCCGGCAGCTGCCTTGGCGCGCCAAGGTCTGCTCGACCAGCTTGACCATCCGCGTCTCGACCATGGTCCGCAGGTTGTCGTGAGTCAGGTGCGGTGAGCTGTTGTCGTAGTCGAACTCGTCGGTGTAGTTGATCTCCTGCGCCGCTACGACGGCCTCGGCGTGGTTGCGGCTATTTCGCTGACTCATAGCGGCATCCTATGAGCACCGGCTGCGCCGGGGGACGGATCCCTCAATACGTCGGCGTAGACCCTCTCGATCGCGGCGACCCAGGCTGCCTCCGTGTAGGTCGTGTCGAAGACCGTGCGGCAGTGATCGGACAGTGCGGGGAACGCGGTGCCGGCTCGGGCGATGTCGTCGGCGACGACGCCGCTGGTCACGAATCCGGTGCCCTGGCCGGCCACCAGGGTGCCCACGATCGACTGCGGCCACGCGACGACCGGCAGCCCTGCCGCCAGCGCCTCGAGGTAGACCGTCGGGAGCCCCTCCGGCCACAGGCTCGGGAAGAACAGCCCCTGGGCGGCACCGAGCAGGGCACGCACCTCGTCGTGCGACAGCTGGCCCACGAGCTCGACCGTGGGGCCGGCCGTACGCGCGAGCAGCTCCTCGAGGGGGCCGCTGCCCACGACCTTGAGCACCGGACCGTCGGGCCAGGCGTCGACCAGCTCGGCGACGCCCTTGTCCTCCGTGAGCCTGCCGACGTAGAGCCAGAACCCGCCGTCATGCCGGCCGGGGGCCTGCGGTGCGTCCACGAAGTTGGGCACCGTCACGAGGCGTTCACGAGGCACTCCGGTCACGGCGTAGCGCTCCAGCATGTCGTCGTTGAGGGTGATGACGCGAGCCGCGTTGGTCAGCAACGGGTCGTTCTGGAAACGCGTTCCGAGCGCGACCGGGATCGACTGCGTGCGGCTCCCCTTGAAACAGCTGTGACGTACGGCCGAGAGGGCACTGCCGGAGTCCGGGCACAGCGTGCACGACCGCCCGTCACGGTGCAGCGTCGCCGCCGGGCAGATGGGCCGGTAGTTGTGCAGTGTCGTCACGAGCCGCGAGGAGAAGTGCTGCGTCCACGTGCGACCGTACGTGGGAAACAGGTTGTGCACGTGGACGATGTCGGCCTGGAACTGTTCGATCGCCTTGCGGGGGCTGGCGCCGCGATTGGTGGCAGCACGGATCCCGGACGCGACCGGGAACAGGCGTGCGCTCTCCAGCTCGTCGGTCCGCCGGGCGAAGACCTCGACCTCGTGCCCGGCGCGCCTGAGCGCGTCCACCTGCATGTCGACGACGATGTTCTCGCCGCTGGGCTGCCGGCTGGAGTAGTAGGCGTGGACGACCGCGACCCGCAGTGTGGCCGAGCTCACCTCTCCTCGATCAGGTCGACGGAGGACAGGTGCGGCTGGCTCTTGGCCCAGGACTCGATCTCCTGCCCCAGTCGGCGACCGATCGCGCCGTGCAGGGCCGGGGTGTAGTGGAACCCGTCCGGCGTCGCCGCGAGCGGATCACCTCCGGCGACCTCCTCGACGATGTCGCGCACCGGGAAGAACCGGATGTCGGGCTCGTCGAGGCGCTCGATCAGCTCGCGGTTGACCTGGTTGACCATCGCGATGCGATCGCTCATGCCGGGGAACCAGTTGTTGTGCGCGCCGGCGGGCGGCAACAGCTCCAGGACGAAGATCAGCGGGCTCGCGACGGTCCTGACCTTGGCGATGTAGCCCTCGAGGTCGCGATTCATCCGGCGGATGCGGCGCCGGAGCAGTCGCGTTCCGAGGGGGCCGTCGATCTTGGACTGGACCGTGACGAGGGGCTTCCAGACCGCTCGGATGATCTTGCGGAAGTAGAGGTGCTGCAGGCCGGTCGTCGGCCGGTCGACCCGGTTGGCGTGGCGCTCGAACCAGTGCGGGATGAACAGGTGGATCGCCTCGTAGTGCCCGGCCAGGATCACCACGGCGTCGGGGGACCACTGGAGGATCTCCGGCTGCCACTCCTTGACGAGATGCCGCGTGGGCTGGCCCAGCACCGCTCCGTTGCGGACGGTCGCCGGGCGTCCGGCGGCGTGCAGCTCGGCCTCGATGGCGCGGGGGAATCCGAGGTCGGTACGCGGTCCACCCATCCAGGAGACCCAGTTGACCGTGGAGGCGCCTTTGACCAGGACCCGAGCAGGCAGGGGGAGCGGGGAAGGCACGAGCAAAGTACTCCTGGCAGTCGGAGGCCTGGGATCGGCCCGAGTCAGTATGCAACGGCCGCGCAGTCGGCAGCAAGGCACTAGTATCGCCGCGTGGACGCCCAAAATGACGTGAACCCAGGCATCTCGGACCTCGACACCCAGGCCACCGCCGATTCCTTCGAGCCGGGCGGGATGTTGAAGCGGCTCTACCCGGAGGCGCAGGCGGGAGGCTACTCCCGGCATGACGGCTGGATCGAGTTCTACCTGCGGGTCAACTCCTTGGTCGATCACGACAGCCAGGTGCTCGACTTCGGTGCCGGACGGGCGTACTGGATGGTCGAGCCGGTGCCGCGCACGCACCGCGAGGTGCGGCTCCTCAAGGGCAAGGTGGCGCGCGTCGTCGGCACCGACATCGATCCGGCCGTGCTCGACAACCCGTCGCTGGACGAGGCCCTCGTCGTCCCTCAGGGCGAGAAGCTGCCCTTCCCCGATGCGTCGTTCGACGTCGTCATCGCCGACTACGTGTTCGAGCACGTCACCAAGGCCGATGCACCTGCCGTGGCCGACGAGATCATGCGCGTGCTGCGGCCCGGGGGCTGGCTCGCCGCCCGTACGCCCAACAAGTGGGGCATCATCGGCCTGGGCGCCCGCGCGGTGCCCAACTCGTTCCACACGCGAGTCCTGCGTCGCCTGCAGCCCGGACGGCTCGCTGAGGACGTGTTCCCGACGCAGTACGCGATGAACACGCGGCGGGCGCTCCGCCGGCTCTTCCCGGCGTCCCGCAACAACGTCGTGGTGTACGGCCACACGAGCGAGCCGACCTACTTCGGCAACTCCGTCACCGCGTGGCGTGCCGCGGCGACGCTCGGCCACCTCACGCCGCCACCGTTGGCGGCGACGTTGATGGTGTTCGTGCAGAAGCGTCCCTGAACCGTCACTTGCCGGCGTCGAGCACGCCTCGTTCGAGCAGCGGTGCCAGACGTACGCTCTCGCCGATCGTCAGGTGCAGGCCGTCCCGGTAGAGCCGAAAGGCCCCGTCGTTCGTGGCACACACATCGTGTGCGCATACGGCCGACCGTACGTCGATCTCGTTGATTCCCTCGGCGACTGCCGCGTCGTGCTGCGCCGCCACGCCGTAGCGCTGCATGCGATCGGAGGCCGCCCGCGACCGGGACTCGCCGCAGCTGGAGGGATCCTTCAACGTCCCGAAGAAGTCGCAGGTCTCCGGGCCCCACGCACGATCGAGCGCCGTGGCGAAGAAGGGGATCGCCGTGACCTGGACCGGGGTGTGCCCAGCGGCCTTGACGTCGCGGATCGTGCGGATCAGGCCCTTGCGCCAGATCTCGCCCTTCACCTTGGGCGACGTCCCCACCACGGACTTGTCCGGGGTGGCCACGTTGATGCCGTCGGTGTCGACCCACACCCCGGCAGCCGCCATCACGACCGTGGCGGGCGGCTGCTTGCGCAACCAGCGGAGCGAGGACTCGTAGAGGGAGTGGCAGTTGTCGATCTCCGACCCGGCCTCGGCCCCCTGGATGTCGGTGAACGGGCAACCCTGCACCGTGGCGATCGTCAGCGGCCGCCCCAGTGCCTTGCTGACCTTGATGAGGCCGTCGGCGTACTGGGCGGCGTTGCTGTCGCCGATCAGGATGATGGGCTTGCCCGGGTAGGTACGGCCGACCGTGCACTCGCGGATGTTGCGGTCCGGCAGCGGGACCGCGGTGAGGCACTGGTCGCTCAGGGCCGGCTTGGGCTCGACCTGCGCTGCGAAGGCGGCGACCTTGTCGCTGCCCCAGTGGTGCTGGCTGGCGGTCATCAGAGCGACGCTGAGTGCGATCGGGACTCCGATGCACACCGCCGCGAGCCGCACGGTGGCGAACCGGGCCACGGGGCGGCGTTGGCGGAACGGCTGCTCGACGTGGTTGTACGTCAGGCGCGCCAGCGGGATCGAGACGAGGGCGGCCGCCGTCATCAGGACGACGTGGTCGGGCCAGTACACCTGGATGAACACGATCAAGGGCCAGTGCCAGAGGTACCAGCTGTAGGACCAGTCGCCCAACCGCTGCATGAGGGGGACCCGCAGCACCCGGGACACGGAGGTCGGCGTCGTCCCGATCGACGCGATGACGAGTGCCGTGCCCAGGACGGGCACGAGGGCGAGGTATCCCGGGAACGGGTCTGTGCCGTCGATCAGCACCGCGGAAGCCAGGAGCGTGACCAGCCCGGCCGCTGCGCACAGCTCGAGGACGGACTTCTTGCCCCGCGCCCAACCGGCCGGCAGCAGGCACACGAGTGATCCGGCGGCGAACTCCCATGCCCGGCTCATCGGGGAGAAGTACGCCAGTCCGGCAGACGCCACGATCAGGTGCCCGAACGTGAGCACGACCGACACGACCAAGGAGAGGACGAACGCGACCGCGATCACGACCGCCGCCGTGGTGCGCGCCGCGGCCTGCCGCCCGGTGCGAGCGGCCCGCCGCCGGGAGATCGCGAAGGCAAGAGCCAGGAGCGCGGGGAACACCAGGTAGAACTGCTCCTCGACCGCGAGCGACCACGTGTGCAGCAGGGGGACGGTGTGCAGGTTGAGCGCGAAGTAGCCGCGCGTCACGACGAACAGCACGCCGTTGCCCGTCCAGGTGGACGCGCCGATCGCGGTCAGAGCCGTGGACGGCTGCGCGCCGACGGGGGACTGCAGCAACGCCGAACCCACCAGCGTGGTGGTCACGACGAGCGCCGCAGCCGGCAGCAGGCGACGGACCCGGCGCCGGTAGAACTGTCCGAACCGGATGCGTCCGGTCGTGTCGAACTCGTTGAGCAACATCCGGGTGATCACGAAGCCGGAGATGACGAAGAACGTGTCGACCCCGACGAACCCGCCGGGAAGGGGGAGACCCGCGTGATAGATCACGACGAGCAGGACGGCGACGGCGCGGAGGCCCTGGATCTCGTCGAGCCGCCCGCCTCGTTCGGTCCCGACGGACTGGCCGGACGCTGCGGCGCGATCTGGTCGGTCACGAGCAAACAGCGTCATGCTTCAACCCTTTGTGCGTGACATCCCGATGGTGAATCGGCTGGACGTGTTGCCGTCGGCGACAAGACGGGAGACTAGCCGATGCTCCGACTGCAGGTGGTGGTTCAGGACGGTTTGCGAGCGTACACGTCGAGCACGTTGCGGAAGAACCAGTCACGCTCGACGAACGTGTCGATCATGCGCGACAGCCGGTTGCGCAGAGCTGCGGGGACGCCGAGCGACTCGAGGTAGTCGCTCGTGGTGAGCGAGTAGCGGGCGCGGGGCTCGATCGCCACGATCTCGAACCCGGCACGTTCGAGCTTGCGCCGCATGCTCGCCGTGCTGTGGAGGGTCATGTGGTGCTCGGCGATCCGGCGGTCGGTGATCCGGGTCGCCCGCCCGCGGGTCAGGTCGGACAGGCGCATGCCGATGGTGTCCATCGCTGACCAGCGCGGGGTCTGGAGGAAGAGGACGCCACCGGGCTTGAGGATCTCCAGGGCACCGCTGAGCAGCTGGTCGCCGTCCGTGACGTGCGCGAGGACGCACCACATCGTGACGGCGTCGTGCTTCCCGGCATCGTCGATCACGGACAGGTCGCCCAGATGCATGTCGATGTCGTAGCGCTCCTTGGCCAGCACCACGGCGCCAGGAGAGACGTCGTTGCCCGCGGGCTGGAACCCGGCGTCACGTGCCAGCGAGAGGAAGTTGCCGGCGCCCGCGCCGATGTCGAACAGGCTGAGGTCGGACGAGCTGTCGAGCATCCCGGCGAGCCGCTGCAGCGTGGCCGTGTGGCTCCGCTCGATGACGTGGGTCCGAGTGCGTTCGGTCCAGGCCGCGAACTCGTCGCGGTCGATGTCGAGCGACTCGTTGAGGTCCTCCGACGTCGGCGGGTTGGCCAGGTTGTGCGAGCCGCACACGCGGCACTCGTTGATGATCCGACCGGTCTTGCGGGACGCGGCGTGAACCCGGATGTCCGTGGACAGGCACGAGGGACAACGAGGATTCGCCTCGACCGGGGAAGGCAACCTGGTGTCACGGGAATCCATGCATGTCCTGCCTTGATCTCGGGTGGTGGATCGACTCGCCGACCACGGGCCGACCAGCCACCATGACGTCAGCGGGGCGCCGAGCGTTGAGTATGCTATCAGCGCGAACCGCGGCTCCAGACTCGCCTGGTCGGCAGTCATCGCGGCGACGACATCCGACCCAATGCTGCAGGGGTGACCATGAAGAGCGCGTTCATCACGGGGATCACCGGTCAGGACGGCTCCTATCTCGCCGAGCTCCTGCTCGAGAAGGGCTATGAGGTCCACGGGCTCGTACGCCGCTCCTCGTCGTTCAACCGAGCACGCATCGACCCGATCTGGGAGTCGCACGCCGAAGCCGCGAAGAACCTGCACCTGCACTACGGCGACATGACCGACGGCGGCAGCCTGGTCAACCTGCTGCGCGAGATCTGCCCCGACGAGGTCTACAACCTGGCAGCGCAGAGCCACGTCAAGGTCTCCTTCGAGATGCCCGAGTACACCGCCTCGGCCGACAGCCTGGGCACGATCCGGCTCCTCGAGGCGATCCGGCAGTTCGTGCCCGAAGCGCGGTTCTACCAGGCGTCGACCTCCGAGATGTTCGGCGCAACGCCGCCGCCGCAGTCCGAGAGCTCGCCGTTCTATCCCCGGTCGCCCTACGGCGCCGCGAAGCTCTACGCACACTGGGTGACGATCAACTACCGCGAGGCCTACGACCTGTTCGCGGTCTCCGGCATCGCGTTCAACCACGAGTCCCCGCGACGGGGCGAGTCGTTCGTGACGCGCAAGATCACCCAGGCCGTCGCGCGCATCAAGCTGGGCCTGGCCGACGAGCTCCACCTGGGCAACATCGACACGATCAGGGACTGGGGCTACGCCAAGGAGTACGTCGAGGCGATGTGGCGCACGCTCCAGCACGACGAGCCGACGACGTTCGTGATCGGCACCGGTGTGGGGATCTCCGTCCGGCAGTTCTGCCAGACGGCGTTCGAGCACGTCGGCCTCGACTGGGAGCAGTACGTCCGGCATGACGAGCGCTACGAGCGTCCCACCGACGTCGATGCGCTGATCGCTGCCCCCGGCAAGGCGTTGGACCTGCTCGGGTGGAAGGCCGAGACCACGGCTGAGGCCCTGGCCCAGCTCATGGTCGATGCGGATCTCGCGGCCGCATCCCGCGGATGAGGCGATCGGCCCTCATCACGGGAGTCGGTGGCCAGGACGGGATCCTGCTTGCGCAACACCTGCTGGGTCAGGGATACCGCGTCACCGGGACCGTCCGACCGGGCGGTCGCGGGTCGCCGCGCTCGGTCTACCTGACCGGCGTGGACGTGCGCGAGTGCGACGTACGGGACTCCGACGGGTTCGCCACGTTGCTGGAGGACGTACGACCTGACGAGATCTACAACCTCGCGGCGTTCAGCTCGATGGTGGGGAGCTGGGAGAATCGCGACGTCGTCACGGCGGTCAACGCCGACGCCGTCGAGTCGATGGTGCAGGCGACGGCGACGCACGCGGCACGTCACCACAGCTCGCCGCGGTTCTTCCAGGCGTCCAGCTCGGCGGTGTACGGCTCTGTCGTGACGGGGCCGTGCACGGAGAGCACGCCGCACCATCCGGAGAGCCCCTACGCGGAGGCCAAGAGCAGGGCGCATCGTGCGGCCGCGGAGGCCCGTGACCGCGACGGACTCTTCGTCTCTGTCGGTGTCCTGTTCAACCACGAGAGCCCGCTGCGTGGGCACGGCTTCGTGTCGCGTCGCGTGAGCCGGGCCGTTGCCGCCATCAGCGAGGGTCACGCGGACGAGCTCGTGCTCGGCGATCTGTCGGCGGCACGTGACTGGGGCGCGGCCAAGGACCATGTCCGGGCGATGCACCTGGCGATGACCCACGACACCCCTGACGACTACGTGCTGGCGACCGGGCGGGTCCACACCGTCAAGGACCTGGTCGAGGCCGCGTTCGCGGCTGCGGAGCTGCCGGATCCGTGGGTCCACGTACGCCAGGATCCAGCCCGCATGCGTTCGGCCGACGTCCCTGGCCTCGCGGGCGACACCACCCACGCGACTGACACGCTCGGCTGGCGGGCGACCACGTCGTTCGACGAGATGGTCGCCCAGATGGTGTCTGCCGACGTGCGACGGCTGCGCAGCGGTGTCGAGGAGTCGGCCGACTACCTGCCCTGACCTGAGGCTGCGTCGGTGGTCCGGGGCGCGACGGCCGCGTCCAGGATCTGCTCGAACTCGTGGGCGACCTTGTCGACGTCGAACTTCCGCTCGGCCGTGGCGCGCGTACGTTGCCCGATGTCGAGCTGGGCCTGGCGATCGCCGGACAGGTCGGCGAGCCACGCGGCGCCCGCCTTGGCGCCGACGTCGGTCGGCTCGGCGACGAACCCGCCGCTGTCACGGATGTCGAGCGCCGCCGGGTTGTCGCCGGGCATGAGACCGAGGATCGGGCGGCCCGCCGCCATGTAGGACAGGACCTTGCTGGGGATCGAGAACTTGGTGGCGTCCGGCTCGAGCAGCGCGACCAGGACGTCGGCGCTGCCCAGCACGTTCGGCAGGTCCGCGGCGGGCTGGAACGGGAGGACGCGCACCGGAAGGTCGTCGTCGCGGGCGATCGTCGCCAGGTCGTCCGCCGCCTCGCCCTCGGAGATCACCGCAAGCTCGGCGTCGACGCCCTGGGAGCGCACGGTCGTCAGCAGGTCGATCAGGAGCCGGGGGTTGTGCTTGCGGCCGAGCGTGCCGGCGTAGACCAGTCGGAGCGCGGCGTCGGCGCCGAACAGGTCGGCCGTGCGCGGGTTGTCGCGCTCGACGGGATAGATCTTGTCGAGCGGCGCCCAGTTGGGGATCACCGACACGTGGCCGGCCGGGACGTTCCAGTCGCGGTAGACGCCCTCGAACGCGTCGCCGATCGCGACGACGTGCGCCGCCCGGCGGGCGCAACGTGCCTCGAGGCCCACGAGCACCTTGCCGCCGAGCCAGGCCAACGGACGTGGCAGCTTGCGGCGCAGCTCGTCGGCGAGCGCGAAGCTGTAGATGTCCTGGTGCCACAGGACCCACGGCAACGTGTGGCGCTTGGCGTGCCGGGAGAAGAGGTAGAGCGTGATCAACGGCAGGTTGCACGCGATGACGACATCGGCCGACGAGGTGCGCAGCCGCGCGATCCACGCGCGGGCGTACGCGCGCTCCCACCGGAGCCGGGCCAGGGGCGCGTACTTCTTGAACGGCAGGTCGAGCGCGATGGAGCTGAACGTCAGCGAGTCGGGGTCGTCGTCCTGGTGCTCGAGGTGTCCCTTGCCGCTGACGTACTGCTCGGCCGAGACGTGCTCCACGGTGTGCCCGCGCCGTGCGAGCTTGCGCGACAGCTCGGCCTGGAAGGGGTGGCCGGAGAAGTCGTGGACGATGACCTCCATCGCGGGGTCTAGCCCCGGGACTTGAGCTGGTCGTAGATCCAGCTGTAGGTCTTCTCCAGCCCGTCACGCAGCGAGATCGACGGCTCCCAGCCGTAGATCTCGTGGAACATCGTGTTGTCGGAGTTGCGGCCGCGTACGCCCTGGGGCGCCGAGAGGTCGTGGTTCTTGGTGACCGTGATGCCGGCGATGTCCTCGAGGATGCCGATCATCTGGTTGATCGTCACGAGCTCGGACGAGCCGAGGTTGACCGGCTCGACGTTGTCGCCGGCCAGGATCTCCTGCGAGCCGCGCACGCAGTCGTCGATGTACATGAAGCTGCGGCTCTGCTCGCCGTCGCCCCAGACCTCGATCGTGTGGTCACCGCTGAGCTTGGCCTGCGCGATCTTGCGCGACAACGCGGCGGGTGCCTTCTCGCGGCCACCCTCGAACGTACCTTCGGGGCCGTAGACGTTGTGGTAGCGGGCGACGCGGGTCTCGATGCCGAAGTCCTCGCGGAAGTGGCGGGCCATGCGCTCGCTGAACAGCTTCTCCCAGCCGTAGCCGTCCTCGGGATCGGCCGGGTAGGCGTCGGACTCCTTGAGCGCCGTGACGTTGGGGTCGGTCTGCTTGTCACCGGCGTAGACGCACGCCGAGCTGCTGTAGAAGTAGCGCTGCGTGCCGGCGTCGCGGGCGGCCACCAGCACGTTGGTGCTCGTGAGGACCGACAGCATGCACTCGGCCTTGTTGTTCTCGATGAAGCCCATGCCGCCCATGTCGGCCGCGAGGTTGTAGATCTCCTCGGTGCCCACAGCGATCTTGTGCGCCTCGCGCATGTCGGCACAGTCCGCCACGACGTTCTCGGCGTCCGCGTGCACCTGGTACCACTCGTCCTGGGGCTTGACGTCCACGGCGCGGACGGCTTTGCCCTGACCGAGAAGATCAGCGACGAGGTGGCCGCCGATGAATCCTCCGGCGCCGGTCACAAGTACGGTCATCGAATTTTCCTACCCTTTTCGTGGCCGCGGTGCCCGGGCCGTTGCACGCCTGCAGTCCACCGCTCGGTGAACGCTCAGGTTACACAACGGTGGAGGGTGGTGTTGGTTACGCCCATGACGCGAGGGTGGAGTTCATGCGCGAGTCGGCCGCAGCCTCGCATACACTCCCTGTTACACCTGATCGAAATCGGTCGTGGAGAAACTCACTGAAAGGGACCACCGCGTGGACCTGCGTCAATTCCTGGGCATCCTGCGTGGTCGTTGGAAGTTCATCATCAGCACGCTGGTGATCGGGACGATTGCCTCGGTCGGGCTCGTCCTCAACCTCTCGCCGGTCTACAGCTCGTCAGCGCGCGTGTTCGTCTCGACCCCGACCAACGGTCAGGCCGATCCCTACGCAGCCACGGTGTTCGCGGCCCAGCGCATCGCCTCCTACGCCGACCTCGCCACCGATCCCACGGTGCTGCAGAAGGTCATCGACCGGCTCGGCCTCAAGGTGACCCGCGAAGAGCTCGCCGGCGACATCTCGGCGACCGTCGTCCCGCAGACCTTGATCCTGCAGATCACCGCCAAGGCCGCGTCACCGCAGCTGGCCCAGGACATCGCCGGGGCCGAGAGCGAGGAGATCGTCGATCTCGTCAAGGAGATCGAGAAGCCGGCCGACACCAACCTCTCGGCGGCGATCGTCGCCAGAGTCACGGGCAAGGCATCGTTCAACCCCAATCCGATCGCACCGACAGTCGTGCTCGACATCATCGTGGGCATCATGCTGAGCCTGTTCATCGGCGTGGCCGGAGCGGTCCTGCGTGACCTGCTCGACACGACGGTCAAGACGCGCCAGGACGTGGAGCTCGCGACCGGCAATGCGGTCATGGCGACCCTACCGTTCGACCCGACGGTCAAGAAGGATCCGCTCACCAGGGACGACACCGGGTCCCTCAGCGAGGCGTTCAAGGTGCTGCGGACCAACCTGCAGTTCGCCAACCTCGACGCGAGCCGGCAGATGATCGTGGTCTCCAGCGCTCTGCCCGACGAGGGCAAGACGCTCGTCGCCACCAACCTCGCCGTCTCGATGGCCAAGTCCGGCCGCTCGGTCCTGCTGATCGACGCCGACATGCGCAACCCCAACGTCGCCGACCTGCTCGGCCTCGAGAACTCGGTCGGCGTCATCACGGTGCTGATCGGCCGCTCCACGCTCGAGCACGCGATCCAGGAGCATTCCACCGGCGTGCACTTCCTGGGCACCGGCCCGCGTCCGCCCAACCCTGCCGAGGTCCTCGACACGCAGGCGATGCGCGACCTGCTCGCTCATGCGCGTTCGCAGTACGACGTCGTCATCATCGACGCGCCGCCGCTGCTGCCGGTCGCCGACACCGCGATCCTCATGACGGAGGTCGACGGGGCGCTGCTGCTGGCCCGCTACGGCTCGACCGGTCGCGAGCAGCTCCGGCTGGCCGTGTCCCGCATCGAGGCCGTCGGCGGTCGCCTGTTCGGCACGGTGCTCAACCGCACCCCGCGCCGGGCGAGCACTGACGGCTACGGCTACTACGGATATGGCTACGGCGTTCCCTATGAGATCGACAAGGGGAAGGTGAAGGTCAAGGTCAAGGAATCCGAGACCGCCCTGACCCGGACGGGTCGACGGGCGAAGCGATGAGCTTCGACGGCGCTCCGTTCGCGGCGCCGGCTCGCGACCCGAACGTCGATCCCAGGGACGTGCCGCACCCGCATCCCCTCGGGATGCGGGTGTGGCCCGTCGCCCTCACGGCAGTGCTGATGCTCGGCCTTCTCCCGCTGGGGTTGAAGTCCATTCCCGGCGCGATCTTCGCGATGGGCGTGACGCTCTTCCTCACGGCGCTGTTCGCCTTCGGCATCGAGAAGGTCGGCTCGGGCCTCGTCATCGCCGGCATGTTCTTCGCTCCCATGACCGCCCTGACGATGCCTGGCGGCGCCAGCTTCATCACGGCCTCCGACCTGCTGATGGTGGTCGGGTTCGGTCTGCTCTTCCCCGTCCTGGTGACCCAGCCGCTGCACGTGCCCTGGACGTTTGCGTTGGGCGCTGCGGCGTTCTTCGTGGTCGGCTGCGTCTCGTCCCTCGCATCGGTGTTCGCCTTCGGCAGCCTCAACATCCTCCTGCGCGTGCTGGCGGCGACGGTCATCCTGCCGCTGCTGTTCGTGTGGTGGGCGCCTCGCGGACGACGGCTCGTGTCCCTCGCCGGCGCCTACGTGCTCGGCGTGGTGCTGAGCCTTGCGTACGGCCTGCTGAACGGCCCGCTGCCGGAGAACAACCGCTACACGGGCCTCTCGGAGCAGCCGACCGCGTTCGGCTACTCGGGCCTCCTGGCCGTGTGCTTCCTGCCGTTCCTCTATCAGGTCGTACGGCCCTCCCGCCGGTGGCTGGTGCTCGGGTCGGGGGTCCTGTGCCTCGCCGTCATCTGGTTCAGCGGCAGCCGTGGTCCCTTGGTGGTCGTCGCCTTTCTCGCCCTCATGTACCCCGCCCTCGAGCGCTCGCTCAAGGTGGCCGGAGCGCTGGCGTTCGGCGGCATCTTCGTCGTCGCCAACCTCGATCGGATCCTCAACGACAAGGGCGGCAGCAACGCCCTCTCCAGACTGCTCGGTGGCAGTGGCTCGCGATACTCCAACAACGAACGCAAGGAGGGCCTGGCCAACGCTCTCGAGGTCTTCCGGCACCACCCGCTCATCGGTGGCGGATGGGACTTCGACGTCATCCTCGCGCACAACATCTACGCCCAGGTCGTGGCCGCGATGGGAGTGCTGGGCCTCACGGCGTTCCTGTTCATCATCTGGTCGTTCGTCGCGCCGCTGTTCACGACGCCGCGGCCGTACCGCCTGCTCTGCTACCCGGCGCTTGCCTACGTCGTTGCTGGACCCATCACGCCCAACGTCGGCAGCCGCTACGTCGGGGTGACGCTGGCGATGTCGTTCGTGGTGGCGAGCATGCGTGAGGCGGGCGATCCCGCCGTGGTGTCGGACGAGGCACGCGAGAGATCCACGGCGTGACGAGGCTTCCAGCGCCCCTGCAGCCCGTCTGGCCACTGGCCAAGCGTCTCCATCGCTTCACCTCGCTGCTGTCGGGCATGGCCTTTCGGCGGGTGTCCTTCCTGTGCGGACGGCGGGGCGTCCCCCGCAGGGCGTCGAGCCGGTCGGCCCTCACGGCCGAGGCCGAACCCGGGTCCGTCGTCCTGCACCGGGCGGGAGAGGCCGAAGCCATCGACCGGGCGTTGCCGACCGGCAGCCCGCGGCACCACCCCGTCTATGCAGCGGCGGCCTCGTTCGTCGTCCCGGCGCCCTTCGTGCTCGATCTCGCCGACGGGATCGTCGCCGGTGACTTCGGTGCGCACATCACGCAGGCACAGTCGCTCGACTTCGAGACCAGCCCCTACTTCGGGGTCGCGGACTGGCGGGAGCACCCGGTGTTCCTGCGACCGACCCTGCCGCGCACGGAGCACGTCGCCGGCACGGTGGTGTCGCTCGCGACCCGGGGAGGCGGCAACAGCTACTACCACTTCCTGCTCGACGTCCTGCCGCGCTGGGGGATCGTGGAGAGGGTGCTCTCGGGGACGCAGCCGGACGCGCTCTACCTGCCCACGCAGGCGCGTTACCACCGCGAGCTCCTGGCGCTGACGGGCCTCGACCAGCACACGATCATCCCGTCGGGCAAGCGCCGGGCCGTCCGGGCCGACCGGCTGCTGGTGCCGTCCCAGCCCAATCCGGAGGAAGTCGCTCCCCGCTGGGCGGTCGACTGGTTGCGCCGCCAGCTCCCGCCCGAGAACACCGCCGACAAGCCCTCGCGCATCTTCGTCACGCGGGGCAACGGCCGCAACACGCGGCGTCTGGTGCAGGAGCCTGCGGTATGGCCCCTGCTGGAGCAGCGTGGCTTCGTGCGGATCGATCCGGGTGCGATGTCCGTACGCGACCAGATCGACCACTTCGCGGCGGCTGACGTCATCGTCGGCATCCACGGCGCGGCCCTGACCAACCTGCTGTTCGCCAAGGCCGGCGTCAAGGTCCTCGAGCTGTTCCAGTCGACGTACGTCAAGCACTGCTTCTGGGCGATCACCGATGACATCGACGGCTCGACCTATCGCTACCTGATCAGCGGCGAGCCGCCGCCGCCAGGCAAGGATCTCCTCGGGATCCAGACCGACATCGAGGTCGAGCCGGAGGTCGTCATCGCGGCGGTCGACGACCTGCTGGCGTCCTGACCGACGACGTCAGCGGGCGAGTCGCCGGCCGAGCTTGTGCTTGGCGTTGACCTCGGCCTGCCACCGAAGCGCGGTGTCCTCCAGCGACTGGGCCTTCGCGTCGCTCAGGCTGTCGAACAGGTTGTGCTTCTCGTGCGGATCGGCGACCACGTCGTAGTACTGGGGGCGCTTGTAGCCGAAGAAGTAGATGTACTTGTGGTTGCCGTCGATCAAGGACACGCACTGGTCGGTGTCCCAGCAGGAGGTGACGAGTGGCTGTGGCGCCCGGTCCGGATGACGGATCGACGCTCCGCGGTAGGTGCCGCCCTCGATCTTGTAGCCCAGGAGGTCGGCGAGGGTCTGCAGCGTGGACATGTTCGTGACGGGGGCAACCTGACGGGCCCCGTCGGTCCAGTCGTGGGGTGCGTGGATCACGTACGGGATCTGGATGCCCTCGTTCCAGATGGTGTCGTTGTGCAGGCGACGACCGTGCTCGCGGAACCCTTCGCCGTGGTCGCCCATGATCACGAAGATCGTGTTGTCGTACAGCCCCAGTCGTTTGAAGCCGTCGATCACCTTGCCGACGAAGCGGTCCTGGTAGCGGACCGCGTTGAGGTAGTTGTTCTCGGTCTTGTCGTCGACGTAGTGCTTCATCTTCCAGTCCTTGGGCAGGACGTA
Source organism: Aeromicrobium sp. Root344 (assembly GCF_001425755.1). GTDB lineage: Bacteria > Actinomycetota > Actinomycetes > Propionibacteriales > Nocardioidaceae > Aeromicrobium. Next base: position 1,014,633 of record NZ_LMDH01000001.1, on the reverse strand, counting down.
CTCCGAGTGGGCCGTCAACGTCATGTACTCGAGCGAGAAGGGGCGGTTCCTGTGCGCGGCCGCCCATGCGAGGCTCGGTTCGAGCATGATGTCGTCCTCGTAGCCGAGGGTGTTGGTCTTGTAGAACCCCTTCTTGCGGTACGACTCGAGGGCGAAGAACTTCTGGTAGCCGAACGCCTTGACGACCTTGGGACGGTTCTCGAAGTTGCGGGTGGCGCTCTGGAAGAACGCGGTCGCGTAGCCCTGCTCGCCCAGCAGTGTCGGCAGGCACTTCGCCGCGAGACCGCCCGGCTCAGCCTCGCTGTTGACGGTGTCGAGAGGTGGCTCGACCCCGCAGTTGGAGGCGACGAGGGACTTCGTGGTGTGCGGCATGGCGGTGTAGGCGCGCTCGGCGACCAGGCTGTTCTTGGCGATCTTCGACAGGTTGGGGGTCGTGTCGAGCTGAGGGCTGCCGAGTGTCGTGGACTTCCAGCTCTGGGACTCCAGGACGATCTGGACGACGTTGTACTTCTTCGTCCGCGGGGTCGCCGCGAGCGTGGTGTCGATCGGCAGGTCGGCGCGGGTCGGCTGCACGAAGCCTTCGGGTGGCCCGTCCAGCTGCTTCTTGGTCACGTCGATGCCGATGCTGACGACACGGTTGCGGGTGAAGTTGGTGTTGCCCTGCCCGTTGGGGAGGGCCGAGGTGGCGAGCAGGGCTGCGGTCAGGCCCAGGGCGACCGCGATGACCGTGCCCCGACGCGAGGCCGGCGGGGTGGTGGGTTCCTGGTGGAGCCACCTGGGCTTGAACCTGCGGTTGACGATGACGGGGAACAGGTTGGCGACGATGATGCCGATGAGTGCCAGCACCGGGACGAACGAGGCCACCTCCGCCTCGATGATCTTCAACATCTCGATCTGGAAGATGAGCTTCACGAGCGCGAACGAGTTCGCGTTGAGCATGACGTCGAGCAGCAGGTAGTAGAGCTCGGTCAGGATCACGAGGAAGGCGAGGAACGTGAACGTCAGGTGGAAGCAGAACACGGCGATGCGTCGTGCACGCCGCCCACGGATGACCGCGAAGACGCCGATCCAGAACGTGATCAGGGCGAGGTAGAAGAAGACGCTCGACGACATCTGTGCCAGCCACGACCACGACCCGAACGTCGTCCCGTTGGCCTCGGTGCTCCCGGTGATCCGCGTGCTGACGCACACCAGGTCGACCAGTCCGAGCGGAACCAGCAGGAGCAGGATGTACGCCCAGTGGCCCGGAGCGAGGAGCGAAGCGATTCTGCCGCGGCCTGAGGGCTGCGTCTGAGGGTCGTCGATGCTGGTCACGGGGTGAGAGTCTAGCCAGCGATTCTGGGCGTACGACGCGTTGTCACGTGAACGTCACACGCGAGTCCTTTGAATGCGGGATCTCTCCGAAGGTGTCGGGCTAGGATCTGTCCCCGTGACAACTCTCGGCCAGTCGCTCGACTCCAGGCACAACAGCGTCAACGCGATACGGCTCTTCTTCGCGACATCCATCCTCTTTCTGCATGCGCTGCCCCTCGGCGGCTACATGGACATGCCGACGTTCATCTTCTCGGACACGATCGGCACCTACATGCTGGCCGGGTTCTTCGCGATCTCCGGCTACATGATCACCGCGAGCCGGCTGAGCTCGAGGTCCCTCGGCGACTACATGTGGCGCCGGGTCCTGCGCATCTATCCGGCCTGGATCGCCTCGCTCGTGCTGGTCGGGTTCGTGCTCGGGCCGCTGTCCCGCCGCATCGAGGGCAAGCCGGGCTACGAGTGGTCGAGCGGCCTGTCGTACGTGACGGACAACTTCTTCTTCGTGCTCAAGCAGTTCGACGTGGTCGGGACCCTCGACAACGTGCCCGTGCCTGAGGTGTGGAACTTCTCGGCGTGGACCCTGTTCTACGAGTTCACCCTGTGGATCGGGATGGGCCTTCTGGTGACGGTCGTCGCCCGCCGCTACCTCCATTGGGGCATGTACCTGGGACTGGCGGTCTTCACCGCGATCAAGGTCGCCGACAAGCTGATGCTGTCGCAGTCGGTCCAGACCTTCGCCGCGACCGACAAGGCCGCGCGCGAGAGGGCCTACGAGCACGCGTCGTCGTTCGAGAAGCTCCTGACCATCGTGGAACCCCTGGCCCGCCTGGGCATCTTCTTCATGGCCGGCGCGATCCTCTACATCCACAAGGACAAGATCAGGATGTCGCCGGTCGTCGCGGCGGCCTGCGCGGTGATCTGCACCGTGCTGGCCCTCGACGGCATCGGCTGGTTCCACGTCATCGGCGCGCTGCCCTGGGCCTACCTCGTGATGTACCTGGGTTGCTCCAAGCGGCTCGCCGGGGTGAACTTCCCCGACGACTACTCCTACGGGATGTACATCTACGCGTTCCCCGTGACACAGATCGCCGCCACGATCGCGCTGGACCACCCCATGCCCGCCGTGGTGTTCCTCCCCCTGTGTCTCCTGATGACGGCGCCGCTGGCATGGCTCAGCTGGCACTACCTCGAGAAGCCGGCGATGACCTTGAAGCGACTGACCAAGGGGCGCGAGAAACCGATCATCGGCGCGTCGTGACCCGCGCCCCCGAGGTCACGTGCTGACGGGGAGCGAAGGCTGGCGAGGCGCCCACACGCCGGTGAGCCACGGCAGCGCCCGCATCCGGATGAGGGCCGTGCCCAGGGCGTACGGCACGAACAGTGCCAGCAGGAACTGGGGCCAGCTCCCCTCGGCCTCGGCGCCGCGCATGAGGAACAGGATGCAGGGGTGCAGGAACATCACGAAGGTCGCGGTCGACGCGGCCTCGGTGATGCCGGGCCGGACGGCCTTTGGCACGAACGGGTCGCAGGACTCGGCGAGCAGGATCAGCCCGAGCCCGATCAGGGCGCCGCTGACGAGACCGGCGATCGGGTAGCCGTACATCGAGTTCTTGATCTCGATGAGGTCGCCGTTGAGGTCGTGTGACGCGCCGAGAGCCACGGCGACCGCGCCGACGCCGACCAGTCCGAGCCCGACGAGCCCGGGCCGGTTGATGCGGTCGCGTCGGCGACGCAGCTCCTGACCCAGGACGATGAAGAGCATGCACGGCAGGGCCAGCGTCATCCCTAGCGGTCCGTACTTGAGGGCGAGCGGGGCCGTGCATGTGACGACGAGGGTGAGCACGATGACCAGCCAGGTGACGCGCCGTGAGTAACGCTCCAGGTAGCGCATGTAGACGGCCGCGAAGAACATCGTGGTGAAGAACCAGCAGGCGCTGAACGGTGCCACGGCGAACTTGCCCCCGTAGCCCACGCCGACGACCAGGGTGGCGGCGAACGCCGGGTCGTACTCGTGGAAGGCCCAGATGAAGTAGGGGATCGCGATCAGGGGAACCCACACGGCGTACGGGATCAACAGGCCCCGCCAGCGGTTGCGGACCTCGGTCGCCAGCGCTCGGTCCGCCTTCCACAGGTAACCGCTCAGCACGAAGAACACGGCGATCGCCCACGGGCACACGACCTGCGCGACGATCCCGTCGGGGTCGTACCAGGTGTGGCGCGCGACCACGCCGATGATCGCCACGACGCGGACCAGATCGATCGCCGCGCTGCGGGTCTTGGCCGAATTCATTGGACGATCATAAGACGCTCGTGTTGCCGCTGTCCGACGACTTGGCCCTCACACAGAGCGGCGGCGCCGATCCCCGGGGGAATGGCGCCGCCTGGCAAGCTGGCTCGGCTACCAGGCGTGCTGGATCGGAGTCGTCGGGGCCCCGTCTGAATCCCTGAGTGGGACGGAGTCCACGAGCAACGTTCCCATTGAGACGGGTGATCGCCGCGTGGGTACTGAGCTGCTTTGCCGCTGTGGAGTTGTCGAAGTTCTTGGTTCCTTGTCTACGCCAAAGGGCTGGACGACGCGAGGCCTACTGGGCCGTAACGTTGTGCGCTTTGCTTCACAATCTCGACGGGACGCGGTGCTTGCGGCGTGACACCAGGGCGACGGTGATCGCGCCGACGGCGCTGGCGACGACCGTGACCGCGGCCGCCTTGCCGACCTTGGTGTGCAGGCCGAGGCGCCGGCGCAGGGCGACGGGCCGGCGGAAGGCCAGGATCGGCCAGCCGTTGTCCTCGGCGATGCGGCGCAGTGCCTTGTCCGGATTGACCGCGTACGGATGGCCGACGGCCTGCAGCATCGGCGCGTCGGTCTCGGAGTCTGAGTAGGCGTACGACTCGGCGAGGTCGTAGCCGCGCTGGGCGGCCAGCTGCTCCATCGCGACGGCCTTGTTCGGCCCGTACGCATAGAAGTCGACGTCGCCGGTGTAGCGGCCGTTCTCGACGTAGAGGGTCGTGGCGATGACGTGGTCGACGCCCAGCATCTCGCCGATCGGCTCGACGACCTCGGTGCCCGACGCCGAGACGATCACGACGTCGCGGCCGGCCGCCTGGTGCTCCTCGATGAGGTCGACGGCCTCCTCGTAGACGAGCGGGTCGATGATCGAGTGCAGCGTCTCGGCGACCGACTGGCGGACCACCTCGACGTCCCAGCCGGTGACCATCTGGGTCAGGTAGGCGCGCATCTTCTCGAGCTTGTCGTGGTCGGCGCCGTTGAGCGCGAACATGAAGTTGGCGTACGCGCTGCGGAGCACCGCGCGGCGGCTGAGGAGTCCGCCCTGGAAGAAGGGCTTGCTGAAGGCGAGCGTGCTCGACTTGGCGATGATCGTCTTGTCCAGGTCGAAGAATGCGGCTGACCTCGTGGGGCTCACCCGTTCAGGATAGGCGGGTCCACATCCCGCAGGTCCGCGATTGGTCGTCCACAGGCTCCCGCGCGCCGGTTCCGGGTGGGCTGGTGGACGGCGACAGTCGTACCTATGCCTGACCTCGCCGCCCCGTTGATCGCCACCGCTGACGAGCTCCTGCTGGACGACGCGCTCCGGTGGTGTGCCGCGGTCGGCGCAGTGCCCGACGTGGCGCCCGACCTCACGGGCACCCGACGGTCGTGGCGGCGCGCCTCGGCCGTGATCGTGGGCGAGGACCTGGCGGGCGACCTGGCCCGCGCCGCGCTGCCGCGGCGGGAGCACGTGCTCCTGCTGGCGAGGGAGCCGTCCCAGTGGTGGCCCGATGCGGTCGCCCTGGGTGCCGTCGCGGTGTGCGGCCCGGACGAGGAGGACCGCATCCTCGAGGCGTTGGCGGCCGCCCTCGACGGGCGCGGCGAGGCGTGCCTGGTCAGCATGGTCGGTGGCTCGGGCGGCGTCGGCGCCTCGACCTTGGCCGTGGTGCTCGGTCTCGCGGCACAACGACGCGGGCTGCGGTCGCTGCTGTTCGACGCGGATCCCCTCGGGGGCGGTCTCGAGCTCCTGATGGGTGCCGAGCGCGCCGAGGGACTGAGGTGGCACGACTTCGACGCGACGCACGGCCGGCTCAGCGCCGGCTCCCTCGCCGACGTGCTGCCGGTGCACCACGGTGTCTCGACGTTGTCGTGGGACCGGTCGAGCACCACGCTCCTGCCGGCGGCGGTGCCCTCTGTCCTCACCGCGGCGGTGCGTGGTTTCGACCTGGTGGTCGCCGATGTGCCGCGTCACCTCGACGAGTCGGGTGCCGACATCGTCGGGCGGTCGGTCCTCACGGTGCTGGTCGTCGCCGAGGACGTCTGTGGAGTCGGTGCTGCGAGACATGTCCTCGACCGCCTGCAGCAGATGGCGTCGTCGATCGTCGTGGTCACGGTCAGTCGAGCCGGAGGCATCGGACCAGCCGCAGTCTCCGACGCCCTGGGCCTGCCGGTCCTGGCCCGTCACCGCGTCGACCGTCGCGTACGTGCCGCGGTCGACCGCGGGATGGGTCCGGGTCGATCACGCGCCGCCCGCCGTACTGCGACGGCTCTGCTCGACACGTTGGGGCTGGAGAAGGCATGACCGAGCGCCAGCGAGAGAACCATGAGTGACGTGCCGATCCTGGAGCGGGTGCGGCGGCGGTTGGCTGCCGGCACCGCGGAAGCGACACCGGCGAGCGTCGCGGCAGCCTTGCGTGCTGAGCACCACGTGGCCGGCAGCGCCACGGTCCTGGCGCTCGTCGACCAGCTCCGCAGCGAGACGAGGGGCGCGGGCCTGCTCGACCCGTTGCTGGCGACTCCCGGTGTCACCGACGTCCTGGTCAACGGCCCCGACGGGGTCTACCTCGATCGCGGCCGCGGTCTCGAGAGATCGTCCGTGCGGTTCGCCGACGAGGAGTCCGTGCGCCGGCTGGCCCAGCGGCTCGCGGCCCAGGCCGGACGGCGCCTGGATGATGCGAGCCCGTGGGTCGACGCCCGCCTCGCGGACGGCACCCGCCTGCACGCGGTGCTGGCGCCGTTGGCGCGACCCGGCACGTTGATCTCGATGCGGGTGCCGGCCCGGCGCAGCTTCACGCTGGCGGAGCTGAGGGCCGCGGGCTCCCTCACCGATGAGACCGCCGACGTCCTGAGGCGAGTCGTCGACTCGCGCGTCGCCTTCGTGGTGACGGGTGGCACGGGGTCGGGCAAGACCACGCTGCTGTCGGCCCTGCTTGCCGAGGTGGACCCGGATGAGCGACTGGTGGTCGTCGAGGACGCGACCGAGCTGCGGCCGGACCACCCGCATGTCGTCGGTCTCGAGGCGCGTCCGGCCAACGTCGAGGGCGCGGGTCTCGTCACGGTTCGTGACCTCGTACGCCAGGCGCTCCGGATGCGGCCCGACCGCCTCGTGGTCGGTGAGGTGCGTGGCGCCGAGGTCGTCGACCTGCTCGCCGCCCTCAACACCGGGCACGAGGGCGGGTGCGGCACGTTGCACGCCAACTCGACGCTCGACGTGCCGGCACGCTTCGAGGCACTCGGAGTGGCGGCGGGACTGCCACGAGAAGCCGTGCACAGCCAGCTCGCCGCGAGCCTCGACCTCGTCATCCACCTCGCTCGCGGACCTGACGGCATCCGCCGGGTGCAGCAGATCGCGGTGCTGGAGCGTCACGATGACGGCCTCGTCCGGTGTGTCCCTGCCGTCTCCGTCGCCCCGGACGGTGTGGAGGAGGGACCCGGTGCGGCGCGGCTCGAGCAGGTGCTGGAGTGACGGCGCTCGCGGCGGCGCTCGCAGCGTCATCGGTCTGGCTGTGGCGCCCGCCCGGGTCCTGGGTCGTACGTCATCGGTTGCGCCTCGACCGACCGGCCCGACGGGTGCGTCCTTGGGCTCTCGTGGCCGGTGCGCTGGTGGCGGTGCCCTGGGGTGCTGGGCGCGCCGACGTCGCCGGTCCCCACCTCGTCGTCGTCGCCGTCGCTGTGGGGGTTGCGGCGTTCGGGCTGCGGCAGTGGCGCCGTGCGGTGCGGCGCAGGCGACTCGGCGATCGACGCCGCCAGGTCGCGGAGGCAATCGGGCTGATGTCGGCCGAGCTGCGTGCCGGCATCCTGCCGCAACGTGCTCTCCAAGGGCTGGCTCCCGAGTTCCCGTTCCTGACGGCCGCCGCCCGCGCAGCCGACCTGGGCGGTGACGTGCCGGCCGCGCTGCGAGCGGCTGCCGACGAGTCCGGCGCGGAGCTGCTGGCTGAGCTTTCTGGCGCCTGGCTCGTGGCGGAACGCGCTGGAGCTCCGTTGTCGCGGGTGCTCGACCGGCTCGAGGAGACGGCGCGCGGTGAACTCGAGATCGAGCGCGAGGTCGAGTCCGGGCTCGCGCCGGCTCGCGCCACGGGTCGGCTGATGGCGGTGCTGCCGGTCTTCGGCCTCGCGCTGGGCTCAGGCATGGGTGGCGATCCGGTCGCCGTCCTCACGGGGACCTATCCCGGCGTGCTGTGTCTTGCCGCAGGATGCGCGCTCGCCTGCGTCGGAGTCGCCTGGGTCGAGCGCATCGCGTCGAGCGCCGAGGCGGAGGCATGATCTCGGCGATGCTTGCCGTACTCGCCGTCTGGTGCCTGGTTCCGGCCTCGACGACGGCTCGGACGCAGGAGCTGTTCGGCCAGCCGCGCAGGGGCGGCCGGATCGATCCGGCAATCATCGCCGCCGCGCTGACTCCCGTGGCCGCGTGCGTGGTGCTGGGTCTCCCGCTGGGGCCGCTGCTCGGCGTCGCCCTCGTCCCGGTCGTCCACCGGTCCATGAGCCGGCTCGAGACGGCGGCGGCCCGACGCAGGAGCGCTCAGCTGACCGCCCAGCTCCCCACAGCTCTCGACCTCATGGTCGCCGCGCTCGAGGTCGGGCGCCCGCCAGTGACGGCGTTCGAGTTGGCGGCCGCGGCGACGGCTGCTCCGCTGGGCGCCGACCTGAGCCTTGTGGCGGGCAGGTTGGCTGTCGCGGGCGACTCCGAAGCCGTGTGGCGTTCGCTCGCCCTCGACCCGACGCTCGCGCCCGTGGGTCGGGCGTTCCGTCGGGCGGCGGCGTCCGGCATGCCGGTGGCACAGGTGATCTCGGGTGTGGCCGACGACCTGCGTCGTGAACGCCGTGCGGCCCGGCGAGAGCGGAGCCGCAAGGTCGCCGTCCGCACGGCCGCTCCGCTGGGTGCCTGCTTCCTGCCGGCCTTCTTCCTCATCGGGATCGTGCCGACGATCATCGCCACCTTCCGCTCGTTCACCCTGTGATCCACAGCCGACCGGCTCCACGGCTCCTGTCCCCAGCCAGCAACCCGGCCCAGCAGCGCAGCGTCCACCGACCACATCTTCCTTTCGATTCATCCATTCATCGAAAGGACTCCACATGAAGCAGCTCCTGCGCCGTGCCGAGCGAGGCATGACGACCGCTGAGTACACCGTCGGCACTCTCGGTGCCTGCACGATCGGCGGCGTGCTCGTCAAGATCGGGCAGTCCCCGTGGTTCGGCGACCTCGTCAAGGACCTGATCGGGAAGATTCCCGACCTGCTCCCGTTCTGATCCGTTCGGCCCGGGGCGGTGTGACTCCGCCCCGGGCCCCGTCCACCGAAAGGCTTCACATGTCTCACCACGATGACCGCGGCATGGCGACCGCGGAATACACCGTCGGCACTTTGGGTGCCGTCTGCCTCGCCTTCACGCTCTACAAGTTCGGCGTCCTCGACGACAACCCGTGGATGCAGACCTTCAGGGACATCATCGAGCGGGCGCTGGGCTGGGGGACGTTGCGCGACGTGTTCGACGGTGTCCCGCGATTCGGCGTCAGGTTCTGATGAGGCGTGAACGCGGGATGGTCACCGCCGAGCTGGCGACGATCGTCCCGTTCGGGGTCGCGTTCGCGTTCCTGCTGCTGTGGGTCATCTCGTTGGGTCTGACCCAGATCCGGATCGCCGATGCCTCCCGGGAGGCCGCCCGCATGATCGCCCGCGGCGAGGGAGTCGGGGCCGCGAGCAAGGTGGCTCGCGCCCATGCCCCGGACGGCGCCAAGGTGTCGGTCGACACCGAGTCGGGCGTCGTCACGGTGACCGTCACGGCCAGGTCCCGGATGCCGTTGCCCTACTTCTCCAAGATCGGCTCGCAGACGATGGACTCCGCGTCGGTGGCCGCCGTGGAGTCACCGTGATCCGAGGCTCCGAGCGCGGAGCGGTGACCGTCCACGCCGCCGTCGTTGCCGTCATGCTCCTGGTGGCGGCGCTGATCATCACGGAGATGGCCGGACTGGTCAGGCTTCGTCACCGGGTCGCTGGTGCGGCCGACCTCGCGGCATTGGCCGCGACACAGGCCAGTGTCGCGGGCGAGGACGGGTGCGCGGCTGCTCGACGCATCGCAGGTCGCAACGACGCCGAGGTGCTGCACTGCCGCATGGACTTCGACGTCGCGACGATCACGACGAGAGCAACCAGTGGGACGTGGTGGGGGCACCGGTGGGCGGTCGAGCAGAAAGCGCGCGCCGCCCCCGACTTCTACTTGGGAGGCTCAGTGGGTGAGTGAGCATGGCTGGGCAGGTCACGCACGCGGGCCAGCGGAGTGAGCAGCACCGCGAGGGTCGAGATCAGGTGGATCGCGGCCATCACGGCGATGGTCGATCGCAGGCCGATCTGCTCGCCGAGGATGCCCGCCTTGGCAGCGGCGACCGGCATCGTGCCGAAGTGGTCAGGACTCCGGCGCGTCGGTCAGCAGTGCCTCGAGCAGGCGTACGGCGCCGGCCTTGTCGAGCGGCTCGTTGCCGTTGCCGCACTTGGGCGAGTAGACGCAGGACGGGCAGCCGGCCGAGCACTCGCACGCCACGATCGCGTCCCGGGTGACCCGCAGCCAGCGCGCCGCGAGCTCGTAGCCGCGCTCCGCGAAGCCCGCGCCGCCGGGATAGCCGTCGTAGACGAACACCGTCATGGTCCCGGTGTCGGCGTGCAGTGCCGTCGACACGCCGCCGATGTCCCAGCGGTCACAGGTCGCCAGCAGCGGCAGCAGGCCGATCGCCGCGTGCTCGGCGGCATGTGCCGCGCCGGGCACGTCACCGCTCTCGAACGTTGCTGCCACGGCGTCCGGCTCGAGGGTCCACCACACGGCCTTGGTCTGGAGCGTCCGAGCGGGCAGGTCGAGCAGCTCCTCGCCGAGGATGCCGCCGCCCGTCGTGCTGCGCTTCATGTAGGACACGACCTGGTTGACGACGTCGACCGAGCCGAACGACATCGCCGCCTTGCCCCACGGCGTCGTGCGCTCGGTCTCGGTCACCGTGATCTCGGTGACCGATCGCGCCATCGTCGAGTAGTCCGGGTCGTCGCGATGCACGACGGCCACACCGTGCTCGACGTCGTAGTCGTCGACGATGTGCACGTCGCCCTGATGGACGTACACGGCACCTTCGTGGACGGCGGAGTCGGCCGAGCCGGCGTCGACCGTGCCGATCAGGCGACCCGTCACGGCATCGACGATCTGCACCGGGGCGCCGCCGCTCGACCGGATGTCGGCGAGGTCGCTGGCGCGCTCGCGCTTGGTCCAGAACCAGCCGGCCGGGCGCTTGCGCAGCCAGCCGGCCGCCTCGAGCGCCTGCACGCCCTCGGCCGTACGCGGGCCGAACAGCGCGAAGTCGTCCTCGGTCAGCGGGAGCTCCTGCGCCGCCGCGGCCAGGTGCGGCCCCAGGACGTACGGGTTGTCGGGGTCGAACACCGATGCCTCCACCGGTGCGCCCAGCAGCGCCTCTGGATGATGGACGAGAAAGGTGTCGAGCGGATCGTCTCGAGCGACGAGGATGCCGATCGAGTCGCGGCCTGACCTCCCGGCCCGCCCGAACTGCTGCTGCAGGGCCGCACGTGTGCCGGGAAAGCCGACGCTGATGACGGCGTCGAGCCCGGCGACGTCGATGCCGAGCTCGAGGGCGTTCGTGCTGGCCAGACCCAGCAGGTCGCCGCTGCGCAGCCGTTGCTCGAGCTCGCGGCGCTCCTCAGGCAGGTAGCCGCCGCGGTACGTCGCGACCCGGGCGGCGAGCGCGGGGTCCACCTCTGCGAGCCGGCGCTGCGCGGTCGCGGCGACGGACTCCGCGCCGCGCCGCGAGCGTACGAACGCCAGCGTGCGGACCTTGCCGATCACGAGGTCCGTGAGCAGCTCACCGGCCTCGGTGGTGGCAGCACGACGTACGACTCCTTCGGTCGCATCGCCCGAGATCGGGTCACGGCCGGGCAGGAGCGGCGGCTCCCAGAGCGCGATCGTGCGGGCGGCGTGCGGCGAGGCGTCATCGGTGACGGGTACGACGTCGAGCCCCGTGAGCCGGCCTGCGAACACCTCGGGCTCGGCGACGGTCGCCGACGACAGGACGAACGTGGGGTCGGCGCCGTAGTAGGCACAGACCCGCCGCAGGCGCCGCAGGACGTGCGCGACGTGCGCGCCGAACACGCCTCGGTAGTGGTGACACTCGTCGACCACGACATGGCTCAACCCGCCGAGGACCCTGGCCCAACGAGCGTGCGCCGGGAGGATCGAGTGGTGCAGCGTGTCGGGGTTGGTCAGCAGATAGTTGGCGTGGTCGCGGGCCCAGACCCGCTCCTCGCGCGAGTTGTCACCGTCGACCGTCGCGGGCCGGGCGAACTCCCGTGCGCCGGACAGCCGGCGCAGCTGGTCGGCGGCGAGCGCCTTGGTCGGCGCGAGATAGAGCACTGTCGGCAGCCGGTTGCCTCGCAGGGCGCTGCCGCTCCGGCCCTCGGCGAGACCGGTCAACGCCGGCGCCTGGAAGGCAAGCGACTTGCCCGACGCCGTGCCGGTGGCGATCACGACGTGCCGCCCCTCGTGCACGTGGTGCAGCGCTTCGGCCTGATGCCCCCAGAGCGCGGTGATGCCCTCGGCCTCGTACATCGCGCGTACGGCCGGGTCGACCCAGTCGGGCCACGGCTCGACGACCGCTTCGCGTGCGGCGACCCGCTCGACGTGGGTCACCCGGTCGCCGTAGCGCAGCACGAGGTCGGCGGGGTCCACCTCGTGATTCTCCCAGACGGGTCCGCAGCGTCTCGCCCATCGGCGGGCCGCCCCGGATCGTGATTGAATGCAGGCGGAGAGGGTGCCCATGGAGCTGTCACTGACGTCGCGGACTGACGGCGACTTCGAGATCATCGAGGTCGGCGGAGAGATCGACGTCTACACCGCGCCCAAGCTCCGGGAGGCGATCGTGGCTGCCGTCGATGCCGGTCACACGCAGCTCATCATCGACGTGCAGAAGGTCGATTTCCTCGACTCCACGGGCCTCGGCGTCCTCGTGGGCGCGCTCAAGCGCGTACGCGCCGACGGTGGCTCGCTCGACATCGTGTGCACCCAGGAGCGCATCCTCAAGATCTTCGAGATCACGGGCCTCGACAAGGTCTTCGGTCTGCACACCTCGATCGACGAGGCCCGCACGACCCAGCCACTGTGATCCCGGTCGCACCGCTTCACAGGCCCTCCATGTAACCTGCGTCACGCGGTCTGGTCTCACCAGACCCGTTTTACGTCCTGCCTTACATCTGGAGGAATTTCATGGCGAACGCGACACTCGTTGCGGCAGCCAGTGACCTCGATCTCTCCAACGACAACACGATCATCGTGTCGATCGTTGCAGCCATCGGCGTCATTGCGCTGATCATGGCGGCGGTATTCCGCGCCGAAGTACTCAAGGCCTCAGAAGGCACCGAGAAGATGCAGGAGATCGGGCTCGCGGTCCAGGAGGGTGCCGCGGCATACCTCGGCCGCATGTTCAAGACTCTCGCGGTCTTCGCGGTCCTGGCCTTCGGGCTCCTGTTCCTGCTGCCCGGTGACGCCGAGATCAGGATCGGCCGCTCGCTGTTCTTCCTGATCGGCGCCGGATTCTCCGCGCTGATCGGCTACCTCGGCATGTGGCTCGCGACGCGCGCCAACATCCGGGTCGCCGCAGCCGCGCAGAACGAGGGTCGCGAGAAGGCCATGCGCATCGCGTTCCGCACCGGCGGCACGGTCGGCATGCTGACGGTGGGCCTCGGCCTCGTCGGCGCGTCGAGCGTCGTCCTGATCTACCAGGGTGACGCCCCCGACGTGCTCGAGGGCTTCGGCTTCGGCGCTGCCCTTCTCGCCATGTTCATGCGAGTCGGTGGCGGCATCTTCACCAAGGCCGCTGACGTCGGCGCCGACCTCGTCGGCAAGGTCGAGCAGAACATCCCCGAGGACGACCCGCGCAACGCTGCGACGATCGCGGACAACGTCGGCGACAACGTCGGCGACTGCGCCGGCATGGCAGCCGACCTCTTCGAGTCGTACGCCGTGACGCTGGTCGCCGCCCTGATCCTCGGATCGGTGGCGTTCGGTCAGGAAGGCCTCGTCTTCCCGCTCATCATCCCCGCCATCGGCGCCGTCACCGCGATCCTCGGTGTCTACATCACCCGGGCCCGCGTCGGCGAGAACGGACTCGCGGCGATCAACCGCTCGTTCTACATCTCGGCGGTCATCTCGGCGGTCGCGTCCGTCGCGGTGTCCTACATCTACCTGCCGAAGACGTTCGGCGAGCTGCACATCCCCAAGGCGACCGGTCTTGCCGGCCAGCTGTTCGGCAACCCGCTCGCCGGCTACGACGGCTGGGGCCCGCGCACCATTGCCTGGGTCGCGGTCCTCATCGGCATCGTGCTCGCCGCCTTGATCCTGGCCCTCACGGGCTACTTCACCGGCACCGAGACGCGGCCGGTCAAGGACGTCGGCAAGACGTCGCTGACCGGTGCCGCCACGGTGATCCTGTCCGGCCTGTCGGTCGGGTTCGAGTCGGCGGTCTACACCGCGCTGGTCATCGGTGCCGCTGTCTTCGGCGCGTTCCTGCTCGGCAGCGGCTCGATCATCGTGTCGCTGTTCGCCGTGTCGCTCGCCGGTTGTGGCCTGCTCACGACCGTCGGCGTCATCGTCGCGATGGACACGTTCGGTCCGGTCAGCGACAACGCGCAGGGCATCGCCGAGATGTCGGGCGACGTCGACGAGGAAGGCGCCAAGATCCTCACGGAGCTCGACGCTGTCGGCAACACCACGAAGGCCATCACCAAGGGCATCGCGATCGCCACGGCCGTCCTGGCTGCCACCGCGCTGTTCGGTGCCTTCACCGACAACATCAGGGATCAGCTCGTCGTGGTCCTGAACGACATCTCGGGCAACGCCAGCAAGGGGGAGTTCCTCCAGAACCTGTCGCTCAGTGACTCGCAGGTCCTGCAGGGCGTGCTCAACGTCGCCAACCCGCAGAACCTCGTGGGCCTGCTCATCGGTTCCGCCGTGGTGTTCCTGTTCTCCGGTCTGGCGATCAACGCCGTCGGTCGTGCGGCCGGCGCCGTGGTGTACGAAGTGCGCCGCCAGTTCAAGGAGATCCCGGGCATCATGGAGGGCACCGGTCGTCCCGAGTACGGCAAGGTCGTCGACATCTGCACGCGTGACTCGCTGCGTGAGCTGGCGACGCCGGGCATCCTCGCGATCTTCGCGCCGATCGCCGTCGGCTTCGGCCTCGGTGTCGGCCCGCTCGGCGCCTACCTCGCCGGTGCGATCGCGACCGGCACGCTGATGGCGGTGTTCCTCGCCAACTCCGGTGGTGCGTGGGACAACGCCAAGAAACTGGTCGAGGACGGCAACCACGGTGGCAAGGGATCGCCCGCCCACGAGGCGACGATCATCGGTGACACCGTCGGCGACCCGTTCAAGGACACCGCCGGACCGGCGATCAACCCGCTCCTCAAGGTCATGAACCTCGTGGCGCTGCTGATCGTGCCGCTGGTCATCAAGTTCACGTACGGCAACGACGAGAGCGAGTGGATCCGCTACTCGATCGCCGGCGTTGCTGCGGTGATCATCGCGGTCGCGGTCTACATCTCGAAGCGTCGCCCGATCGCGCTCGAGGCCGGGATCATCGACGAGCCCGAGCCGGAGACCGCTCCGGTCGCCTAGTCGCACGATCACCACGAACGGCGCAGACCTCCGGGTCTGCGCCGTTCGTGCGTCCCGGGGCGTCTGACAGGCTGGGCGGATGATCGAAGGCGCGTACGTCCAGGACCTCCGCCGGGCACTGACCCGGGCCGACTTCACGGTCGACGCGGTGTTCGCCTTGCTGGGTGAGGACGCCCATCGCGCCCTCGGCCGCAACCAGACGGTGCCGGCCCGACGAGCCACGGCAGGCGCGGGTGACCTCGCCACACTGGTGCGACTCTTTGCCCTGCAGGTCGCCGTCGACCGCGAGCGCGCGGACGCCGCACTGCCGGGACTCGTCGAGCCGCTCGTCGCCGCGGGGATGCTCCGGGCTTCCGGCGGTGAGGTGCGCGCGCTGGTCGACGTACGACCGTACGGCGACGAGGACCACGACTGGTGGATCGTGTGCGACCCGACGCCGGGTCTCGACGTCGGCCAGACGCCGATGAGCCCTGAGTACGTCCTCGGCATCAGCGAGGCGTCGTCGTCGTTGGCACAGCTGACGATCCGCGAGCCGGTGGGCCGGGCGCTCGACCTCGGGACGGGCTGCGGCGTGCAGGCCCTGCACCTTGCCCAGCACTCCAGCGAGGTCGTGGCGACCGACGTCAACCCGCGGGCGCTGGCGATGGCCCGCCTCACGGCCGAGCTCAACGAGCTCGACATCGACGTCCGCGACGGGAGCCTGTTCGACCCGGTCGCCGGGGAGACGTTCGGCCTCATCGCGACGAATCCGCCGTTCGTCATCTCCCCACCGGGCAGTGAGGTCCTGGTCTACCGCGACTCGGGCATGCCCGGCGACAGCGTCGTGCGCCACCTCGTCGAGAACGCCGCAGCCCACCTCGACGACGGTGGCTGGTGCCAGATCCTCGCCAACTGGGCGCACCGCACGGACACCGCGTGGCAGGACGGGCTCGAGGAGTGGTTCGCCGGTCAGCCCCTCGACGCCTGGGTCGTGCAGCGCGAGCTCGTCGACCCCTCGGAGTACGTCGAGATGTGGCTCGCCGATGCCGGTCTCGCCTCGGCGCCCGACTACGTACGTCGCTACGACGCGTGGCTCGACTGGTTCGCTGACGTCGGCATCGAGGCGGTCGGCTTCGGCTGGCTCAGCATGCGCAAGACGTCGGCGACACCGGTGCACCGGCTCGAGGAGTGGAGCGGGGAGGTTGCTCCACCGGTGGGTCCGGCAGTCGCGGCGTGGGGTCGCCGCACCGAGCTGCTGCGCGGGCTCGACGACCAGTCGCTGCTCGGCCGCGCCTTCCGCCACGCCCCCGACCTGGTCGAGGAGACCCGCGGGCCGGCCGGCGCCGAGCACCCGGAGTCGATCGTGCTGCGCCTCCAACAGGGCGTACGCCGTGCGCGGCAGGTCGACACGGTCGAGGCCGGGCTGGTCAGCGCGAGCGAGGGTGACCTGTCGGCCGGGCAGATCCTCGACGCCCTCGCGTCGCTGCTCGACCGGGACGCCGCCGACCTCAGGCGTACGTATGCCGGTTCGGTGCGCGAGCTCGTGGCCGAGGGCTTCTTGGAGTGAGGCTCGGCATGCGTCGAGTCGCCACTCACGAGATGCTCGAGGCATGACGTCAGCCTCGCCGCAGGGGGTCATCGACCTGTCCGGCCACGACCTCGCCTCGACGGTCCCGGACAGCTGGGACGCCTTCATCGACCTCGTCGGCCGGGTGGACCTGTCGACACCCACGCGCTTGCCCGGGTGGACCGTCCGCGAGATCGCCCTGCACCTCGGGACCTGGGACGGGCGCTCGGCGCTGAACCAGGTGCTGCAGACTCTCGGCGCCGATGCCGCGCAGCAGCCGCTCGACGCCGACGGGTTCAACGCCGAGCTGGTGGCGGCCCACGCCGCAGCCACCGATGAGGACGTACGCGCTGCACTCCGCCAGTCGCGCGACGACGTCGCGGCGCTGCTGGCATCGGACCTCGCACGTGACCGCGGCCGTGACCCAGTGGCGAGCGTCACCGGTCCGCTGCCGTTGCTGACCGTGGTGCACGCCGAGTGCTACGAGCTGGCGATCCATGCCCTCGACATCGCCGCCGACGCTGACCAGGACTGTCCGCCGGTGCTCCTCCGCCACGGCATCGCCGCGCTGACCGACTCCACTGGAGCGCTCGCCGCGAGGGCGGGTGCCGACGCGACGATCGGGATCATCGCGGACGAGGCGGCGTGGAGCTTCACGGCGCGCGCGGACGGCGGCTGGACCACGGCTCCGGTCGAGGGCAAGCCGCACGGACCGCGCATCACAGGTCGCGCCAAGGACCTGCTGGAGGCCGCGGCGGGGCGGGCCGAGCCCGTACGCCTGCTGGCGACGCGGCGCCTCAAGATCTCGCACGCGGCCGGGCTCACGGCGCTCGCCCCGATCCTCGACGAGGTGCCGGGGCTGCCGGGCGGCAAGGGCCTGGCGCTCGCCGCCAAGGGGCTCGGCGGCATCGGCGCGCTGTTCCGTCGCTAGAGCGACAGCTGCAGGTAGGCCAGGTCGAGCCATCGGTCGAACTTGAACCCGACCTCGGGAAGCAGCGCGACCTGGCGGAAGCCGAACCGCTCGTGCAGGGCGATCGAGCTCGTGTTGGTGGCCTCGATGCCGGCGACGATCGTGTGCACGTCGCCCGATCGCGCACGATCGATCAGCTCGGGCATCAGCGCGTTCGCGACCCCGCGACGGCGGTGATCGGGATGCACGTAGACCGAGTTCTCGACGGTGAACCGGTAGCCGGTCTTGGGGCGCCACGGGCCGT
Organism: Aeromicrobium sp. Root344; assembly: GCF_001425755.1. Taxonomy (GTDB): domain Bacteria; phylum Actinomycetota; class Actinomycetes; order Propionibacteriales; family Nocardioidaceae; genus Aeromicrobium. The sequence continues at coordinate 996,641 of NZ_LMDH01000001.1, read as the reverse complement.
ACGTCGCGAAGCCGGCGACGATGCCGTCGCGCTCGGCGACCAGCACCGGCAGCCCCGCAGCACGTCGTCCGTCGAACCAAGCGCGGCGGTCGTCGAGGCCGACCTCGGTCTCGTCCCAGATCGCGGTGGTCGTACGGATCGCGTCGTTGTGGATCTCGAGGATCGCCGGGAGGTCGTCGAGCCCGGCGTCGCGGATGATCATCGGACCTCCCCTATAGTGGCGATGTGTCCATCATAGTAGACGACATCAGCGCACGGATCGGCAAGCGGGTCGCCCTCGAGCGGGAGCAGCGCGGCTGGTCGCTCAGCGAGCTGGCGGAGCGCTCCGGGGTGTCTCGGGCCATGATCCACAAGGTCGAACGCGGCGAGAGCAGCCCGACCGCGACGCTGCTCGGGAAGCTCTCGGGCGCGTTCGGCCTGACGGTGTCGACGCTGATCGCCCGGGGCGAGCCTCGAGGCACCCGGGTCCTGGCTCGCGACGACCAGGAGCTGTGGGTCGATCCGGACACCGGCTATCGCCGCCGGCAGGTCATCACGACACCGGCCGGCGACATCACCGAGATCGTCATGCCGCCGGGCAAGGAGGTCGCGGTGCCCGCCGAGTCGTACGACTTCGGGATGCACGTCGTGTGGGTCGTCGAGGGAGTCCTGACGTTCGTCGTGGGCGAGACGACCCACGAGCTCGCGGCGGGGGACCGGCTGCGGATGGGCGACCCCGCACCGGTCGTCTATCGGAACGCGTCGACGGACGACGTGCGCTATGTCGTGACGGTGTTCGCGTCGTCCACGGACACGTAGTTGGCCGGCCGGAACGCCGGGATCAGCTGACCGCCCCAGCAGACGAGGGCGATGACCGTGGCGATCGCGCCGCCGACCACGAAGCCACCCCAGGCGCCGACCTCGTCGATCGCCGCGCCGATGACCGGCGAGCTCGCGGCGCCGCCGATCGTGAAGGCCGTGCCCTGCCAGCCCATCGCCTCGCCGCGCCGCTCCTCGGGCACGAGCTTGGCGATCCACTCGGCAGCGGCCGTCATGGTCGGCGCGCACAGGAAGCCGGTCGGGATGACCCACAGCGACAGCGACCAGACCTGCCCGCCGAGACCGACCGGGATCGTCGTAAGACCGAGGGCCAGCAGCAGGTAGGTCGGCCGGATCGAGCGGTTGAGCGACCCGTAGATCAGTCCGCCCAACAAGGAGGACAAGCCCCACAGTCCGTAGGTGAAGCCGATCGCGCCGACCTTGTCGAGCTCGCGGAGCTCCGCGATGATGCCGAGGTCGGTGCCGACCAGGGTGGCCATCGTGCCGCCGGAGATGAGGAAGAGGAACACGACGGGCACCGACAGGATCGAGGCCTTGCCGGTCGCCTCGTCGGGAGTCGCGTCATCGACCGGCGCCGCCGACCGGGTCGGCGGGTTGAGCCGCAGGAAGATCAGCCCGGCGAGGACCTCGCACGCGCCGACCGCACAGAGGGCCGCGTCACCGCCGGCCTGGGTCACCAGGAGCACCCCGGCCGCCGGGCCGATGATGAAGCTCGCCTCGGAGATGACCGAGTCGGCGGAGAACGCCGTGCGGCGCTGGCGCTCCTCGACCATGACGCTCAACGAGAGCCGCACGATGGAGAAGACGGGAATGAGGAACAGCCCCATGAGCAGCGAGATCGGGATGAGCCACACGTACGTCGCGATCGTCGCCAAGGGATAGAGCAGGCCCACCGCGACGATCGAGGGCAGGATCGCGCGCCGCATGCCTAGCCGGTCGATCAGGCGACCGCGCCACGGCGACCCGATCGCCGCACCGAGGGTCGTGGCGGCCGCGACGACACCAGCTTGCGCATAGGTGCCGTCGAGGTCGTCGACGACGTAGAGCGTGAAGACCAGCGGTGCCGCCATCATCGGGATCCGGGCGAAGAACGCCGCAATGAACAGCGTGCGGACGGACTTGTCCGCCCACAGCTGCGCATATCCGGAGAAGGCCACAGGAAAGTATTTCACTCACCTCAGACACGTCAGGACCGACTGTCACCGATCGACGCGCCACAGCCGCTCACAGATGCGGATGCATGAAGTCTTGACGACACACGCTACGGTGTGCTGCGTCTGACCAATCAGGAGTTCACCAGTGACCAGTCTCGTCATCGTCGAGTCGCCCAACAAGGTCCGCAGCATCGCGGGCTACCTGGGGGACGGCTATGTCGTGGACTCCTCGGTCGGCCACATCCGCGACCTGCCGCGCGGCGCCGACGAGGTGCCGGCCGCGTTCAAGGGCGAGACCTGGGCCCGCCTCGGCGTCAACATCGACAGCGAGTTCGAGCCGATCTACGTCGTCTCGGCCGACAAGAAGTCGCAGATGACCAAGCTCAAGAAGCTCCTCAAGGATGCCGACGAGCTCGTCCTGGCGACGGATGAGGACCGCGAGGGCGAGGCCATCGCGTGGCACCTGCTCGACGAGCTCAAGCCCAAGGTGCCGGTCAAGCGCATCGTCTTCAACGAGATCACGCGCGACGCGATCCAGTACGCCATCGCCAACCCGCGCGACGTCGACATGGACCTCGTCGACGCCCAGGAGACTCGCCGCATCCTCGACCGCCTGTACGGCTACGAGGTCAGCCCGGTGCTCTGGAAGAAGGTCATGAGCGGCCTGTCGGCCGGACGCGTGCAGTCCGTCGCGACGCGGCTCGTGGTCGAGCGTGAGCGCGAGCGCATGGCGTTCCACGTCGCGTCCTACTGGGACCTCGAGGCGACGTTCGACGCCGGCGAGGGCTTCGACCCGCGCCAGTTCCCGGCCAAGCTCTTCAGCGTCGACGGCAAGCGCATCGCGTCGGGCAACAACTTCGACAACGCCGGGCAGCTGACCTCCGACAAGGTCGCGCACCTCGACGAGCAGCAGGCCGGCGCCCTGGCCGCGGCGCTCGACGATCGCCCGTTCACCGTGCGTTCGGTCGAGTCCAAGCCCTACACGCGCCGCCCCTACGCACCGTTCCGCACCACGACGATGCAGCAGGAGGCGTCCCGCAAGTTCGGCTTCGGCGCCGCCCGCACGATGCAGGTCGCCCAGCGGCTCTACGAGGGCGGGCACATCACCTATATGCGTACCGACTCGACGACCCTGTCTCAGACCGCGCTCAACGCGGCCCGCGCCCAGGTCACCGAGCTCTACGGCGCCGCCTACCTGCCCGCCTCGCCGCGCGTCTACGCCAGCAAGGTCAAGAACGCGCAGGAGGCCCACGAGGCGATCCGCCCCGCCGGCGAACGCTTCAAGACCCCGCAGCAGACCGGCCTCGGCGGCGACGAGCTCCGCCTCTACGAGCTGATCTGGAAGCGCACGATCGCCTCGCAGATGAACGACGCCAAGGGCGACTCGGTGTCGATCCGCATCGGTGCGACGGCCACGAGCGGTGAGGACGTCGTGTTCGGCGCGTCGGGCCGCACGATCACGTTCTACGGATTCCTCAAGGCGTACGTCGAGTCGCACGACGACTCCGACGCCGAGGGCGACGACCAGCAGACCAAGCTGCCCAACCTGTCCGAGGGGCAGACCGTCACGGCCGCCGAGCTCGGCAAGGCGGGGCACGAGACCAAGCCGCCGTCGCGCTACACCGAGGCCAGCCTGATCAGCGAGCTCGAGACCCGCGAGATCGGCCGGCCCTCGACGTACGCCTCGATCGTCGGCACGATCCAGAACCGCGGCTACGTCTACAAGAAGGGCACCGCGCTGGTGCCGGCGTGGATCGCCTTCTCGGTCATCCGGCTCATGGAGCAGCACTTCCCGCGGCTCATCGACTACAACTTCACCGCCGAGCTCGAGGACGTCCTCGACGAGGTGGCCAACGGGCGCGAGGACCGGCTCAACGTCCTCACGGGCTTCTGGACCGGCACCGGCGAGGGCGACACCGGCCTCAAGCGCCTCGTCGAGAACCTCCCGGACATCGATGCGCGCGGTCTCGCGACGTTCCCGCTCGGCGAGGACATCGACCTGCGGGTCGGCCGCTACGGCCCGTACGTCGAAGGTCCGCCGTTCACCGAGGACGCCGAGGGCAAGCGGGTGCCGACCCGCGCCAACGTGCCGGACGACCTGCCGCCCGATGAGCTCACGCTCGACCGCGCCAAGGAGCTCCTCGCGAGCCCGTCCGGCGTCGAGAAGGAGCTTGGCCCGCACCCCGAGACCGGCCTCATGATCACCGCCAAGAGCGGCCGATTCGGTCCCTACGTCACCGAGGCGCTGCCCGACGACGCCAAGAAGGCCGACAAGCCGCGCACGGCGAGCCTGTTCGCGAGCATGGACCTCGACACGATCACGCTGGAGCAGGCCGTCGAGCTGCTCAAGCTCCCGCGAGTCGTCTACGTCGAGGAGGACGGCACCGAGGTCACCGCCCAGAACGGTCGCTACGGTCCCTATCTCAAGAAGGGCACCGACTCGCGGTCGCTCGAGCGCGAGGACCAGCTCCTCACGATCACCGAGGACGAGGTCCGGGCGATCTACGCGCAGCCCAAGACGTACGGGCGACGTGCCGCCGCGGCTCCGCTCAAGGAGTTCGGCAACGACCCGGTCAGCGGCTCGCCCGTCGTGGCCAAGGACGGTCGCTTCGGCATGTACGTCACCGACGGGGAGTACAACGCGACACTGCGCAAGGACGACTCGCTCGAGACCTTGACGCCGGAGCGGGCGTTCGAGCTGCTCGCCGAGCGTCGCGCCAAGGGGCCGGCCAAGAAGGGCGGCAAGAAGACCGCCAAGAAGGCAGCCAAGAAGACGACCAAGAAGTCGCCGGCCAAGAAGTCGGTCGCCAAGAAGGCCTGACGACCTGCCACAATCGGGGCCATGCTGCGCCCCATCGTCAGGCCGTTGTCACCGCGGGACCCGCACGAGGCGCACCGCGTCGCGTCGCCGCTGGAGCTCTTCACGGACCTCTGCTACGTCGTCGCGATTGCGCAAGCGGCGCTGTCGCTGCACCACGAGATCTCTGAGGGGCACGCCGGGCACGGTCTCGTGTGGTTCGCCGTCTCGTTCTTCGCGATCTTCTGGGCCTGGCTCAACTTCGTCTGGTTCAACTCCGCGTACGACCCCGATGACACCGTCAACCGGATCTTGACGCTCCTCCAGGTGTTCGGTTCGCTGGTGCTGGCCGCCGGCGTGCCGCGGATGTTCCACGAGGACTTCACGCTGGGCGTCGTGGGCTATGTCATCATGCGCGTCGGCCTGGTGCTGATGTGGCTGCGCGCCGCCGCCGGCCATCCCGAGCGGCGCACGACCGCGCTCCGGTACGCGTACGGGTTGATCCTCGTGCAGATCGGCTGGGTCGTGGCGTTGCTCGTCACCGACAGCCACATCCCGATCTGGCTGTTCGTCATCATGGTCAGCCTCGACTTCGCCGTCCCGTTCTACGCCGAGCTGGCCGGCACCACCCCGTGGCACCCGCACCACATCGCCGAGCGCTACGGACTGTTCTTCATCATCGTGCTCGGCGAGACGATCCTGTCGGTGACGATCGCCCTGCAGATCGCGTTCGACAAGGCGCACCCGCCGGCCGAGCTCTGGCTGGTCGTGGCCGGCGGGGTGCTCAGCACGTTCAGCGGCTGGTGGCTCTACTTCGCGCGCGACAACGCCGACATCCTCACGGACAACTCCGTCGGGTACGTCTGGGGCTTCGGTCACTACGTCATCTTCGGCACGGCGGCCGCGCTGGGCGCGGGCCTGGCGGCGCGCGTCGACTTCTACTCCTCGCACCACTCCGAGGTGTCCGACCTGGTCAGCAGCGCGTTCGTCACAGGTCCCGGCGCGGCGTTCCTCGTGGCCCTCTGGCTCGTCAGCATCCGGCTGCACGACGCGTCGATGCGGACCGCCGGGCCGTTCGCCGCAGGCGCCATCGCCATGATCATCGTGACGTTCGTGCCCTACTCCGAGCTCTGGGCCGGCCTCATCGCCCTCGCGGTGCTGGTCACCGAGATCCGGCTGACGACGGACCGCGACGAGAGTGTCGGCGCCGAGTCCTAGGTTGTCGGTATGCCTGACGTGTCGCTCGAGGTCGTCGAACGCCTCCGTGCGATCTGCCTCTCGTTGCCCGACGCCTACGAGGAGACCGCCTGGACCGGACTGCGCTGGTGCGTCCGGCGCAAGACGTTCGCCCACGCGCTCGTGATCGACGACGGCCGGCCCGAGGCCTACGCGCGCTTCATCGCCGACGAGGGGCCTGTGACGGTGGTGACCTTCCGCGCGCCCGGTGACGAGCTCGAGGCGCTCCGCCAGGCCGGTCCGCCGTTCTTCGTCGCCCGTTGGGGCCGCGACGTCGTCGGGCTCGAGCTGCGGGACGACACCGACTGGGACGAGCTCGCCGAGATGCTCACCGACAGCTTCTGCGTGATGGCGCCGCAAAAGCTCGTCGACCGCGTCATTCCCCCCGCCTAGCTCGGTTGTGAGGGGCTGTCCGGTTACGGTGGACCGATGGTCGACGTCCAGCGTGTGTCCCAGCTCGTACGCGATCCCAAGGAAGGAGCGCGCGTCGTCGCCCGACGGCTCAAGGCCACGCCGTGCCTGGTGTGCGGCTCGCGGCGCCAACGCACCCAGGTCGTCGACCGCAAGAAGCGGTCCTACGAGATCCGCATCTGCCAGCGCTGCCACTACGTCTCCAACTTCACCAACACCGTCGACTACACGGCGTTCGAGTCCGTCGAGAGCTTCCGGCTCTCGCCGCGCGTGGGCACCGCGGAGCACCAGGGTCGCGAGTTCCACATGGCGGCGATGGGCGCCGACATCCTCCAGCGCGACGGCCTCACGGTCATGGTCTTCGGCGCCGGGCGCAGCCTCGACTACCAGCACATCGCCAAGCTCCCCGCGGTCGACCGGGTCGTCATGAGCGATGTCGTCGACCTCGGCGTCGACGCCGACTTCATCAACATCACCGAGGGCACCTCGGAGCGGTTCGACCTGATCATCGCCTGCGAGGTCGTCGAGCACTTCACGGATCCGCGCTCCGAGTTCCCGAGGCTGTTCCGCCTGCTCACCCGCAAGGGTCTGCTGGTCTGCTCGACCAACATCTACGACGGCCGCAACGTGGCCAACCACCGCTACCTCTACTCCCGGGGCCACACCTCCTACTACAGCCCCAAGGCCATCGGCGTGATCGCCCGACGCAGTCGGATGCGCTACGACTTCCGGCTGCCGAAGATCGCCACGGGGTCGGCGGGTCCCCGCAAGCGCTACGTCCTCTTCACCAAGTCGCGGGGCAACCTGCGTCGCATCGTCGACTACTTCGGCGACCACGCCTACGCGCCCTCGGAGGACGTCGGCCCCACTGAGTAGGCTCGCCCCATGGATCCGCTCTTCACCGAAACCGGGGTGTTCCTCGCCTTGGAGGGTGGGGAGGGCGCCGGCAAGTCGACGCAGGCCGTCATGCTCGTCGAGTGGCTCGAGAGCCTCGGCCACGGAGTCCTGCTCACCCGCGAGCCGGGCGCCACCGAGGTCGGCAAGATCCTGCGCCACATCGTGCTCGACAACGACACCGGCGAGCTGTCGCCGCGCACCGAGGTCCTGCTCTATGCCGCCGACAAGGCCGAGCACGTCGACCAGGTCGTCCTGCCCGCGCTCGCCGAGGGCACGATCGTGCTGACCGACCGCTACGTCGACTCGCTGCTGGCCTATCAGGGCGCCGGCCGCCACCTCGACTCCGCCGAGGTCGAGCACCTCGCGCGCTGGGCCACCTCGTCGCTGCGGCCGCACCTCACGATCGTGCTCGACATCGATCCAGCGGTCGGCCATCTTCGGTTCGAAGGCGCCGACCGCATCGAGTCAGAGCCGCTCGAGTTCCACCAGCGCGTACGCCAGCACTTTCTCGACCTGGCCGCTGCCGACCCGCAGCACTATCTCGTGGTCGGTGGTGGTGGCACGCCCGCCGAGATCCACGCCGAGATCCGGGCGGCCGTCGAGCCATGGCTGGGCCAGGTCACGGCATGACCGTGTGGTCGGACCTGGTCGGGCAGGAGCCGGTCGTCGAGACCCTGCAGGCGGCCGTCGCCTCGGCCGGCGGCGACGGCCGCTCCATGACGCATGCGTGGCTCTTCACCGGCCCGCCCGGCTCGGGCCGCTCCAACGCGGCGCGCGCGTTCGCGGCGGGGTTGCAGTGTGAGCTCGGCGGCTGCGGTGAGTGCCACTCGTGCACGACCGCGCGAGCCGGCAGCCATCCCGACATCACCCTCATCTCCACAGACGGTCTCTCGATCGGCGTCAAGGACATCCGCCAATACGTCCGCTCGTCCGCGCTCCGGCCGGCCCTCGGCCGCTGGCAGATCCTCATCATCGAGGACGCCGACCGGCTCACCGACGAAGCAGCCAACGCGCTGCTCAAGGCCATCGAGGAGCCGTCGCGCCAGACCGTGTGGATGCTGTGCGCGCCCGCTGTCGACGACGTGTCGGTGACGATCCGGTCGCGCGCCCGCAGCGTCCTGCTGAGGACACCGTCGACCGAAGCCATCACAGGCCTCCTCGTCACGCGAGACGGCGTCGAGCCGGAGCTGGCCCACGCCGTGGCCTCCGCGTCGCAGGGGCACATCGGCCGCGCCCGCGGCCTGGCGCGAGACGCCGGGGCGCGTGAACGACGTCGGGCGATCCTGGCGATCCCGGTGTCGCTGCACGACCTCGGCGACTGCCTCCGCGCCGCGCACCAGGTCAACGAGGAGGCGACGGCACGGGCCAAGGACTACTGCGATCCCGCCGACGAGCGCGAGCTCGACGACCTCCGGACGACGTGGGGCGTCGAGGAGCGCGGCCGCCGCCCACCGGGCTACGCCGGCGCGCTCTCGACGTTGCAGAAAGACCAGGACCGGCGCCGCAAGCGCATGGCCCGTGACTCGATCGACGGGGTCCTGCTCGACCTGCTGTCGTTCTGCCGGGACGTGCTCGCGGTGCAGTGCGCGACCGGTGTCGACCTCGTCAACGCCGATGTGGCCGACGACGTCAACGAGCTGGCCCGGGTGTGGACGCCCGAGTCGACGATCCACACGATCGATGCCATCGTCGAGTGTCGCGCCGCCTTGACGGCCAACGCCGCACCACTGCTCGCACTCGAACGCATGATGATGGGACTTCGCCGGTGACTCGCTCCAGGACATCCTTCGTGGTCACGGTCGTGGCTGCCATCGCTCTGATCGCCGGTGCCGTGCTCGTCGCCGTCGCCCTCACGCGTGACGACGGGGACGATTGGACCGCACCCGAGCCGACCTCGACGTCCGCGGCCCCGAACGGCCTTCAGAAGTTCTACAGCCAGAAGGTCTCGTGGTCCGACTGCGGCGACTCCACGCGGTGCGCGTGGATCAAGGTGCCGATCGACTACGCCAAGCCCGACGGTGCGACGACCCGGCTGCGTGCGGCCGTCCACCCGGCCACCGGCGGCAAGGCCAGGAGCAGCATCCTGGTCAACCCCGGGGGACCCGGCGGGTCAGCCATCGACTTCGCCAAGACCATGGCGTCGAGCTTCGGCGACGACGTCCGCAAGATGTACGACATCGTCGGCGTCGACCCCCGCGGCGTGGCCGAGAGCTCACCGCTGAAGTGCCTGCCCGACAAGGCGTTCGACGCGTTCACGGAGACCGATCCCGACCCTGACGACCCTGCCGAGATCACCGCGCTGCGCCAGAGCATCACCGATCTCGGGCAGGCGTGCGAGAAGAACTCCGGCGAGCTCGCGGCGCACGTGTCGACCGTCGAGGTCGCCAAGGACATGGACGTCGTACGCGCTCTGCTCGGCAGGCCCAAGCTCGACTGGTTCGGCGCCTCCTACGGCACCGAGCTCGGCGCGGTCTATGCCCAGCTGTTCCCCACCAAGGTCGGCCGCATGGTGCTCGACGGCGCCGTCGATCCCGCCCTGGGTCCCATCGACTCGAGCCTCGGCCAGACGACGGGCTTCCAGCGTGCACTCGACGCGTACGCCAAGGACTGCGTCAAGCAGTCGAAGTGCCCGCTCGGTGACGATGTCCAGACCGGTCTGGCCAAGATCGCCGACCTCATGAAGCAGCTCGACGGCAAGCCGATGTCGGCTTTGCCCGGCCGCGACCTGACTGAGGGCCAGGCGTTCTACGGCATCGCCGTCACGCTCTACGACAAGACCACGTGGTCCTACCTCACCCAGGCACTCGACGCGGCTTTCAAGGGCAACGGCAGCATCCTCGTGCAGCTCTCCGACGTCTACTTCAACCGCAACCAGGACGGTTCCTACACCGGCAACCTCGGCCAGGTCATCTATGCCGTCAACTGCCTCGACGCACCCGACCGGCTGACCGTGCAGGAGACCGAGGCGGCGCTGCCGCGGTTCGAGAAGGTCTCACCGGTCTTCGGCCGCGCCCTCGGCTGGGGCGCGCTCGGCTGCGCCGACTGGCCGATCAAGGTCACCAACCCGTTGCCCAAGATCGAGGCCAAGGGGGCGCCGCCGATCCTCGTGCTCGGCACGACCCGCGACCCCGCAACGCCATACGAGTGGGCCAAGTCGCTGGCGTCGCAGCTGTCGTCAGGTGTGCTGGTGACCCGCGAGGGCGACGGCCATACGGCCTACACCTCCGGCAACGAGTGCATCACCGACGCAGTCGACGGATTCTTCACCAAGGGCACCGTGCCCAAGGCGGGCCTGACCTGCAAGTAGGTCCTAGCGGCTGCCGAAGATCGAGCCCAGGATCGAGCCGAGGTCCGGCGACTGGGCCTTGGCCTCGGTGCTTGCGTCCTGGACCTCCTTCTGGACGACGGCGGGATCGGCCTTGCCGCCGCTCGTCAGTCGCTTGGCGAGATAGGCCATGACGATCGGAGCGAGGATCTTGAGGATCTTGTCGACGTCCACGCCCGAGGCGCCGGCCTTGCTGCCGATGGCCTCCGAGACGTCCGGTGCGGCACCACCCAGCACCTTCTCGATGATCCCGCTGCCGAGCGCCCCGGTGATCAAGGCGCCCATGTCGCCGAGCGGGTTGGCATCGGCGTGCTGTCCCAGCGCGTTGGCGAGCGAGGCCGCGCCTTCGCCGCTCTGGACGTTCTTCTCCATGCCGCCGAGCAGCGCCGGGAGACTGTCCCTGATGATGCTCTGGACCTTGTCGGGCTCGACCCCGACCTGCTGAGCGATGTCGTTCAGCGTGCTGGAGTCGATGTCGGCGAGGATGTCGTCTGCGAGAGCCATGCCCGCACCCTAGACCCGCCGTTCAGCCAGAGGCTAGGGCTGCCGGACTGCTTCGTGGTGGTGGATGACCTCGTCGATGATGAAGTTGAGGAACTTCTCCGCGAATGCCGGGTCCAGGTCGGCCTCGACCGCCAGGGCGCGCAGGCGGGTGATCTGGCGCGCCTCACGCTCGGGATCGGCCGGCGGCAGGTCGTGCTCGGCCTTGAGCTTGCCGACGCGCTTGGTGTACTTGAAGCGCTCGGCCAGGACATGGATCAGCGCGGCATCGATGTTGTCGATGCTCGCGCGGATCTCCTCGAGCTCGGCCTGCGTGGTGTCGGTCACGAGTGCGATTCTACGGGGGAGAGGCCGATGTGATGTCGTCGCGATCACCCGGTAGTATCAGTGATCGGTTCGGCGGGCGATCCCCGGCGAACCTCGGCCGCTTTAGCTCAGTCGGTAGAGCGTTTCACTCGTAATGAAAAGGTCGTCAGTTCGATTCTGACAAGCGGCTCAACGAATTATTGATGTTCCCCCGCAGGCCGCGCGCCCCCGGCGCGCCCCCACTGGTTCAACCGGCTCAATCCGGTCTCGTCGGCACTTGTCCCGAGGTAGTGAAGATATCGCTGGGTCGTCGTCAGATCCGCGTGTCCCATCCAAGCCTGGACGGTGGTGGGGGAGACCCCGGCCTCGAGCCACAGACATGCGGCGGTGTGCCGCAGGTCGTGGAGTCGCCGACCTCGTCCGGTCTCGGCCCAGTGGGTCGAGTTCTTGAACGCGGTGGCGTAGAGCCGCGCACCGTTCTCGGTCGTGACCAACAGATCGTTCGGTCCTTTGCCTGCGGTCATCGACTTCACGAGTGGCAGGACGGCGTCGACGAGGGGTACGTGGCGGGTGCGCCCGGACTTGGGCCGCTTGGTGCCGATGCCTTCTGGCTGGGCACGTCGGATCACGAACCGCGGGACTGGGACCTCGATAAAGTCGGCCACCCGCACCTCGCGCAATTCTGACCACCGCAAGCCTGTCCACCCGGCGAGCCAGACGGCATCGGCCAGGGCTGGATTAAGAACGGCGATCTCGTCGCGAACTGACTCCAGCTCCTGACGCGAGAAGGGCATCATCTCGGCAGCCGGCGTCAGCTGCGCCGGCACCCGGGTCCGCGACACCGGGTTGACCGTGATCAGCCGGTCGTGGATGCAGGACGCGAAGAACGCCATCAGCGTCGCTCGGTAGCGCTTGACCGTGGATTCGGCATAACGCCGCGACCAGTCGTTGATGCACCGCTGGACCTCGCGGTCGGTCACCCGGTTGACGTGAAGATTGGCCACGCCGGGCGGCAGCGCCTTGAGAACTGATCGATCCGCCTTCGTCGTCTTGATCGCAACGGTGCCCTCGCGATCCACCAGCCACGTCGCGAACGCCTTCCTGACCAAGATTTTGCCGGCCCGCGGATCGACACCACCCGCCAGCGACGCGCGCTCACGCGACAGCCAGGCTTCGGCCTCCCGCTTGGTGTCGAACGTCCGACCGGCGACGTACTCACGCCCAGACTTGAGCTCAGCACGCCACCGGCCAGACCGGTCCTGTCGGATCCCCATCAGGACGCTCGTGATTCGACGTAGGCGAGCAAGTCGTCCTCGCGATAGCGAGGCGCGTGGTCGGTGACCCATACGCATCGTGGTCCCGTCCCGTTCTGCCGCATCCGGCACAACGTCGACGTCGCGACGCCGAGGATCTTCGAAACCTCGGTGGGCGACAGCAGTTTGAGTTCTGTCATGGCGATCGTTCCTTCCTCCCACCGCTGGTGAGCGCGACAGCCTGCTCGACCCTCCAGTTTCGAGCGGTCGCGGTGGGAACGAACCTGCTCGATCGCGATCTGTGGAGAACCCGGTGCATGCATGCGCCCTGCGGATATGGCGCTAAACCCCAAGGCCACGTTCCAGGGTTGAGTGGCCAGGAATCGGCCAACTTTCGGGGGAACGTTGGAAGGAAGCGTCCCCTGGCTCGACGGTGATTGATTTGACCGGTGTCCAGGACGGCCTATGCTCCTCGCGCGATTTCGCAGGACGACAGCTGGCCGACGGATCGAACGCGTGGGTTCGATGACGGTGCGGCCCGTTCATCAGAACATCTGAAGGCCATCTGTCTTGGAGCGGTAGGCCTCGTCCTCGACGCTCCAGCGACGGATCTCGTCCGGCGATACTCTACCGAGATGGCGGTTGAGCCCGAAGAAATTGCGGACGAAGAAGTCATCTCTCAACGGATCTCAGTGGGGCGAGCTGACATCAATGCGCCTCGACCCAAGGATCAGAACAAACTGTCAGCGCTTCGAGGGAGGATTTCTCCAGGTGAGGCACAATTGATAGTGACCCGCGGAAAGCACCCACTGACCCATGAGGACGGCGTGCGACGGACCACCGCCGGCGAGCTTCGGGAATCCGGATTCACCGTGGAACACACCCCCAACAACTTCAATCCAAACCATGTGACGATCACCTACTTCGGCGAGTGGGACCACATCGCAGAAGAACTATTTGTGTCATGCTTCACTGAACGTGAATGGCACCGAGAGGAGGCACCATGAGTGATCTTGTATTCATCGACCGCGACGCTTCGCCATGGGATCCCTCAGCGACCTCTGAATTAGTGTTTGAACTAGACCGATATAACTTTCCCCGGACTGGCATTCTCCGCCAACGGGATCTCGGAAACGATCTACTTGTCCTTTTTGACTGCATCGCCGGCGAAGAGGATAAACAGAATCTTTGGATCTACGCGACCATCGACTCGGAGGAAGCCGAGCGACTCGCCAGCGCGACAGGTACTGCTCTTCTGGCTGAGGTCCAGTCCGCCTTCAAGCACCGCTGGGTGACTCTGGCGTACGCCGATGACTTCAAAGTGCAAACCTTCGATCGCTTCGATGCCGGAAGCGAGGGCTATATGTCGCTCATGAAACGCTACATCCTGCGGCTCAAAGCGGACCTGCAGCGGATGCAGAATGATCTCGACGTGATGGCGCGTCACTCTCGCGCCGACGAAGACGAACTCACCTTTCAGTAGACGAAGTCAAGAGGTTCCGTACTGAATCGCCTCTGCTACCTCGCTGAACGTCTGAGGAACAACTCCCGGCGAGGTAGTCATCAGCCGAACAGTTCAGTTCGTAAATTTGGCCGACTACTGCTTGAGCTCTGCGGCTGACCTTTCTGTATGGACCCCGCGAACACCAACCCTCCGGGACAAGCTTCGTCGGAACTTTGGAACTGCGGAGAGTCGCCAGACTGCACAGACGCCATGACAATTCCAATTGTCGTGCTGATTGAAGCGACCAACCCAATCTTTGGCGCGGCCCATCCTGGGCGAAGTGCTCCATGCCCGGCGCGTCGATCAGGAGACCTATCGACCTCGATCAAACGGCCTGTATATGGCGTCCATCAGTCCGTTGCGTATCGCGTTGTAAGTCGACTCCCAACGCGGGTCTGACTGCAAGGTGCGCTCGCGGCCTAGTCTGGCCAGTTCATAGACCACGCGTCGGCACCCAGCTGGAGAGGCCAACGTTCGGTCGACGCAGGTTCCGATGGGGTGCTCGCGAGTCTCCATGCGGTCGACCACTTCGATGGCGATAGCACCTTGAGCGGCCGCGCGGCGTTCCTCGTACGCGGCTCTTCGGCATGCCTGCGAGCACCAGATTGGCGGTCTACCGGTCGCCTTCCGCTGCACATCTTTACCGCATCGAGGGCATGTTCCTCCTGCGGCTTCTCGCCTGTTCTCCTCGCGCCATTCGCGATCTTTGTCTGCACTCATGACCCTTAAGGCCTTTCGTACGGACGCAAGGGGACATCGAGAATGCAAGAGGTGTGTCGATGTTGCGGCGGGTGAGAGCCTTTCAGCTTGCCAAGTTTGAAGAGAATCCGAGCTATGTCAGATTCAACTCTTGATCGCAGCGCGGGGTCGGTCGACCCCGTAGCGTCGACGAGAGCCCACTGTTGGACCGCTGATCGAGAGTCAAAATGGCACGTGGAAAGAAGAACAATCAGGCGACCGACCGTCGCCGCGTTAGAACAAGGCCGACGATCGCGGTCCATTCCGACCTCGATGGGGCCGCTGTCCCATCCGTCGAGCGCAAGCCACGATCTGAGATGACACCGGACGAACTTTGGGCGGACCTTCGTCAAGGGGCCCGAAACTTCGCGGGTGTTACTTGGCAGGCCGCGACAACCGCGCATCTGCTGATAAGCGCACGAGCTGGCGATCTACCGTTCGCGAGGATCACGCCGGAGGGAATGGAAGACGTTGACTGCGAGCATGTCGATGGGTCCAAGACTTTTGTCCAGATGAAGGAGATCGCTGGGGGACAGGGGACACTTGCGGCAGCCGGTCTGGCTGAGGCCCTCACGCATGCTCACGTTGTTGCGGGAAGCGCTTACATTGCCGTTGTGACCGACGCAGGTCTCGGCTCGGGCCTGACCTTTTCCGGTTGGGAGGCTGTGATCGGCGACCAGGGTGATGATGTCGTCAACAATCTGATGAAGGCGCTTAAAAGTCGTGGACTGGATGACGACGCCGCAGCCAATCTCTTGCAGCGGTCGCGACTTATCCATCTGCCGTGGCAGATTCGAGCAGAGACAGAGAAGGTGCTCGGATCCGCGTTTGACGTCCATCCGACGGTTGCGCAGTTCGTTGTCGGGGCACTATATGACCTCATCGATCAAAGCGCGGCGACCCAGCGCGGGACTTCACTGCCAGACGCGGTTCGTCATTCTGTCCGGGATGTTGACGCGCTAGTCCAAAGCGTTCAATCGGCGGTTGATCTCGAAGGCCTGAGTATCGCCGTCGCTAGCGGCATTTGTAGCGCGGCGGACTATATTCACCCCGCCGATGTTCCCGCTCGTCAGTTCTATCTGGGCATGGATGGCAGTCCTGCCTTGGTTGCTGCCGGTCACGACGTGTTTCGGCCGCGTGAGTTCGGTGAAGTAGTCGAAGGCTTGCATGACCGCGGCGCGGCATTGCTGCTCGGACCCTCCGGGTCGGGAAAGTCCGTCATGATGTGGCGCGCGGCTCGAGATGCAATGCCAGCTGCGAGGGTTCTCCGAGTTACTCGTTTGGAGACGGACTCCGACGTGCGACTCCTTGTCCGGCACGCTCAACTTCTTCGCCCGTCATCTTGCTCGCCGCTGCTGGTCGCAGCTGACAACTTAGGCCGTCCGAGCATGGCGAAATGGCCGCAAGCCGCAACCTACTTGCGGGAGCTCAACGAGACGTATCTCATTGGGGCCTGCCGCGCTGAGGACTTCCATCCGTCACTTGCGAAGGGCGCGACTCAAATCATCGACCTTCTCATCGATGTTCAGACTGCGCGAGCCATTGGTGAGCGGGTCCGCCTTGCGGGGATCGAGCATGAGATGAATCCTGACGAAGCGCACGGCCGATCAGAGGGTTTGCTCATGGAGTTCTTAGCCATGCTTATTACCGGTCAACGTCTTAACGAAGTCCTAGCAGAACAGGTGGCAGAGCTCGGCGAGCCAGGAAGGGAATTGGAGCGGGACGCAGCGCGTCTTCTATCGTCGGTCCACAGCCTCGGGCTCGCGATGAACTCCGATCGACTCGGTATGGTCCTGCAAGCATTCGCTCCCGGTGCCGTGGGAGATGCACTTAGCAGACTTCGTGACGAGCACATCGTCATCAACGACGGCGCAAACTGGAGAGGGCTTCACGAACTCCGCTCGCGTGTCCTTTCGAACCTCCTTCACGAGTCTCCGCCGCCAACTTTGGCAGCGACACTCGCTAGAGCGATCGATGCTCTTGCTCCGGACGAAGCGGGTTGGCTGCTCCGGCGCGCGGCAGAGCACGACTCCCAAGGTTTGGAAGTTCTTGCGGAAGCGGCAGCAGCCAAAATGTCGGAGCCCTCCACAACAGCTGTCCAAGCAGCCGAGTTGCTGGAAGGTGCCGAACGAGCGGACAACGTGCTTTACACCAGACGATGCATACCGATCTTGGACGCCAATCGGCCAGCCGGTCTCTCGATCCACCACCTGGCAAACTTCACGTACGGCATGAGGAATCAAGGCCTCACCTTCGAGCCCATTGGTGACCCGTCTTTCGACCAAGGCCTTCGTGAGGTCAAGAAGGTTGCTGCGAAACTCCCGGACCGATCTGCAGCCACTGCGCAGAAGGTCGCCGCGAAGCTGAACGACACCTCGGTCCGAGCTTTGGGCGGTTCTGCCGAGAACGTGGCTGAAGCCACGCGATTCTTGGAAGCTGCGCACGGTTTCGCCCCCCTTTCGCCTGAAACCGTTGCCTGGATACTTCAGCGATTCCCCGAGCCGGCGGGCCCTGAGGACGTGGAACCTTGGTCGCGTCTCATCGAGCAGCTCAGCGCATCGCTTGCCGCAGGACAGGTCGAGGCGATTCTCGGCACGCCAGCAAGTCGCGCCACCCAGGTCGCCAAAATGGATCCGAATGCCATCTACGTGTCCTACGAAACCGCGACATCGACGGTCAGTTTGCGCCGCCTTCTGCCGCCGAATCCGACGAGCCCATTGGAGTTGGCATGGGACGCGTCCATGGAAGGTAGCTCTGCTGACATCATCAACGATAGCGCCGTGGCTGCGGCAAGAAATCTCGCTGCGGCCTGCCCGGAAGCTGAGATCGTGGAGGTCATCACCCTCGACGCTTCCCAAAGGCGTGTCGAAATCGCCGGCCACGAGCCGGGATATAAACGAATGGCCCGCGACGCGTTCCCGGACCGAGTCGGTGTACGCAGGAATGTGGGATTTCAGGCGGCGCTGCGCAGGTCCACGGCGGCGCAGTCTTGGACGTCGCTTGTGCGGGCGCAGATCACCACGGCTGAAATGTTGACCGAGTTGGCAGGATCCGCAGTGGCGCGATTGAGTCCGAGAGACAACGCAAATCGACGGGCCAATTGGCAGTCGAAGTTGGATGCTCTGGCTGTTGAATGCGCGAACCAACTTGCTCGGCCGGCTGCGACTGGGGTGGGATTGGGGGTTACACACGCCGGTGCTGACGCGTTTGACCGGAAGGAAGACGACACGACGCGTGCTCTGTTGAAGGCCACGGACGCGTTGCGGGGAGTGCTGGGCCCCAGACTGCTCGTCGCCGCAATGTCAATCCGGGACGCGGTCGTCGAGCTCGGAGACGCTAGAGCCGAGAGTAGCCCGCACTTTGGGGCGCTTGGCGCACCGATATCGGATGAGTTGATCGAGAACTTGGCGCACATTGCGGCCCTGCTGGCGACCATCCATTTCGACCCGTCTGCTGCGTCGCATATTCGGGCAGGCGATCTGCTCGGGTCAAGCAACCAGATCGTGAGCGCTGTCTCACAGGTCAAGCAGGGGCGTCAAGCTCAGATCATCGCCAGCATCACTGGGGAGGTCCCGGGAGCGCACGTCCATCGATTCGAAGACCCTAGATCGCATTCGTGGGCACTGGACAATGCAGGTTGGCTGGTCATCACAGACGCAGAACACTGGCCTGTCCTAAAGGCTGCGATGGAGGCGGCGTCCAAAGGGGAGCGCGAGGATCTGGGTTGCCGGGTGGTCGGTGCTGCCACCACAACGGAGGCTGGCGAGACGTACATTTTGCCGATTGCCGCGGTCATGTCCGCAGAGTCGGAACCGGGGAGTCATGATCTACTCCCTGAAGACATTGAAGAAGTCGCTGCAGCAGCGGGCATCGCGACGCGGCTTGCCGGGGCAACCACGACCCGCATTTCCCGAATTGTCCAGAGTCTCGTAGAACTCTCACACGACGCCAGTCGACGCCGGTCCCGCCCACCCACCTGGCCGCCACTGATCGCTGACTCGCTCCCAACTTTGGCCGACATCGAGGCAGAGGGTCGAGCGACTCTGAGCGCCTTCCCGCCGCAGGTCACATCAGCATTCGACCTCCTGCTTAGGCAGGTTGCTGCGGAGATAGAGGGGTCCCATGACGTCGTGCTGGCTTCGCTTTTCCTGCAGGGCCTGGAGAACGACCTATCTGCGGCAAGGCTTGTCGACGCCGTGAATGTGCTGATGCTCTCTTCGCTCTCCTGAGGTGCAAAGCTGGCGGTCGGCGTAGACCGGAGCCTCGACATTGCGGTTACACGCTCTAAGTCCAGCGATCTTGATACAGAATGCTCAGGTGGTGAACTCGCGAGGCTCTGCTGGGGGGCAGGCAAATGAGGCGGGCAGCCAATATCGCGCAGGCGTTGCGGCGTACTTGGTGTGCCACGGGCTTGCCGGCGTAGCTGTCAGGGGCATTGGCCTCTCGCTGACAACGAGCGAGCCGGTCCGAATCGGACTCGAGACTGGCGATGCGACAGACGACATCCGATGTGAATGTGCGGATGGATCGACCCTCTTTGTTCAAGCGAAGCTGGAATGCGGAATGTCGGGCCCTCTAGATGACACCGTCGCGCAGTGGGCACACCAAGATGTCGAAGACGGCGACTCATTGATGCTCGCTGCGGGCACGGTGAGAGGCACGCTCAATTTCTTGGATCGAGCATTACAGCGATCGCAAGCGCGCGAGAGTTCGAGCTCGCCAAAAGGTGAGCTCAAGGCCATGTCAGATTTCGAGAAGAGGCTCGCACGACTCTCTGTCGACCTACAGCAGAAGATCGTGAAGCACGCACGGGTGGCCGAGGTTCGCGTGAGGGATGACGGCGATCTTCACGCCGCATACGCCGCCAAACTCTTGGAAGACTCGGTTGTGCCTAGTGGCAGTGGGCTGGCCGCGTTCGCTGCCTTGCGGGCAGCCATGCAAGTGCAAGCTGCCCGGCGCGGCACGAGCAGCCTCGAGGATTGGGTGGAGTATCTGCTTGCAGCGAAGTTGGACGTGTTTCCAGATCGAACCGGTTCAGCCGGGGCTCGCGCAAAGGCACGCCTAGACGCGGTCGATTCATATCGCAAACGCCTCGTCGCCGCTGCTGCGGAGATGTCCTTGGCTGGGTTGTGTCCGGGTCTTCCACCCATCGAAAGCGCCCACACCACTTCCGAGCTCACGGTCGAGTGGGGCGAAGGCCGTAGGCCTCATAGCGCTCCGCTCGCCGCAGTGGCTCGACGGCACTCTCGCCTCATGATTGAAGGGTTGCCGGGCATGGGGAAGTCGACAGCTCTAGTTCAACTAGCGGCGGAATGGGCCATCGACCCCTTGGCGCCTCTTCCAATAGTCATAGACCTGCGTCGCGTAGCTTCCGAGACCCAGGGAACCGACGACATTACGATCGCTTCTCTCATCCGGCTAGCTCGGAATGTTCGCGGTCAAGAGGACGAATCCTTGCTCGTCGATGCCCTCCTTGAGCGAATCCCTGCGGATCGCGTCACGCTGATTCTGGACGGCTTGGACGAAGCGCTGAGCGATCGTTCGAGAATTGTCGACGCCGTTGGCAGGGTACTTCGCGAAGCGTCGCTGAACCTCGGACTGATTCTGTCCGGTCGCCCTAGTGCCCTCAACGATGCCTCAAGCCTCGCCCTGCCAAGGGTCACTCTCAAGTCGCCGGAGTACCTGCCAGAGTTTTGTCGTGGGTTGCTGGCCCACGTAGCCCAATGTCGCGGCACGAATGACGACCCCCGCGATACTTGGCTGGCGCAGAGAGTCGAGACGATCGACGAGATGCGACAAGGCAACAGCGATCTCTGGGAAATTCCGTTGCTGGCGACTCTAGCGACTTTACGAATCGCGACGAACGCGCCCGGGGGCGCGCCAATCGGTCGGTTGTCCCTGCTCAGAGAAGTCGTTCGTGAGCACATCAGTCTATGGGAGGCGGCCAAGGCGGCCGGTCCGACAAATTGGAATCCAGACCTGCATCCGGAGATGCTGTCAGAGGCGTTCGCAGAGATCGGACACCTTCTCAACACGACCTCCGATCTGGATGGAACAACGGCGATGGGAGCGCTGGCTTCGCTCTTCAATGCACGATGGGGAAAGGCTCCCGGTCATTCAGAAGTACTGGCGCGTGAGGCGCTCCGATTCTGGGACGAACGGGCGAGCGTATTCACGGTGGAAGGCGGTCTAGTGTCGGCGCGCTCGAGGCAATTCAGTGAACTCGGGGACGCGATTTGGGCTTCCAAACAGTCCGCTAGCGATGTTGACGCTTGGATCGCAAATGCGGCGGGAGACCCGGCCCTCAAGGACGCCCTTCTGCTCGCGGTTCTAGAAGTGCCGAAGTTTGTGGATCGTTTGCTCACGCTTGCTGTCGACGAGCAGTTCGCGGCTCGGTCACGGGTGATTGATGCATTGCTCGAAATACGAGTCGAACAGAGATCGGAATCGCTGGATTGGGAAGGTCAACTGATTGAGATTCTCGCGGGCGCGGCCGAGCAGGAGATGCCGCCGTCCGCGAACACCGCGACCCTCGCCGAAAAACTGGAGGATAAAGCTGGTAGCTCGTACTACACGATGGAACTCGCTTCGCTCGATGTTAGCGCCGTGAACTGCGAGCAGCGCCGTATCGCGATTGAGCGAATGTCCATGGATGATGACCGTCTCAAGATGGCGCGGACCCTGATGGCGATATCCGAGAGGATCGCCGGTGTATCTGGTCAGATTTCGTCCGACGCAATCGATGCGATGCGGGAGATTCTCTACACCCCGCTTGTATCCGAGAAGGGTGGCGTTGTACGTCGTTCGCGGAGGTACCTGGAAATTCGCACCGGTACTCCGCTTCCCTCGGGGTTTGGACGGCTTTGCGTAGGAGTGGCACAACTGATCGCGGAGGTGGACTCTGATTTCGTCGAGAGGCTGTATGAGGTTTCATCCCGGCTCTCAATGGGCGATCACGGGAAGGTGCACGGCTTCCTCGCGGCGGCAGGCTGGACGGACCCAAACCCGCACGAATGGTTCCCCAACTTGGGTTGGCTGCGTGAGTTTATTGACGACCTCGATGGATGGGGATGGATGCTCCGGGCCTTCGCTGACGATCCCCACGAAACTCTCTCCCAGCGGCACCGCTGGAGCTTTTCAGAACTCAATCGGTTGCTGGTTGGTCTCGGTCTCACCGCCATGTACGCGGACGACATTCGAGATGTGCGTGAACTCCCCTTGAGTCAGGTCTCGACGTGGCTACGCTTGTCGGCGCGAGTTCTGGGGCTGGACGTCGAAGTCGTGGCCTCTCAAGCTAGCCTCCTGTTCCACGATTCCGACTTGTTCCTCAGCGCGAAAGATGTAATTGACCTGCCGCCTCTGGTTGCGGACGACCTCACCGTGAACCGTCCCACTCCAGATGAAGCGGCAACCTTGATTGAGTTCTTGTGCTCAGACAGTGAGAACCTTCGTACCTCGGCTACGTGGATGTTGGGCAATGCGGGGTCGTCCGAAGTTGCTTCACTGCTGGCGAAAATCCAGGCTTCGAGCTACGAAGGCCGGCGGGCCGTGATGCTGGTACGACTGTGCTGCGTTGAAGATCCCCACGCCCTGCTGCAGAACTCAGTCACGAATGAGGCTTCTGATGTCCGTCATGCTGCAGCCACGTTCCTAAGGATTTCCGGGAACGGGTCCAGCTTGTACCCAGAAGAGTGGGCGATCGCTGCAAATAGCGATGACGCGACTGTCCTGTCAATCCTCAATTTAGGGCAAGGTAGCATCGCTCAAGCGGCATACTGGGCGTGCGAGCATTGTGGGAATGTCAATTCGTCGGCTTCACTCGATTGTGACAGTTGCGCGACTGGGACCAAGCCTGGCGAGCACTAGCGTCGACGCATCCCGTGTCGTGAAGCCCTAGGGCTGTACGTGTGCGCCGGCCGTCTAGATCAAGTGTGCGCGCCCCCGGCGCGCCCCCACCGTAAGAATCGATGTAATCCACGGCATGGATGGGCCTGCAATCCCAGGTAGGAAGGCATCGAGCAACCTCTCGTAATGAAAAGGTCGTCAGTTCGATTCTGACAAGCGGCTCAACGAAAATTTGACCTCAGGGTTCGGCCCGCGTCCCTCGGCGCCCCACTCGATCGACGCCCGATCGTCAATCACACCTCGATGCCGTCCAGCCGGAGCAGGCCCAGCCGCGAAGCTGCTGAAACGGCCCCCGCGCGCGATCGCTGGTCCATCTTTTCGAGGATGTGCTCAACGTGCGTGGTCACGGTGCGTGGCGAGATCCAACGGTCCTCGGCGATCTGCTGGTTGCTGTGGCCCATGGCCATCCCATGGAGGATGTCCAGCTCCCGAGGCGACAACCCCAGAAGCTGATCCGTGGGCCGTTCACGGACCATCGCAGCAGATCTGCTCCGGTCGAACGGGTGGTGTGCGCGGGTCAGGTCGACACTCACCCAGTCATTGCCGATCGGCCAGACGCCCTGCGTGCTTGAGAGCCGGGAGCGAAGGAAGCGTTCAAGGACGGTGGCAAAGCCGTCGGACTCGGCGACGCGTGACGGTTCACAGTCCTCGATCTGCCACACGCGCCCGGCGTCGTCCATGAGACTCGCGCGCATGGAGGAGGGTGCCGCGAGGATCACGTGGCGTGGTGCCACCGCGTTGCACAGGTGGGACACGATCGGCCGGAGGTTGTTGATGAGCTCGGCCGACTCGTCGCCGAACGTGTTGGGTGCGGCGGCCGACATGTGCAACATGCCCACGTACTCGTGGTGAGCCGAGAACAGGAAGACGGACATGCCATCTCCGAATCCGGCAGACCCCGCGACCCGGAAGTAGATCTCGGAGTCCAGGTAGTCCTTGGGCATGTCGCTGATGCGGGTGGCTCGTCCACTCCGGCGCAAGGAGGCGTGGGCCAGGGAACCGGCATAGGCGTCGCCGAGCGTCTTGAGGGTCTCGTCGTCGTAGCCGCTGGCGGCGATCGCGATGTGGGTGTGGGTCGACTCGTCCCACATCATCAAGCTGCTGGCCTCATCGCCGGTGACCGGACGAAGGATCGAGAGCACGGACTCCGCCGCGTCGACCGGGTCAGCAGAGCCCGCGGCAAACGCCGCCTCCACCAACACGCGACTGTTCGGAGTGTCCATGACAGCCACCTCTGGGTCGCGAAGGGAGAGTGCCAACTCTACTCCCGGCCCCGCTGCTGCCAGGTAAAATCAAGGTCACATCACGCTGTCGATCGGTTCCTTGCGGAGGAAGCGCTGGAGGACGTTCCCGGTCATGCGAGCCACGTTGTTGTCATAGGCGTTGTACGAGAGCGACCCGGAGAAGGCGATGGATCCGACCGAGAAGTACGCGCCTCCGCCCTCGATCGGGCACAGCACGATGTCGGCGCGAACACGCGGATTCTCGGTCCCTCCGAGTCCGGGCAACGTCTCGTACACCTCTTCCGCAGCGAGCAGATACCCGTCGGAGAACGGTCCGGAGGTCGCCAGGAGCAGCGCTCCGGGTGCTGTGCCCAAGGACGGGTCGTAGCAGTCGATCTCCGCGCCGGCGGCTCCGCCGCCCATGATCCCGAAGCCGCCGATGAGCTCGTCGGACGCGATCCCGTCGAACACGAAGGCCGCCATCGGGTCGTGACTGTCCTCGAGGCGCTCATAGTGGGTGGAGCGGTCGAATCCCTGCGCGGCAAACCCGACTCCGACGAGCTTCTGCGGGGGCAGGCCCTTGTTGCGCCACAGGCCGGCCTGCTCGCCGGACGTCGTGTGCCGAGCGTCGCCGAAGGGGGACTGGTGGGGACGGGTTCCGCCGTCTGCGCGCCTCAGCTCCATGACGTGCGGCTGCTCGGGGTCGAAGGAGGCGGTGGCGAAGAAGCCATTGCCTCCGAGATACATCAGTCGCCCGCCAGTCGACAGGTACGTGTCGATCGACTCGATCTCGGCTCTGGTGACGTACTCGGGGTGCGCGCCGGTGATGACGACGTCATAGCCGTCTAGCAGCTCGTGGCCCTCGCGGTCCAGGTCGTGATCCGTGATGGCATCGAAGGGGATCGATTCGTGTTCCAGCCAGTGCGAGATGCAGAGATCGGCAGGCAGGCCCCACGCGCCGCCGTGCTGGAACCACGCACGGTGGGTCGGCTGCATCGTGAGGATCGGCCGGCGCGAGCTTCCGAACACGACACCGGAGCCGTCGTTGTGGATCTCGTAGCAGGACCGACCGAACTCGGGGTGGTCCTGGAGCGCCAGATCGAGACCATCGACGATCGGGGTGTGGCTCACGATGATCTCGGCCTGGTCGGCCTCGAAGGCAATGCGATCGTTCGAGTACGCCAGGTAGGTGGCGGTGCTGAAGAGCACGGCCACGCGGTTCTTGCGCTCGGACGGCAGGACGAAGAACGGCATGTACTGCTCCGCTCCCGGAGCGCTGACCTTGGCTGCGTACACACCGCTGGGCAGGCCATCGGGGATCTCGAAGGAGAACGAGGCCGGCCAGTCTGCGTCGGTGATGTCGTCGTCGTGGAAATGGATCGCGTCGTACTCGTCCGGCACTCGCCGGAAGTCGGTCACGAACCCTTGGAACAGGGGTCCCGTCACACCTCGTGTGGGCGTGTTCACGCATGTCCCGTGGAAGGCGTGCGGTGACTTGTCCAGCACGACGTCGAGCAGGAGGCCGTCGGATCGCGGACTGAGACCGAAGTGCCAGTCGCCCAGTGTCCTCTGACCGGACGGCTCGTCGCCCAACTGATCGATCCGTACTCCGCCGATCTTGCCGTTGAACGTCTCGTACGCCAGGAGGCGGCTCCCAACACGGCGCGCAGAGGAGCCGATCCTGAGGTCGCCGACTCGCGGTTCGAATTGCGTCGCGCTGCATCTCGCGAAGTCGCTGTCGAGTCCGGCCGTCGCTTCTGCGTTGCGGTTCATGATGTTCGCGACCGGGGAGGCGGACAGCGTGACGGCGCCTTCTGCTGCGGAGGCCGTCACCTCGAGCAGGTACCACTGATGATCCTGCAGATGCTGATTCAGCGTGAGGGTCCGGATGGCCCCATCCGCGAACCAGGAGAATGTCGGGATCCCGTCGTCGAGAGCCAACGAATAGCCACCGATCTCACCAGCGATCGTGGTGCTCAGCACGGTCTGGAGCTGACTGTCCCTGACCATCGAGTTCTGAGAGACGTGATAGGCGCCGAACTCCCCGGATCGTTCGCTGCGGGGCAGGGTGGGATAGATGTACGCCCGGATCGAGGTCTCCGCGCAGTCGGCGAGCTTGCCGTCATGCTTGACCTCGACGTACGAACCGGGCTGGCAGGTCTGAGCCTGTCCTGCGTACTCTCCGTCGAACGAGCTCGGGACCGAGTCCTCGAGGAATCCCGGGCCCGCGGAGCCGGTGAAGCCGTGGCGCAGTCGTACGAGCTCGGCGCGGTAGCTTCCGACGTTCTCTGCGCTGACGTGGAACGAGAGGGTCTCGCCCGGGCGGCCGGACAGTGTGTTGCTGTACCCGAACAGGCCAGCGGTGTCAGTTCCCATGAGACGTTCCTTCCGTGCCGACCGGGCCGGCGAACTGTGCAGCGCGATTCGCGAAGATGACGCGCATGGCGTCCTCGTAGCTGTGATGGGCGTCGGTGTCGACGACCAGGTTTCCGGGGGCTCCCACGGTGACGACGCCGATCGCCCACGGGCCGTCGGGGCCCAGGGACAAGATGAGCTGCTTGCCGGTGATCGTCATGCTGCCCAAAGCGCGTCTGACCCGCGACGCCGTGTCGGTGTGCGGGCCAAGGGGATTGCGGAGTAGCTCGTCGAGGACGTCGCTTGTCAGATCAGACCTGACCCGGGCGTTGAACCGGCGGTCGAACACCGCGTCCAGCTCGGCCACCCGCTCCGTCGTTGTGCGCTGCACCATCGCCTGACTCCTCGTCTTGACCGATTCCTGTCACAGTAGGAATGCGACGGGGTGTGCACCATCGGTCGACATACGTAGTTCCTGAGCGGCGAAGACCCGATTACGCACATCTGCGTATGGGATTCGAGTGCGTCGATACCTACGTTGATCTGAACTTCGGCTCCTTCGTGGGCCGCTTCTCAGAATCGAGCACACTATGTCCACCGAGCTAGGACGCGCAGCTGATGGGCCGGGCCACGAGGCCGAGGACACCCTTCACGCGCTTGGATACGAGCAAGAGCTCAAGCGGTCGATGTCGTTGGCCGACGTCGTCATCTACGGCCTCATCTACATGGTTCCGCTCGCACCTGTCGCAGTCTTCGGCATCGTCTACAACTTCTCGTCGGGCGCCGTCGTGCTGGTGTACGTCGTGGCAGCCATCGCGATGTTCTTCAGCGCGGTGAGCTACAAGGAGATGGCGACAGAGTTCCCCATCGCCGGCTCCGTCTACTCCTATGTCCGCAACGGCATCGGCGACTTCGTCGGTTTCATCAGCGGCTGGGCGATTCTGCTGGACTACCTGCTGCTGCCGGCCCTGCTCTGTGTGTTCGCGGCGAGCGCGATGACCTCCCTCGTGGACGGCATTCCCGGTGAGGCGTGGGTCGTGTTCTTCGTCGTGGCGACCGTGATCATCAACGTCCGCGGCATCGACGTCACCGCCAAGATGAACCGGATCTTCCTCTACATCCAGATGGTGACGCTTGCGGCATTCATCGCTTGGTCGATCGTCGCGATCGCACAGGGACAAGGCTCGTTCTCGTTCACGCCGATCTTCAACCCGGACGAGTTCTCCTGGAACGTGGTGTTCGGCGCGATCCCGATCGCCGCGCTCAGCTACATCGGGTTCGACGCGATCTCCACGCTCAACGAGGAGGCGGTCGACGGTGGCAGGACGACGTCCCGCGCCACGATGATCGTGCTCTGGGCCGTGACAGCCATGTTCATCGTGCAGGTCTACTTCGCAGCCGCGTTCGTGCCCAAGGGCACGGAGTTCGCTGATGGCGATGCCGTCAACAACGCCTTCTACAACATCACCGGTGATGTCATGACCCATTGGTTCAAGGTCGTCGTGACGTTGGTCGCGGCCATGATCGCGCTGTTCGCCAACACCATCGCGTCCAACGGTGTCTCGGCTCGACTGCTCTACAGCATGGCTCGTGACGGGCAGCTCCCGAAATTCCTGTCCAAGGTCACGTCTCGGCAGGTGCCCGCGAACGCGATGCTCTTCATCGCCGCCCTGTCGATCCTGGTGGGAATCTTCGGTGTGGAGCATGTGGCGCTCCTGACGAGCTTGGTGACGTTCGGCGCCCTGACGGCGTACATCCTGTTGCATCTGAGCGTGTTGAGGCACTTCATCGTCCGGACCAAGTCGCGCAAGTACTTCGTGCATCTGGTCTCGCCCGTGATCGGGTCCGCGGTGCTGGTGTACGCCCTGTGGAACGCGAGCAACAACGCGAAGACCGTCGGCCTCATCTGGCTCGCCATCGGCTGTGTCTTCGCGCTCGGCCTCAAGATGAAGGGCCGAGCCCTGGCTCAGTCGGACCTCTGAGCACGGGTTGGCCGTCGCGCGCATCGAGCGCGGCGGCCAGCTCCCCGACACCACCTCGACGCGAGGTCATCGTCAGCATCCGGCCGCGCCGCGTCGTCGGCGTGGGAGGATCGGGGCAGTGAACAGTCGGACTGGAGAAGGAGGGTTGTGACGACCCTCAGTGATGTGGCGAGCGCGGTCGGAGTATCCGTGTCCGCCGTCTCTCGCGTCCTGAATGACGCGCCTGGCACCCGTGTGAGCGAGGAGACTCGGCAGCGGATTCTCGAGACGGCCCGTCAGATGGACTACCGGCCCAACCACTCGGCCCGGTCACTTCGACTGCAGCGGACGGCCGTCTTGGCATGTGTCCTGCCCGATCTGACCAATGCCCTCTTCAGCGAGCTCGTGGAAGGCGCTGAGGATGCGGCTCGGGAACGGGGATACACCTTGCTGCTCTCGAGAGCGGAGGGCATGCACGACCTTGACGACACGCTGGCGCGGCTACTGGGTGAGGGGCGGGTCGACGGGGCCATCGTGCAGATGCCTGACGGGCTCGAGCCCGAGAGCTTGGACTCTCTCGTGCACGATGCACTTCCGGTGGTGTTCCTGCACGCTGCTCACCCGCGCCGAACGGGATCAGTGATGCTCGATGACGCCGCGGCCGCGCGGACCGCGACCGACCATCTGCTCGCCCTGGGGCATGAGCGGATCGCTTTCGTAGGGGGTTTGGCCGGGTCGCCTTCGGCCCGGCGCCGCGAGGAGGGTTTCCGTGAGGCGATGGCGCAAGCCGGGCATGCGGTCGACGAGAAGCTGGTGACTCGATTCGGCTACCGCATCTCTGACGCGGACTCCGCCCTGGCGGTTCTCGCCGAGGCGCAGCCGCGGCCCACGGCCCTGGTGGTTGCCAACATGAATGCGGGCATGGCCGCTCTTGGCGCAGCACGCCGCATGAAGTGGTCTGTGCCAGAGGACCTGTCCGTTGTCGCAGTGCATGACGCATGGCCGGCGGCGATGACCTGGCCGCCGCTCACCACCGTGCGGATGCCGCTGCGCTCGCTGGGGAGGGCGGCCGTTGAATGCTTGATCGAACGGCTCCAAGTAGGAACCGCCGCTGACCGCCTCCTGAGCAACGAGTCGCCTCAGCTGATACGTCGGGCGTCGACCAGCGCCATCGAGGGCTAGATCGAGCGCTCAGCGCGGATCGGTGGGCGAGACGGATGGAGCGCTCTCTTGACATGATCAAACGTTTGATCATGTAATGGGCGTCACATCTTTCGTCGATCAGGCCGACCATCGGGGACACCACATGAATCGATCCATTGCCACCGCAACACGACGCTTGTTCGTCGCCGTTCTGGCAGCCGCCCTTGCCTGCGCCGGACTTCTGTACGTGTCGAACGGCGTCCCTGCGGCCTCCGCAGCGGGCGAGCGGGTCACTGGCGCCGATGACTTCGAACGTGCGGACGGACCGCTGGGGGCTGATTGGGTCGCGGACCGAGGCACCTGGTCCATCGTTGGCGGGAGTGCGCGTTCCAGCGGCTCGCCAGGCAACGACGTCACCACCTATCGCCCGGTTCAGCTCGGTTCCCGATTCACGGTCGCGGCGGACGTCACGCTGGTCAGCCCGACTCCCTCCGGTCGCGAATGGGCAGGAGTTGCCGCCAATGTGTTCGGCACCTCCTCGTCGCTCCGCTCCTACGTCTTGCGGGTCACGACGGCTGGTGGGACCCGCGCGCTCGGCCAGTGGCAGCTGCTGACGGTCACCAACAGCACGTCCTTGGCCNGTCTCACTCAGCCGTGATGCGAAGGTGTTCGACATCGGGGTGAGTCGCCGCGACACCGGGGCGCTCCTCGTCGACACCTCAGCCGAGCTTTCCGTCGTCGACCCGAATCGTGTTGGCGGGTACGCCGGTCTCTACAGCAACAGCGGGAACCTCCGAGCGCAGTCCTTCTCAGTGTCCAACTCCATCGCCGGCGCCGATGACTTCGAGCGCGCCGACGGGCCGCTGGGGGCTGATTGGGTCGCAGACCGGGGCACCTGGTCCATTGGTGGCGGGAGTGCGCGTTCCAGCGGCTCGCCCGGAAACGACGTCGCCACCTATCGCCCGGTTCAGCTCGGTTCCCGGTTCACGGTTGCGGCGGACGTCGCGCTGGTCAGCGCGGCTCCCGGGGGTGCGGAGTGGGGAGGTGTTGCCGCCAACGTGCACGGAACCTCGTCGTCGCTCGGGTCCTACGTCTTGCGGGTGACGACGGCTGGCGGGACGCGCCCGCTCGGCCAGTGGCAGCTGCTGACGGTCACCAACAGCACGTCCTTGGCTNGTCTCACTCAGCCGTGATGCGAAGGTGTTCGACATCGGGGTGAGTCGCCGCGACACCGGGGCGGTCCTCGTCGACGCCTCAGCCGAGCTTTCCGTCGTCGACCCGAATGGTGTTGGCGGGTACGCCGGTCTCTACAGCAACACCGGAAACCTCCGAGCGCAGTCCTTCTCGGTGTCCAGCTCCACCCCGTCGGTGTCGCCACCGGGTCCGCTGGACTGCGTCAAGGAAGGCGACAGCTATGACTTCCCCAGCAATGACGACGTCGTCCGGGAAGAGTCTGGGATCGGGAGCGGCTGGGCTGGGATGCACGTGACTCAGCGCGTGCTGACTGACGGCAATGACCAGTACATCGCGTACTACAACGTCAATCGTGACATGGTCGTCGGTCACCGAAGCCTGAGCGACCCCGCGGCGGTCTGGACCAAGATGGTGCTCCCCACTCGCCTTGGATGGGACAGCCACAACTACGTCTCGCTCGGACTTGACCGTGATGGACAGCTTCACGTGTCGGGAAACATGCACAACGTCCCGCTCGTCTACTTCCGGACAGACGTCGCAGGTGATGTCACGTCACTCAAGCGAGTGACCAACATGGTCAGCGCCGGCACTGAGAATTCCGTCACCTACCCAGAGTTCGTGAACCGCAACGACGGCAGCCTCGTGTTCAGCTACAGGAACGGCGGCTCCGGCGACGGTGTCAGCTACTTCAATGTCTACGACGAGAACACGAAGACCTGGAAGCGGCTCCTCGACGCGCCGCTCTTCGACGGTGGCGGGACGGCCAGCAACCCGGGAGGGACGTGGAACGCGTACTTCGAGGGACCCACTCGCGGCCCTGACGGCCTGTTCCACCTGCTGTGGGTCTGGCGCGACACCGGGGACGCGGCAACGAACAGCATGCTGTCCTACGCACGC
This sequence comes from Aeromicrobium sp. Root344, assembly GCF_001425755.1. Taxonomy (GTDB): domain Bacteria; phylum Actinomycetota; class Actinomycetes; order Propionibacteriales; family Nocardioidaceae; genus Aeromicrobium. The sequence continues at coordinate 965,022 of NZ_LMDH01000001.1, read as the reverse complement.
AGCGCGAACCTCGTGGACTGGTTCGACAGTGCCGGCAACCCGCTCGACACTCCCTTCAAGTACGGCGAGGGCGACATCGTCGACCCCGTCCCGAACGGTGGCGGCTTGCTGAACGGCAACGCCAAGATCGGCTTCGACGCCGAGGGCAAGCCCCTGATCACCTATCACAAGTACGACGACGACGGCGCGTCCCAGATCTACGCGGCTCGGGCCGACGGGACGGGTCAGTGGGACGTGCAGCAGATCAGCGACTGGGACGGGCGGTGGCAGTTCGGGGGCGGCGGAAGCCTGAACTTCGAGGTCCAGATGAAGGGCGCGCAGGTGCTGGACAACGGCGACGTCCGGGTCGACTTCCTGTGCTCCAACAACAGCCAGAGCATCGTCATCAATGATGATCTGCACCGGGTGGCTCAGGTGCCGACACCTTCACTGCCGGGCCATATCGCTGATGTGCGGGGGACGTACCCGGGCCTTGAGGTGAACTTGACTCCGGACGTTGCCGGCCCTCAGACGTCGGGCACGTACTACCTCAGGTGGGAGTCCCTTCCGGGCAACGGGGACAAACCGCGTACGTCCTGGCCGACCGACGGCGGGGAGATCTCCGTGGTGTTGGTCGGTCCGTGACCGGTCCTGCCCGATCCGGTGGACGCCTGCTGATCGGGGGGTTGGCAGTCTTCCACCAGCAGGGCTGACGACGAGCGAGTGCAAGAGATCCGGGTCGACGCTGTGGTCGACCCGGACCCGGCTCGCCGGGTCAGTTGGTTTCCAATGGCCGGTCGCTCGCGAGAGCCGGTGCGAACGCCCGACCGAGCGCGGTGTCGCAGTCCCGCGCGTAGCCTGCAAATCTGCGCCCGACCAGGGCGCAACCCTCTTCATCGGGATGCAAGTCGTCATACAGGAGGTGGGCGTCGTCGGGACCGAGGAGGGAGAGGCCGTCGACCAGGTGAAGCGCGGAGTCGCCACGAAGGTCGGCGACGTCGCGGACCAACTGACGCACCTTCGTCAGGGTGAGACGGTCTGGAGCAGTGCTTGCGGCCGCTCGAAATCGACCTGACTCGGCATCCTGGGCAGTCGGACCGGGAGTGTGTTCATGCAGGCCGCACCACATGGGGGTGATGAGAGCGATGGGCGTCGCTGGATGGCCGATCCGTATGACGTCAAGGAATCCATGCAGCGCGGGAGCGAAGGTGCGGGCGGTGAAGGCGTCCCGGTTGACGACATTGATCCCGAGCTTGAGCGTGATCACGTCTGCAGGCAGGTCCCTGATGCATGCGGCGGTGAACGGGTCGAGAAGCGCATTGCCGGCGTAGCCGAGGTTGATGGCGTCCAGTCCCAGATCACTGGCAACTTCCGAGGGCCAGATGTCGCGGGGGCTGGCGATGTCGGTGCAGTGGCTGATGGAGGATCCGTGGTGGACCCAACGAGGCCTCGCCGTTCCTGCCTCCGCGGGCGTCAACAGCGCATCAGCGCGAACGGCCGTGACGTGGACTTCCGCATTGTGCGGCAGCCACACCCGAACCAACCGAGCGCTGGACGATGTGCCGATCCTGACCGAGACGGTGGACGGCCCTCCCGGGCGGGTCTCGAACGTTCCGTCAGGCTGCGCGACAGCCAGGTCGCCGTCCGCGGGGTCGGCTCCGACAGCGACATACAGGTCCGGGGTCTCCACCACCCACTCTGACGCGGGCGGGGTGTCGGCGTTGTACGTCAGCCGTGTCAGGTGAGCTTCGATCTCCAGGACGCTCGCTGAGGTGAGCAGCTCCATGGTGACGCCGGCAGCTTGGGCGCTGGTGAGCTCGAGATCCTGGGAGTGGGCGCGGCGCGCCATGTCCGGATTCAGTCGTCGGGGGATCGCGCCGCTTCCGATGACCTCGATGTGCACCGCGCCCTTGATGGAAGTCGCGAGGTCGTCGCCGGAGAGTCGAAAGGGCATGGCGTCCGAGCGATGTGCTGGATCCATGACTGCGTGCTGACGTGCGGGGTCAGGTGCCTGCACGGGACCGCTCCTTGCCTGGTGGATCGTGCTGTGGCCTCACAAGCCGTGCGTCGATCAGTGCATCCCACAGCTCGTGCGGCACCCCGGCGGAGTACAGCTCGACGTTGCGGCGCACCTCCCGGGCCGAACGCATCCCCACGGCGATGGCGGCAACGGCTGGGTGACGCAGGGGAAAGGCGATCGCGGCCGCGGGCAGCGTGGTGCCGTGCTCCTTGCAGATGGCCGCGATCTCACGGGCGCGGCTCAGTAGGTGAGGCGGAGCGGTGGCGTAGTTGTAGCGCGCATCGTCCGGCACCTCTTGTGACGCCAGAAGGCCGGAGTTGAAGACGCCAACTACGATGATGCTTCGTCCGGTCTCGGTCGCCGCCGGGAGTGCGTCGTCCAAGGCGCCTTGCTCGAGCAGGGTGTAGCGTCCGGCGATCATGGCGAAGTCCACGTCGGTCTCTCGTAGGAAGCGCGCGGCGAGTGCCGACTGGTTGGTGCCGACGCCGATGGCGCCCACAACCCCCTCGTCCCGGAGTCGCGCAAGGGTCGGCACGGCCTGCGTCGATGCTTCCGGCCAGTGATCGTCCGGGTCATGGACCATGACGAGGTCGAGCCGATCGAGCCCCGAGCGACTCAAGGTGTCGTCGATCGAACGGAGTACGCCGTCCCGGCTGTAGTCCCGCACCCGCACGTGATCGGCGGGAACATCGAAGCCTTCGGTGTCGCGGCCTGGGGCACTGTGCGGCACCAGGAGCCGCCCAACCTTCGAGCTCACCACCAGCTCACTGCGAGGACATCCAGACAGCTCGGCGCCAAGTCGCCGCTCCGACAGCCCGAGCCCGTAGTGCGGTGCGGTGTCGAACCACCGGATCCCCAGGTTCCACGCCTCCCGAATCGCTTCTCGTGCCTCGGTCTCGTCCAACGCGGCATAGAGATTGCCGATCCCGGCGCCCCCGAACCCCAGTTCGCTGACCCGCGCAGAGCTTCGGCCGAGCCGGCGCCACGGCAGTTGAAGCGAGCCTGCTGTGCCGTTCATGCCTGACCCACCATCGCGCGCTGGGTGCCGAGGCCGGAGATCGAGCACTCGAGGATGTCTCCCTCGCGCAGGTACGGAAGGTCGGGCTGGCCCAAGGCCACGCCGGCCGGCGTGCCGGTGTTCACGAGGTCGCCTGGCCGCAGCACCATGAACTGCGAGAGGTAGCGCAGGATCTCTCCGACTGCGAACACCATCTCGGCGGTTGTTGAGGACTGCATGTTGCGACCGTTGACCCACAGCTCGAGCGCGAGAGCCTGGGGATCAGGCACTTCGTCGGCCGTGACCATCCAGGGGCCCAGTGGATTGAAGGTCTCGCAGCTCTTGCCCTTGTCCCACTGGCCACCGCGCTCGAGCTGGAACTCTCGCTCGGACAGGTCGTTGCTGGTGGCGTAGCCGGCAACGCAGGCGAGCGCCTCGTCGGCTGACGCGGCATAGCGGATCGGACGCCCGACGATGACGGCCAGCTCGACCTCGAAGTCAGTCTTCTGGGATCCTCGTGGGACAAGGACCGAGTCGTGAGGTCCCACCACCGTGGAGGGGTCCTTCATGAACACGACCGGCTCATCGGGGATGGTTGCCCCCGACTCGGCTGCGTGATCGGCGTAGTTGAGACCGATGCACACGATCTTTCCTGGGCGTCCGATCGGTGGCCCCAGACGGACAGCCTCGGCGTCGACCAAGGGCAGCTTGTCCAGCGACTCTGAGACCGACGTGAGTGAGCTCGGGTCCAGATGCTCGCCGGTCCAGTCAGCTACGAGGGGCGTGGCGTCCAACAGGCGTCCGTCGGATGTCAGGACGCCGGGTTGCTCGCGACCGGGCTCTCCGAAACGGACGATCCTCATGGGGCTTCTCCCTGGGTGCGAGAGCCTTGGGTGAGTGATTGGTCGTCGTGGGAAGCGACCTGACGGACGCCAACGGTGAGGAGGAGGTTGGCGTATGTCCGAACGTCGCCGGTGACGACGGCTAGGGCAACGTCGCGGGAGCGCGCGATCTCGTAGAACGCCCACCTGTCCAGCCGGTCGACCTCGATCCCCGGAAGGTCAGCCAGGTGCTGGGTGACGGCCTGCGGTTGATCCTCGCCTGCTGGCGGGACCATGACGGCTGCCGACTCGACCGTCATGGCCGTGAGCAGCACCCGCAGCACCGTGCTCGTGTCCAACAGGCCGGGCGCGAGGTTGAGGTGCACCAGCTCAGCCCGCTCCTGCACGGCAGTGCTTGCCGGATAGTGCCCGTCGAGCACAAGCACATGGGCGCCGTGGCCTGCGCGCGCGACGGCGGCCAGCAGCTGAGGGTGAATGAGGGTCCCAGTGATCATGGCTCGCTCCCAGGTGTCAGGTTCAGTCGGTGGAGGTCTGTGGTGCCGCAGACGACAGCGGGTCATATCCGCTCCACACGGGACCGTCGGGGAACCGGTGGGTGTTGACGCTGTCGACCAGCATCTGACCCCCACCCCCGGGAACGGTCGGGGTGACGTAGTGGCCGTTGCGGATGCGCACCGGCGCGGTGAAGTGCTCGTGGAGGTGGTCGACGTACTCGATGACCCGATCCTGGGTTGTCCCGCTCACTGCCACGTAGTCGAACATCGACAGGTGCTGGACCATCTCGCACAGTCCCACGCCGCCGGCATGCGGACACACCGGTGTCTCGTACTGAGCCGCGAGCAACAAGATCGCGATGTTCTCATTGACGCCGGCCACCCGGGCTGCGTCCAGCTGGAGCACATCGATGGCGCCGGCTTGCAGCATCTGCTTGAACATGACCCGGTTGGCGCCGTGCTCGCCGGTGGCGACCTTGATGGGGGCGACGGCTCGCCGGATCGCGGCATGCGCAAGCACGTCGTCGGGAAACGTAGGCTCCTCGATCCACCATGGGTCGTACGGGGCCAGGCGCGACATCCATTCGATCGCCTCCGCGACGTCCCATCGCTGGTTGGCGTCGACAGCCACCCGAATCTCTGGCCCCACGACCTCGCGAGCAATACGCATGCGGCGAACGTCGTCCTCGACGTCTGCGCCGACCTTGAGCTTGATCTGCCGGAACCCGTCCTTCACGGCCTCAGCCGCGAGCCGGGCGAGCTTCTCGTCGGAGTATCCGAGCCACCCTGGCGTCGTCGTGTACGCCGGGTAGCCCGTGGCGAGCAGGTGCGCCTCTCGCTCGGCCCGGCCATCATGAGCGCGCTTCAGCAGCTCGAGCGCCTGCTGTGGCGTGAGGGCGTCACTGAGGTAGCGGAAGTCGACACAGTCGACGAGCTGCTCAGGCGACAGCTGGGACATGTACTGCCACAACGGGAGGTTCGCTCGTCTCGCTGCGAGGTCCCACGCCGCGTTGACCACGGCGCCGGCAGCCATGTGGATGACCCCCTTCTCCGGCCCGAGCCAGCGGAACTGCGGATCATGCACCAGCGCACGCGACAGTCCACCGAGGTCGGCACACACGTCCTCCACGTGCCGACCGACGACCAGGTCGGACAGCGCCTCGATGGCCCGCACCTGGATGTCGTTCCCGCGGCCCGTGGTGAACGCCAGGGCATGTCCCGCAGGGTGGTCAGGGTCGTCGGTGCAGATCGTCACGTAGGCAGCCGAGTAGTCAGGTTCGGGGTTCATCGCGTCCGAGCCGTCGAGCGTCTTGGACGTGGGGAACCTGACATCGGTCACCTCCAAGCCAGTGATCCGCGCGGTACGGCTGGCCTGGCCGTGTGTGTGTTCTGACAACACGAGTTCCTCCTGAGCATGAGCGTCGGTCGCCCCACCTGCTGTGTCGGCGCGAGATCGACGCCTGGTTGGCGACGGCACGCAAGAGCCACCGTAGAAGCCAAGACATCAGATGTCTAGTCAGAGATATGATGTCTGGGTATGAGAGCGCGGCCGACCAGGACGCGCGCTGACGAAGGGAAGCCCCATGGGCGCACCTCTGATAGAGCTGGCCATCGACAAGATCCGAGGCCTCATCAGGGACGGCCGTCTCGGCCCCGGCGACCGGCTGCCGCCGGAAGCGCAGCTGAGTGAACAGCTCGGCGTTTCTCGCAGCAGCACTCGCGAGGCGGTAAGGGCGTTGGTCACGGTCGGCGTGCTCGACGTGAGGCGAGGGGACGGAACCTTCGTCACCAACCTGTCGGCTGAGACCTTGCTGACCGGCTTGGGGCGAGCCGTGGAGTTCATGGGGGAGGAGTCGATCCTCGAGCTGGTTGAGGCGCGACGGGTCATAGAACCGCAGGTCACAGCCCTGGCAGCAACGCGGGCCACGGCCGAGGAGCGGGCCGAGATCGCTGCCCACCTTCGCCTCATGCGACGGTGGAACGAATACGACGACCTGGTCGAGCACGACGCCGACTTCCACGCGGCGGTCGCGCGAGCAAGTGGCAACCTCACCCTCGCGGCGCTGCTCAACGGGATCTCCAGCGCCACTGTGCGCGCACGGGTCTGGCGAGGAGTCGTTGACTCTGACGCCGCCGACGTCACCATCGCCGAGCATGCCGCGATCCTGGCGGCCATCGAAGCAGGAGACGCACGACTGGCGGAGGCGTTGGCGCTGGCGCACGTATCGGGTGTGGAGCACTGGATACGTGCGGCCGTGGAACAGGATGTCGTGTAAATCGATTCATTTAGTGCTTGACATGTGGTCGGTGTCACAGCGATAGTGACTCAGACATCTGATCTTTAAGGGATCAATCCAATTGCGATGAGCTCGACGAGAGGCCACCATGAAGCGCACACCCATCTTTGGCAGGGCCGGCTCTGCCGCCTCTGCCACTCACGCCGCCGCAGGTTTCTCGCGGTCGGCTGCGAAGCCCAGGCGCAGGTCCGTGGCACTGGCCGCGGTGCTGAGCCTGTCCCTCCTTGCCGCGGCCTGCAGCTCGGGAGACTCCGGAGGCGGATCTTCCACCCTGACCGTCCAGGTGCAGGCGGAGCAGCTCAAGTCCTTCCAGTACGCCGCGGACATCTTCGAGAAGAAGAACCCGGGCGTGAAGGTCAAGCTGCAGACCATCACCGGGGAGCAGAAGAACACCACCAACGCCCAGGTCCTGGTCTCGGGAGACGCTCCGGACATCGGGATCGTGCCCACCAACGCATCCCCGTACCTGGAGCTCATGAAGAACAAGGAGCTCGTCCCTCTCAACGACGTGTGGAAGTCGGCCGATCTGGACAACCGGATGGACAAGGCGACCGCAGAGTCGATCAAGAGTGACGGGACGCCGTACGTCGTGCTGTTCGACACCGTCTACTACAACGTCGTCTTCTACAACAAGGAAGCCTTCAAGAAGGCCGGCGTGACCGCGCCGGCCAACCACCAGCTGACGTCGCCTGAGCAGCTCTACGACATCGCAGGCAAGCTCGACGACGCCGGCTACAAGGGCCTCGCAGTGGGCGGCAGCTCCGGCTTCCAGCTCGGATGGATGCTGGACGCCCAGCTGGCGGCGAACGACGACAAGGCTGCCTTCGACGACTTCACGAACGCGTGGAAGAGTGGCAAGGAGCAGAAGGTCCCGTACACCGATCCGGAGTTCGTCGACTCGGTCGCTCAGGTGCAGACCTTCGCCAAGAAGGGCGTCTTCGTCCCCGGCTATCTCGGACAGAAGATCGACCAGGCGCAGGCGGCCTTCACCTCCGGAAAGGCCGCGATGATGCTCGGCGGCATCTGGATGCCCGCGATCTTCGATGATGCCAAGACCGGCGTGAAGTTCGACTACGACTGGCTGCTCCTGCCCGGCAAGGCGGGCCCGACCTTGCCGACGGTCTACGCCGGCGACACCCTCGCCATTCCCAAGGCTTCTGACAACAAGGCGATGGCGAAGAAGTTCCTCGAGATCTACGTCTCGGACGACGTCCAGCGCTACGCAGCCGTCAACGTGGGGTCGATGCCAGCGGTGAAGTCGGTCGACCCGACGAAGATCGACAAGCTCCCGAAGGTGACCCAGGACGTTGTCTCGTTCGTCAACGACAACGGAGCCGGCGTCGGCTGGACCAGCGTTTCTCCCGGGGCGTTGTCGCAGACGTTCATCGACCCCCAGATGCAGAAGCTGCTGGCCGGGCAGACGTCCCTCAAGAAGCTTGGGGAAGCACAGCAGAAGCAGTTCGAGTCCTTCAAGAAGGACAACAGCTGATCGACCCTCCGGGGCGCCGCCGGGCTCGGGCTCGGCGGCGCCAAGGTCACCATTGAACAACGAACGGACGACACTATGAGTACCCGCAGCGAACAGGCCACGACCGGCATGAGTGATGCGACTCTGCTGCGCGTGGCTGCACCGGGTGGGCGGCGACGACGGCTCAAGACGTCCCCGCAGACGGTGGCCATGCTGCTGCCCGGCCTGGCGGTCCTCGCGATCTTCTTCGGCCTCCCCGTTCTCGACCTCGTGCGCACGTCACTGTCGAGCTGGTCGGGCATCGGACCCCGTGAGTGGACGGGTGTCGACAACTTCGCCGAGGTCTTCAGTGACGCCACCATCCGGTCCGCCCTGGTCAGGTCGATCGTCATGGGCGTCGGAGTTGCCCTGGGCATCGCGGCGCTCGGCACGGTCCTTGCCGCCTTCGTGTCTCGCGGGTTGGCCGGTTCGCGGATCTACCGCGTGCTTTGGTTCCTACCCGGCGTGGCACCGCCCACCGCGGTGGCAGTCTTCTGGGCGCTGTCCGTGCAGCCGTTCGCTGGTGTCGTCAACGTCGTGCTGGGCGGAGTGGGACTCGGAGACGACCATGCCTGGCTGGCCGACCCGTCGACTGCCTTGATCGTCATCATCGCGGTCGGCATATGGCAGGGAGTCGGGTTTGCCTTCCTGATCATCCTCGGTGCCATGGAGGAGGTGCCGGTCTCGGTCTACGAAGCGGCGATGATCGACGGAGCCGGGGGAGTGAGGTCCTTCTTCCAGATCACCCTGCCCATGATTCGCCCGGTGCTCTCGACGGTCGTCCTGCTCAACGTCATCTGGGCCTTCAACGGATTCACGCTCGTGTGGGGCATGACGCGAGGCGGTCCGGGAGACTCCACGACCATCCTGCCGGTTCTCGTCTACAAGGACGCTTTCGAATCATCCAACTTCGGTGTCGCTGCCGCCGTGAGCGTCGTGGGCGGGGTCTTCCTGCTCATCCTCGGCTTCGCCGTCTACGTCTTCGGCTCAAGGAAGGCTCCAGACGCATGAGTACTCAAGACCTGACTGACACCCCCACCCGCCGCAGCGCGCCGTCGCGGCGCCCAAGGCTCGGACAGCTGCTCAGCCAGCTCATCGCCGTGATGTGGACGTCTCTGGCAGTGCTGCCGTTCCTCCTCATCATTCTTCTCAGCTTCAAGTCCAACACCGACATCTTCAGCAACCCGCTCGGCGTCCTCCACGTCGACTGGCGCCCGGAGAACTTCTCAGAGGCGTGGTCCGGACCTCCGGGCGGCCAGGGCTTCGTGCAGTACGTGTTCAACTCCGTCGTGGTGACGGCGATCGGCGTCGCTGGGTGTGTCTTCCTGGGATCCTTCACCGCGTACTTCGCGACCCTTGCCTCGCCGCGCGTGCGGGCGCTCGTCATTGCCGGATTCCTGGCCGCCGCCACCTTGCCGTTGATCATGTTGCTGATCCCCTACTACTCAGCATTCAGCGCACTGTCGTTGCTGAGCACGCCGTGGGCCGTGGGCGTGGTCTACGCGTGCCTGTGCCTGCCGACGTCCGTGCTGATCCTGCACGGCTTCTACCTGGGGTTTCCCGCGGAGCTCCGGGAGGCGGCCGCGATCGACGGCTTGGGGCTCATGCGCACCTACCTCAGAATTGTGCTCCCGCTCTCGCGCGGTCCGCTCGTGGCGGTCGGCTTGATCAACGGCATCTTCGTCTGGGGCGAGACCCAGCTGGCGATCGTGCTCTTGCAGGCGCCCGAAAGCAGGCCCATCCCGGTCGGCCTCCTCGACTTCCAGGGTCAGTTCAGTGCCAACACCGGAGCCATCTTCGCCGGCCTCACCCTGGCGACCATTCCCTTGGTCCTGCTCTATCTCGTGTTCAACCGATCCATTGCGAAGGGCATCGCCCTCGGCGGCGTGTTCCGCTGACTCCCTCCCGCCAAACCTGAATCCAGGAGCTCGATCCTCGTGCAAGATCACCAGCTGCCCGCCTGGGCGCACGATGCCACCCTCGGCATCTTCATCCACTGGGGCGCCTACTCGGTGCCTGCCTGGGCTGAGCCGTCCGGCGCGTGGGGTGCCGTGCCGCCAGAGGACTGGTTCGCGCACAACGCCTACGCCGAGTGGTACGCCAACACCATTCGCATCGAGGGGTCGCCAGCGGCCCAGCACCACCTCGCCGAGTTCGGCGGCATCCCTTATGTCGAGCTGCTCGACATCTGGCGTGCCGAGTCGTTCGACCCCGTCGACTGGGCGCGCCTCTTCGCCTCGGTCGGGGCGGACTACGTCGTCCCAGTGACCAAGCACCACGACGGGATCGCGCTGTGGGACGCACCTGGCGCCAGAGGCCTGAGCACGGTCGAGCGTGGCCCGCGACGCGACCTGATCGGCCCGCTGGCTGAGGCCGTCCGTGGCGAGGGCCTGCGCTTCGGCGTGTACTACTCCGGCGGACTCGACTGGCACGTCACCGACCATCCGCCGATCACGAGCATGGCTCATGTCGAAGATTTCCGGCCGGCCGACGCGGCCTACTCCGAGTACGCGACCAGCCAGGTGCGTGATCTCATCGAGCGTTACGAGCCGTGTGTCGTGTGGAACGACATCAACTGGCCCGACGCCGGGCAGCACGACGGCACGCTGGACGACCTCCGGTCGTTCTACCGTTCCGTCGTGCCCGACGGCATCGTCAACGACCGCTGGGGCCGCATGGACCTGGCCGACTACCGCACCAGCGAGTACGCCTTCGACACCAGCAACGAGCTGGGCTCCGGTTGGGAGCACTGCCGGGGGTTGGGCTACTCCTTCGGCTACAACCGCGTTGAAGACGCCTCGCTCACGCTGTCGCCGCGCGAGCTGGCCACGGTGTACGCAGACGTGGTCTCGCGCGGTGGCCGCCTGTTGCTGAACGTGGGTCCCGACGCCGATGGCCGCATCCCAGAGGTGCAACGGCGCACCCTCGAAGGAATCGCGACGTGGATGCAGGCGCTCAAGCCACTCACCGCAGATCGACGGGTCCTGACGCCGGGCCAGGTGGCCGTGCGCGGTGCCGAAGAAGACTTGTGGTGGCGCGGTTGGTGGCACAAGCAGCAGCTCGTCGTCATCACCAACGACCCGGACATCGACGTGGAAGCACGTGACACTGAGGAGGTCCGGATCGTCGAGCTACCTCGAGACGATGCCTGACTCACGACAGGCGCGACAGACATCGAAATCCCCACCACAGCAGGACGTCCGCGAGCAGAGAGGAGCCCATGCCATGGTTCACGGCCACGTGGCTCCAGGCTTTGAGCGAATCGCGGATGCTTTCGAGCGCGGACAAGCAGACGACCCCGGTGGCGCCCAGCTGTGCGTCTATCAAGGGGGGAACGTGGTGGTCGATCTGTGGGCCGGCGCGGACCCCGAAACTCACGTCCCTGTCGGCGGCGACTCCCTCTTCGTGTTGTGGTCCACGACCAAAGGCATGGTCGCGATCATCGCGGCGTTGCTCATCGAACAGGGTCAGCTTGACCCGGATCAGCCGGTGTCACAGGTGTGGCCGGAGTTCGGCGTCGGCGGCAAGGACCAGACGACCGTTGCGCACCTCCTCAGCCACTCAGCTGGCCTGCCTTTCTTTCCCTCCGCGGCAGGAATCGAGAGTGGTGACCTGCCGAACTGGGCGCGTTGCGTCGAGACGCTGGCCGCCGCCGAACCACTGTGGGCACCAGGGACCGCGTCCTGGTACCACCCGTTCACGTTCGGCTATCTCAACGGCGAGGTGATTCGCCGTGTCACCGGCAAGAGCGTGAGCGAGCTCTTCGCCGAGCGCATCGCCAGACCGCTGGACGTCGACGCCTGGATCGGCGGACTCCCGGTGGCTCGCGAGATCGACGTCACGCACCGCAGTCGCATGAGCCCGGTGTCCTCCACCAGTCCCGCTGGATTGTGGTCACGACATGGGGTGGATCTTTCCGACCCAGTCGTCCAGGAGCTCCTCGAAGAGGTGCAGTCGATTCCCGACATGGTCGAGTTCCTCAACTCTGCCGAGGGGCACCAGATGGAATTCGGTGGGGCCGGTGGAATCGCGAGCGCACGCTCGGTGGCAAGGATCTACGCCGCCACCATCGGTGAGGTCGACTCCGTCCAGCTGTTCTCAACACAGACGCGTGACTTCGTGACCCAGCCGCGCACGGCGGGCTTGGGCCCCGTGTCGCAGCTCGCGGCCGTGCCCAACCAGAAGCTGGCCGAGTTCGGGCTCGGATTCTGGCTGGGCTCGCAGTTCGAGAGCGGGCGATTCGCCTCCGGTGGAACCTTCGGGCATCCCGGAGCGGGTGGAAACATCGGGTTTGCTCATCCCGACTCGAACATGGCCGTCGCCCACACGTGCACCGGGATGTGGTCCGACGACTCGCGACCCGATCCGCGCATGGGTTGGGCTGAGCCGCTCGCCGACCTGGCTGGTGCGTAGGCCAAGGTCTGGCAAGGGCCGAGCCCGCCCAACCCGATCGCCCGGTTCGCCCCATGACGGACTACGGGATCAGCAGGACCTTGCCGGTGGCGCGGCGCTCGTCGAGGGTCAGCAACGCCTGCGTGGCCTCGGCGAGCGGGAACGTGGGCCCGACGACGGGGCGCAGCGCGCCGCTCTCGAGGTGTGGCGCGAGCGCGGCCCACTCCGTGGCGATGTGGCCCGGGCGCGAGAGGGCGTACGCACCCCACCCGACGCCGACGACCGAGACGTTGTTGAGCAGCAGGCGGTTGACCTTGACGGTCGGGATCTCGCCCGCGGTGAACCCGATGACGAGCAGCCGGCCGTCCTCGTTGAGGCAGCGCAGCGAGTCGGTGAACCGGTCGCCGCCGACGGGGTCGACCACGATGTCGACGCCGCCCTGCTCCTTGACCGCGTCCTTGAAGCCGTCCGGCAGGACGAACGCATCGGCGCCCGCGGCCAGCGCGATCGCACCCTTCTCGGGAGTCGAGGTGACGGCGATGACCCGCTCCGCGCCGAAGGCCTTGGCGACCTGGATCGCCGCGGTGCCGACGCCGCCGGCCGCGCCGTGCACCAGCACCGACTCGCCGGGCTGGAGACGGCCACGCTCGACAAGCGCGAAATAGGCGGTGCCGTAGTTGAAGACGATCGCGGCACCCTGTTCGTACGAGATGGTGTCGGGGATCGGGAACGTCAGGTCGAGGTTGGCGACGGCCTCCTCGGCGAAGCCGCCGAGCAGGCAGAGCGCCGCGACCCGGTCGCCGGGGGAGAAGCCCGACCCGTCGGGAGCGCTGATGACCTCGCCGGCGATCTCGGCGCCGGGCGTGAACGGCAGCTCTGGCTTCAGCTGGTAGAGCCCGCGGCTCTGGAGCACCTCGGGGAACGCGACCCCGGCCGCGTGCACGCGGATCAGGACCTGGTCGTCGCCGGGTCGGGGGCTCGGCAGGTCGACCAGCTCGATCGCTTCAGGGCCGTCGAGGGTCGTGATCTGTACGGCTTTCATGCCGTGACCTTAGCGCACCGACTAAGCGAGCGCTTAGTACTCGTACGCTTGGCGCATGCATCAGTCGGTCGACATCGAGGTCGCGCGCTGGTGCGCCGAGCACCGCAACGGGACGGTGACCGACGTCTTCCGGTTCCTCGAGGACGTCGGGGAGTCCACGGCCTTCTTCGTCGTCGCCGGGATCGTCGCGGTGATCCTGGTCCTTGCGTTCCGGCTGCGCACAGGGCTGGCTCGCATCCTGGTCGCGATGGCCGTGACCGCGACGGCGACGGGTCCGCTCAAGGAGTGGATCGACCGGCCGAGGCCGCCGTACGACCTCGCGATCACGCATCTCTCGGGCCCGGCGATGCCGTCGTCCCACGCGATCCTGACCTCGTCCATCGTCGCCGCCCTCGTGCTGGCGCCGTGGTGGACCTCGCCACGGCTGCGGCTCGCGGTCGGCGTGCTCGGCGCTGCCGGCTGCCTGCTCTCCGGCGCGGCGATGATCTACCTCGGCGGTCACTGGCTGTCCGACGTGCTGGTCGGCTGGGCCCTGGGCGCAGCCATCACCGGAGGCATGATGCTGCTGCTCAAGCGGGCGGGCCTGACCTGACCCCGTCAGTGCCGCCCGCCTGGCTCGGGCGTACGCGGGAGACAATGCACGGGTGAGACTCATCGACCTGCTGCCCAAGGGCGTGACGGACGATGAGGACGTCGTCTACGACGCCATCACGCGATGGGTCGAGCACCGCGGCCTGACGCTCTACCCGGCGCAGGACGAGGCGATCCTCGAGTGCGTCGCCGGCTCCAACGTGATCCTCGCGACGCCGACCGGCTCCGGCAAGAGCCTCGTGGCGACGGGGGCGATGGCGGCAGCGCTGGCGCGCGGCGAGTGCAGCGTCTATACCGCGCCCATCAAGGCGCTCGTCAGCGAGAAGTTCTTCGACCTCTGTGAGATCTTCGGGGCCGACAACGTCGGGATGGTGACCGGCGACGCTGCGGTCAACGCCGACGCCCCCATCATCGCCGCGACCGCCGAGATCCTCGCCAACATGGCGCTGCGCGAGGGTGCCGGCGCCGACATCGGGCTGGTCGTGATGGACGAGTTCCACTTCTACGCCGATCCGGACCGCGGCTGGGCGTGGCAGGTGCCGCTGATCGAGCTGCCCAAGGCGCAGTTCCTGCTGATGTCGGCGACGCTGGGCGACACGACCCGGTTCGAGACCGACCTCTCCAGACGTACGGGCCGCCAGACCACGCTCGTCACGACGTCCGAGCGCCCCGTCCCACTGATCTCCGAGTACGTCTCGACGCCGATCCAGGAGACGCTCGAGCAGCTCATCGAGACCCACCAGACGCCGGTCTACGTCGTGCACTTCACCCAGGTCTCGGCGCTCGAACGGGCGCAGGCGCTGACCAGCATCAAGGTCGCCACGCGCGAGGAGCGCGACGTCATCGCCGAGCACCTCGGCGACTTCCGCTTCTCCTCGGCATTCGGCAAGACGTTGTCGCGGCTCATCCGCATGGGCGTCGGCGTGCACCACGCCGGCATGCTGCCGCGCTACCGCAGGCTCGTCGAGACGCTGACCCAGGCCGGGCTGCTCAAGGTCGTGTGCGGCACCGACACCCTCGGCGTCGGCATCAACGTGCCGATCCGCACCGTGCTGTTCAGCGGCCTCTCCAAGTACGACGGGGTCCGCCAGCGGCAGCTCCAGGTGCGTGAGTTCCAGCAGATCGCCGGGCGTGCGGGCCGAGCCGGGTTCGACACGGTCGGGCACGTCATCGTGGAAGCTCCGGAGCACGACATCGAGAACGCCCGGCTCGTGCGCAAGGCCGGGGACGACGTCAAGAAGCAGCGCAAGATCCAGCGCAAGAAGGCGCCCGAGGGCTTCGTGTCGTGGGGCGAGGGAACGTTCACCAAGCTCTCGACCGGCACGCCCGAGCCTCTCGTGTCGCGCATGCGCGTCAGCCACGCCATAGTGCTCGACGTCATCTCCCGGCCCGGCGACGCGCGCGCCTCGCTCGAGCGGCTGCTGCGGGAGAGCGACGAGACCGAGGAGTCCCAGGACAAGCTGCTGGCCGAGGTCGACGAGATCATCGACGCGCTGCTCGCCGGCGGCGTGGTCGAGCATGTCGACCCGCCGGATGCCGACGGTCGTACGCTCCGGCTGACGGTCGACCTGCAGGCAAACTTCGCCCTCAACCAGCCGCTGTCGCCGTTCGCCGTCGCGGCGTTCGAGCTGCTCGACCGCGACGACCCGGCGTACGCGCTCGACATGGTCTCGGTGGTGGAGTCCACGCTGGACGACCCGCGGCCGATCATCAACGCACAGCGTCATCGGGCCCGCGGCGAAGCCATCAACGAGATGAAGATGGACGGCATCGAGTACGACGAGCGGATGGAGCTGCTCGAGGAGATCACGCA
The DNA here is from genome assembly GCF_001425755.1 of Aeromicrobium sp. Root344. Classification (GTDB taxonomy): domain Bacteria; phylum Actinomycetota; class Actinomycetes; order Propionibacteriales; family Nocardioidaceae; genus Aeromicrobium. The sequence goes on along the minus strand of NZ_LMDH01000001.1, from coordinate 949,048 downwards.
CCCCAAGCCGCTCGAGGAGCTGCTGACCGCGGCGTACGAGTCCTATCGCACGGGTCATCCGTGGGTCGCCGACCATGAGCTGCGGCCCAAGTCGGTCGTCCGCGAGATGTGGGAGCGGGCGATGACGTTCTCCGAGCTGATCGGCGACTATCAGCTCGCCCGGTCCGAAGGCCTCGTCCTGCGCTATCTCTCCGACGTCTACAAGACGCTGCTGCGCACGGTGCCCGAGCAGCTGCGCAACGAGGAGCTGATCGACCTCACGGAGTGGCTCGGCGAGCTCGTGCGGCAGACCGACTCGAGCCTGCTCGACGAGTGGGAGCAGCTCATCAATCCCGACACCGATCCTGTGGAGGTGCGCGCGAAGGCCGAGGGCAGCGCGCCGCCGCGGCCGGTCACGGGCAACGCGCGGGCGTTCCGGGTGCTCGTACGCAATGCGCTGTTCCGCCGCGTCGAGCTCGCGGCACTAGGCCGTTGGAGCGCGCTGGGCGACCTCGACGGCGAGGACGGCTGGGACGCCGCGGCGTGGATGGAGGCGATGGCGGCCTATCGCGAGGAGTACGAGTCACTCGGCACGGGACCGGCCGCGCGCGGGCCCGACCTGTTCATGGTCGAGGAGGGCTCGACGACCTGGAACGTGCGCCAGACGTTCGACGACCCCGAGGGCGATCGCGACTGGGGCATCACGGCCCAGGTCGACCTGCCGGCGTCGGACGAGGCAGGCGAAGCCGTCGTCACGATCCTCGACGTCGGCCCGCGCTAACCGCCAGTTTTTGAAGCGTTGCGCAGGTTCTCGGCGTCGGGAACCTGTCTAACGCTTCAAAAACTGGAGCCGGGCTTAGAGCTCGCTCCGCTCGGTCAGCTTCAGGGGGGCCTTGTCACCGGGGACGTTCGTGATGTTGCGCAGCTTGTTGGGCGACGGCGCCTCGGCGGTCACCGCATAGCGCTGCAGCACCTCGCGCAGCACGACGGTGCCCTCCATCAGCGAGAACGCCGCGCCGATGCAGCGCCGCACGCCACCACCGAACGGGATCCAGGTGTTGGGCGCGACCTTGTCGACCGTGAACCGCTCGGGCTTGAACAGGTGCGAGTCGGCGAAGCTGGCCTCGCGGCTGTGCGACAGCATGATCGACGGCGTGACCGTGGTGCCGCGCGGCAGCCGGCGACCCGCGACGACCTGGTCGCTCTGCAACGTACGGGCGACGAAGTCGATGATCGGGTGCAGCCGCATCGACTCCTTGAGGCAGGCCTCGAGGTAGGCGTCGTCGCCCGTGTCGGCGGCGTCGAGGGCGCGGGCGTGGACCTCGGGGTTGCGGCCGAGCTCGTGCAGCGTCCACGACAGCGCCGAGGCCGTCGTCTCGTGCCCGGCGAGCAGCAGCGTGACGAGCTGGTCGCGCATCTCGGCATCCGTCAACGGCGTCTCGCCCTCGGTGGCACCGACCCGCAGCAACCGCGACAGCACGTCGTCGCGGCCGTCGAGGTCGTGCGCCTCGCGCCGCTCGGCGATCTCGGCGTAGAGGAGCTCGTCGACCTCCTGCTGGTTCTTGAAGTAGCCACGCCACGGCGGCAGCGCGAACAGTCGGGGGTAGGACCAGGCGAGCAGCATCTTGGCGTCGATGTTGACCATGCGGTTGACCTTGGGCCGCAGCACCGCGAGGCGTGACTCGTCGGTGACGCCGAAGACGACCTGGAGGATCACGTCGAGGGTGATCGCGTTCATCCGGTCGAGCGCGACCAGGGTGTCACCGTCGCGCCACGAGTCGACCTCGACCTTGGCGATGGCCTCGACGAGTGGCTGGTAGGCCCGCATCGACGGACCCGTGAACGCCGGCATCAACAGCTTGCGGGCCCGCTGGTGCTCCACGTCGTCGGTCAGGAGCACCGAGTGCTTGCCCATGACGGGCTTGAGGATCTCGTTGCCCTTGCCGGCGTGGAACTGCGACGGGTCGGCGGCGAAGATCTCCTTGATGTCCGCCGGGTCGCTGAACACGACGAGCGTACGAGGCCCGGGCAGGATCCGGAGCGTGAACGTGTCGCCGAACTCCTGGTGGTACGCCGGGATGGTCCCGGCGCGGTCACGCAGGAACTTCCACGTCATCCGCCCCGGCGACAGCGTCGGGCCGTCCGGGATGTCGTAGCCCTCGCGCTGCACCGGCCGGCGAGCCATCAGGCGGCCTTCTCCCAGACGAAGTCGGGCGCGTTGACCTTCCGCGTCTCCCACCAGTACTGGAACGTGAACTTGGGCCAGATCGTACGGTTCTTGCCCTGGCTGTCGAGGTACCACGACGTGCAGCCGCCCTGCGTCCAGATGCCCTTCTCGACGAGCCGCTGGATCTCCTCGTTGAAGTCGTCCTGCGCAGCCCTGGTCGGCTCGGCGGACACGGCCCCGCGCCGATCCATCTCGTCGAGCATGCGGACGATGAACTTGGTCTGCTGCTCGATCATGAACACCACGGAGTTGTGGCCGAGGGCGGTGTTGGGGCCGAGCATGAAGTAGAGGTTGGGGAACCCGTGGATCGTCATCCCCATGTAGGTCTCGACGCCCTGCTCGCGGAACTGCGTCGCGAGGTCGACGCCGTTCTTGCCCTTGACGTCGAGGTAGTCGAACGCGTCGATGACGTGGAACCCCGTGCCGTAGATGATGATGTCGGCCTCGTGCTTGACGCCGTTGCCGTCGATCACGCCGTCCGCGACGATCTCCTTCACGCCGTCGGTGCTGAGCTCGACATCGTCACGCAGGTACGTCTTGTAGTACGTGTTGGACTGCAGCACGCGCTTGCAGCCGAGCCGGTAGTCCGGCGTCAGCTTGGCTCGCAGCTCGGGGTCCGGGATCGTCTTGTCGATGTAGCGCGTCACGATCTTCTCAGCGAACGGCAGCACGTTGAGGTGGCCGTTGAAGGCGATCGCCCGCGCCTCGAGCGACCAGTAGAGCGCGTTGCGGTACGCCCTGGTGGCACCGGGCACGGTCGCGAAGAGCTTCTTGCGCCACTCCGGCGTCGGCCGGTCCTTCTTGGGCAGCACCCAGGCGGGTGTGCGCTGGAAGACCGTGAGGTGGCCGGTCTCCTGGGCGATGATCGGGATGAACTGGATCGCGCTGGCCCCGGTGCCGATGACGACGACCTTCTTGCCCTTGAGGTCGACCGAGTGGTCCCACTCCGCGGAGTGGAAGCGCGGCCCCTCGAACGTGTCTGCGCCGGCGATCTCGGGGACGTTGGGGATGTGCAGTCCGCCGACGCCGGCGACCACGACGCGCGCCTCGTAGTCGTCGCCCGAACGCGTACGGACGGTCCAGACGCTGCGGTCCTCGTCCCACTCGGCCCCGGTGACCTCGACGCCGAAGTCGATGTAGGGGCGGATGCCCTGCTCGTCGGCGACCTTGCGCAGGTAGGCCCAGATCTCCTCCTGGCCCGAGAAGCTCTTGCTCCACTCGGGGTTGAGCTCGTAGGAGAAGGAGTACATGTGGCTCGGGATGTCGCACTCGCAGCCGGGGTAGGTGTTGTCGCGCCACGTGCCGCCGACGTCGTGCGCCTTCTCGAGGACCACGAAGTCCTCACGGCCGGACTCCCGCAGCTTCATCGCCGCTCCCATGCCGGAGAAGCCCGTTCCGATGATGACGACGTCCTTTTTGATCATTTTTCAGATACTATCGGTATCTGAGTACGATGAAAAGGGATGAAGGAGAGCTTGTGGCAGTCACCGGCACGCGGGTCACCAGGGCCGAGCGCCAGGCGCAGACCCGTGAGCGGCTGATCGAGGTCGCCCGCGAGATGTTCCTCTCCGACGGATACGCCGCCACGTCGCTCGACAAGGTCGCCGTGCGCGCGGGGTTCTCCAAGGGTGCGGTCTACTCCAACTTCGCGGGCAAGGAACAGCTCTGCATGGCGGTGCTCGACAGCATCCACGAGGAGCAGATCGAGGGCGTCGTCACGGCGTTCTCGCAGGACACCGACCTCGACGGTCGCATCGAGGCGTTCGCCGCATGGGCCCGCGAAGGTCTCGGGCAGCCTCGCTGGACCGCCCTCGAGGTCGAGTTCGGCGCCATCGCCCGGCAGAGCCCCTACGTCGCGACCGAGCTGGTCAAGCGGCACCGCGAGATCCGCGCCGCGATCGCCGAACTGGTCCGCCAGGTGACGGCCGAGGCCGGGCTGGGTGACGCCGTCGACGCCGACCAGGCCGCAACGACGCTGCTGAGCCTGGGCATCGGCCTCGGCACCCTGCGCTCGCTCGACAGCACGATCGACGTCGGGGTGTTCGCCGACACCATGCGGGCGCTGCTCAAGACCGCCAAGGCTTGACCTTCACGACAGCGTCGGCATGATGGCGGGATGACTCCCGCTGACGAACACCGATGGATAGCCGCGGGGTTCACCGCCAAGGTCGTCGGCACGCCTGTCGACCGATGGGACAGTCCCGCTCCGGTCGAGGGTTGGGCGGCGCGTGACGTCGTCCGTCACCTGGTCGAGTGGTTCCCGGCATTCCTCGAGAGCGGTGCGGGAGTGACGCTGGCCCGCGGCCCTTCGGCCGACGACGATCCCGTCGCGGCCTGGCAGGTGCACAGCGACGCCGTGCAGGCGTTGCTCGACGATCCGGCCACTCCTGACCGGGTCCTCGCCAATCGGCACATCGGCGACGTCCCGCTCGACCAGGCGGTCGACCGGTTCTACACCGGGGACGTCTTCCTGCACACGTGGGACCTCGCCCGAGCCACCGGCCAGGACGAAGCACTCGATCCCGCGAAGTGTGCCGATCTGCTCGCGGGCATGGAGCCCGCCGAGGACGCGATGCGGTCGAGTGGCCACTACGGGCCCCGCGTCGAGGTGCCCGACGACGCCGACGTCCAGACCCGTTTGCTGGCCTTCATCGGCCGCGACCCGCTGCGGCGCTAGACCCCGAGCCTCGCGAGCAGCAGGGCCTCGGCGAGGCAGCACCGCTCGAACTCGGCCAGGTGCAGGCCCTCGTTGGTGCCGTGCGCGCGGGTGTCGGGATCCTCCACGCCGACCACCAGCACGGATGCCTGCGGGAACGCCTCCGCGAACGTCGCGATGAACGGGATCGAACCGCCCACACCCATGTCGATCGGGGCGACCCCGTCCCACGCCTCGCGCATCGCCTCACGAGCGGCGTCGTACGCCGGTCCGGTCGCGTCGAGTGCGGTGGGCTCGCCACCGTCGGCGTACGTCAGGGTGACCTGGGCGCCCCACGGCACGTGCGCCAGGACGTGCTCGCGCAGTCGCTCGTACGCCGCGGCGCAGCTGTCGCCGGGAGCGATCCGCATCGAGATCATCGCCCGGGCAGCCGGGACGAGCGTGTTGCTCGCCGCCTCGACCGCCGGCGCGTCGATGCCGGTCACCGTGAGGGACGGCTTGGTCCACATCCGCTCGACGGACGACCCCGTGCCGATCAGCTGGACGCCGTCGGCGAGGCCGGACTCGGCGACCAAGCGGTCGTGCGGGTAGTCGACGTCGGCGGCATCAGTGGTGACCAGCCCCGGCACGGCGACCGTGCCGTCGTCGTCGTGGAGCGACGTCAGGATCCGGGTCAGCGCCATGAGGGCATCGGGCACGACTCCACCGAACATCCCGGAGTGGACGCCGTGGCGCAGTGTGCGGACCTCGAGCGTCGCCCGGACGAGGCCGCGCAGGCTCGTGGTGAGCGCCGGCTCGCCGATGTCCCAGTTGCCCGAGTCGGCGATCACGATGACGTCCGCCTCGAGCAGCGCACCGTGCTCGGCGATGAACGCCTCGAGCGTGGGTGAGCCGATCTCCTCCTCGCCCTCGACGAAGACCTTGACGCCGACCGGCAACGGGTCGCCGAGCGCGCGGACGGCGGCGAGGTGCACCGCGATGCCGGCCTTGTCGTCAGCCGCACCTCGGCCGTACAGGCGGCCGTCGCGCTCGGTCGGCTCGAACGGCGGCGAGTCCCACGCCTCGTGGTCGCCCTCGGGCTGTACGTCGTGGTGCGCGTACAGCAGGACCGTGGGGCTGCCGGGCGGCCCGGGCTTGGTGGCGAGCAGGGCCGGCGCACCGCCGCTGCGCAGGATCTGGGTGTCGAATCCCTCGGCCGCGAACAGGTCGCGGGTCGCCTCGGCAGACTTCTCGACGTCAGCAGCGTGCTCGGGAGCGGCGCTGACGGAGGGGATCTTGACCAGGCGTTCGAGGTCGGCGCGGACGGACGGCAGGACGGCGGCGAGCGCGGTGCGCAGGTCGTCGGGGGTACGAGGACTCACGCATCCCAACGTAGCCCGGACCCGCGCGTGGGTCAGCGGCTGGCCGGGTCGTACGGATGACCGGTCGACGTGGGTGCCGTGGCGTGCAGCAGCGCGTACGCCGTGACGGCCGAGTCCCAGCGCTCGAGGGAGCCGCGGTTGAAGAGGTCACGGTAGAGCTGCAGGTTGCCGGCGGCGTTGGGGTGGACCATGTCGTCGGTCCGGTCGCCGTCGAGTGTGCCGGTCGCCGTGTCGACATAGTGGAAGCCGGCCGCCTTGGCCTCGTCATGGATGAGCGGAACGATCCACTTCTTGGCCTCGGCCGCCGGATCGAAGGGACCGAACGGCGACGTGATGTAGACCGACGACTTCCGAGTGGGGCGGATCGCTGCGAGACGTGTCATGGTGCGATGGATCTCGTACTTGAGGCGCGCCGGATCGGTCGGCGTCTGGTACCAGCTCCCGTCGCTGCGGTGCTTGCACGTGTTGAAGTCGTTGACACCTCCGGCGACGATGACGACCCGGGCGTTCTTGACCGCCTGCGTCACGGCGGTGGTGCGGAGCCGCTCGTAGAACGTCGTTCCTTCGCACACCTGGGTTCCGTCTGACGCCTTGCCGCGCTTGCCGAAGCCGGAGCCGCGCTCGGCATAGCGGACGATCTTGAGGTGCAGCCTGGTGCCAAGGTAGGACCACCACCCGCGGTTCGTGCTGCCCACGGTGTTGTTGTAGCGCCAGGTGATCGAGTCGCCGATCACGACCATCGTGGGGACCGTCGCGGCCTGGGTCGGTGCCGCGACGAGCGTCCCGCCGATCGTGATGGCTGCGGTGGTGAGCAGGGTCGCGACGACAGACGTCGTTCGACGGGAGGATGGTGGCACGGGAGTCGCCCTTGAAAGTCTTGACGCCGAGGGCGCACGGGTGGTACGGACATCAAACCTCACGCGCCCGCTTCGCGTCCCGAGAACGCGGAAATTCGGGCAGGGGCAGTGCTGCTCAGCTCGACGGCGTGATCTTGAGGATCTTGTCGTCGCTGCCGTTGGACGTCGTCACGTAGAGCGCGCCGTCCGGTCCCTGCACGGCGCCGCGCAGTCGCCCGTACGTGTGATTGAGCTCGGCGGGCTTCCAGGTCTCGAGCAGGGTGCCGGCCGAGCTGAACCGCAGCATCCTCAGCGAGGTGTCCTTGAGCGCGGTGACCGCGAGCGCTCCGCGCCAGCCGCCCCAGCCGGAGCTGCTGACGAACGTCGCTTCGCTGATCGCCTTGGTGGGGTCGCCGGAACGCCAGCGTGCCGAGATCTGCGTCCCGGGCAGGCTGTGATCGGTCATGGGGGAGTCGGCGCCCTCGTTGTAGGACGGGTCGCCGGCCTTGCGCGGCACGGGGTTCCAGCCGTAGTTGCCGCCATTGCGCAACAGGTTGATCTCGTCGTCGCGGTAGCTGCCGTGCTCGACCGACCAGATCGGCCCGTCGGTTCGCCGAGCGAGGCCCTGCACGTTGCGGTGCCCGTACGAGTAGATCTTGCGTTTCATGAGGTTGGTGCTCGTCTGGAACGGGTTGCCCTTCACCGTGCCGCCGGTCGTGGCGTCGACCCGCAGCACCTTGCCGCCGCCGGAGAACAGGTTCTGGGGGTTTCGCCCTGTCGCGGCGTCGCCGGTGCCGATGAAGAGCATGTTGCCGGAGCCCTTGAGCAGCGCGCAGCCGCCGTGCCGGCCGCTCGTCGAGGGCAGCCCGCTGACGAGCGTACGTTTGAGCGTCGCGTGCGAGAGCGTGTCGTCGAGGTGCCAGCGCACGACTCGTACGTCCTGGGTCGCGCCGGACTGATAGCCGTGGCACGTGATGATGTCGTGCGTCGTGGCGAAGTCTGCGGGCACCTCGACTGACATCAGCCCGGTCTCGCCCGATGCCCACATCCCTGCCGGCGAGTCGAGCAGGACCCGCTCGGCGCCGGTAGGCGTGCGGAGGGTCAGCCGCTTGAGGGAGCGTTCGGTGTAGAGCATCGACCCGTCAGGCAGGAACGCCAGGTCCCACGGGATCGCGAGGCCGGACCTGACGACCGTGACGTCGATCGAGGGACGGGTCGTCGCCGCAGACGCGGGCGAGACGACGGTGGACAGCAGGGCGACCGCGACGGCCGCGAGACACCAGCGCTTCATCGCACCAGTGTGCGCCCGGGGCGGACCAGGCGCGACTGCTCAGTAGCCGCCGTTGGCCTTGAAGCGGTCGTAGCTCGCCTGGATCTCGGCCTCGGCCTCGACCCGGCCGGTCCAGGTGGAGCCCTCGACGGACTTGCCGGGCTCGAGGTCCTTGTAGACCGTGAAGAAGTGCTCGATCTCGAGCCGGTCGAACTCGGGCACGTGGTGGATGTCGCGCAGGTGCTCCTGGCGAGGGTCCTTGGCCGGCACGCACAGGACCTTGTCGTCGCCGCCGGCCTCGTCGGTCATGCGGAACATGCCGATCGTGCGGCACGAGATGACGCAGCCGGGGAACGTCGGCTCGGACAGCAGCACGAGGGCGTCGAGCGGATCGCTGTCGAGGCCGAGCGTGTCGTCGATGAAGCCGTAGTCAGCCGGGTACTGCGTCGCGGTGAACAGCGTGCGGTCGAGGCGGATGCGATGCGTCGCGTGGTCGACCTCGTACTTGTTGCGGCTGCCCTTGGGGATCTCCACGGTGACGTCGAAAATCACTGGTGCCTCCGGCTGTTGAATGTGGGGGGCGCGGGCCGTGAAGGCCGCGCAACGGGTTTCTATAGTCTGGCGCATGTGCCGTCTCACGGGGAAACCAGGGTCTCGAAGCCTCGCGGGGCGATCGCCATCCCGGCGTTGGTCCTCGCGCTCGTCGTGGCGCTCGGGATCGTCCTGTGGTCGCGCGGCGACCTCAACAGCCTGATCTGCGACGGCGACTGTGGGCCGGCCAACGTCATCCCGCCGCGATCGCTGACGTCCGACACGCAGCCGGCCGAGCCGGGGCCGCGACTGCCGAAGCCCGGCGACGTCGATCCGGCCAGGCTCAAGGCTGCGGTCACTCCGCTGCTCGACGCCGGGGTGCTCGGGCCGCACGTCGGCTTCGCCGCCGTCGCGCCCTCGAACGGCACCGAGCTCATGGCTGCGGGCCGCGGAGCGTACGTCCCGGCGTCCACCACCAAGGTGCTGACGAGCTTCGCCGCGCTGTCGCTGATCGACTCGCAGCACCGCTACGTGACCCGTGTCGTCGGCTCGGGCGATCGCATCGTGCTCGTCGGCGGCGGCGATCCCTACCTCGCGGTCAAGCGCACGAAGACCAGTGACCCGGTCATCCGCGCCGACCTGACGACGCTCGCCAAGCGCACCGCCGCGGCCCTCGACAAGACCGGCACGACGAGCGTCCGGGTCGGCTTCGACGCCTCGCTGTTCAGCGGCCCCGACGCCAGTCCGGCGTGGGAGTCGTCCTACGTCAGCCAGAACATCGTCACGCCGGTCAGCGCCCTGTGGGCCGACCAGGGGGAGACCAACGGCGTACGCGCGAAGGATCCCGCTGCCAGCGCCGCCCGTACGTTCGCGAGTCTCCTGGAGGATCGCGGCATCTCGGTCAGCGGCGAGCCGGCGGCGACGACCGCCGAGGACGATGCCACGACGCTGGCGGTCGTCCGCAGTGCGACGGTCGCCCGGATCGTCGCGACGCTGATCCGGGTGAGCGACAACCAGGCCGCCGAGGTCATGCTGCGCCAGCTGGCGATCGCGGCCGGCAAGCCCGCGACGTTCGACGGCGGCACCGAGGCCGTGACCGACGTCCTCGAGCAGGCCGACATCGACACGCAAGGCCTCGCACTGCACGACGGCAGCGGCCTCTCGCGACGCAACCGGATAGCCCCGCTGACCCTGGCGCAGACCGTCAACGTCGCGGCGTCGACGCCGCGCACGGCCCAGCTCGTCGCGGACCTGCCGGTCAGCGGATTCACCGGGACCCTGGTCGACCGTTTCGCCAAGCTCAAGACGTCGCTGGGGACGGTCCGCGCCAAGACCGGGACGCTCACCGGGGTTCACTCGCTCGCCGGCTACGCGCTCGACGCCGAGGGGCGACCGGTCGTGTTCGCCGTGATGGCCGACCGCACCAGCAAGGGCGCACCGGTCGAGGCGCAGGCCGCCCTCGACAAGGTCGCCGCCGCCATCGCCGCGTGCCGATGCGGTTCGTGACCGAGACGACATCGCCCACGCGCCGCGTAACGTAGCCCCATGATCGATTGGAAGCTGGCGCTCTCGACGGCGACGAAGCTGTCGAAGCCCGGCCCTGACCTCTCGGCGGCCGAGGTCGCCGAGGCCGTGGCCGAGCTCCGCGAGGGCGCCGCCAGGTCGGAGGGGCCGGTCCGGGAGTTCAGCGACCTGCACGCGACGTCGGCCACGGCGCCGGTCCTGGTCGTCGACCGCCCCCGCTGGGTCGAGGCCAACCTCGACACGTTCAAGGTCATGATGGATCCGGTCATGGCCAAGCTCGCGGCCGGCAACAAGATGCCGTCGGGCGTCGGCCGGGTCGTCGGCGAGAAGATCAGCGGGGCCGAGCTCGGCGCACTGATGTCGTTCATGTCGACCAAGGTCCTGGGCCAGTTCGACCCCTTCTGGGACGGTCCCAACGGTGAGGGCGGCCGGCTCCTGCTCGTGGCGCCCAACATCGTCCAGGCCGAGCGACAGCTGGACGTCGATCCCCACGACTTCCGCCTTTGGGTGTGCCTGCACGAGGAGACCCACCGGGTCCAGTTCACTGCGGTCGACTGGATGCGCGATCACATGCGCTCGCTGCTCGACGAGTTCGTCGAGGCGACCGACCTCGACGCCTCGGCCCTCTCCTCACTCGTCACGGACGGCCTCGGCGAGGCGATCCGCATCGCCCGCGGTGACTCCGACGCGTCGCTGGCCGACCTGTTCCAGAACGAGCGGCAGCGCGAGATCGTCGACCGGCTCACCGGCATCATGTCGTTGCTCGAGGGCCACGCCGACGTCGTGATGGACGGCGTGGGTCCCGAGGTCATCCCGACCGTCGCCGAGATCCGACGCAAGTTCACGCAGCGCCGCAAGGGCGCCGGTACGTTCGACCGCCTGCTGCGCCGGTTGCTCGGCCTTGACGCCAAGATGCGCCAGTATCGCGACGGCGCCGAGTTCGTCCGTGAGGTCAATGCCAAGGTCGGGCTCTCGGGTTTCAACGCCGTGTGGGCCGAACCGGCCAACCTGCCCACCAAGTCCGAGATCCTCGACCCGTCCTCGTGGGTCACCCGCGTGCACGGCTGAGCGCAGCACCATGGGCGGCGCACTCGACCCCACGGTCGCGACGGGACGCAACCTCGTACGTGCCGCGCTGGCCGACCTCGGACCCGGCAGCCGCGTCGTCATCGGCGTCTCCGGCGGTGCCGACTCGCTGGCACTCGCCGCGGTGACCGCGTTCGTGGCAGCGCGCGAGGCGTTCGAGCTGTCGGCCGTGGTCGTCGACCATCAGCTGCAGGACGACTCGGCGGCCGTTGCCGGCCGGGCTGCTCAGCAGCTCGCAACCCTGGGAATCGCCTCAGAAGTGGTCGTCGTCGACGTCGGCACGGCGGGCGGGCCCGAGGCCTCCGCGCGCCGGGCCCGATATGCAGCCCTCGAACGTACGGGCGCCGACGCGATCCTGCTGGCGCACACCCTCGACGACCAGGCCGAGACCGTCCTCCTCGGGCTCGGTCGCGGCTCGGGACCGCGCTCGATCGCCGGCATGTCGCCGGTCGACGGCGTGCTCCGGCGGCCGTTCCTGACGCTGCGACGAGCCGACACCGAGCGCATCTGTCAGGCGCAGGGACTCGACTGGTGGACCGACCCGCACAACAGCGATCCGGCCTATCGCCGGTCGCGGCTCCGGGCTGACGTGCTGCCGCTCCTGGAGGACGTGCTCGGCGGCGGCGTCGCCGAGGCGCTCTCACGCACGGCCGACCAGGTGCGAAGCGACTCCGCGTATCTCGACGACGTCGCAGCGGCCGTCAAGCTGCCCCTGGACGTTCCGACCCTCACTGATCTGCACCCGGCGGTGCGCTCCCGCGTGCTCCGCCGCGGTGCCCTCGAGGCCGGCGCCGACGGGTCCGCGCTCGCCGCCGCACACCTCGTCGAGCTCGACCGGCTGGTCACCGACTGGCACGGCCAGGTGCGGATCGAGCTGCCCGGAGGAGTCGCCTGCGTACGGGAGGGGGATTCCCTGTCGTACGTCAGGACCCCTGTGGGAGGCTGATCCCGTGGACCTGACGCATGTCGAAGACGACCTCGAGCTCGATCAGACGCTGTTCACCGAGGAACAGATCGTGACCCGGCTCAAGGAGATGGCCGCGGACATCGAGCGCGACTACGAGGGCAAGGACATCCTCCTCGTGGGCGTGCTCAAGGGGGCGGTGATGGTCATGGCCGACCTGGCCCGCAGCCTCGACCGCCACGTCGAGATGGACTGGATGGCGGTGTCGTCCTACGGCTCGGGCACCAAGTCGTCCGGCGTGGTCCGGATCCTCAAGGACCTCGACACCGACCTTCAGGGCCGGCACGTGCTGATCGTCGAGGACATCATCGACACCGGCCTGACCCTGTCCTGGCTCATCACCAACCTCCGCTCGCGCGGCCCGGCGTCGGTCGAGATCGCGACGCTCCTGCGCAAGCCCGAGGCCCAGCAGATGGAGGTCGAGGTCAAGTACGTCGGCTTCGACATCCCCAACGCGTTCGTCGTCGGCTACGGCCTCGACTACAACGAGCGCTACCGCAACCTGCGGTGCATCGGCACGCTCTCCCCGCACGTCTATTCCTAGCAACCGCAGGGATGGTTCGCTGCTGGCGAACGCGTTCGGGGAACGTTGAACGGCAGGATGCTCGTTCAACTGGGAGACGGCGCTGCGTGTACCGTCTCATTACCGACCAGCACACCAGGAGGAGTGGACCCGCTCCACGCCGTACATGAACTTCAAACGCCTCTTCAAGGGCCCGTGGCTCTGGATCATCCTGATCATCCTTGCCGTCATCGCGATCATCGGCTTGTCCTCCAACGCCGACGGCTACAAGTCGGTCACGACCGGCACGATGGTGAGCTACCTCGACGACAACAAGGTCAAGGACGTCACGTTCGTCGACGGTGACCAGCAGATCCAGGCGACGCTCGACGACGGCAAGAAGGTCAAGGCCAAGTACCTCGGCGACCAGGGCGTGCGCCTCGTCGAGCAGGCCGAGAAGGCCAAGGCGGCCAAGGACCTCAAGACGTTCGACGTCAAGGTGCCCAAGTCCAACCCCGTGCTGTCGGTGCTGTTCAGCCTCCTGCCGATCATCCTGATCTTCCTGCTGATCATCTACATGATGAACAACGCCGCGGGCGGTGGCGGCCGGGTCATGCAGTTCGCCAAGTCCAAGGCCAAGCTCATGACCAAGGACACCCCCAAGACGACGTTCGCCGACGTCGCAGGCGTCAACGAGGCGATCGAGGAGCTCGGCGAGATCAAGGAGTTCCTCCAGGAACCGGCCAAGTTCCAAGCCGTCGGAGCCAAGATCCCCAAGGGCGTCCTGCTCTACGGCCCTCCCGGCACCGGCAAGACGCTGCTCGCCCGCGCGGTCGCGGGTGAGGCCGGCGTCCCGTTCTACTCGATCTCCGGCTCCGACTTCGTCGAGATGTTCGTGGGTGTCGGCGCCAGCCGCGTCCGCGACCTGTTCGAGCAGGCCAAGGAGAACGCCCCGGCGATCGTCTTCATCGACGAGATCGACGCGGTCGGACGCCACCGCGGCACCGGCATGGGCGGCGGCCACGACGAGCGCGAGCAGACCCTCAACCAGCTGCTCGTCGAGATGGACGGCTTCGACGTACGCGGCGGGGTCATCCTGATCGCCGCGACCAACCGTCCCGACGTGCTCGACCCGGCGCTGCTGCGCCCGGGCCGCTTCGACCGGCAGATCGGCGTCGAGGCGCCCGACCTCGCCGGCCGCACGCAGATCCTCAAGGTGCACTCGCGCGGCAAGCCGATCGCACCCGGCGTCGACCTCGAGGCGATCGGCCGCCGCACCCCCGGGTTCAGCGGCGCCGACCTGGCCAACGTGCTCAACGAGGCCGCGCTGCTCACGGCTCGCAACAACGAGAAGACGATCACCAACACGTCCCTCGACGAGGCGATCGACCGCGTGATCTCCGGACCGCAGAAGCGCAGCCGGCTGATGAACGAGGACGAGCGGCGCATCACGGCCTATCACGAGGGCGGCCACGCGCTCGTCGCCGCAGCGCTGCCGCAGAGCGACCCGGTCCACAAGATCACGATCCTGCCGCGAGGCCGGGCCCTGGGCTACACGATGGTGCTCCCCGACGAGGACAAGTACTCCCAGACCCGCGCCGAGCTGCTCGACAAGCTCGCCTACATGATGGGCGGCCGGGCGGCCGAGGAGCTCGTGTTCCACGACCCCACCACCGGTGCCGGCAACGACATCGAGAAGGCCACGGGCCTGGCCCGCGCCATGGTGACGCAGTACGGCATGACCGAGCGCCTCGGCGCCGTACGCCTCGGCGAGAACGAGTCGCAGCCGTTCCTGGGCCGCGACATCGGCCACGCCCGCAACTACTCCGAGGCCGTCGCGGCCGTCGTGGACGAGGAGATCAACAAGCTGATCTCCTACGCCCACCAGGAGGCGTTCGACATCCTCAACGAGAACCGCGACGTCCTCGACGCCCTGGTGACCGAGCTGCTCGAGAAGGAGACGCTCGACAAGTCCCAGGTCGCCGAGATCTTCAAGCCGCTCCGCCGTCGCGAGGTCCGCCCGGCATGGACCGGCTCCGAGACCCGCGTGCCGTCGACGCGTCCGCCGGTCGCCACGATCCCGGGCAAGTCCTACAGCGGCACCAACGGCACCAACGGGACCCCGGTCGTGATCGGTCCTGACAGCGGACCTGACGCCCCGACCCCGGCCGCCGGCGACGTGCACGGCGACCCCGAGCTGCCATGACGGTGGACCGGCCGCGCGCCGAGGCGGCCATTCGCGAGCTCCTGATCGCGGTCGGTGAGGACCCGGACCGCGACGGCCTGCGGGACACGCCGGCGCGGGTCGCCAAGTCGTACGAGGAGCTGTTGGCCGGGCTCGACCAGGACCCCGAAGAGGTGCTGACAGCGGTCTTCGACGTCGGCCACGACGAGCTGGTCCTGGTGAAGGACATCGAGATGTGGTCGATGTGCGAGCACCACCTGGTGCCGTTCTTCGGCGTGGCCCACGTCGGCTACATCCCGACCGATGGCGGCCGCGTCACCGGGCTGTCCAAGCTCGCGCGGGTCGTCGACGTCTTCGCCCGCCGTCCGCAGGTGCAGGAACGCCTGACGACCCAGATCGCCGACGCGCTCATCGAGCACCTCAACCCCCGCGGCGTCATCGTCGTGATCGAGGCCGAGCACCTCTGCATGACGATGCGCGGCGTACGCAAGGGTGGCGCCAAGACGATCACCAGCGCCGTCCGCGGCCAGCTGCGCGATCCGGCCACCAGGGCCGAGGCCATGGGCCTCATCACGGCACGCTAGGTCCGTCCGCCGTGCTGCCTGGGCTCCCCGAGGACCGCTGCCTCGTGATGGGCGTCGTCAACGTCACGCCCGACTCGTTCTCCGACGGCGGCAAGTGGCTGGACGCGCCGACGGCGATCCAGCACGGCATCGACCTCGTGCGCGACGGCGCCGACCTCGTCGACGTCGGCGGCGAGTCCACCCGGCCGGGCGCGAGCCGCATCGACGGCGACGAGGAGCTCCGCCGCGTCATCCCGGTCATCCAGGGCCTGGTGGCCGAGGGCATCACCGTCTCGGTCGACACGATGCGCGCCTCGACCGCGCAGCAGGCGCTCGACTCCGGCGCCGTGCTCGTCAACGACGTGTCGGGCGGCCGCGCCGATCCGGGGATGATGCGCCTCGCGGCGCAGGCGCACGCGCCGATCGTCCTGATGCACTGGCGGGCGCACTCGGCCCTGATGCAGCACCACACGCACTACGACGACCTCGTCGACGACATCGTCCGGGAGCTGATGGTGCAGCTCAACGCCGCGGTGCACGCCGGGGTCGACCCCGAGCGGATCGTCCTCGACCCGGGCCTGGGCTTCTCCAAGACCGGCGAGCAGAACTGGACCGTCCTCGCCCACCTCGACGCCTTCGTGGAGCTGCGTCATCCCGTGCTGGTCGCCGCCTCCCGCAAGCGGTTCCTCGGTGAGCTGCTCGCCGACGACACAGAGCTGCGGCCCACCGACGGCCGTGACGACGCGACCGCGGCGATCACGACGATCGCCGCGCAGGCCGGTGCGTGGTGCGTACGTGTCCACGAGCCGGCAGCCTCCGCCGACGCCGTACGCGTGGTCGCCCGGCTCGCCCAGGAGGCCGGGTGAGCGACTACCTCACGTCGCACCGGTTGTTCTACGACGCCGTCGAGACCGGCGACGTCGACCTCATGGCGTCGTTGTGGGTCGACGATGCGGACACCTCGTGCGTACATCCCGGCGCGCTGCCGCTGCGCGGGACGGCTCAGGTGCTGCGGTCGTGGACCGTGCTCATGGCCAACGTCGGCTACATCCAGTTCTTCCTCACCGACGTCGAGGTCACGACCTTCCCGCGGGGCGACGCCGAGCCGACCACGGCCGTGATCACGTGCACCGAGAACATCCTGTCGGGCGAGGGGCTGTCGTCCGCCGAGGCCTTCGCGGGGGGCAAGGCGGTGTGCACCAGTATCTTGGTCAAGGAACACGGGGGCTGGAAGTTCTGGTCGCGCCACGCCTCCCCGATCGCCGAGCTGCACATCGATGACGAGGACTCCTGATGATCCCGAACGGTCTTGACCGGATCGACCTGCGCGGCATCGCGGCACACGGTCACCACGGCGTGTTCCCCGAGGAGCGCCAGAACGGGCAGACGTTCATCGCCGACGTCAGCCTGGGGCTCGACCTCGGCCCGGCGGCTCGCGAGGGCGACCTGACCAAGACGGTCCACTACGGCATCCTCGCCCAGCAGATACACGATGCCATCGTGGGGGAGCCGGTCGACCTGATTGAGTCGCTCGCGCTCCGTATGGTGGACTTGTGCCTGGCCGAAGAGTCGGTCCAATGGGTTAGCGTGACGGTGCACAAGCCGGAAGCGCCCATCGAGGTGACGTTCGAAGATGTCGCCGTCACGATAGAGCGGAGCAAACTGTGACCGAAGCGCCCACCCCGTACGTCCTGGACGCCGACACGATGACTGGCGGGATGCGTCCCATCCGCCAGGCCGTCCTGTCCCTCGGCTCCAACCTGGGCGATCGGCACGGCAAGCTTCAGGGCGCGGTCTCGGCCCTCGAGGACACCCCTGAGGTGACGGTCGTCGCGATCTCCTCGGTCTACGAGACGGACCCGGTCGACGCGCCTGCGGACTCCGGCAAGTTCCTCAATGCCGTCGTGCTGATCGACACGACGCTGACGGTCCACACGCTCCTCGACCGCGCCTTGGCGATCGAGGACGCGTTCGGCCGTGAGCGCTCCGAGCCCGGCGCCCCGCGCACGCTCGACGTCGACCTGATCGTCGTCGGACCGCGCGTCGCCGACGACGAGTCCCTCAAGCTGCCGCACCCCCGCGCCCACGAGCGCGGCTTCGTCCTGGTGCCGTGGCTCGAGATCGACCCCGAGGGCGAGATCCCCGGTCGTGGATTCGTCGCCGATCTGCTCGAAGGCATCGACACCAAGGGCGTACACAAGCGCGAGGACCTCGAGATCATCCTGTGATCTCGTCTCGCGCATGAACCGGGTCCGGCCCACCTCGGCGCTGTTGGTCGTCGCGCTGGTCGGCTCAGGACTGGTGATCGGCCGGCTGATCCCGCCGCTCATCATCCGGCTCGACGGCAGCGTGCCGCGACTCGGCTGGGCGGCGCCGCTCACGCTGCTGCTTGCAGCGATCCTCGTGGGCACGTTCGCGTGGAACACCTGGCAGACGCTGCACAAGAAGCACGAGCGGATGACCGCCGACCACGGCATCAGGATGCTGTCGATCGCCAAGTCGTGCATCGTCGTGGGCGCGCTCGTCGCCGGTCTCTACGGTGGTTTCGCACTGGCCTATGTCGACGCCATGGACTCGCCGTTGGGCAAGGAACGGGTCGTACGCGGTGGCGCAGCCGCGATCGCCAGCCTGGTGCTGATGACCGCGGCGCTGCTGCTGGAGCGGGCCTGCCGGCTGCCCGGTGACGACGACGAGGGCCAGAGCGGCAAGGCCAAGAACGGCCGCCCCGACCCCACGCCGGCCTGACGACGTTGAGGTGACTGGCGCTAACCGAGCAGGGTGTCGCGGAGGGTGCCGAGGCCGACGCTGCCGACGGCGAGCGCCTGTCGGTGGAACTCCTTGAGGTCGGTGCCATGGGCCGCGACCCACTCGTCGCGGAGCTGCTCCCACATCCGCTGGCCGACCTTGTAGGACGGCGCCTGGCCGGGCCAGCCGAGATAGCGGTTGGACTCGAAGCGGATGAACGGCTCGTTCATGTTGACGTGCTGCGACAGGAACGGGAACGCGTCGTCGCCGGTCCACGTGCCGGTGCCGTCGGGCTTGGGCTTGCCGAGGTGCACGCCGAGGTCGATGACGACCCGAGCCGCCCGCATGCGCTGCCCGTCGAGCATCCCGAGCCGATCGGCCGGGTCGTCGAGGTAGCCGAGATCGGACATGAGCCGCTCGGCATAGAGCGCCCAGCCCTCACCGTGGCCGGAGTTCCAGTTGATGCGGCGCCAGCCGTTGAGCTCGGCGCTGTTGTGGACCGCGAGGCCGCACTGGAGGTGATGGCCGGGCACACCCTCGTGATAGACCGTCGTCAGCTCGCGCCACGTGTCGAACTCGGTGATGCCCTCCGGCACGCTCCACCACATGCGTCCGGCGCGCTCGAAGTCCTCGCTCGGCGGCGTGTAGTAGATGCCGCCCTCCTGGGTCGGCGCGATCATGCACTCGAGGCGGCGCATGGGCTCGGGGATGTCGAAGTGCGTACGTCCGAGGTCGGCGACGGCGCGATCGCTCGTCTTCTGCATCCACGCCTGCAGCGCGTCGGTCCCGTGCAGCTTGCGCGCGGGGTCGGCGTCGAGGTGCTGGATGGCCTCGGCGACCGTGGCGCCGGGCAGGATCTGGTCGGCGATGCGCTCCTGCTCGTCGACCATGCGGGCGAGCTCGTCGATGCCCCATTCGTAGGTCTCGTCGAGGTCGATCTCGACGCCGACGAAGTAGCGCGAGGCGATGGCGTAGTGCTCACGCCCGACGCCGTCCGCCTGCGGCGCATGCGGAGCGAGCTCTTGATCGAGGAACTCGGCCATGTCGGCGTAGGCCTCGGTCGCCGCGCGCGCCCCGGCCTCGAGCTCGGCCTTGAGCGCCGCCGGCACGTCCGCCCCGGCCGCGAGGCCGAGGAAGAAGCTGTCGGCGCCGGCCTGCTTGCGGGCCTGGTCGGCAACCTCGCGCACCTGGCGGATCGCGGGGACGTTGCCGGCGGCGATGCCGGCGCGCAGCGACTCGAGGTAGCCGGCCATCGCGCCGGGGACGTTGTGCATCCGCCGGGCAACGTGCGCCCAGTCGTCGTCGGTCTCGGTGCTCATGAGGTCGAAGATGTCGCGGAGGTCCTGCCCGGGCGAGGCGATGACGTTGAGGTCGCGCTGCCAGAAGCCGGCGTCATGCTTCTCGACGTCGAGGCTCAGCGTGCGGATGAGCTCGGCCTGCGTGACGCGGTCGACCTGATCGACGGGGGTCGCGGTGCGCACGCGCGCCAGCATCGCCTTGGCCGCATCGACGGCCGCCGCCGCGCCGTCGGGCGACCGGTCGGCGTAGTCGGCCTCGCGGCCCGGGCGGCCGAGGTGGATGTGCAGCTCGGGCTCGAGCTCGAGCATGGTGTCGAGCCATTCCTCGGCGAGCGTGTCGATCAGGGTCGGGATGCGGGGCGTGGAGTCGGCCATGGTCCGACCCTACGATGACCCCATGTCACTGACGCTCTGTGTACAGCTCTGGGCGGTGCCGGGCAACGAAGGACTCCTGGCGACGTACGAGGACGAGGTCCTGAGCCTGCTCGGCGATCACGGCGCGCGGCTGCTCCAGCGCGTACGCAGCGTCGAGCGCGGCGACGGTCCGTACGAGGTGCAGATCATCGAGCTGCCCGACGAGGCCGCCCTCGAGGCGTACCTGGCCGATCCGCGCCGCCTGGCCGCCGCTCCCCTCCGGGACCGCTCGGTGGCCCGCACGCAGATCACGAGGGTGACGCAAATCTGACGTCAGGTGGTTTCGGGGCTTCGGCCGCGGGCGGCCTCAGCACCTCAACCACCGGCTATTTGTCGACGTCGCCGACGACGAAGAACGTCGAGCCGAGGATCGCGACGAGGTCGGCCACGACCGCACCGCCGACGATCTCGGGCAGCACCGCGACGTTGTTGAACGACGCCGTGCGCAGCTTGAGCCGCCACGGCGTCTTCTCGCCGCGCGAGACGAGGTAGTAGCCGTTGAGCCCCAACGGGTTCTCGGTCCACACATACGTCGAGCCCTCGGGCGCCTTGAGGATCTTGGGCAGCCGGACGTTGACCGGCCCGGGCGCGATGTCGGCGAGTCGCGCGAGGCACGCGTCGGCGAGGTCGAGCGACACCTTGGTCTGCTCCAGCAGCACCGCGAACCGGGCGTAGCAGTCGCCCTCGGTCAGCACCGGCACCCGCAGCACGTCCTGCAGCTCGCCGTACGCGAGGTAGGGCTCGTCGCGCCGCAGGTCCATGTCGAGCCCCGACGCGCGGGCGATCGGTCCGGAGACCCCGTACGCCTCGACGAGGGCCGTCGACAGCACGCCCACCCCGCGGGTGCGGGCCCGGAAGATCTCGTTGCCGAAGATCAGCTCCTCGAGCTCCTGCAGGCGGCTGCGCACGGTCGCGATCGCCGCCGACGCGCGCCCGGTCCAGCCGGCCGGAATGTCCTCCTTGAGGCCGCCGACGCGGTTGAACATGTAGTGCATCCGCCCGCCGGAGACCTCCTCCATGACCTCCTGGATCGTCTCGCGCTCACGGAACGCGTAGAAGATCGGGGTGATCGCACCGAGCTCGAGCGGGTAGGAGCCGAGGAACATCAGGTGGTTGAGCACCCGGTTGAGCTCGGCGAGCAGCGTACGGATCCACGTCGCGCGCTCGGGCACCTCCATCCCGAGCATGTCCTCGACCGCGAGCACGACACCGAGCTCGTTGGAGAACGCACTCAGCCAGTCGTGCCGGTTGGCGAGCATGATGATCTGGCGATAGTCGCGGACCTCGAACAGCTTCTCCGCACCACGGTGCATGTAGCCGATGATCGGCTCGCACGCGACGACCCGCTCGCCGTCGAGCGTCAACCGCAGGCGCAGGACACCATGGGTCGCCGGATGCTGCGGACCGATGTTGAGCACCATGTCGGTCGTCGCGAACCCCGTGCCGACGCTGGCGGTGACCTCGGTCATGGGTGCCGCCCGAACAACCGCTGGACGTAGCGGATGAGCCGCTTGGTGAGACCACGCGGCGAGTTGCGCTCGACCCGTTCGAGCCGGGCGTACAGCTCGTCGATCTGGCGCTTCTGCGTCGCCAGCTTCCCGGCGGTGGTGGCCTGGATGCGGGCGTGCCGGCTGCCGGCGCCGCTCCACGGCGGGTGCGGGAACGGGTGCTCGTACGCCTGGGGGTGGCGGGTGATGTCGAGGACCATGCCGTCGCGCAGCCACTTGAGCCGCGACGCGACCTCATGGCCGTCAGAGGCGATCAGCGGATGCACCGGCGGGGGGAACCTGGCGGCGGCGAGGCGCTCGTCGAAGTCGCCGGTGCCGTTGCCCTCGGTCCACATGTGCTCGAGGCCGTTGCGCTCGAGGAACGCCGTGTAGCGGTCGAACCCCTCGGGCAGCGCGGCGTTGAACTCCGACATGTCGGTCGACTCGTAGAGGTCCTCGGCCTTGAGCTCTGAGGTGAACTCGGGCATCAGCGTGTAGGGCATCCGGTGGTACTCGGCGAGCTCCAGCGTCCGTGAGTCGTGGGCCAGCAGCAACGCCGGCGTACGCCCGAGGAGTGCCGCGACGTTGCCGTGGAACCTGGTGCCGTAGGCGAAGTCCTGCGTCGCCAGGAAGTCGTACCAGGTCCAGGTGTCGAGGAAGAGCCTGATGCGGTCGGACTGGTAGAGCGGGTGGTCGAGGTGCACCGGCACGAGCGGGTCGTGGACGTGCGGGAACGGGGTGCCCCACAGCAGCATGCGCAGGTCGTGGGCGTCCTGGCCGATGTAGGTGAGGTGGGGGTGCCGTGCTGCCTGCGCCGTCGCGAACGCGCCGATGCCGGCGACCTCGGGCGTCAGGTTGAGCGCGAGCGGGCTGTCGACCGAGATCGAGTCGACCTTCTTGTCGACCCGGAAGTCGCGACCGTGCAGGAACAGGGACGGGCAGCCGATGACGTCGACGGACGCCTCGGGGAAGCCGAGCCCCACGAGATAGGCCTTGGTGAACTCACCGCGTACGCCGATCGAGGCCGACCGGTCGAGGACGAGCCCGACGAACTTCTTGACGGTGTCGGCGATCGGCTCGAGCGACTCGACACCTTGGCCGTGGGCGGCCTGGGCGCCGATGCCGACGACCGTGACGGGGATCGTCAGGTCCTCGAGCAGCTCGCTGAGCCGGTCGAGGCGGGGTGCGAACTCCGGACGAAACGCGTTGGCCATCGGGATGACGAAGTGGTCGAACTCGTCGTTGACCCGAGCCGCATCACCGTGGGCCGGCGGGATGCGCTCGGACAGCGTGCTGTTGGAGACGAGCTCGGCGCGGTCGATCGAGAGCGCCTTCCAGACCGAGTGCTGGAACAGGTAGTTGCCGCTGTTGCTGTTGAACACGTCCTGCGTCAACGTCGACTCGGCGACCACGGGGGTGAACGGGTCCTTGCCGGATCGGATCAGCAGCCGCGTCATGTCGCAAGTGTTCCATGGCCGAGGGTGTCGGTGACGAGCCACCAGAAGTCGCCGAGCCCGCCGTCGGCCATGAGCTCGCCGGCCTCGCCCGCAGCCGACAGTCCCCGGAGGTAGGCGCCCGGATCTGAGTGCGCGAGCTCGAGCGGCGGACGCGTGCCGTCGAGGCCGAGCCGGGCCAGCGCGTCGCGCTGCCGGATCAGCGACGCTCCGGTCAGCGCCGCGACCGAGTCGACGGCGACATGCGCCGTGACGTCACGGCTGCCGTCGGGGACCACATCGACCTCACGGCCATCTGCGTACGACCGCAGGCTGCCGAACGGCGGCCGGTCGCCGCGGGTGTGGCCGTAGTCGATCGCGATGGCCGTGCCCCTCACCCGCGACACGGCGTCGGTCCACGCCGCGTCGCGCGTCTCGCCGATCTCGGCCCGGTCGCCCGGTTCGTGCAGCGGCCACCAGTCGCGCAGCCACGCCGAGTCGTACGCCTCGCCGAGCGTCTCCTCGCCGGTCCCCGGATCCACGAGCACCTCGCGTACGACGCCCTCGCCGTCGAGCTCGACGACGTCGCAGGGGATGTTGTCGAGCCACTCGTTGGCGATCAGCAGCCCGTCGACGTGATCGGGCAGATCGGGCTGCCAGCCGATCGATGCGGGCACCGCATCGGGCCTGGGGGCGAGCTCGACGCCGGTGAGCTCGACACCGTCGACGAGGGGATCCAACGCGATCAACAGCTCTCCACCACCGGCGGCGAGGTCCACGACCTGGCGCGCACCCGTGCTGCGCACGAGCTCGGCGATCGCGCCCGCGAACGCCGTCATGTGCACGTTGGTGCGGAAGTGCTCGGCGGGCCTCGAGGTCCGGAAGAACCCGGCTTCGGCGTACAGCGCCCGCTCCCAAGCCTCGCGCCACGGGAGCGGCCCTCTCGTCATGCGATCACGGTACGCACTCGTCGCTATGCTCGGCGCGTGGCTCGACTTCGGAGGCGTCTGCGGCGAGCCGTGACGATGCCGCTGGACCGGTGGCGCCAGCGCTCCCGCCCAATGCTGACGATCGTCGTGCCGGTCTACAACGGCGAGGCCTACCTCGACGAGTGCCTGACCTCGGCGCGCAAGCAGGACTATCGCCGGGTCGAGATCGTCGTGATCGACGACGGCTCGACCGACGGCAGCCTCGCTGTCGCTCACCGGCATGCCAAGGCCGACGCCCGGGTGACGGTGCTGAGCCAGGCCAACGCCGGTGTCGGCGAGGCCCGGCGGGCGGCCGTCGCGGTGGCGACGGGGGAGTTCCTGACGTTCCTCGACGCCGACGACTCCTTGACCCTCGGCGGCCTCCGCGCGGCGATGGACGTCCTCGAGGAGACCGGCTCCGACGTCTCGGTGATGCCCTACCAGCGGCAGGAGGGCGCGGCGATCCGACCGCCGGCGCCGTGGATCCGCAGCCTCCACGCGAAGCCCGCCCGACATGTGGCCCTCGTCGACCGGCCCGACGTGCTCGTCAATGCCGTCGCGTGCGCCAAGATCTTCCGGCGTACGTTCTGGGACTCGACCCAGCTGGCATTCCCCACGGTGCTGCTCGCCGGTGACCAGATCGTGACGGCGACGGCCTACCGGGACGCCGATGGCATCGATATCTCGGGGGTCATGGGCTACACGTGGCGCCGTCAGGAGTCGTCGATCTCGCAGGGGCAGGTGACTGCCGAGGCGGTGCACGCCCGTCAGGACGCGATCGACGCCGTGCTCGACGTGCTCGCCCCACTGCCGGACGTACGCGCCGAGCGGGCGCTGCAGTACCTCCGCTACAACATCCCCAACTCCGTGCTCAAGCTCGAGCGGGCCGACGAGGCCTATCTCGACGCCCTCGTCGAGCGCGTGCCGCGCATCGTCGAGGCGGCACCGGCCGACCGCTACGCGCGGGAGGTGCCGGCGCAGTACCGCGTCCTCTACGCGCTGTTCGCCAACGGGGACCGCGAGGCGATCTGGCGATACGTACGCGCCGAGGGCATGCAGTCCGAGATGCATCCTTCCGGCTATGAGCCGGCCGGCCTCACGTCCTACCTGCCGGGCTGGCAGAGCGACCCGGTGCCGCCCGAGGCGTACGTGCTGACAGCCGAGCAGACCGCGGCGAAGGTGCAGGTCCGCGGCTCGCGCGTGAATGGGACCGACCTCGTGCTCGACGTCGCAGCATGGTTCCCGAACGTCGACCCCGTCAGCCCCACGATCGAGGTCAAGACCGACGGTGACGTCGCGGACGTCGAGCACGTGGGGGAGCCCGCGCTCTTCCGATCGCGGATGGGCAGCGAGCGGGCCTACCCGGGCTCCGGCTGGACCGTGACCCTTCGTGGTGCTGCCCGGCGGGCGCCACGGGCCATCACGGTGACGCTGCAGGACGGCCCACTCGAGGGCACCGCCACCGCCAAGGTGCCCTGAGGACCGCTCGTCATGTGACTCATGGCATAGGTCGTAGGCCTGTCGCCACGGCCACCCGAAGGTAGACTGAAGTGGTCAGTTTGTCTGGTACCCGCTCGCGGGACTGGAACGAAAGGCACCACGCATGCAGCGTCTCTCCATGGGCGTCATCGGAGCCGGCAGGGTCGGCGCCGTTCTCGCTTCACGATTCCGTTCCGCCGGTTATCCCCTCGTGGGCGTGTCCGGCCGGTCCGAGGCTTCGCAGCTCCGCATCACGACGCTGCTGCCGGGCGTCGCCGTGCGTACGCCCGCCGAGCTCGCCGCAGCCAGCGACATCCTCGTGCTCGCCGTCCCCGACGACGACCTGATCGCGATCGCCGAGGAGCTCGCCTCCTCCGGCGCCGTCCGCCCCGGCCAGTACGTCCTGCACACCAGCGGCCGCCACGGCCTCGACGCCCTCGCCTCGCTGACCCGCCTGGGAGCGCGCCCGATCGCGTTCCACCCCGCCATGACCTTCACCGGCACACCGGTCGACCTCGACCGTGCGCCGGTCTTCGGCCTGACCGCCGCATCGGCCGAGCGCGCGCTCGCCGAGGAGCTGGTCGCCGCGCTCGGGGGCACCCCGATGTGGGTCGACGAGGCCGACCGCGTGCTCTATCACGCCGCCCTCGCCCACGGCGCCAACCACCTCGTCACCCTCGTCGCCCAGTCGATGGACCTGCTCCGCACGGCCGGTGCCGCCGATCCGGCCGCGGTGCTCCGGCCCCTGCTGACCGCCGCGCTCGACAACGTCCTCGCCTACGGCGACGCCGCGCTGACCGGCCCGGTCGTACGCGGAGACGTCACGACGATCCGCGCCCACGTCGATGCCCTCGCCGCGGCCGATGTCGACGACGCCACGGTCGACGCCTACCTCGAGATGGCCCGCGCCACCGCCGGTCGCGCCGAGTCCGACGGCCGCCTCGCACCGGTCCAGG
This sequence comes from Aeromicrobium sp. Root344, assembly GCF_001425755.1. Taxonomy (GTDB): domain Bacteria; phylum Actinomycetota; class Actinomycetes; order Propionibacteriales; family Nocardioidaceae; genus Aeromicrobium. The sequence continues at coordinate 922,584 of NZ_LMDH01000001.1, read as the reverse complement.
CCAGCACGATCCGCCAGGTGCTCGACGAGGCCGACTGGGACACGCTCGCCGAGATCGCCGCCGGGATCTGACCCGTGGCAACGCCGATCATCGCGCGTACGCGTGCGGAGCTCGACGCCGCGCGGGGTGACTCGACCGTCTCGTTCGTGCCCACCATGGGCGCGCTCCACGATGGTCACCTCCAGCTGCTCAAGCATGCCCGGCCGCTCGGTGACACGCTCGTCGCGTCGATCTTCGTCAACCCGACGCAGTTCGCGCCCGGCGAGGACTTCGACGCCTATCCCCGGACGTTCGACGACGACCTCGAGCGCTGCGCGGAGGCCGGCGTCGACGTCGTGCTCGCCCCGACGGTCGACACGATGTACCCGACCGGGCTCGTCGACACCGTCACCGTCGACCCCGGCCCGCTCGGCTCGGTGCTCGAAGGGGCCGTACGCCCGACGCACTTCCGCGGCGTGCTGACCGTCGTGGCCAAGCTGTTCGGGCTCGTACGTCCCGACGTCGCGGTGTTCGGCGAGAAGGACTACCAGCAGCTCACGCTGATCCGGCACATGGCGCGGGAGCTCGCGCTGGGCGTCGAGATCGTGGGCTGCCCGACCGTACGCGAGCACGACGGCCTCGCGATGAGCTCGCGCAACCGCTACCTCTCCGCCGACGAGCGCCAGCAAGCTGCCTACCTCTCGGCTGCCCTCCGGGCCGGCGTCGCCGCCGGGCCCGATGGTGCCGATGCCGTGCTCGCCGCGGCGCACGCCGTGCTCGAGTCCGCCGGCATCACACCCGACTACCTCGTGCTGACGGATCCCGACATGGGTGAGCCGCGACGCGGCGCCGACGCCCGCCTGCTCGTGGCCGCCAAGGTCGGCACCCCACGACTTCTCGACAACACCGCCCTCACGCTAGGAGCCTGACGTTGATCCGCACCATGATGAAGTCCAAGATCCACCGCGCCACGGTGACGCAGGCCGACCTGCACTACGTCGGCTCGGTGACGGTCGACCAGGACCTGCTCGACGCCGCGGACCTGCTGCCCGGTGAGCTCGTCCACATCGTCGACATCGACAACGGTGCACGGCTCGAGACCTACACGATCGCCGGCGAGCGCGGCAGCGGCGTGATCGGCATCAACGGTGCGGCCGCCCACCTCGTGCACCCCGGCGACCTCGTGATCCTCATCGCGTACGCGCAGATGGACGACGCCGAGGCGCGTACGTTCGAGCCCAGCGTCGTGTTCGTCGGCGCCGACAACCGCGTCGTCGGCACCGGCAGCGACCCGGCCGAGGTGCTGGCCGGTTCGGGCCTCGTACGCGGAGACGTCATCGACAACCCGCTCGTGGCCTCGCGGTGATGACATGACGCTGCTCTGTCTGGACGTCAGCAACAGCCACACGACGATCGGCGCGTTCGACGACGACGAGCTGATCGCGCACTGGCAGGTCTCGTCGGACGAGCGGCGTACGTCCGACGAGTGGTACATGCTGCTGATGGGCCTGGTCGACCAGGAGGGCATCTCGCACATCAGCGCCGTGGCGCTGTGCTGCACGGTGCCGGCGATCCTCGTCGAGCTCCGGTCGATGCAGGAGCGCTACTGGACCGACCTCCCCGTCGCGATCGTCGGGCCCGGCGTCAAGACCGGAGTGCCGATCCACACCGACAACCCTCGTGAGGTCGGCGCCGACCGCATCGTCAACGCCCTCGCCGCCGCCGAGCTCTACGGCGGCCCCGCGATCGTGGTCGACCTCAACGGCACCGCGACGATCTTCGACGTCGTCGACGAGTCCAACCGCTACATCGGCGGTGCCATCGCCCCCGGCGTCGAGCTCTCCCTCGAGGCACTGGCCCGCCGCGGCGCCCAGCTCCGCAGCGTCGAGCTCGCCCTGCCGCGCGACGTGATCGGCAAGAACACTGTCGAGGCCCTGCAGTCCGGCATCGTCTACGGCTTCGCCGGGCTCGTCGACGGTCTCGTCACCCGCATCATCGAGTCCCTCGACGCCGATCCCGACCATGTCACGGTCATCGCCACCGGCTCCTACCCCGAAGCCGTCGTCGACCACTGCGCCACCATCACGACCCGCGACCCCTGGCTGACCCTCACAGGCCTCCGCCTGATCCACGAGAAGAACCACGAGTGACGCTGGTGGTGACGAACGACTCGGGTTTTGTCCGCCCAAAGCCGGACAAAACCCGATTCTTCCGTCACCACCAGCACCGATAGGATCGACCCTCGTGAGCGACGCGACCAGCACCCCTGTCCCCGAGGACGACCTCCCCGAGCAGATGCGCGTGCGGTTGGACAAGCGCCAGCAGCTGATCGACCGCGGTGTCGAGCCCTATCCGGTCGTCGTCGGCCGCACCCACACGCTCAAGCAGATCGTCGACACGTACGACGCAGAGGCGCTCGGTCCTGACACGCAGACCGGTGACATCGTCACCGTCGCGGGCCGGGTCATCTTCGTGCGCGGCACCGGCAAGCTCGTGTTCGTCGCGCTTCGTGAGGGCGACGGCACGCCGCTGCAGGCCATGATCTCGCTCGACGGTGTCGGCGAGGACCAGCTCTCGGCGTTCAAGTCGACGGTCGACATCGGCGACCACCTCGCGGTCACGGGCGAAGTCATCACCAGCAAGCGCGGCGAGCTCTCCGTCATGGCGAGCTCGTGGCAGATCGCCGCCAAGACGGTCCGTCCGCTGCCCAACGAGCACAACCCTCTGTCCGACGAGGCCCGCAGCCGCATGCGCTACGTCGACCTGATCGTGCGGCCCGAGGCGCGGGAGAACGTACGCGTCAAGGCCAAGGTCCTGCAGTCGCTCCGGGCGACGCTCGACGCGCACGAGTTCATCGAGGTCGACACCCCGGTCCTGCAGCACACCAACGGTGGCGCTGCGGCCAGGCCGTTCGCGACGCACACCAACGCGTTCGACGAGGACATGCTGCTGCGCATCGCGATCGAGCTCGACCTCAAGCGGGCGCTCGTCGGCGGTGTCGACCGGGTCTACGAGATCGGCAAGACGTTCCGCAACGAAGGTGTCGACAACACCCACAACCCCGAGTTCATGATGCTCGAGGCCTATGAGGCCTACGGCTCGTACGACACGATGGCCGAGCTCACGCGCGACCTGGTGGTCAACGCCGCGCGGGCGATCGGCAAGACCGTGGTCCCGGGTCGTGACGGCTCGCAGATCGACCTCGAGGGCGAGTGGAGGCACGCCACGATCCACGAGCTCGTGTCGGACGCGACCGGCACGACGGTCGACAACGACACGTCGGCCGACGACCTCAAGGCGCTCGCCGCCAAGCACGAGGTCGCCCTTCAGCCGCACTGGGTCGCCGGTGACATCGTGCTTGAGCTCTACGAGAAGCTCGTCGAGCACACGCTGATCCAGCCGACGTTCGTCCGCGACTACCCCGAGGCCGTTCGCCCGCTCGCCAAGAAGCACCGCACCAAGCCCGGCCTGGTCGAGGCGTGGGACCTCATCATCAACGGGGTCGAGCTGGCTCCGGCCTACTCCGAGCTCAACGACCCGGTCATCCAGCGCGAGCGGCTCGAGGAGCAGTCGCGACTCGCCGCGGCAGGAGATCCCGAGGCGATGGACGTCGACGAGGACTTCCTGCGCGCGCTCGAGTTCGGCATGCCTCCGGCCGGCGGCATGGGACTCGGCGTCGACCGGCTCGTGATGCTGCTGCAGGGCATCGGCATCCGCGAGGCCATCCTGTTCCCGCTGTCCCGCGCCGAGTAGTCGCGGTTTACCAAGAGGTCATGGCAAGGTGCCACTCCTCAAGGTGTGCGCGCCCTGCGAGGTGGCAGTTCGCCGTGACCTCTTGGTAAACCACCACCGCCGAGCCGGTTCTGCCGACAGCGAACTCCGGAACACCGGGTCCCCGGTGAAGGTTGGGTTACACATATGGACATCGATGCGTGCAGATTTCCATACCCGACTAAACTGAACTGATAGTCCAGCAGAGGGGGACGCCATGTTCGAAAGATTCACCGACCGTGCTCGTCGCGTGGTCGTGCTTGCCCAAGAAGAGGCACGCATGCTCAGCCACAACTACATCGGCACGGAGCACATCCTCCTCGGCCTCATCCACGAAGGTGAGGGCGTTGCGGCCAAGGCTCTCGAGAGCCTCGACATCTCACTCGAAGCCGTCCGCGGCCAGGTCGAGGACATCATCGGCCAGGGCCAGCAGGCTCCGAGCGGGCACATCCCGTTCACGCCCCGCGCCAAGAAGGTCCTCGAGCTCAGCCTCCGTGAGGCGCTGCAGCTCGGCCACAACTACATCGGCACCGAGCACATCCTGCTCGGCCTGATCCGCGAGGGCGAGGGCGTCGCCGCCCAGGTCCTCGTCAAGCTGGGCGCCGACCTCAACCGCGTACGCCAGCAGGTCATCACGCTCGTCAGCGGCTTCCAGGGCAAGGAGGCCGAGCAGGCCGGCGCGCCCAGCGAGTCCGCTCCGAGCACGTCCGCCGTGCTGGACCAGTTCGGCCGCAACCTGACGCAGGCCGCCCGCGAGGGCAAGCTCGACCCGGTCATCGGCCGGGACGACGAGGCCGAGCGCGTCATGCAGACGCTGTCGCGACGCACCAAGAACAACCCGGTGCTCGTCGGTGAGCCGGGCGTCGGCAAGACCGCCGTCGTCGAGAGCCTCGCCCAGGACATCGTCCGCGGTGACGTGCCCGAGACGCTCAAGGACAAGCAGATCTACACGCTCGATCTCGGCGCGCTCGTCGCCGGCTCGCGCTACCGCGGTGACTTCGAGGAGCGCCTCAAGAAGGTCCTCAAGGAGATCCGCACCCGCGGCGACATCATCTTGTTCATCGACGAGATCCACACCCTCGTGGGTGCGGGTGCCGCCGAGGGCGCGATCGACGCCGCCAGCATCCTCAAGCCGATGCTGGCCCGCGGTGAGCTGCAGACGATCGGTGCGACGACGCTGGACGAGTACCGCAAGCACTTCGAGAAGGACGCGGCGCTCAACCGTCGCTTCCAGCCGATCCTCGTCGACGAGCCGTCCGTGCTCGACACCGTCGAGATCCTCAAGGGCCTGCGCGACCGCTACGAGGCGCACCACCGCGTCTCCATCACCGACGAGGCCCTCGTGGCCGCGGCGACGATGGGCGACCGCTACGTCTCCGACCGGTTCCTGCCCGACAAGGCGATCGACCTGATCGACGAGGCCGGCGCCCGCCTGCGCATCCGCCGCATGGCGACCCCGCCGGAGCTCAAGGAGTTCGACGACAAGATCGTCGACGTCCGCCGCCGCAAGGAAGGGGCCATCGACGCACAGGACTTCGAGGCTGCCGCCTCCCTGCGCGACGAGGAGAAGAAGCTCATCAACGCCAAGGGCGAGCGCGAGAAGGCCTGGAAGTCCGGCGACCTCGACACCGTCGCGGTCGTCGACGAGAACCTCATCGCCGAGGTCCTCGCCAAGGCCACCGGCATCCCCGTCGGCCAGCTCAGCGAGGCGGAGTCCAGCCGCCTGCTCAACATGGAGGAAGAGCTCCACAAGCGGGTCATCGGCCAGGACGAGGCCATCAAGGCGCTGTCGCGGGCCATCCGTCGTACGCGCGCGGGTCTCAAGGACCCCAAGCGTCCCGGCGGCTCGTTCATCTTCGCCGGACCCTCGGGCGTCGGCAAGACGTGGCTGTCCAAGGCGCTGGCCAACTTCCTGTTCGGCGACGAGGACTCCCTCATCCAGCTCGACATGTCCGAGTACAGCGAGAAGCACACGGTCTCGCGACTGTTCGGCTCGCCTCCGGGCTACGTCGGCTACGAAGAGGGTGGCCAGCTCACCGAGAAGGTGCGCCGCAAGCCGTTCTCCGTCGTGCTGTTCGACGAGATCGAGAAGGCACACCCCGACATCTTCAACTCGCTGTTGCAGATCCTCGAGGAGGGCCACCTCACCGATGGTCAGGGCCGCGTCGTCAACTTCAAGAACGCCGTCGTCATCATGACCACCAACCTCGGTGCGCGTGAGATCTCCAAGGGCGTCAACCTGGGCTTCAGCCAGGCCGGCGACACCGCGGGGTCCTACAACAAGATGAAGGAGCGCGTGTCGATCGAGCTCAAGCAGCACTTCCGGCCTGAGTTCCTCAACCGCGTCGACGAGATCATCGTCTTCCCGCCGCTGACGCAGGACGAGATCCTGCAGATGGTGGACATGATGATCGACTCGCTCGAGAAGCGTCTTGCCGAGAAGGACATGAACATCGAGCTGACGATGGAGGCCAAGGACTTGCTGTCCAAGCGTGGCTTCGATCCGGTGCTGGGTGCTCGTCCGCTGCGTCGCACGGTGCAGCGCGAGATCGAGGACGTCATGGCCGAGAAGCTGCTCTACGGCGAGCTTCGACCCGGTCAGCTCGTGCTGGTCGGCGTCGAGGGCGAAGGCGCAGAAGCGGTCTTCACGTTCGAGGGTCGCAACAAGGCCGACCTGGCGCTCGAGATGCCGGCCGACGTGCCGCCGGCCGTCGAGGCGTCAGCCGAGTAACACCCCGTACGCACGAAGCCCCCGCAGCCTGGCTGCGGGGGCTTCGTCGTGTGCGGATCAGTGTGAGGTCTGGGTGTTGAGCAGCACGACCCCGGCGATGATCAGGGCGATCGCGGCGATCTTGGCCGGGCTGACCGGCTCGTCGAGGAAGACGACGCCGACGACCGCGATCGCGGCGGTGCCGAGCCCGGCCCAGATCGCGTACGTCACCGAGACCGGGATCTCCTTGACCACGACGGTCAGCAGCCAGATGGACAGGGCGTAGCCCCCGACCACGATCGCGGCCCACCCGGGGTTGGTGAATCCTTCGGCGCGGGGGAGCGCGGCGGTGGCGAACACCTCGGTCGCGATGGCGACAGCGAGCAGGGCTGCTGCGACGAACATGGTTCTTCCTTGGCTTCCTGTAGCACTTGCTACATGCGTGACTGTAGCAGATGCTACGTTTGGTGTCGATGAACAAGCGCGACGAGCTCACCGAGGCAGCCACCGACTACGCCCTCGCCCACGGGCTGATCGGGCTGAGCCTGCGACCGCTGGCCGCTGAGCTGGGCACCAGCGATCGCATGCTGATCTATCACTTCGGCTCCAAGGACGAGCTCGTCGCCGCGGTGCTCGAGGCGTCCAATGACCGTTCCAAGGCTGTCATCCATGCCATGCAGCCCTCAGCGTCGCTTCGCGCCGCGGTGCTCGACCTGTGGGCCACCTACACCGAAGGACAGGTCCAGCGGTGCCAGCGCATGTACGTCGAGGCGGCTGCGCTCGGGTTGTTCGGCCGCGAGCCCTATGCCACGTCGATACGTGCGTCGAATGCCGTCTGGATGGCCGCGATGGCGACGCACCTCGAACGCTCGGGTGTGGCTGCCGCCGACGCGCCGCGACTGGCCGGCTTGATCGACGCGACGTTCAACGGCGTGCTCCTGGACCGGCCGCTCGACGACGAGGCGGAATCCCGGCAGATCGTCGAGGACCTGGCCACGGCTCTCGGCCGCTCTCAGCGGGGTAGCGAGTAGGTGTCGTCGGGCAGAGGGTCGACCAGGCCGTCGGCGACCAGGCCGTCGAGAGCGCGCTCGCGCTGCACGGCGTCGGCCCACGCGGCGTCGAGCGCTGACTTCGGCACCGGGCCGGGCGCCTCGCGAAGCACCGCCATGAGCCGGCCGCGGCACTGCCGATCCGTGCCATGCCACGCCTGGCCTCGGCGGACCGGTCCGTCGTACGCCGGATAGCCTGCGGCCCGCCACCGGCACAGATCGGCCACCGGGCAGGCATCGCACCGCGGTGACCGTGCCGTGCAGATCAGCGCGCCGAGCTCCATCGTGGCGGCTGCCCACCGATGTGCGTCGCGTACGGGCAGCAGTCCGCTGGCCAGGTCCCGTTCGGCGCTGGTGACCGAGTCCGGTGGGAACTGCTCGCCCCTGACGACACGGGCGAACACCCGCCGCACATTGGTGTCGAGCACGGCCTCGCGGCCACCGAACGCGAACGACGAGACCGCAGCGGCGGTGTACGCGCCGACGCCGGGCAGGGCGAGCAGGTCTTCGAGTGACGACGGCACCTCACCACCGTGCCGGTCGACGATGGCTGTCGCGGCGGCATGCAGACGCAGGGCGCGGCGCGGATAGCCCAGGCGGCCCCACGCGCGTACGGCCTCGCCGGGTGACTCCGCGGCGAGCGCCGCAGGGGTCGGCCAGCGCTGCACCCACGCCTTGTACACCGGCAGGACGCGCGACACGGGGGTCTGCTGCAGCATGAACTCCGAGACCATGACCGCCCACGGTGAGGCGTTCCGCCGCCAGGGCAGGTCGCGGGCTGTGCGCGCGAACCAGTCGAGGAGCTTGTCGTGCAGCTGCGCCAGGTCGGCGACGGGGAGCGGAGCGGGACGCGTCATGACGCGTCGATCCTCGCACGCGGCCCAGGTGAGGGCGCGTCGGGACGCCGGAGCGGCTGGTGCGCGGATAGCGTGGGTCCGTGAGCCAGCAACGGTTGCCTGCAGAGGTCTACTGGCGTCGTCGGCTGCTCGCCTTGGCCGCGGTGATCGCCCTCGTGTGGCTGGCCATGCGGTTCGTCGGCGGGGACGACAAGCCGGACGCCGAACCGAAGGCCGAGACCCCCGCCGCCACGACTGCTCCGCCACCCGTCACCGCGCCCGTCAACGGACTGGTGGACGTCACGCTCGTGAGCGCGAGTCGCGCGTGCGATCCCGAGAAGGTGCGGATCACGCCGACGGTCGAGCCCGGCCAGTTCACGAAGGGGCCGGTCAAGATCGGCCTTGTGGTGAGCTCGACGGAGTCGACCGCCTGCACCCTGACCCCCGGCGACGCAGACATGGTCGCGGTCATCAGCGCCAACAAGACCGCGATCTGGGACTCGACGGTCTGCAAGATCTCGCTGCTCGACGATCCGGTCGCGGTGTCGCCTCAGTGGGCGTCGCTCGTCACCGCCACGTGGTCAGGTCGCGGCTCGGGATCGAAGTGCTCGCCCAAGGAGGGTTACGCGACACCGGGGACGTACGCGGTGCAGGTCGGCACGCTCGGCGGCGAGCCCGGCAAGACGTCGTTCACGCTGCTCCGCAAGCCCGAGCCCAAGGTCACGCCGACCACCAGGCCGACGCCGACGAAGCCGACCCCGTCGGCCAAGAACACGACCAAGCCCGCCGACGGCTGAGCTGGGTCATACGTAGCGCTCGAGGATGCTCGACTCGGCGAGGCGGGACAGACCCTCGCGGACGCCGCGAGCCCGCAGGTCGCCGACGCCCTCGACGGTCTGGAGGTCCTCGATGCTCGCCGCGAGGAGCTTCTGGAGTGATCCGAAGTGCTCGATGAGGCGCTCGACGACCGTGATCGGCAGGCGGGGAATGCGGGCCAGCAGCCGATAGCCCCGCGGAGCCAGCGGGGTGTCGAGGGTCTCCTCGGTGCCGATGCGCAAGGCCCGGGCGACCGAGCCGAGGTCGACGAGGTCGGTCGACTCGATCGCGGCGAGCTCGGCGAGCACGGCCTCGGGGGTACGTCCGCGACGCCCGCTGGGCATGTAGTCGCGGATGATCAGCTCGCGCTCGGCGTCGACGCCGCTGATGAGCTCCTCGAGCTGGAGGGCCAGGAGCCGGCCGTCCGTGCCGAGCTCCAGGACGTAGGTGTCGATCTCGCCGGCGATGCGGCTGACCATCTCGAGCCGCTGGGCGACGGCCGACACGTCGCGGACCGTGACGAGGTCCTCGATCTCGAGGGCCGACAGCGCGTCCGAGACCTCGTCGAGTCGGTTGCGGTAGCGCTCGAGGGTCTGCAGAGCCTGGTTGGCGCGACCCAGCACGGCGCCGGTCTCCTCGAGCACGTGGCGCAGGTCCTCGAGGTAGAGCGCGATGATGTGCATCGACGCCGAGACCGAGATGACCGGGACGCCCGTCTGGCGGGCGACGCGGTCGGCGGTGCGATGGCGCGTGCCGGTCTCCTGCGTGACGATCGACGGGTCCGGCATCAGGTGCACGCCGGCCATCAGGATGCGGGTCGCGTCGCGGTCGAGGATGATCGCGCCGTCCATCTTGGCCAGCTCGCGCAGGCCGGTCGCGGTGAAGGGCACGTCGAGCGCGAAGCCGCCCGTCGAGATCGCCTCGATCTGGCGGTCGTGGCCCACCACGACCAAGGCGCCGGTGCGGCCCCTCAGGATGCGCTCGAGGCCCTCACGAAGGGACGTGCCCGGTGCGACGGTGGCCAGGGTGGCGCGCAGGCGCGCGGAAGCCTCTGCTGCCGCCGCGGCACGCTCTGCTGCTGACGCCATGGTCACTCACCTCACTCAGGTCGCACACAGTGTATGCGGCATCAGTAGGGTGCCGTGACATCGAGACAGGCCATCGCCGCTTCGATGTTGCTGACCGCCATGATCGTCATCGACGTGCGGATGCCGTCGAGGCCCTCCGACCCCGCCGGGACGACGGCTTGTCGGAACCCGATCCGCTCGGCCTCGCGCAGCCGCGCGACCAGGTTGCTGACCTTGCGGACCTCGCCGGCGAGCCCGACCTCGCCGATCGCGACGAGGTTGGCCGGCACGGCAGACTCCCGCTGGGCCGAGACGGTGGCGATCGCGAGCGCGAGGTCGACCGACGGCTCGACGAGTCGCGCGCCGCCGACGGTTGCGGTGTAGACGTCGAGCTCGGAGAGGTTGATCCTGCAGTGCTTGGTGAGGACGGCGAGGATCATCGCCACCCGCGAGGAGTCGAGCCCGCTGGACGTACGCCTGGGAGAGGGGGTTGAGGACTTGACCGTCAGCGCCTGCACCTCGGCGAGCAGCGGGCGGCGACCCTCCATCGTGACCGTCACGCAGGTGCCGGGGACCGGCTGCTCGTGGCGGGACACGAACAGGCCGGTCGGGTCGGGGACCTCGACGATGCCGTCGTCGACGAGGTCGAAGCAGCCGATCTCGTCCACGGGCCCGAAGCGGTTCTTGACCGCGCGCAGCAGGCGCAGGCGAGAGCTGCGATCGCCCTCGAACTGCAGCACGACGTCGACGAGGTGCTCCAGCACGCGCGGGCCGGCGACCGAGCCGTCCTTGGTGACGTGGCCGACGAGCAGCGTGGCGATGTTGTCGCGCTTGGCCCGCTGGATGACCGCGGACGCGACCTCGCGGACCTGGGTGACTCCGCCGGGGACACCGTCGACGTCGGCCGAGCCGATGGTCTGGACCGAGTCGACGATGAGGAGTCCGGGCTTGACCGTCTCGACGTGGGTCAGCACGGCGCCGAGGTCGGTCTCGGCGGCGAGATAGAGGTTGTCGTCGACCGCGCCGGTGCGCTCAGCCCTCAGGCGCACCTGGGCGGCCGACTCCTCGCCGGAGACGTAGAGCGTACGGCGGCCGGCTCGCGCCCACCGCGCAGCGACCTCGAGCAGTAGGGTCGACTTGCCCACCCCGGGTTCGCCGGCGAGCAGCAGCACGGCGCCGGGGACGACGCCACCGCCCAGCACGCGGTCGAGCTCGCCGATGCCGGACGTCGTGGACCGGGCCGACTCGATCGTGACCTGGCTGATCGGGACGGCAGGGGTCGCCACGGGAGCGGCCTGCGTGCGGCCAGTGCGTACGGGAGCCGCGACGTCGACCGTGCCCCACGCCTGGCACTCGCCGCAGCGGCCGACCCACTTGCTGGTCGTCCAGCCGCAGTCGGCACAGACGTATGCGGGCCGGGCGGTCTTGGTGGCTGCCATGGCCGTCAGCCTAGGCGCGCCGTACGACAGTCCGGAGCGCCACGCCCACAGCTGGTTCCTTCGCCCTCGGGTCGCCCGAGCCCTTCGGCTCTCGCCGACGGCTCAGATCCGGACGACACCGTCCGGGGTGCTGAACTCGGCGGCGAGGATGCCGGGGGTGCCGTGCGGTGCGACCCACCGGACCTCGATCTCCTCGAGCGCCTCGACCGCGGGCTCGCCGAGGTAGTCGGCCAACCGCTTGGGGTCACCGGCGATCTCGAGCGCCGTGAGCGCGATCTGGGAGTCGGCCATCTGCGAGGGGTGCTCGGCCGGGTCCTTCTCCCACTTGATGACGAACGGCAGCTGGGGATCGGCCTTCATGCCGCTCGTGCCGATCTGTTTCCACTCGAGGTTGTAGCCGTCGGGGCGGCGACGGTTGCCGGGCACGGCGTGCCGGCCCATGCGGTGCTCGACCTCGGTGATGTCGTCGACCGACACGACCCAGCCGAGCCATCCGCCGCCGGCGTCGCGGCGGGCGCGCACCGCCTGGCCGAACGCGGCCTTGTCAGCGGCGGGGTGGTCGAGGACTTCGACGACCTCGAGGTACTGGCGGTTCTTGAGGGGCAGGATCATGTTGCGCGTGCCGAACCGGGGGTGGGCACCGCCGTCGATGAACGTGGCATTCAGCAGCCGGCCGAGCTCTGCGGTCGTACCGGCGAGGCCGTCGGGGCCGACGGCGAACGAGACGTGGTCGAGGTGCATACGGCATTGTTGCCTGACGCCGGGTCGGGGTGGTGCAGGGGGTCAGCGGTGGGGGTCGGCCGGGTGTGGTGTATTGGTGCCTCCGGCCTCATGCTCCCTGCAATAGCGGGCCAGCTCGGCGTATCCGGCCTCACCCATGAGCTCGGTCAGCTCGTCGCGGTTGGTGACGTAGACCGGCTCCGGGCCGACGTGCGCCTCGGTGTTGGAGGAGCAGTACCAGTCGAGGTCGGCGCCGCCGGGCCCCCAGCCGGCGCGGGTGTACTCGCCGATCTGCGTCTCGGTGTACGTCGTGCCGTCGCCGCGGTCGACGTCGCGGAACTGGCGCCGCAGCGGCAGCTGCCAGCACACGTCGGGCTTGGTCGTGTGGGGCTTGAGGTCCTGCTCCAGCGCGTAGCCGTGCAGCGCGCACCCGTAGCCGCCCTCGAAGCCTCGCGAGTTGTGGAAGATGCAGGCGCCCTCGAACGCGCGGGTCTTGAGCTCGCCCTCGTCGTCCTTCTCGGTCCAGCCGTTGCGGCGGCCCTCGTCGTGACGCTCCCAGTGGGCCGGGGTCAGCTGGTCGACGATCGCACCGACGCGCTGCGCGTCGTCGTCATCGGCGAAGTGCGCGCCGAGGGTGCAGCAGCCGGCTTCGGGGCTCGTGTCGTAGATGCCGGGGCAGCCCGCGCCGAAGATGCAGGTCCACCGCGAGGTGAGCCACGTCAGGTCGCAGCGGAAGACCTCGGTCGGGTCAGTGGGATTGGCGAACTCCACGTACGTACGGGGGAATCCGAGCTCGACTTCTGGCATCGCCCTCATGCTAGTCCGCGGGTGCGCACCGGCCGCCGCCCTGCTGCCAGTGAGAGGATGGACACATGCGCATGGGCGTCCTCGACATCGGCTCCAACACCGGCCACCTGCTCGTCGTCGACGCCTTCCGCGGCGGCCCACCTCTCCCGGCCCACAGCTACAAGGAGCCGCTGCGCCTCGCCGAGCACCTCGATGCCGACAATGCCGTGACCGAGGAGGGCATCTCCCGGTTGACCAAGTACGTCGTGGACGCCCGTGCCGAGGCGGAGGACAAGGGCTGCACGACGATCGTCGCGTTCGCGACCTCGGCCGTCCGCGACGCGATCAACGCCGACGACGTGATCGGCCGGGTCAACTCGGCAAGCGGCCTCGACCTCCAGGTGCTCGGCGGCGAGGACGAGGCCCGGCTGACGTTCCTGGCCGTACGCCGCTGGTTCGGCTGGTCCGCAGGGCGCCTCGGCGTCTTCGACATCGGTGGCGGATCACTCGAGATCGCCGCCGGCTCCGACGAGACCCCTGACGTCGCGCAGTCGATGGCCCTCGGCGCCGGCCGGCTGACCCGCGAGTGGCTCGACGCGGGTCGTACGCACGCTGAGCTGCGGCTGCACGTCCGCTCGACGATCGCCGACGAGGCGGGCGCGATCCTGCGCGGCGGGTCGTTCGACCGAGCGGTGGCGACCAGCAAGACGTTCCGCTCGCTGGCCCGCATCTGCGGCGCGGCGTCGTCGCACGAGGGCCAGTACGTACGCCGCGTGCTCCGCAAGCCGGACCTCTCGCACCTCGTCGAGCAGCTCGCGACGCTGCCGTCGGAGGACATCGCCGGTATGCCGGGAGTGTCGCCCGACCGCGCGCACCAGATGCGCGCCGGCGCGCTCGTCGCCGAGGCCACGATGGACCTGTTCGACCTCACGGAGCTGGAGATCTGCCCGTGGGCGCTGCGCGAGGGCATCCTCCTGGAGCACCTCGACGGGCTCTAGGGCTCGGCGCACTTCTGAGATTCACAGCGATCCCCGCGCCTTCTGCTGGACCGCCGCACTAGCCTTGAACTCGTGCCTGATCCCATCCGCGTCTCGTTGTCGACCTCCTCGGTCTACCCGGGGTCGACGGCGAGCGGTTTCGAGTCGGCCGCCCGGTTGGGCTACGACGGGGTCGAGGTCATGGTCGGCATCGACGACGTCAGCGCCGACATCACCGCGATCAAGGCCCTCAGCGCGTTCCACGAGATCCCCGTCGTGTCGATCCATGCACCCTGCCTGCTGGTCACGCAGCGGGTCTGGGGGAGCGACCCGTGGGGCAAGCTCCACCGCAGCGCCGACATGGCGCACGAGGTCGGTGCGTCCGTCATCGTCGTGCACCCGCCGTTCCGGTGGCAGCGCGACTACGCTCGCGGGTTCGTCGAGGGGATCGCCGACCTCGAGGCCCAGCACGGTGTCACGTACGCGGTCGAGAACATGTACCCGTGGCGCACCGGCAAGCGCGAGTTCCAGGCGTACGCCCCCGGGTGGGACCCGCTGCTGCACGACTACGCGCACGTGACGGTCGACCTGTCCCACAGCTCGACGGCGGGCGAGGACCCGGTCGAGATGGCCAAGGCGCTGGGCAGCCGCCTCGCCCACATCCACATGACCGACGGCTCCGGGTCGGCCAAGGACGAGCACCTCGTGCCCGGGCGAGGAACCCAGCCGTGCCGGGAGTTCCTCGAGCTCGTCGCGGCGTCGGGCTATGACGGTGAGGTCGTCGTGGAGATCAACACCCGCAAAGCCAAGGATCAGAGCGATCGTGAAGCCGATCTCCTCGAGGCGCTGGCGTTCACCCGCCTCCATGCCACTGTCTGAGGGCGCCTATTCTGCGAGGATGACGGCATGATCACGGTCGACCAGTTCCTCGCCTTCGGCCTCGCGGCATTCATCCTCATCGCGATCCCCGGCCCCAGTGTCGTGTTCGTGATCGGTCGCGCTCTGGCGTACGGACGAGGGGTCGCACTCGCGACGGTCCTCGGCAACACGCTCGGCCTGCTGACCATCGTGGTCCTCGTGGCGTTCGGGCTCGGGGTGATCGTCGAGGAGTCGATCGTCGTCTTCATGGTGCTGAAGTTCGCCGGCGCGGCCTACCTGGTCTGGCTCGGCGTCCAGGCCATCCGGCACCGCAAGGCGTTCAGCGTGCAGAACGCCGGCGCGGGCGGCCACCCGGTGCTGAGCTGGCCCAAGGTCATCCGCCAGGGCTTCATCGTCGGTGTCTCCAACCCCAAGGCGTTCATGATCATCGGCGCGGTCCTGCCGCAGTTCATCGACCGCGACCACGGCCACGTCCAGGCGCAGATGCTGCTGCTCGGCCTGATCGCCGTGGTGATCGGCTTGCTGTCCGACAGCCTGTGGGCGGTCATCGCCAGCCAGCTGCGCACGTGGTTCAACGCGTCGCCGAGACGCGGCGAGGCGATGGGCGCCGTCGGCGGCACCTCGATGATCGGGCTCGGCGTCGGCCTGGCCGTCTCGGGCAACCACCACTAGGGCGTACGCGCGAGGCGCCCGGCGACGACGGCACCGGTGATGATCTGCAGCTGGTGGTAGAACATCAGCGGCAGCACGATCAGCGCGACGTCGGGCCCTGCGAACAGGACCGAGGCGATCGGCAGGCCACTCGCCAGGCTCTTGTTGCAGCCGCAGAAGAGCAGCGGGATCCGGTCGGCGCGCGCGAACCCGAGCACGCGGCCCAGCAGCACGGTCCAGCCCATCGCGACGGCCAGCAGCCCGGCGCACACGCCCACGACGGCGATGACGTCCCAGACCTGCAGGGTCGACCAGATGTGGGCCTCGGCGCCCTCGCTGAACGCGACGAAGACGACCAGCAGGATGCTGCTGCGGTCGAACAGGATGAGTCGGCTGTCGTGCTGAGCGACGAAGCCGCCGATCACGGGTCGCAGCAGCTGACCGAGCACGAACGGCACGAAGAGCTGGAGCACGATCCGTGTGACGGCGCCGGCGTCGACATGCGCGTCCGACGTCATCAGCAGGGCGACGAGCGCCGGTGTGAGGAACACGCCGACGAGGTTGGACAGGGACGCGCTGACGACGGCCCCGGCGACGTTGCCGCGGGCGATGCGGGTGTAGACCACGCACGACTGCACGGTCGACGGCACGAGGCAGAGCAGCAGCACCCCGTCGGCGAGGCCGGGCGTCAGCACGCCGTGCTCCAGGAGATGGGCGCCGAGTCCCAGCAGAGGGAACGCGACGAACGTCGTCGACAGGATCGCGGCGTGCAGCCGCCAGTGCTTGAGGCCTGCCACCGTCTCGGCCGTCGACAACCGGGCGCCGTAGAGGAAGAACAGCAGGCCGATCGCCACGAGCGAGACGTTCTTGAGGACGTCGAGGCCCGAGCCGGTGACCGGCACGAACGACGCCGCGATCGCCGTGACCAGCAGGGCGACGATGAACGGGTCGAGGCGAAGGCGCACGCAGCGACAGTAGCCTTGCCCGTATGACTCAACGGATCGCGATCCTCGGTGCCGGCGTGATGGGCGAGACGTTGCTCTCGGCGATCCTGCGGGCCGGCCACCCTGCTGCCGATGTGGTGATCTCGGAGAAGCGCGACGAGCGGGCCGCCGAGCTCCGCGAGTCGTACGCGGTCACGGTGACCGGCAACGCCGAGGCCGCTGCGGACGCCGACGTGGTCCTCCTCGTCGTGAAGCCCCAGGACGTACCGTCGCTCCTCGACGAGATCGCAGGATCCGTACGTGCCGGCGCCACCGTCGTCTCCCTCGCCGCAGGGATCACGATCAGCGCGATCGAGTCCGCGCTCGCCGACGGTGTCGCCGTGGTTCGCGCGATGCCCAACACGCCTGCCCTCGTCGGCGAGGGGATGTTCGGCGTCTCACCGGGCACGTCCTGCTCGGACGAGCAGCTCTCCGTCGTCGTTCGCCTGCTCGAGTCCGGCGGCAAGGTCGTCGTGGTCGACGAGGCGCAGCAGGACGCGGTCACGGCGGTCTCGGGCTCAGGGCCGGCCTACGTCTTCTACCTCGCCGAGGCGATGATCGCCGGCGGTGTCGACGCCGGGCTCGACGAGCCCACGGCCCGCACGCTGACCGCGCAGACCCTCGTCGGCGCCGCGAAGCTCCTCGCCGAGTCCGGCGAGACCGCCGACGAGCTGCGGCGCCGGGTCACCTCGCCCAACGGCACGACACACGCCGCGATCACGACGTTCGACGACCGCGGGGTCAAGGACGCCCTGGTCGCCGGCGTCGCGGCGGCTGCTGCCAGGTCCGCGGAGCTGTCCGGCCCGGCCTAGTCCTTGGTCGACGGCGGGATGTTCTGGTTGAGCCGGAAGACGTTGTCCGGGTCGTACGTGTCCTTGAGTGCGGTGAGCCGCGCCAGCTTGTCGGCGGGATACGCCCGTCGCACGCCGGCGAGCCCTTCGTCGTTGAGCGCATTGACGTACGCACCGCTCGCATACGTGTCCAGCGTCGCGGCGTAGGCGCGGGCGGCGGCGATCCGCTCAACATCCTCCGCCGGGTCGGTCCAGCGTGCCGCGGTCACGAACTCGAACGCGGTCCCGCGCTGGCTGAACGCTGTCGCGTCGTCCGGCACGTCGGCGATCGCGCCGCCGTACGCCTGCAGGCTCGCCGCCGGTACGAGCCCGGGCGCCGCGGATCCCTCGAGCATGGCGTCGATCAGGTCGTCCGGCAGCCCGGTGAAGTAGTGGCCCTTCCAGTAGCGCCGGAACGCGTGGCCGTCGATCGTGTCGTCGCGCTGCTGCAGCTCGACGTACGACATGTCCATGACCCGTGTGTCGGTCGCCGTCCCGAGGGAGTCGAACGCAGGCAGCAGAGCCCGGCCCTCCTCCGGATCGCCGACCCACACGTAACCCAGCGTGACGACGCCGCCGAGGACGAACGCGGTGAACGTGGCGGCCCTCGGCGCGGTCGCGCTCAGGTCTCGCCAGGCGCGAAGCGCAGATCCGCCTTGGTCGCTCGGGAAGTCGTGCTCGACGACCAACGCCTGCGTGCCGACCGGGTGCAGCCGGAACTCGAACTCCGTGACGATGCCGAAGTTGCCGCCGCCGCCGCGCAGGCCCCAGAACAGCTCAGGGTTCTCGGTCTCGCTCGCCCGCAGCACCTCGCCGGCCGCGGTCACGACCTCGAACGACTCGACGTTGTCGCAGCTCAGGCCATGCTGGCGTGCGAGCCAGCCCATGCCGCCGCCGAGGGTGAGCCCGCCGACACCCGTGTGGGAGACGTTGCCGGCCGTCGTGGCGAGACCGTGCTGCTGGGCGGCGATGTCGAGCGCGCCGAGGAGCGCTCCGCCCTGAACGTGCGCGCGCCGCCGTTCGGCATCGACGACCACCGCGCCCATCGGGGTCAGGTCGATCATCATGCCGCCGTCGGGCACGGCATGGCCGACGACGCTGTGGCCGCCGCACCGCACGCCGATCTGGAGGCCGTCGGCTCGGGACGACGCGATCGCGGCGACGACGTCGGGGACGCTGTGGCAGCGGACGATCAGCTCGGGGCGCCGGTCGACCATCGCGTTCCAGACCGTACGAGCCTCGTCGTAGCCCGCGTCGCCGCTGGTCAGGACCTCGCCGTCGAGCACCGCGCTGAGATCGGACATCGTCATGTTCCCCGTTCCGGAGTGGCCTGCAAATCTTGGGGTGACTCCAACAATTCGTCGACCGTACCCGATGCCGCAGTCGTTGTGAAGGACTGCGCCGCACAGCGTCCACCCGCCTGGGAAGGTGTCCGGCCTAAGGTGATGGCATGACCGAGCGCCAGCTGGGGGTTCCCCCACGAGCCCTGCGAGTAGGGGGAGGGAATCATGAGGCACTCATGCCGTCGCCTCCGTATCGTCGTTTCTCCTTGGGGGTGATGGCATGACCGAGCGCGCGTGCGTCGTCTTCGACCAGCACCTGACCGAGTACAACTTCGGTCTGTCCCACCCCATGGCGCCGGTCCGGATCGACCTCACGATGGCGCTCGCGCGCGAGATCGGCATCGTCGACGAGCTCGACGTCGTCGGGGCGACACCGGCGACGGACGACGAGCTCAGCCTCGTCCACTCCGCGACCTACATCGAGAAGGTCCACAAGCTCAGCGACCATCCGACGTACACCGATCCCAGCATCGGCCTGGGCACCGAGGACAACCCGGTGTTCGCCCACATGCACGAGGCCAGCGCCCTGATCGCCGGCGCCAGCGTCGAGGCCGCCCGCCGGGTGTGGACCGGCGCAGCGCCGCGGGCGGTCAACGTCAGCGGGGGACTGCACCATGCCATGCCCGGCACGGCGAGCGGCTTCTGCATCTACAACGACGTCGCCCTCGCGATCCGCTGGCTGCTCGACAACGGTGCGCAGCGCGTGGCGTACGTGGACGTCGACGCCCACCACGGCGACGGGGTCCAGCAGATGTTCTGGAACGACCCGCGCGTCCTGACGATCTCGATCCATGAGGGCCCGCAGACGCTGTTCCCCGGCACCGGGTTCTCCACCGAGACCGGCGGTGAGGGAGCCGAAGGTTCCGCCGTCAACATGCCGCTGCCGCCCGGTACGTCCGACGCCGGCTGGCTCCGGGCGTTCCACGCCGTCGTGCCTGCGCTGGTCCGCGAGTTCAAGCCCGACATCCTCGTGACGCAGCACGGCTGCGACTCGCACATGGACGACCCGCTGACCAACCTGATGCTCAGCGTCGACGGTCAGCGCGCGTCCTACCTCGCGCTCCGCGACCTCGCCGAGGAGGTGTGCGGCGGCAAGTGGGTCGCGACGGGCGGCGGAGGATATGCCGTCATGGACGTCGTGCCGCGGGCCTGGGCGCACCTCCTGGCCATCGTCGCCGGTTCGCCGCTGGACCCCTCCACGCTGACTCCCGAACGCTGGCGCGCGCGCATCGAGGAGATGCGCGGATCGCCCGGGCCCCTGAGGATGACGGACGGCCGGGCCGTGGGCTATCGCGCCTGGGAGCAGGGTTACGACCCCGCGAGCTGGCTGGATCGCTCCATCCAGGCCACGCGCACGGCGGCCTTCCCGCTGAACGGCCTCGATCCACAGCCCTGAGGCCGTCATCGAGGCGGTTCGCGCTCCACACAGGGATTTTCGGCAACTACTGTCCCGGAGGCCTCAGGAGGCACTAGTCTCAACCAAGGCACGCGCGCTGTTTCTCCGGTGGGGAAGCCGGAGAGCGCGCGTGCCCCTCAGGAAGCAGGTGGTGACATGGCATCCGGACCGACGTTCTTGACCGTCGCGGAAGTGGCGGCTCAGATGCGGGTTTCGAAGATGACGGTCTACCGTCTCGTCCACTCCGGCGAGCTCGAAGCCGTACGCGTGGGGCGCTCCTTCCGGGTGCCCGAGGACGCCGTCGAGGAGTTCCTCGGCAAGTCCTACTTCCAGGCCGGCTGACCGGACGCAGCACCGTACGCCGGGGGCCCGGGCGCATGACTGGTCGGGGAAAATCCCGGCCGATGTTGCCGTGTAGGCTGTTCGCAGCCAGTACGGGCGACCGCAGCCGCGCCATGCGAGGGTCTGCGATCACCGCAATGGCCACCAATCTCAGGCACCAGCCACTTCGCGTGGCCAACAAGAATTGAGTCGTGACCCGTGGGTTCAGTCATCAAGAAGCGTCGCAAGCGGATGTCGAAGAAGAAGCACCGCAAGATGCTCAAGCGCACCCGAGTACAGCGTCGTCGTCTGGGCAAGTAGGCCCCTATGGCCCGGTCTGTCCTCGTCACCGGTGTTGCGGGTTCGTTTGCGTCGCTCTTCGCGCGCCGACTCGCAGACCTCGGCGAGGGCGCGGGCATCGGCAAGGTCGTCGGCATCGACACGATGCTGCCGCCAGGTGACCTCGGTGGCGTGAAGTTCGTCCGCGCCGACATCCGCACCCCGGTGGTCGGCAAGGTCATCGCCGTCGAGGACGTCGACACCGTCGTCCACCTCGACGTCAACCCGCCCAAGCGGGGCCGGGCCGGAGGCGCCAAGGAGCTCAACGTCATCGGCACGATGCAGCTCCTCGCGGCCTGCCAGCGCTCGGCGACGGTCAAGAAGTTCATCCTCGGCTCCTCGACCGCGGTCTACGGCTCGTCGCCGCGGGACCCCGCGATGTTCACCGAGTCGCTGCTGGCCCGTGACGGCGTACGCAGCGGGTTCCCCAAGGACATCGTCGAGGTCGAGTCGTACGTCCGCGGGTTCGCGCGGCGCCGGCCCGAGGTGCTCATCACGACGCTGCGTGCGGCGCAGATCCTGCACCCGTCGATCGACACCCCACTGGCGACCTACTTCGCCAGCCCCGTGCTCCCGGCCGTCATGGGCTTCGACCCACGGCTCCAGTTCACTGACCTCCGCGACGCGTTCGCGGTGCTCGAGCAGTCGATCCTCAAGGATCGGCCCGGCACGTTCAACATCGCCGGCGACGGCGTCGTGCTTCTGAGCCAGGCCGCGCGCCGCCTCGGACGCCCGGTCATCCCGCTCCCGCCCATCGGCTTCGCGACCGCCGCCCGGCGGGTGCTTCGGGCGGCCGGCTCGGACATCCCCCCGGACCTGCACCGGCTGCTGACCTACGGGCGGGTCGTCGACACCTTGGCCCTGCGCGACATCTTCGGCTACGAGCTCACCCGGAGCTCGATGGACACGTTCGACGAGTTCCGCGAATCATTGAGGCCCGGCATCATGTCGGCCGTGGGGGGACGGGCATGACCGACGAGCGCAAGAGCATCGGTTCGGCCGGCAAGGCGGGCCGCGGCAACCGCCAGACCTCGCCATCTGCCGCGGCGAGGTCGCTGGCCGGCGGGCCGGCGGTCAAGAAGCCGGTCGCCAAGAAGCCGGTCGCTCAGAGTCCGGTTGCCGAGGCCAAGCCGGCCGCCAAGCCGGCTGCCAAGACGAGCAAGCCGGCCGCCAAGAATCCCGCGGGCGCCAAGCGCCCCGCAGGTGCCCCCGGCGCAGCCAAGAAGTCGACCCCGCCGCCGAAGCCCCGGCTGCGGGCCGTGACGGACGAGGACGCAGCAGCAGCCGCCGCCGCGGCCGCCGAGGAAGCCGCGAAGCGTACGAGGACCGCCGGCGCCGCACCCTTGTCGGCCGGCATTCCGCTCGACGACATCGTGGTGGCCCTGGTCCAGGCGGCCCAGAGGGTCCTCGGCACCGACTGGGAGGCCCGCGTCGCGACATTGCTCGCGACGATCCGCAAGCGCATGAGCGGCGACTACGAGGTCGACGAGTTCGGCTTCGACCCCCAGATCACCGAGGTCCTGACCGCGGCGATCGAGCCGCTCGCCGAGAAGTGGTTCCGCCTCGAGGTGCGCGGCATCGAGAACATCCCGGTCGAGGGTGGCGCGCTGCTCGTCGCCAACCACTCGGGCACCGTTCCGATCGACGGGCTCATCACGGGCTACGCGGTCAAGAAGTACAGCGGACGAAACCTGCGGCCGCTCGGCGCCGACCTCGTCTTCTCGCTGCCGTTCGTCGGCCAGGTCGCCCGCAAGGTCGGCGCAACCCTGGCCTGCACCGAGGACGCTGAACGTCTGCTCACGACGGGCGAGCTGGCCGGCGTGTGGCCCGAGGGGTTCAAGGGCATCGGCAAGCCGTTCGCCGAGCGCTACAAGCTCCAGCGGTTCGGCCGCGGTGGCTTCGTGTCGTCGGCCATGCGTGCGCAGGTGCCGATCGTGCCGGTCTCGATCGTCGGAGCCGAGGAGATCTATCCCCTCGTCGGCAACGTCCCGTCCCTGGCTCGCCTGCTCGGCCTGCCCTATCTGCCGATCACGCCGTTCTTCCCGCTGCTCGGCCCGCTGGGCATGATCCCGCTCCCCAGCAAGTGGATCATCGAGTTCGGCGAGCCGATCCGCACCGATGCCTACGACCCGGAGTCGGCTGACGACCCGATGCTGCTGTTCAACGTCACCGACCAGGTGCGCGAGACGATCCAGCAGACGCTCTACGGCCTGCTGGTGGACCGAGGCAACGCGTTCTTCTGAAGCTGTGACGCCGCTGGACCATGGAGGTGGCCAGGGGTCGAGCGCAGGAAGGCGACGAACGAGCCGCGCCCTCTACTTCTTGCCCAGCAGCCCGTTCAGCAGGCCGGGGATCAAGCCCTCTTGGTTCTCGTCACCGAGCACGGCGCCGATCACCGGGTCCGTGAGGTCGGTCAGGCTGGGGGCCTTGGTGGTGGGTGCCGTCGTCGGCAACGGCAGTGCGACGATCGGCTTGTCGGCCGACTGACTGCTCGCCGGCGCCGCCGGGGTCTTGGCGTCCGAGCTCGAGGGCTTGCCCGACTTGCCGTCGGACGACTCACCCGAGCTGCTGGTGGGGTTGACCGACAGGTCCTTGACCGACGCGACGAGCTGCTGGAGGTCGCCGGTCGTGCAGGCCGAGCACAGTGACGACGCCTGCGTCGCCAGCTCGGTGATCGTCGCAGTGGCTGCCTCGAATGGGTCGTCGGCGCCCGGGGGCAGCTGCGAGGACAGCGCCGACAGGTCGGCGGTGGCCGCGACCGCGAAGTCGTTGACCGTGCGGATCGACTTCTTCTCGCCGTTGCCGGTGTAGTCGCTGAACAGTGCGGTCGACCCGGCCTCGGCCTGTGAGGAGAAGTCCTGGAGGGTCTGGGCGATGAGACTCTCAGACGCACCTTCGCCACTCAGCTCGCGAGCCTCGGCGAGCCGCTCGGCGGCCTGACGAAGCTGGAACGAGCCGCGCGAGGCATCGTCGCGGTGCAGGGCGAGCTCGACCGACTCGACGCTGCGCTTGACCGGGTAGAGCATCTCGCCGGGCACGGCGGACGCGCTGGACGCCACGATCCCGACGACACCGGCCGACGCGACCAGGGCCGCGGTGAGTCCGGCGACGCGACGGCGGACGGGGCTGGCCTCGGGTGTGCGGGTCGGGCTGGTGGAGGGCTTCGCAGGCATCGCCACGAGGACCGTCTCGGCCTCGGACATGAGCTGGGTGCGCAGGGACTCGCGGAACATCGGGGTGGGCTCGGCAACCGCCGCTTCGCACAGGGTCTCGGCGAAACGCACGAGGTCGGCGATGTGTTCGTCGCGGGGTGTGCGGCCGCTCCAGGCCTCCTCGAAGGACTGGGCGTCGTCGTGGGAGCGACGGCCGATCATGATGCGTTCCTCACTGCTGTGGACGTTCCAACACGTACAACGACGTTGGAGTCCGCGAAGTTACGGCCAAATGACAGGACAAAGTGGTCGGCGGGGATCATCGGGCGTCCTCCGGCATCGTCTTGGCGAGACTTCGGACGGCACGCAGCTGGAGCTGCTTGATCGCACCCTCGCTCCGCCCGAGGGCGGCTGCGGTCTGGGCGATCGACAGGCCCTGGATGAAACGCATGAGGATGCAGTCACGCTGCTCGTTGGGCAGCGCGTTGACCGCCTCGAACAGCATCTCGTTGGAGATGAGTGCGAGGACCTCCTGCTCGGGGCTGGCAACCGTCACCTTGCCCTCGGGGATCGTCTCGGCGACGATCTCGAGGCGGGCCCGGCTGGACTTGAAGTGGTCGGCGACGAGGTTGCGCGCGATCGTGGTCAGCCAGGCGCCGAAGTCCTTGCCCTGCCAGTTGAATCGCTGGATGGCGCGGAGGCCGCGGACGAACGTCTCGCTCGTGAGGTCCTCGGCGAGCTGCTGTGACCCGACGCGGTAGTAGATGAAGCGGAACACGCCGGTCACGTAGTGGTCGTAGAGCTGGCCGAACGCCTCGGCGTCGCCCTCCTTGGCCAGGTCGACCAGAGCGCGAAGGCGGGTGGCTTCGGGGTCCTGGTCGTCCTGTGGACTGGAGGAGCCGGTCGAGGGTGCGTAGGCGGGCGAGTCCGCCAAAGCGAGGGCGACGAGGAGGGACCTGTCGTCGGGGGTCGCGAGTGCGAGCGACAGCGCGACGCGCAACCGACTCGTGGTGTTTCTCACAGGCCCTCCCTGATCCCCGAAATACTAACCCGGGGTGGAGATGCTGTCAGTTTCTTTGCTTTTTTCTGTGCCTCAGCACGCGCCAGGCACCACCGGCCGCGATCGCGGCCATGACACCCTTCCCACCGACCAGCGCGACCTTGCGACCGGTGCGGTAGTCGCGGATGCGCCAGTCGTTGGCCCGCGCATGCGCACGCAGGGTCGAGTCAGGGTTGACCGCGCAGGGATGACCCACGAGGGACAGCATCGGGAGGTCGTTGCTGGAGTCGGAGTACGCGTAGCAGTCCGCGAGCACGAGGCCCTCGCGCTCGGCGACCTCCCGGATCGCCGCGGCCTTGCCCTCGCCGTGCAGCATCTCGCCGACGAGCTCGCCGGTGTAGACGCCGTCGACGTGGGCCGACACCGTGCCGAGGGCACCAGTCAGGCCGAGGCGCCGCGCGATCACGCTGGCGATCTCGACCGGTGCGGCGGTCACGAGCCAGACGCGCTGGCCCCGATCGAGGTGCCACTGGGCGATGGCGCGGGTGCCCGGCCAGATCTTGTGCGCCATGTGCTCGTCGAAGATCTCCTCGCCGATCTCCTCGAGCTCGGAGACCTTGTGGCCGGCGATGAACGCCAGGGCCGACGAGCGGGCCTTGGCGATGTGCTCGGGATCCTCGACACCGGCGACCCGGAAGTAGAGCTGTTGCCAGGTGGCCTTGGCGATGTCCTTGGTCGTGAAGAACTTGCGCCGGTGGAGGCCGCGGGCGAGGTGGAAGATCGAGGCGCCCTGCATGATCGTGTTGTCGACGTCGAAGAACGCCGCCGCCGTCGTGTCGGGCTCGGTCGACAGCGCGCTCTCGATCTCGGCGGCCGACGCGGCGGCCTGGCCGGACAGCACGGATCGCGAGCGCAGATTGCGCGGCTGATCGGGTCGTACGTCCCGTGGCATGTAACCGAGACTATCGCCCTCCAGCGTGTGCCACGTGTGGTTGACTCGGAGGCGTGACAGTCAATGTCAGCGACTACCTCCGCGACGCTGCGTCCACCGATCCAGACGGCGTCGCGCTGGTCGAGCACCGCGCCGAGCGGCGCGAGGTCACGTGGCGCCAGCTCGACGATGCGGCGGACGCCGTGGCGCGCGGCCTGTCCGCCCGCGGCCTCGTCGCGGGGCACCGGGTCGCGGTGGTCATGGCCAACCGGATCGACCTGCCGATCGCCTACTTCGGCATCCTGCGGGGCGGCATGGTCGCGGTGCCGATCAATCCCCGCTCCACGACTCGCGAGATCGGTCGCATGCTGGCCGACTCGCTGGCCCGGGTCGTGCTGTGCGACGAGGCCGGTGTGACCCAGGTGCGCGAGGCCGTCACCGACGACCACCAGGTCAGTGTGATCGTCGACGGCGCCGCGCCGCAGCATGACGAGACGGCGTTCGACGCGTTCCTCGCTGACGCGACCGGCACCGACCCGGCCGCGCCCGCTGACGCCGAAGCGCTCGCGGTCGTGCTCTACACCTCCGGCACCAGTGGCAAGCCGCGCGGCGCGATGCTGACGCACCGGGCGCTGATCGCCAACATCGAGCAGATCGCCCAGCTCGATCCGCCGGCGATGACGTCCGACGACGTGTGCCTGGGCCTGCTGCCGATGTTCCACATCTACGGCCTCAACTGCGTCCTGGGCCAGGCCGTACGCCAAGGTGCCCGCGTGCTGCTCGTCGACGGCTTCGACCCCGACGGACTGCTGGACCGGATCGTCGATGAAGGCGTCACCAACATCCCACTGGCGCCGCCCGTCGTGGCGGCCTGGGCGGGTCGCGACGACCTGCGCGACAAGCTCGCCCGAGTCACCACGATCCTGTCGGGTGCGTCGGCGCTCGACCCCGAGCTCGCCGAGACGTTCTTCGCGTCCTCGGGCAAGCACATCGAGCAGGGCTACGGGCTCACCGAGACGGCGCCCGTCATCGCGACGACGTTCGGCTCGCTGCGCGAGCAGGGCGCGCCGCCCAAGGCCGGTTCGGTCGGCCGACCCCTGCCCGGCATCGAGGTCCGTATCGTCGAGGCCAACGACGCCGACGCGCACGCCGGCGACCCCGCCGAGATCTGGGTCAAGGGCGACAACCTCTTCTCCGGCTACTGGCCCGACGGCGTCGACGGCCCGCGCGCCGACGGCTGGTATCCGACCGGCGACATCGGGTTCCTCGACGAGGACGGTGACCTGACGCTCGTCGACCGCCTGCGCGAGCTGGTGATCGTCTCAGGCTTCAACGTCTATCCGTTCGAGGTCGAGGACGTCATCGCCGAGGTCCCGGGGGTCGCCCAGGTGGCCGTCGTCGGCCTGCCCGACGAAGAGACCGGCGAGGCTGTCGTGGCGTTCGTCGTGCCGGAGAACGCCGACACCCCTGAGGCCACGATCATCGAGTCGGTCGAGGCGCACTGCCGCACGCGGCTCGCCAGGTTCAAGCAGCCCAAGCGGGTCGTCGTGGTGCAGGGGCTCCCGCACTCGGCGACGGGCAAGGTCGCCAAGGGCCGGCTGCGCGCGCTGGCGCGGAGCGAGACGCTCGGCCTCGACGCGTCGTGACGATCGCGCACGCCGACGACGCCCGTGTCGTCGTCTACTCCCGCCCCGGCTGTCATCTGTGCGAGACCGCCGAGGCGCTGGTCGCGGTGATCTGCGCCGAGACCGGTGACACGTGGGCGCGCATCGACATCACGGACGATGCCGACCTGACCGCACGATTCACCGACCAGGTGCCGGTGACGTTCGTCGACGGGACGCAGCACGACTTCTGGCGGGTGGATGCGGTGCGGCTGCGGGGGGCTCTGGAACGTACGTCCTGAAGTACGAGCTCATGTGAGATATGCCATCGGTTCTTGGTGACGTGGGTCACACATCTCGCGTGGTTTCGACAGACTGGCGCCTGCGGCGCGGATCGCTCAACCTCCTCGGACGTTCGCTCGCAGGGCTCGCTCAGTCCTCGGATTTTGTTAACGCGTTCACAAACTCTTAAACTGAGGGTGCACCGCGCGCCAGTCCCGACAGGGATAATCCCCGGCCGTGCAGTGCAGGAGCACCGTGACCATACTTCGCACGCCCCTCGCGGACGGCAGCGCTCGTGGCATCCCTGATGCCACCGTCGCACGTCTGCCGGTCTACCTGCGCGCGCTCAACGCGCTGACCGAGCAGGGCGTCTCGACGTGCTCGTCCAACGACCTCGCCGAGAACGCCGGCGTCAACCCGGCGAAGCTCCGCAAGGACCTGTCCTACCTCGGCTCCTACGGCACCCGCGGTGTCGGCTACGACGTGGAGTACCTCCGCTACCAGATCGCCCGCGAGATCGGCCAGACCCAGGACTGGGACGTCGTCATCGTCGGCGTCGGCAACCTCGGGTCCGCCCTCTCGGCCTACCAAGGCTTCAGCACCCGCGGCATCCGCGTGGCAGCCCTCGTCGACGCCGACCCCAAGCGCGTCGGCACCACGATCTCCGGCATCACGGTCTCCTCGCTCGACGACCTGCCGGCGATCGTCGAGGAGCGCGCCATCTCGATCGGCATCATCGCGACGCCCGGCACGGCTGCCCAAGAGGTGGCTGACCGCCTCGTCGCGGCAGGCGTGACGAGCATCCTCAACTTCGCACCGGCGCTGGTGCAGGTGCCCGAGGGCGTCGACGTCCGCAAGGTCGACCTGTCGATCGAGCTGCAGATCCTCGCCTATCACGAGCAGCGCAAGGCCGGGAACGACAAGGTGGTGGGTNNNNGAGGCAGCAATCATGCCGATGCCTCCGTATCGTGCCCTTTCCTCGGAGGTGGCGGCATGAGCGTCTTGGTTGTCGGTATGTCGCACAAGTCGGCGCCGATCGACGTGCTCGAGCGCGCGTCGCTCGACACCGATGCCGCGGTCAAGCTCTCGCACCTCGTGCTCGAGGCCCCGTTCGTGTCCGAGTCGGTCGTCATCTCGACGTGCAACCGGGTCGAGATCTACGTCGAGGCGGAGCGGTTCCACGGCGCGGTCGAAGAGGTGTCGCGCCTGCTCGCCGAGCACTCGGGCCTCGACCGTGACGACTTCGTCCGTCACGTCTACGTGCACTTCGACGAGGCTGCCGTGGCGCACCTGTTCGGCGTCGCCGCCGGCATGGACTCGATGATCCTCGGCGAGAGCCAGATCCTCGGCCAGGTCCGCGACGCGCTGCACAGCGCCCAGGCCGAGCAGACCGTCGGCTCGGCGCTCAACGCCCTGTTCCAGCAGGCCCTGCGCATCGGCAAGCGCGGTCACGCCGAGACCGGCATCGACCGCCTCGCCCCCTCGATCGTCACCGCCGGCCTCGACGCCGCCGGTGCAGTCGTCGACGCCGAGGACACCCGCTTCCTGGTCGCGGGTGCCGGCACGATGGCCAGCCTCGCGGTCCGCACGCTGATCAACCGTGGCGTCGCGCCGAGCCACATCATGGTCGCCAACCGCACGTTCCAGCGGGCGTACGCGCTGGTCGCCACGTTCGGCGTCAGCGCCGTCCGCTGGGAGGCCATGGACGTCGAGCTCGCCGCGACCGACGTGCTGATCAGCTGCACCGGCGCCACGGGTGTCGTGTTCGATCGCGAGCGCATTGCCCGGGCCAGTGCCGGCCGTTCGATGGCGCTGATCGACCTGGCCCTGCCCCGCGACATCGACCCGGGCGTGCGAGACGTCGACGGCGTCGACCTCATCGACCTCGTCGTCCTGGCGCGCCTCGGCGAGAACACCGAGCTCGCGGGCGACGTCGAGCAGGTGCGCGCGATTGTCGAGGACGAGGTCCGTACGTTCCTCGCCGCCAAGGCCGCCTCGCACATCACCCCGACCGTCGTCGCGCTGCGCACGATGGCGACCGACGTCGTCGCCGCCGAGCTCGCGCGCATCGAGACCCGGCTGCCCGACCTCACGGCCGACCAGCTCGCCGCGGTCCGCAAGGCGTTGCACCGGGTCGCCGAGAAGCTCATCCACGCCCCGACGGTCCGCGTCCAGCAGCTCATCGACGGACGTGCCGACCTCACGTACGCCGAGGCGCTCGCCGACCTGTTCGCGCTCGACCAGTCCACGGTCGATGCCGTGACGCAGGTCAAGGGGGAGTCGTCATGACCGTCCTCCGCCTCGGCACCCGCGCCTCCGCGCTTGCCATGACCCAGTCCGGTCAGATCGCCGACCGCCTCCGGGCAACCGGCGTCGAGGTCGAGCTCGTCACGATCTCCACCGAGGGCGACCGCAGCCAGCAGCCGCTCGTCGAGTTCGGCGGCCAGGGTGTGTTCGTCGCTGCCCTGCGCGAGGCGCTCGTACGCGGTGACGTCGACATCGCCGTGCACTCGCTCAAGGACCTGCCCACGACGCCCGACCCCCGCCTCGCCCTCGCCGCGATCCCGCAGCGCGAGGACCCGCGCGACGTGCTCGTGGCCCGCGACGGGCTGACCCTCGGCGAGCTGCCGCAGGGTGCCCGCGTCGGCACGGGTTCGCCGCGTCGTGAGGCGCAGCTCAACGCGCTGGGCCTCGGCGTCGAGGTGGTCCCGATCCGGGGCAACGTCGACACCCGCATCGCCAAGGTCGCCTCGGGCGACTACGACGGCGTCCTGCTCGCCCGTGCCGGACTGCTGCGGCTCGGCCGCGCCGACGAGGCGACCGAGGTCATTGATCCACTGCAGATGCTTCCCGCCCCCGGGCAGGGAGCGCTTGCCTGCGAATGTCGCGCCGATGACGACGCGACGATCCACCTGCTCAGCGTTCTCGACGACAGCGACACCCGCGCTGCCGTCACCGCCGAGCGCAGCCTCCTCGCCACCCTCGAGGCAGGCTGCAGTGCACCTGTGGGAGCTCTTGCCGAAGTCGCCCAGGGCGACGACGGTGACGAGCTCTGGCTCCGTGCCGTGGTCGGAAGCACTTCCGGCTCGCCCACCATCCGACTGTCCGCGACCGGCTTGCCATCTGAAGCCGCCGCGGTCGGGGAGCGTCTCGCTGCCGAGATGCTCGCCGAAGGCGCAGACACCCTTGTGGCTGTCGCCTCATAACCCCCAGGCAGATCGAGAAAAGGACCACCGTGACCATCACCACTGCGATGCGAGAAGCACCGTCCACGGCTCGACCGAACGCACACAAGGCTGTCCGCGGCCACGTGAGCTTCGTCGGCGCCGGACCGGGCGATGCCAGTCTGCTGACGGTTCGAGCCGCTGAGCTGCTCGCCCAGGCGGACATCGTCATCACGGAGCTGCCCGAGCAGGCGGCCCTCGTCACCAACGGTGCCGAGATCATCGACGGCGGCGTCGGCGAGGACGGCGAGACCCTGACGCACGCCGCCCGTGCCCGGCTCGTCGTCAAGCACGCCAAGACCGGCTCCCACGTCGTACGCCTGATCGCGGGTGACCCGTTCACCTACGCGACGGCGCCCGAGGAGGCGACGGCGTGCAGCAAGGCCGGCATCGGGTTCGAGATCGTGCCGGGCATCTCCTCGGTCTCGGCCGTGCCCGCGTACGCCGGGGTGCCGCTGACCAACCGCACGCACCGCGAGTACTCCGTCGTCAGCGTCGGCGACGCGTCGATCAACTGGTCCGATCACGCCGGCCAGGACACCTTGGTCCTGCTGTCGGCGGTCGCCCGCATCGGTGAGGTCGCCGCAGGCCTCGTCGCCGCCGGCCGCTCGGCCGAGACGCCGGTCGCCATGACCCGTGTCGGCACGACGACCGAGCAGACCACGGTCGTCTCCACGCTGGCCGACATCGCCGCCGACGCCAAGGCCGCCGGCATGACTGCCCCGGCCATCACGGTCGTCGGCCAGGTCGTCTCGATGCGCGAGGCACTGTCGTGGTTCGAGACCAAGCCGCTCTACGGCTGGCGCATCTTGGTGCCCCGCACCAAGGAGCAGTCGGCCAGCCTCGCCGCGCGCCTGCGCGGTTTCGGCGCGCTCTCCGAGGAGGTTCCGACGATCTCGGTCGAGCCGCCGCGCAACCCGCAGCAGATGGACAAGGCCGTGCGCGGTCTGGTCGAGGGTCGCTACGAGTGGATCGCGTTCACGAGCGTCAACGCCGTCAAGGCCGTCCGCGAGAAGTTCGAGGAGTACGGGCTCGACGCGCGTGCGTTCTCGGGCCTCAAGATCGCTGCTGTCGGCGACAAGACCGCCGAGGCCATCGCCACGTGGGGCATCCGCGCCGACCTCGTCCCCAGCGGCGAGCAGTCGGCTCGCGGGCTGCTCGAGGACTGGCCGCCGTACGACGACCTGCTCGACCCGATCAACCGGGTCTTCCTGCCCCGCGCCGACATCGCGACCGAGACCCTCGTGGCCGGGCTCGTCGATCTCGGGTGGGAGGTCGACGACGTCACGGCCTACCGCACCGTCCGGGCCGCCCCGCCGCCAGCGCCGACGCGCGAGGCGATCAAGACCGGCAAGTTCGACGCGGTCATGTTCACCTCGTCGTCCACGGTCCGCAACCTCGTGGGCATCGCCGGCAAGCCGCACACGTCGACGATCATCGCGTGCATCGGCCCGGCGACCGCCAAGACCGCCGAGGAGCACGGCCTGCGGGTCGACGTCCTCGCCGAGTCCCCGTCGGTCGAGGTGCTGGCCGACGCGCTCGCGGAGTTCGGTGCGGCTCGCCGCCTCGCGTTCCTCGACGCGGGCGAGCCGGTGACCAAGCCCTCGCAGAAGCGTCCCTCGACGCGTCGCAAGGCCTGACATGCCCTTCCCCTCCGACCGTCCTCGTCGCCTGCGCCAGTCGCCGGCGATGAGGCGGTTGGTGGCGGAGACGCACGTCCAGCCGTCGCAGCTGATCCTGCCGATGTTCATCGCGGAGGGCATCGCGGAGCCGCGGCCGATCACGAGCATGCCCGGCGTCGTGCAGCACACTCGTGACACGGCCCGCAAGGCGTACGCCGAGGCGGCCGCGCTGGGGCTCGGCGGCGTGATGCTGTTCGGCGTGCCCGAGCACAAGGATGCCCAGGGCTCCGGAGCCCTCGATCCTGAAGGCATCCTCAACGTGGCCCTGGCCGACGCGCGATCGGAGGTCGGCGACGACCTGCTGGTGATGTCGGACCTGTGCCTCGACGAGTTCACCGATCACGGCCACTGCGGCGTGCTCGACGCCCAGGGCCGGGTCGACAACGATGCGACGCTCGAGATCTACGCCCGGATGGGTGTCGTGCAGGCCGAGTCCGGCGCCCACGTCGTCGGTCCCAGCGGCATGATGGACGGCCAGGTCGGCGTCGTGCGCTCCGCTCTCGACGCTGCTGGTCATGACGACACGGTGATCCTGGCCTACGCCGTGAAGTACTCCTCGGCCTTCTATGGCCCCTTCCGCGAGGCCGTCGGCTCGTCGCTGCAGGGCGACCGCAAGACGTACCAGCAGGACCCGGCCAACGGTCGTGAGGCGATCCGTGAGGTGCTGCTCGACATCGACGAGGGCGCCGACATCGTCATGGTCAAGCCTGCGCTGTCCTACCTCGACGTGATCGCCGACGTGCGGGCTGCGGTCGACGTGCCGGTCGCGGCCTACAACATCTCCGGCGAGATGGCGATGGTCGAGGCGGCGGCCGCCAACGGCTGGCTCGACCGCGAGCGCACGATCGACGAGATCATCCTGTCGATCCGCCGGGCCGGCGCCGACATCGTGCTGACCTACTGGGCCGCCGAGCTCGCCACGCGCCTGTCCCGCTGACCTGCTTGCCATCGGTGCATACCCGGTATACCGTCATGTCCAGCGCATGCATACCGAGTATAGGGACGGCCGATGACGATCAGGAACAGCTTGATGGCCCTGCTGACGGAGGGACCACGTCACGGCTACCAGCTCCGGGCCGAGTTCGAGGCGCGCACGGGCGGGACGTGGCCGCTCAACGTGGGGCAGGTCTACACGACGCTGCAACGCCTCGAGCGTGACGGCCTCGTCGAGGGTGCTGGTGCGGCTGACGCGGAGGGCCGGATCGCGTACGTCCTGACCGACGCCGGCCGGGCCCAGGCGGCCGACTGGTTCACGACTCCGGTCGACAAGACCTCGGACCCCCGCGACGAGCTGTCGATCAAGCTGGCCTTGGGCGTCGGCATGGAGGGCGTCGACATCGCGGCGCTCGTGCAGGCCCAGCGCTCGGCGACCCTGCGCCAGCTGCAGGACTACACCAGGCTCAAGCGCCAGGCTGACGACGCGCACGACCTGGCATGGGAGCTCGTGCTCGAACGACTGATCTTCTCCGCCGAGTCGCAGGTGCGCTGGCTCGACCATGTCGAGTCACGGGTGAGGCGGGCGCGGCGCGCGGAGCCGGCATCGGCGACCGCCGCCGACACTGAGCGGGTGCGGTCATGAACACGGCCGACCGTGCGGTCGTGCTCGAGCTGCGCGGTGTCAGCAGGGTGCACGGCGAAGGGGCGGCGGAGGTGCACGCCCTTCGCGACGTCGACCTGACGCTCGTCGAGGGCGAGCTCGTCGCCGTGATGGGCCCCTCCGGATCGGGCAAGTCCACGCTCCTGACACTCCTCGGCGGACTGGACCGGCCGACCAGCGGCGAGGTGTTCATCGAGGGACAGAGCCTGGCCGACCTCTCCACCAAGAAGCTGGCCGCGATGCGCCGCCGCAGCGTCGGCTACGTGTTCCAGGACCTCAACCTGATCCCGACGCTCACGGCGGTCGAGAACGTGGGCCTCCCGCTCGAGCTCGACGGGGCGTCGCGGCGTACGGCCAGACGCACGGCGCTGAAGTCGCTCGAGGACGTCGAGCTGATGGATCTCGCCGACCGGTTCCCGGACGAGATGTCGGGCGGTCAGCAGCAGCGCGTGGCGATCGCCCGTGCCTTGGTCGGACCGCGTCGGGTGCTGCTCGCCGACGAGCCGACCGGTGCGCTGGACTCGCAGACCGGTGAGGCCGTGCTGCGGGTCCTGCGCAGACGCATCGACCGTGGGGGTGCAGGGTTGCTCGTGACGCACGACGCCCGGCATGCCGCATGGGCCGACCGCATCGTGTTCCTCCGCGACGGGCAGATCACGGACACGACGGCCTCCGAGCTGTCGGCCGAGGCACTGCTCGGCACCGGACGGCACGTGTGAGCGAGTTCTCCGCGTCGTGGCGCGTGGCGCTGCGTGCCGGCCGGCGGGATGCATTCCGGTCCAAGGGACGCAGCTTCCTCATCGCGATCATGGTCGGCACTCCGGTGCTCCTGACCGTGATGCTGACGACGCTCGTCGCGACCAACGACGTCGACCAGCGCGAAGGCCTCGCCGACTCGATGGGCGCAGCCGCGGCCTCCGCGACCTTCCTCGGGGTAGGTGGGGTGAGCCAGCTGCCCGACGGGTCGTCGCACGGCGTGTTCGGGAAGCCGCTCGACCTCGCTCCGGCCGGACAGGTCGCCGCCCTCGAGCGAGCGACCCACGCCAAGATCGTCGCGGTCGATCGTACGACCGGCACGTCGATCGTGATCGGTGCTCGTGGCTACCGTGCCGATGTCACCGCACTCGACCCGAGCGCATCTGTCACGCGCGGCATGTACACCGTCCAGCGCGGCCGCGTACCGCGTGCCGCCGGCGAAGTCATGGTCACCAAGGCCCTGGCCGATCACGGCGCGACGATCGGCAAGACCGTCGAGATCGGCGACGGCAAGGCTTCGCAGGTGGTCGGCATCGGCCGCTTGAGCTCGGTGATCCGGGGTGGCAACCCGTCGGGAGCCCTCGTCATGCCTGGCTCGACGCCTGCCGGCGGCGAGACGTCATACCTGATCGATCGCAGCGCCCCCGTCACGTGGCGAGACGTGCGTACGCTCAACGCCGCCGGGTTCCTGATCGTGTCCCGGCACGTCCTCGACCACCCGCCGGCCCGGTCCGAGCTGGGGCCCGCGAAGCAGTTCGGTGACAGTGCCGACGACAGCACCCGCGGCGTCATGGCCGTGATCGTGACGGCGATCGTCCTCGAGGTCATCCTGCTCGCGGGTCCGGCCTTCGCCGTGGGCGTACGCAGGCAGCGCCGCGATCTCGCGCTCCTCGCCGCGACCGGTGCGGCTCCCGAGCAGATCCGCCGGGTCGTGCTGGGCCAGGCACTCGTGCTCGGCGCCCTCTCGTGCGTCGTCGGCGCGGTCATCGGCCTCGCTCTCTCGGTCGTGACCGTGTGGCTCCTGCCGTCGATGATCCCGAGCGTCGCGTTCGGGCCGTTCGAGGTGCGGTGGCTCTACGTCGCCGCCGCAGTCGTCCTGGGCTCGATCGCTGCGCTCGCCGCGGCCTTCGTGCCGGCGCACCAAGCGGCCGCGCAGCAGGTGGCCGCGGTCCTGGCCGGTCGACGGGGGACTGTCAGATCGAGCCGCGGATGGCCTGCGCTCGGCGTGGTCCTGATCGTCGCGGGACTGACCATGTGCTTCACGCTCGGCATCCAACCGGGCGGCGAGACCGCGGTGGCCGCGTCCATCATCGCGATCGTGCTGGGCACCGTGCTGCTCACGCCGATCCTGATCGGTGCGGTGGCCCGCGTCGGCGCGGTGCTTCCCCTTCCGCTTCGTCTCGCGATCCGCGACACCGCCCGGCAGCGGGCACGCAGCGCTCCGGCGATCGCCGCGATCATGGCGTCGGTGGCCGGCATCACGACGATCGCGATCGGCTCGGCCAGCGACTTCGAGCAGAGTCGCCAGCAGTACGTCTACGAGTCGCCGCCAGGCCGGATGGTCGTGACCGTCGACCCCGAGCGGGCCGCCCAGATGCTCGACGTGGCGTCGAGTGCGAGCGGAGGCCTGGCGTTCACCACGATCGGGACGGCCGGGATCCAGGCCATGGACGACAGCGGCGTGGGCGTCACGGTGGAGCCACCCGCCGGATACTCCGGGCCCAGCGAGCTCATGGTCGCCGACGCGGCGACCTTGCGCGCGTGGGGCGTCAGGCTCGACGAGCGATCGGTGCGAGCGCTGGAGCGCGGCCAGGTGATCGTGAGCGACCGGGGGATCGTCAAGGGCGGTGAGGCGACCCTCGACGTGTCAGAGGGGGAGAAGACGAGACGGGTTCGTGTCCCGGCAGTCGTCGGCGATCTGGGCACCGGGCACGTGCCCCAGGGTCTCGAGCCGACGATCGGACTCGGGGTGATCTCACCCGCGGCGATGCGGGAGCACCACCTGCCGTGGCAGACGGTCAGAGCCATCTCGGCGAAGGGCGCTCCGGTCCCCAGCAAGGCGGTGGAGGACAACGTCAACGCCGCGCTCTCGGGGTTGTCGGTCGACTTCGGGAGCGCGCGGGTCGAGCGCGGGTTCCAGGAGAAGTACACCCTTCCGTTCCTGGCGCTCCTCGGCCTCGGCGCCCTCGCGGTCCTGATCGGCACGATGACGGCGACCGGTCTGGCCCTGAGCGACGCGCGGCCGGACTTCTCGACTCTGGCTGCTGTCGGCGCCGCACCGCGTACGCGCCGACTCGTCGCAGGCGCGCAGGCCATCGTGCTGGCCTCGCTGGGAACAGTGCTCGGCATCGCTGTCGGCTTCGCGCCGGGCATCGCCGTCACCTGGCCACTGACCTCCGCGTCGTACGTCCTGGGGGCCGAGTCGATCGGCGCCCCCACCATCCGGGTGCCGTGGCTGCTGCTCGGCGCGATGGTCGTGGTGGTCCCGGTCCTGGCGGCGCTCGCCGCGATGCTCTTCACACGGAGCCGGCTGCCGATCGTCAGGCGGCTCGCCCAGTGACGGGGGCCATGAGGACTGCGGCCCGGCGTCGCAGGCTGTTGGCGAAGCGTCGGCTCGCGGTGCTCATCGCGGTGCGCCGCACGGAACGGTCGATGCCGGCGCCGAAGTAGACAAACAGAGGGGCCCTCCATCGGAGGGCCCCTCTGTGTAGGTCGTCTCAGCTCAGCAGCGAGGTGATGCAGTTGGTGAGCTTGAGCAGGTCGAGGGCGGAGATGCCGCTCGCGAGGCACTGCACCTTGGCCTCGGCCCAGGTCAGCGTGGCCGAACCGCCGGAGTCCGTGCTGCCACCGGTGTCTCCACCCGTGCCGCCGCCGGTCAGGTCGGTGACGAGGCCGTCGACCAGGCCGGTGACGCCGCCCGAGGTCGTACCGCCGGTGCCACCTCCCGTGCCGCCGCCGGTGCCGCCACCCGTGCCGCCGCCGGTGCCTCCACCGGTCCCGCCGCCGGTGCCTCCACCGCCAGTGCTCGAGCCGGGCTTGGGCCTGTTGGCCTTGGCCTCAGCAGCCTTGGCCTTCTTGCGCTCCTTGGCGCTCAGCGTCTGGTCGTTGGACGTGGAGGTCAGCACAGGGGCGGTCGTGTAGCCGTCAGGCGACTGGGTGAAGTCGCCCTGCGCGTAGCGGGCCGAGATCGCCAGGACCAGGTCGACGTAGGAGTCGGAGTGGTTGTAGCGCCGGACCGCCGCCGCAGCGCCCGACTGGGTCGAGAGGTCGTCCGAACCGGCGCAGAGGTAGATGCCGGCCGAGGTCGCGGCGTCGTCGATGTCCTGCGGGTTCTTCTTGCCGTCGTTGTCGGAGTCGACCGCAACGGACTTCCAGGTGCCGGGGATGAACTGCATGGGCCCGACCGCGCGGTCGTAGACCGGATCGTTGTCGAGCGCGCCGCTGTCGGTGTCGGAGATCTTGGCCCGGCCGTCACGACCGTCGAGCGCCACACCGTAGATGCCGGGCGTCGCGACGCCATCGGCGTTGAGGGAGTTGCCACCGGTGCGGCCGTGGTTGGACTCGACCCGCCCGATCGCCGCGACGAGGTTCCACGGCAGCTTGCAGGACGCGTCGGCCTTGCCGAGCAGCGTCTCGGCACGGTGGTAGGCGTAGAGCGCGGACGACGGGATGCCGTTGGTCGACAGCGTCGAGACAGTGCCGGCGAGGCCCGCCTTCTGGTCGATGCCGGCGGGGGTCGGCTGCACGCTGGCGGGGTCCTCGAACGCGGTCGAGGGCACCGCCGGGATGTCGGAGCTGGTGTTGCCGTCGGATGCTGTCGCGAGGTCCGCGTGGGACAGCACGGCGCCATAGGCCCCGACCAGAACGGTCATCGGAACCAGGACGCTGGCCTTCTGCCAACGCGTGAGCTTGCGAGCTCCCATAAGTACGTGCCCTCCATGCTGTCGCGACAGGTGCGACATAGCGTAAACCGATGTTACTGCCAGGCAGGACGCGCCGCAAAGCAGTTACCCCGTTGACAACGACTCCGACGGCCCCTGGGTTACGGTCTGGCGACGCCGCCGACCGGCGCGAAATCCCATTGAGGACAATGGAGGGCGTGACGTCACACCCCGCTTCGCAAGGCTTGTTCGACCGCGCGCGGGAGGTCTCGCCCGGCGGCGTCAACTCCCCGGTGCGCGCCTTCCGGGCGGTCGGCGGCACCCCGATCTTCATGCGGTCCGGATCCGGCGCCTGGCTGACTGACGTCGACGGCAACCGCTACGTCGACCTGGTCGGCTCGTGGGGGCCCATGCTGCTGGGCCACGCCCACCCCGAGGTGCTCGCCGCCGTGGCGGAGGCGGTGAGCCGCGGCACGTCGTTCGGCACGCCGAGCGAGCCGGAGGTGCTGCTCGCCGAGGAGATCGCCGGACGTACGCCGGTCGAGTCGGTGCGGCTCGTGTCGTCGGGCACCGAGGCGACGATGTCGGCGATCCGGCTGGCGCGGGGGTTCACCGGCCGCGACAAGATCGTGAAGTTCGCCGGCTGCTACCACGGCCACGTCGACGCGCTGCTCGCCGAGGCGGGCTCCGGCGTCGTGACCCTCGGGCTTCCGGAGACTCCCGGCGTACCTGCGCATGTCACCGCCGACACGATCGTGCTGCCCTACAACGACCGCGCCGCCGTCGAGGCCGCGTTCGCTGAGTACGGCGACCAGATCGCGTGCCTGATCACCGAGGCGGCCGCCGGCAACATGGGTGTCGTGCCGCCGGAGCCCGGGTTCAACGGCTTCCTCGCAGAGACCTGCAGGGACAACGGCGCACTGTTCATCAGCGACGAGGTCATGACCGGCTTCCGGGTCACGCGCTCGGGGCACTGGGGTCTCGACGGCGAGCCCGAGGGCTGGCGTCCCGACCTGCTGACGTTCGGCAAGGTCATGGGCGGTGGCTTCCCGGCGGCGGCGTTCGGCGGTCGCCGTGACGTCATGGAACAGCTCGCACCGGTCGGCCCCGTCTATCAGGCCGGCACGCTGTCGGGCAATCCGATCGCCACCACCGCAGGGCTCACGACGCTGCGGCTCGCGGACGCCGAGGCGTACGCCCGGCTCGACGACGCGTCCGCTCAGCTGAAGCGGCTCGTCGTCGAGTCCCTCGACACCGCCGGCGTCACGTACGCGTTGCAGAGCGCCGGCAACATGTTCAGCGTCTTCTGGGGCGTCGACAAGCCGGTGACCGACTTCGCCGGTGCGCAGGCGCAGGAGGCGTGGCGCTACCGGCCGTTCTTCCACGCGATGCTCGACGCCGGCGTCTACCTCCCGCCGAGCGCCTTCGAGTGCTGGTTCGTCTCGGCGGCCCACGACTCGGAAGCACTCTCTAGAATTGCCGAGGCACTTCCCGCCGCCGCTCGTGCTGCAGCGCAGGCCACCCCCGAGAACTGAGGAAACCTGATGTCCGAACGTACGATCGTGCACTTGATGCGGCACGGCGAGGTCCACAACCCGATGGGCGTGCTCTACGGCCGCATCGCGGGCTACAACCTCTCCGAGCTCGGCCACGAGATGGCTGCCAAGGTCGCCGAGTCGCTCAAGAGCAACGACATCACGCACCTCGTCGCCTCGCCGCTGGAGCGCGCCCAGCAGACCGCCAAGCCGATCTCGGACATCCTCAAGCTCGACATCGTCACCGACGAGCGGGTCATCGAGGCCGGCAACCGCTTCGAGGGCAAGACGTTCGGGGTCGGCGACGGCGCCCTCAAGCGTCCGCAGAACTGGTGGCTCCTGCGCAACCCGCTCCGGCCGTCGTGGGGCGAGCCCTACAAGGAGATCGCCGCGCGCATGCGCGCCGCGGTCGACGACGCCCGCGAAGCCGCTCGCGGCCACGAGGCCGTCATCGTGTCGCACCAGCTGCCGGTCTGGACGGCCCGCCGGTCGTACGAGAAGGCCCGCTTCGCGCACGACCCGCGCAAGCGCCAGTGCTCGCTCGCGAGCCTCACGACGCTGACGTTCGATGACGACCGGTTCGTCGGTCTCACCTACAGCGAGCCGGCCGGCGACCTGATCCCGGACGCGCTGCGCAACAAGTTCGTCGGCGGCGCCTGACCCGTGCACCCGACGATGCGCACGCTCCGCGTCATGGTGGCGGTCGGGGCGCTGGTCCTGCTCGCCGCCTGCAGCGGTGGCGGCCGCGACCGCAACACCGACGGCTACGTCGGTGCCAACGGCTCGTTCGTCACCGTCGTGCCGGTCAAGGATCGCAAGCCCGCGCCGACGCTCGAGGGCGACGGCCTCGACGGCAAGCCGCTGTCGACCGCGGACTTCGCCGGCAAGACCCTCGTGATCAACCTGTGGGGACCGTGGTGCGCACCGTGCCGGGCCGAGGCGCCCGCGCTCAAGGAGATCTCCGAGCAGTACGCCGACAAGGACGTCCAGTTCGTCGGCATGCTCACG
This sequence comes from Aeromicrobium sp. Root344, assembly GCF_001425755.1. Classification (GTDB taxonomy): domain Bacteria; phylum Actinomycetota; class Actinomycetes; order Propionibacteriales; family Nocardioidaceae; genus Aeromicrobium. Next base: position 881,040 of record NZ_LMDH01000001.1, on the reverse strand, counting down.
CGGACGCCCGACACCTCGTCGGCGATCGCGTTCAACCGCAAGAAGGGCATCACCTACCCGAGCTTCGCCGATGAGGGCGGCAGCCTGGAGCTCGAGTTCGTCAAGACCCTGCCGACCCAGGCGATCCCCACGACGTGGGTCATCGATGCCAAGGGCCGGGTCGCCGCGCGCATCATGGACGACAAGCTCAGCGCGTCGACGCTGGCCGGCGTCATCGACGACGTGCAGAAGAGCACGTCGTGACGGACTGGTTCCGCGACACCGCCCTCTCTGGCAACCTCCTCCTCGCCGTACCCGTCGCCGCGCTCGCGGGCCTGGTGTCGTTCTTCTCGCCGTGCGTCCTGCCGCTGCTGCCGGGCTACCTGTCGTACGTCTCGGGGGTCGCGGCCCAGGACCTCGAGACCGCGCGGCGCGGACGGCTGCTGGCCGGGGCGCTGCTGTTCGTCCTCGGCTTCAGCACCGTGTTTGTTCTGGGCGGCGCGCTGTTCGGGTCCGTCGGGCTGCGCCTCGAGGAGCACCGGCACACCCTCTCGATCATCACCGGCATCCTCGTCATCCTCATGGGGCTGGTCTTCATCGGCCTCGTCCCGTTCATGCAGCGCGAGGCCCGGGTGCACGCCGTGCCGACGGTCGGCCTCGCGATCGCGCCGCTCCTCGGCGTGTTCTTCGGCCTCGGCTGGACGCCGTGCATCGGGCCGACCCTGACGGCGGTGCTGAGCCTGTCGTTCGCCACGGATGACGCCTCGGCGGCCCGGGGCGCGTTCCTCACGCTGATCTACTGCCTCGGCCTCGGCATCCCGTTCGTGCTGGCGGCACTCGGCTTCGGCAAGTTCATGCGTACGGTCTCGTGGTTCAAGCGGCACCAACGGGGCGTCTCGATCACCGGTGGGCTGCTGCTCATCGCTGTGGGCGTCATGCTCGTGACCGGCACGTGGAACGACCTGGTCGGCGAGATGCAGACCTGGGTCACCGGATTCGAGGCGCCGGTATGAGCGAGCGCCAGCGAGTGAATCATGTGGCAGCACTCATACCGCGGCCTCCGTATCGTGGGCTCTTCTTGGAGGACGCGGTATGAGCTCCAACGCAGTTCCGGCTCTGGGTCGCCGGGAGTTCACCCGGTGGTTCTGGCGCCAGCTGACCTCGATGCGTACGGCCCTGTTCCTCCTGCTCCTGCTCGCCATCGCCGCGGTGCCGGGCTCGCTCGTGCCGCAGCGCGGGGTCGACGCCCGGGCGGTCGAGGCCTACTTCCTCGAGCACCCGAAGAGCGCGCCGACGCTCGACAAGCTGGGCTTCTTCAACGTCTACACGTCGCCGTGGTTCAGCGCGGTCTACCTGCTGTTGATGGTGTCGCTCATCGGCTGCATCGTCCCCCGCTCGTTCGTCTATCTCCGCGCCCTGCGCGCCCGGCCGCCCAAGGCGCCGCGCAACTTCTCGCGCATGCCGGCTTCTGCGTCCTTCGAGACCGCGGCATCCGTCGACGAGGTCATCAGCGCCGGTCGCCGGGCGATCGGACGCGCCCGGGTCGACGTCGTCGACGGCGAGCTCAGTGCGGAGCGTGGCTTCCTGCGTGAGGCCGGCAACCTGGTCTTCCACATCAGCGTCGTCGTGGTCCTGGTCGGCGTCGCGGTCGGCACGCTGTTCGGCTATCGCGGCACCGCGATCGTCACGGAGGGCCAGGGCTTCGCCAACTCGCTGACGCAGTACGACGAGTTCGGCTCCGGGTCGCTGTTCAAGGCCGACCAGCTGCCGCCGTTCTCCCTCAAGCTCGACACGTTCACCGCCAAGTTCCAGGCGCTCGGCAGCCAGCAGGCCGGCGCTCCGCGGCTGTTCCGCGCCCAGGGGACCTACACGCAGAAGCCCGGCGCCGACGTGCGTACGTTCGACATCACGGTCAACCACCCGCTGGAGATCGGCAGCACCTCGGTGTTCCTGGTGGGCCAGGGGTACGCCCCCGTCATCAAGGTCACGGACGCCAACGGCGAGGTCGTGTTCAACGAGGCCGTGCCGTTCCTGCCCAACGACCCGTCCTACACGTCGACCGGCGTCGTCAAGGTGCCCGATGCCGAGCCCCAGCAGCTCGGCTTCCAAGGTTTCTTCCTGCCGACCGCGGCCACCGGGGCCGACGGCGCGTCCATCTCGGTCTATCCCGCCGCCGCCAACCCGTTGCTCGGGCTGTTCGTGTGGCACGGCGATCTCGGGCTGGACAAGGGCACACCGCAGTCGGTCTACATCCTCGACAAGTCGAAGATGAAGCAGTACAAGGACGGCGACAAGAGCTATCGCGTGAGCCTCAAGGCGGGCCAGTCGCAGAAGCTGCCCAACGGCGGGACGATCGAGTTCGCCGGCCTCAGGCAGTTCGCCCGGCTCCAGATCAGCTCGTCGCCCGGGGTGAAGGTGCCGTTGATCGGCATCATCGCCGGGCTGGCGGGCCTCGTCACGTCCTTGACGATCAAGCCCCGGAGGACCTGGATCAGGGCTCGCCGCGACGGCTCACGTACCGTGGTGGACGTCGCCGTGCTCGACCGCGTCCCCCGTGACGACCTGCCCGCCGACCTGGACGCCTTCCTCGAGCGGTTCCGCGAAGCGCTCGGAGAGACAGAGGAGAGAACATCATGACTGCCGCACAGTACGAGCAGTTCTCCAACTACGCCGTCGCGTCGGCCACCGGCATCCTCGCCCTCGCCTTCGTCGCGTACGTCGCCCAGTGGGGCTTCGCCCGGCGGATCGCCCCCGACCGTGAGCTGGTGACGGCCGGCGCCGCCGAGGGTGCGCCGCCGTCGGCCGAGGGCACCGCCTCCGAGCGCAGCGATGTCGCCGGCGGCATCGGCTTCTCGCTCACGGGTCTGGCCTGGCTCGTCCTGCTGGCCGGCGTCATCACGCGTGGGCTGTCGGCCGAGCGCGTGCCGTGGGGCAACATGTACGAGTTCGGCTGCGCCGCGACCCTGATGGCCCTCACGGCGTACATCGTGCTGGTCCGCATGTGGGCGATCGACTGGGTCGGGCCGATCATCACCGGCTTCGGCACCGTCGTGCTCGGCCTGTCGGCGCTCGTGTTCGTGCCGCCCGGCCCCCTCGTGCCGGCGCTGCACTCCTACTGGCTCGTGATCCACGTGCTCGGCGCCATGATCGCCGGTTCGGCGTTCCTCGTCGGTGCCGCCGCGTCGGTGCTCTACCTCGTCAAGGCGCGTGCGGAGCGTACGACCGCCGACGAGGACCGGGTCGGCTTCCTGTGGCGCATTCCGCCGTCGGCCAAGATCGACCAGATCGCCTATCGCGTGCACGCCTTCGCGTTCCCCATCTGGACGTTCGCCGCGCTGATCGCCGGGCCGATCTGGGCGCAGTACGCGTGGGGCCGCTACTGGGGCTGGGACCCCAAGGAGGTCTGGGCGTTCATCACCTGGGTCGTCTATGCCGGCTACCTCCACGCACGCGCCACCGCGGGCTGGAAGGGCAAGGCCGCGGCGATCATCGCGTTGATCGGCTTCGCGACGTTCGTCTTCAACTTCGTCGGCATCAACCTGTTCGTCTCGGGCATGCACTCGTACGCCAAATAACCCCGGCGCATACGCGACGGCCCGTCCCATAGGCTCATCCACATGGGTGCGGAGATCACAGCCGAGGGCCTCGTCATGACGTACGGCGACGTGCGTGCGGTCGACGGCGTCAGCTTCACCGTGGCGTCGGGGGAGTTCTTCGGGCTGCTCGGACCCAACGGCGCCGGCAAGACCACGACTCTCGAGATGGTCGAAGGGCTGCGCAAGCCGCAGTCCGGCTCGGTCCGCATCGACGACTTCGTGCCGTCCAGGCGTGAGCCCGAGCTGCAGCGGCGCATGGGCGTACAGCTCCAGGCGTCGTCGTTCTTCGAGCGGCTGACCGCCCGTGAGCAGCTCGACACGTTCGGGGCGCTCTACGGCGTGGCCGCCGGTCGTACGGACGAGATGCTCGAGCAGGTCGGCCTGGTCGACAAGGCCGACGACCGCACCGAGGACCTCTCCGGTGGGCAGAAGCAGCGCCTGTCGATCGCGTGCGCACTGATCCACGACCCCGACGTCGTGTTCCTCGACGAGCCGACCGCCGCGCTCGACCCCCAGGCCCGCCGCAACCTGTGGGACGTCCTCCGCAGCATCAACGACTCCGGCCGCACCGTGATCCTGACGACGCACTACATGGACGAGGCCGAGGCGCTGTGTGATCGGGTCGCGATCATGGACGCCGGCAAGATCCTCGAGCTCGACACTCCCGCTGCGCTCGTCCGGGGCCTCGATGCCCCGGTACGCATCAGCGTCGCGCCGGGCACGCTCGATGCCGAGGCAGCCCGGACGATGGCGGGCACCGACGACGTCGCCGACGAGGAGTCCGGACTGACGATCACGACCCGCGACCCCGCCCGCATCCTGACCGAGCTCGCGCACCGCGACGCGCTGGACGGGCTGAGCGTCAAGGGTGCCTCGCTGGAGGACGTCTTCCTCGACCTCACTGGCCGGGAGTACCGAGCATGAGCACCGCGTTCAAGAGCCTCGCCGTGGCGATGCTCAAGGGGTTCTTCCGCGACAAGATGGCGGTCTTCTTCGCGGTGATCTTCCCGTTGATGTTCCTGGCGCTGTTCGGCGGCCTGCTGGGCGGCTCGGGCGGGTCCAAGATCGAGGTCGAGCAGGTCGGCAAGGTGTCCGTGCTCGACGATGCGCCCAAGGAGGTTCGGGCCTACCTCAAGGAGAGCCTCGACATCCACCGCACGTCCGACGAGAAGGCGGCGATCCGCAAGGTGCGCAAGGGCGACGCCGACGCCATGATCACGCAGCGCGGGGACACGCTGGTCGTACGTTTCTCACAGGCCGACCAGGTCAAGGCGGCAACCGTGCAGGGCACCTTCCAGGGCATCGTGCAGTCCGCCAACATCGCCGTCACCGGCCAGCAGCCGAAATACGTGCTCCACGCCGACCAGGTCGAGGACGACTCGTTGTCGACGATCCAGTTCTTCACCCCGGGCCTGATGGGCTGGGCGATCGCCTCCGGTGCGACGTTCGGAGCGGCGACCAACCTCGTCGTGTGGCGCAAGAACGGACTGCTGCGGCGCCTGCGCCTGGCCCCGGTCCCGACGTGGGCCGTCGTGCTGGCCCGCATCGCGGTCAGCGTTGCGATCGCGGCGGTCCAGGCGGCGATCTTCATCGGCGTCGGCGTGGCTCTCTTCGGCCTGCAGCTGACCGGCTCGTGGCCCATGATCGTCCCGCTGCTCACGGCCGGCACGCTGTCGTTCATGGCGATCGGGCTGCTGGCCGGCGCGGTGGCCAAGAGCGAGGAGGCCGCGGTCGGCATCGCCAACTTCGTGGTGCTGCCGATGGCGTTCCTGTCGGGCTCGTTCTTCCCGCTCGACGGTGCACCCGGCTGGGTCACGGCGGTCAGCGAGGTGCTGCCGCTCAAGCACCTCAACGAGGGCATGCTCGACACGATGGTCCGCGGTGAGGGGCCGGGCGCCGCGTTGATGCCGATCGTCATCCTGCTGGGCTTCGCCGTCGTCGTCTCCGCCGTGGCGAGCCGAGTCTTCCGCTGGGACGACTGACCAGCCCCCAACTTTTGAAGCCTTGCGCAGGTTCCCGACCACGAGAACGTGCGCAACGCTTCAAAAGTTGGCGATGAGTCAGGCGAACCAGCGCTGCCACATGATGCTCATCCTTGGGGGACGCCCCGCGTAGCCCCGCGCCGTGAGCGCCCGGTGCACCCGCCACGCAATCTCCTGAGGACGTGTCAGGTCTGTTGATGTGATGACGATGACGACCCAACCCGCGGCCTCGATGCGTTCCCGCCGTCGGATGTCCTGTTGCCGCTGTGCCGACGAGCGTTCGTGGTGCCACCCGTCGTACTCGATGAGCACCTTCCACCGATCGAGGACCAGGTCGCCTCGTCCGAGAAAGCGCCCATCGTCGTCGAGGAGGACGACGTTGCGCCGCGGCTCGGGCAGTCGGGCGAAGACGAGCAACAGACGGATGACCGTCTCCATCGGCGACTCGACGTTCTCCCGCACGTACGTGACCGCCCTTCGCGCTCGCCGCACGCCGTGCAGGTGGCGATCGAGGGCGTACGCCGTGAGGGCGTCGAGCGTCGTCCTCCCGGTGTGGATCAGCAAGTCGCCGAGCTGGACGAGCTCGACGAAGCTCAGCCGGCCCGCGCAGTCGACGAACGTGCGCTCGGGGCCGGTGACGGGGAGCCCTTCGATCTCGATTGTGGAGATCCGGCGTTGCCGGCGGTGCAGCACGATGCCCACGTGGCGAGTGACGGTCGTGCGGGTCGTCGAGAACTCGAGATGCGGGTGGCGACCAGTGCGCGGTTCGAGGCCGTAGAGGCGCATGGCGCTGGTGTGGCTCACGACGACGTCGCGGGGCAACGCCAGTCGTGCAGCCTGGAGCAGGAGCCTGAAGGTCAGCTCGACGTCCGCGGAGACCCAGACACCCCGGAACACCTGACGACACCGTTTGCCCGCGAGCACCCCGCGCCCGATGCCGCGCTTCCTGGCCGTCGCCGTCGTGAAGGGGACGTCTTTCAAATCGGCTGGCAGGTCGCGGATGAGAGGCATTCCTCCGACGATGCAGGCACGCCGCCACGGCGACGCGACGATGACCGAGCCCTGTGCGAACCGGCGGGCGCCCGGGGATCCTGTGGACACGCCAGCTTTTGAAGCCTTGCGCAGCCAAAACCGCGTCAGAACCTGCGCAACGCTTCAAAAGTTGGCTGGGGGGGCGGGGCTAGAGGCCTCGGAGGTAGTCCGGATCGTCGTCGGGACCGCGCGGGCCGGGGCTCGGCGGACGGGGCGGCCGCGCCCGGCCGCCACCTGGCGCCGCACGTTCGCGACCGAGGAGCAGCCACACCAGCGGGCCGATGCCGATGACCAGGACGACCACGAACCACAGCGGCTTGGGCAGGTAACGGACGCGTTCGCGCGGCGTCGCGACGAGGTCGAAGAGGGCGTAGACGAACAGGGCCAGACCGATGACGATCAGCAGGAACTTGCCCATGCGTCAACCGTACCGGGGACGGTGCAACCGGCTCCCAGCGTGACTCCGCGAGCGATTAGGCTGCGGTCATGAAGGCTTTCTGGACCTACACGCTCGCCCGCCTCGCCGTGTTCGGGGCGACGTTCGGGGTGGTCTGGCTGATCGCGTCGATCTGGGTCGACTGGGGCAACCTCACGTCGCTCCTGGTCCTGCTGGTCTCGCTCGTGCTGTCCTCGGTCATCTCGATCTTCGCGCTCGCCGGGTTGCGCGACAAGCTCGCCCAGAACGTCCAGGAGCGGGCCGCGCGGATGACGCAACGCATCGAGGAGTCTCGCCATGCCGAAGACGTCGACTGAGAGCCGAGCCTGGATCGCCGAGGCCATCCGCCGGGTCGACGCCGATGCCAACCGCAGCGCCGACACGCATCTGCACGTCCTGCCGATCCCGGTCCCGGGCATCGACCTCTACCTCAAGGACGAGTCGATCCACCCGACCGGGAGCCTCAAGCACCGGTTGGCCCGCTCACTGTTCCTGTACGCGTTGTGCAACGGCTGGCTCAAGCCGGACACGACCATCATCGAGGCGTCGAGCGGCTCGACGGCGGTCAGCGAGGCCTACTTCGCGGGCCTGATCGGCCTGCCGTTCGTCGCGGTCATGCCTGCGACGACGAGTCCCGAGAAGATCGACCTCATCGAGTTCTACGGCGGACAGTGCCACCTCGTCGACGACCCGGGCACGGTCTACGACGTGGCCCAGGAGCTCGCGAGCAAGTGCAACGGGCACTACATGGACCAGTTCACGTTCGCCGAGCGGGCGACGGACTGGCGGGGCAACAACAACATCGCGGAGTCGATCTTCGAGCAGCTGGCGGCCGAGCCACACCCGTGCCCCAGCGTCATCGTCGTGGGCGCGGGCACGGGCGGGACGTCGGCGACGATCGGCCGTTTCGTCCGTTATCGCCGGCACGACACCCGCGTCGTGGTCGCCGATCCGGAGAACTCGGCGTTCTACGGCGGCTGGGAGGCCGACCGCTCGGACGTCACGACCGACCGGCCGTCCCGCATCGAGGGCATCGGCCGCATGCGGGTCGAGAAGTCGTTCGTCGGCGGCGTCATCGACGACATGGTCCACGTACCGGATGCCGCCTCCATCGCGGCGATGCGCTGGGTGTCCGGCATCCTCGGTCGGCGAGTCGGCGGGTCGACCGGCACCAACGTCTGGGCGTCGCTGCAGATGATCGCCGAGATGCGCGCCGCGGGCGAGACCGGAAGCGTCGTCACGCTGCTGTGCGACGGCGGCGAGCGCTACGGGCACACCTATTACGACGACGCGTGGCTCGCGGCCCATGGACTCGACATCGGCCCGTACGCGGCTGCGCTCGCCGAGTTCGACCTGACGGGCGTGCTGCCTAGGGTGTGACCGGGATGATCTCGGCCGACACCAGCACACCGGCGTCGATCAGGAGCCGGCCCATCGTGCCGCGCGGCTGGCGGCGCTTGTCGGTCGGCGAGCCAGGATTGAACAGCCGCTGACCGTCCTGCTCGGTGTCCCACGGGATGTGCGAATGCCCGAAGACGACGAGATCGGCCTCGGGGAACCGTCCCCGCATACGGGCGGCACGGCCGACCTTGTCACCGCTGATGTGGATCATCGCGACGCGCAGTCCGTCGAGGTCGAGCTCCAAGGTCTCCGGTGCGCCCCACGCCGCGACGTCAGGACCGTCGTTGTTGCCGAGGACGACGTGCACCGGCGCGTACGCGGTGAGCTCCTCGAGCACGCTCGGCACGCAGACGTCTCCGGCGTGCAGGATCACGTCGACGTCGGTGAGCTGCTCGGCGACGGCAGGTGGCATCGACTTCCAGAAGCGCGGCGCATGGGTGTCGGCGAGCACCGCGACGCGCAGCACGTCAGGCCCCGATGAACAGCCCGAGCGCGAGCCCGACGGCGAACACGAGCTCGGCCAGGCCGGTGTCGCGCAGCACGGGGATCAGGGCCATGCCCTTGGCGCCCGACGTGACGGCCTGCCGGGCACGTACGGCCAGGGGTGCCATCGCGAGGCCGAGCAGCGCCCACAGCGTGAACACCGACGCCCAGATCAGCGACGCGACCGCGACGAGAAGCAGGAGCGAGTAGAACCGGCGCGTCCAGGTGTCGCCCAGGACGACCGCGAGGGTCTTCTTGCCGGTGACGGAGTCGGTCGGGATGTCGCGCAGGTTGTTGGCGACGAGGATCGCGCAGGCCAGCGCTCCGACGCCGATCGCGCAGGCCACGGCGAGCCAGGTGAAGTCCTCGATCTGCACGTACGCCGTGCCGAGCACCGCGACGAGGCCGAAGAACACGAAGACGCTGACCTCGCCCAGCGCGCGATAGCCGTATGGCGACGGTCCGCCGGTGTAGGTCCAGGCGGCGCCGATCGCGGCCGCGCCGACGAGCAGCAGCCACCAGCTCGACGTCGCCGCGAGGGCGAACCCCAATGCGGCGCCGAGGCCGAGGAACAGCAGTGCAGCGCGCTTGACCGAGTGAGCCGGCACGAGCCCGGACCCGACCAGCCTCAGGGGTCCGACCCGATCGTTGTCGGTGCCCTTGATGCCGTCGGAATAGTCGTTGGCGTAGTTGACCCCGATCTGCAGCGAGAGCGACACCCCGAGGGCGAGCAGCGCCTTCCACCAGACGAACGCGTCGGCGAAGGCCGCGGCACCGGTGCCGGCCAGGACCGGCGCGATCGCGGCGGGCAGCGTACGGGGCCTGGCGCCGGCGACCCAGAGCTGGGTGGGCGAGAGTGAAGGGGTGGTCACGATCGACCAGTCTGCCACCTGACAGCATGTCAACGTCAGGTTGACGCTTGCTGAGTGTCAAGCTAGCGTTGACGACATGGCGATCGACGACCAGGAGTTCTCGGATCTGATCGGCCGGGCGATAGCCCGGCTGGATCCCACGATCGAGCGGCGGCTCGAGAGCGAGCCCGAGGCGCACCTCGATCTGGTGGTGCTGACCCACCGTACGTACGAGGAGGTCGGCCGCCTGCTGAGGTCCGCCGTGACGTCTGCGCGCGCCGCCGGATCGAGCTGGGAGGCGATCGGCTCCGCGCTGGGGATGTCGCGTCAGGCGGCGCAGCAGCGCTTCGGGCACCGGCCCGTCCCGATCCCCGGCACGGCCGAGCTGCGGCAGCTCGTGGGCCTCACCGCGTTCAACGAGATCGACGTGCTCAACGCGTGGGGTCGGCACGGCTGGCACTCGATCGGGTACGGCCCGCTGTTCCACGACGTCGAGAAGTCGCCCGTGCAGTGGGAGCACAAGCGGGCCGTGATCGGCAGCCGCAAGGCCAAGGATCTCGAGTCCAAGGGTTGGGAGCGCATCGGCACGATGTGGTTCCCCTGGACCTACCTCAAGCGTCCGCTCGACGATCCGGCCGAGCCGGGGGAGCCGGAGTGACCGGGCTGCGACCCGTCGCTGGGTCGCCGCGTGAGGTCTTCGCGTTGGTCGAGCCCTGGGTCCGCGACGGCGCCGAGCCGATCGTCATCCGTACCTCCGGCAGCACGGGCGAGCCCAAGGACGTCGTGCTGTCGCACGCCGCCGTGCTGGCGTCCGCGCACGCGAGCCTCGACCGGCTCGGCGGACCCGGCGGCTGGCTGCAGGCCATGCCGGTCAGCGGCGTCGGGGGCCTCCAGGTGCTCGTACGTTCGGCGGTCGCCGGTCTCGAGCCCGCGTACGCCGACGAGCACGCGTCGCTGGACGCGGCGATCGCTGCGGTCCCCGGCACTCGTCGCTACGCCTCGCTCGTGCCGACGCAGGTGCACCGCCTCGTCGAGTCGGGCGACGTCGCGGTCCTCGCCGGTCTGGATGCTCTGCTGATCGGCGGTGCGGCGGTTCCGGGGGAGCTCCTTGACACGCTCCGAAGGGCCGGCGTTCGTGTCGTGCGGACGTACGGCATGACCGAGACCTGCGGGGGATGTGTCTACGACGGGCTGCCGCTCGACGGCGTGCAGGTGCGGATCGACGACGCGGGTCAGGTGCAGCTCGCCGGTCCGGTGCTGTTCGACGGCTACGCCGACCCGGCGGCGACCGCCCGGGTGCTGCACGACGGCTGGTTCGCGACGGCCGACCTCGGCTCGATCGACGACGAGGGCCGGTTGCACGTCACCGGCCGCCTCGACGACGTCGTGATCAGCGGCGGTGTCAACATTCCGCTGCCGGCGGTGACGGCTGCCCTCCGAACGTACGACGGGGTGCGCGACGCGGTCGCCCTCGGCGTGCCCGACGAGGAGTGGGGCGCGCGGGTCGTGGCCTTTCTCGTGCCCGACGACGCGGTGTGCCTCGACGGGCTGCGGCTCGACGAGCTGCGGGACGGCGTCGAGGAGGCGGGGCTGCCCCGCACGTGGGCACCTCGTGAGGTCGTCCTGCTCGACGCCCTGCCGCTGCTCTCCGGCGGCAAGCTCGACCGCGAGGCCTTGAGGCGCGCCGCACGGGCCTAGGCGACGGCGCCGGCGAGTGGGCGGTGAGTCTGGTCGAACGCGGGGTCGGAAGGCTGCGGGAGCGGTGAGTCTGGTCGAACGCGAGGTCCGAAGGTTCGACCTGGGTCACCGCCGACGCGCGAAGGTTCGACCTGGGTCACCGCCGACGCGCGAAGGTTCGACCTGGGTCACCGCCGATGCGTGCGCAGGCGCTAGGCAACGGCCCCGGCGATGGCGTCGTCGATCGGGTGCTTGCCGCTGACGAGCTCCCACTGGCGGTTGATCGTGGCCGGCTCGTCGAGCGCCGCGACGATCACGGCTGCGACGTCGGCACGAGGCACCTGTCCGCGTTCGACCTTGTCGGCCAGCTCGACCTGGCCCGTCGGTGCGTCGTCGGTCAGGCCGCCGGGCCGGATGATGGTCCAGTCGAGGTCGCTGTCGCGCAGCGCGATGTCGGCGTCGCGCTTGGCCTCGACGTACGCCGTCCACACGTCGCCGGCGTCCCCGCCGAGCGGCTGGTCGACGCCGATCGCCGAGACCTGCACGAACCTGCTGACGCCCGCCGCACGTGCGCCCTCGATCGACTTGAGCGAGCCGCCGAGGTCGACCGTCCGCTTGCGCTCGATGTTGCCGTCGGGGCCACCGCCGGCCGCGAACACCACGGCGTCGGCACCGGTGAACGCCTCGGCGAATGCCTCCGCGCCGTCCTGCTCGATGTCGAGGATGCCGACCTCGGCGCCGAGCGCTTCGAGCTCGGCGGAGTAGTCGGGATTGCGGACGAGCGCCACGGGCTGGTGCCCGGCGTCGACGAGCAGCGGGATGAGGAGGCGGGCGATCTTGCCATGGCCTCCGACGATGGCAACACGAGTCATGACTCCACGCTACGGACCGGGCGGTAAGTTGCCAGTCGTGCAGTTCCGTACGTACGCCATCGAGATGCCCACGCGGTTCCGTGGCATCGACCGGCGTGAGGGGATGCTCGTCGAGGGTCCCGCCGGGTGGGCCGAGTTCAGCCCGTTCCTGGACTACGACGCCCGCGAGAGCGCGCCCTGGCTCGCCGCCGCGCTCGACTCGGCGGAGCGCGCCTGGCCCACACCCGTACGCACACACGTCGCGGTCAACTGCACGGTTCCCGCCGTCGGTCCCGAGCAGGCGCACGGCATCGTGCGCAGGAGCGGGTGCGCGACCGCCAAGGTCAAGGTTGCAGAGAAGGGCCAGACCCTCGCCGACGACGTCGAGCGCGTCGAGGCGGTCCGCGACGCCATCGGGCCACGCGGCAAGATCCGCGTCGACGCCAACGGCGGCTGGTCCGTCGACGACGCGATCAGCGCGATCGCCGCGCTCAACATCGCCGCCCACGGCCTCGAGTACGTCGAGCAGCCCTGTGCCTCGGTCGAGGAGCTCGCAACCGTACGCCGCAAGGTCGGCGTCCCGATCGCGGCCGACGAGTCGATCCGCCGCGCCGACGACCCGTTCCGCGTCGTCGAGCTCGAGGCCGCCGACGTCGCAGTGCTCAAGGTCGCACCGCTCGGCGGAGTCCATGCGTGCCTGCGGATCGCGGAGCAGATCGGACTGCCGGTCGTCGTCTCCAGCGCCGTCGAGACGTCGGTCGGGCTGGCCGCCGGCCTCGCCCTGGCCGCCGCCCTCCCGGACCTGCCCTACGCCTGCGGCCTCGCCACCACCTCGCTGCTCGCCGGCGACGTGGTCGCGGAACCGTTGCGACCTGTCGACGGGCTCCTGCCGGTCGGTCGTCAGGTGCTCGACCCGATGGCGTACGACGCGGTCGCCGCCGACGGCGAGACCGACGCCCGCTGGCAGGCGCGGTTGTCGGCCGTACGCGCGGTGCTGGCATGAGCGACGACAAGCAGCACGCCGTCGGCGTTGCCCGCCGACTCGTCAACACCCTCTTGGGATGGAAGGTCACCGACGCCGTACTCGCGCCGGGCTCCCGGTCGGGCCCACTCGCTCTGGCGTTCGCAGCGGCCGACGAGCAAGGGCTGATCCGGCTCCACGTCCGCGTCGACGAGCGCGAGGCGGGCTTCCTCGCACTGGGCCTGGCCAAGTCATCTCGACGCCTCGTGCCGGTGATCACGACTTCAGGCACGGCGGTCGCCAATCTGCACCCGGCGATGCTCGAGGCCAGACATTCGTACGTCCCGGTCCTCGCCGTCACGGCCGACCGTCCGGCTCGCCTGCGGGGGACCGGCGCCAACCAGACGACGGATCAGCGCGAGATCTTCCCCGGCATCCCGTTTCTCGACCGGGTCAAGGCGATCGTCGGGGGGCCGGCGCACCTCAACCTCGAGCTCGACGAGCCGCTGGTGGAGCCGATTGAGTGGGACTTCCACCCCGCGTTCGCCGTCTCGTCCGTCGAGCTTGAGGGCGAGACCCTCATGCTCCAACCGGGGCCGCGCACCGTCGTCGTCGCGGGTGACGACGCCAAGCAGCCGGCCCGGATGGCCGCACTCATCGGCAACTGGCCCCTCCTCGCCGAGCCCAGCTCGGGTTCGCGCAACGGAGACGAAGCGCTCGTCGCCTACCGCATGCTCCTGCAGCACTCCCCGCTCGCGGAGCAGATCGAGCGCGTCGTCAGCTTCGGCCACGCCACCCTCTCGCGGCCGGTCACACAGCTGCTGTCCCGTACGGACATCGAGATCATCCATGTCGGCACGCAGGAGACCTTCCCCGTGCCGGCTGGCAAGAACGTCACGTTCGTCGACTCCGTCCAGGTCGCGGACGCGAGCCTTCGCGGCTGGCTCGACGACTGGAGGGCCGCCGACGCCGCAGCAACCGCGGCGATCGACGCACTTCTCGACGGCACCACACCGTATGACGTCGCCCGCACGATCAACGCCGCAGTCCCACCCGAGGGCTTGCTGTTCATCGGCTCGTCGAGCCCCATCCGTGACCTCGACCTGGTGGCCCGGCCCTCCACGGTCGGCGAGCGCAGACTCATCATCGCCAACCGTGGGCTGGCCGGCATCGACGGCGTGCTCTCGAGCGCGATCGGCGCCGCCCTCGCGCGTACGTCCAGCCGCTCGATCGCGTACGTCGGCGACCTCACGTTCCTGCACGGCAGCAACGGGCTGCTCATCGGACCCGGCGAGCCCCGGCCCGACCTCACGATCGTGGTGGCGAACGACGACGGGGGCAGCATCTTCTCGACGCTCGAGCAAGGAGCCCCGGAGTACGCCTCGACGTTCGAACGCGTCTACGCCACGCCGACCGGCGCCGACATCGCGGCGATGTGCCAGGCGTACGGGGTGCCGCACCGGCGCGTCGAGCCCGCGGACCTCGGCGCCGCGCTCGACGAGGACGTCCTGGGCATCAGGGTCCTCGAGGTCCCCGTCGACCGGGCCGGGCGCCGCGACCTGACGGCACGGATCGGCGCTGCGGTCCGGGCTGCCGTCCGACCCTGACACTGGTTGTGTCAGCGACATACCCGCAGTAGGTTGTGTGGCACGCGTCACGGCCGCTGAAAGGGACTCATGGGCGACGACAGCTACGACTACATCGTCATTGGATCGGGCAGCGCCGGAGGAGTCGTCGCCGCGCGCCTGACCGAGGACCCATCCGTGTCGGTACTCCTCCTCGAGGCCGGCCCCGAGGACGACGACGACATGATCCACCTGCCGGCGGCCTTCCCTTCACTGTTCAAGACCAAGTGGGACTGGGGCTACCAGACGACGCCGCAGAAGCAGCTCGACGGCCGCCGGGCCGACTGGCCGCGCATGAAGGCGCTCGGCGGCTGCTCGTCGATGAACGCCATGATCTACATCCGCGGCAACCGCGCGGACTACGACGAGTGGCGCGACTCCTACGGTGCGACCGGCTGGGGCTACGACGACGTCCTGCCCTACTTCAAGAAGGCCGAGGGCAACACCCGGCTGCACGACGAGTTCCACGGGACGAGTGGACCGTTGCACGTCGAGGACCGCCGTTACAGCCACGAGCTGAGCCACGCGTTCGTCGAGTCGGCCGTGACCGCGGGCTTCAAGCGCAACGACGACTTCAACGGCGCCGAGCAGGAGGGTGCCGGGCTCTACCAGGTGACGTGCAAGAAGGGACGCCGCTGGTCGGTCGCGGACGCCTACATCCACCCCGCCCGCAAGCGCCCCAACCTGACGGTGCTGACCGAGGCGTTCGTGACCCGCATCGAGCTGGAGGGCACGCGCGCGACCGGCGTGACCTATCGCCGTGCGGGTGCGACCCACACAGCGCGCGCCAAGGCCGAGATCGTCCTGTCGGCGGGCGCCATCGCGAGCCCACAGATGCTGATGCTGTCCGGCATCGGCCCCGGCGCACACCTGCGCGAGCACGGCATCGACGTACGCGTCGACCTGCCGGGGGTCGGCCAGAACCTGCAGGACCACCCCGTCTCCGGTGCGCTGTTCTACACCAAGGACACCACCGACCTTGCGGAATTCCTGTCCCTCGGCAACGTGCTCAAGGCGCAGAAGGCCGGGCGCGGACCACTGACCTCCAACGTCGGCGAGGCCGGCGGATTCTTCCGGACGCGCGACGACATGGCGGCGCCCGACATGCAGTTCCACGTCGCGCCGTCAGGGTTCTACGACAACGGGCTGCACGAGCCCGTACGCCGAGGGCTGACGATCGCCTCGACGCTCGTACGCGTCGAGAGCAAGGGCCACATCCGGCTGCGCTCGGCCGATCCGACGTGGCACCCGGAGATCGAGGCAGGCTACTTCGCGGACGGTGCCGACCTCGACGCGATGATCGCCGGCTATCGCACCGTGCAGCAGATCGTCAGCCAGGGCCCGCTGGCCAAGCTGATCGACGAGCCCTGGATCCCGGCGTCGGCCGAACCCACGACTGACGAGATCGTGGCCGCGATCGGCCGGCTGTGCCAGACGCTCTACCACCCGGTCGCGACCTGCGCGATGGGCACGATCGAGGGCAGCGTCGTCGATCCGGACCTCAAGGTCCACGGCGTCGAGGGCCTGCGGGTCGCCGACGCCTCCGTCATGCCGCGCGTACCCCGTGGCAACACCAACGCACCTGCCATCATGGTCGGCGAGAAGGCTGCCGACCTCATCAAGGAGTCGAGATGACCGCAATTCTGGAGCCCACGGTCGAGAGCGGCACGACGCCGACCTTCGACTCGCTCAACCCCGCCAACGGCGACGTCGTCGGCACCTACCCCATCCAGGGCCGAGCCGAGGTCGACGCCGCAGTGGCCCGCGCTCGTGACGCGTCGGCGTGGTGGGGCGGGCTGACGTTCAAGGAACGCGGCGACTACCTCCTGACCTGGCGCAGCGTCATCACCCGCCGCATCGCGCAGCTCGCCGAGCTGTCGCACCGCGAGACCGGCAAGCCGCACGGCGACGCCCAGCTCGAGATCATCATCGCGATCGACCACATCGCGTGGGTCGCCAAGCACGCCAAGAAGATCCTCGGTCCCCAGAAGGTCTCGTCGGGACTGCTCATGGCCAACCAGGCCTCGTCGGTCGAGTACCACCCACTCGGCGTCGTCGGCGTGATCGGCCCGTGGAACTACCCGGTCTTCACACCGATGGGCTCCATCGCGTACGCCCTGGCCGCCGGCAACTCCGTCGTCTTCAAGCCCAGTGAGTACACACCCGGTGTCGGCCAGTGGCTCGCCGACACGTTCACCGAGGTCGTCCACGGCCGTCCGGTGCTGCAGGTCGTCACGGGACTCGGCGAGACCGGCAACGCGCTGTGCACCGCCGACATCAACAAGCTGGCGTTCACCGGGTCCGGCCCGACCGGCAAGAAGGTCATGGCCGCCTGCGCCCAGAACCTCACCCCCGTCCTGATCGAGGCCGGCGGCAAGGACTCGCTGATCGTCGACGAGGACGCCGATCTCACCAAGGCCGCCGAGGCGGCGCTGTGGGGCGGCATGTCCAACGCCGGCCAGACGTGCATCGGCACCGAGCGGGTCTACGTCCACGAGAAGGTCTTCGACGCATTCATCACGGAGATCACCGAGCAGGCCAAGGACCTGCGCGCCGGCGATGACGCCGGGGCCAAGCTCGGTCCGATCACGATGCCGTCGCAGATCGGCATCATCAAGAGTCACATCGACGACGCGATCGCCAAGGGCGCGACAGTCGTGATGGGTGGTCCGGAGGCGGTCGGCGAGCGGTTCGTGCAGCCGACGATCCTGACGCACGTGCCCGAGAACTCGACGGAGATCACCGAGGAGACATTCGGCCCGACCCTGGCGATCAACCCGGTCAAGGACATGGACGAGGCGGTCGAGCTGACCAACGCGACGTCGTACGGGCTCGCGGGTTCGGTGTTCGCCAAGAAGAACGGAGTCGACATCGCCCGTCGCATCCGTTCGGGCATGACGTCGGTCAACTC
Source organism: Aeromicrobium sp. Root344 (assembly GCF_001425755.1). GTDB lineage: Bacteria > Actinomycetota > Actinomycetes > Propionibacteriales > Nocardioidaceae > Aeromicrobium. Next base: position 863,255 of record NZ_LMDH01000001.1, on the reverse strand, counting down.
CGTCATCGCTTTCGCCGCGGTGCCCGGCCTGCCGTTCGGCGGCGTCGGCCAGTCCGGCTTCGGCCGCATCCACGGCCCGGACGGCCTCAAGGAGTTCACGTACGCCAAGGCGATCACCCGCCAGCGCATGAAGCCGCTCATGATGCTCACGTCGTTCGCGCGTGACGCCAAGACCGACAACAAGGCGCTCAAGCTCATCACCGTGATGCACGGAGGCAGCAAGACGCTGAAGTAGGCAGATCTGAGGTACCTGCCTTCCGAAACTAGGTAGGTCGCCCGATGTGGCGGGCTACCTCATGCGACGACTCTGGAGTCATGATCCTGAGTCCAGAAGCCTTCGTCCCTGTCGAGATGAGCCGCCACCACGCCGTGGCAATGGCCCTGACCGAGCTGTCGCGGCACGAGCGCGACCGCAGCGGATTCGCCCCGCGGCGCGCCCGCAAGCCGCGCCGCGGTCTCGTCGTACGCCTCGTCAGCATGACGGTGGGGCGGACGGCGCACGTATGACCATCGCCCCCATGTCGGCCGCGTCCGACATGATGGGGGACATGGCTCACGACCGGACCCCCGCGACCCCCCTGATCGGCCGGGTGCGCGAGCTCGAGCAGCTGCTCGAGGCCGCCGGTGTGACCGACCCCGCCGCCCGCGACGTCGTGCTGATCGGCGGCGACGCCGGCATCGGCAAGACCCGGCTGCTGCGCGAGCTCGGTGCTCGAGCGCGAGCCGCCGGCCACCGTGTCCTCGCCGGGCACTGCCTCGACCTCGGCGACAGCGCACCGCCCTACCAGCCGTTCTCCGAGGCCTTCGCGTCGATCGCCGACGCCGAGCGCGACGAGCTCGCCGCTCGCTTCCCTGCGCTTGGGCCCCTCCTGCCCTGGCCCTCGTCGGCCCCGGGTGACGGCGTCGAGCGCGCCGAGCTGTTCGCGTCGGTCGTCGCCGGGCTCGACTCACTCGCCGCCGACCAACCGCTCCTCCTCGTGATCGAGGACGCCCACTGGGCCGACGCCTCGACTCGCCACCTCATCCGCTTCGTGCTGTCCCACGGCTTCCACGGTCCCGTCCACGTGGTCGTGAGCTATCGCGCCGACGACCTCCACCGCCGCCACCCCTTGCGCCAGGCGCTGTCGGAATGGGTACGCCTGCCAGGTGTCCGTCGCATCGAGCTCGAACCGCTCGACGACGGTGACGTCGTCGAGCTCGTCCGCGCTCACGGTGCCGACGCGCTCGACAGCGAGAGCCTGCTGGCTGTCGTGCGCCGCGCCGCCGGCAACGCGTTCTTCGCCGAGGAGCTGCTCGACGCCGGCCTCGCCAACGTCGACGGCGCCCTGCCCGAGACCCTGGCCGACCTGCTGCTGATGCGACTCGAGCGGCTCGACGACAACGCCCGCCGGCTCGTCCGCGCTGCGGCGTGCTCCGACGCGCGCCACGACTACGCGGTGCTGACGCAGGTCGTCGGGCTTGCTGAGGACGAGCTCGACGAGGCCCTCCGCTCAGCGATCGACCACAAGGTGCTCACCCGGGTCGGGGAGGACTCCTACTGGTTCCGGCACGCTCTTCTCGCCGAGGCAGTGCGTGACGACCTGCTCCCCGGCGAGCGGCGGCGCATCCACGCGGCCTACCTCGAGGCGCTCACCTCGGGCAGTCGCCGTGGTCCGGCCGCGGAGATCGCCCTGCACGCCCTCGGCGCCGGCGAGCGCGAGACGGCGTTCCTGGCGAGCGTCCAGGCCGCCGAGCAGGCCCAACGGCTGTCGGGCTACGACGAGGCGGCCCAGCACTACGAGCAGGCGCTGACCCTCGTCGATGCCGCGTCGCCCGACCTCGATCCGGTCAAGCTCGTGATCGACGCGTCCTCTGCGCTCGTCACCTCGGGCCGGTTGCTGCGCGCCGTCGAGCTGTTGCGCGACCATCTCGGACAGCTCCCGTCCGACGCGCCCGCAGAGGACCGGGGTCGCCTGCTCGTGGCGATCGGCGACACGGCCTACTACGCCAATCTCGACAGCGAGTCCGAGCAGGCGAGCCTCGAGGCGGTCAAGGTCGTGCCCGACGAGCCGACCGAGCTGCGGGCCGAGGTCGCGGCGTTGCGGGCGCGCACGGCGTCCAACCGCAGGCGCCACGACGAGGCGATCGAGTGGGGTGAGCGGGCACTGGCGATCGCGGAGCAGATCGGTGCGGCCGACGTCATCGCCGACGCCAAGGCCACGCTGACCCGCGTCATGGTCCGCACGGGCGACGACCCCGAGAAGGCCAAGCGTGGATTCCTCGAGCTCGTCGAGGTCTCCCGTGCCGACGGGCACGTGCTGGGTGAGCTCCGCGGGCTGCACCAGCTGGCGTTCGTCAACTACAACGCCGGAGAGCTCGACGACGCCGAGGACGCGTTCCGGCACGGCATGGTCCGGGCCTCCGAGACGGGGTGGGCCTGGGGGCCCTACGGATTCGACGGCCGGTTCTACTCCGCACTCATCTGCTACATGCGTGGGCGGTGGGACGAGGCACTGGCGCTGCGCGACGTCGGCGCCGACGCTCCCGCGATCCCCGATGCGTCACTCGCCGCGATCGCCCTCATGGTGCATGCCGGCCGGGGCAATGTCGACGAGGTCGAACGCACCCTCACGATGCGCTCGCTGTGGCGCCACGAGATCTCCGCCTCGGTGCATGCCACCTCTGCTCTGATCGAGCTCCACGGAGTAGCGGGTGACCTGTCGGCTGCACGGCGGGCGTTCGACGACCTCGCCGACCTGCAGGTTCGGGCCTGGGACGAGCCGTTGTTCTCCGGCGGCATCCGGCTCTCGGCTCTGCTGGTCGGCCAGTACGCCACAGCGGTGCCGACGCTCGATCGCGCCGACCATGCACCCTTGCTCGCTCAGGCGGCAGAGCTGGCCGAGTTCTCCGACCGGGTCGCGGCGGGCATCCACCCCATGGGACCTGAGGGTGTGGCGTGGCAGCTCCGCGTGCACGCCGAGCACGCGCGGCTGCGCTGGCTGACCGGCGTCGACGTGCCAGAGGGCGACGAGCTGACCGAGCTGTGGCGCCGCGCCCACCAGGCGTTCATCGGGATGGACGACCCCTACGAGGCCGCCCGCTCCGCGACCCGGCTGGCTGCGGTGCTGCTGACGACCGGCGGCGAGGCCGAGGGCAAGCAGCTCCTGGCCGACGCCCGGGTCACCGCCGAGCGGCTCGGAGCCAGGCCCTTGCTCAGCGAGATCGGCGGTCTCACGCGGCGGCCCACCAGGTCCGACATCGAGCTGACTCCGCGTGAGCGCGAGGTGCTCGAGCAGGTCAGCGCCGGGCTCAGCAACGGCGAGATCGCGAGCCGGCTCTTCATCAGCACCAAGACCGTGTCGGTCCACGTCTCCAACATCCTCGCCAAGCTGGCCGCCTCGGGTCGCACCGAGGCGGCGGCCATCGCGCGCCGCCGCGGACTCCTCGACGACTGACGCCGACGTCACTCGCTAGCCTGACCCCGTGCCATTTCATCGCTACGTCGCGCTCGGCGACTCGTTCACCGAAGGCGTCGGCGACCACGACCCGGCCCTGCCCAACGGCGTACGCGGCTGGGCCGACCGGGTCGCCGAGGTGCTGGCCGGCGACGACTTCACCTACGCCAACCTCGCGATCCGCGGCAAGCAGCTGCTGCCCATCCTGGCCGAGCAGATCGATCCGGCGATCGAGATGAAGCCCGACCTGGTCAGCATCTATGCCGGCGCCAACGACGTCCTGCGCCCCCGCATCGACATCGACCGGCTCGTCACCGCGTACGACGTGGCGCTGGGCCGGCTGGTCGATGCCGGGGCGCACCTGCTGCTCTTCACGGCGTACGACCCGGGCGGCTCGCCGGTGTTCGGCGCCCTGCGTGGCCGCTTCGCGATCTACAACGAGCTCGTCCGCCAGGTGGCCGACACGTACGGTGCGACTCTCGTCGACTTCTGGCGCCTGCGCGACTACCGCGACGACCGGATGTGGGACGTCGACCGCATGCACATGTCGAGCCTCGGGCACCAACGCATGGCGATCGCGGTGCTGGATGCTCTCGGCGTGGAGCACACGTTGACGATGGCCGAGCTGCCGCCCGTCTCCCCGCTGACGACCAAGGAGCGCCGGGCCGCCAACCTCGAGTGGGCCAAGGCGCACGCCGCGCCCTGGGTCAAGCGGCGGCTCACCGGCGTCTCCTCCGGCGACAACCTCAGCCCGCGCTGGCCGACCCTGACCCCCGTCCAGCGGTGACGCAGCGACCTGTCCCATGCCGGAACAGGTCGCTCGGTCACCGTCGAGGGTCAGGACGTACGCCGCAGCGCTGTGAGCTGCAGCATCGCGAAGGTCGCGACGAGTCCCGCCTGCAGCAGCGTCCAGACCGCACCGGTCGTGGTGAGGTCCAGCCAGCCGAGGGCGACCACGGCGACGGAGCCGATCGCCCAGACCACGTTGACCTCGGCGGCGAACGTGGCCCACCCGCGCGGGATCGGCCGACGGGTGCCGATGACCCCGAGGATCGCGGCGCACCCCACGAGGAAGACGCCGATGAGGACGAAGTGGGTCGGCGACGGCCCGAGCAGCGAGTCGAGGACCGAGGCGCCGGCGACGTACGCCAGGCCGTTCGCTCCGGTGGTCGCGGCATCGAGCAGGAGCGCGGTCTTGAGGGTGACCGGGCCCGTGGTGGCAGTGGTGGTGTCAGCTGTTGTCGTGTTCATGCCGAGGAGTCTGGACGGGGCAGGTAGGCGTCGCAATGACCTGTGAGGTCATGGCCCGGCGTCCCCGGATCCGCGAGAGTGGGGGACATGACCGCTGCGACCGCCGCCTCACCCGTCGGCTCCCTCCTGCGTGAGTGGCGCCGGCGCCGCCACTTCAGCCAGCTCGACCTGTCGATCGAGGCGGGCATCTCGTCGCGCCACCTCAGCTTCGTCGAGACCGGCCGGTCCCGGCCCAGTCGGTCGATGGTGCTGCAGCTCGCCCAGACGCTCGACGTGCCGAAGCGTGAGCAGAACCAGCTGCTCATCGCCGCCGGGTTCGCGCCGGCGTTCCCGGAACGCCCACTCGACGACCCCGAGCTCGGCGCGATCCGGGCCGGGCTGGACCGGGTCCTCGTGGCGTACGAGCCCTATCCCTGCCTCGTCGTCGACCGCGGCTGGAACCTCGTCATGGCGAACGCCGGCGTCGCGCCAATCCTCGAGGGTGTGGCGCCGCACCTCATGGAGTCTCCGAACGCGCTGCGCATCAGCCTCCACCCCGAGGGCTTGGCGCCGCGCATCCTCAACCTCGCCGAGTGGCGGTTCCACGTGCTGGGCCGCCTGGCCCGAGAAGCCGCGGCGAGCGGCTCGGAGCTGCTCCGCAGCCTGCACGAGGAGCTTCTCGACCATCCCGGTGGGATGCAGGCCGGCGTCGACGACGGCGGGGTGGCGGTGCCGATGGTGCTGGACTCACCCGACGGTCCGCTGTCGTTCATCAGCACCGTCACGACCTTCGGCACGGCGCTGGACCTGACCGCCGCCGAGCTCAGCATCGAGGCTTTCCTGCCGGCGGACGACGCGACGGCGAAAGCGCTCCAGGGCTAGCGCGGCGTCAGGGCGTCGCGCACGGGGATGAGCTTGGCGTTGGACTCGGCGAGCTCGTCGGCCGGCACGGAGTCGGCGACGATGCCGCAGCCGGCGAACAGGCGTACGACCGTCCCGTCGTCCTCGATCTGTGCCGACCGCAGGCCGATCCCCCACTCGCCGTCGCCCGAGGCTCCGATCCAGCCGACCGGACCGGCGTAGCGACCCCGGTCGAGCAGCTCGATCTCGGCGATCAGGCGTACGGCCTCCGCCGTCGGCGTGCCGCCCACCGCAGCCGAAGGGTGCAGCGACGCGGCGAGGCTGAGGACGCTGGCGTCGTCGCGGATGACGCCGGTGACGTCGGTCGCGAGATGCATGACGTTGGGCAGATGCAGCACGAACGGCGTCTCGGGGACGTTCATGCTGGTGCAGTGCGGGGCGAGCGCCTCGGCGACGGACCGCACGGCGTACTCGTGCTCCTCGAGGTCCTTGCTCGACCGGGCCAGCGACCCGGCGAGGGCGAGGTCGTGGGCGTCGTCGCCGGTACGCCTGATGGTGCCGGCCAGCACGCGCGAGGTGACCAGTCCGCGCTCGAGGCGTACGAGCATCTCGGGCGTCGAGCCGAAGAAGCCGTCGACGTGGAACGTCCAGCAGCTGGGGTAGTCCGCAGCGAGCCGGGCCAACGGAGCGCGTACGTCGAGGGGCTCGTCGAGCGAGGCGACGAGGTCGCGGGCGAGGACGACCTTGTCGAGGCCGCCCTGCTCGATGCGCCTGACGGCTTCGCCGACCAGGCCCTGCCATGTGACGCTGTCGACCGGCCCGTCGGCGAACGTCGTGCCGACCGGCTCTGCAGGCGTCGAGACGGCGATCTCGGGCGCCGAGCTGATGCCCGGGCCGATGACCGTGACCCACGCGACGCCGTCGCGGCGACCGATGACGACCTCGGGGACGACGAGGGTGCTGCCCGCGGCGTCGTCGGTGAAGGTGAAGGAGCCGAACGCTACAAGCCCCGAGCCAGGGACGTCGATGTCGTCACGCACGACGGCGTGCGACGAGAGGTCCTGCCACCACTCGGCGGCGTCGCCGAAACGCTCCGGCCCGGCCGTGGAGAACTCAGCGGCGCGACCCCAGCCGACGAGCCCGTCGCCCCCGTGCACCCACGCGAACGCGTCGGTGGGAGGGAGCAGTGACAGCAGCGCGCCAGGGTCGTCGATCGGTGAGGAGCGGACCAGGAGTGGCGCCGTCGCAGCATCGACAGCAGGGTTGCTCACAGTCATTGAGCGTACCCGTGGCAAGGTGGGAAGGTGAGCCGAGCCGGTCTGGACAAGGAACCCCACGACGTCGCGAAGATGTTCGACGGGGTCGCCGAGAAGTACGACCTGACCAATGACGTGCTGTCTCTCGGACAGGACCGTCGCTGGCGCAGGCGCGTCGTCGACCTCGTCGCCCCGCAGCCGGGCGAGACGATCCTCGACCTCGCCGCGGGCACCGGTACGTCGAGCCAGCCGTTCGCCGATGCCGGCGCGACGGTCGTGCCCTGCGACTTCTCGATCGGCATGCTCGAGGTCGGCAAGCGCGAGCGGCCCCGCCTGGCGTTCACGGCCGGTGACGGCATGCGACTGCCGTTCGGGGACGAGACGTTCGATGCCGTCACGATCTCGTTCGGGCTGCGCAACATCGTCGACCCGATCGCGGGCCTGCGCGAGCTCTTCCGGGTCACCAAGCCCGGCGGGCGCATCGTGGTGTGCGAGTTCAGCACGCCGACGTGGGGCCCGTTCGACGCGGTCTACACCAACTACCTCATGCGTGCGCTGCCCACGATCGCCCGCAAGGTCTCGTCCAACCCCGAGTCGTACGTCTACCTCGCCGAGTCGATCCGCGAGTGGCCCGACCAGAAGGGCCTCGCGCTCCGCATGGTCGAGGCGGGCTGGGGCAAGGTCGAGTGGCACAACCTGTCGGGCGGCATCGTCGCGCTGCACCACTCGTTCCGCCCCTAGGCCAGCCGTGCGGGCGCCTTGAACGCCTTGACGGCGCCGGCGACGACGCGGCCCTCGACGGCGTCCCAGAACGTGTCGGCGCGGGCCCAGAAGTGGCGGCTCAGCGGCGCGAACCACCCGGTGTGCGGGGAGTTGGGGTGCGGCCGGGTCGGACTGCCGGCCTCGGAGCCCGCGAGGCGGCGGGCCAAACGGCCGCCGGTGCGCGGACCGACATCTGCGGCGACGTCCGCGACGATGGCCAGCTCGATCGCCATGAGCTCCGCCAGCTCGTGCTGCATCGCCTCCCAGACCTGAGTCCACGGCAGGCGGATGGATCGTGAGGCGCCGTAGAGTCGGCGCTTCATCTGCGCCACGGACCGCTCGAGCCGCCGCACCTGCTCGATGTAGAGCTGCACCCGACGCCGGCCCCCGGGCAGCTCGCGGCGGGCGGTCGGCAAGATGACGGCGCACGATGCCGAGACGTGCCGGCACGCATGGATCATGAAGGCGTCGGTCTTCTGGACGATGGCGCGGGTCGACTCGCGCTCCTGCACGGCGTGACCCACTGCGGCGAGCTGGTCATCGAGCACGCGGTGCGAGTCACCGATGCTCATGAGCAAGGAGTTCTGCATGTCGTGCACCTCGTTCGTGTGGTCTTGTGAGGTGTTCGTCGCCAGCAGCCGCAGGGATCGGTCGTGGTGTGACCCAGGTCTCCATCTCGAGGTTAGTGTGACCTAAGTGACACTGCCGAAAACCCGGGCGTAGGGTGAGACCGTGATCACGTTGTGAAGCGATTCACAAGCGCACGAACACACACAGCTCTTGCTCTGTCGGTTGACGCCTGGGAGGTGCCGTGACGGCTTACACGCCGATCATCGTGCTCGGAGCCATTGCGGCTGCATTCGCCATTGGCAGCGTCGCGATCGCCCCGCTGACCGGGCCCAAGCGCTACAACCGCGCCAAGCTCGACCGCTACGAGTCGGGCATCGAGCCGAGCCCGCTGCCCGAGGGCGGCGGCAAGGTCTCGATCCGCTACTTCATCATCGCGATGCTGTTCATCGTCTTCGACATCGAGATCATCTTCCTCTACCCGTTCGCCGTCGCGTTCGACGCGCTCGGGTGGTTCGGCCTGATCGAGATGTTCATCTTCATGCTGACGGTGTTCATCGCCTATGCCTACGTATGGCGCCGTGGAGGCTTGGAATGGGACTGAGCGAAGCGAAGGACCAATTCAGCACAGCACGTCAGGGGCCCCGCGTCGGGCGCGGTCCCCGACTGACGACGTGGGCGCACGACCAAACGAGGAGCGGCCGACGTGGGAATTGAAGAAAAACTGCCGTCAGGTGTTCTGCTCTCGACTGTCGAGGGACTCGCCGGCTACATGCGCAAGGCCTCGTTCTGGCCCGCGACGTTCGGACTCGCGTGCTGCGCGATCGAGATGATGACGTTCGGCGCCCCGCGCTTCGACTCGGCCCGCTTCGGCATGGAGGTCTTCCGGCCGTCGCCGCGCCAGGCTGACCTGATGATCGTCGCCGGCCGCGTCAGCAACAAGATGGCCCCCGTCGTCCGCCAGATCTACGACCAGATGGCCGGCCCCAAGTACGTCCTCGCGATGGGCGTCTGCGCGAGCTCGGGCGGCATGTTCAACAACTACGCGATCGTGCAGGGCGTCGACCACATCGTCCCGGTCGACATGTACCTCCCCGGCTGCCCGCCGCGGCCGGAGATGCTGATCGACGCGATCCTCAAGCTGCACGACCAGATCCAGCACGAGAAGCTCGGCGTCAACCGCCTCAACGAGATCAAGGAAGACGAGAAGGTCGCCCTCCTCGCCACGCCGACCTCGGCCATGAAGGGTCTGATGCGTTGATGAACGAGCGCCAGCGAGTGGACAATCCAGTGCACATCGCGCTGCCGTCGCACTCTTTGTCTTTTTCCACGGCGGTTGCGTGATGGTCGACGCCAAGGGCAACAAGGACGAGCGGGACCAGGGCACCAAGACCCAGGACGGCTCGCACGAGACGCAGGCCGAGCTCGTCAAGAGCGACGCCGTCGAGCTCGAGATCGTCGAGGTGCGCGAAGGAGCCTTCGGCATCCACGGCACGGGTGACACGTCCGGCTTCGGCGGCCTGACCAGGCCGGTCATGATGCCCGGCGCGAGCCAGCGACCCTACGGCGGCTGGTACGACGAGGTCGCCGACCAGCTCGCCACGATCACTGAGCTCGACGAGGCCATCGAGAAGGTCGTCGTCGACCGCGGCGAGATCACGTTCTTCATCCGCCGGCACAAGCTGCTCGAGACCGTGACGCACCTGCGCAACGACCCGGTGCTGCGCTTCGAGTTCTGCTCCAGCGTCTCCGGCGTGCACTTCCCGCACGAGACCGGGCGCGAGCTGCACGTGGCCTACCACCTGCTCTCGATGACCCACAACCGTCGAATCCGCCTCGAGGTCGTGGCGCCCGACGACGACCCGCACATCCCGAGCGTCGTCAGCATCTACCCGACTGCGGACTGGCAGGAGCGGGAGACCTGGGACATGTTCGGCATCATCTTCGACGGCCACCCGGCCCTGGCCCGCATCCTCATGCCCGACGACTGGCCCGGCCACCCCCAGCGCAAGGACTATCCGTTGGGCGGCATCCCCGTCGAGTACAAGGGCGGCACGATCGCCCCGCCCGACCAGCGGAGGAGCTACTCATGACCGAGACCGTCAGCGACCCGTACGCCAGCACGACCGACTCGGCCGAGGGTCCGGTCTTCACCGTCACCGGCCAGGACTGGGACACGATCGACGCCTCGGCCGTCGAGGGCGACCACCTCGTCATCAACATGGGTCCGCAGCACCCGTCGACGCACGGCGTGCTCCGCCTGATCCTCGAGATCGACGGCGAGACCGTACGCGATGCCCGTGCCGGCGTCGGCTACCTGCACACCGGCATCGAGAAGAACATGGAGTACCGCACCTGGACGCAGGGCGTCACCTTCTGCACCCGCATGGACTACGTCGCGCCGTTCTCCAACGAGGCGGCGTACGTCATGGCGGTCGAGAAGCTGCTCGGCATCGAGGCGCCCGAGAAGGCGCAGGTCATGCGCGTCCTGCTGCTCGAGCTCAACCGCGTGTCGTCGCACCTCGTCGCGCTCGCCACGGGGGGCATGGAGATCGGCGCCCTCACGGTCATGACCTGCGGGTTCCGTGACCGCGAGCTGATCCTCGACCTGTTCGAGATGATCACCGGCCTGCGCATGAACCACGCGTTCATCCGCCCCGGCGGTGTCGCGCAGGACATGCCCGCGGGTGGCATCGAGAAACTCCGCTCCACGGTCCGGCTGCTCAAGAAGCGGCTGCCCGAGTACGCCGCACTGTGCAACGCCAACCCGATCTTCAAGGGCCGGCTCAAGGGCGTCGGGCACCTCGACCTCTCGGGCTGCCTCGCCCTCGGCCTCACGGGCCCGATCCTCCGCGCGACGGGCTACGACTGGGACCTGCGCAAGAAGCAGCCCTACTGGGGCTACGAGACGTACGACTTCGACGTCGTGACCCGCGACGAGCCGGACGCCTACGGCCGGTTCCGCGTACGCCTCGACGAGATGTGGGAGTCGCTCAAGATCGTCGAGCAGGCCACCGAGCGGCTCGCCGCGATGGAGGGCCAGCCCGTCATGGTCGCCGACAAGAAGATCGCCTGGCCCTCGCAGCTCAGCGTCGGATCTGACGGCCAGGGCAACTCTGCCGAGCACATCAAGCACATCATGGGCGAGTCGATGGAAGCGCTGATCCACCACTTCAAGATCGTCACGGAGGGCTTCCGCGTGCCGGCCGGTCAGGCCTACGCGAGCGTCGAGGCGCCGCGCGGCGAGATCGGCTGCCACGTCGTCTCCGACGGCGGCACCCGGCCCTACCGGGCGCACTTCCGCGATCCGTCGTTCGTCAACCTGCAGGGCACCTCGGTCATGAGCGAGGGCGGCATGCTGTCCGACGTGATCGTCGCGATCGCCAGCATCGACCCCGTCATGGGAGGCGTTGATCGATGACCCTGACGGATCTCACGAAGGACGAGCTCCGCGAGCTTGCCGGTCGTTATCCCCAGTCGCGGTCGGCGCTGCTGCCGATGCTGCACCTGATCCAGTCCGTCGAGGGCAACGTCACCAACGAGGGCATCGAGGTCTGCGCCGACATCCTCGGCATCAGCGCCGCCGAGGTCTCGGGCGTCGCGACGTTCTACACGATGTACAAGCGGCGTCCGATGGGCGAGCACCACGTCGGCGTCTGCACCAACACCCTGTGCGCGGTGATGGGTGGCGACCTGATCTTCGAGCGGCTCAAGGGCCACCTCGACGTCGGCAACGACGAGACGACCGAGGACGGCAAGGTCACCCTCGAGCACATCGAGTGCAATGCCGCGTGCGACTTCGCTCCCGTGATGATGGTCAACTGGGAGTTCTTCGACAACCAGACCCCCGACTCCGCGGTCGAGCTCGTCGACAAGCTGCGCGCCGGCGAGACGGTCCAGGCCACGCGCGGCGCGACGATCACGTCGTGGCGCGAGGCCGAGCGGGTGCTCGCCGGGTTCGAGGACGGGCTCGTCGACGAGGGGCCCGCAGCCGCCGGACCGTCGCTGGCCGGCCTCGAGATCGCCGCCGAGCGCGGCTGGTCGGCACCGTCGGTCGACGAGGCCAAGCAGGCCTCGTCCGGTTCCGGCGACGCGACGTCCGACACCAAGACCGGCGCTGCGGAACAGGCCGACACCCAGCGCGCCGAGACCGAGACCAAGGTCGAGGAATCGCCCGCAGACACTGCCAAGGAGGGCGAGGATGACTGACACCCTCACACCCGTGCTCAGCGCCGACTGGGGCACCGATCGCGCGTGGACCCTCGAGGCCTACGAGCGGGCCGGTGGCTACTCCGCGCTCGAGACCGCGCTCAAGATGGCGCCGGACGACGTCATCTCGATGGTCAAGGACTCCGGTCTTCGCGGTCGTGGTGGTGCCGGCTTCCCGACCGGCATGAAGTGGAGCTTCATCCCGCAGGACAACCCGAAGCCCAAGTACCTCGTGGTCAACGCCGACGAGTCCGAGCCGGGCACCTGCAAGGACATCCCGCTCATGATGGCGACGCCCCACACGCTGATCGAGGGCGTCATCATCGCGGCCCACGCGATACGCGCCAAGACCGCGTTCATCTACGTACGCGGCGAGGTCCTGCACGTCGTACGCCGCCTGCGCGCCGCGGCACGTGAGGCCAAGGAGGCGGGCTACCTCGGCACCGACATCCTCGGCTCGGGCATCGATGTCGAGCTGATCATCCACGCCGGTGCCGGTGCCTACATCTGCGGCGAGGAGACCGCGCTCCTCGACTCGCTCGAGGGTCGCCGCGGCCAGCCCCGCCTCCGTCCGCCGTTCCCCGCCGTCGAGGGCCTCTACGCCTCGCCGACCGTCGTCAACAACGTCGAGTCGATCGCCTCGGTGCCGTCGATCGTCAAGAACGGCATCGACTGGTTCGGCTCGATGGGCACCGAGAAGTCCAAGGGCTACACGCTCTACTCGCTCTCGGGACACGTCGCCCGCCCCGGCCAGTACGAGGCGCCGCTCGGCATCACGCTGCGCGAGCTGCTCGACCTCGGCGGCGGCATGCGCCCCGGCAGCGAGCTCAAGTTCTGGACCCCCGGCGGCTCGTCGACCCCGATCCTGACCGCCGAGCACCTCGACATCCCCCTCGACTACGAGGGCGTCGGCGCTGCCGGCTCGATGCTGGGCACCAAGGCGCTCCAGGTCTTCGACCAGACGACCTCGGTCGTACGCTGCGTGCTCCGGTGGACCGAGTTCTACAAGCACGAGTCGTGCGGCAAGTGCACCCCGTGCCGTGAGGGCACGTGGTGGCTCGTCCAGACCCTGCAGCGCCTCGATGAGGGGCAGGGCAAGGACGGCGACATCGAGCTGCTCCTCGACCTCTGCGAGAACATCCTCGGCCGTTCGTTCTGTGCCCTCGGCGACGGTGCGACGAGCCCGATCACCTCGGCGATCCAGCACTTCCGCAGCGAGTTCGAGTCTGGCCTGCACACGCCGTCGCGCGAGCTGTTCCCGCCGGCCGCCTCGACCCTGTTCGCCCCCCAGACCGTCGGAGGCAAGTGATGACAGTCGACGAGGTTTCGACAGGCTCAACCGGCACTGCGCCGGTCGAGCTCGTCACCCTGACGATCGACGACGTCGAGGTCAGCGTCCCCAAGGGCACTCTCGTGATCCGCGCCGCCGAGCTCATCGGCACCGAGATCCCGCGCTTCTGCGACCACCCGCTGCTCGACCCGGTCGGCGCGTGCCGCCAGTGCCTCGTCGAGATCACCGATGCCGGCAACGGTCGTGGCTTCCCCAAGCCGCAGGCGTCCTGCACGATCGAGGTCGCGGCCGGCATGGTCGTCAAGACGCAGGTCACGTCGCCCGTCGCCGAGAAGGCACAGCGCGGCAACATGGAGTTCCTGCTGATCAACCACCCGCTCGACTGCCCCGTGTGCGACAAGGGCGGCGAGTGCCCGCTGCAGAACCAGTCGATGACGCACGGCCAGGGCGAGACGCGCTTCACCGAGGTCAAGCGCACGTTCCCCAAGCCCATCAAGGTCTCCGAGCAGGTACTGCTCGACCGCGAGCGCTGCGTCCTGTGCGCGCGCTGCACCCGGTTCTCCGAGCAGATCGCCGGCGATCCCTTCATCGCACTGGTCGAGCGCGGCTCGCAGCAGCAGGTCGGCATCTACGAGGAGGAGCCCTTCAACTCCTACTTCTCCGGCAACACGATCCAGATCTGCCCCGTCGGCGCCCTGACCAGCGCCGACTACCGTTTCCGCGCCCGCCCCTTCGACCTGGTGTCGACCCCGTCGATCGCCGAGCACGACTCGAGCGGTTCCGCGATCCGCGTCGACCACCGCCGTGGCCGCGTCATGCGCCGGCTCGCGGGTGACGACCCGGAGGTCAACGAGGAGTGGATCACCGACAAGGACCGCTTCGCGTTCACCTACGCCACGGTCGGCGACCGCATCACGACCCCGCTCGTACGCAATCCCGAGACCGAGCAGCTCGAGCCCGCCTCGTGGCCGGCTGCCCTGGCGGCTGCCGCCAAGGGCCTCGCCGCTGCCGAGGGCAAGGTCGGTGTCCTGCCCGGCGGTCGCCTGACGGCCGAGGACGCGTTCGCCTACAGCAAGTTCGCCCGCACCGTGCTGCGCACCAACGACATCGACTTCCGTGCCCGGGCGCACTCGGAGGAGGAGGCCCAGTTCCTCGCCTCCCGGATCGCCACGACGTCGCTCGACGTCACGTTCGCCGACCTCGAGAAGGCGTCGACCGTGGTCCTCGTCGCGCTTGAGCCGGAGGACGAGAACGGCAGCATCTTCCTGCGTCTCCGCAAGGCGTCCCGCTCGGGCGTCAAGGTCGTCGCGATCGCAAGCCACGCGACCCGGGGCCTGCGCAAGATGAACGGCGAGCTCGTCCAGACCGTCCCGGGCCACGAACCGGCTGCCCTCGCAGCGCTCGAGCTCGACCAGGACGCGATCCTCCTCGCCGGTGAGCGGCTCGCCTCGGTCCCCGGTGGCTTCAGCGCCCTCGTGGCCGCCGCCGACAAGGCTGGCGCCCGCATCGCGTGGGTTCCGCGACGAGCCGGTGAGCGCGGTGCGCTCGAGGCCGGCTGCCTGCCCGACCTGCTGCCCGGTGGCCGTCCGCTCGACGACGTCGAGGCGCGTACGGACCTCGCCGCCGCGTGGGGCGTCCGCACGGTCCCGGCCCGACGTGGTCGCAACACGACCGAGATCCTCGAGGAGACCCGGCTCGGCGTGGTCCACGCGCTGGTGATCGGCGGCGTCGAGATCACCGACCTGCCCGACCCGGCCGCGGCGCGCAGGGCGCTCGCCAAGGCCGAGTTCATCGTGAGCCTCGAGGTGCGCGAGAGCGAGGTCACCGAGGTCGCCGACGTCGTCCTGCCGGTCGCCCCGGTCGTCGAGAAGCCCGGCAGCTTCGTCAACTGGGAGGGTCGCGTCCGTACGTTCGACGCCGTGCTCCACGAGCCCAACTCGCTCACCGACATCCGCATCCTCGCGGGACTCGCCGAGGAGCTCGGCCAGCCGCTCGGCTTCCGCACCGTCGCCCAAGCGCGTGCTGCCATGGTGGAGCTCGGTCCGTGGGACGGCGCACGCATCCCGGCGCCGACCGTCGAGCCCGACACGACGGCCGCACCCAAGCGGGCCGTCGTGCTCGACACGTGGCGCCTCATGATTGACGACGGCCGCAACCAGGACGGCCAGCTCGAGCTCAAGGCAACCGCCCGCCCGGCGGTCCTCCGCGCCAGCGAGGCCACGCTCAAGGCGTTCGACGTCGACCCCGGCGGCATGGCGACGCTGTCGACCGACGCCGGCATCGTCAGCTTCCCGACCGAGGTCGCCGAGCTGCCCGACGGTGTCGTCTGGGCGCCGGCCAACTCCGGCGCCAGCCTTCGCGCGGCCCTGGGCGTGGGCTACGCCGACCACGTGACGCTGTCGACAGGCTCAAGCGACGGGAAGGGAGCCTCATGAACCCGCTGTTCGGGCACGACCCGTTCTGGGTCGTCCTGCTCAAGTCCGTGCTGATCTTCGTCGTGCTGGTCGTCTACACGTTGTTCAACATCTGGTTCGAGCGCCGCGTCGTCGCCAAGATGCAGCACCGCATCGGCCCCAACGTGCACGGCCCGTTCGGCCTGCTGCAGAGCCTCGCCGACGGCGTCAAGCTCGCGTTCAAGGAGGATCTGGTCGTCAAGGCGGCTGACAAGGTCGTCTACGTCCTCGCACCGATCCTCGCCACGATCCCGGCGTTCCTCGCCTGGGCGGTCATCCCGTTCGGCCCCGAGGTCACGATCCCGTTCACCGACCAGAAGACGATGCTGCAGCTCACCGACCTGCCGGTCGCGGTGCTCTACATCCTCGCGGTGACCTCGATCGGGGTCTACGGCATCGTCCTCGCGGGCTGGTCGTCGGGCTCGATCTACGCCCTGCTGGGCGGTCTGCGCTCGAGCGCCCAGATGATCTCGTACGAGGTCGCGATGGGCCTGTCGCTGGTCTCGGTCTTCATGTACGCCGGCTCGATGTCGACGTCGGAGATCGTGTCCGCGCAGCACAGCATGTGGTACTTCGTGCCGCTGTTCCCGTCGTTCGTCATCTACGTCATCGCGATGATCGGTGAGACCAACCGCGCACCGTTCGACCTCCCCGAGGCCGAGGGCGAGCTCGTCGGCGGCTTCCACACCGAGTACTCCTCGCTCAAGTTCGCGCTGTTCTTCCTCGCCGAGTACGTCAACATGGTCACGGTCTCCGCGCTGGCAACCACGATGTTCCTCGGCGGCTGGCGTGCACCGTTCGGCATCTCCCACATCTGGGAAGGCGCCAACGAGGGCTACTGGCCGCTGATCTGGTTCTTCGGCAAGACGCTGTTCTTCATCTTCATCTTCGTCTGGCTCCGTGGCACGCTGCCGCGCATGCGCTACGACCAGTTCATGAGCTTCGGCTGGAAGGTCCTCATCCCGGTCGCCCTGGCGTGGATCGTCGCGGTCGCATTCATCCGCAAGCTCAAGAGCGAGGACATGCTCGGCGATCCGAAGGTCCTGCTGTGGGTCGCGATCGCCGCGGGCGTCCTCATCGTCCTGACGTTCCTGATCCCCGAGAAGAAGGAATCCGAGCCCGAGCCGGAGCCCGACGAGGTCGACGCCTTCGCCGGCGGCTACCCCGTACCGCCCATCACCGAGCCCCCCACGAGGAACGAACGATGAGCAATCCGATTAAAGAGACGCTCTGGGACCCGATCGCCGGATTCGGCGTGACGTTCCGGACGATGTTCCGCAAGACCGTCACGCAGCAGTACCCGTTCGAGAAGGTCCCGACGGCGCCTCGCTTCCACGGCCGGCACCAGCTCAACCGCTGGCCCGACGGTCTCGAGAAGTGCATCGGCTGCGAGCTGTGCGCCTGGGCCTGTCCCGCCGACGCGATCTACGTCGAGGGTGCCTCCAACACCGAGGGCGACCGGCACAGCCCCGGCGAGCGCTACGGCCGCGTCTACCAGATCAACTACCTGCGCTGCATCCTCTGCGGCCTCTGCATCGAGGCGTGCCCGACGCGTGCGCTGACGATGACCAACGAGTACGAGCTCGCCGACAACAACCGCGCGGACCTCATCTACGAGAAGAGCGACCTGCTCGCCCCGCTGCTGCCCGGCATGGTCGAGCCACCGCACGAGATGATGATCAGCGACGACCACCAGGACTACTACCGAGGCAAGTCGCTGCCGATCTTCCCGATCGACTCGTCGCTCAACGCCGACGTCAACCCGGCCGGTGCTCCGCGTGAACCCGGGGGGGCCGTGTGACCGCGTTCTGGTTCCTCGCGCCGATCATGGTGATCGCCGCGCTGGGTCTCGTCTTCGCCCGCAAGGCGGTCCACGCCGCCCTCTGCCTGGCGGTCGTGATGATCAGCCTCGCGGTGCTCTACGCCGCGCAGGGTGCGCCGTTCCTGTTCGCGGTGCAGATCATCGTCTACACCGGCGCGATCATGATGCTGTTCCTGTTCGTCCTGATGCTCGTCGGCGTCGACTCCTCCGACGCGGTCAAGGAGACGATCGGCGGCCAGCGCCTTGCTGCCGGCATCATCGGCCTGATCTTCGGCATCACCGTCGTGCTCGCGATCGGCCAGACCGTCTCGGGTGCCGTCGTCGGGCTCAAGGCTGCCAACGGCAACGGCAATCCGTACGGGCTCAGCGAGCTGCTGTTCGGCAAGTACGTCCTCGCGTTCGAGTTCACCAGCGCCCTGCTGATCACCGCCGCCCTGGCTGCCATGGTGCTGGCCCACAAGGAGCGCCTGACCGTACGCCACTCGCAGGCTGACATCGCCGCCCGCCGCATGCGTGAGTACGCCGAGTCCGGCCGGCACCCCGGCCCGTTGCCGGCGCCCGGCGTGTTCGCCCGGCACAACGCCGTCGACACCCCCGCCCTGCTGCCTGACGGTTCCCCGCTCGAGAGCTCGGTCTCCGACAGCATCGTGGGCCGCGGCCAGGTGCGTCAGGGCTTCGAGGACGACATCGACAGGCTCGTCGAGCAGGTCGGCGACGAGCAGCCCCGCGACGAGTCGTTCGGAGGCGAGAAGTGAACGAGTACATCACGCTGTCGCTCATCCTGTTCACGATCGGCTCGGTGGGCGTCCTCGTCCGCCGCAACGCGATCGTGGTCTTCATGTGCATCGAGCTCATGCTCAACGCGACCAACCTCGCGTTCGTGAGCTTCTCGCGGCAGAACGGCAACCTCGACGGGCAGGTGGCAGCCTTCTTCGTCATGGTCGTCGCGGCCGCCGAGGTCGTCGTCGGACTGTCGATCATCGTGTCCATCTATCGCGCGCGTCGCTCGGCTTCGGTCGACGAGGCGAGCCTCTTGAAGTCGTAGGAGGACACCACGATGTTCGATCTCCAATGGCTGTTGATCGCCATCCCGCTGGCGAGCGGTCTCGGCCTGCTCGTGTGGGGCAAGGAGGGCGACCGCTTCGGTCACCTCATCGGCACGGCCGCCTCGGCGCTGTCCTTCCTGTTCGGTGTCGTGCTGTTCGCCTCCTTGCTCGGCAAGGACGGCGAGGACCGGTCCCAGTCGACCAAGCTCTTCACCTGGATCGACGCCGGCTCGTTCCACGTCGACATGGGCTTCACGTTCGACCAGCTGTCGGGCCTTTTCGTCCTGCTGATCACGGGTGTCGGCACGCTGATCCACGTCTACTCGATCGGTTACATGGCGCACGACGAGCGGCGCCGCCGGTTCTTCGCGTTCCTCAACATCTTCATCGCCGCGATGCTGACGCTCGTGCTCGCGTCGGACTACCTCGTGCTGTTCCTCGGCTGGGAGGGCGTCGGCCTGGCGTCCTACCTGCTGATCGGGTTCTGGCAGCACAAGGACTCGGCCGCGGCGGCCGCCAAGAAGGCGTTCGTCGTCAACCGCGTCGGTGACCTGGGCATGGCGACCGGCATCATGCTGATGTTCTCCGAGTTCGGCACCTCGTCGATCCACGCGGTCAACGGCGCCATCACCGGCGCCTCCGGCTCGGTCGCCACGGCGCTCGGCCTGCTCCTGCTGCTCGGGGCGTGCGGCAAGTCCGCCCAGGTCCCGCTGCAGAGCTGGCTGCTGGACGCGATGGAGGGTCCGACCCCGGTCTCGGCCCTGATCCACGCCGCCACGATGGTCACCGCCGGCGTCTACCTCGTCGTACGCTCCCACGGCATCTTCGACGCGTCGGAGGCGGCACGTACGGCGGTCATCGTCGTCGGTCTGGTGACGCTGCTCGCGGGCGCCTGGATCGGCTGTGCCAAGGACGACATCAAGAAGGCGCTCGCGGGCTCCACGATGAGCCAGATCGGCTACATGATGCTGGCCGCCGGCCTCGGCCCGGCCGGCTACGCGTTCGCGATCTTCCACCTCATCACGCACGGGTTCTTCAAGGCCAACATGTTCCTCGGTGCCGGATCAGTCATGCACGGCATGGACGACGACGTCGAGATGCGGCACTACGGCGGCCTGCGCACGTTCATGCCGATCACGTTCGCCACGTTCGGCCTCGGCTACCTTGCGATCATCGGTGTGCCGCCGTTCGCGGGCTTCTGGTCCAAGGACAAGATCATCGAGGCGGCGTTCGGCGAGAACTTCTGGGTCGGGCTCGGCGCTCTGCTGGGCGCCGGAGTCACGGCGTTCTACATGACCCGCCTGATGATCATGACGTTCCTGTCGGAGAAGCGCTGGCGCGAGGGCGTGCATCCGCACGAGTCGCCCAGAGTCATGACCTGGCCGCTGATCGGCCTCGCGGTGCTGTCCGCCCTCGGTGGCGTGCTGCTGGTGAGCAACTGGATCACCGAGTGGCTCGAGCCGATCACGGGGCACGCGGAGCACGAAGAGCTCGCAGTCCCGGCGATCGTCCTGACGCTCATCATCACGGTCGTCGTCGCGATCGGCGTCGTGGCTGCGGTGGCCTTCTACCGCCGCGAGCCCATCGCCGTCGAGACGCCCGCCGACAGCTCGGTGTCGATCTTCGCGCGCGCGGGTCGCCACGAGCTCTACGGCAACGAGCTCAACGACGCGATCGTCGTACGCCCGACACGTCACCTCACCCGGTTCCTGGTGTGGTTCGACGGCAAGGGGGTCGACGGCTTCGTCACCGGCGTCGCCGACCGGCTCGGTGACACCTCACAGTTCCTGCGCAAGCCGCAGACCGGCTACGTCCGTTCGTACGCTCTCACGATGTTCGGCGGCGTTGCCGTCCTCGTCCTTGCCCTCCTGGCGGTGACCCTCGCATGATCCTGTCGATCCTCGCCGCGACTCCGATCGCGGGAGCGGTGCTCCTCGCGCTCCTGCCGCGTGAGCCCGCTCCGCACCACCGGGCCAAGTACGTCGCGCTCGGCGTCTCGCTCATCACGCTCGTCCTGTCGCTCGTCGTCATGGCCAAGTTCGACCAGGACGCCGGCGGATACCAGCTGACCGAGAAGCACGAGTGGATCAAGGTCTTCGGGGCCTACTACTCGCTCGGCGTCAACGGCATCGGCATCACGCTGATCCTGCTGACCACGATCCTCACGCCGATCGTGATCCTCGCGGCGTTCGGCGACCGGCTGCCCGATCCCAAGAGCACGAATGCGTACTTCGCCTGGATGCTGGCGGTCGAGGGCCTCGCGATCGGCGCGTTCGCCGCGACTGACGCGTTCCTCTTCTACGTCCTGTTCGAGGCGACGCTCATCCCGCTCTACTTCCTGATCGGCTCGTTCGGCGGGCCCAACCGGTCGTACGCCGCGGTCAAGTTCCTGATCTACAACCTCGTCGGCGGACTGCTGATGCTGGCCTCGATCGTCGGCCTGTACGTCATCAGTGCGCGCCAGGGCGACGCGTCGTTCCTGCTCAGCGACCTGCAGAACCTCGACTTCAGCACCAACACCGAACGGCTGCTGTTCCTCGGGTTCATGGCCGCGTTCGCGATCAAGGCGCCGCTGTGGCCCCTGCACACGTGGCTGCCGGACGCCGCCGGTCAGGCAACCCCGGGCACCTCGGTGCTGATGGTCAGCGTGATCGACAAGATCGGCACGTTCGGCATGATCCGCTGGTGCCTCGGGCTGTTCCCGGGTGCGTCCGACTGGGCCAGCCCCGTCGTCATCGTGCTCGCGGTCATCAGCATCCTCTACGGCGCGCTGCTCGCGATCGGCCAGGACGACATCCGCCGGCTCATCGCCTTCACCTCGGTGTCGCACTTCGGCTTCATCATCCTCGGCATCTTCGCGTTCACGACGACGTCGCTGGCCGGCTCGACGCTCTACATGTTCAACCACGGCCTCTCGACCGCCGCGCTGTTCCTCGTCACCGGCATGATGATCGCCAGACGCGGCTCGGCGCGGATCTCCGACTTCGGCGGCGTGCAGAAGATCGCCCCGATCATGTCCGGCGTCCTGCTCGTGGCTGGTCTGTCCAGCCTGTCCTTGCCGGGTCTCGCGCCGTTCATCTCGGAGTTCCTCGTGCTCGCCGGCACGTTCACGAGATCCATCCCGGCGGCGGCGTTCGCCACGCTCGGCATCGTGCTCGCGGCGCTCTACATCCTGATCATGTACCAACGCGTCATGACCGGACCGCTCAAGGCCGGCAACGAGGGCGTGAGCGACCTCGACCACCGCGAGATGGCGTCGTTGACCCCAGCGATCATCCTGATCGTCGGCCTCGGCTTCTTCCCGCAGCCGCTGCTCAACGTCATCAACCCCGCGATCGACGAGGTGATCAGCCACGTCGGCAAGGGTGACCCGGCGCCCAAGACACCCGTCCAGATCGATGAATCAGCCACGCAGGAAGGAGGACACGGATGATCGCCACGTTCTCATCCGCGACCGACCTGCCCCCGATCTCCGCGCCGGACATCGAGTACTCGCTCCTGGCTCCGGTCTTCATCATCGCCGGCGTCGCCGTCCTCGGCGTCATCGTCGAGGCCTTCTGGCCCCGCAGCTCGCGCTTCCTGGTGCAGGCCGGTCTCGCCGTCGTCGGCATCGTCGCGGCGTTCGCCGACACGATCTGGGTCTTCACCGACCTCGACAAGCTCGACGGATCCCGTCTCGCCCGGGGCCAGGTCGCCGCCGAAGGCGCGCTGGCGGTCGACGGACCCGGCGTGTTCGCCTGGGGGATCCTGCTGATCTTCGGCTTCCTGAGCATGCTGCTGTTCGCCGAGCGACGCCTCGAGGGTGGGCTCAGTGGCTTCACCGGCCGGGCCGCCGACGCGCCGGGCTCTGCGTCCGAGGCCGAGGCGATCAAGCATCGCGTCGAGCACACCGAGGTCTTCCCGCTCGCGCTGTTCGCCCTCGTCGGCATGATGCTGTTCGCGACGTCCAACGACCTGCTGACGATGTTCGTCGCGCTCGAGGTCCTGAGCCTGCCGCTCTACCTGCTGTGCGGCCTGGCCCGTCGCCGCCGGCTCATGAGCCAGGAGGCCGCGCTCAAGTACTTCCTGCTGGGTGCGTTCTCGTCGGTGTTCTTCCTCTACGGCATCGCCCTCACGTACGGCTATGCCGGCAGCTTCCGGCTCTCCGACATCGACGTCGCGGTGACCAACCGCACGGGCGGCGAGAACATGCTGTTGGCTGCCACCGCGCTGATGGCGGTCGGCCTGCTGTTCAAGATCGGTGCGGTGCCGTTCCACACGTGGACGCCCGACGTCTATCAAGGCGCCCCGACGCCGGTCACGGCGTTCATGGCCGCAGGCACCAAGGCCGCGGCGTTCCTCGCGCTGCTCCGCGTGTTCTTCGTGGCGTTCGGCGGCTCGTCGTGGGACTGGCGGCCGATCATCGTCGCGGTCGCGATCATCACGATGTTCCTCGGCGCCGTCGTCTCGATCTCGCAGACCGACGTCAAGCGCATGCTGGCCTACTCCTCGATCGCCCACGCGGGATTCCTGCTCGTCGGCTTCGTCGGCGCGTACGCCGGGGCCAAGGACTCGTCGCGGATCACCTCGACCTCGAGCATCCTGTTCTACCTGACGGTCTACGGCGTCTCGTCGATCGGTGCGTTCGCGGTCGTGACCCTCGTACGCGACTCCGGTGGCGAGACCACGCACCTGTCGAAGTGGGCCGGTCTCGGCAAGACGTCGCCGGTGCTCGCCGGCTCGTTCGCGCTGTTCATGCTGTCGTTCGCCGGCATCCCGCTCACGGGTGGGTTCATCGGCAAGTGGACCGTGTTCAGCGCGGCGTGGTCGGGTGGCTTCTGGTGGCTGGTCGTGATCGGCGTGCTGGTCAGCGCCCTGGCGGCCTACTTCTACGTGCGGGTCATCGTGCTGATGTTCTTCACCGAGCCCGTCGGCGAGGGCCCCACGGTCGCGGTGCCGAGCGTCCTCACGACGACAGTGCTTGCCGTGGCTGTGATCGCCACCCTGGGACTCGGTATCATTCCGGGACCGCTGCTGGATCTTGCGCAGCATGCAGGCGCCTTCGTGCGCTGATCCATTCCCTAGGAGCTCCGCGTGTCCCGTCTGGGTGTCTCGTTCACCGACCCGACCCTGGAGGCGCGCGTCCAGGCGGGGGTCGAGCAGGTCGAGGTGCAGCTCGCTGCCGCCGTCGACAGCCCGGAGAAGTTCGTCGCGGAGGCCGCCGCCCACCTGCTCAATGCCGGCGGCAAGCGGTTCCGCCCCCTCCTGGTCATGCTCAGCGCGGAGTTCGGCGAGTCGGCCAACCCTGACGTCGTACGCTCCGCGGTCGTCGTCGAGCTGACGCATCTCGCCACGCTCTATCACGACGACGTCATGGACGAGGCCGACAAGCGCCGCGGCGCCCCGAGCGCCAACGCCCGCTGGGACAACTCGGTCGCGATCCTGGTCGGCGACTACCTGTTCGCCCAGGCCTCCGACCTCGTGTCCGACCTCGGGCCTGAGGCCGTGCGCATCCAGGCACGTACGTTCTCCCGGCTCGTGCAGGGCCAGATCCGCGAGACGCTCGGCCCGTCAGAGGACGACGACGCGCTGGCGCACTACCTGTCGGTCGTCGCCGACAAGACCGGATCGTTGATCGCCACGGCTGCCCTGTTCGGCGCCAAGATGGCCGGCGCCTCGGTCGACGTGCAGGAGACGCTCAGCGAGTTCGGCGAGCGGATCGGTGCGGCGTTCCAGCTCAGCGACGACATCATCGACATCGCCAGCGAGACCGGCGACTCGGGCAAGACGCCCGGCACCGACCTGCGTGAGGGCGTCCCGACGCTGCCGACCCTGATCGCGCTGCGATCGACCGACGCGGAGAGCGAGCGGTTGCGATCGCTGCTGGCCAAGCCGCTGACCGACGACGCCGAGCTCGACGAGGCCATCCGGCTGCTGCGTGTGCACCCGGCGATGACCGAGGCCCGCACCTACGTCCAGGCCGAGGCCGATGCCGCGAGCGCCCTGCTCGCCAAGCTGCCCGACGTACCGGCCCGCGCCGCCCTGCAAGCCCTCTGCGACACCGTCGCGACCCGCCTCGGCTGACGCGCGGTTTACCAAGAGGTCAGGGCAAACTGCCACCTCACCGGGGTTGTGCACCCTGAGGAGTGGCCCCATGCCCTGACCTCTTGGTAAACCGCAGCCGCCGGCTGGCCGAGCTCAGATCGGGGCGGCTTCGGTCGGGACCATCCGGCGTCGGCGGCTCGTGATGGCGTCGACGGTGAAGATGACGAGGGCGATCCAGACCAGGACGAAACCGATCCACCGCTCGGTCGTCATGGTCTCGTCGAAGATCGTCAGGCCGGTGATGAACTGGATGATCGGGCCGAGGTACTGCAGGATCCCGATCGTCGTCAGGGTCAGGCGCGTGGCGGCAGCGCCGAACAGCAGCAGCGGGATCGCGGTGACGACACCCGTGCCCACCAGCAGTGCGGCGTTGCCGGGGCCGTCGTGCCCGAACGTCAGGTCACCGCGGAACTGCAACGCGACCAGGAACGCCACGGCGACGGGGAACAGGATCGCGGTCTCCATGCCGAGGCCCTCGAACGCGCCGAGGTTGGCCTTCTTCTTGAGGAACCCGTACGCCGCGAACGAGAGCGCCACGAGCAGGGCGATCCACGGCAGTCGGCCGTATCCGATCGACAGCACGACGACCGCGAGGACGCCGATGCCGATGGCACCCCACTGCGCCGGCCGCAGCGTCTCCTTGAGCACGAACACGCCGAGCAGCACCGTGACGAGCGGGTTGATGAAGTAGCCCAGCGAGGTCTCCACGACGTGCCCGTTGGTGACGCCGTAGATGAAGCCGCCCCAGTTGAGCGCGATCGTGATCGACGCGAACGTCAGGATGATCATGAGCCGCCGGTCGCGCGCGATCGCGAGGAACGTCGACCACTTGCCCATCGCCGTGATCGAGACGAGCACGAAGACCATCGACCACACGAACCGGTGCGCCAGGATCTCGAGGGAACTCGCCGGGTCGAGCAGCGGCCAGTACAGCGGGAAGAATCCCCAGCACAGATAGGCGGCGACTCCGAGGCCCACGCCGCTCTTGGAGTCGTTCACGAGACGAGGGTACGCCCGAGCGCGCCCACCTCGTCCCGACGCCGACACCGCAGCGAAAGGTTGGCCGGAATTCGCCGAAGTCTGACCGTCGGGGCACCATGACGACATGAGCAGCACTCCGCGGTGGTTCACCGACACGAAGGACGGGCACTCGCAGTGGTACGTCGAGCGCTTCCGCACGATGGCGGCCAAAGGTGCCGACCTCGGCGGTGAGGCCCGCCTGATCGATGCGATCGCGGCGCCGGGCTCACGCATCCTCGACGCGGGTTGCGGTCCCGGTCGCGTGGGCGCGATCCTGCACGATCGCGGCCACACCGTCGTCGGGGTCGACGCGGATCCGGTCCTGATCGCTGCCGCGCAGGAGGACCATCCAGGTCCGCGTTGGCTGGTCGGCGACCTGGCCGCCCTGGACCTCGACGAGGAGCCGTTCGACGTCGCCGTCGTGGCCGGCAACGTCATGGTGTTCGTGGCGCCGGACACCGAGGTCGAGGTGTTGCGCGGCCTGCGCGCCCACGTACGCACGGGCGGCCGGATCGTGCTGGGCTTCGCGCTCGATCGCGGCTACGGCGTCGGACAGCTCGACGCCGACGCCGCCACGGCCGGGCTCGAGCTCGAGCAACGGTTCGCGACGTGGGACCTGGAGCCGTTCACCGACGACGCCGGGTTCGCCGTCACGTTCCTGCGGGTGCCCTGAGCCCGGTTGCCGATCGGCTAGCGTCATCGCATGCTGGCAGCCGCCGACCGCTTCGAGACGTACGGGCCGTCGCACCTGACGGTGCTGGCGATCTTCGTGGTCGGCGCGGTGCTGATCGTCGTGGCCGGTCGCCGAATGGATGGCACGGCGGAGCAGACGGTCAGGCGTACGTTCGCCGGCGCGATCCTCGGGGTCACGGTGCCGCTGCAGATCCTGCAGCTCACGCCCGACGAGTGGAACCTGCAGACCTCCCTGCCGTTCCAGCTCTGCGACCTTGCGTGGATGTTCGCCGTGCACGCGCTGTGGACCCGTAGCCGGCTCACCGCGACGATCACCTATCTGTGGGGCATCACGCTCACGACCCAGGGGATGCTGACGCCTGACCTCGCGTCGGACTTCCCCGAGGCACGGTTCCTGATGTTCTGGGGCATGCACCTCCTGATCGTCTGGGCCTCGCTGTTCCTGGTGCTCGGCCTGCGGATCCTGCCCACGTGGCACACGTACCGGCAGACCGTTGCGATCACGCTGGCCTGGGCCCTCAGCGCGTACCTCTTCAACGTCGTCGCCGGCACCAACTACGGCTACCTCAACCGGCTGCCCAAGAACGCTTCGCTGCTGGACTACCTCGGCCCATGGCCGCTGTTCGTCGTGCTCGAGATCGCGATCGTCGCGGTGGTGTGGGCGCTGCTCACCTGGCCGTGGACGCGCGAGGAGGTCGCGCGGGCGGAGACGGCGTGAGCGGCCCAATCGGCGGGGTCGGACAACGCGGGACGGTTCTTCCCTAGAGTGTTCCCATGGACGCCTACCTCGACGACTACACGGCGGTCGGCGTCATCATCCTCGCCGGCATCGTGCTGGCCGCGGGGATGCTCGGGGTCAACCGCCTGATGCGTCCGCGCGTCGCCGCCCGCGAGAAGCAGCTGACGTATGAGTCGGGGGTCGACCCGGTTGGTGCGGGCTGGGCGCAGTCGACCGTCCGCTACTACGTCTACGCATTCCTCTACGTGATCTTCGCGGTCGACGCAGTGTTCCTCTTCCCGTGGGCGGTCGTGCTCGAGGACATCGGCCGGGCCGCCGCGGCCGAGATGGGCATCTTCATCGGCATCCTCGTCGTGGGCCTCGCCTACGCCTGGCGCAAGGGGGTGCTGTCGTGGACCTAGACCGTCCCGGGCAGATCGACCTGCCGATGCCGACCCTTGCTCCGCCGACGCTCGGAGCCGGGTCGGCGTACGCCCCCAAGCCCGCGCGCTATCTGCTCAACTGGGGTCGCAAGTACTCCCTCTGGGTCTTCAACTTCGGGCTTGCCTGCTGTGCGATCGAGTTCATCGCGACGTCGATGTCGCGCCACGACTTCATCCGGCTCGGCGTCATCCCGTTCGCGCCAGGTCCGCGTCAGGCCGATCTGATGGTCGTGTCGGGCACCGTGACCGACAAGATGGCACCTGCGATCAAGCGGCTCTACGACCAGATGCCCGAGCCCAAGTACGTCATCAGCTTCGGCTCGTGCGCCAACTCCGGGGGGCCCTACTGGGACTCCTACTGCGTCACCAAGGGCGTCGACCAGATCATCCCCGTCGACGTGTACGTACCGGGGTGCCCGCCGCGTCCTGAAGCGTTGCTCAACGGCATCGTCACGCTTCAGGACAAGATCGCCGGAGAGAACCTGGCCGATCGCTACCAGCGCCCGGCCACCTCACTGCTGTCACCTCGCATGGAGGCGCCCGAGTGACGCTTGAGGACAACGGCTTCGGCCCGCCGCACCGTGTCGTCGAGGCAGCCGAGTGGCACGACGCCGCGGCACAGCTCAAGCGCGACGGCTACACCTACTTCGACTGGCTGTCCGCGGTCGACGAGCACCCCGAGGGGTTCCGGCTCGTGCTGCACGTGGCCCGGGTCCCTTCGACAAGCTCCGGGGGCGGGGGCCTGGACCATCTGCTCCTGGTCACCTACGTCGACCGTGACGCTGCTGCGGTGGCCTCGATCGCCGACGTCTACGCCGGTGCCTCGTGGCACGAGCGCGAGACGCACGAGATGTTCGGCATCGACTTCGGCCTCGACCTCGAGCCGTTGCTGCTGCCGGACGGCTTCGAGGGTCATCCGCTGCGCAAGGAGTTCGTGCTGGCCTCGCGCGTCGCCAAGCCCTGGCCCGGCGCCAAGGAGCCGGGGGAGAGCGACGCCGAGTCGACCCATTCGCCGAGCCGCCGCCGGATCAAGCCGCCGGGCGTACCCGATCCCGAGGACTGGGGCCCGGGGAAAGTGGTTGATTCGGACGTCCCTTCGACAAGCTCAACGACCGAGGGGGACGGCGATGCCTGACGTCATCGACGTGATCCTGCGCTGCGTCCTCGTGCTCGCGGTGTTCATGGTGCTGCCACTGGTCATCGGCCAGATGGAGCACAAGGCCATGGCGCACATGCAGAGCCGGGTCGGGCCGATGGCAGCCGGTGGCTTCCACGGCTGGGCACAGCTCGTCGCCGACGGCGTGAAGTTCGTCCAGAAGGAGAGCATCACCCCGGTTGCCGCAGACCGCAGGGTGTTCGAGCTCGCGCCGGCTGTCGCGCTGGCGCCCTACCTCGTCGCCCTCCTCGCGATCCCCCTCGGCCCGTTCTTCGGGCAGGGCAACCTGATCGGCCAGGACCTCGACCTCGGCCTGTTCTTCGTGCTCGCGGCGATGAGCGTCGGCGTGCTCGGCACGCTGATGGGTGGCCTCGGCAGCGGCAACAAGTACTCCTACATCGGCGGCATGCGCGTCGCGGCCCAGCTCATGTCGTACGAGCTGCCGATGGTGCTCGCCGCCGCCAGCGTCGCGATGGCCGCCGGGACGCTGTCGCTGGTCGGCATCGCGCAGGAGTGGGAGCCGTGGTGGCTGATCACCCAGCTCCCGGGACTCATCGTGTTCTTCATCGCGGGGCTGGCCGAGCTGCAGCGCCCGCCGTTCGATGCGCCGCTGGCCGACGCGGAGCTCGTCATGGGACCGCTGACCGAGTACGGCGGCATGCGCTTCGCGATGTTCCTGCTCGCCGAGTACGCCGGGATCCTGGTGCTCTCGGCCCTGACGACGGTGCTGTTCCTCGGCGGGTGGGCCGGGCCGTTCTCGGACCACATCGGCTGGCTCTGGACGCTGGTCAAGGTCATGGCGGTGGCGTTCCTCGTCATCTGGGCGCGCGTCGCCTATCCCCGGCTCCGTGAGGACCAGGTCAACGCGCTGGCCTGGAAGGTGCTCGTGCCGGTCGCCCTCGCGCAGATCACCCTGACGACGGTGCTGGTGGTCGCATGACGTACGGCAAGGGGCTGCTGCAAGGCCTCAAGGTCACGTTCAAGAACCTGACCCGGCGATCCGTCACGGCGCACTATCCCGACGTGCAGCCCGACCTGCCGCCCCGCAGCCGCGGCGTCATCGCGCTGCAGGAGGAGAACTGCACGTCGTGCATGCTGTGCGCCCGCGAGTGCCCCTCGTGGTGCATCACGATCGACTCGCACAAGGAGACCATCCCGGCGACGACCGAGGGTGGCCGCGACCGCAGCCAGAACGTGCTCGACACGTTCGACATCGACTACTCGCTCTGCATGTACTGCACTATCTGCATCGAGGTCTGCCCGTTCGACGCCCTGCACTGGTCGCCGGAGTTCGCGTATGCCGAGGGCGACATCGTCGACCTCACGCACGACATGAACCGGCTGCGCGAGTGGATGTGGACCGTGCCCGCGCCCCAGGCGCTCGATCCTGGCGCCGAGCCGTCCAAGGAGCTCGCCGCCTACGAGGCCGCCGCGGAGGATCCCGAGTGAGCGCCACCGAGGTCGTCTTCCTGCTGTTCGCCGCCCTCGCCGTCGGATCGGCGCTGCTGGCCATGACGACGAGCCAGCTCGTGCACTCGGCGCTGTGGCTGGTCGTGACGCTCGGGGCGGTCGCCGGCTGCTTCGTGCTGATGACCGCCGAGTTCGTCGCCTGGGTGCAGGTGCTCGTGTACGTCGGCTCGGTCGTCGTGCTGGTGATCTTCGCCCTGATGCTGACGCGCCAGCAGTCGACGATCTCCGCCGAGGTCACCGGCAACCGGTGGACGGCCGCGGTCCTCGGCCTCGTCGCCGCCGTCGGTCTCGGTGCGACGGTTGTCAGCGGATTCCATGGCGAGCGCATCGAAGGGCGCCGCATCGGCACCGCCCGGTCGCTCGGCGATGCCCTGTTCAACGACTGGGTGCTCCCGTTCGAGATCCTCAGCGGGGTCCTGCTCGCGGCATTGGTCGGCGCGATCGTCATCTCCCGGTCGGGAACCGAACGCTGATGCCCCTGCTCTATCCGCTGGTGCTGTCGGCCGCGCTGTTCGGCATCGGGCTCTACGGCGTCCTCGCCCGACGCAACGCCGTCCTGATGCTGCTCGGCGTCGAGCTCATGCTCAACGCGGTCAACCTCAACCTCGTGGCGTTCGACGCGTGGTTCGCCGACCGAATCCACACCGGACAGGTGCTCACGCTGTTCACCATCACGCTGGCGGCCGCCGAGATCGGCCTCGGACTCGCGATCGTCCTCGCGCTGTTCCGGGCTGTGCGCACGGTCGACGTCGACGAAGTCGGTGTGAAGTGAACCGCTGGCTCTACGTCGTCGTGACCGCCGCGCTCGCCGTGGCGGTCGCTGTGTGGGCGATCCCGCACCTCGGCGGCGACCCCTCGACCAAGGTCTGGGTCGAGGGCAACGACCTGCTCGCCGTCTCGCTCGCGACGCACGTCGACAGCCTCGCCGCCCAGGTCCTCCTGCTCGCCGTCGGCGTCGGCCTGCTGGTGCAGATCTACTCCACGGCCTACCTCGGCCATCACCCGCGCTATCGCTCGTACGCCCTGGTGATCGTGCTGTTCCTGCTCGGCATGATCGCCGTCGTGGTCGCCGATGACCTGTTCGTCCTGCTGATCGGTTGGGAGGTCATGGGGCTGTGCTCCTACCTCCTCATCGGGCACGAGTGGCAGACACCGATAGCCCGGTCGGGCGCCGCCAAGGCGTTCCTCATGACTCGCATCGCCGACCTCGGGCTGCTCGTCGGGATCCTGGCGATCGGCCAGACGTACGGGACCTATCGCCTCAGCGAGGTGCTCACGCAGGAGCCCAGGAACTCGACCGCGATCGGGCTGCTGCTGCTCGTCGCGGTGGTCGGCAAGTCGGCGCAGTTCCCCCTGCACACCTGGCTGCCCGACGCGATGCCCGGTCCGACGCCGATCACTGCCCTGATCCACGCCGCGACGATGGTCGCCGCCGGCGTCTACCTCGTCGCCCGGCTGCTGCCGATCCTCGAGCCGTCCGAGCTCGTCATGACGCTGCTCGCGGTCATCTCGGCGGTCACGATGCTGCTCGGCGCGCTCTTCGCGCTGGTGCAGACCGACCTCAAGCGGGCGCTCGCGTGGTCGACCGTCAGCCAGCTCGCGTTCATGTTCGCGGCGCTCTCGGCCGGCGATCGTGACGCCGGCACCGACCACCTGCTGTCGCACGGAGCGTTCAAGGCGTTGCTCTTCCTCGGCTGCGGCTGCGTCATGCACGCCGTGGGATCGAGCGCCCTGTCGGCGATGGGCGGACTGCGCCTGCGCATGCCGGTGACGTTCTGGACCATGACGATCGGCTTCGCCGCCCTCGCCGGCGTCATCCCGACCGTCGGATTCTTCACCAAGGACTCGGTGCTGCACGCTCTTGAGCACGGACGCTCCGAAGGTCCGCTGCCCGGCGGGGTCGCCGTCGCCGTCTTCTGCGTCGCGCTGCTGACGTCGTTCCTCACCGCGGCGTACGCCACGAGGCTCTGGCTGCTGGCGTTCCTCGCGCCGGCTCCGGCCGACCGCGCCGAGGCGCACGAGGCGCCGCGTGCGATGACCGGACCGCTCATCGTCCTCACCGTCGCGACGTTCGCGCTGTCGATCGGCCAGCCGTTCCACCTCGGCATCGGCCTGCTCTCGACGGCGGTCGCCCTGGCCGGCATCGGCGCGGTGCTGACGCTGTGGCGCCGCGGCCGTTCGCTGGACCTCGCGGCGCCCTGGTTGGTCGCCGAGCTCGCCCTCGATCGCCCCTACTCCCGTTGGATCCCGGCCGGCCTCCGTTCGTCAGCCCGGGCGGTCTTCGACGTGGACCGCGACGGCATCGATGCCTACTCCTACGGGTCGGCGAGCGCCGCGCAGGTGACCTCGCGGGTGCTCGGACTCGTGCAGTCCGGCAACGTCCAGCGCTACGCCACGGTCATCGCCGGCGGCGTCATCGTCATCACCGCAGCGGCGGTGATCTGGACGTGATCACCGCAGCGCTCACGATCCCGTTCGTCGTCGGGCTCGCCCTGCTGTTCCTCCGCACGCTGGTGTCCGGACGTACGGCTGCCTGGCTCGGCGCGGTCGCGATGACGGCGTCGCTCATCCTGTTCGCGCTCGTCTGGGAGGGCAAGGACACGATCTCCGGCGAGGTCGACGTCGAGTGGATCGACCTGCTCGGGGCGCGCCTGCACCTCGGCGCGACGGCGATCTCGTGGCCGTTCCTGCTGATGACGGCGTTCATCGGCCTGCTCTGCTGCGTGTGGCTGATCGCCGACGACACCGCGCCGGCCCTGGTCGGGCTCGTGCTGATCATCAGTGCGTCGTCGCTCGGGGTCTTCTCCTCGCTCGACTTCCTGCTGTTCTTCGTGTTCTTCGAGCTCGCGCTGATCCCGATGTGGTTCGTCATCGCGTGGTGGGGGAGTCCAGACGTTGGTTCGTCGAGTCACCTCGATGATGGGTCGAGCTCCAAGAACGTTTCAGGCTCGGACCCTCGGCGCGCTGCTCGTAGCGCGGCAACGCGGTTCCTGTTGTTCACCGTCACCGGCTCGGCGCTGCTGCTGGTCGGCATCGTTTTGGTGGCGCGTGACAACGACTCGCTGCAGTTCACCCGTATCGAGGGTGCGCCGCTTGTCGCAGCGGTGCTGATCGTCCTCGGTTTCGCGGTCAAGACCCCGCTCGTGCCGCTCCACACCTGGCTGCCCGACGCGCACAGCAAGGCGCCGACGGTCGGCTCGGTGCTGCTCGCAGCGGTGTTCCTCAAGCTCGGCACGTATGGGCTGATCATCGCC
This sequence comes from Aeromicrobium sp. Root344, assembly GCF_001425755.1. GTDB lineage: Bacteria > Actinomycetota > Actinomycetes > Propionibacteriales > Nocardioidaceae > Aeromicrobium. The sequence continues at coordinate 829,486 of NZ_LMDH01000001.1, read as the reverse complement.
TCCGGCCTGCTCGCCAACTCGTTCGCCGACGTGGCTCCCTACATCGCGGGAGCCGGTGTCGTCGGCATCGTCTGGTCGGCGCTCGCCTGCTATGCCCAGGACGACCTCAAGCGCCTCATCGCCTACTCGAGCATCGGCCACATGGGTTTCGTGGCGCTCGCGATCTCGACGCAAAGCGCCGTCGGTGTTGCTGCCGCAGTATTTGGATCAGTGGCTCATGGCCTCGTCACGGGACTGCTGTTCTTCCTGTCCGGATCGCTCAAGGACCGGTTCGGCACCGCGTCGATGCGGACGATCGGTCGCGGGCTCTATGCGCGTACGCCGTGGCTCGCCGTGGCGTTCGTGTTCGCCGCGGTCGCCAGCCTCGGGTTGCCTGGCCTCGCCGGGTTCTGGGGCGAGGTGCTGTCGCTGCGCGCCGCGTACGAGGTCGGCGACGTCCTCGACAAACCGTTCGCCTGGACCGCCGTCGGGTTCGCGGTGCTCGGCGTCGCGCTCACCACGGCGTACTTCGTCAGGGCGATCCGCCTGCTCGCGCAGGGCGAGCCGGTCGCGCAGGGGGCCGACCGCGACCTCAGCGCGCGTGAGGCGGTCGTCGCGGTCGCACTCGTGGCCTCGATCGTCGGGCTCGGCCTCGCGCCGGGGCTGATCGTCGGGCTCTACGACTTCCCGGCCACTCTCAACGGTCAGTCGGTGGCGCCGTGAACATCCCCATCGAGTGGAGCGTCGCCGGCCCGGCCGTCATCGTCGCGATCGGTGCGCTCGTGGCATTGCTGGTCGACGCGTTCTATCCCCGTCGCACATGGCTCGGCTCGGGCCTGCCGTCCAGTGTCGCCCTGCTCTGGGGCGGTATCGAGCTGCTCCGGCTGCGGGACGACATCGTGCCGTCGACATTCGCGCTCTCCCTGATCGTGCTGGCCGGCACGCTGATCGTCGTGGTGGCCTCCAACGTCATGAACTTCGAGAACGCGATGCCGCCGGGGGAGTACCACTTCCTCGTCCTCGCCGCCGCCAGCGGAGCGCTGATGATGGTCGCCGCGCGTGACCTGGTGACGTTGATCGTCGCGCTCGAGCTGCTGTCGCTCCCGTCGATCGCGCTCGTCGGGCTCCGTCAGGGCGACAGTCGTGCGATCCGCTCGGCGTGGACGTTCTTCCTCGCGTCCGTGGTGTCGACCGCGATCACGCTGATGGGTGTCTCGCTGCTCTATGGCGTCGCCGGGACGCTGGACTACGACGGTCTCGCCACCGGTCTGCGTGACACCGACATGCCCGACAGTGTCGTTGCCGTCGCGGTCGTGCTCACGATCGTCGGGCTGCTGTTCAAGCTCGGCGCGGTGCCGTTCCACGTGTGGATCCCCGACACCTATCTCGGCGCTCCCGTCATGGTTGCCGGCTTCCTGTCGTCGGTGTCCAAGGCCGCGTCGCTCGGCGCCGTGCTGACCCTGCTCGCGGAGGCGTTGCCTCGTACGTACGACACCTGGCAGCCGCTCATGGCGATCGTCGCGGCGGTGACGATGACCGTCGGCAACCTCGGCGCGCTGCGCCAGACCAACGCCGTCGGGATGCTGGCGTGGTCGTCGGTCGCGCAGGCCGGGTTCCTGATCGCGCCCGCCGCGGCGCTGCTGACGACCGACGGTGTGAGCGCGCCGGTGCAGTACCTCGCGGTCTACGCCCTCGCCAACCTCGTCGCGTTCGCCGCCCTCGCCGTCGTGCTGCGGCTGCGCGGCAGCCTGGACTACAGCGAGCTCAAGGGTCTTGCGCGCACGGACCCGCCGACCGGCGTCCCTCTTGTCCTGGCGGCGCTGACCCTCGCCGGGTTCCCACCGGCCGTCATCGGGCTCGTCACCAAGTACGTCGTCATCCGCCCCGTCGTCGAGGGCGACCACGTCTGGCTCGCCGTCGTGATGGCGGTCAACGTGATGCTCGGGCTCGCCTACTACCTGCGGTTCGTCGCGGTGCTCGTCGACCGGCCCGCGATCGACGATCCCTACCGCAGCCCGTCGCCGCCGGTCTCGATCCGCATCTCCAAGGCCGCCGTGCTGATCGGCACCGCGGGCCTCGTCGCGCTGAGTGCCTGGCCCGACCTCCTGCTGTCGAACCTGCCCTAGTTTCCCGCTGGGCCTGACGTTTCTGTCGCGAATCGCCGTGTCGACCCAGCAGAAACGTCAGTCTCAGCGGTTCGCCTAGCGGTAGTTGACGAACTGCACCGCGAAGTCGAGGTCGGCGCCCTTGACCAGCGCGATGACCTCCTGCAGGTCGTCCCGCTTCTTGCTGCTGACCCGGAGCTCGTCGCCCTGGATCTGGACCTTGACGCCCTTGGGTCCCTCGTCGCGGATGAGCTTGGAGACCTTCTTGGCCTGGTCCTGGCTGATGCCCTCGGTGATCGTCGAGGAGATCCGCACTTCCTTGCCGGACTGGCGGGGCTCACCCTCCTCGAGGGTCTTGAGCGAGATGCCGCGCTTGATCAGCTTGTCCTTGAACACGTCCAGGACTGCGAGGGCTCGCTCGTCGGCGTTGGCCTTGACCTCGATGCCGAACTCGCCACTCCAGTCGATCGAGGCGCCCGTGTTCTTGAAGTCATAGCGCTGGTTGATCTCCTTGACCGTCTGGTTCAGCGCGTTGTCGACCTCCTGGCGGTCGATCTTGTTGACGATGTCGAAGGAAGAGTCGGCCATGAGTGCTCCTGGTGGTGCGCCGCGGGGATCTGATTTCTCTCACCCTAATCGGCTGCGATAGTCTTGCTTGTCGTTGCCCCGGCAACACCCCCGGCAGGTTGCCCGAGTGGCCAAAGGGATCTGACTGTAAATCAGACGGCTCAGCCTACGCAGGTTCGAACCCTGCACCTGCCACAGCACGAAAAGTAGCCCGTGACCAGCGGAAACGCCGGTCACGGGCTCTTCGTTGCCCGGTTCTATGGCGTCTGATCGTGGAACGCCCTCTGGGAGCTCCGGAACACCCTGGCCTGCGGAAACGCAACTCGAGGCTGACCGAAATCGGCGCGCGCGGGGAATACGCGGGGAAATTTCTGGGCCGCGATGCAGCGACCGCGTCTACCTGCATGCATGCCGTCGAGACAGTCGAGCGCCGGAGTATTCGATCAGCGGCCCTGCCGGGTGCTCGCCCTTCCATCGGCGTGAGCTTTGATGTGGAATACGCAGCCATATCCCGATGACGGTTCGTTTGGTCTCGCTCGAGAGAGACCTGTCGCAACTCGGCCAGAGCCAGAGACTCCCGGACAGCCCCGGGGAAGCTGCGGGATGTTGCGGGAAAATTTGTCGGCTTCAACCCATGCTCGACCGGAGGAAGATTGAGACCTTCTGGACTGCGATGCTGTCGGAGTCCTGGTTGAGTTCCTCGATGCCAAGCAAGCGACCGTCGTCGGGGTCCGCGATGAGGACTACGCGGTCGCCCTGCGCTGGACCTGTGTGCACCGAGATCGCGACTGCGTCTCGGCCGGCTCGTTCTCGAACTCGGCCCAGGTACGTGGTGCCCTTCTCTTTGGCCAGCATCGCCCATTCGGTGGCCGCCGCCGCGGCTGGGACGACGTAGTTTGAATGCATCGCAGTGAGCACCTCCAAGATGCAGCGAGTATCCGCGGTTGTCGGTTCGGAGTCGGGACACGAAGATTCCGCCAGAAGCGCTGCTCGCATTTTGTCCGGATCTGACGGGAGATTGCGCGCAAAGTCTGGATCGACTGCGCCCTTTACGGCTGGCTCACCCCCAGTTGGCTTCGGCAAATCAGTGCTGGCGAGGGCGAGATCATCCTCATGTTTCTGGTCGAGCGAAATCGACCCGACTCGATGTACTGAGACCGAGCCGTCCTGACGAGTGACCCTCTCATAGAGGTCGGAAATCGGCTCTTCATCCGTCGCGTCAGCATCAGCGCCCGGGCGTGCCGGCCACCTGGCCATGACGACGTGCTGCTCCGAACCCGACGGAGCATTCTCGCCGCCCGCAGCGGCAAGAGACAGTGACTGCAGAGCTTCTGTCGCGCTCCGATTGGAATCGAGTCCATGCTCGAAACTGAGCGGTTGGGGTACGGAGGCTTCGGCGGAGGCGGTGCGCCACGGCTGCAGTGCTCCGAAGGTGAGGACACTTGCCGCGGCGACACCGCTCGCCGCCACCGCGGCGATCCGGCGTTTGCGGGTGCGGGCGCGCGATTCGTTGGCGATCATGCGCGCACTGAATGTGGCCGCCGGTTCGAGCGTCATTCCGAAGTCTTCAGGTGTCGCCAAGGCGTCGGCGTAGGCGCGCCTGATTTCCGCGAGTGAGTCGTCTTGTGGCTTCATGATGGCGCACCTCCGCTCGTCTCGAGCTCGGAGGATGAGGACTCTCCGTGGCTCATCAGGAGCGCGATGCGTTGCCGCAGCCGGCTGACGCGGGTTGTGTAGTTGGTGATGGAGATGCCCAATGCGCCGGCTGCGTCGACGTGACTCATTCCTTGTACGAAGGCGTAGTTGGCTAGTTGCCGGTCCTCGGCTCGTAATTGATTCCATATCCAGCGGCCGAGCGCTGCCTCGGCGACCCGATCAGCGACATCGGGGACCAGGGCGCGCATCGATTTGCCCGGCATTTCGGAGACGAACCTGTTGTCGTGATGCTTTCGGCGGACACGATCGACCTCTTTGCGAATCTTGTTCTTCGCTATCCCTACCGTCCACGCGGGCCATTCTGCGGCGTCATCCGGGCATGAATCGCGTCGCTTCCAGACGACGGTGAAGGTGTCAGCGACCACGTCTTTGGCCTGCTCGGGTGACAGCCGGCGGGCCGCGATGCCGAACACGAGGACGCTCATCTGCGTGTACAGCCCCTCGAACTCGCTCTTGTTCACAAACGGGAACAGTACTGCCGGGCGGTCTGAGAGAACCGGGACGATCTCGTGAATTGGATAAAAATAGTTGCATGGTGATGTGAATTTCCCGCAGACCGCGGAATAGGTAGGTGTCGGATGACTTCGCCCGACGGTTTGATACAGCCGAAGGGAATATGTCGTGGGGATTGTCCGGTTGCCTGTAACCAGTCGTGGCGTCAACGTCTCAAGGGCCGGCGCACTGCTGCTGACGATGGGTGTCTCGGCCGCCCTTGTCTTCGCGGGCCTGAGTAGTCCCGCTCAAGCTGCGACCACCCTCGCGTCGGCGACCTCGGAGACCAAACCGGTGGATTCACGACCCGATCCGGTTTCCGCGATGTCCACGGCGCAGGCGCAGAAGTCGCGCGTGGAGGATCTCTCGGCGCGAACCCCCGATTCCTCGACCTTCGCCGAACCGGACGGGTCATGGTCGGTCGAGTCCTACTCCGGACCGATCCGAACTCAGGATGACGACGGAAAGTGGGTCCCACTGGACTCGGACCTCTCGAAGCAGGACGGCAGCTACGCCCCTGCGGCGTCGGCACTCGATCTGTCCTTCTCAGACGGTGGCGACAGCACCATCGCAACGGTGAAGACAGACCAAGGCGATGACCTCAAGGTCGGCTGGCCCGACAAGTTGCCAGCCCCGACCGTCGACGGCAGCACCCTGACCTACCCGGACGCAGCTGACAACGGTGATCTGCAAGTCCAGTCCCGCCCCAACGGATTCAGCTACTCCGTCATTCTGGGCAAGGCCCCCAAAGCGAGCGACGACCCGCTGCAGTTCACCTTCCCGCTCGGCCTGGACGGCGCGAAGGCAGCCGTCACAGACGATGGCGGAATCCAGATCTCCGACGGCAAAGACAAGGTCGCCTCGGCCCCCAGCCCACTGATGTGGGACGGGTCTGATGCGAACAAGGACGGCAACGGTCAGGTCAAGAAGGTCGACACCACCATCGAGGGCACGGGCGCCGACACAACTTTGGTGCTGAAACCCGACATGTCCTACCTGACCGACCCAAGCACCCAGTACCCGGTCACGATCGACCCGACGTTCGTCGTGAGCGTCACCTCAGACACCTGGGTGCAAAGCGCCGGCGACACCACCAGTCAGATCGTTTCCCCCGAACTGCATACCGGATCGAATGACTCCGGCGCGACTGTGGCTCGCTCATACCTGTACTTCGACACGTCGAACATGTCCAAGATGCCGAAGTTCGCTGTGAACTCGGCGCAAGTTGACCTGTCGAACTTCGAGACGGGCGCCTGTGCCGGGTCGCCGCTGACGATGTCTCGAATCACCGGTGGCTGGTACACAGGAACAGTCACATGGGCCACCCAGCCAGCGGTTACCGCAACCGGCGCCAGCCAGTCCTCCCAGTCCTTCGGCGCCACAGGATGTTCCACCGAGGGCACCGTCTCGTTCGACGCCACACAAATGGTCAAAGACTGGGCTGGCGGGGCGACGAACCTCGGCGTCAGGATCGCGGCCAACGACGAAACCGCGGCGACGGGGTGGCGCAAATTCCGCTCCGGCGACAACGGGACATTCTCGAAATCACCCAAACTTACCGTCAACTACAATTCGTACCCGACGACGCCATCGAACTCTGCCGTCAGCCCCGCCATCACTGACGGGAGCACGCTCGTCACCTCAGCAGCGTCACCGAAGTTCACCGCGGACGTGGCCGACCCGGACGGGGGACAGGTCGACGTGAAGTTCAAGCTTCTCCAGGGATCAACCGTCGTTGAGAGCAAGGACCTCGGCAACGTCAACTCAGGCTCCGCCGTCTATCGCACGCCACCGGCCCTGGCCGACGGGACATACACGGCCCAATGGCAAACATCCGACAGCACCTTGAGCTCCGACTGGTCAGACCCGATCACCGTCAAGGTCGACACCACGGCACCGACCGCCCCGACTATCAGCTGCACGAGTCTAAGTGACGGCACCTGGTATGACACTGCGCCAGCATCGACATCGACCTGCACAGTCACCGCCTCCAGTGACACCGATAGCCTCGACGCGACGTTCAACGGGGCGGCCGTTACTCTTCCCGATCTCTCGACCGGCACGACGTCGAAATCCTTCTCCGTGCCAGCGAACGGCGTCTTCGACGTCGCGGTGACTGCAAAGGACGGCGCTGGAAACACGTCGACTGCGTCGTTCAGCATAGGTACTGGCAACGGTGCTCTGACGAGCCCCGGAAGCCAGGACCGGTCTACAGGTGACTTTGTGCTCAACGCTACCGCGAAGGCTGGGGCATACAGTGCGTTGGTCCAATGGCGCCCTACTGGCACGACAGCTTGGACCAACGCCACTCAGGTGAAGCAAGGAATCGTGACTTGGGGTGGTCTAACCACTTCTTCGGGAGCGATGTCAACCACAGGAGACCTGAATTGGAATGCTGCCGCCGAGCCCGGCATGAATGCACCTTCCCTGATCCAGGTCCAAGTCTGCTTCAACTACACAACAGCCCCGACGCAACGATGCACTGCGACGACGCAGGTCGGCCTGGTTCAGCACGCGTTCGGCGGATCCTTCCCCACCAGCACGGTGGGACCGCTAGAGGTGTCGTTGAAGACTGGGGAGTACCAACTCACCCAAGATGACGTCAGTATCCCCGGGTACGACGACACATTGAGCATCACGCGCAGCTATCAGTCCCTAGGATCGGCGGTGACGGCGTCAGCGGACGTCTTCGGTGGCGGTTGGGCTGCTGGTTTTCAGGGCCCGAGCAACGGGTCCGCTGCGTCCCAAGTGGTCGACAAGACTGGAGTCAACGGCACGATCTCGCTCGTCGACCCTGATGGCACCACTGCAACGTATGTGGCAAAGACCGGTGGCCACACAGCGCAAAAGGCCGACATCTACAAGGGGCAAGGCGACGCTGCGAACTACAATCAACGACTGGAGATCAAGCCGACAACTCCCAAGACGCTTGTCCTGACCGAAGACTCAGGGGTCGTGACGACGTGGGACTTCTTGGCGCCAAACGTGTGGCGAGTCAAGAGCGTTGTCAGTTCGCCAACTCTCCCCGCCACCACCTTCGACTACGGTTCCGACGCGTACGTTGATGGCATATACGCCGGAATACCCGGGGTCAACTGCAGCGCGACAACTCAGGACAAGGGCTGCCGTGCTCTGCTGATGACGTATGCCACGATCGCTGGTCACCAACGCCTTTCGGAGGTTGACCTCAAGGCCTGGAACCCGAAACCCGGAGCAGATGGCCTCCCCGGCACTGGTGCAGGGATGGTCTCCGTCCCGGTGCAGAGGTATGGCTACGACTCCAACGGTTCACTGACATCTGAATGGGATCCACGCTTGGACGATTCTGGCAATCATGTTGAGACGGACTACGGCTATCAAACTCTCAACGGGAGCACCTACCTGCAATCGATGACACCGCCGGCTCAGAAGCCGTGGAACTTCCACCTTGCCAGCGACGCGAGCTTGGTCAGCGTGACCCGTGCACAGGATTCTGCTGTTGGTGGAAGCGATGCCACATGGAGTGTCGTGTACGGGGAGCCGACATCTGGAACTGGTCTTCCCGATGTTAGTGCGGCTGCCGTTGGAACTTGGGGACAGCCGGTTCCGCCCTACAAGGGGACTGCTGTATTCGGACCAGACGCACCGAACACAACCGACATGACCTATGCCGACATCACCTACTTCACCGCTGACGGCCGCACGACCAACTCCGCGTCGTATGGTGCGGGCAAGTGGCTCATCGATTCGATGGGATACAACGACGACGGCAACGTCGACTGGACGCTAGACGCCGCCAACCGTGACGCTGGCCTCAGTTATGGCTGGAGTCCTCAAACCATTGCCTGGATGCTCGGTACTCGAACCGACTACAGCAGCGACGGAAGTCGGGTCGACCGGATATGGGAACCGAACAGAGAGGTCGAACTCGAAGACGGATCGCTGCTGTACGGCCGGCAGATGACTCAATTCATCTATGACGACCAAGCCGCGACCTATGGAGTGCCGGTCCCCGGTCGACCGGGGACCGGCACTGACCCAGACGATCCGAGTCCGAGTGTTCTGGTTGAGATCCACTCAGCCGTCACCGACAACACCGGCGGCGGTGGAGTGTCTGGCGCAGAGCATGACCCCCACAACATCCGATACCGGTACGACAAGGTTGTACCCACAGATGGCGACGGATGGACGCTTCAGGTCCCGACCCGAATCTCGACTAGTCTCGGATCCGGGTGGTCGACTCAGATGGTTCGGTACGACACACAAGGCCGAGTGATCGAAACGCGGACCCCGCAAGGAGTCTCGACCGTTGACGGAGCCGGAACTGACGACAAGTCGACCGTCACCAGCTACTACACGGCCGACGCATCTAGCAGCGTCGCCACGTGTCGGAACAAGCCCGAATGGGCGGGTGAGATCTGCACGGACGGGCCAGCCGGAAGCAGCGGTGCGGCGCCAACGTCCACGACCACTGGTTTTGACTACCTACTCAACCCGACTCGCGTGGACGAGACGTCTGGATCCATGACGCGCTCCACAATCTCGACCTATGACCCAGCCGGCCGGGACGTCGAGGACAGCACCACGGTGACCGGAGGGCCAGCGGGCGACAAGTCGATTCCAGACGACACATACACGTACTCAAAGACGAGCGGGCAGATGCTGTCTGAATCGACGGGTGCGGCAACGGCGGCAGCCACGTACGACACATGGGGTCGGCCGACAACGCAGGCAGACGGTGCAGGTAACACGGCCTCCACGACGTACGACACCGCTGGCCGAGTCAAGACCATGAACGACGGGAAAGGCACGTACACGTACACGTGGGACGGCACCGACTCCACCGGCAAGGCCGAGCGTCGAGGACTCATCACCAAACTCGACGCGGGTCTCGGTACGGGGCCAGACGAATTCACGGCAGCCTACGATGCTGGCGGCAACCAAACCCAGCTGAAATATCCCAACGGGATCACGGCCGACAGCACGTACGACCTCGCTGGAGATGAAACAAGTCTCGCGTACTCTGAGGGCGGCACATCAATTCTCGCCTTCCTCCAGATCGATGACATCGACGGTAGGACTCGCACCTCAGGATCTCCACTGTCTTGGGACAGCAACACCTATGACGACCGAGGACGGCTCACCCAGGTTCAAGACAGCATTTGGGGCCAGTGCACGACACGCAAGTACACCTTCAGCCTAGATTCTGATCGGACGAAGCTGGAGACGTCAGGGCCGGCTTCCGGCGGCGCCTGCAGCGCAGCCTCGCCCACAACGAAGACCTCGACCTTCGATGCTGACGACCGGATCACCAACGCGGGATATACCTACGACGCATTCGGCCGAACCCGCACCGTGCCGTCAAGCGACACCGATCACTCCGCGGGCGATCCGGCGACAGTCGACTACTTCGCCAACGACATGGTCGCCGACATCAGTCAGAAGTCTCCCGCGAGCACGGGGCAGACCCAGCTGAAGTCCTACGGCCTCGACCCGCTTGATCGCCTCTCAACGATGAGTTCCAAGACCGATGGTGTCGAGCTGCGAAAGACCACGAACCACTATGCCGACGGGTCCGACTCACCATCATGGATCGACCAGCAGCAGCGTGCAGATGCGTCATCCGGCTTCGTGTCGAGTTGGACACGAAACGTCATGACGCCTGGTGGCGGGCTCGGCCTGACCCAGTCGTCGGACGGCTCGTCCCAGGTCCAGATGACAAATCTCCACGGGGACGTCGTGGCGACACTGCCCAACACGACAGGCGCCTTCGCAGGTCTGCAGAACTATTCAGAATCTGACGAGTACGGCAACGCCAAGTCCGCGACGCCTGCACTCAACCAGGACTACACATGGTTGGGCAGCAAACAGAGATCACACGACACCGTCGGTGGTGTTGTGCTCATGGGCGCGAGGCTCTACAACCCAACCGATGGGCAGTTCCTCTCACGAGACCCGGTCCCAGGCGCCAACGACAACGCCTACACCTACCCGCCAGACCCAATCAACGATTACGACACCAGTGGCCAACAACCATGGTGCGGCGGGGGCTGCGGCGGTGACTACGACAGCCCAGTCGCCTACAAATACACCCACACCGGCAGGATCATCAAAGGCGCCAAGAAATACGCGGGTCCTCCGGCCAAGAAGGCCCCTGCCAAGAAGGCCGCCAAGAAGAAGTCGACCAAGAAGAAGGCAGCGAAGAAGTCGTCCAAGTCTGGAGGCGTCTTGTCCCACCTCAAGGGCGCCGTGAAGGGCACGCTCGGAGGTGCGGCGAAGGTCCTAAAGTCGGCACCTGCCAAAGCGCTCGTGATTGTCGGTGGTTGCCTTGCGGCACTCCAGACCGGAGTTGAGACCGGTGCTTCGATTGGTGTCTTCTTCGACGGCGTCGGCGCTGTGCCGGGCGCAGTCGTGGGCGGCCTCACGACTTGCGTGGGCGGAGAAGTGACGGAGGCTCTCGGGTACAACGCGTTCGAGAATCATTTAGGAGATGGCTGATGAGTATAAGGTCGTGGTGGCAGAGTCAGACGCCGCTATCGCGTTCCGTTGCGAAAATGATACTGAGTTTTGCGCTCTTGGTTCTCGTTGCCTTGCCCGATGTGCCGATTGTGTTTCGGGCGGCTTCGTTCCTGATCGTCGCGAGCATGGGAATCCTCGGAACTATCGGATCATTCCGGCGGATTTCCCGCGATGAGAAGATTCGCCGTGCGGATTCGCAGGATGACAAGTGAGGCGCAGGCCCACTTGGGGCCTGTGGCAATGCGAATATGGGAGTGGAATTGAGATGCCAGACGATGGCTCGACGAAATCGTGTGTCGTGGATTCACGTCGCTGGGGTGAAGCCCAAGCTGTTGCCGATAGGGCGTTCAAGCGAACTTCATTGGCGAGATGGGTTCTCTGTTTACTCTTCATCGCCGTCAGTTTGACGATGTCCTTGGTGCTCACCCCAGGGATCGTCGGCCTGCTTTCGGCCGCAATATACGGTCCACTTCTTGGGCTTTGGATCACGAACCTCCTGTCCAAGGCATTGCTCCCCCACCAACTGCGTGAGGTCGAGGCTCTCCTCAAGAGTTCCGTCGTGCCTGGACTTGCACCGAAAGCCGGTCGGGTTGAACTCGGCAAGCTGGCATTCAGTTCAGCAGCGCTCGTCAACAGGACAATCAAAGTGGTGGCGACCAAGCGCGACGACGGAAGTGCAGAACTGGTAGCAGTTCGATTGGACGACGTCCCCGATTCGTACAGATCTATTCTCTTCTACCTCGGCGGAAGCAGTGGGATGTGAATGGGTGGTGCTGCGATGAAGTCGAATATGACGCCGGGTCTGCTGCACGAACGGGTCACCACGAGTGAGCGAATCACCGAACGCAGCGAAATCCGCGGCCTTGGCGCTCGTTTTGGCCGGTGTCGCGACAGCAATAGTCGTGCCGTTTGCCGTATCGATTCGAGATTGGCGGGGCGCCGTTGGCTACGGCCTTGTTGCGTTCGGACTGCTCGTTCTTGCTTACGTTCGTAGTACTGGATCAAGAAGTGGTGGCTCTCGGTTGCTCTTCGCCTTGGCTGCATCAGCGGTCGCAGTCGGAGCCGTACTTGGCATTTCGTCCCAGCGATGAATTCCTCAAAAGCAGCTACGGACTCGCGAGCCTGGGTCGCAGGCGTATGGCGCAAAGCTTGGACGCGGTCAAGCTATAAGCCCTTGATTTTGGGTCCCAGTCAACGTGGGCATCCTTGTCGGGACTAGTTCGTACGTTGCCCGAACCAAATCAAGCTGTGGCTGAGCGCGATTTGGACTGCCGTCGCGATTTGGAGGCGTCCGCGATCAGGTGCACGAGCGCCTTCGAGGTGGCCGGCGAGTAACGGTTGGCGTCGACTTATGCCGCTGATACGCGGGCAATACGCGGGCGAATTGAAGACGCGAACGCATAACGGCAGGTCAGCGGCCCAATGGCAGCATCCTGTAAATCAGACGGCTCAGCCTACGCAGGTTCGAACCCTGCACCTGCCACAGCACGATCGAGAGCCCCTCACCCGCGGAGACGCAGGTGAGGGGCTCTTCGTTGTCCACGTCTGAGCGAGGCTGGGCCGCTGACCCCGGACATGACGGAGCCCCTCGAGCCGGGTGGTCGGCGAGGGGCCCAGTCGCTCAGGGCACCCGTGGAGGTTGAAGGGGCCTGAACCTTGTGTGCACCGGCGGGGGCGTGTTCACCTGCCGGCTCACCACCGAATCTACGGCGGGCCCGGATGGCGGACAACCAACGCCAGGCGAACGTTCGGGGGCTTGCGATTCACCGGGCGTTCACGTCGTTGCGCCATGGTGTGTTCAGTGTCGACATCAGATCTGCGCCCCCTGGTGTCCGAGGGCGCTTCGCCGCTCCTGAGGTCGTCGCAGGCGCCGCCGGTACGGACCTTGGTCGACATCCTGCGCCAGACGGCTCTTGCGAATCCCGATGCCTCAGCGCTCGACAACGGCTCGAACGTCCTGACGTACGAGGAGTTCTGCGAGGCGTCGGATGCGTTCGCCTCCGCCCTGCGCGAGCGAGGCGTGTCCCGCGGCGACCGTGTCGGCGTGCGTGTCGACTCCGGCACCCTTGACCTGTACGTCGCGATCATGGGGATCCTCGTCGCCGGTGCTGCGTATGTCCCGGTCGACGTCGACGACCCCGACTCGCGGGCGCGCACCGTGTTCGACGAGGCCGATGTCGCCGCCGTGGTCGGCAACGAGCTGGTCATCACGTCACGACGAGCCGGCGTCGCCACGTCGATCGACGAGGAGCCGTCGCCGGCTGACGACGCCTGGGTGATCTTCACGTCGGGGTCCACCGGTACGCCCAAGGGCGTCGCGGTCTCGCACCGATCGGCTGCGGCATTCGTCGACGCCGAGGCGGCGCTGTTCCTCCGTGACGCGCCCTTGGGACCGGGCGACCGGGTCATGGCAGGGCTCTCGGTGGCGTTCGACGCGTCGTGCGAGGAGATGTGGCTCGCGTGGCGGCACGGCGCGTGCCTCGTGCCGGCGCCGCGATCCCTCGTCAAGAGCGGCAGCGACCTCGGCCCGTGGATGGTGGCGAACAGCATCACGGTGGTGTCGACGGTCCCGACTCTTGTGGCCCTGTGGCCGCCCGGCGTGCTCGATGACGTACGGCTGCTGATCGTCGGCGGTGAAGCGTGCCCGCCCGAGATCGGCGAGCGGCTGGCCGCTCCGGGGCGGGAGCTCTGGAACACGTACGGGCCGACCGAGGCCACGGTGGTGGCGTGCGCTGCGCCACTGGAAGCCGGTGTTCCCGTACGTATCGGGCTGCCGCTCGCCGGCTGGGACCTCGCCGTCGTCGACGCGAACGGCGCACCCGTCCGGCCCGGTGAGACGGGCGAGCTGATCATCGGTGGCGTGGGCCTGGCGCGCTATCTCGACCCGGCCAAGGATGCCGAGAAGTACGCTCCGATGCCGAGCCTCGGCTGGGATCGCGCCTATCGCAGCGGCGACCTGGTGGCGTACGACGGCGAAGGCCTGGTCTTCGTCGGTCGCGCGGACGAGCAGATCAAGATCGGGGGCCGCCGCATCGAGCTCGGCGAGATCGACAGCGCCCTGCTCGGGCTGCCCGGCGTCGCTGCGGCTGCGGCCGCGATCCGGACGACCGAGGCCGGCAACCGCATCCTCGTCGGCTACGTGGCGACCGAGCCCGGCTTCGACCTGACGGCTGCGCTGACGGTGCTCCGCGGCCAGATGCCCGAGGCCCTCGTGCCCCGGCTGGCCCGCCTCGACACGATGCCCACGCGCACCTCGGGCAAGATCGATCGCGACTCGCTCCCGTGGCCCTTGCCCGGCATCGAGGCGTCGGCGGAAGAGAGTCACTTCGAGGGCACGAGCGCGTGGCTCAAGACGCTGTGGCTCGCCCTGCTCGGGGCGGTCGTCACGAGCCCGGCGGACGACTTCTTCGTCCTCGGGGGTGGCAGCCTCAGCGCGGCGCAACTGGTTGGTCGGCTCCGGGAGAAGTTCCCCGAGGTCACTGTCGCCGACGTGTACGAGCAGCCCTCCGTCGCCGCCCTGGCCGCGACGCTGGACGCCATGTCGAGCGACCGGGCCCGGCAGAACTCGCCGGTACGTCCGGTGCGCACCGCGACGCAGGCTGCGCAGGTCCTCCTGACGATCCCACTGCGTACGTTGAGTGGTCTGCGGTGGTTGACGTGGCTCGCGGCCGGCAACCACGTCGCCGCTCCGATGCTCGGCTGGACGTGGCTGCCGCAGGTCTCGTGGGCGTGGATCGCGCTGGGCTGGCTGCTCCTGATCGCGCCTCCGGGCCGCATGCTCCTGGCCGCGCTCGGTGCGCGTGCGTTGCTGCGCGGGGTCTCGCCGGGCGCCCACCCCCGCGGCGGTGGAGTTCACCTGCGCCTGTGGCTCGCCGAGCACCTCGCCGACGAGCTGCGCGCCGGCTCGCTCTCAGGTGCAGCGCTGCTGACGACCTACGCGCGGTTGCTCGGCGCACGCGTCGGATCGGACGTGGACCTGCACTCCTTGCCGCCCGTCACCGGGATGATCCGCATCGGCAACGGCGCCTCGATCGAGCCGGAGGTCGATCTGAGCGGCCACTGGATTGATGGCGACACCCTCCACATCGGCACGGTCACGATCGGCGCGGATGCCCGCGTCGGCGTGCGCAGCCTGCTCGGCCCGGGCTCTCAGATCGGCGCTCGCGCCGAGATCGGACCGGGTTCGGCGGTGCTCGACACCGTCCCCGAGGGTGAGTACTGGTCCGGCGCGCCGGCGCGACTCAAGGGCCCCGCGCGAGGGCCGTTCACCAGCACGCGGGCGCCGCGCCGCCGTCGCTGGACCGTGGCGTACGCCATGGTCGCCGGTGCTGTTGCCCTGTTGCCCGTCCTCGCCGTCATTGCAGGAGCGCTCACCGTGGCACCCTTCGTCCGGTCGGCCGACAGCCTCGGCGAGGCGTTCGGTCGGCTGGTGCTCGCGGCGCCGCTCGGGGTCCTGACCGGATTCGTCGCGCTGGCCCTGCTCGTGCTGGCAGCCGTACGACTGCAGTCGATCGGCCTGACCAGCGGCACGTACCCGGTGCACAGCTTCCGCGGCTGGCAGGCCTGGTCGGTCGTACGGCTGATGGACGAGGCGCGCACGTGGCTGTTCCCGCTCTACTCCAGTACCGTCACGCCGACGTGGCTACGGCTGCTCGGCGCCAGGATCGGCCAAGGGGTCGAAGCGTCCACGGTCCTGATGCTCCCGTCGCTGACGTCGGTCAACGACGGGGCGTTCCTCGCCGACGACACGATGCTTGGCATGTACGAGCTCGGCGGCGGTTGGCTGCGCATCGAGCAGGTCAAGATCGGTCGCCGGGCCTTCGTCGGCAACTCGGGGATGACCGCGCCGGGCCGCAAGGTCCCCAAGGGTGGCCTGGTGGCGGTGCTCTCGGCCGCGCCGCGTCGGTCCGAGGCGAAGGCCGGCACGTCCTGGCTGGGCAGCCCGCCGCAGAAGCTCCGCCGATCCTCTGGCACCCCCGACGCCAGCCGGACCCACGCACCGCCGCGCCGGGTCCGCACGTGGCGGGCGCTGGTCGAGCTGGCGCGCGTCGTCCCGCTGATCGTGAACGGTCTGCTCGGGCTGGTGGTCGTCGTGGGGCTGGAGCGCCTTGCCGCTGAGAGCTGGCTCCTCGCAGGCGGGGCGTCGGGCGTGGTGCTCATTGCCGCCGGGGCGGTGGCAGCGTGCGTGGCCGCCGGCGCCAAGTGGTCGTTGGTCGGCAAGGTCCGGTCGGCGGAGCATCCCTTGTGGAGCAGCTTCGTCTGGCGCAATGAGCTGGCCGACACGTTCGTCGAGGTGCTCGGCGCCCCATGGCTGGCGCGAAGCGCGTCGGGCACCCCCGTCCTCAACCTCTGGCTGCGGTCGCTGGGAGCGCGCGTCGGCCGGGGCGTGTGGTGCGAGACGTACTGGTTGCCCGAGGCCGACCTCATCACCCTCGGGGCGGGATGCACCGTCAACCGGGGCTGCGTGGTGCAGACGCACCTGTTCCATGATCGGATACTCAGCATGGACACCGTCACGCTCGAGCCAGGATCGACGCTCGGACCCCACAGCGTCATCCTCCCGGCGGCGACGATCGGCGCGCACGCCTCGATCGGTCCGGTGTCGCTCGTGATGCGTGGCGAGTCGGTCCCGAAGAAGACCCGGTGGATCGGCAACCCGATCGGGCCGTGGGCCGACGCCGACGCCGATGTCGCGGCACCGCGGTGACGCGCGCCGCTGCCGTTGGAGTGCAGGACGACCGCTACGTCCCGGACCACGGTGACCTGTCGTACGACGTCACGCACTACGACCTCCAGCTCGACTACAGCGTCGAGTCCAACCGGCTGTCGGGCCGCGCGACGATCACCGCCGTCGCGTCGAGCGACCTCGACGAGCTCGAGCTGGACCTCTATCGCCTGCGAGCCTCCAAGGTCAGCGTCGACGGGACACCCGCCGCGAAATACACCCAGCGCAAGCACCGGCTGGTCGTACGCCCTCGCAGCACCGTCGTCGCCGGAAGCACGTTCACGCTGGTGGTCTCGTACGCCGGGTCGCCGCAGCCCATGCCCGGTCTCGACGGCGATGCCGGCTGGGAGGAGCTCGCCGACGGGGTGATCGTCGCATCGCAACCGCACGGTGCCCCGTCGTGGTTTCCCTGCAACGACCGGCCGGCCAACAAGGCGACGTACGTCATCGAGGTCACCGCGCCGTCCAACTACCGAGTCGTGGCCAACGGCGTCCTGGAAGGCAAGCGGCGCCGGTCGGCCGGCACCACGTGGCGACACGTCGAGGAGGCGCCGATGGCGACCTACCTCGCGACGGTCCAGATCGGCCGCTACGACGTGCTGGAGACGGGCGCGGACGTGCCGGTGCGGACGGTCTATCCGGCTGGCAGGAAGGCCATCAGTGGCGGACCGTTCGCACGACAGGACGAGATGCTGACGACGTTCGGGCGACTGTTCGGGCCCTATCCGTTCGCCGCCTACACCGCGGTCATCACCGCGGACGAGCTCGACATCCCGCTGGAGGCGCAGGGCCTGGCCGTCTTCGGCTCCAACTTCGCGACCGACGACTGGGACAGCGAACGTCTCGTCGCCCACGAGCTCGCCCACCAGTGGTTCGGCAACAGCGTGACCCTCACGAGCTGGCGCGACATCTGGCTGCACGAAGGCTTCGCCTGCTACGCCGAGTGGTTGTGGTCCGAGGAGTCGGACCGTGAGCCCGCGACGGACCACGCTCGTCTGCACTGGGACCGCCTTGACGGTCTCGACCAGGACTTCCTGCTGGGTGATCCCGGCCCTGACCTGATGTTCGACGACCGGGTCTACAAGCGGGGCGCGTTGCTCCTGCACGCCCTCCGCACGGAGGTCGGCGATGCCCGGTTCTTCGAGATCCTGCAGGCCTGGACCGAGCGGCATACGCATGGTTCGGTGTCGACCGACGACTTCGTGGCATTGGCCGGTGAGGTGTGCGGGGCGTCGGTGGGTGGCCTGTTCGACGCATGGCTGCGCGAGGTCAGCCTTCCGGAGCTGCCCCAGTCATGAGCAGCTCGGGGGCACCGTTCGACAGCACGGCGGCAGCGGCGACGTAGCCCACCGGGCACTCCAGGTCGTACATCCAGACGGGCGAGCCCAGCGGCTCGGTGTCCGGCCAGGCGACGAGCGCAGGCGCGGAACCGGGGGGCGTCACCTCGACGAGGTCAGGGTCGAGCGTCAGCCCGTGACCCGTCGCCTTGACGACCGACTCCTTGCGCACCCACGTCGCCACGTCGGGGATGCCTCCCGGCTGCCGGGCCTCGACGTCGACCCCGACCGGGCCGGCGTCGGTGACCGCGAGCACGGCGAACCCACCGGACTTGCTCAGGTTCACGTGGATCGGGCCCTCGAGCCCGACGACGTACGGCTTGCCGTGCCGGTCGCTGCCGCATGCTCGGCAGGCGCGGACGATGCGGGCCTCACCGGTGGTTGTGCCGATGAACGTCTCGGCCAGTCGCGCGAGCTGCTCGTCGGCGGCGGCCGCCGCGACCCACGCCACGACGAGCCGCCGGCTGACTCCATGACTCACGTGTCGGGTCTATCACGGCCACGTGAGCGCTGTTCACTCCGTCGTCGCCGGACATCCACTCCGGGGCCGTCGCCGGAGCCTAGGTTGCACGCATGACCACTGACTTCGGGGCGCCGGCCCGCGTCGACATCGACCGCCTGGGCGAATACTCGGTCGTGGACCTGGAGGACGACGACCCGGTCCTGCTCGACCATCTCGGGCAACCGATCGACACCTGGCGCGAGGGCTACCCGTACGCGGCCCGCATGGACGTCCAGGAGTACGACATGCAGAAGCGCCTCCTGCAGATCGAGCTGCTGAAGCTGCAGAACTGGATCAAGAGCTCCGGCGGGCGGCTCGTCATCGTGTTCGAGGGGCGCGACGCGGCGGGCAAGGGGGGCACGATCAAGCGGTTCACCGAGCACCTCAACCCGCGCGGTGCGCGGGTGGTCGCGCTCGAGAAGCCGAGCGAGCGTGAGGAGACCCAGTGGTACTTCCAGCGCTACGTGCAGCACCTGCCGGCGGCCGGCGAGATCGTGATGTTCGACCGGTCCTGGTACAACCGCGCCGGCGTCGAACGGGTCATGGGATTCTGCACGGACGACCAGTACGACGAGTTCATCCGGCATGCGCCGACGTTCGAGAAGATGCTGGTCAACGACGGGCTGCACCTGATCAAGTTCTGGTTCTCGGTGTCGGCCTCGGAGCAACGTACGCGCTTTGCGATCCGCCAGGTCGATCCGGTCCGGCAGTGGAAGCTGTCGCCGATGGACCTGCAGTCGCTCGACAAGTGGGACGCCTGCACCCGCGCCAAGGAGACGATGTTCGCGCGCACCGACACCGCCGTGGCGCCGTGGACCGTGGTCAAGAGCAACGACAAGAAGCGCGCACGGGTCGAGTCGATGCGCCACGTGCTGTCCCAGTTCGACTACGACAACAAGGATCCCGAGCTGGTCACGATGCCCGATCCGCTGATCGTCGGACCCGCGGCAGAGCTGTTCCGCGACGCGACCGACTGACAGCTTTCTGACGACAAACCCGCAGGTCGCAGGCGTGCCGCAGCACAGTGCGCAAGAAACATCATACGTATCCTTGTGACAAAGGTCATACGTATGATAAATCTTCTCCGGGGGGCATCGACGCCCACGATGAGAGAAAGCGATCGACCATGAAGTTGACGTCAGAATCGCGGAGAAGCACACGGGGGAGTCGCACGTATGCGGCTCTCGCGGCGCTCGGCACGGGGATCGTCCTCGCGTCGGCGCTCGTGCCACTCAGCGCCCAGGCCGACCCGGCGACGACCTACTACGCATCGCCTGATGGAAAGGACGGCGGGCACTGCAGCCAGGCGATGCCGTGCTCGCTCGAGCGAGCTCAGCACGTGGTGCGGCCGGCCGCCAAGCGCGGCGACGTGACCGTCCAGCTCGCAGCCGGCACGTACCGCCTGTCCGACCCGTTGAGCTTCGACGCGAACGACGGCGGTGGCGACCACACGATCACGTGGGCGGCAGCCCCTGGCGCCCACCCGGTCATCACGGGTGCCTCGAAGGTCTCCGGCTGGTCGAAGTCCGACGCCGGACGTGGCATCTGGGAGGCGAAGACGCCTGAGGGGCTGGACAGCCGCCAGCTGTACGTCGACGGCAAGATCGCGCCGCGCGCGGCGATTCGTCTCGCCAACGCGGACGTCACGCCGACGGCGACGGGCCTGACGATCAAGAACCCGGCACTCAGCTACCTCGCGTCGCTGCCAGACCAGGGACGGATCGAGTTCGAGTCGCTGGGTGACTTCACCAACCGCTACTCGCCCGTCGAGAGCATCAGCTCGAACACGATCACGATGGCGCAGCCGGCCTGGAACAACAACACCTGGGGCTGGGACACGGTCCAGAACTCGTTCCTGGCCGGACCGAGCTGGTACCTCGACAACTCGCTCAGCTTCCTGACGCAGGCCGGGCAGTGGTACATCGACCCGGACCAGGGCACGCTCTACTACAAGCCCGCAGACGGCGTCGACCCCAACGACCTGAGCATCGAGCTGCCCCGGCTGCAGTCGCTGATCAGCATCGGCGGCACGCACGACAACCCCGTCGAAGGACTCGCCTTCAAGGGCATCCAGTTCTCCGGCACCTCGTGGCTCGGCCCTTCGACCCACGGCTACGCCGACCAGCAGAACGGGACGTTCATCAAGGACGCGTACGACTACCGTCCCGCTGACGCGTTCAGCAGCTGCTCACGGGGCTGCGAGATGTTCGAGCGCGCCCGTACGAGCTGGTACCAGGAGCCTGCAGCCGTGCAGGTCTCGGCCGCCAGCCGGGTCTCGTTCACGGAGAACACGTTCACCAACCTCGGCTCGTCGGCGCTCGGCATCGGCAACGACGCCAACGCGACGGTGACGGGTGTCGGCCTCGGCGCCAGCGACATCGACGTGGTCGGCAACCGCTTCATGGAGGACAGCGGTCACGGCATCGTCGTGGGTGGGGTCCTGCCGGACGCGCATCACCCGAGTGACCCGCGGATGACCAACCAGGACATCCGGCTCGAGAACAACACCGTCGACCGGGTCGCCGTGGACTACAAGGACAACAGCGGCATCCTCAGCACGTACGTGACGAACGCGAGCATCCTGCACAACGAGGTCTCGCACGTCCCGTACGACGGCATCGACACGGGATTCGGCTGGGGCATCAACGACGCGGGCGGGTCCAACGACTACGTCGATCGTGGCTACTACAAGTGGAACACGCTCTACACGACACCGACCACGCTCAAGAACACCCGCGTGGAGGGCAACCTCGTCCACGACACCAAGTCGCGGTTCGCGGACGGCGGCACGCTCTACAACCTCTCGGCCAACCCCGGGGCGGTCGTGGCGAAGAACTACCTGTTCAACATCTCCGGTGTCGGTCTCTACCTCGACGAGGGTTCGCGATCGATGACGTGGGAGAACAACGTGGTCCAGGGCGGCTCGTTCGTGTTCACCAACGCGTACAGCCTCCGCAACAACACGAGCGACAACGTCATCCAGAACAACTGGTACAACTCCGGTGGCGTGTCGGCACCCAACGCGACGGCGCACAACAACAAGCTCATCAACAACGTGAAGGTGAGCGGGACCAACTGGCCCCAGGGCGCGCGGGACGTGATCTGTGCCGCGGGCGTCGCGCCGCAGTACCGGACCTCGCTGAACGCGAACCAGTCCGGCCTCCCGGGATGCCCGACTCCGTGAGCGCGGCCCAGCAGTAGCGGCAAGGACGCCGGTGGCACCTCGACGAGGTGCCACCGGCGTCGTCGTTGCTCAGCGCACGACGGGGTCGGTGACCTCTGCCTCGAGCTCGGCGCGGGTGATGGCGCCTTCCCAGTCGCCCGGGACGCGGCACACCGCGGCACCGGCCGCGACGGCGGTCTCGAGGCACTCCGTCACGGACCGTCCCCGGATCAGCTCGGCCAGGAACCCGGCGACGAAGGCATCGCCCGCGCCGACCGTGTCGACGACCTCGACGCGTACGGCGCTCGCCCGCGCCCGCTCGGTTCCAGACCGCGCCAGGGCGCCGCGGTCGCCGAGCTTGAGCACCACGGTCGACGGGCCGAGCTCGGCGAGTGCCTTCACGGTGTCCCACGGATCGGAGGTCGGATCGCCGACCACGAGCGCTGCTTCGTCGAGACCGGCGAAGAGCACGTCCGACTGGGCAGCGAGCGCGAGGTGGACGGGTGTCGCGGTCTGCGCGCTCCAGAGCCGCGAGCGATGGTTCACGTCGAACGAGATCGTCAGTCCGGCGTTCCTGGCACGCCGCACGGCCTCGCTGACGGCCGATGCGGCCGAGTCGGACAGCGCGGGCGTGATGCCCGTGAGGTGCAGGACACCGTAGCGGGACCAGTCGACGCCGGCGAGGTCGGCGGCGTTGAGCGTGCTGCCGGCGCTTCCGCTGCGGTGGTAGGTGATGACCGTGCGGCCCAGCGCGTCGCGCTCCTTGAGGAGCAGGCCGGTGGGCTGGTCGACGACCTGCGCGACCACGTCGACGCCCTCGGCCCGCAGCTCGCGGATGACGCGACGACCCAGGCCGTCGGCTCCGACGCGGCCGAGCCAGGTGACGTCAGTGCCCAGACGAGCCAGCCCGATGGCGACGTTCAGCTCCGCGCCGCCGACGCCTGCACCGAGGTGAGCCGCAGTGGCCAGCGTCTCGGCCGTACGGATGATGCCGAGCCCTTCGCCGAGGGTGAGGACGCGCTTCATGCCGCGGCCAGCGCGGCTGTCGTGGCTCGCGCGAGGCGCTCGATCGTCGCGAAGTCGTGGTCGAGCAGGGCCGTCTGAGGAGTCAGCCAGCTCCCGCTGATCGCCGCGACGGACGGCACAGCGAGGTAGCCAGGCGCGCTCTCCAAGGAGATCCCGCCGCTCGGCACGAACCGTACGTCCGGGAACGGGCCCGAGAGCGCGTTGAGGAAGGCCGGTCCGCCGAGGGAGGCTGCCGGGAAGATCTTGAGCACGGACAGGCCGAGCTGCAGGGCTTGCTGGAGCTCGGTCGCCGTGGCGACGCCCGGGATCGCCGTGATCCCCTTGGCGCCGGCTCGGGCGACGACGTCGCGGTCGAGTCCGGGACTGACGATGAAGCGGGCCCCGGCATCGCCGCAGTCGTCGACCTGTTGGGCGGTGAGGACCGTGCCGGCGCCGACCAGGAAGCCGTCGACCTGGGCCGCCGCCCGGATCGCCTCGATGCCCGCCGGCGTACGCAGGGTGATCTCCGCGCACGTGATGCCACCAGCCATGAGCGCCTCGGCCATTGGTCGCGCCACGGCGGCGTCGTCGATGACGACGACGGGAACCATGCGCAGGCGGGCCAGCTGCTGGATGACGTCGTTCATCGCGCCAGCCAGCCACCGTCGACCGGGAGCACGATGCCCGTCACGTAGTCCGATGCCGGAGACGCGAGGAACACCGCGGCGCCGGCCAGGTCGTCGGGACGACCCCAGCGACCGGCAGGGATCCGCTCGAGGATCGCGCGCGAGCGGTCCGCGTCGTCCTGGAGGGCCTGCGTGTTGTCGGTCGCGATGTAGCCGGGCGCGATCGCGTTGACGGTCACGCCACGGCCGGCCCATTCGTTGGACAGGGCGCGGACCAGGCCGAGGAGCCCCGACTTCGCTGCGGCGTAGCCCGGCACGTTGATGCCGCCCTGGAAGCTCAGGAGGCTCGCCGTGAAGATGATCTTGCCTGCGCCGCGGTCGAGCATCCCGCGCCCGACCGCCTGGCTGAGGGCGAACTGGCTCGAGAGGTCCACCTCGAGGACCCGGTCCCACGACTCCAGCGAATGCTCGGCAGCGGGCGCGCGCTCGATCGTGCCGGCGTTGTTGACCAGGATGTCGACGTCCCGCTCCGCGAGCTCGGCACCCAGTGCTTCGACCGCAGCCCGGTCGGAGAAGTCGACAGCCTTGGCCTCGAAGCGTCGCCCGTGCTGCTCGACGGCTGCTGCTGCCGCGCTGCCCTCGGGCTCCATCGAGGCGCTGATGCCGATGATGTCGGCGCCCGCGGCGGCCAGTGCTTCGGCGAAGGCCAGGCCGATGCCGCGTCGGGCGCCGGTCACGACGGCGAGCCGGCCGGTGAGGTCGAACGGGCCGGTCATGACGCCGCACCTTCCTGGACGGCGACGAGCATCTTCATCGCGGTGCCGGCCTCGAGCCGGGTGAAGGCACTCGCGGTGGCCTCGAGCGGCACCACGTCGGTGATCAGCTCGTCGGCCGGGATCACGCCCTCCGCGATCAGACGGATCGCCTCGTCGAAGTCCTGGCGTTTGTACACGCGCGCTCCGAGGATCCTCAGCTCCCGCCAGAAGACGCGCTGGAGGTCGACGGGTCGGGGTGTCGGATGGATCGCGACCACGACGATCGTGCCGCGCACCTTGGCAAGACCGGTGGCTGCCTGGACAGCTGCCGCCGCACCGGAGACCTCGAACACGACGTCCGCGCCCGCGCCGTCCGTCCATTCGGTGACGGCCGCCTGGACGTCGTCCTGCGACGGGTCGAGCGTACGGAATCCGAGGGCTGCCGCCTGCTTGAGCCGGGTCTGATCGACCTCCGACACGCACACCTCAGCACAGGCATGCCGGGCAACGGTGGCGATGAGCACGCCGATGGGTCCGCCGCCGAGCACCACGACCTTGTCTCCGGCCGAGAGCTCAGACCGTCGTACGTCGTGCACCGCGACGGCGACGGGCTCGACCAGGGCCGCGTGCCGCAGCGAGGCGTCGTCGGGCAACGGCACGACGACGTGCTCGGGCACCGTCCAGAGCTCCTGGAGCGAGCCGGGGGAGTCGATGCCGATGAAGTTGAGGTGATGGCACAGGTGCCGGTGGCCGGCCACGCATGCCGGGCACGTGCCGTCCCAGTCCAGCGGCATCACGGTCACGCGATCACCGGAGGAGACCGTCGTGACGTCTGGTCCGGTGGCGGACACCGTGCCGCTCATCTCGTGGCCGAACACCAGAGGTCGCTCGACCCGGCCGTCCATGTTGCCGTGCACGATGTGCAGGTCGGTGCCGCAGAGGCCGGTGTAGGCGACCTTGATCTGGACCTGGCCCTTCGCTGGTTCGAGTGGTTCGAGGTGTTCGGTCAGGACCGTCCTGTCCCCGACGTACTGGGCTGCGCGCAACGGAGTTCTTCCCTTCGATCACGAGCGAGTGGCTGGAGAGGCCAGTTGATAGGTAATACATCATACCTTAGACTGTCGCGGGCCGGCGCTGTCGACGCCGAATTCACAACGGGATGAGAGAGCGCCGTGGGACAGTCAGCCGTGGGAGTCATGAAGCGACGCGACTATCGACGGGGTGGTTCGCTCACCGAGGTCGGCCTGGGAGGCGCGCAGTTCGGCAACCTCTTCGTGGAGACGACAGACGAGGAGTCCGAGGCTGCGGTGGACGCCGCCTGGGCGGCGGGCGTCCGCTACTTCGACACCGCGCCGCACTACGGTCTCGGCCTGTCCGAGCAGCGATTCGGCCGTGCCCTGGCACGCCGGCCCCGTGACGAGTTCGTGATCTCCAGCAAGGTCGGACGGCTGCTCGTCGACTCGCCGGAGACGACAGAGCAGCAGGACGACGACGGCTTCGTCGTCCCGGCGGCGACCAAGAGGGTCTTCGACTTCACCCGGGACGGCGTGTTGAAGTCGGTCGAGTCCAGCCTCGAGCGGCTTGGACTCGACCGACTCGACATCGCCTACCTGCACGACCCGGACGACCACTGGGAGGCGGCGTCGACGACGGGCGTCGAGGCGTTGGTCGAGCTCCGCGACCAGGGCGTCGTCGGCGCGATCGGCGCGGGTATGAACCAGTCCGCGATGCTCGCCGAGTTCGTCCGGCGCACCGATGTCGACATCGTGATGGTCGCCGGGCGCTACACCCTGCTCGACCAGTCGGCCGCCGACGACCTCCTGCCGCTGGCAGCCGATCGCGAGGTCACCGTGGTTGCCGCAGGGGTCTACAACTCGGGCATCCTCAGCACGTCCTCGGTGCCGGACAGTGCGCACTTCGACTACCGGGAGGCACCCGAGGCGGTCCTCTCCAGGGCCCGCCGGATCCAGGCCGTCTGCGAACGTTTCGGCGTCGACCTGCCGGCCGCGGCAGTCCAGTTCGCGCTCCGACGCCCCGAGGTCGCGTCGGTGGTGCTCGGCATCCGTACGGTGGCGCATGCGACCTCCTCGGTCGAGCGGGCAACCGTGCCGATTCCGGAGGAGTTCTGGGCCGCGCTGACCGACGAGGGGCTGGTGCGGGGATGACCTCCCGGCGCGCCGTGCCCCGCCCCGTCACACGCAATGGCACCAGTGGCGAGATGATAGGACGTATGAGGTCATGTGGGCTCGGATGAGATCTCGCACCACATCAGGAACCGCCCCAACGAAATGGAGCCAGCGCGCATGAGTGGTCGAGGCCAGATCAAGGATCTGCAGGCGCCCGAGACCCGGGAGCGGCCGTCGGACATGCTGATGCGCGCGATCGTCGACTCGATCGTCGCCGGTCGGTACGAAGCCGAGCAGGCGCTCCCCCCGGAGGCCGCGCTGGCGGAGCACTTCGGCGTGAGCCGCACGATCGTTCGCGAGTCGATGAAACGACTCGAGGAGAAGGGCCTCGTCGCGGTTCAGCAGGGCCGTGGCACTCTCGTCCGGCCGCACTCGAGCTGGAACGTCCTCGATCCGATCGTGCTGAGCGCGGTCATCGCCCACGACGAGGAGCTGCACACCCTCGACGAGCTCACGCTGGTGCGCGGCACGCTGGAAGGCGTGATGGCGGCCCAGGCGGCGGAGCGCGCCGGCGAAGAGGGTCGCTCGGAGCTCGGTGCCGCCCTCGACCGGATGATCTCGTTGACCGGTGACTATGCCCAGTTCAGCGAGGCCGACGCCGTCTTCCACCGCACCGTGATGGACATGTCGGAGAACTTCTTGGCAAGCAACATCGCCTACACGCTCTACAGTCGCGCCCGCTCGTTCGCGCGGTTCGAGGGTGACCCGCCCTCCGACGCGATCGACCGCACAGTGGCCGAGCACCGAGCCGTCTACGAGGCCATTGCCGCGGGCAACGTCGCGGATGCGCAGCGCGCGATGACCGCGCACATCGTGGACTCCTGGGAGCGACGCAACCCCGCTCGCAAGTCCTGATCCCCGCGCGACCCTCAAGAAAAGTGACCCCGTTCACACGAAACCCTTGCGCAAACATCACACGTATGATGTGCTATCTCCGCTGCCGACCACGGCAGACCTGTGACAGTGGAGGAACTGAATGAACCGCATCCAACCCCGCCGCCTGGTTCGGCAGATCGGCCTTCTCGGCGTCCTGAGCGTGACCGCCGTGGCCGTCCTCTCGGGATGCTCGAGCAACGGCAGTGACAGCTCGGACGGAGGTCGCGGATTCTCCGAGGCCAAGCAGGACAAGAACAGCACCATCACCGTGTGGGTCGACGCGACACGTGTCCCGGCGGTGAAGGCGTTCCAGAAGGCGAACCCGTCGATCAAGGTCAAGACCGTCACGTACGACGGCTCGGCCAACGGGTCCAACTCGTTCAAGACGAAGATGTCGCTCTATGACCGCGCCGGCAAGGGCTGGCCCGACGTCGTCTTCTCCTCGCAGAACAACGACGCGTCGTGGGCCACGCAGGGCGTTGCCGGCAAGCAGCCGTTCGCCGCGCGCCTCGACAAGGGCCTGATCCCGGCGGGAACCCTGTCGGGCTTCGCCAAGGGCGCGCTCAACCCGTGCACCGTCGACGGCGGTGTCTACTGCCTCCGCAACGACCTGGCGCAGACCGTCCTCTGGTACGACAACTCGCTGTTGAAGAAGTTCGGCTATGCCGTGCCCAAGACGTGGGAGGAGTACCAGGCGCTCGGCGAGAAGGTCGCCAAGGAGCACCCCGGCTACATCGTCGGCTCGGTCGGCGACACGTGGACGCCCGAGGTGTTCATGTGGTCGAGCAAGTGCCAGGCCAACGACGTGACCGACATCCGCAAGGTGACGGTCAAGACCGACTCCACGGAGTGCAAGCGCGCGGCGTCCATGCTCGACACCTTGGTGGCCGACAAGTCGTTGACCAAGCTGAGCGTCTTCACCCCTGACTTCGTGAAGACCTACACCGGCAAGGTCCTGCTGATGCCCGGACCGGCGTGGTTCGCCGGTGCGATCTTCAACAACAAGGAGTCGCTCAACGTCCCCAAGGGTCGCCTGGGTGTCTCGGCTCCACTGGCGTGGGACGGTGACTCCGCCGTGGCGGGCAACGTCGGTGGCGGCACGTGGTTCATCTCGAGCCACTCCAAGAACCTCGCCAATGCCGCCAAGTTCGCCGAGTTCGTCACGACGGACGATGCGTACCAGGTGGATCTCGGCCCCGGTTATCCCGCGTACGCGGCAGCAGCCGACAAGTGGGTCAAGAAGCAGGAGTCCTCGGGCTACTACGCGACCGACCTCTCGGGATTGACCGCAGCGGCCGGCCTCGTGTGGGACGGCTGGGGATTCCCGTCCTTCAGCCAGGAGGCGATCTGGGCCAAGACCATCACGCCGCTGGTGTCCTCGGGCAAGTCGATCGAGGACAATCTTGGGACCTGGGCCACGGCCATCAAGAACCAGGCGAAGGTCAACGGTTACCAGGTCAATGAGTGACCTGACCACCACGCAGTCGGCCGGCTCGGAGACCCCGAGCCGGTCGGCGGCCGCGGCACATCACCCAGCTCCGAAGGAGGCCGTGCGGATGAACAAGACCCGCAAGGGCCGCCGACGCTCGATCGGCGCCGTGTTCGTGGCGCCGTACGCCGTGTTCATGCTGGCGTTCGGCGTCATGCCGGCGCTCTACGCGATCTACCTGTCGGTGACGGACGTCGACGGCGGTTTCACCCCGACGGCCAACTTCTCGAAGGTCATCGACGACTTCAGGTTCTTCTCCGCGGCGCGTCACGTCGCGTTCTTCCTCGGGATCTGGCTCGCCGCACTGCTCGTGCTGGTCGTGTTCCTGGCGATCGTCGTGCACGCCATCCGGGCGCGTTGGCTGAGTGCCAGCGCCCGCCTGTTCTTCTACCTGCCGGGAGCCTTGGCAGGCGCCTCGAGCGTGATGCTCTGGCTGTTCGTCCTCGACCCGGTGGCCAGCCCCGCGGGTCCGCTGCTGCGAGCCATGGGCATGGACAGCTTCACCAACGTCATCCAGCCCAGCCACCTCCCGCTGATCTTCGCCATCATCGCGTTCTGGACGGGTGCGGGCGGCTGGATCATCGTGATGTACGGCGCGCTCAACAACATCTCGACCGAGATCATGGAGGCCGCCCGCATCGATGGCGCCAACCCGGTCCAGGTCGCGATCCACATCCAGCTGCCGCTGCTGCGCAAGTGGATCGCCTACATGGCGGTCCTGTCGCTCGCGGCCGGCACGCAGCTGTTCGTCGAGCCGTCCCTGCTGTCGCAGGCGAGCAATGCGGTCGTCCCCAACGACTACTCGCTCAACCAGCTCGCCTATCAGTACGCGTTCGACCTGAACGACTTCAACGGCTCCGCGGCGATCTCCGTGCTGCTTCTCATCGTCGCCCTGGTGCTGTCCGCCGTGTTCGTCACCAAGGGTGGCCTGTTCGAGACCGAGGACGTATGAGTACGACACTGGCAGCCCGCGACGCCCGCGTCGACCGCGCGCGCGTGACCTCGAGGCTCACCGGCTGGAGTGGCCGGTCGATCATCGGACTCGTCCTCGTCGTGGCGACGCTGTTCTTCATCATCCCGCTCGCCTGGCTGCTGATCGCGACGACCAAGACCGAGCACGAGCTCGCAGTCCGTACGCCGTTCGCGATCGGGTCGTGGGACACGTTCACGACCAACGTGCGGCAGCTGTTCGACTTCCAGTCCGGTGCCGTCGTGCAGTGGATCCGCAACTCGGCCTACTACTCGATCGCAGCGCTCGTCATCACGCTGGTGATCTCGGTGCCGGCGGGCTACGCGCTCGCCCTGACCGAGTTCCGGTTCAGGCGGATCTTGATGGTGACCACGCTCGTCGTCATGCTGATGCCCAACACGGCACTCGTGCTGCCGGTGTTCCTCGAGATGAACAAGGTCGGCCTGGTCGGCCAGCCGCTGTCGGTGATCCTGCCGTTCTCGTTCTATCCCTTCGGCGTCTACCTGACCTACATCTACTTCTCGACGAGCATCCCGCGGAACCTGCTGGCTGCTGCACGTCTCGACGGCTGCAGCGAGGTGCAGGTCTTCATCCGCATCGCGCTGCCGCTGGCCTCGCCGGTCGTGGCCCTCGTGGCGTTCTTCAGCTTCGTGCAGAACTGGAACAACTACTTCCTGCCCTTCGTCATGTTGCCGTCGAGCGACAGCTATCCCATGCAGGTCGGGCTCTCGACGCTGCTGTCGTCGACGCCGGCGTTCAACCCGAGTGCGGCCGGGTCGGAGTCGATGCACCTGCCGACGCTCGCGCTCGCGACGATCGTGTCGATGCTGCCGGTCCTGATCCTGTTCCTGTTCTCGCAGCGCTTCCTCGTGGCGGGCATGACGGCCGGGGGAGTCAAGGAATGAAGATCACCGGCTACCGCGAGCTCTTCACCCAGCACGAGTGGCACCGCCCGGTGGGCGACGTCAACGGCGTGAGCGTGGGGACCCGCACCGACGTGCACGTCCTGATCATCACGACCGACGAGGGCTACGAAGGCATCAGTGTCGGTCCGTCGAGCCGTGGTGACCTCGCTCGGGTCTTCCCCGCGATCGAGGGCGAGGACCCGCGCAGCGTCACGGCGCTGTACGACCGCATGCTGTCCTACGTCTTCAAGACCGGACACACCGGCAGTGTCTTCGCGTCGATCGGCGCGATCGACGATGCGCTCTGGGACCTCAAGGCCAAGATGGCGGGCGAGCCCCTGTGGAGGATGCTCGGAGGACGCACGCGGTTCGTGCCCGGATATGCCTCCGGCCTCGAGTTCGGTCTCTCCGACGACGAGGTGCACACGCTCTATCAGCAGTTCGCCGACGCCGGCTTCGCCCAGGCCAAGCTCAAGGGTGGCCGCAACGCCGATGACGACATCCGCCGCCTGCGTCTCGTGCGCGACGTGCTGACCCGCAACTCCACGCAGCCGGCCATGATGTTCGACGCCAACGAGTCGTGGCACCGGTCTCAGGCCGTGCGCCACATCCAGCGGATCGAGGCCGAGGTCGACCTGACCTGGATCGAGGAGCCCGTACGTCGCTGGGACGCCCACGGGCTGGCGGAGGTGCGTCGCAGCGTCAAGACGGGGGTCGCAACCGGTGAGAACCTGACCGGGCTCGAGCAGTACCGCCCGCTGTTCGACGCCGATGCTGTCGACGTCGTGCAGTTCAACAGCGGATGGGGGATCACGAACGCGCTGCGAGTCGCGGCGGTGGCGCATGCGCACGACCTGCCGGTCAGCCCGATCGGGTTCACCTCGATCATCGCCCACGCTGCGAGCACGATGCCGAACCACCTGACGACCGAGGTCCAGGACCTCGGGCAGCCCATCGGGGTGCACATCGACCAGGAGATCGGCGACGGCGGCATCGTGCTGGGCAGCTCGCCCGGCGCGGGCATCACGCTCGACGAGGCGATGATCGAGCAGCTGCCGGTCGGGCAGGGCTGGGCCACGCCCGCCGGGCCGCACGTACGCCCCGAACGCGCCGGGCTGCGGATGGTGCCAGGAGATCCCGGCGACCCGGGCCGGCTCGGAGCATGAGGGAGCCGTTGCGGGTCTGCCAGACGACGCAGCTGCGACCCGGCATGCGCGAGCGCTACCTCGAGCTGCACTCCGCCGTCTGGGACAGCGTGGAGGCCGGGATCCGCGCTGCGCACATCGAGAACTACTCGATCTTCGTGCGCGGTGACA
Source organism: Aeromicrobium sp. Root344 (assembly GCF_001425755.1). GTDB lineage: Bacteria > Actinomycetota > Actinomycetes > Propionibacteriales > Nocardioidaceae > Aeromicrobium. Next base: position 797,274 of record NZ_LMDH01000001.1, on the reverse strand, counting down.
CGCTCGTCGCCTACTTCGAGTACGTCGGCGACGACCTGGCCGCCGACCTCGGGGTGCTGGACGACGACCCCGACATGCAGCGATGGCTCGGGCTGACCGACCCGTGCCAGCTGGACCCCGAGCCGGGGCAACCCGGTGGACCGTGGCGCGACCTCACCCTGGCCTGGCGCCTCTCGGAGGGCTAGCCGAGCTCGATGCCGTACGTCGTGGCGGCGTTGTCCCGGAGCACGAGCGCCAGCTCGGTCTCCGACAGCCCGTACGAGGTGGCGACGTGGTCGAACCACGCTTCGTACGGCTCGCCGTCGCGCCGTGACACCGGCCAGTCGCTGCCGACCAGGCAGCGCTCAGGGCCGAACGCCTCGAGGGCTGCGGCCACGAAGGGCTGGGCGCGGTCGAACGTACGAGCCGGATCAGCCGCGGATCCCTGCCCCGAGAGCTTGATGACGGTGTTCGGCTCGCCCGCGAGGGCCGACAGGTCGTCGAGCCACTGTCGTGCAGTCGTGCTGCCCCACGCCTCGTCGATGTCCGGCTTGCCGAGGTGGTCGAGGACCACGGTGACCGCGGGCGCGCGCCGCCTCAGGCGTACCAGCGCGGGGAGCTGATGGGCGCGGACGCATGCGTCGAACGCCAGCCCAGCTGCGCCGACCGCCGCCAGACCGGCCGCGACAGACGGGTCGTCGAAGAAGGCGGCCGGCTCGTCCTGCAGCAGTCGGCGCACGCCGGTGACCTTGTCATTGGCGCCCAACACGTCGAGGTCCGCGGCCACTTCGGTGCCCTTCTCGATCGGGAGGAAGGCCACGACCGCCGCGATGGCGGGGCCGCCGGCATGCAGCTGTGCGGCCCAGGCTGCTTCCGCCGGAGCCTCCTCGGGACGCCGATCGGCTTCGACGAACACCGCTCCCAGCACGCCCGCGCTCTGATCTGCCACGTCGTCCGGCGTGAACCGCTCGGGGAACGGCGTCCCGTGGAGCCAGTCGTAGGAGAAGAGGCGTCGATCCCAGCAATGCAGGTGCGTGTCGAGGTAGGTGACCACAGCATCGAGACTAGACATTGGATGTTTGATCCGTCAAGATACCGAGATGCCGCTCGTTCGAGTGGTCATGAGATGCCAAAGATCGAATGTCTGTGAAGGATTCTGATGAAGCTTGCCCGCCTCGGCCCCTTGGGCAGCGAGACCCCTGTCGTCCAGGTCGACGACCGCATCCTCGACCTCTCGTCGATCACGGATGACATCGACGAGGCGTTCTGGGCCTCGGACGGAGTGGCCAGGGCGCGCGCAGCAATCGCCGCTGACACCCTGCCGGCCCTCCCGGACGCCGAGACGCTCCGCGTGGGCGCGCCCATCGGCAAGCCCGGCACGATCGTCTGCATCGGGATGAACTATGCCGCGCACGCCGCGGAGTCCGGCTCGGAGCCGCCCAGCGTTCCCGTGCTGTTCTTCAAGGCCGCCAACACGATCGCCGGACCGAACGACGCCGTGACGATCCCGCGCGGCAGCACGAAGACCGACTGGGAGGTCGAGCTCGGAGTCGTGATCGGGCGTCGCGCCTCCTACCTCGACTCGGTCGACCAGAGCCTCGACCACGTCGCTGGATTCGTCGTGGCCAACGACCTGTCGGAGCGGGCGTTCCAGCTCGAGGAGTCCGGTGGGCAGTGGAGCAAGGGCAAGATCGCGCCCGGCTTCAGCCCCCTCGGTCCGTGGGTGGTCACCCCCGACGAGGTCGATCACGCGAACCTGCGGCTCCGCAGCTGGGTCAACGGTGAGCCGCGACAGGACTCGACGACGGCCGACCTGATCTTCGACGTGGCGCACATCATCCACCACCTGAGCCAGTACATGGTGCTCGATCCGGGTGACGTGGTGCTGACCGGTACGCCCGAGGGAGTCGCGTTGTCGGGCCGGTTTCCCTACCTGCAGCCGGGCGACGTCGTCGAGCTCGAGATCGACGGACTCGGCCGGCAGCGCCAAGAGGTCGTCGCCCACGAGGCGACGCGATGAGCGCCCGGGAGCTCGACGGCCTGGTCGCCGTCGTCACGGGCGGCGCCAGCGGCATCGGCGCCGCCATCGCGTCGGAGCTGCGGGACCGGGGAGCGTCGGTCGCGGTCCTCGACCGGGAACCGAGCACCGCGCCCGAGGGCACCCTCGCCGTCGAGGCGGATGTCGCCCTGGACGACAGCGTCCGCGCCGCGATCGAGACCGTCGTGGGCACGCTCGGACGTATCGACATCGTCGTCAACAACGCCGGCATCAGCGCCAAGGGCACGGTCGAGGACAACTCCGACGCCGAGTGGCAGCGCGTGCACGACGTCAACGTCCTCGGGGTCGTCCGCACCAGCCGCGCGGCACTCCCGCACCTGCGGCAGTCGCCGAGCCCGGCGATCGTCAACGTCTCGTCGATCGCGGCGACCGCGGGACTGCCGGAACGGGCGCTCTACTCCGCGACCAAGGGTGCCGTCCACGCCCTCACGCTCGCGATGGCCGCTGACCACGTACGGGAGGGCATCCGGGTCAACAGCGTCAATCCCGGAACCGTCGAGACCGCCTTCGTGACCGGACTGCTGGAGCAGGCCGCCGATCCCGTGGCCGAACGCGCGGCCATGACGGCTCGTCAGCCGCACGGCCGCCTCGTCAGCCCCGAGGAGGTCGCGCACGCCGTGGCATACCTCGCCAGCCCGCTCGCCACCTCGACGACGGGAGCCTCGCTCGCGGTCGACGGGGGCATGGCAGGCTTGCGAACCCGACCGTCCAGCTGAGGTCGTCCCGGCGGCGCGAGAACGGAGTGAGATGGCACTGACCGACGACGCGATCTCGAAGATCAAGGCCATGATCCTCGACGGCCGACTCAGGCCCGGTGATCGGCTGCCTCGGGAGTCCGACCTCGCCGAGCAGCTCGGCATCTCCCGCGGATCGTTGCGCGAGGCGGTCAGGGCGCTGTCGATGATCCGCATCCTCGACGTACGCCGCGGCGACGGCACGTACGTGACGAGCCTCGAGCCGGAGCTGTTGCTCGAGACGCTGACGTTCGTCATCGACTTCCACCAGGACTCGGACATCCTCGACCTGTTCGAGGTGCGCCGCGCTCTGGAGCCGTTGGCCGCCGAGAAGGCGGCGCGGCTGATGACTGCCGACGACGCCGCCGACCTGCTCACGCTCGTGGACTCGGTCGGCATCGACGACTCGGTGGAGGCGTGGGTCGACAACGACATGGAGTTCCACCACCGCATCGCGCTTGCTGCTGACAATGGCGTGCTGTGCCTGCTCGCCGACAGCGTTGCCGCCCGGACCCATCAGGCGCGGGTGTGGCGCGGGGTGACCCAGCAGGACTCGTTCGAGCAGACACGGCGTGAGCACCGGGCGATCGCCCTCGCCATCGCGGAGGGCCGGCCGAGCGTCGCTGCGGCCCACGCGCTGGCCCACGTCGCCGGGATCGAGGACTGGCTGCGTCGCAGCCTCGGCGGCGCGGGGTCCTGATCAGCGAGTGGGAGGTGTCGACTCGGCTGGGAGCCAGTGCAGTGGCGACGACGGCATCCCGCTGACGCCACGTGCGCTCGGCTTGACCGCGAGGATCTGGTCGACACCCATGCGGTTCTCCTCGAAGGCCAGCGCGCCGCCGGTCAGGTAGAGCCGCCACACGCGGGCGTACTCCTCGCCGATCGTCTTCACGGCGCGGTCCCAGCTGTCCTCGAGGTTGGCCGCCCACGCGGCCACGGTCTGCGGATAGTGCTCACGCATCGCCTGGACGTCACGGATCTCGAGTCCGGCCGCCGCGATCAGCCCGAGCGTCTTGGGCAGGGGCTTCATGTGCATGTCCGGAGCGATGTACGTCTCGATGAACGGGCCCCCGCCGGGGCGATCGCCCGGTGCGTCGTTGCTGCGGGACATCTGCTGGATGAGGACCCGACCGCCCGGCTTGAGGTAGCGGTGGATCGACTCGGTGAACACGACGTACTCCGCATCGCCGACGTGCTCACCCATCTCGATCGAGGCGATCGCGTCGATCTCGGCATCGCGCACGCCGGACGCCTCGAGGTCGCGGAAGTGCCGAAGGCTCACCTGGACGCGGTCCTGGAGTCCGCGCTCGGCGGCCCGATCCATCACGTAGTCGCGCTGCTCGACGGACAGCGTCACGCCCGTGACGTGGACGCCGTAGTGCTCGGCGGCGAACAAGGTCAGCGAGCCCCAGCCCGATCCGATGTCGACCATCTGCATGCCGGGCTGCAGGCCGAGCTTGCGGCAGACCAGGTGGAGCTTGGCGGTCTGCGCCTCCTCGAGCGTCAGCTCCGGAGTGGCGTGGAAACCGCTCGAATAGGCCATGTTGCGGTCGAGGATCAGCTCGTAGAAGTCGTTGGACAGGTCGTAGTGGTGGGAGATCGCGGCGAGATCGCGTTCCTTGCTGTGCAGCGCACCTGTCAGGACCGACTCGGCTGCGGGCCGTGGTGGGCGTCGTCCGAGCGCGCCCAGGCGCACGGCGAGCGCCGCGGCGTGGGCGACCTGGCGGGGACGCAGGCGCGGGCGGCCAGCCGCTCCGTCGGCGGCGCGGGCATCTCGCACCGCATCCCAGACCGCCCGCAGGGCCTCGCCGAGATCACCCTCGACGTCGAGGTCTCCCTGCACGTACGCGCGAGCGAGGCCGAGCTCACCCGGGCTCCACAGCACGTGCCGTAGCGCTCGCCGGTTGCGGATCACGACGACGGGAGCCTCGGGCGGGCCGGCCTCGCTGCCGTCCCACGTACGCAGGCGGATCGGCAGGGACAGTCCGATGGTGTCCTCGACCAGGTGCAGGAGGGCGGACGCCTGGCTCATATCGCGATCGTCACGATCGGAGCCGTGGTGGGCTGCTTCGAACCACCCTCGGGCTCGACGGTGATGGCCACGGAGTCCGCTCCGCCGGCACCGTGCATGATCATGGTGCCGCTGCGCGTGAACGTCCCTTGGGACTTCGGGCCCGCCCCGTTGACCATCCAGACCTGGTAGACCTTGTGGCCCTTGAGCCGGGCGAGGTCGTTGGCCACGATGACCGCTGAGTCCTTGGCCGGCGAGGCGACCAGGCGGACGTTGCCGCCCGTGGAGAACGTCTTGGACGTGGTGGCTGCGTCAGGCGCGGCGAGGACGGACGTGATGGTCGTGCTGCGGGCGTCGGCCTCGTGCGCGTTGTCGCGTTCGATCGCGTAGCCCCCGACGCCGATGGTGCCGACGAGGAACGCCGCTGCGGCGGCCAGCCGGGGGATGGCGGACCGGAGGCTGCGCCGTGCGGCGATCGCGGTCACCACCGGGCGGTCCTGAGGAGTCCTCGCGATCTCGGACAGCACGTGGGAACGCATCGTCGCCGGCGGCGTCAGAGCAACAGCGTCACCGAGCCGTGCCGCCGTGGCCCGGAAGCCCGCCAGCTCGGACTGGCACGCCGAGCACTGCTCGAGGTGCGTCTCGAAGCGCGCGGCCTCGGGCGGCTCGAGAGCGTCGAGCGAGTACGGAGCCAGGAGGGTGTGCAGGTCGGTTGTCATGCTTCGATTCCCATGCAGTCGCGCAGGCGGACGATGCCGTCGCGTATTCGAGTCTTGATCGTGGCCGGGTTGACGTTGAGCGCCTCGGCGACCTCGGCGTACGTGTAGCCCTGGTAGTAGGCGAGGTTGACCGCCTCGCGTTGCAGGTCGGTCAGCCCGGCCAGGCAGCGGCGCACCTGCTCGTGCTCGAGGCTGAGGGTCACCGACTCCTCGACCTCGTCGAACTCGGGCCCGTTGCTGGAGATGTACTTCCTGTCGCGGTTGCTGGCCGCCTGGTCATGGCGGACGGCGTCGACGGCTCGGCGATGGGCCATCGTCAGGACCCAGCCCTTGGCACTGCCGCGTTCGGCGTCGAACCGGGCCGCGGTCTTCCACAGCTGGATGAAGACCTCCTGGGAGATCTCCTCGGCGCGCGACGGGTCTCGGACGACGCGCCGGGCCATGCCGTAGACCGCGGGGCTCAGCTCGTCGTACAGGACGGCGAACGCGGATTCGTCACCACGGCCCGTGCGAACCAGGAGATCGCCGAGGTCGACGGCCGTCCCAGGCGTGATGGGGCTGGAGCTCGCGAGCTGCAGATGAGCGGCGTTCGCTCCCATGTCGTTCTCCCGTTGTCGGTGGTTGCTATGAGTGATTCGTTGCCACGGCGTTCGCGGATGGGCCTCGGGTCGGTCAGGTTCGAACACATTCGTGGACGGGCTGCGGACAGCGCAGTGGGCGCGTCCCGGAGGAAACGCGCCCACTGTGCTTCTCACCCCAAGGGAGAGAGGTGCCGTCGACTACTTGGTGTTGACGGTGATCTTCGCGACGCCGACCAGGAGGTCCTTGGTCACCGCGTCGGTGCTGAAGACCTTGTTCAGCAGGCCCGCGGCGACGGGGCTGATGAACACCTTGGTGCCCTCGAGGATCGCGGTGTTGCCCTCGGCCTGCAGCGGCTTCAGAGTCGCGCCGCGCAGCTGGAACAGGAACGCGCTGGTGGCGGCCACCTTGCCGTTGACCGTGACGTCGCCGTAGACCCGCGAGATGCCGGGGTCGACGTTGAAGTTGGTCAGCTCGACCTTGGTGTCACCAGCGGTCAGCGACAGGCCGGAGGCCTCGTGCTGGATCTGCCCGATGACGTACGGCTTGGCGGTGCCGGGCTTGAAGTAGGTGACGTTGCCGCCCGTGATCGGGAAGATCAGCGAGCCGTCCTCGAGCTTGGCGCCGTCGACGACACCGGGAGTGAGCTTGAGCGACGTCAGCGCGTCGACGAAGCCCTGGTCCAGCTTGATGGCGGTGGTGCCGCCGGTGCTGAGGTCGTTGAGGCGGGCGACGGGCTTGGCGACCGTCACCTTGGAGTCGGACGACGCCGAGTCGGAGCCTGACGATCCGCACGCCGCGAGCGGCAGGGCGGCGATGGCGACGATGGCGAGGCCGGCGATCTTCTTCTTGCGAGAGCTGATGGAGCTCATGTGGTCCACATCCTTGTGTGTATGTCGTTGGGTCATCTGCTGACACCCGTGGTTCGCCACGGAGGGGTGCGGATGATTGGTCCGGTCCGCAAACTTTCTGTCCGCACCCGTGACGAGCCGGTGACCGGCGGCGTCTCGTCGCCCGTACGGACCGGCGGGATGACATGCTCGACGACATGACTGAGACCCAGCGCCCGGACCTCGCCGTGATCGGCGGATCCGGGTTCTACACGTTCCTCGACGAGCCACGGTCGGTCGAGGTCGAGACGCCGTATGGGAAGCCGTCCGCACCCATCTCCATCGGTACGGTCGAGGGTCGGTCGGTCGCCTTCCTTCCCCGCCACGGACCGCACCACGACTTCCCGGCCCACCGGGTGCCGTATCGCGCCAACATGTGGGCCCTGCGCAGCCTCGGGGTGCGACAGGTGCTCGCGCCGTGCGCGGTCGGTGGGCTCCAGGTGGAGCACGGGCCAGGCACGTTCGTCGTGCCCGACCAGCTCGTCGACCGCACGGCGGGACGCCACCAGACGTACTTCGACTCCGGCGCCTGCCACGTGTCGTTCGCCGATCCGTACTGCCCGAGGTTGCGGACCCACTTGCTGGATGGGCTCGCCGAGCAGAGCCCCGTGGACGGTGGCGCGATGGTCGTGATCGAGGGACCGCGGTTCTCGACCCGCGCGGAGTCGCGGTGGTACGCCGACCAGGGCTGGGCGGTCATCAACATGACAGGACATCCCGAGGCAGTGCTCGCCCGCGAGCTGGCGCTCTGCTACGCCACCGTCGCGCTGGTCACCGACCACGACGCCGGGGTCGACGAGGCGAGCGCGGTCAGCATGGACGACGTGTTCGCCGTGTTCGCGACCCACACCGAGACGCTCAAGTCGGCGCTCACTTCGGTGGTCGCCGGCCTCGGGACGGACCGCGACTGCAGCTGCTCGCACGCGGTGGACGGCATNCCTGCCGATCGAGCTGCCGTGAGGATCCTGCTGACCGGTGCGGCCGGCTTCATCGGCGGGCACATCCGCGCTCAGGCGCTGGCGCGGGGGCACGACGTGGTCGCGCTCGATGCCTACCTCCCGCAGGCCCACGGGACGGGCGGGACGTACGACCCGGACATCCGCCGCATCGACCTGCGTCGCGATCCGCTTGACGAGGTGCTCGAGGGGGTCGACGTGGTGTGCCACCAGGCGGCGATGGTCGGCAACGGCGTGGACGCGCAGGACCTGCCGGACTACGCGGAGCACAACGACGCCGGCACCGCCCGCCTGCTCGCGGCGATGTCGCGGACAGGCGTACGTGACCTCGTGCTCGCGTCGTCGATGGTGGTCTACGGCGACGGGCGCTACACGTGCCCCGTCGACGGCGACGTGCCGCCGGCCGTACGTCGTGAGGACGATCTGGCCGCCGGCCGGTTCGATCCGCGCTGCCCGGTCTGCGGTGGCGAGATCGCGTGGCGCGAGATCGGCGAGGACACCGCGTTCCTGCCCCGCACGAGCTATGCCGCGTCGAAGGTCGCGCAGGAGCACTACGCCGGCGCGTGGTGCACGCTCGACGAGGCGCGCACGATCGCGCTGCGCTATCACAACGTCTACGGCCCGGGCATGCCCGCGGACACGCCGTACGCCGGTGTGGCGGCGATCTTCCGCTCCGCGATCGCGCGCGGTGAGGCCCCTCGCGTGTTCGAGGACGGCCGCCAGGTGCGGGACTTCGTGCACGTCAACGACGTCGCACGTGCCAACGTGCTGGCGATCGAGCAGGTCGGGGCGCATCCCTCGGGTCTGACCGCCTACAACGTCGCGTCGGGGCACCCGTTCACGATCGGCGAGATGGCAGCGACACTTTCAGCGGCCGCCGACGGTGCGTCGCCCGAGCTGACCGGCGACTACCGCCGGTTCGACGTACGGCACGTGGTGGCGTCGCCGACGGCCGCGACCGAGGGACTCGGTTTCACCGCCGAGGTCCCTCCCGAGGTCGGTCTCGCCGAGCTGGCGACGGATCCGTTGCGCCGGCGGTGAGGTGGTCGGCTCAGGCGGCCGGGAGGCGGATCTCGAACTGGCACCCGGTGTCGTGGTTGCGGACGTCGATCGAGCCTGACTGGGCATCGAGCAGGCCGCGGGCGATCGCCAGGCCCATGCCGGCGCCCTGGCCGTCGGACTCCCGCGCCGCCGACCCGCGGTAGCCCATGTCGAACACCTTGCCGAGGTCGTGGTCCGGGATGCCGCCGCACGAGTCGTCGACCCGCAGCCACACCTCGGAGCGGTCCGAGCCGATCGAGACCGTCACGGTGCTGCCTTCGGGGGTGTGCCGGATCGCGTTGCCGAGCAGGTTGCGGAGCACCCGCATGAGCTCGGGGGCGGCACCGACCGCGAGCGTGCCGTGCGGCCGGCCCTGCACTGCGAGGCGTACGCCGTGGCGTTCGCCGGCAGGACGGGCGGCGTCGACGGCAGAGCGTACGACGTCGTCGACCGCGATCGGGCCGACGTCGAGGGCCAGCGTCCCGGCGTTGATCTGCGACATCTCGAAGAGGTCGTCGATCATCGAGGCCAGCCGCAGCGTCTCGGCACGGATCAGCTGGGCGTACTGCTTGACGTCTTCGGGCGACGACACGACGCCGTCCTCGAGCGCCTCCGTCATGGCCTGGACGCCGGCGATGGGCGTGCGGAGGTCGTGGCTGAGCCAGGCGAGGAGCTCGCGCCGTGACCGCTCGGCGCTGCGTTCGCGCTCGAGGGCTTCGCGCTCCCACACGATCTTGCGAGCCAGGGAGCTGCCCAGGACGATCGCGCTCGGCACGCTGACAGCCGTGACGACCAGCCAGACGATCGCGGTGCGCCGCAGCTCGGCGGTGAACATGAACTGGCTCGTGCCGACGACGCCGACGATGATCGCGATGAGGGGTACGAGGGTCAGCAGGACGATCGACGTCGTCAGGGCGCGGCCCCGCAGCAGGTAGAGCACGAGCGCCCCGACTCCGACGACACCGAGCGAGCCCAGCAGCCCGATGACCAGCGCATGCAGCGTGTCGCTGCTCATGCTGACGGGTCCCAGCGGTAGCCGAGTCCGTAGACCGTGACGATCCTCGTCGGATCGGCCGGATCGGCCTCGATCTTGTGGCGCAGGCGTTTGACGTGCACCGTCACGGTCGAGTGGTCGCCGTACTCCCAGCCCCAGACCTGCCGGAGCAGCTCCTCGCGGCTGAACACCTCGTGCGGGTGCCGCAGGAAGAAGTGCAGCAGGTCGAACTCCCGCGTGGTCAGCGGCAGGACGCTGCCGGAGCGCAGTGTCTCGCGGGCCACGGGGTGCACCGTGAGGTCACCGTCGGTCAGCAGCCCCGCGACGGGTCGTGTCCCGGCCGGTACGAGGCTGCGGCGCAGCACCGAGCCGACGCGCAAGGTCAGCTCCTTGACGCTGAACGGCTTCGTCACGTAGTCGTCGGCGCCACTGCTGAGTCCGGCGATGCGGTCGTCGGTCTCCCCGAGAGCGGTCAGCATGATGATCGGCACGGCCGAGCCGTCGGTCTCGCGGAGCTGCCGGCAGATCTCCAGGCCGTCGAGCTGCGGCAGCATGACGTCGAGCACGATCAGGTCCGGTGCCAGGTCACGCGCGGCCGCGAGGCCGGTCACCCCGTCGGTGGCGACGGTGACGTCGTACGACTGCTCGAGGTAGCGACGCAGCACGTCGCCCACCGCGTGATCGTCCTCGACCACCAGGACGTGAGGTCGGTCGACGCTCGCCATGATCACCACCTTGTCAGCACCAGCTGTTGGACGCACAGGGCCAGGACGACCTGGGACAGCAGGGCCGGACGGTGCCATCGCTGGGGGAGCAGTGCCGGGAGCGCGACGACCCAGATCGTGAACGGCAGCCAGATGCGCTCGACCTCGGCCTTGCTCATGCCGGAGACCGTCGCGACGAGGATCGTCAGCACGGCGGCGCCCGCGAGCCGAGCCATGACGTCGCCCTCCCTGAAGGCGCGAACCGCCCGGGGAAACGCGGCCCACACGACGAGCCCGACCGTGAACGTCCATGCGGCGACATCGGCCCAGACCCAGTACGAGTAGGGCCGCTCGGACGCGATGCCGGCGTAGTAGCGGTCGTGCAGGACGGGGTACGCCCTCCACCACTCGAAGCCCGCCACGGTGAACGCCACGGCAACAGCGGCTGCGCCCGCAAGCGCCCAGGGCAACGGTCGCCACGTACGGCCGACGACCAGGACCGCGACGGCGAGGATCGCGAGGAGCACCAGCCCGTACGACAGGTAGACGCACGCGCCGAGCAGCAGACCGGCCGCGACCGCGGCTCCCGGGCGCCGGTGCACGGCGGCGACCGCCAGCAGAGCGAGACCCCACGCCGCGACGGCGGTGAACAAGGCATCACCGTCGACACCCATCCAGACGGCGGTCGGGGCGAGGACGATCCACGGCATGGCCTGCCGCGCCAGGCGCACGGAACCGAGCGTCTTGAGGGTCATCAGGACCGCGACGACCGCCGTGCTGCCGATCGTGACGACCACGACGCCGATCCAGAACGGGTCGGTGATGCCGAGGCGGTCGAGCAGCACGAAGAACAACAGTGCTCCGGGTGGGTGCCCGGCGACGTGGGTGTGCCAGTGGTCGGGCGAGTCCATCGGGATGCGATCGACGAACGTCCGCATCATGGTGCCGATCGAGTCGACCCGCTGGGCGTCGTGGACGTACTCGCCGGGTCGTTCGAAGACCCGCGCGAGCCCGTCGGTGCCCTCCGTCATCGCCAGCGCCATGGTCCACAGCCACGTGCCGGCGAAGGCGTACGCCAGGAGGGCGCGCCACGAAGCGGTCGCGGCCAGGCGGGGGAGCGCGACCCACAGGAGCAGGCCGATCGCGACCGCGGGCAGGGTCAGCAGCCCGATTCGCGGGTCCCAGTCGGCGTGCAGCGGGGGCCAGTGCACGCGCACGTCCTCGTCGGTCAGGCGCGGGACGACGATCGCCGCCACCACCAGGACGAGCCCGACGGCCGCTGACGCGATCGCTGCGCGGGCGGAGGACAGGGTGGGGGGCACGACGTCAGCCTAGGTGCGCCGGTGGCCCCGGGGCTGGCCGAACGAGCCGACGTCACGGGTCCGTCATCGCCCGACGTCTGGCGGACCAAGCCGGGACGCCCCTAGCGTCGAATCATGGGTATGAGCGTGTGCGATGTGGTGATCCCCTGCCGGGACGAGGCTGCTGCGCTGCCGATCGTGCTCGCCGACGTCCCGTCCGGATGGCGCGCGATCGTCGTCGACAACGGGTCGACTGACGGCACGGCAGACGTGGCCCGCGCCCTCGGCGCGCACGTCGTGACCGAGACCCGACCGGGCTACGGCGCAGCCGTTCATGCGGGGATGCTTGCCGCTGAGGCCGAGTTCGTCGCGGTGATCGATGGAGACGCCTCGATGCGCCTCGCCGATCTCGTGCCCATGCTGGAGCTCGTACGTTCGGGACTGGCGACGATGGCGGTCGGCCGGCGTCGCCCCATGGGTCGCGGCGTGTGGCCCTGGCACGCGCGATTGGGCACACAGCTCCTGGCGACCTGGATCCGGCGCCGCTCGGCGTTCCCGATCCACGACCTCGCGCCCATGCGAGTCTGCCGCCGGACCGATCTGCTCGGCCTCGGCGTCGAGGACCGGCGCTTCGGCTACCCGCTCGAGCTCATGCTGCGCGCGGCAGAGGCCGGCTGGACCGTGCAGGAGATCGACGTCGACTATGACCGTCGAGCAGCCGGCACGAGGTCCAAGGTCTCCGGGTCGGTCCGTGGCACGGCACGCGTCGTGCAGGACTTCGCCAGGGTCCTGCGATGACGAACGATCCGACTGTCCTCGTCGTGGCCAAGGCGCCCGAGCCGGGGCTCGTCAAGACCCGCGTCGCGGCCACGGTCGGCGACGACGCGGCGGCCCAGCTCGCGGCAGCGGCACTGCTCGACACGCTCGAGACCGTCGCAGCCCTGGGATGGCCTGTCGTCGTCGCGCTGACGGGTGAGCTGGGCGACGCGGTCCGCACTGACGAGATCACGCGCGCGCTCTCGGGCGTACGCGTGGTGTCGCAGCGCGGCGACGGCCTCGGCGCACGGCTGGCTCATGCGCACGCAGACGCTGATGGCGGGCACGGGGTCGTGCAGGTCGGCATGGACACCCCGCAGCTGACCGTGCGGGACTACCTGGATGCCGGGGCCGAGGTTCGCCGAGGCTCGCGCGTCATCGGGCCGGCCGTCGACGGCGGCTGGTGGCTCCTGGGTCTGCCCGACCCCGGCGAGGCCGCCGTGCTCGCGGACGTCGAGATGTCGGTCGACGACACCGCCGAGCACACCGAGCGTGCCCTGGGAGACGTCGAACGGCTGCGCACGGTCCGCGACATGGACACGTGGGCCGATGCCCTCGACATCGCTGACGGCATCCCGCTCTCCCGCGTCGCCGCCGTCGTGCAAAGCCTTCGGGTCAACTCATGAGCATCGCGTTCGACGCGGTCTCGGCGTACGACGAGGCCTTCGCCGGCAAGCCGACGCACGTCGTCGACCACGTCGGGCACACCCAGCCGTTCGAGGTCGCGCAGTGGTCGTCGGCCCCCGACTGGGTCGACCGCGAGCTGTTCATCGAGCCGTGCGACGACGCGACGATCGACATCGGCTGCGGCCCCGGCCGCCTGGTCGCTGAGCTGGCCGCGCGTCGGGTTCCCGCGATGGGCATCGACGTCTCCAGCGAGGCGATCCGGCAGACCCGCACACGCGGGGCGCTTGCGCTGCGCCGGGACGTGTTCGGCGCCATTCCCGGCGAGGGCCGGTGGGCGTACGCGCTGCTGGCCGACGGCAATCTGGGCATCGGCGGCGACCCCGTGCGTCTGCTCGGTCGCCTGCGGCAGGTCCTGACCCACGACGGAACCGTGATCGCCGAGGTCGCTCCCACGGGCGCGGGGCTCGTTCGCGAGCACCGCCGGCTTCGGGTCGACGGGCGGTTGTCGGCCCACTTCGCGTGGGCCGTGGTCGGTCTCGACGCGATCGACGAGGTCGCGCAGCGCGCCGGCCTGCGCGTCGTGGCGACGCACTCCGCTGGCGGCAGGCACACTGCGCACATGGAACGCGCATGAGACTTCCCCGCGTCGAGGACATCGAGAAGCGCATCCCGCGGCCCGAGGACTTCAGCGCCAGGTCGCGGGGACCTGCGACCACCGCCCGCGTCGGGACAGCGCTGGGCATCGCGTTCGGCATCTGCTTCCTGACCGGGCTGTGGAGCCACTTCCAGTACGACTCACCCAGCTGGCTGCCGATCGGCCCGAACCCCGCATGGCTCTACCGGGTCACGCAGGGCACGCACGTGGCGACCGGCATCGCGTCGGTCCCGCTGCTGCTGGTCAAGCTGTGGTCGGTCTATCCCCGGTTCTTCATCCGCCCGCCCAAGGCCAGACGCGACCAGCTCGTCGACGTCTTGGAACGCGCCTCGATCGGCGTGCTGGTCGCGGCGGCGATCTTCCAGCTCACGAGCGGTCTGCTCAACGTTGTGCAGTGGTATCCGTGGGAGTTCAGCTTCCGGCGCACGCACGAGGCCGTCGCGTGGGTCGCGATCGGAGCACTCCTCGTGCACATCGCGGTCAAGCTTCCGGTCATCCGCGAAGGTCTCGGAGCCTCGGTCGCGGACGAGCCGCCGGTCGACGCCGAGGGGCCCAGCCGCCGAGCCGTCCTGCGTGGCCTGACCGTCGCGTCGGGCCTGGCCCTGGTCCTGACCGTCGGCCAGACGGTGCCGGTCCTCCGCAGGATCTCCGTGTTCGGCGTACGCGACGGGGACGGACCGCAGGACCTGCCGGTCAACCGCACGGCGCGGGCAGCCGGTGCCACCCGTGCCGCCAGCGATCCGGCGTTCGTGCTCCAGCTCAAGGCCGGAGCGCGCACCGTGTCGCTCACCCGTGACGAGCTCGCGAAGCTGCCGCAGCGTACGCACCGGCTGCCGATCGCGTGCGTCGAGGGATGGAGCCGCAACGCCGTGTGGACCGGGGTTGCCGTCCAGGACCTGATCGCCCTCGTCGGGGCGCCGTCCCGGTCAACGGTCACCGTACGGTCGATGCAGACGCGCGGCGCCTTTCGTACCTCCGAGCTGCCCGGCGACTTCGTCGACGACCCCCGCACGTTGCTGGCCCTGGAGCTCAACGGCGAGCCGCTGAGCCTGGACCATGGCTATCCGTGCCGGATCATCGCGCCCAACCGGCCCGGAGTCCTGCAGACGAAGTGGGTCCGTGAGCTCGAGGTGCGGACATGAGGCTCGTACGAGCGCTGCTGCTGCTCACCGGGGTCGGCTTCGGGCTCTGGGGAGTCTGGCTCATGCGCGACTTCACCTCCGAGCAGCTCGTCTCGATGGGCACCTGGCTCGCCGGCGGGGTGATCCTGCACGACGCCGTCATCGCGCCGGTGACGGTGGTGCTCGGCGTCGTCGCGGCGCGGCTGCTGCCGGGGCGCACCCGGTCGGTCGCGGCGATCGCATTCCTCGTGTGGGCGACCCTGACGGTGGCGTTCCTCAACGTCCTGTCGGGTCAGGGCGGCAAGCCGGACAACGACACCGTGCTGCACCGGCCCTACGGTCTCAGCTGGATCGTCCTGACCTTGGTGATCGCCGCGATCGCTGCTGCCGTGGCGTACCGGCGGCGGCCGACGGCGGTCCAGCGTCGGTCTCGGTAGCCACCACGCCAAGACAGACGGTCACTTCTGGACCCAGATTGGTGTGACCTTTGTTACGCTGACGCGGGGTCGGAGCGGGAGGAATGTCGTGGCGGGACCAAGCTTGTCACTGCCTGCGCCGGCTGCGCAGGAGCCGGAGTACGGCCACGACGCGCTCGTGGTCTGCGACAACCTCGTGCGGATCTACCAGACCGAGAGCGTCGAGGTGCAGGCGTTGCAGGGCCTCGACCTGCTCGTGCACGAGGGCGAGATGGTCGCCATCGTGGGCGCCTCCGGCTCCGGCAAGTCCACCTTGCTGCAGGTGCTTGCGGGCGTCGATGCGCCGACAGCGGGCCGCGCGAGAGTTGCCGGGCACGACCTGCTCGCGCTGACCCGGAGCGAGCGTGTGCACTACCGGCGCAACGTCGTCGGGTTCGTGCGCCAGCAGACCGCGCGCAACCTGGTCCCCTATCTGACCGCCGGCGAGGTCGTCGACCTGCCGATGAGCATCGCGGGCAGGTCACGCGCCGAGCGACGACAGCGCACGGCCCAGCTGCTCGAAGCCGTCGGCGTCGCGCATTGCGCCGACCGCCGCCCGAGCGAGATGTCCGGTGGCGAGCAGCAGCGGGTCGCGATCTGCGTCGCCCTCGCCAACGAGCCGAGGGTCCTGCTCGCCGACGAACCCACCGGCGAGCTCGACAGCGAGACCGCGCAGGAGGTGTTCACGGCGCTGCGAACCGCCAACCGCGATCTCGGTGCCACGATCGTGATCGTCACCCACGACGCCGCCGTCAGCGGACAGGTGGCCCGCACCGTCGCCATCCGCGATGGACGGACGAGCAGCGAGGTGCTGCGGAGCCACGACGACCTGGCGGCCGGGGCGCACGCGTTGGGTGAGGAGTACGCCGTGATGGATCGCGCCGGCCGGGTGCAGGTGCCGCGTGAGTTCCGTGAGGCGTTGGCCCTCACTCGGCGGGTTCGGCTCGCGCTCGAGGACGACCACGTCGAGATCCGCTCGGCCGGGGAGAGCCGGTGACCGAGCCGATGGTCGTGGCCCGCGGCCTGACGCGCACGTACGGCTCTGGACCGGGCACGGTGCACGCGCTGCGAGGCGTGTCGTTCGACGTCGCGCCCGGCGAGATGGTGGCGCTGGTCGGGCGTTCCGGCTCTGGCAAGACGACGCTGCTCAACCTGATCGGCGGCCTCGACCAACCCGACAGCGGCACCGTGCGTGTCGACGGCACCGAGGTGACCGGCCTCGACGACGAGGGCCTGAGCCGGCTCCGCCGCGACTCGGTGTCGTACGTGTTCCAGACGTTCGGGCTCGTGCCGGCGCTGACCGCCGCCGAGAACGTGGGCGTGCCGCTGCGCCTGCGTCGTACGCCCGCCGTCGAGCGCGAGAAGCGTGTCGCCCTGCTCCTCGAGCTGGTGGGACTGCGCGACCACGCGGACCAGCGACCCGCCGAGCTCTCGGGCGGGCAGCAGCAGCGCGTGGCCATCGCGCGCTCGTTGGCCGGGTCGCCTCGCCTGCTCATCGCGGACGAGCCCACCGGGCAGCTCGACGCCGAGACCGGCCTCGGCGTGATGGGGCTGTTGCGCGGACTGGTCGAGTCAGAGGGGGTCACCGCCGTCGTCTCGACGCACGACCCGGTCATGATGGCGCTGGCCGACCGGGTGCTCACGATCTCCGACGGCCGGCTGACATGACGGCCCGGACCATCCCGCAGTGCTGACGCTCGTACGCCGGCGCACCCTGGCCCAGTGGCGGTTGCTCGCGGGCATCGTCGCACTCGTCACCCTCGGCACGTCGTTGCTGGGGGTCGGCGCCCTGCTGATGGGCCCGACCCAGGACGCGTCGTTCACGGCAGGGGTGCAGGAGACGACACCCCAGCAGACCGCGGTGACGGCATACATCGGTGGGCTCAAGGCCTCTGACGCGGTGGCCGTCCGTGCGGCTGCACACGCCGTGATCGGCGACGCACTGCGTCCGTTGGCACCGACGTTCACGACCAACGCCACCTCCCGGATGCGACGTCTCGGTGAGGGCCCACGGCTGGGCTATCTGGCAACCACCACGTCACTGTCCTCGCGGGCGGCCCTGACCTCCGGGCACTGGGCTGACGGCGCCGGCGAGGCGGTGGTGCCCGAGGCGACGGCCAGCCGGCTCCACCTCGCGGTGGGTGACCGGATCACCGTGGGCCGTGAGATCGGCACACATCCGGTCGAGAACGCGGTGAGCCTGGTGGTCGTCGGCACCTTCCGTGCCACGTCTCGCGTCGGCTGGGAACGGGACCCGCTGGCCGGGAGGGGCTACGACGCCGCGTACACCGACGGGTCGTTGCCCAGGTTGTCGCCCACGTACGGCCCCTTCGTGGTCGACGACGCCACGTTCCTCGCGAGCGGTTCGACGATCGACGCGTTGCAGGTGACCGGCCAGCCGACCCTGACGCGTGCGACCGACGGGTCGATGAACGCCGCTGTCGAGACGTTGCGAGCAGCGGACGGTCTGCTGTCGGCGCGCGTCGTCGATCAGGTGGAGATCAGCCGCGTCGCCTCCGACCTGCCGCAGACCTTGAGCCGGATCCATGCCCAGCAGGCGGCGACCCGTTCGACCTTGCTGGTCGTGCTCTTGCTGGGCACCGTGATGGCTCTGACGGCCTTGCTCCTCGCCGGTCGACTGCTCGGGGACGTACGGGCGGGCGAGCGCGCTCTGCTGGCGGACCTGGGTCTTGGGCGCGACCAGCTCGCGGTGTGGACGTTGGCAGAGGTCCTCTTGATCGCCGGTGCGGCCGCGGTGCTCTCCGTGCCGGTCGCCGGACTGGCGCACTCGGCGGTCACCCATCTGCCGGCGCTGGCCGCCGCCGGACTCAGCCAGGGGCCCGCCGTCACGCTCGGACTCGTGCTCGTCGAGGTGGCCGGCGCGGTCCTGCTCTCGCTGGCGTTGGTCGTCCCCATGCTGGGATCCGCCACGCTCGGTCCACGCGCGGCGCGCGTCGCCCGCTCCGGCGTGGACCTGGTGCTCGTGGTCGTCGCGATCGCTGCGTGGTGGCAGCTCCACTCGCAGCCATCCAGCGCCACCACCGACGACGCCACGCTCATCCTGGCGCCGGTCGTCTGCGTCGTCGCGGTGACCGTGCTGGCGGTGCGCTGGGCCCCCGCTTTGCTGGCCGCCGTCGCGTGGGTCGCCGGCCGCTCGACCGCGCTGGTGCTCCCGCTCGCCACCAGCCAGGCAGCGCGACGCCCGTACGGTGGCGCCGCCCTCGCGCTGCTTGCGATGGCGACGGCCTCGGCGACGTTCGGACTCGCCCTGCAGACGACCTGGGACCGGTCCCAGGACGACCAGGCGGCGCTTCGCGTCGGTACGGACCTGTCGTTCGCGCTGTCGACGCCGGCCACTGACCGTGAGGCGGCGGCCATCGCGGCGGCGACCCGAGGCCGGGTGACGTCGGCGGTCATCGACCGACCCCTCGCGCTCGGACAGTACGTGGGCTCCGGCGACGACGACTCGGCCCCGGTGCTCGTCGCGGCTGACTCCCGCCGCGCCGGGACTCTGCTGCGAGGGCGGCTCGACCACGGTCGTACGTGGACCGCCGTCGGTGACCTGCTGGCGCCGGGGCCGTCCGTCGCCGGGGTGCCGCTGTCAGCCGGCGTCACCGTCAAGGGGTCCGCGCCGCGCGGCGTGCCGATCGACGTGACGCCCACCCTGCTGGTGCAGGACGCCTCGGGCTTCCGCCGCGCGGTCAGCGCCGACAGCGTGCCGCTGGACGGGCGATCGCACGTGCTCGACGGGATGGGCGACCTCAAGGGGGCACACCTCGTCGCGGCCAAGCTCACGTTGAGCGGGGCGACCACCTCGGGCACCGCCTCGGTGACGGTCGACCTGTCGGTCAGGAACCCGGACGCAGACTCCGAGCGGGACTGGCACGTGGTGAAGCTTGGCGCGCCCGACACCCCGGTCACCGGAGCGGCAGTGGAGGTGACGTCGTCCGCGAGCGCCACGACGGTCCGGACCACGGCGCAGCTGGACCTCGCCTTCCTGAGGTACGCCGACGGTGACCTGCTCGTGACGGGCTTCGCGCGCCCGGCCGCCCTGCCCGTCGCGGTGTCGAAGCGCCTGGCCGACGTGGTGGGGACCAAGGTCGGCGGCAAGGTCAGCGCGACCGTCGACGGAGTGCCGGTGCCGCTCGAGATCGTCGCCGTGGTCCCGACCGTGCCGTCGGCCCCAGGACGGGTGGCGGTGCTGGCCGACGCCGAGACGTTGTCGCGCATGCTCATCGGGCTCGGTCACCTCGAGCCTGTCGTCGATGCCTGGTGGGTCGCGAACCCCTCGCCGCAGACGGCCCGGGCCCTGACGGGCCTCGACCTCGGTGAGGTCACGACCCGCACGGGCGTCGCGGCGCAGCTCGAGCGCGGTCCGCTGCGCGCGATGGTGCCCGCGGCGCTGGTGCTCCTCGTCGTCGCGGGTGGGCTGCTGCTGCTCGCCGGTGCGGCCCTGGTCGTCGGCGCCGACCGGCCGGCACGATCGGCTGAGGTGGCCCGCCTCCGCGCTCTTGGCCTCACGCGGCGGCAGGTGACGCGGCTCGTGCTCGCCGAGCACGGCATCCTCCTGGGGCTCGTGGTGCTGACCGGAGCGGTGGTCGGAGTGGTGGCGTCGGTGGCGCTCGCCTCGAGCCTGGTCCGCTCCGACATCGGTGTGGCGCCAGTGCCGACGGCCGTCCTCGTGTGGCCGTGGGGTCGCGAGTCGGCCGTCGTGGCCGGTGCACTGGCGGCTTGCCTGATCATCGCCACCGTCATCACGTTCGTCGTCGTGCGTCGCTCCGGCCCCGACCAGCTGAGGGGGGCGGACTCATGATGCCGCGGTGGCACCGGCCCAGCATGGTCGGCCGCGCGCGGGCTCACCTCGGCCTGCTGGTGCTGATCGGGCTCGTCGTCATGCTCGCCACGCTGCTGACCTCGGCGATCGCGCCCCTGACCGAACGTACGTCCGACCGTGCGATCGCAGCCGACGTACGTGATGCGGGTCTGCAGGGGGCCGTCGTCGCCACGGTGTCCCGGCCCTTCGACGAAGGCCAGCGGATCCGCGATCCGAAGGCGGCCGCGCAGCTGCGGGAGAGCGCAGCGAGCGCGCAGCGAGCCATGCCGGACGGGCTCGCCGCCGTGGTACGTCCAGGGGTGACGAGCCTGACGTCCCCGTCGATGCACCTCCTCGACGCCGGCCCGGGACGCTATCTCCGACTGGCCTACCTCACCGCCCCACGACACGACCCTGCCGTCACCTATACGTCCGGCGGTCCGCCCAAGCCGTCCGTGCCGGCGGCCAAGGCCGACGTCGAGGTTGCGGTCAAGACCGACCCGTGGCCCGTGCAGGTGGCGCTGCCGCGCGAAGCCGCGGACGCGCTCGACCTGAAGGTCGGCGACCGCATCGAGGCCGAGGACGAGCAGCACCGGACCGCCACGATCGTGATCAGCGGGATCTTCGTCGCAGGCGACCCGGACGACAACCTGTGGGCCGCCGTGCCGGAGCTGCTACACCCCGTCA
This sequence comes from Aeromicrobium sp. Root344, assembly GCF_001425755.1. GTDB lineage: Bacteria > Actinomycetota > Actinomycetes > Propionibacteriales > Nocardioidaceae > Aeromicrobium. Next base: position 776,133 of record NZ_LMDH01000001.1, on the reverse strand, counting down.
TCAGCCACTCCGACCAGCTGACGAGCGTCTCCGCGGCGGCGGTCGTCTCGACGGACTCGCTGCCGGACTTCCAGCTCGCCCTGCCGTTCGACGACCTGACGACTCGGGTCGTCTTCAGCCCACGACCCGCTCAGGTGCGGTGGAAGCAGACCGCTCGGCTCATGCAGGAGATCGTGTCGCTCAAGACGACGGCGTCGCGGGGGAGCGGGGAGATCTCGTGGGACAGCCTGCTCGACCGGGTCCTGTTCGACAGCCGCGCGAGGGTGTCGGCCGCGCAGGGGCAGGCGACGGTGCTGATCATCGGGTTGCTCGCGGGCGTGACGCTGATCCTGCTCCTGGCGGCAGACCTGTTGGTGCGCCGCCGGTCGGACTCGCTCGTGCTGGTGCGCGAGCGGGGCGCCTCCCTGATGGGCATCTTCACCGAGCTGGTCGCCGAGTCCGTGACCGTGGCGCTCGTCGGCTCGGCGCTGGGCACGCTTGTCACCTGGCTGGTGGTCGGCGACGTCGGCTGGCGGTGGTCCCTTCCCGTGCTGGTCGTCGCGTCCCTGGCCGGACCGGTCCTGGCCACGCTGCGCGCAGCCCGGGCTGCGGACGACCGCCGGGTGCCGGCCAACCGCTCGGCGCGTCTCGCGGTGGCCCGGGCTCGGCGCGCGCGGCGGCTCCTCGTCGAAGGGGTCGTGCTGGGCGTGGCGGTGCTGACGTACGTGGCACTGCGCCAGCGTGGCGTCGTGGGTGACGGGGACCTGACCGCTTCGTCCGCGCCGACCTGGTTCGCGATCGTCGGCGGCCTCCTGCTGGTCCGGCTGCTCCCGCCCGCCTCCCGGCTGGTGCTGGCGCGTGCGCGCCGTGTGCTCGGTGCGGTGCCGCTCGTGGTCGCCGCACGGACCTCGCGGTCAGCCGGGCGGGCGCTGCCGCTCCTGGTCGTGGCCGTCACGGTGGCCCAGCTGACGACGGCGGTCGCGCTCGTGGCGACCGAGCAGCAGGGTCAGGCGGCTGGAGCGCTGCAGTCCGTCGGTGGTGACGCCGCCTGGGAGACGGCGCCTGACCGGTCCGTCTCGGCGGTCGCCGCCAAGGTCTCGACCCGACCGGGGGTGCGCGCCACAGCCGCGGCGCGGGTCGTCGAGGGCTTCGGCCTGGCCTCCGGCTCGAGCTCGGCGACGGTGCGGCTCGTGATCGTCGACTCTGCGGCGTACCAGAAGGTCCTGGCGGCGAGCCCCCTGCCGGACGCTACCCAGCTCTCGCGCCTGCACCGGAAGGCGGGCGGCAAGGTCCCTGCCTTGCTGCTGGGTGGCGACCGCGACCTCCGCGACGACCTCCAGGTGCGGTGGGAGGACACGCCCGTACCCCTCGCGGTGGTCGGTGTCGCCCCACGCGTCGGCGACTCCACCGAACCCGTGCTGGTCATCGACCGTGCAGCGTTCGAGGCGGCGGGCGTGGTGGCCGACCCCGGCACCGTCTGGGCGGTCGGGCCCGGGGCTGCCGCTGCCCTCAAGGCCGCGGCGGGGTCGGCCGGGACCGTCGACGTGCTCACCGACGTCGTCGAGGCGCGCCGCACAGCGCCACTGGCCTCAGGTCTCGTACGCCTCGCCGTCGCCTCGGCCCTGCTCCTGCTGTTGTTCGCGGTGCTCGGGGTGGCCCTGGCTGCCGCGGCGGAGGCGCCGGCGCGGGCGGAGTCGCTGGGCCGCCTCCGATCTCTCGGACTGGGCCACCTCGACGTGCGCCGGGTCCTGCTCGGTGAGCTCGTCAGCCCGGTCCTCGTCGGCGCCGTGGCCGGTGTCGTCCTCGGCGTCGGCGCGGCCGTGACGATGTTCGGCTCCCTCTCGCTCCAGCTGGTCACCGGCCAGTCCGCGACGCCGAGCCTGGTCGTCCCGTGGTGGGCGGGCACGACCGCCCTCGTGCTCGTCGGCACCGCGATGCTCATCGCCATCGCCGAGGCCGGCCACGTACGTCGCCTGCCGCTTGCGGCACTGCTGCGTGGCGGCGATCAACGCTGACGATGCGACGACTGCCACACGTCGAGGGATGAGATACGTCCAGACCTATTGCGTCCTGGCCCTACGCTTCTCCCATGAAGTTCACCCCCTACGGCGGCCTGACCGCCATCGCCGCCGCGGCCCTCGTCCTGACGTCCGCGTGCGCCCCCGCCGACTCCGAAGGCGACACCGCCGCCAAGACCCCCTCCGCCCTCGCCGACTGCAAGCCCGCCGACCTGCCGTTGGTCAAGGCCGGCACGTTCACGATCGCGACCGACGACCCGGCGTACGACCCGTGGTTCAGCGACAACGACCCCTCCAACGGCAAGGGCTTCGAGTCCGCCGTGGCGTACGCCGTGGCCGACAAGCTCGGCTTCGCCAAGTCCGAGGTGACGTGGGTCAAGGCCGGCTTCAACCAGGCCATCCAGCCCGGCAAGAAGTCGTTCGACGTCGACATCAACCAGTTCTCGATCTCGCCGACCCGCGCCAAGGCCGTCGACTTCTCGACGCCCTACTACTCCGCGGCCCAGGCGATCATCACGCTCAAGGGCTCGAAGTACGCCGGGGCGACGAGCCTCGCCGAGCTCAAGGGCGCCAAGCTCGGTGCGCAGATCGCGACGACCTCGCTCGACGCGATCACCAACCAGATCGAGCCGGCCGCCAAGCCGCTGGTCTACGACGACACGTCCAAGGCGGCCCAGGCCCTGCAGAACAAGCAGGTCGACGCGATCGTCGCGGACCTGCCGACGGCCTACTACCTCACGTCGGCCGAGATCGACGGCGGCACGATCGTCGGGCAGTTCCAGCCGACCAAGGGCAAGCAGGAGCAGTTCGGCCTGCTGCTGTCCAAGGGCAGCAAGCTGACCCCGTGCGCCAGCGCCGCGGTCGACGCCCTGGCCAAGGACGGCACGCTCGACAAGCTCAAGGACGAGTGGCTCAACCAGGCGACCGACGTCCCTGAGCTGAAGTGACCCCGAGCGCGCGCCAGCTCGAGCGCGAGCGTTACCGCCGCCGGCGCACCCTGACCCGGGGTGCGGTGGCGGCGGTCTCGACGATCGTCGTGATCGGGCTGCTCGTCTACCTCGTCGGCACCTCGCCTGGCTGGGACCGGGTCCACCGTACGTACTTCTGGTGGCCCGACGCCAAGGCGGCATTCCCTGACGTCGCCCGCTCGTTCTGGCTCAACATCCGGCTCTTCATGGTCGTCGAGGTGTTCGTGCTGGTCGTCGGCATCGTCATCGCGATCGTCCGGGTGATCCCGGCTCCGGCGCTCGCGCCGGTCAAGCTCATCGCGATCCTCTACGCCGACGTCTTCCGCGGCACCCCGACGCTGCTGATCGTGCTGCTGGTCGGCTTCGGTCTGCCGGCGCTCAACCTCACCGGCATGCCGACGAGCCTGTTCTGGCTCGGCGCCATCGCCCTGACGCTGAGCTACGGGGCGTACGTCGCCGAGGTCATCCGCGCCGGAATCCTGTCGATCCACCCGACGCAGTGGGCCAGTGGTCGCGCCCTCGGCCTGACGTACGGCCAGACGATGCGGCACATCGTGCTGCCGCAGGCGCTCCGCCGGGTCGCCCCGCCGCTGCTCAACGACTTCGTGTCGCTCCAGAAGGACACCGCCCTGCTGTCGACCATCGGGCTCGTCGAGTCCCTGCGTGCGGCGCAGGTCATCTCGGGCCACGACTTCACCTTCACCGCGTACGTGGTCGCGGCGGTGTTCTTCATCGCCGCGACGATCCCGCTGGCGCGGTTCACCGACTACCTCACGGTGCGGTCGCTGCGCCGCGAGAACGGAATCGTGACATGAGCGGCAGCGTGCTGAGGGCCGACGCGGTCCGCAAGTCCTTCAACGGCACGGAGGTGCTCAAGGGCATCGATCTCGAGGTCGTCGAGGGCGAGGTCGTGTGCCTCATCGGCGCTTCGGGGTCGGGCAAGTCGACGTTGCTGCGCTGCCTCAACCTGTTGGAGCAGGTCGACGACGGTGACATCTGGCTCGGCGACGCCGAGATCACCGACCCCCGGGTCGACGTCGACGCGATCCGGCGCCGGATCGGCATCGTGTTCCAGGCCTACAACCTGTTCCCGCACAAGTCCGTGCTCGACAACATCGTGCTGGCCCCGGTCAAGGCCGGCGGCCGCAGCCGGGCGGAGGCGGCGGCGACGGCGCACGAGCTGCTGGCCCGGGTCGGGCTCGAGGACCGCGCCGGTGCCTATCCCGACGCCCTCTCGGGTGGCCAGCAGCAGCGGGTCGCGCTCGTACGCGCGATCGCGATGCGGCCCGAGGTGCTGCTGCTCGACGAGATCACGTCGGCGCTCGACCCGATGCTGGTCGGCGAGGTGCTCGACGTCATCCGCGACCTGCGCAGCGACGGGATGACGATCGTCATGGCGACCCACGAGATGGCGTTCGCGCGCGAGGTCGCCGACCGCATCGTCTTCATGGCCGATGGCCGCATCGAGGAGTCCGGTCCGCCGGAGCAGCTGTTCACGGCCCCGCGGAGTCCACGCACCGCCGAGTTCCTCGCCCGCCACCGGTCCTGAACCGCGGGGCGGGACCCGACCAGTGCGATGATGCTGGCGCGGGCTTGCACAAATGTGTGGGTGCGACCCATCCGTGACGGAGGCAGCTTCGAATGATTGGCAAGAAGCCATTTCGATCGGAGAGCCACGTGACCCGAAGCGCCGCGCACCTGCGCCTTGCCGACGCGTCCTCCGACGAGCCGGCACCAGATGCCGCAGAGCTCCTCGTCCGCGTCGGACGCGGTGACGAGCAGGCATTCGCCGCCGTCTACGACCTGCTCGGCGCCGCGGTCTACGGTCTGGCCCGCCGGGTCGTACGCGATCCGGCCCGGGCCGAGGAGATCGCCCAAGAGGTGTTCATCCAGGTCTGGCAGTCCGCTCCACGGTTCGACCCGGCGCGGGGGAGCGCCAAGGGCTGGGTCCTGACGCTCGCGCACCGCCGGGCGGTCGACGCCGTCAGGCACGACCAGGCGGCGACCAACCGCGAGAACAGCTATGACTGGTCGAACGGCCCGGACTACGACGAGGTCGAGGAGACCGTGAGCACGACCCTCGAGCACGAACAGGTGCGCCGCTGCCTCGACGGGCTCACCGAGCTGCAGCGTGAGGCCGTCAACCTGGCCTACTACAAGGGCCACACCTACGCCGAGGTCGCGCAGGTCCTCGACGCCAATCCCGCCACCATCAAGACCCGGATCCGCGACGGCCTCGTCCGCCTGCGCGACTGCATCGGAGTTCCGGCATGACCACAGATCTGCACTCCCTCCTCGCCCCGTACGTGCTGGACGCCCTCGACCCTGCCGAGCGCGCGCAGTTCGAGGCGCACCTTGAGCAGTGCCCCGACTGCCGGTCCGAGCTCGGGGGCCTGCAGGCGACGGCGACGCGTCTTGGCGAGGCACAGAGCCAGGAACCCCCGGCCGCCCTGCGCCAGACGCTGCTGACGGCGATCGGCTCGATCCCCCAGGAGCGTCCGCTCGTCGCCTCGATCAACCAGCGCCGCGGGCTCCGGGGCAGGCTGCCCCAGCTCGTCGCGGCTGCCGCGCTCCTGGTGGCCGCCGCCGGAGGTGGTGGCTACCTCGTCGAGCGCGATCATGCTCAAGACCGGGAGCGACAGCTCGCCGACATCACGTCCGTGCTCGGTGCGTCAGACGCGGCGACCGTGGCGCAGGACTTCCCCAACGGCGGGACCGTGCGACTCGTGACGTCCAAGAAGCGCGACGCTGCCGTGGTGGTCGCCCACAGCCTGCCGGCGCTCGACGACGGCAAGGTCTACCAGGTCTGGCTCATCAAGAGTGCTGAGCCGGAGTCGCAGGGCACGTTCTCGCGATCGGGCGAGATGATCATGAAGGATCTGGCGAAGGCCGACGAGCTGGCTGTCACGGTCGAGCCCAGCGGTGGGTCCGACAAGCCCACGACGACGCCGGTGCTGAACGTACCGGTGTGACTGCCTGACCAATCCCTGCGCCGACCGGCTCCGAACCTCCTGTAGTACCGGTCCTTCGGAGCAGGGAGTTCAGCATGGGCAGACGACAGGTCGCCATCATCGGGAGTGGAGTGGCGGGCCTGACCGCCGGCTACCTCCTGCAGCGCGTCGCCGACGTGACGATGTACGAGGCGGACGGGCGGCTGGGTGGCCACGCGCACACGCATGAGCTGCTCGACCCCGACGGCACGTCGCTCAACGTCGACAGCGGCTTCATCGTGCACAACCGGCAGACGTACCCGAACCTGTCCCGGCTGTTCGACGAGCTCGGCGTCGAGACGCAGGAGTCCGAGATGAGCATGTCGATCCGCTGCGACGGCTGCGGGCTGCAGTACGCCGGAGCGCTCGGCGCGAGCGGGCTGTTCCCGACGATGCGCAATGCGGCGAACCCGCGGTTCCTCTACATGCTGACCGAGGTCAAGCGCTTCCACCGCCGCGCCCGGCGGCACCTGGCGGCCACCCAGGCGGATGGCATGACGCTCGACGAGTTCCTCGCCGAAGGCCGGTTCAGCCGCTACTTCCGCACGCACTTCGTCGTGCCGATGGTGGCCTGCGTGTGGTCGTGCGCCCCGGCCGAGGCCGGCGCCTATCCCGCGCGCTATCTCTTCGAGTTCCTCGCCAACCACGGCATGCTGTCCGTACGCGGCTCGCACCCCTGGCGGACCGTCACCGGAGGATCGGCGAGCTACGTGGACAAGGTCGGCAAGCAGCTCTCGGCGGTCAACCTGCTGTCTCCCGTCAGGTCTGTCACGCGTACGGCCGCCGGCGTCAGGATCATCGACGCAGATGACCAGGCCGCCGAGTTCGACGCTGTCGTCATCGCGACACATCCCGACCAGGCGCTCGCGATGCTGGCCGAGCCGACCGCGGCCGAGGCCGCGACGCTGGGCGCGTGGACGTACTCCAAGAACCGCGTCGCGCTGCACACGGACGCCTCGGTCCTGCCGCCACTTCCACGGGCCCAGGCGGCCTGGAACTACCAGATGCCGACGTGCGAGGCGGCCGGTGGCGAGGTCAACGTCACCTACGACATGACCCGCCTCCAGCGCCTGTCGGGGCGGTCGCGCTACCTCGTCACGCTCAACGGCGTCGAGCCCGTCGCCCCAGGGCACGAGATCGCGTCGATGCTCTACGAGCACCCGGTCTTCACGCCCCAGTCCGTCGCCACGCGCTCGGACCTGCCGAGCCTCAACGACGGCGTCATCGCGTACGCCGGGGCCTACCACGGGTGGGGATTCCACGAGGACGGCTGCCGCTCGGGCGTCGCCGCGGCGCAGAGCCTGGGTGCAGGTTGGTGAGCGACGCGGTGGCGAGCTACGACGTCACGATCGGTCACCGCCGGCGTGACGGGCTCGAGTACGCCTTCACGAACCGCGGCCGCACGTGGCTGGTCGACCTCGACGACGTGCCGCGACTCGCCGGGCCACTGCGCAGGCTGTGCTCGTTCAGCTCCCGCGACCATCTCGGAGACCCGTCGCGGTCGCTGCGCGGGAACGTCGACGACTGGCTCGCCGAGCGCGGCGTCGCGCCGCCGGCGACCGTGCGCATGCTCGCCAGTCCACGCGTGCTCGGCCACGTCTTCAACCCCCTTAGCCTGTTCTACTGCCATGCCGCGGACGGCACGCTGACCCACGTCGTGGCCGAGGTGCGCAACACGTACGGCGGCCGGCGCTGCTACTTGCTCGAGCCTGCCGACAACGGTCGCGCGACGACCGACAAGACGTTCTACGTGTCGCCGTTCCACGGCGTCGACGGCCACTACGAGCTGGTCGTCCCCGCGCCCGGCGCCGAGCTGGCTGTCACCGTGACGCTGCGCCGGCCCGATCGCGCCCCGTTCGTGGCGACGATGCGCGGCACCCGGCGTACCGACGCCCGCCTCGCCTCCGCGCTGCGCAAGCCGTGGGCCAACTGGACCGTCGACGTCATGATCCGCGTCCACGGCATCCGGCTGTTCCTCAAGGGCCTGCGGCCGGCGCCGCGTCCCGACGACCGACCCGACGACCTGACCAGGAGCCAACCATGCACGAGATCGACGGCACCACACTCGTCCACACGCTGATCGGAGCGGCCGCGGCGATCGTGGTCACGCTCGGCATCACGTACGCCGTCGCCAAGCGGCTCGGCCGCCACAACGTCATCGACGTCGCGTGGGGGCTGATGTTCTGCTGCGCCGCTGCGGCCGCATTCGTCGCGTCGGCGGGGCACGGCGACGACCTCCGCCGGTGGCTGCTCCTGGTGATGACCGTCGTCTGGGGGCTGCGACTCGCGATCCACATCGGCCTGCGCAGTCGCGGGCACGGAGAGGACCCGCGCTACGCCACGCTGCTCGAGGGCAAGGGCGAGCTGGGGATCATCCTCATCGTGTACGTCCTGCAGGGCGGCATCGCGTTCTTCGTCGCGCTCCCGGTGATGGTCGGGTCCCTGACGCAGGGCTCCGTCGGCGTCATCGCGTACGCCGGCGTGCTGCTGTGGGTCGTCGGCGTGGCGTTCGAGGCCATCGGCGACCGCCAGCTCGCGGCCTACAAGGCTGATCCCGACCGCGGCCCGGTCATGGATCGCGGCTTGTGGGGCTGGACTCGTCACCCCAACTACTTCGGCGACGCGTGTGTCTGGGTCGGCCTCTTCCTCGTCGCCGCCGAGCACTGGCCCGGCGTGCTGACGATCCTGTCGCCGGCGCTCATGGTCTACCTGCTCGCCTTCGGGTCGGGCAAGCGGGTTCTCGAGCGCCACATGGCAGAGCGTCCCGGCTACCGCGCGTACATGGACCGTACGTCTGGCTTCTTCCCCCTCCCGCCTCGCCGCTGAAGCACCCCGGACATGACGATGGGCCGCCTCCCCTGAGGGGAGGCGGCCCACTGTGTCGGATGTGCTCAGGCGGGCGGCATCAGGACGTTGTCGATCAGGTAGACCGTCGCGTTGGCGGTCTTGACGCCACCGCAGATGACGGTGGCCTGGCCGCCGCCGACCTTGATGTCGTTGCCCGAACCGGTGACCTCGAGGTCGGCACCGTTGACGGTCTTGTGGGACCCGTCGATGTCGGCCGGAGCGATCTGCCCGGGGATCACGTGGTACGTCAGGACGCTCGTGAGCGTGTCGGCACCGGCGGGGGTGCTGAGCGTCTTGAGCGTCTTCGCGTCCAGCTTGGCGAACGCGGAGTCGACCGGTGCGAACACCGTGAACTCAGCGCCGTTGAGCGTGTCGACGAGGTTGACGTCGGGGTTCAGCTGACCGGAGACCGCCTTGACCAGGGTCTTGAGCAGCGGGTTGTTGCTGGCTGCGGTCGCGACCGGGTCCTGCGACATGCCGCTGACGGAGCCGGCGCCCTCGGGAACGGCCTTGGCGTAGTCGGCGCAGCCCGCACCGACCAGGTCGGCAGCCGGATCGGCCGCGGCGGAGCTGGTGCTCTCCGCCTTGGGTGCATCCTCTGACTTGTTGTCGCTCGAGCCGCACGCCGCGGTGAACAACGACAACGAGACGGCCGCCGTGACGGCGAAGGTCTTCACAGTTGTACGCATCTTCATCTCTCCTTGTTGGGGTTGGGGTCGTGCTACTCGACGCGGAACTGGACGCTGTGCCAGCCGGTCGTCCCGTTCGGGCGAATGCTCGCCCGATCGGAGGTCTGGGTGTCGCCGTCCTTGGTGGTGGCGCGGACGGTCAGGGTGTGGTTGCCGGGCGTCGCGTCGTCCCACTGCCAGCTCCACTGGCGCCAGGTCTCGACGGTGTCCTCGGTGCCGAGCTTCGCGACCTGCCACGGGCCCTTGTCGACGCGCACCTCGACCTGCTCGATGCCGACGGTCTGCGCCCAGGCGACGCCGCCGACGCGTACGCGGTCGGCCGGGAAGGTCTGGAACGACTTGGGCACGTCGATGCGCGACGAGAACTTGATCGGGGCGAGCGCGTCGTACTGTCGCGTCGTCCAGTACGCCTTGAAGTCCGCGAAGCGAGTCACCTCGAGGTCCGTCAGCCACTTGGTCGCGGAGACATAGCCGTACAGACCCGGCACGACGAGGCGGGCGGGGAAGCCGTGCGCCAGCGGCAGTGGCTCGCCGTTCATGCCGATCGCGACCATCGAGTTGCGCTCGTCGGTGAGTGCTTCGAGCGGGGTGCCGGCAGTCCACTTGTCGGCGCTCGTGCTCTTGACCGCGTCGGCGCCAGACTTCACGCCGGCCTGCTCGAGCAGGTCCTTGACGAGCACCCCGGTCCACACGGCGTTGCCGAGGTACGGGCCGCCGACCTCGTTCGAGACGCAGGTCAGGGTGATGCGGTGCTCAGCGAGCGGCATGTCGAGGAGCTCGCGGAAGCTGAGGTTGACCTCGTTGTCGACCATGCCGTGGATGCGCAGGTTCCAGCCCTCCGCCGGTACGTCGGGGATCCGCAGGGCGGTGTCGACGCGATAGAAGTCGCGGTTCGCCGTCACGTACGGGCTGATGCCAGTGACGTCGACCTGCGTCCCGGCGGGGACCGGGGGAGCGGCGACGGCGGGCTTGGGCAGCCGGATGCCGGCGCGGGAGGCGACCGCTGCCGCCGTGCCGTACAGCTTGTTGACGATGCCACCGACCACCACGAGCGCGCCGATGCCGATCACGGCCTTGAGGAAGTCGCGGCGCAGCAGCCCGGCCGGAGCCTCGCGCGTACGCCGGAGGGTGGTCAGCAAGATCGCGAGCGCCGCGAGGCTGACGACGACGGTCAGCAACGAAGGGACGAGGGTGAGGGCCCGGCTGGCGGTGGCCGTGCGGTCGACCGCGGCCGCGGCCACGGCGATCAGCCCGATGACGGCGACGCCCCCGGTGGCGATCGCCGGGCGGGTGCGGCCGATGATCCCGGCGACGGCGGCGAGCAGCGCGAGCGTGGCCACCACTCCGCCGATGAGCACCGGCTTGTCGTGGGTGCCGAACTGCTCGACCGCGAAGTCCTTGAGCATCGGTGGCGCCAGGTCGATGGCCCGGTTGCCGACCGACTCGATCGGTGACGGCACCCCGTTGAGGAGCGCGGCCACCGCCGTACCGGTGGCCACTCCGGCCGCGGCGGCCAGCACGCCTGCAAGCGCGCCGGCCCACCATGGGCTCCTCGTGATCGTGTTCACACACGTGGTTCGCCGCGAGCGGACCCTTGGATTGGTCGTGAACCCGAACATCCAGAAGTCGACCCGCTCCGGGGCGGTCTTCCGGGCGTACAGTCAAGGGGCGTCAAGCAGCCGGCGCAGGACTCAACACACAGCTTGGGGTGTGCCCATGGTGACCATCCTCGACGAGAAGACCATGCTCGACCACGATGCACGACGCGGTGGAGCACATCGTCAGCTTCGCGGTCCGGTCGACGGGCGCCGCGTACGGCGGCATCACGCTGCTCCAGGCCGGCGGCCGCCGGTTCCAGTCGGTCGGCGCCACGGATCCGAGGGTCGAGCGGGCCGACGCCCTGCAGTACGAGCTGCGTGAGGGTCCGTGCGTCGACGCTGCGGTCGAGGTCAGGAGCGTGCACTCGGAGTCGCTGGAGCACGATGCCCGCTGGCCGCGCTGGGGGCCTGCTGCCGCCGAGCTGGGATTCCACAGCATCATCTCCGCGGAGGTGCACGGCCGTGGTCAGCGCATCGGTGCGCTCAACCTCTACGGCACGTCCCACACGACGTTCACGTCGGACGACCTCGATGTCGCGCGGCTGTTCGCCGGCCACGGAGCGATCGCGCTGGCGAACGCCCGGAGCGAGGACACCCTGCTCGAGGCCCTCGACACCCGGACCATGATCGGCCAGGCGCAGGGCATCCTGATGGAGCGGTTCGACCTCGACGCCGAGCAGGCCTTCGCGGTGCTGCGCCGCTACTCGCAGGAGTCCAACCGCCGGGTGGGTGAGATCGTCGCCGAGATCGTGGCGACCCGCCAGCTGCCCGACTCCGTCGAACGCCTCGCCGGGGACTAGAGCAACCGCGAGAGCCCGGCCCCCGAGGGGCCGGGCTCTCGCGGGGTGCCGGGTCAGGCGTGTGCCGGTGCCTTGCTGTGACGCCGGCTGGCGACGCGGTGCCCCAGGGCGACCAGGCCGAAGCCGACGCCGAAGATCGCGCAGCACACGAGTCCGTAGCCGACCGGCATCGTGTCGGGGTCCTTCGGGAAGGCCGAGTCGTCCCCGCCGACCCACATCCGGGTCAGGTAGACGCCTTGGAAGACGAACGCCCACAGGTAGGCGACGGCGTACGCCACGTTGGCGGCCAGGTGGGACCGGAGGAAGAACCCCAGCGGGAACGCGAAGAGGATCGTGACGATGGCGATCATGACGACACCTCAGTCCATCACGGCGGTCGTGCGCCGTGCTGGCGAGAACATCAGCACGAGCGACGCGATGGTGAGGATGACGAACACCGTCACGAGCACCTTGACGAACGCCGGGACGTCGACGAAGAACGCCGGCAACGCCGACAGCATCGAGACGATCCGCGCTCCGGCGGCCACCCGGATGGCCGCGCCGCTCGCCGAGCGCCAGGCGATGACGACAGCGATGATCGTGATCAGCCCGCAGATCGATCCGAGGATGAGGATGCCCAGCGGCGGCCCGGTCTCGCCGTCGGACGGGGCCTCCAGGAAGCTGGGCAGGTCGAGGACCCCGAGCAGCCCTGCGAGGGCCAGGCCGACCTTGTTCTTGGTGGTGAGGATCATGATGAGCTCCTTGTCGTGGAAGGTGGTTCCACGGTGGCCCGGCACCCGCACCCCCAGAAGGTGTGCCGGTTCCCCATTGTGCGGAGTTTCTCCCGGTCTGCCTAGGTGCACGTTCCCGGGTCTTTTGCCCTGATTTCTCGGCATCATGAGGGAATGACCCCCGACCTCATCCGTGTCGTGCTCGCCGACGACCACCCCGTCGTACGCGGGGGCCTGCGTGCACTGCTCGAGTCGATCGACGGATACGAGGTCGTCGGTGAGGCGGTCGACGGCGAGGGTGCCGTGCGCGAGACGCAGCTGCAGCGCCCCGACGTCGTGCTGATGGACGTCCGCATGCCGGGGATCGACGGGCTCGAGGCGACCCGCCGGCTCCGCGTCGCCGTCCCGGACGCGATGGTGCTGGTGCTCACGATGTTCGACGACGACGACACGGTCTTCGCCGCGATGCAGGCCGGAGCCCGTGGCTACCTCCTCAAGGGCGCCCAGCAGGACGAGATCGACCGGGCGATCCGGGCCGTCGTCGCCGGTGAGGCGATCTTCGGGCCGGGCGTCGCGGCGCGGGTCCTCGGGCACTTCAGCCAGCCGAGGACCGCGCCCGAGCTGCCGTTCCCCGAGCTGACCGACCGCGAGCGCGAGGTGCTCGACCTCGTCGCGTCGGGCAAGCGCAACCACGCGATCGCCGACGAGCTCGCGCTGGCGCCCAAGACCGTCGCCAACCACATCTCGTCGATCTTCGCCAAGCTTGCGGTGTCGGACCGGTCGGCAGCGATCGTCCGCGCCCGCGACGAGGGCCTGGGCAGGGCCCGATGAGCGACTGGTTTCTCGGTGCGAGCATCGCTCTGCTCGCCGTCGTGACGGGTGTCAGTGGCCTGGTGCTGCTGTCCGTCCGACGAGCGGCGGTGTCCGGGGCCATGCTGGTCGTCGTCGCACTGACGGGGCTGGGCGCGCTGGTGCTGCACGCGCGTGGCGAGGCCCGTGACGTCGAATGGGCACTCGCCATCGGGTCCACGATGCTGGTGTTCCCGCTCGCAGTGGCCGCCTATCCGCGGTGGAGCTGGCGGAACCCGGTGGACTTCGTCGCCGTGACGACGTTCGCCGCCGGAGGGGTCATCTCGGTCTCCGCGCCGCGCGAGTCGCACACCGCCGACGCGATGGCGGTCGTCATCGGGCTGGCTGTCATCCTGCACGTCTGGTGGCGGCTCGAGACAGCGGACCAGGCAGACCGCGTCCCGCTGCAGTGGTTCGCGGTGGCCGCCGGGACGGCCGGACTCGTCGGCGGACTGCTGCTGTTCTCCGCCGAAGGAGCCTCCCGCAACACACCGGCCTCTGCCGTGGCCCTTCTGTGCACGCTGATCGCCCCCGCGATGGTGATCGGCGTGATCCGACCCGACATGGTCGACGTCCGCGGGCTCATCGTCTGGGGCGTCGTCGGGTGCGTGGCGGTCATCGCGTACGTCTCGGTGTTCGCGGGCTTCGTGTCGGTGCTCGACTGGACCGGCGCGCCCGCACTGACGCCCGGGGCGCTCGGGGTGATCGGAGCCGTGCTCGCGTTCGGCTTGCACCCCGTGATGGTCATGCTCCGCGGGGTCGTCGACCAGATGCTGTTCGGCGACCGGCCGGATCCGCTGCAGGCGGCGACCCGTGTGGTCGACCGCATCGGCGACGACCCTGTCCTCGCGCTGCGCGCCATCCGCGAGGCGCTGGTCCTGCCCTACGCGTGCCTGCGTGCCGAGGGTCAGACGCTCGCGACGTCCGGCACCGAGGTCACCCACACGCGCACGCTGCCGCTCCACCTGGGCGACGACGCAGTGGGCGAGATGGTCGTCGGGCTGCGAGCCGGTGAGCTGACGCTCGCCGCCGACGACGAGCACGTCCTGCGGATCGTGGCACCGCTGCTGGCCCAGACGTTGCGTGCGACGACACTGGCGCGCGACCTGCAGGAGTCGAGGGGCGCGGCGATCACCGCGATCGAGGACGAGCGTCGCCGGCTCCGCCGCGACCTCCACGACGGCCTGGGGCCCACCCTGACGGGCGTCGCGTTCTCGGCCGACGCTGCCCGCAACCACCTGCCCACGGACGTCGAGGCTGCCGACGCGCTCCTGGCCCGGCTCCGGGACGACACCGCGGGAGCGATCGCCGAGGTGCGCCGGTTGGTCGAGGGCCTGCGCCCGGCAACCCTCGACGAGCTGGGCCTCGTGGCTGCCGTACGCCAGCACGCGGCGAGCCTCCACGCCGCCGAGGGCAGACCGTTGACGGTCACGATCGACACCCCCGACGCGCTCCCGGATCTCTCAGCGGCGGCGGAGGTCGCGGCCTACCGGATCGTCGTCGAGTCGCTCACCAATGTGGCCCGGCACGCCGCGGCGACCTCGGTCGAGGTCAGCATCTCGGCCGAAGACGGTGTGCTGCACGTGTCGGTGCACGACGACGGCGCGTCCACGCAGAGGTGGCAGCCCGGCGTCGGACTGTCGTCCATGCGGGAACGCGCCGAGCAGGTCGGTGGCAGCGTCGTCGCCTCGGCACACCGCGACGGCGGCCGCGTCGACGCCGTCATCCCCATCTGAGCTCAGCGCTGTTGCAGCGCCTCGAGTCGCTCCTCGGTGCCGGCGAGCCGCTCCTCGAGCTTGGCGATCCGGTCGTAGAGATCGACGAGCGTCTCGCCGTTCGCGACGACGCCTGGGCGCTGCCAGTGCCGGCGCACGTACGCCTCACGGGTCTCGCCCGCTCCCTGCTGGAACCCGGTCGGCCCCGCTTCACCAGCCTGACGCGCTCCGACGTACGCCGACATCTTCTGGGCCTTCATCACCAGGATCCCGCCGAAGATGACCACGAGGGTCGCGGTGGCGGGGATCAGCAGGAACAGTGCGTTCGACATGCCGGTCAGCGTACGACGACAGCGCCGCAGGGGCCGCCCGCGCCGTGCCGATACGCTGACGCCGTGGTCTATCGCGCCTTCTTCGACGCCGTCTTCCGCTCGATGGATCCCGAGAAGGCGCACGAGCGGGCCTTCGCCGCGATCCGCGCGGGGCGCGGTGCCACCCGGCGGGTGTTTCCCCAGACCTACGCACCGCGCACCGTGATGGGCATCGAGTTCCCCAACGCGTTCGGCCTCGCGGCCGGCTTCGACAAGAACGCCAAGGCCGTGCCCGGGCTGCTCGGCCTGGGCTTCGGCCATGTCGAGATCGGCACCGTGACCGCCCGGGCACAGCCCGGCAGCCCCCGGCCGCGCCTGTTCCGGCTCGTCGACGACCGTGCGGTCATCAACCGGATGGGCTTCAACAACGACGGCGCCGCCGAGGTGGCCTCGCGGCTGCACCGGCTGCGCGGCACCAAGGCCGGCCGCTCCGCCGTCATCGGCGTCAACATCGGCAAGACCAAGGTCGTGGAGCCCGAGCACGCCGTCGAGGACTACGTCGAGAGCGCGCGCCTGCTGGCGCCGTACGCGAGCTATCTCGTCGTCAACGTCTCGTCACCCAACACGCCGGGTCTGCGCGACCTGCAGGCCGTCGACGAGCTGAGGCCGCTGCTCAGTGCCGTCAAGGACGTCGCCGACCGGGCACCCGCTGGGCCCGTCCCGTTGCTGGTCAAGATCGCGCCCGACCTGGCCGACGACGACGTCGACGCGGTTGCCGACCTGGCGGTGGAGCTGGGGCTCGCCGGCATCAGCGCGACCAACACCACGATCGCCCGCCCTGCCTCGCTCGCGACCTCCCGCGACGTCATCGAGGCCGCCGGTGCCGGTGGCCTGTCGGGACCGGTGCTCGCCGAGCGCGCCACCGAGATCCTCGTACGCCTCCGGGCCCGCGTGGGCGACCGGCTGACGATCGTCTCGGTCGGCGGGGTCACGACTCCCGACGACGTACGTGCTCGACTGGCCGCCGGGGCCGACCTCGTGCAGGGCTACACGGCGTTCATCTACGAGGGTCCGCGCTGGCCTTCGCGCCTCGCTGCCGCCTCGAGCTGACCTGCCTCCGGGCGGCGGATCCGGCCGCCGCGGGTGCAACCCGAGGGACTCCCGGCCCCGATTTCGTCCCGGGGCCGATCACCCTGTATCTTTGGCTGTCGGCTTGCCCCTTTAGCTCAGTCGGCAGAGCGTTTCCATGGTAAGGAAAAGGTCTACGGTTCGATTCCGTAAAGGGGCTCTGGACTCGGAGCACTTCTGAGTCCTTCGGACATGAGGCAACTCATGCCCGTGGCGGGGTAGCTCAGGTGGTTAGAGCACACGGCTCATAATCGTGGTGTCGCGGGTTCGAGTCCCGCCCCCGCTACCGCAGAACTGCACACGTACGACCTTCAGCACCACCGATCAAGAAGAGGCACCCTCGTGGCCAGCAAGAGCTCAGACGTTCGTCCCAAGATCACCTTGGCCTGCACCGAGTGCAAGGAACGCAACTACATCACCAAGAAGAACCGTCGCAACGACCCCGATCGTCTCGACCTCAAGAAGTTCTGCCCGCGCTGCAAGACCCACCAGGTCCACCGCGAGACCCGCTGACCCTGTCTCACCGAACGACGGCTCCCCCTGCTCCGCAGGCGGGAGCCTTCGTCGTTCGCGGACGCTGCTAGCGTCGCCGCCATGGACCTCGCCGAGCTGACGACGCTGCGCCTCGGTGGCCCCGCCCGGGCCGTGATCGACGCGACCTCCGAGCAGCAGCTGCTCGATGCCGTACGCGTCGCCGACGAGGCCGGTGACCCGGTCCTGGTCGTGGCCGGCGGCAGCAACCTCGTGGTCGCCGACGAAGGGGTGCCGGGCACCGTGATCCGGGTCCTGACCAAGGGCGTCGAGGTGGACTCGGACGCCTGCAGCGGCGCGATGGTCACGATCGCGGCGGGGGAGTCGTGGGACGGCATCGTGGCGCTCGCGGTCGACGAGGGCTGGGTCGGCATCGAGGCGCTGTCGGGCATCCCCGGCTCCACCGGTGCGACGCCGATCCAGAACGTCGGCGCCTACGGCCAGGAGGTCGGTCAGACGATCGCGACGGTGCGTGCGTACGACCGCTTCGACCGCAAGGTCCGCACGATCCACGCGGTCGACTGCGGCTTCGGCTATCGCACGAGCCGCTTCAAGGCCGAGCCGCAGCGCTGGCTGGTGCTCTCCGTGGCCTACCAGTTCCGCCTCGGCGAGCTCAGCGCCCCGATCGCGTACGCCGAGCTGGCACGCAGCCTGGGCGTCGAGGTCGGCCAGCGCGCGCCGTCGGCCGAGGTGCGTGAGGCCGTGCTGGCCCTTCGCCGGGGCAAGGGCATGGTGCTGGATGCCGACGACCACGACACCTGGAGCGCGGGCTCGTTCTTCACCAACCCGCTGCTGACCCCCGCACAGGCCGAGACGTTGCCGGCCGAGGCGCCGCGCTTCGCGCAGCCGGACGGCACGGTCAAGACCAGCGCGGCCTGGCTCATCGATCACGCGGGTTTCGCCAAGGGCGACGTCCGGGGGCACGTGGGCCTGTCGACCAAGCACGTCCTGGCGCTGACCAACCGCGGCGGCGCCACGACGGCCGAGCTCCTGGGGCTTGCCCGTGAGGTGCGCGACGGCGTGCGTCAGGCCTACGGCATCACGCTGGTCAACGAGCCCGTGCTCGTCGGCTGCGAGCTCTGAACCCCGGCGCAGCCACCGGATGGCCGAGCGTGGGGATCGTCGTCCCGCCAGCGGCTCAGCTGGAGGAGGAGTCGACAGCCAAACCCAGGGAGAGCAGGCCGATGAGCGCGACGAGTCCGACGATCAGCAAGCATGACCCGACGATCCCCAGGATCTTGCCGGCGTTGGCCTCACCGCGGCCGCTGTACGCCCCGGGGTTCGCGTCGATCTCCTTGACCGCCTTGCCCCCGATGCTCCAGGCGATCGGCGCGAGAAGTCCGCACACCGCGACGCTGAGGATGCCCAGGACCATGGCGGTCGTGGCCTGGGGGTGCTTCGGCGGGACGTAGTACGGCGGCGGGTATCCAGGGCTCATGCGAGCACCCTTCCACACGCGCGACGGGTCAGGAGCCGTATCCCGCGTCGTGGTTGACGCCGATGACCGTGAGCGTTGCTGCGACGACGAGCAGGAGCAGGACGACCCCGAGGATCGCCGAGCCGATGATGCCCAGCACCATCCCCGCCTTGGCCTCGCCGGCGTGTCGGTATCGCGTGGGCTCGCGCTCCGCCTCGCGTTGGGCGACCGCGCCGAAGTACCACGCCAGCGGAGAGAGGGCGATCGGCGCGAGCAGCAGGAAGAACCCCGCCACCCCGACGATGCCGAGCACGAGGGCCGCGGTGGACCGCGGCGGCTTGGGGAGCAGGGCCGGGCGCAGGGCGTACGGATAGGGCTGCTGCGGCGGATAGGGGTACGGCGTGGTCATGCTTCCACTCCCTCCGCCGGCGCGCTGCCGAGCCACTCGTCGATGCCCGTGAGACCTGCGTTCACGATGTCTGAAGGAGCGTACGACCTGCGGACCGACATGCGGGCGAGTTCGGCCAGCTCGGCGTCACTGAAGTCCTGGGCGGCACGCAGCACGGCGTACTGTCCGGCGAGGCGTGACCCGAACAGCAGCGGGTCGTCGGCGCCCAGAGCGACGTCGATCCCGGCGCCGGTCAAGGTGCGGACCGGCACCTCCTCGAGCGTGCTGTAGACCCCGAGTGACACGTTGGAGGTCGGGCAGACCTCGAGTGCGACGCCGTCGGTCGCGAGCCGGTCGAGCACGGCGGTGCTCTCCGAGGCGCGTACGCCGTGCCCGAGGCGGTCGGGGTGCAGGTGGTCGAGGCACTGCGTGACGTGGGCGGGGCCACGGAGCTCGCCGCCGTGCGGCACGAGCGCCAGCCCGGCCCGCTCGGCGATCGCGAACGCCGGACCGAAGTCGGTCGTGTCGCCGCGCCGTTCGTCGTTCGACAGGCCGAAGCCGATGACGCCGCGGCCGGCGTACTGGGCTGCGAGACGGGCGAGGGTCCGCGCGTCCATGGGGTGCCGGGTGCGGTTGGCGGCGACGACCAGGCCCATGCCGATGCCGGCACGCTCCGACGCGTCACGGACCGCGTCGATGACGAGGTCGGTGAAGGCCGTAATGCCGCCGAAGCGCGCGCCGTAACCGGACGGATCGACCTGGATCTCCGTCCAGACCGAGCCGTCGGCGGCATCGTCCTGCGCCGCCTCGAGGATCAGTCGGCGTACGTCGTCCTCAGTGCGCAGGACCGACCGCGCGACGTCGTAGAGGCGCTGGAACCGGAACCAGCCCTTCTCGTCGGTCGTGCTCAGCTGCGGGGGCCAGTCCTCGGTCAGCGACGCGGGCAGGCGTATGCGGTCCCGCTCGGCCAGCTCGAGCAGCGTGCCGTGCCGCATCGAGCCGGTGAAGTGCAGGTGCAGATGCGCCTTGGGGAGTGCCGAGACCGAGCGGCGGTCCGACGGGTCTGAGAGCACAGTGGCCATCCTGCCAGTCGGCCTCTGTCACTCCTTGTCAGCAGCCTCCGCCGCCTTGCGCACCGCTGCGGCAACCCGCTTGTGCACGTCGGCGTGGAACACGCTCGGCACGATGTAGTTGGCGTTGAGCTCGTCGGCCGTCACGCTGCCGGCGATGGCCTCGGCCGCCGCCAGCAGGATGTCCATGCCGATGCCGTGGCTCTGCGCGTCGAGCAGGCCGCGGAAGATCCCGGGGAACGCCAGCACGTTGTTGATCTGGTTGGGATAGTCGGAGCGGCCCGTCGCGACGACCCTGGCGTGCTGCCGGGCGATCGCCGGGTCGATCTCCGGGTCGGGGTTGGCGAGCGCGAAGACGATCGAGTCGTCGGCCATGCCCTCGATGTCCTGGGCGTTGAGCAGGTTGGGTGCACTCACGCCGATGAAGACGTCAGCGCCCGGCAGTGCCTCGCGCAGCGTGCCGGTGAGCTGGCCGGCATTGGTGTTGTCGGCGATCCACTGCAGCGACTCGTCGAGCCCTTCACGTCCCTCGTGCACGACGCCCTGGACGTCGCACACCACGAGGTGCTTCGCGCCGGCGTGCATGAGCACCTTGAGGACCGCGGTGCCGGCGGCGCCCGCTCCGGCCAGCACGATGCGCGCCGTGCCGATGTCCTTGCCCACGACCTGGAGAGCGTTGCGCAGAGCCGCGAGGACGACGACCGCGGTGCCGTGCTGGTCGTCATGGAACACCGGGATGTCGAGGCGTTCGCGCAGGCGTGCCTCGATCTCGAAGCAGCGAGGCGCCGAGATGTCCTCGAGGTTGATGCCGGCGAAGCCGGGGGAGATCGCCGCAACCGTCTCCACGATCTGGTCGACGTCCTGCGTGTCCAGGCAGATGGGCCAGGCATCGATGTCGGCGAAGCCCTTGAACAGCGCCGCCTTGCCCTCCATGACGGGCATCGCGGCGTGCGGGCCGATGTTGCCGAGGCCCAGCACGGCCGAGCCGTCGCTGACGACCGCGACGCTGTTGCGCTTGACCGTCAGGCGGCGGGCGTCCTCCTTGTCGGCGGCGATCGCCATGCAGATGCGCGCGACGCCGGGCGTGTAGATCATCGAGAGGTCGTCGCGGTTGCGCAGCGGATGCTTCGTCGCGGTCTCGATGACGCCGCCGAGGTGCATGAGGAACGTGCGGTCCGAGACCTTCTCGACCTTGACGTCGCTGATCGCCTCGAGCGCCGAGACGATGAGGGCTGCGTGGTCGGTGTCGGACGCGGCGCAGGTGAGGTCGATGCGCAGCGCTTCGGCGCCGGACGCCGTGACGTCGAGGGCGGTGACGATCCCGCCCGTACGCTCGACGGTCGTCGTGAGCTCACTGACCGCCGATCCGCCGGACGGCACCTCGAGTCGGATCGTGATCGAGTAGGAGATGCTGGGTGCAGTGGGCATGCCACCATGCTAAAACATGAGGAAAGACTCAGGTTTTTGGGGCGCGGGCCTCGGTTCGACGAGGGCGGGGCGCACCACGTACACTTGACCCACCGGTGAATATTCACTCTAGATCGTCATGCCCTCATCAGGTTTGACCCTGGGATGGAATTCGACTGAGGGCACTAGCTCAACTGGCAGAGCATCGGTCTCCAAAACCGAAGGTTGGGGGTTCAAGTCCCTCGTGCCCTGCGAGACATGACAACGAAGCACAACGAAGGAGTACCGTGAGCGACCGTCACGAGCTGGCCGGCACGTCCGGCAAACGCACGTCGCCGATCACGTTCTACCGACAGGTGATCGCCGAGCTCCGCAAGGTGGTCTGGCCGACTCGCCCCCAGGTGGTCAACTACTTCTGGGTCGTCCTCGTCTTCGTGCTCTTCATGATGGCCATCGTGGCTGGACTCGACTACGGGTTCGGCAAGGCCGCTTTCTGGATCTTCGCGTAGCAACCAAAGGAATTTTGTGACTCAAGGCATCGACCCGCAGACCAGCTCCGAGACCGACGAGGTCGAAGAGCTCGAGCCGTCGACCCCTGCTGCCGAGGACGTCGCAGCCGAGACGGAGGCGCCCGAGGCCGAGGCCGACGACGCACCCGCCGAGGACTCGATCGCACCCGTCGAGGCCGTCGTCGACGACGAAGGTGTCGAGGACGTCGCCGCTGAGGACGCCGTCGACGAGACGCCGACCGAGGACGTCCCCGCCGAGGACGAGCCGGTCGCCGACGCGCTCCAGGAGTTCCGCGACCGCCTGCACAACCAGATCGGCGACTGGTACGTCGTCCACACCTACTCCGGCATGGAGAAGCGGGTGAAGTCCAACCTGGAGAACCGGGTGACCTCGCTCAACGCCGAGGACTACATCTTCGAGGTCGTCGTGCCCACCGAAGAGGTCGCCGAGATCAAGAACGGCCAGCGCAAGCTCGTCAAGCGCACGGTCCTCCCCGGCTACGTCCTGGTCCGCATGGACCTCACCGACGAGTCGTGGGGCGTCGTCCGCCACACGCCGTCCGTCACCGGGTTCGTGGGCAACTCCCACCAGCCCGTACCCCTCAGTCTTGCCGAGGTCGAGAGCATGCTCGCCCCGGCAGTGGAGGCAGAAGTCGCAACCGCGACCGACACCCCCGATCAGCAGCAGGCGAAGGCCTCCAAGGTCGAGTTCACCGACTTCTCCGTCGGCGACTCCGTCATGGTCGTCGATGGCCCGTTCGCCACGCTGCACGCGACCATCACGGAGATCAACATCGACGCACAGAGGGTCAAGGCCCTCGTGGAGATCTTCGGCCGCGAAACCCCGGTCGAGCTCAGCTTCACCCAGATCCAGAAGGTCTGAGCCAACCGGTTCTCATCAGCACCAACCATTCAGTAGTCAAGGACCCGAGAAATGCCTCCCAAGAAGAAAGTCGCAGCCATCGTCAAGGTGCAGCTGCAGGCCGGTATGGCCAACCCGGCGCCGCCCGTCGGCACCGCGCTCGGCCCCCACGGCGTCAACATCATGGAGTTCTGCAAGGCCTACAACTCGGCCACAGAAGCCATGCGTGGCAACGTCGTCCCGGTCGAGATCACGATCTACGAAGACCGGACGTTCAGCTTCATCACCAAGACGCCGCCTGCGGCTGAGCTGATCAAGAAGGCTGCCGGACTGCAGAAGGGCTCGCCTGTTCCGCACAAGGACAAGGTCGGCAAGATCTCCAAGGACCAGATCCGCGAGATCGCCACGACCAAGATGCCGGACCTCAACGCGACCGACATCGATGCCGCCATGAAGATCGTCGAGGGCACTGCGCGCTCGATGGGCGTCACGACGGACTAGCAACACCTCACCCAAGCAGTACGTGGCAGGGCCCGCTGGGCCCGTTCAGACCACAACTGGTTCACACAGAAGGAAGACCAGAGATGGCACAGCACAGCAAGGCGTACCGACAGGTCGCCGACAAGATCGACAAGAGCAACCTCTACACACCACTCCAGGCCACCACGCTGGCCAAGGAGTCGGGGAGCAAGGCGTACGACTCGACGGTGGATGTCTCCATCCGGCTCGGCGTCGACCCCCGCAAGGCCGACCAGATGGTGCGCGGCACCGTCAACCTCCCTCACGGCACCGGCAAGACCGCACGGGTCCTGGTCTTCGCCACCGGCGCCAACGCCGATGCAGCACGTGAGGCCGGCGCAGACTTCGTCGGCGCCGACGAGCTGGTCGACAAGGTCAACGAGGGCTGGCTCGACTTCGACGCCGTCGTCGCGACGCCCGACATGATGGGCAAGGTCGGCCGCCTCGGCCGCGTCCTGGGCCCGCGCAACCTCATGCCGAACCCCAAGACGGGCACCGTGACGCCTGACGTCACCAAGGCCGTCAACGACATCAAGGGCGGCAAGATCGAGTTCCGCGTCGATCGCCACGCCAACCTGCACTTCGTGATCGGCAAGGCGTCGTTCACCGCCGAGCAGCTCGCCGACAACTACGGCGCCGCTCTCGACGAGGTCCTGCGCCTGAAGCCCGCGAGCTCCAAGGGCCGCTACGTCAAGAAGATCACGGTCTCCACGACCAACGGTCCCGGCGTGCCGGTCGACCCGAGCCGCACCAAGGCTTACTCCGTCGACGAGGCCTGAGCCTCCCAGACACACCACGTCACGAGAGCCCCCGGCACCTGCCGGGGGCTCTCGTGCGTCGCGGCCAGCGCCTGCCGTGGTCGACTGGACCGGGCGTCCTTCGAGCCCAGCCTTTCCGACACACTGTCCGCCTCCTATGCTCGGGGCATGACGTTCTCGAGGAAATTGACATCCGTCGTCGCGACCGTGCTGCTCGCCGGCCTGTCCCTGTCGGCCTGTGGCGGCAGCGACGGCTCCGACGGCGACAAGGCCGACTCGCCCTCCGGCGGTGGAAGCAAGACGACGCTGACGCAGGCCAACTTCGCGCAGGTCATCGGCGACTCGCAGGTCAAGGCCAAGTCCACCCACATCGACATGACGATCGGTGCCGGCGGCCAGTCGTTCAAGGCCAAGGGCGACGCCGAGTTCGGCACGTCGGCCGCGGACACGTCGGTGGCGATGACGATGGACCTCGGCTCGATCCAGGCCGACATGCGCCTCGTCGACCAGGTCTTCTACATGAACATGGGCGCGATGAGCGACAACAAGTTCCTGAAGATCGACCTCAAGGACAAGAGCAACCCGTTCGCCCAGCAGTACGGGCAGATCATGGACCAGATGGACCCGTCGAAGCAGATGGAGCAGTTCAAGGAGGCCATGAAGTCCTTCGAGAAGAAGGGCAAGCCGCAGAAGATCGACGGCGTCGACGCGCAGCCGTACGTCGTGACGGTCGACACGAGCAAGATCAAGTCGCTCATGGAGCTGCCCGAGGCATCCAAGGCCCAGGTCCCCGACACGATCGTCTACACGATGTTCATCGGCGCCGACAACCTGCCGCGTCGCATGGAGTTCGACCTCGCCGGGTCGACGTCGACGATCGACTACTCCAAGTGGGGCGACTCGGTCGACATCAAGGCACCGTCGGCCGGAGAGATCTCGGACAAGGACCTCAGCCAGCTGGGTGCGCCCGCTGCCGGCTGACCGCCACCACGCCACCGCGAGAGCCCTCGACCGCGTCGGGGGCTCTCGTGCGTCCGGCCGCAGGCGGCCTCGGGTTCGCCAATTTGGTCGCCGTCCCGCCGTGCCCTATTCTGGACCTACCGAAGACCGCTGGTCGGTGACTCGCGAGAGTCGCACGAAGCGCCCGGAAGGGCGGCCCGCGCAGGTTGCGAATGTTGGTCCTTTCAACGTCCCGTGCCTTGCGCCGGGACGTTTTTTCGTGTCGGGCCCGTGTACGCACATGGGATCGCAGTCGTCGGATGGACCCATGTGCTGGAAGGAGACCCATGGCAAACCCGGACAAGACAGCCGCCGTTGCCGAGCTCGCGGAAAACTTCCGCGAGTCGAATGGCGCTGTTCTCACCGAGTACCGCGGTCTCACCGTGAAGCAGCTGCAGGAACTGCGGCGCACTCTCGGTGCGAACGTGAGCTATGCCGTCGCCAAGAACACGCTGACCAAGATCGCCGCCAAGGACGCAGGAGTGGAGATCGACACCGATCTCCTCACCGGTCCGACCGCCATCGCCTTCATCAAGGGCGATGCGGTGGAAGCGGCCAAGGGTCTGCGTGACTTCGCGAAGGCCAACACGCCACTCATCATCAAGGGGGGCTTCCTCGACGGGAAGATCCTCACTGCTGACGAGATCAACAAGCTGGCCGACCTCGAGTCGCGCGAGGTCCTCCTCGCCAAGCTCGCAGGTGGCATGAAGGCCAGCCTGACGAACGCCGCGTCGCTGTTCAACGCCCCGCTGTCGCAGGCCGCCCGAGTTCTGGGTGCCCTGCAGGCGAAGGCCGAGAGCGACCCGTCGGTTCTGGCAGCCGGCCCCGCGCCTGCTGCCCCTGTCGAGGAGGCCCCCGTGGCCGAGTCGGCGGAAGCAGAAACCCCGGCCGAGGCACCCGCCGACGCCGCCCCTGTCGAAGCGTCTGCCGACGCCGAGACGACCGAGGGCTGAAAGCCCGATTCACATCGGGACCCCCTCGGGGTCTCATAACGGAAGGACGCCACCATGGCGAAGCTCAGCACCGGCGATCTGCTGGATGCATTCAAGGAAATGACCCTCATCGAGCTCTCCGAGTTCGTGAAGGAGTTCGAGGACACGTTCGACGTCACCGCGGCCGCTCCGGTTGCCGCGGCCGCCGCTCCTGCTGCTGGTGGCGCTGCCGCCGGTGGCGAGGCTGCTGCTGACCAGGACGAGTTCGACGTCATCCTCGAGGGTGCCGGCGACAAGAAGATCCAGGTCATCAAGGAAGTCCGTACGATCACGGGCCTCGGTCTCAAGGAGGCCAAGGACCTCGTCGAGGGCGCCCCGAAGCCTGTCCTCGAGAAGGCCAACAAGGAAGCTGCCGACAAGGCCAAGGAGGCCCTCGAGGCCGCCGGCGCCAGCGTCACCGTCAAGTGACTCGTCGCTGAATCCATTCAAGAGCGCCCCTCCTTCGGGAGGGGCGCTTTTGTCTGTCCAGGGGTGACGTGGGTCACGATTGTCACCCAGAGTTACATGGGGTATGTTTCACCGGATCCTTCGGTTAGTTACCGGCGAGTCACCAGGCGTGCGGGAGCGTAACCTCGGTTGCCATATCTCGTTACTCTCTGTGTCTGCGGTCACACCGGCCTAGGATTGATGTAGTTCGGCCGGCACTCGCCGGCAGACCACGGCAAGCAAGGAGGGGCCGACCGTGGGCGTTGAAGTCGTCGTCGAGGGGCTGACCAAGAAGTTCGGTAGCTCACTCATCTGGAAGGACGTCACGCTGACCCTTCCGGCAGGGGAGATCTCTGTCA
This sequence comes from Aeromicrobium sp. Root344, assembly GCF_001425755.1. Taxonomy (GTDB): domain Bacteria; phylum Actinomycetota; class Actinomycetes; order Propionibacteriales; family Nocardioidaceae; genus Aeromicrobium. Next base: position 749,294 of record NZ_LMDH01000001.1, on the reverse strand, counting down.
TGCTCGGCCCGTCCGGCACCGGCAAGTCGGTGTTCCTCAAGACGCTCATCGGGTTGCTCAAGCCCAATGAGGGCCACGTCTACATCGAGGGCACGGACATCGCCAACTGCTCCGAGAAGGAGCTCTACGAGATCCGCAAGCTGTTCGGCGTGCTGTTCCAGGACGGCGCGATGTTCGGCTCGATGGACCTGTTCGACAACGTGGCGTTCCCGTTGCGCGAGCACACCAAGAAGTCCGAGTCCGAGATCCGCCAGATCGTCATGGACAAGATGGAGCTCACTGGCCTGGTCGGTGCCGAGAACAAGCTGCCCGGCGAGATCTCCGGTGGCATGCGCAAGCGCGCCGGACTGGCCCGCGCCCTGGTCCTCGATCCCGAGATCCTGCTGATCGACGAGCCCGACTCCGGGCTCGACCCGGTCCGTACGTCCTACATCAACCAGCTCTTCATCGACCTCAACGCGCAGATCGATGCGACGTTCCTGATCGTGACGCACGACGTCAACACCGCGCGCACGGTGCCGGACAACATCGGCCTGCTCTACCACCGCCACCTCGCGATGTTCGGTCCGCGCGAGATGCTGCTGACGTCGTCCGAGCCCGTCGTGGCGCAGTTCCTCAACGCGCAGACCGTCGGCCCGATCGGCATGTCCGAGGAGAAGGACGCCGACGAGCTCGCGGCCGAGCAGGGCATCGAGATGCCCCCGCTGCCGCCCGTGCCGCTGCAGCTCGAGCCGTCCGACGGCCGGCCCCGCCGTGCCCAGCGCGAGCCCGGCGCCTGGTGCCGCGACAACGGCGTCACCGCCCCTGCCGGTTCCTTCGGAGAGAAGACGCCGCTGGCTGCCGGCGGTGTTGCGTGAGCGAGCGCGAGCGAACGAACAGTCAGGCAGGAGTCGCGCCGCTGCCTCCGTATCGTGGGTTTTTGACGGAGGTCGTGGCGTGACCGCTGCTGTTGTCGCCGGACCCGCGAGGGTTGCCGGCAACCTGTTCGCCTTCATGCTGGACGTGCTCGTCGCGTTGTTCCGTCGACCGTTCCAGCTCAAGGAGTTCCTGCTCCAGGCCTGGTTCATCGTCAAGGTCACGATCGTCCCGACCGCGTTCGTCTCGATTCCGTTCGGTGCCGTCATCGCGCTGCAGGTCGGCGGGCTCATCAAGCAGTTCGGCGCGCAGTCGTTCACCGGTTCGGCCGCAGTCCTCGCGGTCGTCCGTGAGGCCGGCCCGATCGCGTGTGCGCTCCTGATCGCCGGGGCCGCCGGCTCGGCGATCGCCGCCGACTTCGGTGCCCGCCGGATCCGCGAGGAGCTCGACGCCATGATGGTGCTCGGCATCGACCCGATCCAGCGACTGGTCGTGCCCCGCGTCCTGGCCTGCATGCTCGTCGCGGTCTTCCTCAACGGACTCGTCACGGTCGTCGGCGTCGCCGGCGGCTACGTCTTCAACGTCGTGCTGCAGGACGGCACCCCCGGCGCCTACCTGGCGTCCTTCACGGCGCTCGCCCAGCTACCAGACCTCTATCAAGGTATGGTCAAAGCGCTGATCTTCGGCTTCATCGCGGCCATCGTCGCGGCCTACAAGGGCATGAATGCCAAGGGTGGTCCCAAGGGCGTCGGTGACGCGGTCAACGAGGCGGTCGTCATCACGTTCACTCTCTTGTTCATCGTCAACTTCTTCATCTCGGCGATCTACATCCAGCTCGTGCCGCCGAAGGGGATGTGACGATGTCCGACAAGACAGCTCTGTCCGCCGTCACCGGCATCCCCGCCAAGTTCAACAACTTCCTCGACGACCTCGGTCGTCAGATGCTGTTCTACATCCGCGTCATCGCGTCGGTGCCCCGCACGATCGCCAACTACGGCAAGGAGATCGTCCGGCTGCTGGCCGAGGTGGCCCTCGGCTCCGGCTCGCTCGCGGTCATCGGCGGCACGGTCGGCGTCATCACGGCGATGTGCTTCTTCACCGGCACCGAGGTCGGCATCCAGGGCTACGCCGCCCTCGACCAGCTCGGCACCGCGGCACTGACCGGATTCGTCTCGGCCTACTTCAACACTCGCGAGATCGCGCCGATCGTCGCCGGCATCGCCTTGGCTGCGACCGTGGGCTGCGGCTTCACCGCGCAGCTTGGCGCCATGCGCATCAGCGAGGAGGTCGACGCCCTGGAGGTCATGGCGATCCCGTCGCTGCCGTTCCTCGTGACGACCCGGGTCATCGCCGGCCTGATCGCCGTCGTCCCGCTCTACATCGTCGGCCTGCTGTCGTCCTACTTCGCCACCAGATTGACGATCACCAAGATCAACGGGCAAAGTCCGGGCACCTACGATCACTACTTCAACACGTTCCTGCCACCTGGCGACGTCATGTGGTCGTTCGCGAAGGTCCTGATCTTCGCGGTCGTCGTGATCTTGATCCACTGCTACTACGGCTACTACGCCAGCGGTGGACCCGCCGGTGTGGGTGTCGCCGTCGGCCTCGCCGTGCGGACCTCCATCGTCGCGATCAACGTCGTCGACCTGCTCGCCTCGATGGCGATCTGGGGCACGAACGTCACCGTGAGATTGGCGGGCTGACCCATGGCTCGTACCCCCCTGCTCGAGCGCTCCGGCTCCCTCAAGATGCTGGGTGCTGCATTCATCGCGCTGCTGCTCCTCATCCTCTGGGTGACGTGGGCGTTCTTCACCAAGGCGTTCGTCAACTACGACGCGGTGACCCTCAAGACCGACACCACCGGCGTCAACCTGCCGCAGAATGCCGACATCAAGCTGCGCGGCATGATCGTCGGCGAGGTCCGCAAGGTCGAGCCGGACGGCGACGGCGTCAAGCTCCTGCTGGCGATCAACCCCAAGCTCATCAAGGACATCCCCAAGGGCGTCACGGCCCAGCTGGTCCCCAAGACCCTGTTCGGTGAGAAGTACGTCGCGCTGATCCCGCCCGCGACCGATGACGGCGAGACGCTGCAGGCCGGCGACACGATCACCAAGGCGAACGTCCCCATCGAGGTCGAGACCCTGCTCAACGACCTCTACCCGTTGCTCGACGCGGTCGACCCGGCCAACCTCTCCTACACGTTGAGCGCTGTCTCGACCGCGCTCAGCGGACGTGGCAAGCAGCTCGGCGAGACACTCGTCCAGGCCAACAGCTACCTGCAGAAGGTCAACCCGGACATCCCGCAGCTGGTCGACGACCTCAACAAGCTCGGCACGGTGTCCGACACCTACGCGGCGGCGATGCCCGACCTCGGCCGACTGCTGCGCAACACCGTGGTGACCGGCAACACGATCGTCGCCAAGAAGGCGCAGCTGACGGCGTTCTTCGACGAGGCGACCGGCCTGTCCGACACCCTGACCGACTTCACGAAGGCGAACGGCGACAACATCAAGGCGCTCAACAAGCTCGGCCGGCCGATCCTCGAGATGGTCGGCGACTACTCCACGACGTTCCCGTGCTTCCTCGGCGCGATGTCGACGCTCGTCCCGCGCCTCGACAGCGCCTACCGTGACGGGCAGCTGCACATCAACGTCGAGGTCATCGCCCAGCCCAATGCGTACGCCAAGAACGAGAACCTCACGGCGTCGCAGCAGACGTTCGACAACGCGTCGTCCGGTGCACCGGCCAAGACCAGCAAGGACATCCGGGCCGACAACGCGGCGACGCCGAGCTGCCTCGACCTCAACGAGATCAACAAGGGCAAGGCCGAGGAGAAGAAGTACTCCTCGCAGGCGCACCCGTTCAAGATCCCGGCCGACGTCTACAAGCTCGTCGGCATCAAGCAGCCGCACGCCAAGTTCGGCTCTGCAGCAGACTTCGCCAACCGCTCGGCAGCCTCGAGCGTCTCGCTGCAGGACCTGGTCCAGCCGAGCATCACCGGAGTCGACTCGCCGGGCGAGCGGGCCGAGCTCAACGTCCTGCTCGGTGGCACCCTCGGGATGCAGCCCTCGAGCGTCGACGACATCGGCTCGCTGCTGATCAGCCCCGTGCTCCGTGGATCGGCGGTGGAGCTCCGATGAAGCAGATCGACCGCGAATCCATCAGCGCCCTGGTCAAGCTCGGGTTCTTCTTCGCCTTCACCGGCATCTCGACCCTGGTCCTGGCGCTCACGCTGAGCAACGGCTCGTTCGGCGCTGATCGCAAGGACTACAAGGCCGTCTTCACCGACGTCACCGGCATGGCCAAGGGCGACGACGTGCGCATCGCGGGTGTCGCGGTCGGCTCGGTCAAGAAGGTTCAGATCATCAAGCGCGACAAGGCGCTCGTCACGTTCGGCGTCGACAGCGACGTCCCGCTGACCGACAACACCCACGTGACGATCAAGTTCCGCAACCTCGTGGGACAGCGCTACATCGCGCTGACCCAGGGCGCCGACGGCGCGAAGACGACGCTCAAGGCGGGCAGCACGATCCCCGAGAGCCGTACGCAGGAAGCCCTCGACCTCAACGTCCTGCTCAACGGGTTCAAGCCGGTCTTCCAGGCGCTCTCGCCGTCCGACACCAACAAGTTCGCCGACGAGATCGTGCAGACCTTGCAGGGTGAGAGCGGCAACGTCGAGAACCTGCTCGCCCGTACCTCGTCGCTCACCAACACCCTGGCCGGCCGTGACCAGCTCATCGGCGACGTCGTGACCAACCTCAGCCAGGTGCTCGACACCGTGGGCAGCCGCGACAAGGAGCTGTCGGACACGATCGACACGCTCCAGCAGTTCGTCACCGGGCTCAAGGACGACCGCGACGCGATCCTCAACTCGGTCGACTCGATCTCCGACCTGACCGACGAGACGTCCGACCTGCTCGTCCAGGGTCGACCGGCGATCGGCGAGGACATCAAGCAGCTCAACTCGCTGACCAAGAACCTCAGCAGCAAGCGCAACCTGGCGACGATCGAGAACTCGATCAAGATCCTGCCGATCAAGCTGCAGAAGATCGGCAACTCGGCCACCAACGGCAGCGAGTTCAACTTCTACCTGTGCGCCGCACGCGGCAGCATCACGATTCCCGCCATCGCGGGAATCCTGCCGGAGACCAAGCTCGACCTGGCCGGGCCCAACGGCCTCGGGGTCGGCGGAGCCCGTTGTGACCAGCCGGGGTATGCACCATGAAGCCATTCCGCGAGCGCAATCCCGTCGTCATCGGCGTCATCGGCATCGCCGTGATCGCCCTGCTGATGCTGGGCGCCTTCCGCGCTGACCGCCTGCCGATCATCGGCAGCGGCGACACCTATCACGCCGACTTCGCCGAGATCGGTGCGCTCAAGGCCGGCAACGAGGTGCGCGTCGCCGGTGTCGCGGTCGGCAAGGTCGAAGGCATCGAGCTCCAGGGCAACAAGGTGCGGGTGACGTTCAAGATCGACAAGGGCACCGACCTCGGCACCGAGACCGGGGCGGACATCCGCGTCCGGACGCTGCTGGGCGCCGAGTTCCTCGCGCTGACTCCCAAGGGGCCGGGCCACCTGCCCAAGGGCAGCACGATCCCGGTCGCGCGCACGATCGCTCCCTACGACGTCGTGCAGGCGTTCTCCGAGCTCAGCAAGACGACCGACGAGATCAACATCCCGGAGCTGTCCAAGGCCCTCGACAGCCTCGCCGACGTCGCCGCCAGCACCCCCGAGGAGTTCCGCGGCGCGATCAAGGGCGTCTCCGACCTCTCGCGCAACCTGGCCGCCCGCGACGACCAGATCAACACGCTGCTGGTCAACCTCAAGAAGGTCTCGGGTGTCCTCAACTCGCGCAACACGCAGCTCGTCACGCTCTTCAAGGACTCCGACGTCCTGTTCTCGGCGATCAGTGCGCGACGCGACTCGATTCACCGCCTGCTCGTGTCGACCCAGTCGATCTCGACGCAGCTGCGCGGGCTCGTCAAGGACACCCGCTCGGACCTCAAGCCGGCCCTCGACCAGCTCGACGTGGTGACCACGATGCTCCGCAGGAACGAGGCGAGCCTCGACGAGGCGCTCCGGATCTACCCGGGCTTCCTCCGGGTGTTCTCCAACTCGCTCGGCACCGGGCCGTGGTTCGACACCTACCTCGGTGGTGCGGCCTCGGTCTCCGGGATCCGCAAGCAGATCGAAGACGCGCTGGGAGGGGGCAACTGATGAGTCCATCCGGATTGGCACAACGGTTCGCCGGCATCTCCAAGGTGCTCACCGCGTTCGTCGTGCTCGCCCTGCTGGCAGCCGTGGCGCTGGTCGTCAACAACGGCGACGGCAAGCGCTACATCACGATCGACTTCGAGCAGACCAACTCGGTCTACAAGGGATCCGACGTCAAGATCCTCGGCGTCCCGGTGGGCGAGGTCGTGAGCCTCACGCCGCGCGGCGACGTCGTACGCGCCAAGGTCTCCTACAAGGGCGACGTCAAGCTGCCCAACGACGTCAAGGCGGTCGTGGTCTCGCCGTCGATCGTCGGTGACCGCTTCATCCAGCTCGCCCCGGCCTACACCGGCGGAGCGGTGCTCAAGAACAATGCGGTCCTGCCGGTCGACCGCACCGCCGTTCCGGTGGAGCTCGACCAGATCTACCAGTCGCTCGACGACCTGTCGGTGGCGCTCGGCCCCAAGGGCGCCAACAAGGAGGGCTCGCTCAGCAGCCTCATCGACGACTCGGCCAAGCAGCTCGACGGCCAGGGTGCCCAGCTCAACGAGACGATCCACAACTTCGGCAAGCTCAGCACGACGCTGTCCAACAACAAGGACGAGCTGTTCGGCAGCCTGCGGGAGGTCGAGGACTTCGTGAGCCTGCTCAAGACCAACGACTCGGCCGTGCGCTCGTTCAACGACAGCACGGCCAAGGTGTCGACGGTCCTCGCCGGCGAGCGTGACGACCTCAAGGAGACGCTGAGGCAGCTCAGCCTCGCCCTGGTCGACGTCAACTCCCTCGTCAAGGAGAACCGCGGCAAGCTGCGCAGCAACATCGACAACATCGCCTCGCTCGCAGCGGTGCTCGCCAAGCACAAGGCCGAGATCGAGGAGCAGACGATCGCTGCGCCGACCGCCCTGACCAACGTCGCCCTGGCCTACAACGGCACGGCCGGCACGCTCGACACCCGCGCCGACATCCCCGAGCTGCTCAACGGCTCGCTCAAGGATCCCGCGACCTTCGTGTGCAACCTGCTCGGTGAGACCGTCGAGAACGGATTGTGCAAGACGCTGTCCGGCGTGCTCGGCAACGCACTGCCGCGCACGGCCGCCGCGTCCGCGCCGGTGACTCCGCCGGACAAGGTCAACACGACCTTCGCGCAGATGCTGGGGGTGAACTGACATGAACCGCCGACTTCTTCGTGCCGGTGTCGTCACCGGTGTCATGGGGCTGCTGCTCAGCGGCTGCGGCTTCTCGCCCTACAAGCTCCCGCTGCCCGGCGGCGCCGACCTCGGCAGCGATCCCTACACGATCAAGGTGCAGTTCCGCGACGTCCTCGACCTGGTGCCGCAGAGCGCCGTACGCGTCAACGACATCGCGGTCGGCAAGGTCACCGACATCAAGCTCAACGGCTGGACGGCCGTCGTCACGCTCAAGGTCAACCACGACGCCAAGCTGCCCGACAACACCGAGGCGACGATCCGCCAGACCAGCCTGCTGGGCGAGAAGTTCGTGTCGCTCGCGCCGCCCAAGACCGGCGCTCGCGGCACGCTCAGCAACGGCGACACGATCCCGCTCGACCGGTCCAGCCGCAACCCCGAAATCGAGGAAGTGCTCGGAGCGGCGTCGTTGCTGTTCAACGGCGGCGGTCTCGAGAAGACCAACACGATCGTCAAGGAGCTCAACAACGCTCTCGGCGGCAACGAGCCCGAGGTCAAGGAGCTCATCAACTCCACGACCGCCTTCATCGGCCAGCTCGACGACAACAAGGCAGCGTTGCTGACGTCCCTGGAGAAGATCAACCGGCTCGCGGTGGCGACCAACAACCAGAAGGCCGCCATCACCGGTGCGCTCGACGATCTGCCCGGCGCGTTGCGAGTCGTCAACAACCAGCGCGACGACCTCGTCAAGCTGCTCCAGTCGCTGTCCAGGCTCAGCGACGTGGCGACTGGCGTCATCCGCGACTCCAAGGCCGACACCGTCGCCAACCTGCGCGCCCTCGTGCCGACGCTGACCAACCTGACCAAGGCCGGCGACGACCTCGCGACCGCGACGAAGGTGCTTCTCACCTACCCGTTCTCCGACGGCTTCGTCGGCAACACCTACGCCGCAGCGTCCGGCAAGTGCGAGGACGGCCCGCCCACGGTCAAGCAGGGCGTCTGCTTCGGCGACTTCGCCAACCTCAACCTCGGTATCGACATCAGCGCGACGCAGCTGACCAACATCCTCGACGGCTATGCCGCCCAGGCCGGGGCGACCAAGACCGAGACGAACCCCGACGGCAGCACGAGTGTCGTGCCCGGCACCCCGGCCCAGGACCTGGTCGACCTCGTCACGGGCCTGGTCCCGTCCAGCGGCTCGACCACGACGCCGGATGACTCCGGCGCCACGACGCCGGCGCCGAGCGCGAGCCCCACACCGAGCAAGGGCGGCATCTGCTCGCTGCTCAACACGTGCCGTACGGCGGTCGCCAGTGTGCCGTCCGGCGATCTCGGACAACTCCTCGTGGAACCGGCGGTGGCACCATGATCTCCAGGCTCACCAAGATCCAGCTGGTGATCTTCGCGATCGTCACCCTGTTGGGCGGCGCGTTCGTCGGTGGTCGCTACGCGCAGGTCGACCGGCTGTTCGTGGACCGGACGTTCCCGGTGACGGCGCAGTTCAAGGACTCCGGAGGCATCTTCGCCGGCGCCCAGGTGACCTACCGCGGCATCCCCGTCGGCAAGGTCGGCAAGCTCAAGTTCAAGGACGACGGCGTCCAGGCGAGGCTCGACATCGAGAACGACGCGCCCAAGATCCCGGCCGACGTCGAGGCCGTGGTGGCCAACAAGTCGGCGATCGGCGAGCAGTTCGTCGACCTGCAGCCGCGCAACAACTCGGCGCCCTACCTGCGCAAGGACTCGGCGATCTCGCTCCGCAACACCCGCATCCCGATCGACACGACGACGCTGCTCGTGGACGTCAACGACCTCGTGTCGTCGGTCAACACCGAGAGCCTGCGCACCGTCGTCAACGAGCTCGGTCAGGCGTTCGAGGGCACGGGTCAGGACCTGTCGACGATCCTCGACACGTCGTCGGAGTTCATCAAGGCCGCCGACGACAACATCGACGTGACCCGCGCACTGATCCGTGACTCGTCCTCGGTGCTGCAGACCCAGATCGACAAGTCGGACGACATCGGCACGTTCTCCAAGAACCTGGCTCTGCTGTCAGACAGCCTGGTCGATGCGGATCCCGACCTGCGCCGGCTGTTCGACAAGGGCAGCGAGAGCGCCGCGACGCTCAACGCCGTGGTCAACGAGAACTCCGCCGACCTCGGCAACGCCATTCGCGACCTCGTCACCGCGAGCAAGCCGTTGTCGGAGAACGTTCTCGGGCTGCAGGCGATCTTCATCCTCTACCCCTACCTCGTCGAAGGCTCGTTCTCCGTGCTCGACGAGGTCGTCAAGAACGGCAAGGGCACCGGCGACTACAACGCGACGTTCGGTCTCGTGGCGCTCGACCCGACGCCGACCTGCACGTACGACCAGAACGGCGGTGCCGCATCGGGCTACCGTGAGCGTCGTGAGGAGGCGGTCATCAGTGACCGCGCCTTCGATACGGAAGCGGACTGTAAAGTCGCCAACAACCACATTGCGCGGCAGCCGTCCAAGACCGTGCTGCAGCGGTCGGCCGCAACGTCCGACGCATCTGTGCCCACCGGAAAGGACACCTGGAAGTGGCTTCTGCTCGGCCCGGCCCAACAGTGACCGAGAGGTCCAGCCGCACCCGAGTCATCGCTCTCCTGGTGGTCACCACGGTTCTCGGCGTGGTGCTCTCGGCGATCGGTCTCGTCCTGCTCAAGCTGAACCCCTACGAGGACTCCAAGGACCGCAACGAGATCACGTCGCGGGCCACGGACTTCGCGGTGGCCTACAACACGTACGACGTGTCCAACGCGGCGGACTACCAGAAGCGGCTCAAGGGCCTGCTGACGCCGAAGTACGACAAGGAGTTCGTCAAGGTCACCGACGTGATCTTCAAGGCGCTTGAGTCCAAGAGCCAGAAGAGCGGTGGTGCCAAGGTGCAGGCCACCGCCGTCGACACGATCGACAAGGATTCCGCGGTGGCGATGGTCGCGGTGGACGCCAAGATCACCAACACCGACAACAAGGCCGCCGTCCTGCGACACTTCCGCTGGAAGGTCTCGTTCACCAAGACCAACGGCACGTGGCTGATCTCGGACTTCGAGAGTGTCGCCCCGCGTTCTGCGGTGGCCACCCCGTCGCCGTCGGCGACCCCCAGCGAAGGCAGCGGAGAATGAGCGATCCGACCGGGCCCGCCCGTCGTCGCCGGATCGCCGGCGAGGGCAAGCCGGCCGTCCCTGCCGCGAAGCCCTCGGCGCGCAAGGTGCCGGCGCGCGCGGCGGCGGTCAGGAAGGCCGCCACGCAGAAGCCGGCCGCCGCCCCTCCGGCCAAGGCTGCACCGACGGTCAAGGCGCCCCGCCCGCCCAAGGCGCCGAAGCAGGCGTCCGAGAAGACGTCGAATCCCGACCTGCGGTGGACCGTCCCGGCCGCCCTCGTCGCGGTTGCCGCCCTTGTCCTGGGGGTCGTCCTGACCGTCCAGGGTTACCGACACGTGCACGGCGCGGGGGAGCGGCTCGATGACGCGCGCGAGCAGGCGACCGCTGCCGCCGCCAGCGCCGTGGAGACGGTGTTCACCTACAAGTACACCGAGCTCGACAAGCACCTGTCGGCATCGACGGCCATCATGACGCCGTCGTTCGCCAAGACGTTCAAGAAGTACGAGCCGGCCCTGCAGGAGGCGGCGCAGCAGCGCAACGTCCAGATGCAGAGCGTCGTCGGCGATGCCGCGGCCATGCCCTGCGGCGACGAGTGCTCGACGACCAAGATGGATGTCCTGGTGTTCTACGACCAGGCACGGCTGACCAGCGAGTCGAAGACCCCGACGGTGTTCTCCAACCGCGCGAGCGTGTCGATGGTCAAGACCGACGACGGCTGGCTCGTCAACGACATCCGCGCCCGATAAGCGAGCTTCTCAGCTCGCGCAAGGCTCGGGGCGCGGCTTGCCGCGCCCGATAGGCGCGACGAAAAGCTCGCGCAGGGTTTGGGCGCGGCTTGCCGCGCCCGATAAGCGAGCTCCTCAGCTCGCGCAAGGTTTGGGGCGACTTGCGGGCGAGTTCGTGCGTGAAATGCGCCGATTCGTCCGAAAAGCCAAATAGACTCCCCCAAGCAGCGGGCTTTGTCAAGACCCGCCCTTGCTTCGCTGTGCCCTGCGGGTTACACTGAACTTTCGCGCCCGCTCTGTCTGCCCATGTCCCCTTGACCGGGGTCGATTGGCGTGCGCGCAGCACGATCCATCGAGCCACCCGCCTGCGAGCCCTTGGAAGGACCCCTCTTGGCCGCCTCGCGCACCTCCGCACCTGTTCAGCCCCGCCGCATCTCTTTTGCAAAAATCTCAGAACCCCTCGAGGTCCCAGAGCTCCTGGCTCTGCAGACCGACAGCTTCGCCTGGTTGATCGGCGACGACTCCTGGAAGGCCGGCGTCGAGGAAGCCCTCGCCGGTGGCCGCACGGACGTCTCCACCAAGTCCGGGCTCGAGGAGATCTTCGAGGAGATCTCCCCGATCGAGGACTTCTCCGAGACGATGAGCCTGTCGTTCCGTGACCACCGCTTCGAGCCGCCGAAGTACTCCGTCGAGGACTGCAAGGACCGCGACGTCACCTACGCCGCTCCGCTGTTCGTCACCGCCGAGTTCATGAACAACGAGACCGGCGAGATCAAGAGCCAGACCGTCTTCATGGGCGACTTCCCGCTCATGACGGACAAGGGCACGTTCATCATCAACGGCACCGAGCGTGTCGTCGTGTCGCAGCTCGTCCGCTCGCCGGGTGTCTACTTCGAGCGCGTTCCCGACAAGACGTCCGACAAGGACATCTACACCGCGAAGGTCATCCCGTCGCGTGGTGCGTGGCTCGAGTTCGAGATCGACAAGCGTGACCTGGTCGGCGTACGCCTCGACCGCAAGCGCAAGCAGAGCGTCACGGTGCTGCTCAAGGCACTGGGCTGGAGCGAGGCGCAGATCCTCGAGGAGTTCGGCCAGTACGAGTCGATCCGCCTGACCCTGGAGAAGGACAACACCACGACCCAGGACGAGGCGCTCCTCGACATCTACCGCAAGCTGCGTCCGGGCGAACCGCCCAGCCGCGAGGCCGCGCAGACGTTGCTGGACAACTACTACTTCAACGCCAAGCGCTACGACACGGCCAAGGTCGGTCGCTACAAGATCAACAAGAAGCTCGGCGTCGAAGAGGCCTTCGACCAGCAGACGCTGACGATCGACGACATCGTCTCCACGATCAAGTACATCGTCGCGCTGCACGCCGGCGAGACCGAGCTGGCCACGCCGGCTGGTCAGACGATCGTCGAGGCCGACGACATCGACCACTTCGGCAACCGCCGCATGCGCACCGTGGGCGAGCTGATCCAGAACCAGCTCCGCACCGGTCTGGCGCGCATGGAGCGCGTCGTCCGCGAGCGCATGACGACCCAGGACGTCGAGGCCATCACGCCGCAGACCCTGATCAACATCCGCCCGGTCGTCGCGGCGCTCAAGGAGTTCTTCGGCACATCGCAGCTCAGCCAGTTCATGGACCAGAACAACCCCTTGGCCGGACTGACGCACAAGCGTCGCCTGTCCGCCCTCGGACCTGGTGGTCTGTCCCGTGAGCGCGCCGGATACGAAGTCCGTGACGTCCACCCGTCGCACTACGGCCGCATGTGCCCGATCGAGACTCCCGAAGGCCCCAACATCGGCCTGATCGGCTCGCTCGCCTCCTACGGCCGGATCAACTCGTTCGGCTTCGTCGAGACGCCTTACCGCAAGGTCGTCAAGGGCAAGGTCACCGAGCAGGTCGACTACCTCACCGCGACGGACGAGGACCGCTTCATCATCGCGCAGGCCAACTCGGTCCTGACCGACAAGAGCACGTTCGCCGAGGACATGGTCCTCGTACGCCAGAAGGGTGGCGAGGCCGAGCTTCGTCCCGCCGGCGACGTCGACTACATGGACGTCTCGCCTCGTCAGATGGTGTCGGTCGCCACGGCGCTGATCCCGTTCCTCGAGCACGACGATGCCAACCGCGCCCTCATGGGCTCGAACATGCAGCGTCAGGCCGTCCCGCTGATCCGCAACGACGCGCCGCTCGTCGGCACCGGCATGGAGTTCCGTGCCGCCGTCGACGCCGGTGACGTCACGGTGGCCAAGGTCGCCGGTGTGGTCAACGAGGTGTCCGCGGACGCGATCGAGATCATGCAGGACGACGGCTCCTACTTCACCTATCGCCTGGCGAAGTTCCGTCGCTCCAACCAGGGCACCTGCACCAACCAGCGTCCGCTGGTCGCGCAGGGTCAGCGCGTCGAGGTCGGCACTCCGCTGGCCGACGGCCCGTGCACCGACGAGGGCGAGATGGCCCTCGGGACCAACCTGCTCGTGGCATTCATGCCGTGGCAGGGTCACAACTACGAGGACGCGATCATCCTCTCGCAGCGAGTCGTCCAGGACGACCTGCTGACCTCGATCCACATCGAGGAGCACGAGGTCGATGCCCGCGACACCAAGCTCGGTCCCGAGGAGATCACGCGCGACATCCCCAACGTCAGCGAGGAAATGCTGGCGGACCTGGACGAGCGCGGCATCATCCGCATCGGCGCCGAGGTCGGCAACGGCGACGTCCTGGTCGGCAAGGTCACGCCCAAGGGTGAGACCGAGCTGACCCCGGAGGAGCGCCTGCTCCGTGCGATCTTCGGTGAGAAGGCGCGCGAAGTGCGCGACACCTCGCTCAAGGTCCCGCACGGTGAGTCGGGCACCGTCATCGGCGTTCGCGTGTTCGACGCGGCCGAGGGTGACGAGCTCTCCCCGGGCGTCAACCAGCTCGTACGCGTCTACGTCGCCCAGAAGCGCAAGATCTCCAACGGCGACAAGCTCGCCGGTCGCCACGGCAACAAGGGCGTCATCTCCAAGATCCTTCCGGTCGAGGACATGCCCTTCCTGGAGGACGGCACGCCCGTCGACATCGTGCTCAACCCGCTCGGTGTCCCCGGACGCATGAACGTCGGACAGGTGCTGGAGACCCACCTCGGGTGGGTCGCCAAGACCGGCTGGCAGATCCCGGACGACGAGAAGGACGAGTGGGCGCAGACCCTCCGCAAGATCAAGGCGGACAAGGCTGAGCCCTCGACCAACATCGCGACGCCCGTGTTCGACGGCGCCCGTGAGGACGAGATCCAGGGCCTGCTGGCCTCGACTCTCCCCAACCGGGACGGCGAGCGCATGGTCAAGCGTGACGGCAAGGCGGTGCTCTTCGACGGTCGTACCGGCGAGAAGTTCCCCGATCCCGTCTCGGTCGGCTACATGTACCTGCTCAAGCTGCACCACCTCGTCGACGACAAGATCCACGCACGTTCCACGGGTCCCTACTCGATGATCACGCAGCAGCCTCTCGGCGGTAAGGCGCAGTTCGGTGGACAGCGCTTCGGTGAGATGGAGGTGTGGGCCCTCGAGGCCTACGGAGCGGCGTACGCGCTGCAGGAGCTCCTGACCATCAAGTCGGACGACATCCTCGGACGCGTCAAGGTCTACGAAGCGATCGTCAAGGGCGAGAACGTGCCCGAACCCGGCATCCCCGAGTCGTTCAAGGTTCTCGTCAAGGAGATGCAGTCCCTGTGTCTCAACGTTGAGGTGCTGTCCAGTGACGGTTCGGCCGTCGAGATGCGCGACGCGGAAGAGGATCTCTTCCGTGCCGCCGAAGAACTCGGCATCGACCTGTCCCGGCGTGAGCCCTCCAGCGTGGAGGAGGTCTAGCCCCCAGGGCTGGACCTTCCCCATCGCAACCACATCAGTTTTCAGAACAAGCAAGGGAAAGAAGACAACGTGCTCGACGTGAACTTCTTCGATCAGATCCGGATCGGTCTCGCGACCGCCGACGACATCCGCGGATGGTCGTTCGGTGAGGTCAAGAAGCCGGAGACGATCAACTACCGCACGCTCAAGCCCGAGCGTGACGGCCTCTTCTGCGAGAAGATCTTCGGTCCCACCCGGGACTGGGAGTGCTACTGCGGCAAGTACAAGCGCGTGCGCTTCAAGGGCATCATCTGCGAGCGCTGCGGCGTCGAGGTCACGCGGTCCAAGGTGCGCCGTGAGCGCATGGGCCACATCGAGCTCGCCGCTCCGGTCACGCACATCTGGTACTTCAAGGGTGTGCCCAGCCGGCTCGGCTACCTGCTCGACCTGGCCCCGAAGGACCTCGAGAAGGTCATCTACTTCGCGGCCTACATGATCACCAAGGTCGACGAGGACGCGCGTCACAAGGACCTGTCGAGCCTCGAGACCAAGATCGACCTCGAGCGCAAGCAGCTCGAGAGCCGTCGTGACAACGAGGTCAACGAGCGCATGCAGAAGCTCGAGGAGGACCTCAAGGAGCTCGAGGACGAGGGCGCCAAGGCCGACGCCAAGCGCAAGGTCAAGGACGCCGCCGAGCGTGAGGCCAAGCAGCGTCGCGACCGTACGCAGCGCGAGATCGACCGTCTTGACGAGGTCTGGAACCGCTTCAAGAACCTCAAGGTCCAGGACCTCGAGGGCGACGAGCTGCTCTACCGCGAGATGACGTACCGCTTCGGCAAGTACTTCGAGGGCTACATGGGCGCCACGGCGATCCAGAAGCGCCTGCAGGACTTCGACCTCGAGGCCGAGGCCGAGTCCCTGCGCGAGATCATCGCGACCGGCAAGGGCCAGAAGAAGACCCGTGCGCTCAAGCGCCTCAAGGTCGTCTCGGCGTTCCTCGGCAGCAGCAACGCGCCCGAGGGCATGGTCCTCGACGCCGTGCCGGTGATCCCGCCGGAGCTTCGCCCGATGGTCCAGCTCGACGGTGGACGTTTCGCGACGAGCGATCTCAACGATCTCTACCGCCGCGTGATCAACCGCAACAACCGGCTCAAGCGACTGCTCGACCTGGGTGCTCCGGAGATCATCGTCAACAACGAGAAGCGCATGCTGCAGGAGGCCGTCGACTCGCTGTTCGACAACGGCCGTCGCGGTCGTCCGGTCACCGGACCGGGCAACCGTCCGCTCAAGTCGATCTCCGACATGCTCAAGGGCAAGCAGGGTCGCTTCCGCCAGAACCTGCTCGGCAAGCGCGTCGACTACTCGGGCCGTTCGGTCATCATCGTCGGCCCGCAGCTCAAGCTGCACCAGTGTGGTCTGCCCAAGCAGATGGCACTCGAGCTGTTCAAGCCGTTCGTCATGAAGCGGCTGGTCGACCTCAACCACGCGCAGAACATCAAGAGCGCCAAGCGCATGGTCGAGCGGGCTCGCCCGGTCGTGTGGGACGTCCTCGAAGAGGTCATCACCGAGCACCCCGTGCTGCTCAACCGTGCACCCACACTGCACCGTCTGGGCATCCAGGCGTTCGAGCCGCAGCTCATCGAGGGCAAGGCCATCCAGATCCACCCGCTCGTCTGCTCGGCCTTCAACGCCGACTTCGACGGTGACCAGATGGCCGTGCACCTGCCGCTGAGCGCGGAGGCGCAGGCCGAGGCCCGCATCCTGATGCTGTCGACCAACAACATCCTGAAGCCGTCTGACGGCCGGCCGGTCACGATGCCGACCCAGGACATGATCATCGGTCTGTACTTCCTCACGCTCGAGCGTGCGGGGCACGTCGGTGAGGGTCGCGCGTTCAGCTCGGTCTCGGAGGCCATCATGGCGTTCGAGCGTGACGAGATCACGCTGCAGAGCCACGTCAAGATCCGCATCGGCGGCGAGACCGTCGAGACGACCCTGGGTCGCGCGATCTTCAACGAGGCGCTGCCCGAGGACTACCGCTACGTCAACTACCAGGTGGGCAAGAAGGAGCTCGGTGTCATCGTCAACGACCTCGCCGAGCGCTACTCCAAGGTCGACGTCGCCAACTCGCTCGACAACCTCAAGGACACCGGCTTCCACTGGGGCACCCGCTCCGGTGTGACGATCTCCATCGAGGACGTCGTGACCCCGGGCCGCAAGCCCGAGATCCTCGCGACCTACGAGACGCAGGCGGCCAAGGTCCAGACGCAGTTCGACCGCGGTCTCATCACCGAGGACGAGCGTCGTCAGGAGCTCATCGAGATCTGGACGCAGGCGACTGCCGAGGTCTCGGCCGAGATGGAGAAGGGTTTCCACGAGGACAACCCGATCTTCATGATGGTCGACTCCGGTGCCCGCGGAAACATGATGCAGGTCCGTCAGATCGCCGCCATGCGTGGTCTGGTCGCCAACCCCAAGGGCGAGATCATCCCTCGTCCCATCAAGGCCAACTTCCGCGAGGGCCTGTCGGTGGTCGAGTACTTCATCGCCACCCACGGTGCCCGCAAGGGACTCGCCGACACGGCTCTCCGCACGGCCGACTCGGGCTACCTGACGCGTCGACTCGTCGACGTCAGCCAGGACGTCATCATCCGTGAGGACGACTGTGGCACCGAGCGCGGCCTGCCCAAGGTCATCGCGACGAAGCTCGACGACGGCCGTCTGGTCGCCGCCGAGAACGTCGAGACCTCGGCCTACTCGCGCTCGGCAGCCGTCGACGTCACCGACGCCAAGGGCAATGTGCTCGTGGCGGCCGGCGGCGACCTCGGCGACGTCGAGATCGAGCAGCTCATCGCTGCCGGTGTCGAGGAGATCAAGGTCCGTACGGTCCTGACGTGTGAGGCCAAGGCCGGCACGTGCGCCAAGTGCTACGGCCGTTCGCTCGCGACCGGCAAGCTCGTCGACATCGGTGAGGCCGTCGGTACGATCGCGGCCCAGTCGATCGGTGAGCCGGGCACGCAGTTGACGATGCGTACGTTCCACACCGGTGGTGTGGCCGGAGACGACATCACGCACGGCCTGCCGCGCGTCGTGGAGCTCTTCGAGGCGCGTCAGCCCAAGGGCCGTGCGCCGATCACCGAGTCCGCTGGACGGGTCGAGATCGACGACTCCGACAAGACGCGCAAGCTCGTGGTGACGCCGGACGACGGTTCCGAGGTGCTGGAGTACCCCGTGACCAAGCGTTCGCGTCTGCTCATCGCCGACGGCGACCACGTCGAGGTCGGCCAGCAGCTCACGCACGGCACCCCGGATCCGCAGGAAGTCCTGCGCATCCTCGGTGTCCGCCGGGCTCAGGAGCACCTCGTGGACGAGGTCCAGGAGGTCTACCGCTCGCAGGGCGTGGCGATCCACGACAAGCACATCGAGATCATCGTGCGACAGATGCTCCGTCGCGTGACGGTCATCGAGCAGGGCGCGTCGAACCTCATCCCGGGTGACCTGGTCGATCGGGCCAAGTTCGAGGAAGAGAACCGTCGCGTCGTCGCCGAGGGTGGCACCCCCGCCTCCGGCCGTCCGGTCCTGATGGGCATCACGAAGGCCTCGCTGGCCGTCGAGTCGTGGCTGTCGGCCGCCTCCTTCCAGGAGACGACCCGCGTCCTCACCGACGCGGCCATCCACGGCAAGTCGGATGCGCTGCGCGGGCTCAAGGAGAACATCATCATCGGCAAGCTCATCCCGGCTGGTACCGGTCTCGACCGTTACAAGAACATCCGGGTCGAGCCGACCGAAGAGGCCCGTCAGGCCGCCTACGCCGTCACCGGCTACGGCGACTACGACTACGGCTTCGGCGCTCCGGACTCCGCTCCGGTGCAGCTGGATGACTTCGACTTCACGTCGTACGAGAAGTAGCCACGCACCACACGTCAACAGCCCCCGGCCCTCGGCCGGGGGCTGTTGCGTGTCTCAGAGCCCGTTCGTGCGGAGGATGCCGGCCAGCTGGCGCCCGGTCGACCGGGAGTGCGCGGGCGTCTCGTAGAAGTGCCGGTGTGTCTGGGACAACGGACCTGAGTAGCCCCCGGGCGGCCAGTTGCAGATCTCGTCGCCGGTCGCGCAGAACGTGATGGCCTTCTCCTTGAGAGAGCCGGGCAGCGGCGTACCGGCACCGAGCTTGCCCGGTCCGGGTGCGGCCTTGCCATAGGTCCATGACGCGATCGTGTCGTCAGGGTTGCGTCGTGGATCGGCGATCATCGCGACGAGTGCGACCCTGCGCAGGGTCGATGCCGGCAGCTCGATCGCGAGGCCGTGCACGGCCTGGGCGCCCTGGCTGAAGCCCACGAGCGCGACGCGGGTGTGCGGGCATCGCCGGGCGAGCTGCGCGATGCGTGTCCTGGTTCGGCTCACCCCGTCCTCGATGTTGGCCTGGTAGATCGCCGCGCTGGCGGCGCTCTCCGCCCGGTAGGGGATGCCCTCGAGACGTACCGTCGTGCGTGACGTGCGGTGCAGGTCGGTGGACATCGCGCGTACGGTGCGAAGGATCTCCTGGCCGGAGCCGAAGTTCTTGTCGAGCGACTGGTCGGAACCGCGCAGACCCAGAACCACGAGGTCGGCGCATCCGGTCTTGACCAGGACCGGGACGGGGCCGTCCTTCGTCGCTGCCGGCGAACCGGGCTCGTGAGCCGGACTCGGGCTGGAGCACCCGGCAGCCACGAGGAGCGCGAGCGTTGCCGCGATCCTTTTCACGTGGCGGCGGGAGAGCGGTCAGTGGCCGGCTCCGTCGGCTTGGCCGCAGGGGCCGGCTTCTCCACGGGCCTGAACAGCCAGGCCAGCCTGGGTTCGAAGACCGGCCGGAACACGGTGGCGATGGGCTTGGTCATGAGCAGGTTGGCCACGACGACGGCGACGAGCGAGCAACCGATCACGGCACCCACGCCGAACCGGTCGACGCGGTCGAAGACCTCGAACTGGTACTGCAGGTACAAGATGATGTAGCCGTGGATCAGGTAGCAGTAGAACGTACGGCCGCCCAGCGCCGTGGTCCACGAGCGGCGCCGGGGGACGAGGGACAACGCCGCGAAGGTCAGCACGAAGCCGATCACGAGCAGCTCGGCCCGCTGGGTGATGCCCTCGATCGGTGTCGCGCTGAGCGGGTTCTCGTCGTAGCGCTGCTTCCACAGCAGCCAGTCGGTCGTCCAGTTCTTGGAGTAGACGTAGCAGATCAGCAGTGCCGAGCCGAGCAGCACGACCGACGCCGCCCGGACGCGAGGCGTGGTGAGACGCTCGAACCTCTCGCGGCTCATGTGCAGCCCGACGACGTAGAACGGCAGGAAGCCCAGGATCTTGGGCAGCGCGAGGACGTTGGGGACCTCGATGAGCCCGACGAGCAGCGAGATCACGATCGACGTCGTGATGGGGTACTTCAGCGCGCGCCAGATCGGGGTCGTGAGCCGCCACACGAACAACGCGGCCATGAACCAGGCGAGCCACTGCGGGGACAGGATCATCATGGGATCCGGCTCGCCGGTGTAGTGCCGGGTGATGAGCTGCATCGTGGTCTCGACGATGAGGTAGGGCACGACCAAGGTGCTGACGATGCGGCGCACCTGACGGGCGTCGCCCATGTAGCGCCGCGCCGTGTAGCCCGAGATCAGGATGAAGAACGGCATGTGGAACGAGTAGATCCAGACGTAGACCCCGCGGGCGGAGTCCATGTCGGTGAACTGCGTGAGGGAGTGCCCGATCACGACCAGGAGCATGACCCAGTAGCGGGCGTTGTCGAGGTAGGCCACGCGCTCCTTGGCCGGAGACGTGGTGACGGGCAACGGTTCGAGCGCACTCATTGTGATTGACTCTATAAGCACTGTCTGAACGTGCACTGTGACGCATCAGTGGGGAGCACGCGTGGTCGATCCGTCCCGTACCCAGCGCCTGGGTGCGTATGCCGTCGCGCTCGACGCGGGCCGCCTCCTGCTGACCCGCATCTCGCCGATCGGCTACCCGGCCGGCACGTGGACCCTTCCCGGTGGAGGTGTCGACCACGGGGAGTCGCCGCATGATGCCGTACGTCGGGAGCTCTACGAGGAGGCCGGGCTCGAGGCGATCAGCGCGCGCCTCGTCGACGTGCATCACGTGCACATCGTGGAGGTGGGCCGCGGCGACCAGTACGAGGACTACCACGGCGTGCACCTGCTCTATGCGGTCGAGGTCGATCCCGCGATCGAGCCGCACGTCGTCGACGTCGACGGCACGACAGATCTCGTCCGTTGGGTGCCGATCGACGAGATCGGCTCAGCCACGCACCCCGTGCTGCCCATGGTGACGCATGCCCTGGAGCACCTGGATCAGTTCGACGTCGGCTCGTAGAACAGCACGCTGTAGTTGCCGCGCGCCGAGAGGACGTACGTCGCCCGGGCCGTGCCGCCGCTCTTGGTGCGGGTCGAGTAGGTCGTGCTGACCTCGTTGAGGTCCTCGACGACATCTTTGGTGATGCGGCCGTTGGGGCTGTTGGCGAGGACGTACTGCTCGGCCGTCACGTCCGCGTCGACTGCGCGCTTGGCCGTGATGACCACGAAGCTCGGGTGGTAGCCGCTCAGCAGGATCGTCGCCGAGGTCGGCGCGGTCCAGCCGTTGAGCAGCTTTCCGGTGGCCGGGGCGTCCTCGTCCATCTTGGGCCAGATCAGCCCGGACTTCTCGGGCTCGGAGTCGATGCTCTTGACGCCGTCGAGGGAGTTGGACTCCCGCGACAGCTGACCCTTGCGGGGCTCACCGACGTACTCGACGGAGAGCGTCATGACGGGACGGGTGAGATCCGACGGGCCCGACGTGCGGGTCGCGATCTTGCCGGGGTCGACGGTCATGACGACGCGGATCTCGCGGTCGCCCTGGGCGATGCCCTGGATCGCGAGGCGGCACTTGGTGATGCGGCGCTGCGCCGAGCTGCAGTAGTCGCCGAGGTCGTTGGTCGAGACGCCCGAGTCGGGCAGGAGGGCAGCGATCTGCGCGAGCATGCGACGCACGACATCGGACGGGTCGCCGTCGATGCGCATGAGCGAGACGGTCGAGTCCGGCTTGGGCGGGTCGTCGAGCAGCTTGAACGTGTCGTCGCTGGGCCGCGTGTCGGGCGTCGGTGTCGTGGGAGTCGTCGGGGTGCCCTCGCTGGCCTTCTCGGCTGCCTTGTCGCGCGCCTCGGCATCCTTCTGCGCCTGTGCCGCCTTGAGCTCGGGCAGGTAGGCGGCGATCAACCGGGCGCTGCGATAGCGGATCAGGGGGCCGAGCTGGGTCGCACCGCGCGGCACCTGGAGGCCGTACGTGATGGGGCTCTCGGGACCCGACTCGTGCTCGGTGACATCGGGCGGCTGGGTCGTCGTCCGCGTCGAGGTCGGCGTCGGAGCGCCGCCAGAGCCACCGTCACAGGCGGCAACCAGCGTCAGCGCGACCAGTGACAACACCACCCGGAAGCAGCGAGACTTCATGCGATCCCCTCGTCGGATCCCCATGGGGGACGTGGTCGTTCAGGCGTTCCGAGCAGCGCCATTGCGACGAGATCTCGTGCACCAACACCACACGATATCGTTCCCGGCCAAGGGAGCGGACCGTACGGTCTGACGTCCGGAGAGGAGAACGCGATGGCTGCTCGGGTCACGACGACTGATCGCGTGCTCGCGTCGTTGCGCGAGTCGATCCTGTCCGGCGAGTTCCCGGCCGGCTCGCTGCACTCGATCTATCGCCTCGCGGACCTGCTCGAGGTGTCCCGTACGCCCGTGCGTGAAGCCGTCCTGCGGCTCGCCGACCTCGGGCTGGTGACGATCGAGCGCAACCGCGGCGTACGCATCCGCGGCGTGTCCGTGACGGACGTGCGCTCGGTGTTCGAGCTGCGACTCATGATCGAGGTGCCGGCGACCGCGTACGCCGCGGCGTACGCAACCGACGAGGACGTGTGCCTGCTCGAGGCCGAGCTCGACGGGATGCGGGACGCGGCGGCAGCCGGTGACGAGACGGCGTTCACGGTCCACGACCGCGCGCTCCACGAGATGATCGGCGCGGTCCTCGGCAACCAGAGGGCTCAGCACGAGGTCGCCGCACTCCGCGACTCGATCCAGACTCGCGGCGCCTCCACGCTGCACCGGTCTCGCGGCATGCCCGAGATCCTTGACGAGCACGTGCCGATCGTGACGGCGATCGCGGCGCGCGACGCCGTCGCGGCGGCGCGCCACATGGAAGAGCACCTGGTCTCCACTGCGACGCTCCTCATGGCGCAGGCAGCCACCGCTGACGACCCGGCGCCCGAGGCCGGCTGGGCCGACCGGCTGCGCCGTCACCTGTACGTCCCGGGTGAAGGGGCCTCGCTACGCGAGTAGCATGCTAGTACGCTGATCGCGTCGACCCGAAGGAGCAGCACCGTGCCGAGCTTTCATCCCGCACACCCCGAGACCGTGTTCACGTACGGTGCTCCGGGCCTGAAGTTCGGCGTCGGCGCGCGGCACGAGCTGGGTCATGACCTCGCGCAGCTCGACGTGCGACGGGTCCTGATCGTCACGGACCCGGGCGTCGCCGCCACCGGTGCACCGGGGGAGATCGCCGAGTCGCTGCGGGCCGCGTCGATCGACGCGGTCGTGTTCGACCGGTCCAGGGTCGAGCCGACCGACGCGAGCCTGGTCGAGGCGATCGACTTCGCGCGCGCCGAAGGGCCGTTCGACGCCATCGTGGCGATCGGTGGCGGTAGCAGCATCGACACGGCCAAGGCGGTCAACCTGCTGACGACCAACGACGGCGAGCTGATGGACTACATCAACGCCCCGGTCGGCCGGGCGCGAGCGCCGAAGCAGCCGCTGTTGCCGCTGATCGCGCTGCCGACGACGACCGGCACCGGCAGCGAGAGCACGACGATCTGCGTGCTCGACGTCGTCAGCCAGCACGTCAAGACCGGCATCTCGCACGCGCGGCTGCGGCCGACGCTCGCGGTCGTCGACCCCGAGCTGACGTTGACCCAGCCGGCCGGGGTGACCGCGGCCGCCGGGCTCGACATCCTGTGCCACGCGCTTGAGAGCTACACGGCACGGCCGTTCGAGTCGTACGAGCACAAGCAGGCCGACGAGCGGGTGCCCTACTGCGGCGCCAACCCCATCGCGGACATGTGGTCGGAGAAGGCGCTGAGCCTCATGGCGTCGTCGTTCCGCAAAGCCGTACGTGACGGCGACGACCTCGGCGCCCGCACCGAGGTCGCGATGGCAGCCACGTTCGCAGGGCTGGGCTTCGGCAACGCCGGGGTGCACATCCCGCACGCCAACGCCTATCCGATCGCGGGTCAGGTCCGCGACTTCCGGCCGGCCGACTACCCCGCAGACCACGCCATGGTGCCGCACGGGATGGCGGTGTCGCTGACCGCGCCGGCCGCGTTCCGTTTCACGTTCGAGGCGTCGCCCGAGCGCCACCTCCGCGCTGCCGAGCTGCTCGCTCCCGACGCCGACCGTCCCGACGACCCGGCCGAGGCGCTGCCGCAGGTCCTGGCCGCGATCATGCGCGACGTCGGCATCCCGGCGGGCATCGGGGCAGTCGGGTTCACCTCCGGCGACATCGACTCCCTCGTCGAGGGCACCATGAAGCAGCAGCGGCTCCTCGCGACCGCCCCGCTCGAGGTCACCGAGGATGCCGTCGCGACGATCCTCGACGAGTCGATCGAGCTGTGGTGAGTCCCGTCGAGGTCGCGACCCGGGACGTCGTTGCCGAGCTGCACAAGCTGGGGGTCCGCGAGGTCGACGACTCGACCCTCGGTCGCGCCCTCTACAGCACCGATGCCTCGCTCTACCGTGTCGTCCCGCAGGTCGTCGTACGCCCGCGCAGCGTCGAGGAGGTGCTCGCGACCGTCGAGGCGTGCCGCCTGACCGGTACGCCCCTGACCTCACGCGGCGCCGGCACCTCGATCGCCGGCAACGCCGTCGGCACGGGCGTCGTCATCGACTTCACCCGGCACCTCAACCGGGTCCATGACATCGACGTCGAGGCCCGCACCGCTCGGGTCGACCCCGGGACGGTCCACGCGGTGCTCCAGAAGGCGGCCACGCCTCTCGGACTGCGGTTCGGCCCGGACCCCTCGACGCACACGCGCTGCACCGTCGGCGGCATGATCGGCAACAACGCATGCGGCTCGCGCGCGCTGGCCTACGGCCGTACGGCGGACAACGTCATGGGCCTCGACGTCGTGACGATGGCGGGGGAGCGGCTCTCGGTGACTGCCGGAGGGCGTACGAAGTCGCCGACCCTCGACCGGCTCGACGAGGTCGTGCAGGGCGGCCTCGGGGTGATCCGCACGGAGTTCGGCAGGTTCGGCCGGCAGGTCTCCGGCTACAGCCTCGAGCACCTGCTGCCTGAGCGCGGCTTCGACGTCGCGACATTCCTCGCCGGCACCGAGGGCACCCTCGCGACGATGACGTCGGCGACCGTGAGACTGGTCGAGGATCCGCCGCACCGGCAGATCCTGGTGCTCGGCTATGCCTCGATGGCCGACGCGGCAGACGACGTCCCGGCGCTCCTGCCGTTCGGCCCGACGGCGTGTGAGGGGCTCGACTCCCGCATCGTCAACGTCTTCCGCATGCACAAGGGGTCGGTGCCCGACCTGCCTCGAGGCCAGGGCTGGCTGTTCGTCGAGATCTCCGGCGACGATCCGGGGCTCGTCGCCGAGACGGTGCGCCGCGCCTCGGCGGCGTCGTCCTCGGTCGCGAGCCGGGTCGTCACCGACCTGCGCGAGCAGGCCGTGCTCTGGCGCATCCGCGAGGAGGGCGCGGGCCTGGCGACCCGCACCTTGCCCGGCAAGGCACTGTCGGGCTGGGAGGACGCCGCAGTGCCGCCCGACAAGCTCGGGACCTACCTGCGCGAGTTCGAGGAGCTCCTGCGCGACCGGGGCCTCGACGGCGTTCCCTACGGCCATTTCGGCGACGGCTGCATCCACATCCGGATCGACTTCCCGCTCGACGCGGTCGGGGGCAAGGAGCTGTTCCGCACGTTCATGTTCGACGCCGCAAGACTCGTGGCGTCGCACGGCGGATCGTTCTCCGGCGAGCACGGCGACGGCCGAGCGCGGTCGGAGCTTCTGCCCCTGATGTACTCCGCCGAGGCGATCGACCTGTTCGCGCAGGTCAAGGCGGTGCTGGATCCCGACGACCTGCTCAACCCGGGCGTCCTGGTTCGCCCGCGACCGGTCGACGCGGACCTCCGGGGGCCAGAGTCCTCGCGGGACCGCCTCGACGGCCGGCTCGGCCTGCGGCTCCTGCACGACGACGGTGACTTCGGCAAGGCGGTCCACCGCTGCACCGGTGTCGGCAAGTGCATCGCCGACAACGCCGGCTCCAACGGCGTCATGTGCCCGTCCTTCCAGGCGACCCGCAACGAGAAGGACTCGACGCGCGGGCGCGCCCGCGTGCTGCAGGAGATGATCGACGGCCGCCTCGTGACGGGGGGTTTCCGTGCCCCGGAGGTGCACGAGGCGCTCGACCTGTGCCTGTCGTGCAAGGGATGTGCCACGGACTGCCCGACCGGCACCGACATGGCCACGTACAAGTCCGAGGTGCTGCACCAGTCGTACAAGGGACGCCTCCGCCCGCGCAGCCACTACATCCTCGGCCGGCTCCCGTTCTGGGCGCGCGTGACCTCGCCGATCGCCTGGCTCGCGAACCTCGGCCTCCGCACGCCGGGGGTCCGCTCGCTGGCGCGGTGGGCGGCCGGCGTCGACCAGCGTCGCAGCCTGCCGACGTTCGCACGGGGGAGTCTGAGCCGCTGGGCGCGCCGGCGTGCGCCCGTCGCCGACGCACCACTCGGTCGCGTCCTGCTGTGGGCCGACTCGTTCACCGACTTCTTCTCGACCGAGGGCGGCAAGGCGGCCGTTCGCGTGCTCGAGGGCGCCGGCTACCGCGTCGAGCTCCTTGACCGCTCTGCGTGCTGCGGGCTGACCTGGATCACGACCGGCCAGCTGGACAAGGCGCGGTCGATCGTCGGCAGCGCGGTCGCGCGGCTTCATCCGTACGTCCTGGCGGGCGTGCCGGTCGTGGGCCTCGAGCCGTCGTGCCTGGCTGTCCTGCGGTCGGACGCCGTCGAGCTGCTGGACGACCCTCGCGCCGTCGACGTGGCCCGCGGGGTGTTCACGCTGTCGGAGCTGTTGCAGCGGACCGAGGGATGGCGTGCGCCCGACCTCACGGGGACGACGCTCGTCGTGCAGCCGCACTGCCACCAGGCTTCGGTGCTCGGGTTCGAGGCCGATCTCGCGGTCATGCAGTCGACCGGCGCGACGATCCAGCGGCTGTCCGGATGCTGCGGGCTCGCGGGCAACTTCGGTGTCGAGAAGGGTCACTACGAGGTGTCGGTCGCGGTCGCCGAGCAGCAGCTGCTGCCGGCGGTTCGTAACGCCGGTGACGGTGCAGTCGTTGTCGCTGACGGGTTCTCCTGCAGGACCCAGCTGGACGACCTAGCCTCAATAGACGCGCTGCACCTGGCGCAGCTCCTCGACCCCTGACCGGAAGCTGGCGACATGGACCACATGCTCGAGCTCGGCTCGGCCATGTCCCGGTTCGCCGAGCTCGTCGGCAAGGCTGCGGGTGACGAGCCCGTTCCCGCCTGCCAGGCGTGGAACGTTCGCGACCTGACGACGCACCTCGGCACGATCCATCGCTGGGCCGCCGCGACGGTGCTCAGCGGTCAGCGGCTGCACGAGCCGGAGCCGGTCGTCACCGAACCCGCCGTGGAGTGGTACGCCGGAACCGCCACAGCCCTGCTCAGTGCGCTGCAGGCCGTCAGCCCCGAGGAACCCGTCCCCAACTTCTCGTACGTCGACGAGCGGGCCGCGTTCTGGGCCCGCCGGCAGATGCACGAGGCGACGGTGCACGCGGTCGACGCCGCGCAGTCCCTGGGCATCCACGAGGACGACTGGGGAATCGCCTCGTCCGTCGCCGCCGACGGCGTCGACGAAGTCCTCCAGGTGTTCTTCCCGCGCATGACGGCCCGCCGCCAGCGCCCTGACGTACGTTCGCGAATCCGGCTGGTCGCCACCGACACCCACCAGTCGTGGTTGATCGCACCCGGCAACGGCGACCTCGGGCCGCCGATCCAGCTGCATCCATCGCTGGATGCCGACGGATCCGTGCGTGGCACCGCCGTCGAGCTCTACCTCGGCCTCTGGAAGCGCATGGGCCCCGAACGGCTCGACTTCGACGGCGTCGACGGACGCATCCTGTTCGACGGTCCCACCACGCCCTGACCGGCCTGAATCCCGGCAGACTCGGTTTGGAAGATGACGAGGCTGCCCGGTAGTATTGGCTGCTGTGCCTGAACCACTCAGGCCGATGCACGCATCCTGCCGGATCGCACGGTGGCGAGTGCATCACGACTCATGGCTCACACCAGTCAGAAGAAGGAAGTTTGTAGTGCCCACGATCAACCAGCTGGTCCGCAAGGGCCGCCAGCGCAAGGTCGTCAAGACGACGACTCCCGCGCTCAAGGGTTCGCCTCAGCGCCGCGGTGTCTGCACCCGCGTCTACACCACCACTCCGAAGAAGCCCAACTCCGCGCTCCGCAAGGTTGCCCGCGTGAAGCTCTCGAGTGGCACCGAGGTCACTGCATACATTCCGGGCGAGGGCCACAACCTGCAGGAGCACTCGATCGTGCTCGTGCGTGGTGGCCGCGTCAAGGACCTTCCCGGTGTCCGTTACAAGATCGTCCGCGGCGCCCTCGACACGCAGGCCGTCAAGGGTCGCAAGCAGGCTCGCAGCCGTTACGGCGCGAAGAAGGAGAAGAGCTAATGCCTCGTAAGGGTCCGGCAACCAAGCGCCCCGTCGAGACTGATCCCGTCTACGGGAGCCAGCTCGTCACCTCACTCATCAACAAGGTCCTGGTCGACGGCAAGAAGCAGGTCGCCCAGCGCATCGTCTACACCGCGCTCGAAGGCACTCGCGAGAAGTCCGGCACCGATCCGGTCATCACGCTCAAGCGTGCACTCGACAACGTCAAGCCGTCGATCGAGGTCAAGAGCCGTCGCGTCGGCGGCGCGACCTACCAGGTCCCGATCGAGGTCCGCGCGGTCCGGCAGAACACCCTGGCCCTGCGTTGGCTCGTCAGCTTCGCCGGTGCGCGTCGCGAGAAGACCATGGCCGAGCGCCTCATGAACGAGCTGCTCGACGCCTCCAACGGTCTCGGCGGCGCCGTCAAGAAGCGTGAGGACACGCACAAGATGGCCGAAGCCAACAAGGCCTTCGCTCACTACCGCTGGTAAGTCAGCAACACATTCACCCGTCGCCGTGACCCGGCGATGCTCCGCAACAAAGGAAAGCGACCAAACTCGTGGCAACCGACATCACCACCGACCTCAACCGGGTCCGCAACATCGGCATCATGGCGCACATCGATGCCGGCAAGACCACGACGACCGAACGCATCCTCTTCTACACCGGTATCAACTACAAGATCGGTGAGGTCCACGACGGCGGCGCCACGATGGACTGGATGGAGCAGGAGCAGGAGCGCGGCATCACGATCACGTCGGCCGCGACGACCTGCTGGTGGAAAGACAACCAGATCAACATCATCGACACCCCCGGTCACGTCGACTTCACGGTCGAGGTCGAGCGCAACCTGCGCGTCCTCGACGGTGCCGTCGCCGTGTTCGACGGTGTCGCCGGTGTCGAGCCGCAGTCCGAGACCGTCTGGCGTCAGGCCGACAAGTACGGCGTCCCGCGCATGTGCTTCGTCAACAAGCTCGACCGCACCGGCGCCAGCTTCGACTACTGCGTCAAGACGATCCGTGAGCGCCTCGGCGCGACGGCCCTCGTCCTGCAGGTCCCGATCGGCGCCGAGGGCGACTTCATCGGCGTCGTCGACCTCGTCGGCAACCGCGCACTCGTGTGGCGTGGCGAGACCGCGATCGGTGAGGACTACGAGGTCGAGGAGATCCCGGCCGACCTGGCCGACAAGGCCGCGGCTGCGCGCACCGAGATGATCGAGACGCTCGCCGACCACGACGACGAGTTCGCCGAGGCCTACCTCGACGGCGTCGACATCACTCCCGAGCTGCTCAAGCCGGCCATCCGTCGCGCGACGCTGGCCGCCAAGCTCAACCCGGTGCTGTGCGGCACGGCGTTCAAGAACAAGGGCGTCCAGCCCCTGCTCGACGCCGTCATCGACTACCTCCCCTCGCCGATCGACGTCGGAGCCATCACGGGCCTCGACCCGCGTGACGAGAGCAAGACCGACACGCGTGAGCCCAAGGAGAGCGAGCCGTTCGCGGCCCTGGCGTTCAAGATCGCGTCGGACCCGCACCTCGGCAAGCTGACCTACCTGCGCGTCTACTCCGGTCGCCTCGAGGCCGGCAGCACGGTCATCAACGT
Source organism: Aeromicrobium sp. Root344 (assembly GCF_001425755.1). GTDB lineage: Bacteria > Actinomycetota > Actinomycetes > Propionibacteriales > Nocardioidaceae > Aeromicrobium. Next base: position 719,034 of record NZ_LMDH01000001.1, on the reverse strand, counting down.
GACCAAGGGCCGCAAGGAGCGCATCGGCAAGATCTACCAGATGCACGCCAACAAGCGCGCTGAGATCGCGTCCGTCGGCGCCGGCCAGATCGTCGCCGTCATGGGTCTCAAGGACACCACGACCGGTGAGACGCTGGCCGATCCCAACAAGCAGATCGTCCTCGAGTCGATGACGTTCCCGGCTCCCGTGATCCAGGTCGCCATCGAGCCCAAGACCAAGAGCGACCAGGAGAAGCTCGGCACCGCCATCCAGCGGCTCGCCGAGGAGGACCCGACGTTCCAGGTCCACACCGACGAAGAGACCGGTCAGACGATCATCGCCGGCATGGGCGAGCTTCACCTCGACATCCTGGTCGACCGCATGAAGCGCGAGTTCAACGTCGAGGCCAACGTCGGCAAGCCGCAGGTCGCGTACCGCGAGACGATCAAGCGCAAGGTCGAGAACGTCAGCTACACCCACAAGAAGCAGACGGGTGGCTCGGGCCAGTTCGCCAAGGTCGTCATCAGCATCGAGCCCACCGGCGTCTCCGTCGGTGGCGAGGGTGGCTACGAGTTCGTCAACAACGTGACGGGTGGCCGCGTGCCCCGCGAGTACATCCCGTCGGTCGGCGCCGGAGCCGAGGACGCCATGCAGTTCGGTGTCCTGGCCGGCTACCAGATGGTCGACGTCAAGGTGACTCTCGAGGACGGCGCCTACCACGACGTCGACTCCTCGGAGCTCGCGTTCAAGCTTGCCGGCTCGATGGCTTTCAAGGAAGCCGCGCGCAAGGCCGATCCGGTGATCCTCGAACCCACGTTCGCGGTCGAGGTCACCACGCCCGAGGACTACATGGGCGACGTGATCGGCGACCTCAACTCTCGCCGTGGCCAGGTAAACGCCATGGAAGAGGGCATGGGAGGCGTCAAGATCGTCAAGGCGATCGTCCCCCTGTCCGAGATGTTCGGGTACGTCGGCGACCTGAGGTCCAAGACCTCGGGCCGTGCGTCATACTCGATGCAGTTCGACTCCTACGCGGAGGTTCCCAAGAACGTCGCGGAAGAGATCATCAAAAAGGCCCGCGGCGAGTAGCAGCGGTCCATCTCATAAGATGGCCTGAGGCTTCCGTACGGCGGGACCCAACGGCGTTCAACAGCAACCAATTCGAAGAAGGAGCCCCAAGTGGCTAAGGCGAAGTTCGAGCGGACCAAGCCGCACATGAACATCGGCACCATCGGTCACATCGACCACGGTAAGACGACTCTTACCGCGGCGATCACCAAGGTGCTGCACGACAAGTACCCCGACCTGAACGAGGCCTCGGCCTTCGATCAGATCGACAAGGCGCCCGAAGAGAAGCAGCGCGGCATCACGATCTCCATCTCGCACGTCGAGTACCAGACCGAGAACCGCCACTACGCGCACGTCGACTGCCCGGGTCACGCTGACTACGTCAAGAACATGATCACCGGTGCGGCCCAGATGGACGGCGCGATCCTCGTGGTCGCCGCCACCGACGGCCCCATGCCCCAGACGCGTGAGCACGTGCTGCTCGCTCGCCAGGTCGGCGTGCCGGCGATGGTCGTGGCGCTCAACAAGTGCGACATGGTCGACGACGAAGAGATCCTCGAGCTCGTCGAGCTCGAGGTCCGTGAGCTCCTGAGCGATCAGGAGTTCGACGGCGACAACGTTCCCGTCGTCAAGGTCGCCGCTCACCCGGCGCTCCAGGGCGACGCCAAGTGGGGCGAGTCGATCCTCGAGCTCATGCAGGCCGTCGACGACTACATCCCGATGCCTCCCCGCGAAACCGACAAGCCGTTCCTCATGCCCGTCGAGGACGTCTTCACGATCACGGGTCGTGGCACGGTCATCACCGGTCGTATCGAGCGCGGCATCATCAAGGTCAACGAGACCGTTGACATCGTCGGCATCCGTGAGGACAAGCAGACGACGACGGTCACCGGCATCGAGATGTTCCGCAAGCTGCTCGACGAGGGCCAGGCCGGCGAGAACGTCGGACTGCTCCTCCGCGGCACCAAGCGCGAGGACGTCGAGCGCGGCATGGTCATCATCGCGCCCGGCTCCACGACTCCCCACACGGAGTTCGAGGGCCAGGTCTACATCCTGTCCAAGGAGGAGGGTGGCCGTCACACGCCGTTCTTCAACAACTACCGTCCGCAGTTCTACTTCCGCACCACGGACGTCACCGGCGTCGTCACGCTGCCCGAGGGCACCGAGATGGTCATGCCCGGCGACAACACCGAGATGAGCGTTCAGCTGATCCAGCCGATCGCCATGGAGGAAGGCCTCCGCTTCGCCATCCGCGAGGGTGGTCGCACGGTGGGCGCCGGACGCGTCACGAAGATCAACAAGTGAGCACTGCCAACATCTGATTGGTACACCAGCTCATCGAGAGCCCCGTCCTGCTTCGGCAGGGCGGGGCTCTTGGCATGTCCGGAGCGGTGACCTGCTCGCCCTTCGTACGGGGGAGCGGTGACCTGCTCGCCCTTCGTACGTTGTGGCGGTGGGGGTCTCGCCCTTCAGAACCCCTGATGGGCGACCAGGTCACCGCCCAGATGGGAGTGGTTCCCGGTCGCGTCCTTTTGGCGGACAACTGGCTCGTTGTTTTCGCAACGCCGCCTTATCCTTAATGCATGGGACACGACCACGCGCACGGCGCCGGCGCGGCGCATCGCGGCCGGCTCGCGCTGGTTCTCGCCCTGTCGTTCGGCGTCCTGGTCGTCGAGGCCGTGGTCGCCTGGCTCAGCGGCAGCCTCGCGCTGCTGGCCGACGCCGGGCACATGCTGGGTGACTCCTTCGGCATCGTGATGGCGCTCGCGGCGATCACGGTCGCACAACGCGGTGGCGGGCCGGGCTCGCGTCGTACGTTCGGCTACTCGCGCACCGAGGTGCTCGCGGCCGGCGCCAACGGTCTGATCCTGCTGGGCCTGGCCGGCTGGGTCACCTACAGCGCGATTCGCCGCTTCGGGGAGTCGCCGGAGCTCGAGGGCGGCTTGATCCTGGTGGCCGGAGGCATCGGCCTGGTGGTCAACGTCGTCGGCCTGCTGCTGCTCCGCCATGGCGCCCAGGAGAGCATCAACGTCCGCGGCGCCTATCTGGAGGTGCTGGGCGACGCCCTCGGCTCAGTCGCCGTGCTGGTCTCGGCCACGGTCATCCTGCTGACCGACTGGTATCCCGCGGACGCGATCGCGTCCCTCGTGATCGCGGCGATGATCGTGCCACGCGCGATCTCGTTGCTCCGTGAGGTCGCCGAGGTGCTGCTGGAGTCGACACCGCGCGACGTCGACCTGACCGAGCTGCGCCAGCACATCCTCGCGATGGACGGGGTCAAGGACGTCCACGACCTGCACGTCTGGACGATCACCTCCGGCATGCCGGTCATGAGCGCCCACGTCGTGGTCGAGGACTCGGTCACCGCGATGAACGACGCGCACGGTGTCCTCGACCGGCTGCGCGGCTGCCTGGCGGATCACTTCGACGTCGAGCACTCGACATTCCAGATCGAGCCCGCGGGCCACGTCGACTCCGAGAGCCACGTGCACCACTGAAGGGCCGGCTAGCACTTCGCGGCCTCGATTTGTATTAACCACGACGCGTCTGTCAGAATAGTTCGGTTGCTCCGGCTCGATCGCTGGGGCGCCGACCGTCCGGCCTCTCACGCCGATCACGACGCCGGTGCCGAACCTGAGATCGAGCTTGTCCCGCTGAAGGCGGGTCCAACCACCTAACTCGACAAGTGTGTGACGTATGCGCCCAAGCGGCCGCGACACGCCCGACCTCGGGGGTCGGCGGGAGGGAGGAGCCTTTCTCCCTCGATCCGGGGCGAGACTGCGAAGCGAACGAACGTAAAGGACAAGCGAGAGCATGGCGGGACAAAAAATCCGTATCCGGCTCAAGGCCTACGACCACGAGGTCATTGACTCGTCGGCGCGCAAGATCGTCGACACGGTGACGCGCACGGGCGCCAAGGTCGCAGGACCGGTGCCGTTGCCCACCGAGAAGAACGTGTTCTGCGTGATCCGTTCGCCGCACAAGTACAAGGACAGCCGCGAGCACTTCGAGATGCGCACGCACAAGCGCCTCATCGACATCATTGACCCGACGCCGAAGACAGTCGACTCGCTCATGCGCCTCGACCTGCCTGCCGGCGTCGACATCGAGATCAAGCTCTGAGGGGGACAGCGACCATGAGCTCCAGCAGCACTGCAACCACGCGCGGCCTCCTCGGCCGCAAGCTCGGCATGACCCAGGTCTGGGACGCCGACAACAAGATCGTTCCCGTCACCGTGATCGCTGCCGACACCAACGTCGTCACGCAGATCCGTACGCGTGAGACCGACGGCTACTCCGCCGTCCAGCTCGGCTTCGGCGAGATCGACGGCCGCAAGGTCAACAAGCCGGTCGCCGGCCACCTCGCCAAGGCAGGTGTCACGCCGCGTCGCCACATCGTCGAGATCCGCACCGAGGCCATCTCGGACTACACGCTGGGCCAGGAGGTCTCCCCGGAGATCTTCGCCGCCGGCGACGTCGTCGACGTCACCGCGACCAGCAAGGGCAAGGGCTTCGCGGGTGTCATGAAGCGCCACGGCTTCCACGGCGTCGGCGCCTCGCACGGTGCACACCGCAACCACCGCAAGCCCGGCTCGATCGGTGGCTGCGCCACCCCGGGTCGTGTCTTCAAGGGCCTCCGCATGGCGGGCCACATGGGCGCCGAGCAGGTCACGACGCAGAACCTCAAGGTTCACTCCGTCGACACCGACAAGGGCGTCATCCTCATCAAGGGCGCCGTACCCGGCCCCAAGGGCGCACTCGTCGTCATCCGCTCTGCCGTGAAGGGAGCCTGATCATGGCAAAGACCATTGATGCTCAGCTGCCTGTCGACATCTTCGACGTGCAGGTCAACATCCCGCTGATCCACCAGGTCGTCGTGGCGCAGCTCGCCGCGGCTCGCCAGGGCACGCACAGCACCAAGACGCGTGGCGAGGTGTCCGGCGGTGGCAAGAAGCCGTACCGCCAGAAGGGCACCGGTCGCGCTCGTCAGGGCTCGATCCGCGCACCCCAGTACAACGGTGGTGGCATCGTGCACGGCCCGACGCCGCGCTCGTACGACCAGCGCACGCCCAAGAAGATGAAGGCCGCCGCCCTGCGCGGTGCCCTCTCGGACCGGGCTCGTTCGGGTCGCCTGCACGTGGTCGACAGCATCGTCGCCGGCGACAAGCCGTCGACCAAGCTGGCCCTGGCCACGCTGCGCGAGCTCACGCCGCGTCCCCGCGTGCTGATCGTCGTGGACCGTGACGACACGATCACGTCGCTCAGCCTGCGCAACGCCGGCGAGACCGTCATCTTGACGTTCGACCAGGTCAACACCTACGACGTCCTGCTCAGCGACGACATCGTCTTCACCCAGTCCGCGTTCGACGCCTTCGTGGCGGCGCGCTCGGGCGAGGGTGTCAAGACGATCGCCCTGAGCGCGGCGGCGACCGAGGTCGACGCCCGCGACGCCAAGCCTGCGGCCAAGAAGGCGCCCGCCAAGAAGGCACCGGCCAAGAAGGCTGCGGCCACCGAGGCTGTCGCCGACGAGGACAAGCCGGCCAAGAAGGCACCGGCCAAGAAGGCGCCTGCGAAGGCTGCCGACGAGGCTCCGGCCAAGAAGGCGCCTGCGAAGGCTGCCGACGAGGCTCCGGCCAAGAAGGCCAGCACCGCCAAGAAGGCGCCGGCCAAGAAGGCTGCTGCCGACGAGGACAAGCCGGCCAAGAAGGCTGCTGCCAAGAAGGCCCCCGCGGCCAAGAAGGCGCCCGCCAAGAAGACCGCAGCCAAGAAGGCCGCACCCGGAGGCGATGACAAGTGAGCACGATCCACAAGGACCACCGCGACATCCTGATCGCGCCGGTCGTCAGCGAGAAGAGCTACGGCCTGCTCGATGACAACAAGTACACGTTCGTGGTGCACCCCGACGCCAACAAGACGGAGATCAAGATCGCCGTCGAGAAGATCTTCGGCGTCAAGGTCACTGCGGTCAACACGCTCAACCGCAAGGGCAAGACCCGTCGCACGCGTTCGGGGCTCGGCAAGCGCAAGGACACCAAGCGAGCCATCGTGAGTGTCGCCGCAGGCCAGAGCATCGACATCTTCTCGAGCCCGAGCAACTGAGGACTGAGGACTTATGGCTATTCGCAAGTACAAGCCGACAACCCCGGGCCGTCGTGGCTCGAGCGTTGCCGACTTCGCCGAGATCACCCGCACGACGCCTGAGAAGTCGCTGACGGAGCCGCTGCCCAAGAAGGGCGGCCGCAACAACCAGGGACGCATCACGACGCGTCACCAGGGTGGCGGTCACAAGCGCGCCTACCGCATCATCGACTTCCGTCGCTACGACAAGGACGGCGTGCCGGCCAAGGTCGCTCACATCGAGTACGACCCCAACCGCACCGCACGCATCGCGCTCCTGCACTACGCCGATGGCGAGAAGCGCTACATCATCGCGCCCGAAGGCCTCAAGCAGGGCATGACGGTCGAGTCCGGTATCGGCTCCGACATCAAGGTCGGCAACAACCTGCCCCTGCGCAACATCCCCGTGGGCACGCTGATCAACGGCATCGAGCTGCGGCCGGGCGGTGGCGCCAAGATGGGCCGCTCCGCCGGCACCAAGGTGCAGCTCGTCGCCAAGGAGGGCAACAAGGCGCAGCTGCGTCTGCCCTCCGGTGAGATGCGCTACGTCGACGTCCGCTGCCGCGCCACGATCGGCGAGGTCGGCAACGCCGAGCAGTCCAACATCAACTGGGGCAAGGCCGGACGCAACCGCTGGAAGGGCAAGCGCCCGACCGTCCGCGGTGTCGCCATGAACCCGGTCGACCACCCGCACGGTGGTGGTGAGGGCAAGACGTCCGGTGGACGTCACCCCGTCTCCCCGTGGGGCAAGCCGGAAGGCCGTACGCGCAAGCGCAAGGCCAGCGACTCCCAGATCGTCCGCCGCCGCAAGTCCGGCCGCTGAGAAGGATTGGTTAACAGATGCCACGCAGTTTGAAGAAGGGCCCGTTCGTTGACGGGCACCTCGAGAAGAAGGTCGACGCGCAGAACGCCGCCGACACTCACACCGTGATCAAGACCTGGTCGCGTCGCTCGATGATCCTGCCGTCCTTCATCGGACACACGATCGCCGTGCACGACGGCCGCAAGCACGTGCCCGTGTTCATCACGGACTCGATGGTGGGTCACAAGCTGGGCGAGTTCGCCCCGACCCGCACGTTCCGCGGTCACGAGAAGGACGACCGGAAGGCGAAGAGGCGATGAGTGCAGCTACCCGTGAGAGCATCAGTGCTCGACGTGAGCGTCTGCTGGGCGACGAGCCCGGTGCGTTCGCCGTCGCGCGCTTCGTGCGCGTCACCGCGCAGAAGTCGCGCCGCATCGCGGACCTGATCCGCGGCGACTCGGTCGACAACGCGCTGGCCACCCTGCAGTTCGCGCCGCAGGCCGTTGCCGAGAACTTCTACAAGCTCGTCGACAGCGCCGCGGCCAACGCCGAGACGACCGAAGGCCTCAACCGTTCGGACCTGGTCATCACCGTGGTCCAGGTCGACGAGGGCCCGACGATGAAGCGTTGGCGCCCGCGCGCCAAGGGTGCGGCCAACCGCATCCTCAAGCGCAGCAGCCACCTGACCGTGGTCGTACAGCCCCGCGAGGTCGTCCAGGCCAAGCTGGACGCGGCCAACATCAAGAACTCCAAGAAGAAGGGCGGGAACCGATAGTGGGACAGAAAATCAACCCGCACGGGTTCCGACTGGGCATCTCGACGGATCACAAGAGCCGTTGGTACGCCGACAAGCTCTACAAGAGCTACGTCGGCGAGGACGTCAAGATCCGCAAGATGCTCACCAAGGGCATGGACCGCGCCGGCATCAGCCGTGTCGAGATCGAGCGCACGCGTGACCGCGTACGCGTCGACATCCACACCGCTCGTCCGGGCATCGTCATCGGCCGCCGTGGCGCCGAGGCCGACCGCATCCGCGGCGACCTCGAGAAGCTCACGGGCAAGCAGGTGCAGCTCAACATCCTCGAGGTCAAGAACCCCGAGATGGATGCGCAGCTGGTCGCCCAGGGCGTTGCCGAGCAGCTGTCGGGTCGTGTGCAGTTCCGTCGCGCGATGCGCAAGGCCATGCAGACGACGATGCGCAGTGGTGCCAAGGGCATCCGCATCCAGTGCTCGGGTCGTCTCGGCGGCGCCGAGATGTCCCGCTCGGAGTTCTACCGCGAGGGCCGCGTGCCCCTGCACACGCTCCGCGCTGACGTCGACTACGGCTTCTACGAGGCCAAGACGACCTTCGGCCGCATCGGCGTGAAGGTCTGGATCTACAAGGGCGAGGTCGCGGGCACCCGCGCCGAGCGCGAGGCCGAGGCGGCCAAGCGCGCGGCCGCTCCGGGCAGCAACCGTCGTCCCGCCCGTGGTGGCGCCGCCGGTGGCGCTCGTCGCCCCGAGCGTCCCGCCCGTGAGGACGCCGCTCCGGCGGCCGACGCCGCTGCTGCGGCTCCGGCCACCGAAGCCGCCGCAACCGTTGCCGCGCCCGCCGCTGCAGCACCTGAAGGAGGGGAGAGCTGATGTTGATGCCCCGCAGGGTCAAGTACCGCAAGCAGCACCACCCCACGCGCCGCGGCGCGGCCAAGGGTGGCACCGAGCTCGCGTTCGGTGACTACGGCATCCAGTGCGTGACCGCCGCCTACGTGACGAACCGTCAGATCGAGTCCGCTCGTATCGCCATGACGCGTCACATCAAGCGTGGCGGCAAGGTCTGGATCAACATCTACCCGGACCGTCCGCTCACGAAGAAGCCTGCCGAGACCCGCATGGGTTCCGGCAAGGGTTCCCCGGAGTGGTGGGTCGCCAACGTCAAGCCCGGACGCGTCATGTTCGAGCTGTCGGGTGTCTCCGAGGAGGTTGCTCGCGAGGCCATGCGCCGCGCGATCCACAAGCTCCCCATGAAGGCCCGATTCATCACCCGAGAGACAGGTGAGCTGTGATGGCGCAGCACACAACCGCAGCAGAGCTGCGCAGCGTCGCTTCCGACGACCTGGCAGCCAAGCTGTCAGAGGCCAAGGAAGAGCTGTTCAACCTGCGCTTCCAGAACGCCACCGGTCAGCTCGACAACACGGCCCGGCTTCGGGCAGTGCGCAAGGACATCGCCCGGATCTACACCGTCATGCGTGAGCGCGAGCTCGGCATCGTCGAGGAGGTCCAGGCATGACCGACAAGAACCAGAAGGACGAGGCAGTGACCGAACGTACAGCGCGCAAGACCTTCGAGGGGCTCGTTGTCAGCGACAAGATGGACAAGACCGTCGTGGTCAACGTCGAGGAGCGCGTCAAGCACGCGCGCTACGGCAAGGTCCTGCGTCGCAACATCAAGTTCAAGGCTCACGACGAGGCGAACGACGCCGGCATCGGTGACCGTGTCCTGATCATGGAGACACGTCCACTGTCCGCCACCAAGCGTTGGCGCATCGTGGAGATCCTCGAGAAGGCCAAGTAGGAGACGACAGATGATTCAGCAGGAGTCGCGACTCAAGGTCGCCGACAACACCGGTGCCAAGGAGATCCTTTGCATCCGTGTCCTCGGTGGCTCAGGTCGACGCTACGCGGGCATCGGCGACACGATCGTCGCCACTGTCAAGGACGCCATCCCCGGCGGAAACGTCAAGAAGGGTGATGTCGTCAAGGCTGTCGTCGTGCGCACCGTCAAGGAGCGCCGTCGTCCGGATGGCTCGTACATCAAGTTCGACGAGAACGCAGCCGTGATCCTCAAGGCCGATGGCGACCCGCGCGGTACGCGCATCTTCGGTCCCGTAGGCCGTGAACTTCGCGACAAGAAGTTCATGCGCATCATTTCGCTCGCACCGGAGGTGCTCTGAGATGGCCCGCAAAGGCACCATCAGCATTCGCAAGGGTGACCAGGTCAAGGTCATCGCTGGCAAGGACAAGGGCGTGACCGGCTCGGTGATCGAAGTGATCGCTGACCAGAACCGCGTCATCGTCGAGGGCGTCAACCGCGTCAAGCGCCACACCAAGCCTTCACAGGCCGGTGGCGCAGGCTCGGGCGGCATCATCACCAGCGAGGCACCGATCCACATCTCCAACGTGATGCTGCTCGCCGACAAGACCCCGACGCGTGTGGGCTACCGCCGCGACGACGTCACCAAGAACCGTCCCGACGGTTCCACCTACACCGCGCAGCGCAGCGTGCGCATCGCCAAGAAGACCGGAAAGGAGATCTGAGCATGAGTGACACCACCACGACGGCGGCCCCCCGCCTCAAGACGCGGTACCGCGAGGAGATCCTCCCGGCGCTTCGTGAGCAGTTCGACTACGCCAACGTCATGCAGGTTCCCGGCCTCACCAAGATCGTCGTCAACATGGGCGTCGGTGAGGCTGCCCGCGACGGCAAGCTGATCGAGGGCGCGCTTCGCGATCTCACGGCCATCACGGGACAGAAGCCGCAGGTCACCAAGGCTCGCAAGTCGATCGCCCAGTTCAAGCTGCGTGAGGGCATGCCGATCGGCGCGCACGTCACGCTGCGTGGCGACCGCATGTGGGAGTTCCTCGACCGTCTGCTGACGCTCGCGCTGCCCCGCATCCGTGACTTCCGTGGGCTCTCGCCCAAGCAGTTCGACGGCCGCGGCAACTACACGTTCGGTCTGACCGAGCAGGTCATGTTCCACGAGATCGACCAGGACAAGATCGATCGGTCGCGCGGCATGGACATCACAATCGTCACCACGGCCACCAACGACGACGAGGGTCGCGCGCTGCTCAAGCTGCTCGGCTTCCCGTACAAGGAGAACTGACATGGCGAAGACTGGACTCAAGGTCAAGGCCGCCCGCAAGCCCAAGTTCGCGGTACGCGGCTACACCCGTTGCCAGCGCTGTGGCCGACCCCGGTCGGTCTACAAGAAGTTCGGCCTCTGCCGCATCTGCCTTCGCGAGATGGCACACCGTGGCGAGCTGCCGGGCATCACCAAGAGCTCCTGGTAATTTCTCACCCCTCACAGGCCGAAGGTCCCTCCAGTCCGAGATGAGAATCTCGAGCCAGAGTGGAAACCACGGCAGGAATGGAACACACGAACTATGACAATGACCGATCCGATCGCCGACATGCTGACGCGTGTCCGCAACGGCAATCAGGCGTACCACGACAGCGTGTCGATGCCGTACTCCAAGCTCAAGGCCGGCGTAGCCGAGATCCTGAAGCAGGAGGGCTACATCACCGCGATCGAGGTCACCGAGCCCAAGGAGGGTGAGGTGAGCAAGACGCTCACGATCACGCTCAAGTACGGGCCGCACCGCGAGCGTTCCATCGCCGGCATCCGCCGCATCAGCAAGCCGGGTCTTCGCGTCTACGCGAAGTCGACCGGCCTGCCCAAGGTGCTCGGTGGACTCGGCGTGGCGATCATCTCGACGAGCCAGGGTCTGCTCACGGACCGCCAGGCCAACCAGAAGGGCGTAGGCGGAGAAGTCCTCGCCTACGTCTGGTGAGAGGGGTCTGAACACATGTCACGCATTGGCAAGATTCCCGTCACGATCCCGTCCGGGGTCGAGGTCACGATCGAGGGCCAGGACGTACGCGTCAAGGGTCCCAAGGGCGAGCTGTCGCACACGGTCGCGGAGCCCATCACGGTCTCCAAGTCCGACGACGGCACCCTCGCGATCGAGCGTCCCGACGACGAGCGCAAGAGCAAGGCTCTCCACGGCCTCTCGCGCACCCTGATCGCCAACATGGTCACGGGTGTCACCGAGGGCTACGAGAAGAAGCTCGAGATCGTCGGCGTCGGTTACCGCGTCCAGGCCAAGGGCCCGGCTGCACTCGAGTTCGCGCTCGGCTTCAGCCACCCCGTCCCGGTCCAGGCTCCCGAGGGCATCACGTTCTCGGTCGAGTCGCCCACCAAGTTCGCCGTGCACGGCATCGACAAGCAGGCCGTCGGTGAGGTCGCAGCGAACATCCGCAAGATCCGTAAGCCCGAGCCCTACAAGGGCAAGGGCGTCCGCTACGCCGGCGAGCACGTCCGCCGCAAGGTCGGAAAGGCTGGTAAGTAGTCATGGCTATCTCGATCAAGCACGCCAAGCACACGTCGCCCCGTACGGCTTCGCGTCTGCGCCGTCAGGTGCGAGGACGCAAGAAGATCGAGGGTTCGGCGGAGCGTCCGCGTCTCGTCATCACCCGTTCGAGCAAGCACATCGTTGCTCAGGTCGTCAACGACCTCGAGGGCCGCACGCTGGCCTCCGCGTCGACGATGGAAGCCGATCTGCGCTCGTCCGAGGGTGACAAGACCGCCAAGGCCCGCAAGGTCGGCGAGCTCGTCGCCGACCGTGCCAAGGCTGCCGGCGTCGCCACCGTCGTCTTCGACCGTGCGGGCAACAAGTACGCAGGACGCGTCGCGGCACTCGCTGACGGCGCCCGTGAAGCAGGACTGGAGTTCTGATGAGCACGCAGCAACGCCGTGGAGGCGGAGGCGGCCGGGGTCGTGGAAACGATCGCGGCGCCGAGAAGTCCAACTACATCGAGAAGGTCGTCACGATCAACCGTGTCGCCAAGGTCGTCAAGGGTGGTCGTCGCTTCAGCTTCACCGCTCTCGTGATCGTCGGCGACGGTGACGGTCAGGTCGGCATCGGCTACGGCAAGGCCAAGGAAGTCCCGACCGCGATCGCCAAGGGCGTCGAAGAGGCCAAGAAGTCCTTCTTCCGCGTCCCGCGCATCCAGGGCACGATCCCGCACCCGGTGCAGGGCGAGAAGGCGGCTGGCGTCGTCTTCCTGCGTCCCGCATCGCCCGGTACCGGCGTCATCGCCGGTGGCCCGGTGCGCGCCGTGCTCGAGGCGGCAGGCGTCCACGACGTCCTGTCAAAGTCGCTCGGTTCGTCCAACGCGATCAACATCGTCCACGCGACCGTGGCGGCCCTCAAGCTGCTCGAGTCGCCGGAGATGGTGGCGGCGCGTCGCGGCCTGACGGTCGAGGAGGTCGCTCCGGCGGCGCTCCTGCGGGCCGGCAAGGAAGGCATCGCCGAGGCGAAGGCCAAGGCTGAGGCTGGGGTGGGTGCGTGATGGCGAAGATCCAGGTCACCCAGGTCAAGTCCGGCATCGGCCGCAAGCCCAATCACCGACAGACCCTGCGCACGCTCGGTCTGAAGCGCATCGGCGACGTCGTCGTCAAGGAAGATCGTCCCGAGATCCGCGGCATGGCTGCGTCCATCTCGCACCTCGTGGACGTCAAGGAGGTTGACTGACATGGCGCTCAAGCTGCACCACCTGCGTCCCGCACCGGGAGCCAAGACCGCCAAGACCCGCGTGGGTCGTGGTGAGGGTTCGAAGGGCAAGACCGCCGGTCGAGGCACCAAGGGCACCCAGGCTCGCTACCAGGTCCCCGCGGGCTTCGAGGGCGGCCAGGTTCCGATCCACATGCGACTGCCGAAGCTGAAGGGGTTCAAGAACCCGTTCCGCGAGGAGTACCAGGTCGTCAACCTCGAGCGTCTCGAGGAGCTCTACCCCAAGGGTGGTGACGTCGACGTCGCGTCGCTCGTCGCCAACGGCGCGGTCCGCAAGGGTCGCCCCGTCAAGGTCCTCGGAAATGGCGAGATCACGGTCAAGCTGCAGATCACGGCGGACAAGTTCTCCGCGTCGGCCAAGACCAAGATCGAGGCAGCCGGAGGCAGCGTCACCGTTCTCGGTTGATGCTGTCGGGGCAGGACGCCATGTCCTGCCCCGGCTGCTTTGCCGACTGTTAGAGTCTTGATGCGGGCGTACTCGCCCGCTTTTGTCCGTCATACCGACGCCCGTTTTTATATGCACCAAGGTGCACGAGGAGGATCGCGGTGCTCAGCGCCTTCGTCCATGCATTCAGGACGCCCGACCTGCGGAAGAAGATCCTCTTCGTCCTGTTCATCATCGTGCTCTTCCGCCTCGGCTCGACCATGCCGGCGCCGGGCATCAACGTCGGCAACGTCAAGGACTCGGTCGACGCTGCGACCAACGGTGACAACAGCAGTCTCTTCGCGCTGATCAACGTCTTCTCCGGCGGAGCCCTGCTGCAGCTGACGGTCTTCGCACTGGGCATCATGCCCTACATCACCGCGAGCATCATCCTGCAGCTCCTCGTCGTGGTGATCCCGCGGCTCGAGGCCCTCAAGAAGGAGGGCCAGGCCGGCCAGACCAAGATCACGCAGTACACCCGCTACCTGACGCTGGGTCTCGCGATCCTCCAGGCGACGGGCATCGTGGCACTCGCCCGCTCCGGCAACCTCTTCGGCGGCCAGACCACCGGCGACCTGCTCTACAACAACGACAGCATCCTGTCGTTCCTCCTGATCGTCCTCACGATGGTCGCCGGCACCGCGGTCATCATGTGGCTCGGCGAGCTCATCACCGACCGCGGCATCGGCAACGGCATGTCGATCCTGATCTTCACCCAGGTCGTCGCCACGTTCCCGGGTGCCATGTGGCAGATCAAGCAGACCAAGGGCTGGACGACGTTCGTCCTCGTCGTGCTGATCGGTCTCGTCATCGTCGCCGCGGTGATCTTCATCGAGCAGGCGCAGCGCCGCATCCCGGTCCAGTACGCGAAGCGCATGGTCGGTCGCCGGATGTTCGGCGGGTCCTCGACCTACATCCCGCTCAAGGTCAACCAGGCCGGCATCATCCCGGTGATCTTCGCCTCGAGCCTGATGTACCTCCCAGCGTTGATGGCGCAGTTCAACCAGAGCGCCCCGTGGGCCCAGTGGGTCAACGACAACTTCGTCAAGGGCGACCATCCCTACTACATGGTCACGTTCTTCGTGCTGATCGTGTTCTTCACCTACTTCTACGTGTCGATCACGTTCAACCCCGAAGAAGTCGCCGACAACATGAAGAAGTACGGCGGCTTCATCCCGGGCATCCGCGCCGGCCGGCCGACGCAGGACTACCTCGCGTACGTCCTGAGCCGCATCACGGCACCCGGCGCGCTCTACCTCGGCATGATCGCCCTGATCCCGATGATCGCGATCGCGATCCTCAACGCCAGCCAGAACTTCCCGTTCGGCGGCACGACGATCCTCATCATCGTCGGCGTGGGCCTCGACACCGTCAAGCAGATCGAGAGCCAGCTGCAGCAGCGCAACTACGAAGGGTTCCTCAAGTAATGCGGCTGCTGATCATGGGCCCCCCGGGAGCGGGCAAGGGAACCCAGGCAGTGGCGCTGGCCCAGCGCATCGGCGGAGCGCACATCTCGACGGGCGACATCTTCCGCGCCAACGTGCAGCAGCAGACCGAGCTCGGCAAGACCGCGCAGCGCTACATGGACGCCGGTGAGTACGTCCCCGACGAGGTCACCAACGCGATGGTCGAGGACCGGCTGGCGCAGGACGACGCCCGCGACGCGTTCATCCTCGACGGCTATCCCCGCACGGTCGACCAGGTCGACACCCTCGATCGCATCCTCGACGGGCTCGGCACCAAGCTCGACGGCGTGCTCGAGCTCGTCGTCGATCCCGAGGAGCTGATCCAGCGCCTGCTCAAGCGGGCCGAGACCAGCGGCCGCGCCGACGACACCGAGGACGTCATCCGGCACCGCCAAGAGGTCTACACCGCCGAGACGGCGCCCCTGCTCGAGGTCTACGGTTCCCGAGGCCTGGTCATCGAGGTCGACGGCATGGGTGACGTCGACGAGGTCACCCGAAGGATCGACGCCGCCCTGCCCGGCTGAGGGTCGGCCAACAGCCATGTTCGAACGCGGCATCGAGATCAAGACGCCGGCCCAGATCGAGTCGATGCGAAGAGCTGGGCGCGTCGTGGCGTCGACACTCGAGGTGTTGCGTAGCTCTGCCGTGGCCGGCGTCACCACCGCGGAGCTCGACGCGATCGCCCACGACCACATCCGTTCGCAGGGCGCGACGTCCAACTTCCTGGGCTATCACGGCTTCACGGGTGTCATCTGCACGTCGGTCAACGACCAGGTGGTGCACGGCATCCCCGGCACGCGGGTCCTTCGGGACGGCGACATCATCTCGATCGACTGCGGTGCGATCGTCGACGGCTGGCACGGCGACGCCGCGACGACCGTGGCCATCGGTGAGGTGCCCGACGAGGTCACCGAGCTGATGCGGGTCACGGAGGAGGCGTTGTGGCGGGGCATCGCGGCGGCGCATCTCGGTGGCCGGGTGTCTGACATCAGCCACGCGGTCGAGACCACGGTCGACGCGGCCGGTGACTACGGCATCGTCGAGGGCTACACGGGCCACGGCATCGGCTCGGCGATGCACCAGCCGCCCAACGTCCCCAACTACGGCAAGCCGGGGCGCGGGCCCAAGCTCGTCAAGGGGCTGGCCCTCGCGGTCGAGCCGATGGTGACCCTCGGCTCGCCGGACACGCGTACGCTGGCTGACGACTGGACCGTCGTGACGACGGACGGCTCCTGGGCGGCTCACTACGAGCACACGTTCACCCTGACCGACGCCGGAGCCTGGGTGCTGACGGCGATCGACGGCGGCGCGGCCCGGCTCGCCGAGCTCGGTGTGCCTTACGGGGGACACTGAGGGCATGAGGCTGGCGGTGGCGATGGGCGTACTGCTGGTCGCCGCGGCCTGCGGCACCTCGGACCCGCCGGAGAGGTCGCCCGCGTCGACACCGACGCGCACGGCGACGTCCGCCCCCGCACTCGAACCGGCCGCCGCGGCGGTCGACGCACTGATGCGGGCCCTCGACGCCGGCGACTGCAAGGCCGCCCGCAAGCTCGTCGTCACGCCGACAGAGCTCGGCTGCGACGTCGTCGAGCAGTCCAAGGACTCGTTCGCCGACGAGGGCATCGACCTCGACGAGGTGTCCTATCGCGTCGGAGCGCTGCACGACGCCAGCGCCACGGTCAGCATCACCTGGGGCAACGGCTATCCGACCGAGTCCTACGACGTGCAGCGCATCGGCACTCGATGGAAGGTCGTGTTCGACTCCGCCGCCTGATCCGGTCAGCTGATCGTGACGGTCTTGCGGTAGGTCGCCGAGGTGAGCTTGAGCGTGCCGCGCAGCGTGAAGACGTACGCATGGGGGCCGGAGGCCTGGTTCGTGAGCGTCACCTTGCCGCGACCGTCGACGATCGTCACGGTGCGGTAGTGGTCGCCGTCGAAGCGAACCTGGACCGTGCCGTCCGGAGCCGGGAGACCCGCCGCCGTGACCTTGATCGTGAACGAGACGCGTCGCGTGCCCGGCGTCGCGGAGACACCGATCGTCGTCCTCGCCTTGACCCAGCCCGTCGGAGCCGTCGTGACGGTGTGCGCGGTGTAGCCCGGTGCGGCGAACCGGACCCGCGCCGAGAGCTTGTGGCCGAGGTCGCCGACCGTGATCTTGCGCGTACGACCCGTGGCGCCTGTCAGCACCTTGCCGTCGCGTAGCCACTGGTAGCGGAGCGTCGCACCGGAGGGCGTGTGCTCACCGGGAGAGACCGCCACGGAGGAACCGAGGCGGGCTGTGCCGGTGATCCGCGGGGCCGTCACGTTCTGGATGCGGCCGCGCTCGATCCTCTCGGTGTTGTCCGCGAGTGCTGAGGCTGTGGCGTAACCGGCACGGTGGGCGAACACCCGGACGCGGATCTTCGCGCCGAGCTGACGGCTGGTCGGGATGAACGACTGGCTCGTCGCGCCGGTGATCGGCTTGCCGTCGGCGTACCACGTGTAGGTGTAGGTCCCACCGGGCGACCACTGCCCAGTCGTGGCAGTGAGCCGCGACCCGACGCGCGTGTGGTTGCCGGTGATCGCCGGCTTCTCGACGAGCCTGAACGTGCCGCGCTCGACGGGGGTGGTCTGCGGTGAGATGGCCGTCGTCGTGGCGTAGCCGGCGCGGCTGGCCGTCACGTGCACCGTGACGGGGAGCCCGACGTCGGCGGCGCGTGGGACGAACGTCGCACTGTCCGCACCGCTCACCTCGGAACCGTCGACGAACCACTGGTAGCTGAAGGTCAGGTCCGGCTTGGACCAGGTGCCGTGGTGCGCCGAAAGGGGCAGACCGACCTTGGGCGTCCCGGTGATGCTCGGCTTGATGGTCGCGGTCAGCGGGCCCGGCGCGAGCTCGGCCGTCGGCGTGGAGGTCGAGGCGACGCTGTCGTAGCCGAGCTTGGAGGCGGTCACCGTGACCGTGACCCGGCGGCCGACCTCGGCCGGACCGGGGGTGTAGGTCGCGCCGGTCGCGCCGGTGACGGGGTTGCCGTCGACGTTCCACTGGAAGGCGTACGTCGCGCCGGTGGGGGACCAGGTGCCGACCGATGCCGACAGGGTTGAGTCGACCCGCGCGGTGCCGGTGATCTCCGGAGCCACCGTCGCCTTGAGCGTGCCCGGAGCCACCTTCTTGGAGACGGAGTAGGCCCGCAGCGTCGGATAGCTGGGCCGGCTGGCGGTCACGGAGACCGACAGCTGCTTGCCGAGCTGCGCGGCGGTGGGGGTGAAGGTCTTGCCCTCGGCGCCCGGGATGTTGACGCCGTCGGCGCGCCACCGGTAGACGTACGTGTTGCCCTTGGGGGTCCAGTCGCCGCCCCAGGCGGTCAGGGCGCCACCGACCTTGACGACGCCGCTGATGGTCGGGCGTACGTTGTTGACGAGCTTGAGGTCCTTGAAGTGGATGAAGCCGTCAGGCCATCCCGACCCGGACTTGGTGATCTTGCGCCAGTCGAAGGCGCCGCTCCAGTTGGACTCCGACACCCAGATCTCGCTCGATGACACGACCTTCTCGACGTACGCGACGTGGTGGCCGGTCCTGCCCCACCACGCCACCGATCCGACGACGGGAGTCGAGTCGGTGATCGACGCCATCGCGAAGCCCCAGTCCTCGGCGTTGCCCACGCCGGACCTCGGTCGTTCGTTGGGCATCCCGTTGGTCGTCACGAGGCGGTAGGCGACGTAGTTGGTGCAGTTGGTGCCGGTGTACATCCGCCAGTAGCTCGTCGACTTGTGAGTCGCGTACCCGGAGTGCGAGTAGCCCTTGTCGGCGCAGGACGTGTACCCCGTGCAGATCAGCGAATAGCTCGCCTGAGCGGCCGAGATCGGGACCAGGAGGGCAGCGCAGAACAGCACCACCATGAGGACCCGGGAGCGTGACACCCGGTTACCCTACGTGACTGGTGTGACTGGTGGGAATGAATTGAACTGAATTACAACAGTGGCATTTGCCCTGCAAATTCAGCGGTGCAGCTCCATCGTGCAGCACTTCACGCTGCCCCCGGACTTCATGTACTCGCCCAGGTCGACCGGCACCGGGGTGTAGCCACGCGCCGTGAGCGAGGCCGCGAGCCCGGTCGCCGCTGCCGGCAGCACGACATGGCGTCCGTCGCTCACCGCGTTGAGGCCCAGCACGCGGGCGTCGGCCTCGGAGCAGATGACGGCGTCCGGGAACAGGTCGCGCAGCGTGCGCTGGCTGTGCTTGCTGAACGCGCCGGGGTAGTAGGCGATCTCGGCCGGTGCGTCACCGTTGCCGTCGTCGAGCACGGCGATCGCGACATCGAGGTGGTAGAACCGCGGGTCGACGAGCTCCAGCGACACGACGGGCCGGTCGAGTGCCTCGGCGGCCTCGATGTGCGCCGCCAGCGACGTACGGAACCCGGTGCCGGCGAGGATCATCGAGCCGAGGGCCAGGAAGTCGCCCTCGCCCTCGTTGGTGTGCGTCGGCTCGGCGACCGTGACGCCGGAGCGTACGAGCCACGACGCGTAGGCGTGGCCCTCCGCAGCGCGCTCGGGGAAGCGGAACTTCGCGCCGTACGCGCGACCGCCGACGACGAGGCCGCCGTTGGCCGCGAACACCATGTCGGGCTGGCCCGGCATCGGCTCGATGAGGTCGACGCGATGGCCGAGGCTCAGGTAGGTGTTGCGCAGGACGTCCCACTGCAACCGCGCGCGATCGACGTTGACCGGGTTGCTCGGGTCCATCCACGGGTTGATCGCGTAGGTCACCTCGAAGTGCGTCGGCTCGCACATCAGGTAGTGCCGGGTTCTCGACGTTCGGGCGTACGGGGCGGCGGTACGGACGACGGTGCGGGTGTCGAGAACGGTCAACGTGAGCCTCCAGGGGTGAGGTGCTGCGCAATGAATCAATGCTAGAGCCGGGCAGAACGGCTCAACGAATCGGAAACTGTCGTCAAGCCCGGCGATTTGTTGCGTCAATGGCGATTCAGCGGCGGATTCTTGCAATACTGGCTCGATGGACGATCTGGACCGCAAGCTCATCGGCTGCCTGCTCGAGGACGGGCGGGCCAGCTACGCCACGATCGGCGATCGCATCGGCCTCTCGGCCCCGGCGATCAAGCGCCGCATGGACCGGCTGCTGGCAGACGGCGTGATCAGCGGGTTCACCGCCGTCCTCGACCCGGACCTCGTCGGCTGGAGCACCGAGGCGTACGTCGAGGTGCACTGCAAGGGCACGATCTCGCCCGACGAGCTCCGCGCGGCGTTCAGCCGGGTGCCGGAGGTGCATGCAGCGGCGACGGTGTCGGGCACCGCCGACGCGATCCTGCACATCGTGGCCAAGGACGTACGCGATCTCGAGCGGGCACTCGAACGCGTGCGGGTCGAGACCGACAACATCGACCACACCGAGACCGCGATCGTCCTGTCGCGACTCATCGAGCGTTACGGACCCGGCCAGTCGGAGTTCAGCCCGCCGACCTGATGGCTCACAGGCGGCTGACACCCGACGTGGAGGGAGATCCCAGCCGCGATTCCTAGCGTCACGCTCATGGAAACCCACAGGAAACAGGCCGATGCCTAGCGTCCTCGGCATGGCGAAATCGCCCCTCTACGGGCTCGCGGGGCTGCTCGTGAGCGCGCTCGTCGCGATCAGTGGTCTGACCTTGGCGTCGCAGGACTCTGGCGCTGCCACGCCCACGCGGACGCCGACGACGACCACCGCGCCGACCAGGCCGGCCGCCGCCACCGTCCCGACCGAGCCGTCGACGGCTGCGCTCGCGGCGATCGACACCGACGCGGAGTTCGCCGTGTCGGCGGTCGACGTCGAGACGGGAGCGACTCTCACGTACGGCGACGGCTCGTACGACACCGCGAGCATCGTCAAGGTCGACATCCTCGCGGCACTGCTCCACCAGGCCCAGCAGGCCGGTCGGACCCTCACGGCGTCGGAGGGGGCACTGGCGACCGCGATGATCGAGCGCAGCGACAACTCCGCTGCGACCGCACTGTTCAACGCCGTCGGCGGCAAGGCCGGCCTCGAGGCGTTCAACGACATCGTCGGGCTCGACGACACCGTGGTCGGCTCGCACGGCAGCTGGGGGCTCACGCAGACGACAGCGGCCGACCAGGTGAAGCTCCTCGAGGTGGTCTTCGGGGTCGGCTCCGTGCTGACGGCCGACTCCCAGGCGTACGAGCAGGAGCTCATGTCGCACGTCGTCGACTCACAGAACTTCGGGGTCTCGGCTGCCGCCGACGACGCCGACGACGCAGCGCTCAAGGTCGGCTACCTGCAGCGGTCGGCGACCGGGCTGTGGGACGTCACGAGCATCGGCGAGATCGAGGCCGGCGGCCACACGTACCTCGTCGCCGTGCTCTCGGACGGCAACGCCTCGTACGATGACGGCGTCGCGCTGGTCGACGCGGTGGCCCGCGCCGCGGTCGCGGGACTGTCGGCGATTTGAGTCTGCCGCCTGTGTGAGCGTAGAATCGGGAGTCGGCCTTTTCAGGTCTGCATTCCCATGTCGTGGCTACCGCTCAGGCGGCTTCGCTGGGGTGCGCCAGAACGGGCCGATCGGCCGGACAAGCGACACAAAGAAGAGGTTATGGCGAAAAAAGAAGGCGTCATCGAGATGGAAGGCGCCGTAGTAGAGGCACTTCCCAACGCGATGTTCCGCGTGGAGCTGGCCAACGGCCACAAGGTTCTCGCGCACATCAGCGGCAAGATGCGCCAGCACTACATCCGCATCCTCCCCGAGGACCGCGTTGTGGTGGAGCTCTCGCCGTACGACCTCTCCCGCGGCCGCATCGTCTACCGCTACAAGTAAATCCACCACGTTCAGATCCCAAAGAGAGAATCTCGATGAAGGTCAACCCGAGCGTGAAGAAGATCTGTGACAAGTGCAAGGTGATTCGTCGCCACGGCAACGTCATGGTGATCTGCGAAAACCCGCGTCACAAGCAGCGCCAGGGCTGAGCAGAAGTTCTTCACACAGCAACACGAAACATCTGATCGCTCCCGTCACAGCACGATCGTGGCGGGTCACCTCCGGAAGCGTAGGCCGGAGCCCGACTCAGGATCGACCAAAGATCCTGGAGGCAGTCGGGATGCCTCAGGTGGCCATACCTCGCCGAATGGAAGGAAATGCCTAGATGGCACGCCTCGTAGGAGTCGACCTCCCGCGCGAAAAGCGCATTGAGATCGCACTCACGTATGTATTCGGGATCGGCCGCACCCGCGCCGCCGAGACCCTCGCAGCAACCGGCATCAGCCCGGACAAGCGCGTCCACGAGCTCGACGACAACGACCTCGTCGCTCTGCGCGATCACATCGAAGCGAACTACCAGACCGAGGGCGACCTGCGTCGTACGGTCACCGGTGACATTCGCCGCAAGATGGAGATCGGCAGCTACCAGGGCCGTCGCCACCGTGCGCACCTGCCCGTTCGTGGCCAGCGCACCAAGACCAACGCGCGTACCCGCAAGGGCCCCAAGCGCACCGTCGCCGGAAAGAAGAAGTGATAGCGCATGCCTCCTAAGACAGCTGGCAAGAAGGTTCGCCGCAAGGAGAAGAAGAACGTCGCTCAGGGCGAGGCCCACATCAAGAGCACGTTCAACAACACCCACGTCACCATCACGGATCCTTCGGGCGCCGTGATCGCATGGGCCTCCGGCGGAACCGTCGGATTCAAGGGCTCGCGCAAGTCGACGCCGTTCGCAGCCGGTATGGCTGCCGAGTCGGCCGGTCGTCAGGCGATGGAGCACGGGATGAAGAAGGTCGACGTCTTCGTGAAGGGCCCCGGTTCGGGCCGCGAGACGGCGATCCGGTCGCTGAGCGGAGTCGGCCTCGAGGTCGGCACCATCTCCGACGTGACACCCAGCCCCCACAACGGCTGCCGTCCCCCCAAGCACCGTCGTCTCTGACGTCGACTGAATTCTTTCTAGGAGCTATCAACCATGGCCCGTTACACCGGACCTCTCACCAAGAAGTCGCGCCGCCTCGGCATCGACCTCGTCGGTGGTGACGCTGCATTCGAAAAGCGTCCTTACCCTCCCGGCCAGCACGGCCGCGCGCGCGTCAAGGAGTCGGAGTACCGCAACCAGCTGCTCGAGAAGCAGAAGGCGCGTTACACCTACGGAGTGCTCGAGAAGCAGTTCCGCAAGTACTACGAGCTCGCCTCGCGTCGTCCCGGCAAGACCGGCGACAACCTGCTGCAGATCCTCGAGTCGCGCCTCGACAACGTCGTCTACCGTGCCGGCTTCGCCCGTACGCGTCGTCACGCCCGCCAGCTCGTCAACCACGGTCACTTCGTGGTCAACGGCGTCAAGACCGACATCCCGTCGTTCCAGGTGAGCAAGCACGACATCATCGACGTCAAGACCAAGTCCCTGGAGACCACGCCGTTCATCGTCGCGCGTGAGACCCACGACCGCGACACCGTGCCGGCCTGGCTCGACGTCGCGCCCGAGCGCGGTCGGATCCTCGTCCACAGCCAGCCTGTGCGCGAGCAGATCACGGTCCCGATCAACGAACAGCTGATCGTGGAGTTCTACTCCAAGATCTGATCTGGCCCCGCTCTCACCAGAGAAAACAACCCGGACCTTCAAATAGAGGTTGGTCCGGAAAGGAAGAAACAATGCTCATCGCCCAGCGCCCCGCCCTGTCCGAAGAGGTCGTCGACGAGTTCCGTTCGCGGTTCGTCATCGAGCCCCTGGAGCCCGGCTTCGGCTACACCCTCGGCAACTCGCTTCGTCGTACGCTCCTGTCGTCGATCCCGGGTGCGGCCGTCACGTCGATCAAGATCGACGGCGTCCTGCACGAGTTCTCGACTGTCCCCGGCGTGACCGAGGACGTCACCGAGATCATCCTCAACCTCAAGGAGCTCGTGGTCTCCTCGGAGAACGACGAGCCCGTCGTCATGTACCTCCGCAAGGAGGGCGCCGGTGACGTGACCGCCGCCGACATCCAGCCCCCGGCTGGCGTCGAGGTCCACAACCCCGACCTGCACATCGCGACGCTCAACGCCAAGGGCAAGATCGAGATCGAGCTCGTCGTCGAGCGTGGCCGTGGCTACGTCTCGGCCGTGCAGAACAAGTCCGGCGACGAAGAGATCGGCCGCATGCCGGTCGACTCGATCTACTCGCCGGTCCTCAAGGTGACCTACAAGGTCGAGGCGACCCGAGTCGAGCAGCGTACGGACTTCGACAAGCTCGTCATCGACGTCGAGACCAAGAAGTCGATCCTGCCGCGTGACGCGATCGCGTCGGCCGGTTCCACCCTGGTGGAGCTGTTCGGCCTGGCCCGTGAGCTCAACGTCGAGGCCGAGGGCATCGACATCGGTCCGAGCCCGGTCGACGAGCAGCTCGCTGCCGACCTGGCCCTGCCGATCGAGGACCTCAACTTCACGGTGCGCTCCTACAACTGCCTCAAGCGCGAGGGCATCCACACCGTGGGTGAGCTCATCACGCGCTCGGAGCAGGACCTGCTCGACATTCGCAACTTCGGTTCGAAGTCGATCGACGAGGTCAAGGCCAAGCTCGCCGAGATGGGTCTCGCGCTCAAGGACAGCCCGGCCGGTTTCGACCCGTCGGCCGTCATCGACGCCTACGACGACGACGCCAGCTTCGCCGAGGACGAGCAGTACTGAGTACTGCCCGTCCTTGACGGCTCAGCCCGAACACATTTGGAGACGAAACCATGCCCACCCCCACCAAGGGACCTCGCCTCGGCGGTAGCCCGGCCCACCAGCGTCTGATCCTCGCCAACCTCGCGCAGAACCTGTTCGAGCACGGCAAGATCACGACGACCGAGGCCAAGGCCCGTCGTCTGCGTCCCTACGCAGAGGCGCTCATCACCAAGGCCAAGACCGACACGGTGGCCAACCGCCGCCAGGTCGTCAAGGTCATCCGTGACAAGAGCATCCTGCACACGCTGTTCACCGAGATCGGTCCCGCCATGGCGACCCGTCCCGGCGGCTACACGCGCATCACGAAGGTCGCGCCGCGCAAGGGCGACAACGCCCCCATGGCCGTCATCGAGATCGTCGAGGCCAAGCAGTTCGGCGCGCAGAACCAGACGCCCAAGAAGGCCAAGGCTGCTCCCAAGGCCGCCGCGCCCGTCGAGGAGCCGGCAGTCGAGGAGATCGAGGTCGTCGCGACCGAGGACCTGGGCACCGACGTGCCCGTCGACGCCACCGACGACGCTGCTGAGGCAGCCGAGACGGTCGCCGAGGCCACGGACACCGACGCCGCCGAGGAGGCTCCTGCAGAGGAGACCACCGAGGACGACGCCAAGTAGGCATCAGCTCGTCAGGAGGCCCGTCACCGCAAGGTGGCGGGCCTCCTGCCATCTGTCTCACCTCCGCTTCGCGTGACTCCCTGACTCGATAGGGTGTCCTGGTAGGCGCGGGCTCACAGGAGCCGCGCCCTTTCTTTGGGGGATCCACCCGTGTCGTTGCCTCGCCGCTCTCTGACCGTTGTCGCCGTCGCGACCCTGACCCTCGCCGGTCTCGGTGTGAACGCCACTGCGGCGCCGGTGGCTCCGTCGACGACAGCGGCGGGTCGCCCGGTCCCCGAGCAACGCGCCCCCGTGGCCCGCGGCCTGATCGTCCAGACCACGACGACGACACCGTCGGACGGCGCTCTCGCGGCGACCGACGACGCGCTGGGCTCGAAGGCTGATGTCGCGACAGACGACAAGCTGACCGGCAAGATCTCGACGATCGACTTCGACCAGACCGTCTCGACCGAGGTCGCTTCGAAGGTCGCCGACGAGGTCGCCAAGCGCGCCGACGTCGTCTGGGCAGCGCCCAACACCCTGCGCCAGCACCAGGCGGCGTCGCCGACCCCGGTCAACGATCCCTACTTCCCGAACCAGAGGAACGTGTGGGACTCGACCGCGACATCGCCGGCCGGCGGCTACAGCGTCAAGGCGCCCTCCCTGTGGCGGAAGACCACGGGCTCCGACTCCGCCCAGGTCGCCGTCCTGGACACCGGGATCCTCCCGAACCCCGACCTCGACGGACAGGTCGTCCCGGGCTGGGACATGATCAGCGCCGACAGCCCGATGGCGCTCAAGAACGCGGGAGACGGTGGCGGCCGCGACGGTGACCCGACCGACCCGGGAGACTGGGCAACGGCGGGCTACTGCGGTCGCAACTCGCCCGCCTATCCCAGCTCGTGGCACGGGACGTTCGTCGCCGGCCAGGTCGCGGCCAAGGCGGACAACGGCATCGGCATCGCCGGTGTCGCGCCGGGCGTCAAGGTCCAGCCCGTACGCGTGCTGGGTCACTGCGGCGGGTGGGACTCCGACATCATCGCCGGGATCACCTGGGCATCAGGCGGCCACGTGGCCGGCGTCCCGGACAACGCGACGCCGTCGCAGGTCCTCAACCTGTCCCTCGGCTCCACGTACGACACCAAGGCCGAGCGCGATGAGTTCTGTGTCCCCTACGCAGCGGCCGCGTCGGCAGCGCGCGCACGCGGGTCCGTGATCGTCGCCGCCGCCGGCAATGACGGGGCGAACGCGAACCTCGCCGTACCGGCTTCCTGCTCGGGATTCGTGTCGGTGGGTGCCACGAGCCTGAAGGGCTTCAGCTCGATCTACTCCAACATCGGGTCGACCGTGGACATCTCGGCACCCGGTGGCGACACCTTGGTCGAGGGTGCCGGCGACTCCGTCCTCGGGCTCGGCAACACGGGGAAGACCGGGGCAGCGGCCCCGGCGTACGTGCGCTACGAAGGCACCAGCATGGCGGCTCCGGAGGTCTCCGCCGGCGCCGCGCTCCTGCGCTCGTTGCTCGACACCGTGGGGACTCCGACGGCAAGCGAGGTCGAGACGGCGCTCTATGCCTCCGTGTCACCGTTCCGGGCGAAGTCCAGCACGTACGCCAACAAGCGCGTGGTGTTCAACGGAGACGCCTACTACGTCGACCTGAACTGCACGGGCCACTCGTGGTGCGGTCGCGGGCTGCTCGACCTGAGTCGGGTGGAGGTGCCCCTGACTCCGACCACGATCACCGGTGACGTGCGGATCGGCGAGCCGCTCACGGCCACGCCCGGATCGTGGGTCCGTGTTCCGGCCGACCCGTACTACATCTGGATGCGGGACGGGGAGCCGATCACCGGCGCCTACTCCAAGGTGTACCACCCGACTCAGCAGGATGTGGGCAAGTCGCTGACGGTCACGATCCAGCCGCGCATCTACCCGTTCTCCAAGTTCCCGTCGACCTCGGCGGCCACCGTGCCGGTCCCGGCCGGACCCGATGTCTGGATGACGACGAGTCCGGACCCGATCACGTACGGCAAACCGTTCACCACGACGGTCGAGGTCGTGGCCGACTACTACCAGCCGGACCAGGTCATCGACAACGGCGAGATCCAGATCCGGCGGGCCGACGGCACCGTGGTGGCGACCGGCACGACTCATGACGTGGCACCCCAGGACGGCCAGCCGAACCGGGTCGCCGCGGAGATCACGATCCCGGGCACAGCGTGGAAGCCGGGCACGGACCTGTTGCGGGCCGCCTACCTCGGTGCCGGTTCGACACCGGCGGCATCGTCCGAGCAGCAGCCGTTCGCGATACGCCGGGTCGTCCCGGCTGTCGCGACATCGCTCGCGACCAGGGTGCGGCACACCTCCCACGCCTCGGTGCGTGTCACGGTCACGGCACCACCGTTCAGCAACCCCGGGCCGACCGGCACGATCCAGGTCTTCGACGGATCGCGACGCATCGTCTCCACCACCTTGTACGGGAGTGCCCTCGGCAGGAAGACGATCAGGCTGCCGCTGCTGAAGAAGGGCGCGCACTCCATCAAGGTCAAGTTCGGCGGCAACACGTACGTGGCGTCGAAGTACTCGATCAGCCGGCGGATCACCTCCTACTAGCCGCGGCGGGTCTCCAGGACCCGGAAGCCCTTCTCGCTCGCGACGCGCTCGGTCGGCCAGCCCTGGTCGGTGAGCCAGCGCTGCAGCGAGTCAGCGCCGAGGTTCTTGCCGACCACGAGACGGGCGACGCCCTCGGGGGCGAGGCGGGGGAGCCACCTCAGCAGCAGGTCGTGGAGGGCCTGCTTGCCGATGCGGATCGGCGGGTTGGACCAGATCTCGTCGAGCACGAGGTCCGCCGGTACGTCATCGGGCAGCGCCGTGTGCACCGTGACGCCGAGACGGGACGCGTTGAGCGCGGTCAGCTCGAGCGCGCGCTCGTTGGGGTCGATCGCCCACACCGTCGCCCCGGCGCCTGCGAGGGCGCAGGCGATGGGTCCCCAGCCGCAGCCGAGGTCGAGGATCGTGCCGCCCGTCGGCGGGTTCGAGGTGCGCAACAGGACCGCAGTCGCCTTGTCGAGACCGTCGTGCGAGAACACCCCTGCCGACGTGGTGAACGTCAGCTCCTTGCCCCAGATCCGCGTCGTGACGTCCTGCCGCCGGTCGGGGACGGAAGGGCTGGCGTCGAAGTAGTGGTCCGGCACTGGCCCATTGTCTCAGCAGGTCTGGAAGACGTAGCCCGCAGCGCCGCGGGGCACCACGTCGCGGTCGCGCAGCATGATCGAGTGGGTGCCGGACCGCGCAGCGCAGGCGCGGCGGTAGGCGGCACGGCCGTTGTCGGTGTACTCGATCTCGATGACCCGGCGCCCGTACGTCGTGGTGTACGCCCCGCACTCCCGGTAGACCTCGCACTCCTCGGCCACGGCGAAGTCGAAGCCGATGCCCTTGCCGGACAGCTCCGGCGCGTTCTTCTGGGCGATGGTGAGCCCGGCACGATGCGCGTCACGGACGAGCAGCTTGGCGAACGCCACCGCGTGGGACTCGCGGAGCAGGCCGCGCGAGCGCGTCCAGGAGTCGAGGTTGTCCGGCTCGGTGCCCTGGAACCCGTCAGCCGCGCACTTCACGAACCACGCTCCAGCCACCGTGGCCAGCGTGGCGCGCTTGGCGGGCGTACGGATGTCCAGCAGGACTTCGTCGGGCCAGCCCGGATCGCGCACCAGCGTGCCGCTCGCGTTGCGCAGCAGCAGGTCAGGATGGTGCGCCTTCCACCAGGCGTACGAGCCGGGTTGGGTCTGGAACGCGTTGACG
The DNA here is from genome assembly GCF_001425755.1 of Aeromicrobium sp. Root344. GTDB lineage: Bacteria > Actinomycetota > Actinomycetes > Propionibacteriales > Nocardioidaceae > Aeromicrobium. Next base: position 689,797 of record NZ_LMDH01000001.1, on the reverse strand, counting down.
TAGCAGATCGAGTACGTCCCCTCAGCGGGCTTCTCGGTGCGGTCGCGGGTGACGACCTGGACGTTCGCCTCGGGAGCGTAGGCGCCGCCGAGCTGGTAGTCGGTGACACCCGCAACCGGTGGACTCGCCAGGAGGCCGAGGAGCGCGGTCAGCGCCGCGAGGAACGGGCTCACGGGGCGTGCCGCTTGCGCAAGGTCGCCGGTGCCGCGATGTGCCAGGCGTCCGCGATGAGCTCGAACAGCTCGTCGGCCCTGGCGAGCTCGAGGCGTACGAGGACGTAGTTGTAGCCGTCGTAGTGCGGGGTCGTGTAGTAGGCGGGGTCGTCACCGCCGGTGAGCGCCACCTTGTCGGACGTCGAGCACTTGATCGCGAGCCCACCGTCGTCCTCGGTGCGCAGCCGCGCCATGAGCTTGCCGGCGACCTTGAGGCACGGGGTCCCGTACGACGTCGACTCCGCGACCTCGGGCAGGGTCGCGGCGTACGCCACGACGTCTTCCCAGGTGACCCCCATGCCGATCAGTCTCTCATCGCGGTGGTCGGTCGATCGGATGCGCGAACTGGAGCTGGAGGCCCGCCTTGGCGCTGAGGTGGTCGCCGTCCGGGACGAACCCGGCCTTGGCGATGACGCCGAGCGAGGCCGCGTTGTCGGGGTTGATCCGGGCGATGACCCGGTCGACCCGGGCGTCCTGCGCGGCGCGCTCGAGCAGCAGGCGCACGACCTGGGACGCGTAGCCGCGGCGGCGCAGCTCGGGCGCGATGCTGTAGCCGAGCTCGACCTGGCCGTCGAGCGGCGCGCCCTTGAACCCGGCGTTGCCGATGGCCGCGCCGTGCATCACGACGGCCTGCATGAGCCAGTCGGCGTTGTCGGGCCGGCCCTCGAGCAGCGAGATCATGTAGTGCCAGATCTCGACCCGCTCGGCGAACCACGGACCCATCGTCAACCCGGTGAGCTGCTCGGCCTCGGTGACCTTCTCGGCCGCCAGTGCCTCGAACACGGGCAGCGTGAGGCGGACCAGGTGCAGCGTCATTCGTCCCTCCTGCGACGTGACTCGGCGGCGCGGGCGGCGAGCCCGGCGTCATCGGGGTAGACCACCTCCTCGAGCACGAGACCGTGCGGCGGCATGACCATGACCCGGGCGTCGCGCGTGGCCTTGGCGAGCACCTCGTCGGTCCACTCCGGCTCGTAGCGTCGCTCGCCGACCGCGACGAGCAGCCCCATCAGCGATCGCACCATCGAGTGGCAGAACGCGTCGGCGCGCACGGTTGTCTCGAGGCTGTCGCCGTCGCGCACGGTGCTGAGCTGGCGGAGCGTGCGAATCGTCGTCGCGCCCTCACGCTTCTTGCAGAACGAGGCGAAGTCGTGCTCGCCGACCAGGCGGTCGCCGGCGGCGTTCATGGCCTCGACGTCGAGCCGGCGGGGCCAGCGTACGACCGAGGTGCGGGTCAGCGGGTCGGGGCCGGGCGGGCCGTCGAACATCCGGTACGCGTAGCGGCGTTCCAGCGCTGCGAACCGGGCGTCGAAGCCATCGGCGGCCACGGTGAGCGACCGCAGCACGATGTCGTCGGGCAGCAACCGGCGCAACCGCCGCTCGAGGTGCCCCGGGTCGACGTCGTCGAGATCGACGTGGGCCACCTGCCCGCGCGCATGCACGCCGGCATCCGTGCGGCCGGCACATGTCAGCTGAGCCGACCGGGGGAGACGCAGGATCATCGCGATGGCGGCCTCGATCTCGCCCTGGACCGTGCGCAGGCCGGGTTGGACGGCCCATCCCCGGAAGCCGGTGCCGTCGTAGGAGAGGTCGAGTCGCAGTCGCACCCGGTCACGCTACCGGGCAGGTCAGCGCCACGAGTAGAAGGACCACGCCCCGAGGGCTGCGCCGATCGTGCCGAGCGCGGCATAGATGCCCCACCACAGCCCGGAATCGTTCGGCGCGCTGGTGGCGCCCTTGCCCGACGTCCACATCGCGCCGCGCGACATGACGATGACGACCAGCCCGGGCAACGCCATGAGCTCGAACACGATGCCGCAGATCAGCCACCCGGGGTCGACGCCACCGGGCCACTCGATCGCGTACTCCAGGAAGTTCCAGCCCAGCGAGCCGAACAGCAGCGTCCACATCGGGACGAGGAGGTTGGGCGCGCTGAGGCTGATCGCCACGAAGCTGCCGACGAACGTCGCCAGGATCATGACCGGGACCGCGATGCCGATGAAGCCGGCGCCGCCGGGGCACGGCTGCGCGCTGACGTACGGGCCACCGTCAGCGCACGAGCCGCCGACCTCCATGACGGCCCGCATGCTGAGGAACGCCCACGTCAGCGTGAGTGCGAGGACGACGACGCTGATGAGCAGCACTCCGAGCCGTCGTACCGGCACCGCGGTCAGCGTCTCGCTCATGCGGACACTGTGCCGCACCTTGACCTTGTCGAAGGGTCCTTTCGACAAGGTCACGGAACGAGCAGGTGGCGAGACCTACTTCCAGCGCTCCTCGGCGGGGACGAAGTCGAGCTGCCGGTCGCCGGTGTAGATCTGCTTGGGGCGAGCGATCTTCTGCTCCTTGTCGTCCACCAGCTCGAGCCACTGCGCGAGCCAGCCGGGCGTACGTCCGATGGCGAACAGCACCGTGAACATCTCGGGCGGGAACTGCAGCGCCTCGTAGATCAGGCCGGAGTAGAAGTCGACGTTGGGGTAGAGCTTGCGCTTGATGAAGTAGTCGTCCTCGAGAGCGATGCGCTCGAGCTCCTGCGCGATCTCCAGCAGCGGGTTGACGCCGGTGACCTCGAAGACGTCGTCGCAGGCCTTCTTGATGATCGTCGCGCGGGGGTCGAAGTTCTTGTAGACCCGGTGCCCGAAGCCCATGAGCTTCTCGTCGCCGTTCTTGACGCCCTCGATGAACGCCGGGATCTTGTCCTTGCTGCCGATGCGGCGCAGCATCTTGAGGACCGCCTCGTTGGCGCCACCGTGCAGCGGGCCGTAGAGGGCGGCGATGCCGGCGCTGACCGCCGAGTAGGGGTCGACCTGGCTCGACCCGACGGAGCGGACGGCGTTGGTCGAGCAGTTCTGCTCGTGGTCGGCGTGCAGGATCAGCAGGACGTCGAGGGCCTTGGCGAGCCGCGGGTCCGGGTCGTACTTGGGCTCGCTCATCTTGAACAGCATCGAGAGGAAGTTCTCGGTGTAGTTGAGGTCGTTGTCGGGGTAGACGTAGGGCTTGCCCTGCGCGTGCCGGAACGACCAGGCGCCCAGCGTGGGCATCTTGGCGATCATGCGGACGACCTGCTCGTGGCGGACGTCGGGATCGCTGATGTTGCGCGCCTCGGGATAGAACGTCGACAGCGCGCCGACGCTCGACAGCAGCATGCCCATGGGGTGCGCGTCGTAGCGGAAGCCCTGCATCAGCGACTTGACGTTCTCGTGCACGAACGTGTGGAACGTGATCTCGTGCACCCAGCGCTCGTGCTGCTCCTTGGTGGGCAGCTCGCCGTGGATCAGGAGGTAGGCCACCTCGAGGAACGTGGACTTCTCCGCGAGCTGCTCGATGGGGTAGCCGCGATACTCGAGGATGCCCTTGTCGCCGTCGATGTAGGTCACGGCGCTGCGGGTCGAGGCGGTGTTGGTGAAGCCGGGGTCGTAGACCGCGAGGCCGGGCTCGTCCGCGGACTTCCCGATCTGGTTGAAGTCACTCGCGCGGACGGTGCCGTCGGTGATCGGGAGCTCGTACTCCTCGCCCGTGCGGTTGTCGCGGACGGTCAAAGTCTGGTTTTCGGTCACGATGGGTCTCCTGTGACGGCGGGGAATTGCCCTGCTGCGAGGTGATGCAGCCATCAACCAACTTAGTGCGGGTCTGCAATTCACACGATCTGGGGTCGTGGGTGTGAGACGGGGGGCCACCTCGTTTTGACCCGAGTGGCTGCCGCCGGTTAACCTTGTGTGTCGTGTCTCCGTCGGCTTGAGCCGCGGATGCGACCGCCGAAAGTTTTGATCAACCGCCACACCACCAAGAACGAGAAGGTCACGCCGTGCGTACGTTCAGCCCCAAGCCGTCTGACATCACCCGTCAGTGGCACGTCATCGACGCCGAGGACATCGTCCTGGGCCGTCTCGCCGTCCAGGCTGCGACGCTGCTGCGCGGCAAGCACAAGCCGACGTACGCTCCTCACGTCGACGGTGGCGACTTCGTCATCATCGTCAACGCCGAGAAGGTCGCCCTGTCGGGCAACAAGCGCACCGACAAGCTGGCCTACCGCCACAGCGGCTACCCGGGCGGACTCAAGTCCATCGCCTACGGTGACCTGCTCGACAAGGATGCCCGCAAGGCGATCGAGAAGTCGGTGCGCGGCATGCTCCCCAAGAACCGTCTGGGTGATCAGTTGATCACGAAGCTCAAGGTCTACTCCGGCCCCGAGCACCCGCACCACGCCCAGAAGCCCCAGCCGTTCGAGATCACGCAGATCTCCCAGTAAAGAAGAGCATCGTGACTGAGACCAGCACCGAAGAGACCGAGTTCGAGACCAACGCCGAGGGTGTCGCATACACCTCGGAGACCGTTGGCTCCGCTGTCACCTCCGACAAGCCCGCGACGATCGCACCGGGTGCCGCGACGGGCCGCCGCAAGGAAGCCATCGCGCGCGTCCGCATCGTGCCGGGCACCGGCGTGTGGACCGTCAACGGCAAGCCGCTCGAGGAGTACCTCCCCAACAAGCTGCACCAGCAGATTGCCAAGGAGGCGTTCGCCGAGACCGGTCTGCAGGACCGCTTCGACGTCATCGCTCGCGTCACCGGTGGTGGCATGACCGGCCAGGCCGGCGCGCTGCGCCTCGGTGTGGCCCGCTCGCTCAACCAGATCGACGAAGAGGTCAATCGCCCGGTGCTCAAGAAGGCCGGACTCCTGACGCGCGACTCGCGCATCAAGGAGCGCAAGAAGGCTGGCCTCAAGAAGGCCCGTAAGGCTCCCCAGTACAGCAAGCGCTAGACCGCTGTGGGCCGGATCTTTGGCACAGATGGCGTTCGCGGACTTGCGAATCGTGATCTGACCGCAGAGCTGGCCGTCGACCTCGCGGTCGCGGCGGCCCACATCCTCGGTGAGGTCGGTGCTTTCGCCGACCAGCGTCCGACCGCAGTCGTTGCCCGCGATCCCCGCGCCTCAGGAGAGTTCCTGGAGGCTGCGGTGGTCGCGGGTCTTGCGTCTGCCGGGGTCGACGTGCACCGGCTCGGCGTCGTGCCGACCCCCGGCGCCGCCTACCTGACGTCCTATCTCCAGGCCGACATGGGCGTCATGATCTCGGCGAGCCACAACCCGATGCCTGACAACGGCATCAAGTTCCTCGCCCGCGGCGGCCTCAAGCTCGATGACGACCTCGAGCTGCAGATCGAGCAGCGTCTCGAGGAGCCCTGGGACCGGCCGACCGGGTCAGGCGTGGGTCGCATCGGCGACAGCCACGCGGGAGTCGGGGCATACGTCAAGCACCTCGTCGCGTCGTCCCCTGGCCCCCTCGACGGCCTCACGATCGTGCTCGACTGTGCCAACGGGGCGGCCTTCGAGGTCGGGCCCCAGGTCTTCGAGCAGCTCGGCGCCACGATCATCCCGATCCACGCCGAGCCCGATGGCCTCAACATCAACCTCAACTGCGGCTCCACGCACCTCGACGACCTGCAGAAGGCCGTCATCCACCACGGTGCTGACGCGGGCTTCGCCTTCGACGGCGACGCCGACCGTTGCCTGGCCGTGGATCACTCCGGTGCCGTCGTCGACGGTGACCAGATCCTCGCGATCCTGGGCATCGCCGCACGCGATGCCGGCCGGCTCGCCGACGACACGGTCGTGGCGACCGTCATGAGCAATCTCGGGTTCGTCCAGGCCCTGCACGCAGCCGGCATCACGGTGATCCAGACGGCGGTCGGCGATCGCTATGTCCTCGAAGCGATGCGCTCCGGCGGTTTCAACCTCGGTGGCGAGCAGTCGGGGCACGTCATCATGGCCGACTTCGCGACGACCGGCGACGGCGTGCTGACGGCGGTGCACCTCGCCTCGCGCATCCGCGAGACCGGCCAGACCCTCGAGGAGCTCGCGTCGGTCATGACGCGGTTGCCCCAGGTGCTGATCAACGTGCCCGACGTCGACAAGGCCCGTGCCGACACCGACCCCGTGCTGCAGGGCGAGGTGGCGATCGCCGCGGCGCGGCTCGGCGACAGCGGCCGCGTGCTGCTGCGCCAGTCCGGCACCGAGCCGCTCGTTCGCGTCATGGTCGAGGCGGCCACGCACGACGAGGCCACCGAGGTCGCGCAGCACCTCGCGGGAGTCGTCCGCTCGACCCTCGCGCTCTGACGGCGGCTACTGCTCGGACCAGACTCCCAGCTCGTTGCCGCTGGGATCGACGAAGTGGAGCCGGCGGCCACCGGGGAAGCCGTAGGGTCCGTTGACGATCTCTCCGCCGTTCGTCGCGATGGCCTCGGCGGTGGCGTCGAGATCGTCGGAGTAGAGCTGGACGAAGACGCCGCCGCGGCTCGGCGTGGCCTCGGGGTTGAGTCCGCCGACCTCGGCATCCTCCGGGGTGGCGCCCTGGATGCCGGCGTAGTCGGGTCCGTAGTCGTTGAACGTCCACCCGAACGTGCCGGCGTAGAACGTCTTGAGCCGGGCCAGGTCGGTGGCGGCGAGCTCGACGTAGTCGAGGCGGTGGTGTCGTGATGAGGTCATGTGTCGATGCTGCCGCTCGGCACCGACAGAAGGCGACGCGGCTTTCGTAGACTCGCGAGATGACGATCGTCGAGCTCCTCGATCCCGCGGACGACGACCAGTTCGCCGCCTTTCACGACGTCTACGTCGCCGGGCACGACGACGAGTGGGACCGGCCCTACACGGCGCGAGAGCAGCGAGCCGAGCTGCTGCAGGACGCGCCGCACCTCCAGATCGCGGGTGTCCTCGCCCGCGACGACTCCGGGGAGCCGGTGGGCATGGGCTACATCGAGATGCCGCAGAAGGACAATCTCGACCTCGGCTACGTCGACGTCGTCGTACGGCCGGAGCATCGCCGGCAGGGTCACGGCGCCGCGGTCCTGGCGCGGATCGCCGAGATCGCGCGGACGGCAGGCCGGCACACGTTGTACGTCGAGGTGCGATGGGACCTCGGTCAGGAGGGCTCCGGCCGCACGGCGTTCGCCGAGGCGATGGGCTTCCGCCGCGACCTCGTCGACGCGCACCGGGTGCTGACGCTGCCTGCGCAGCTCCCGGAGGCGCCGCCGCGCGACGGCTACACGCTGCACGCCTGGCGCGGCCCGTGCCCCGAGGAGTGGATCGACCAGTACGCCCGCCTGTTGTCGCTGATCGTGCAGGAGGCGCCCTCGGGCGACTATCCGCTCGAGAACGAGTTCTTCGACCGGGCCCGCATCCGCTCCGACGAGCGGCTCCTCCAGCAGCAGGGGCGGGTGATGCAGGTCGTGGCCGCCGTCTCTCCGGACGGCGTGCTGGCGGGCCACACGCAGCTGCAGCTCTCCGAGACCGACGCCCACAACGCGTACCAGTGGGACACCCTCGTGCTGGCCGACCACCGCGGGCACGGCCTCGGGCTCTCGCTGAAGGTGCGGGCGATGGAGGAGGCCGCGGACCTCCTCGCGACCCGGCGCCAGGTCCACACGTTCAACGCCGCGAGCAACGGGCCGATGATCGCCGTCAACGAGAGGCTGGGGTTCCGGCAGGTCGGCTGGCTCGGCGAGTACGTCCGAACGACTTGAGCCGGCCCCCATAAAAAGTCCAGACATTTTCCGCATTCGCGAGACAGGTTGCCTCGGCGTGCACTAGTTTTCGAACGCTTCTCGGGAACCATCCACAGGGAGAAGATCCTCATGCGTTCCACTCGTCTGCTCGGCGCCGCGATCCTCAGCAGCGCTGCACTCATCGCGGTCGGCGTCACGACCGCGGCCGCGAACGCGGCCAGCTCACGCGACCTCAACGTGTCGTACTCCAAGGTCATCAAGTACGAGAAGTTCTCGGCCTTCGGCACGCTCTCGACTCACAAGATCCGCACCGTCAAGCTGCAGTACCGCAACCACACGGACGACTCCTGGACCACCAAGTCGACCCAGCAAAGCAGCCTGTCCGGCAACTTCGAGTTCGCCCTCACGACGAGCCGCTCCCGCTACTACCGGTTCTACGCGCCGCCCAGCGGTGGTGACCCGGCGATCTCCGGCTACTCCAGGAAGGTCACGGTCGTGGCGCAATCGGTCACGTTCTTCGCGGTGACCCCGAGCTTCCAGTGCTCGAACGACGCGGGGAACATCACGATGTTCGCGCACTTCTACCCGGCGCGGCCCTACCGGTCGGTGCACTTCGCCACCTTCGGCGTCTCGCGGCAGGCGTACCAGGACGGCAAGGGCAACGCGGCGGTCAACTTCTATCCCGGCACCGCCGAGTACTCGTTCCCTGCGGTCGCGACGACGGACCTGGCCAGCGGTGCACCTGCCAAGAGCTCGGCACCGTTCACGTACTCGCAGTCGTTCTGCAACTTCTGATCGCTCAGATCTTGCGGAGGCGGACCCATTCGACCGAGTGATCGGGTCCCTTCCGCAGGACGAGCGATGCCCGGCCGCGGGTGGTCTGGATGTTCTCGCGCAGGTTGGGCAGGTTGATCGTGTCCCACAGCTCGCCTGCGCGGGCCTCCGCCTGCTCGTCGGTCAGCGCGCTGTAGCGGTGGAAGTACGACGCCGGGTCGGCGAACGCGGTCTTGCGCAGCGTGAGGAAGCGATCGACGTACCAGCGACGCAGGTCGCGTCCTGACGCGTCGACGTAGATCGAGAAGTCGAAGAAGTCGCTGACCGCCAGACCGGGGCTGCCGTCGCCGCGGGGCCGCGCCGGCGCGAGGACGTTGAGGCCCTCGACGATGACGATGTCGGGCGCCTTGAGCGTCACGACCTCCTCGGTGCGGTCGTAGGTGAGGTGCGAGTAGACCGGGGCCGAGACGACCTCGACGCCGGACTTGACCTCCATGACGAACCGGAGCAGCGCCTTGCGGTCGTACGACTCCGGGAATCCCTTGCGCTCCAGCAGCCCGCGGCGCTCGAGCTCGGCGTTGGGGAACAGGAAGCCGTCGGTCGTGACCAGGTCGACGACAGGGTGGTCGGGGGAGTGGGACAGCAGCTCCCTGAGCAGCCGCGCCGTGGTCGACTTGCCCACCGCGACCGATCCGGCGATGCCGATGACGAAGGGCGTGCGGTTGGCCTGCGGAGCGTGGAGGAACGCCTCGGTGGCCTGGTAGAGAGCGCCGGCGAGGCGTACGCGCATGCTGATGAGCTGCGTCATGGGCAGGTAGACCTGGCGGACCTCCTCGAGGTCCAGCTCGTCGCCCAGGCCCCGTACGCGCTCGATCTCGGCCGGTTGCAGCGGCTGCGGGGCGTCACCGGCGAGCGCGGCCCACGCGGCGCGTTCGAGCTCGACATACGGTGACTGGTCGCGCGTCATGCCGCCATTCTCGCGCCTGCCTCGTATGACGGGCACACGCGGTCCCCTCGCAGCCCTCACGCGACGGCGGCCGCCGCCCGTCCCGCCGGTAGTCTGGACCCCATGTGTGGAATCGTCGGATATGTCGGACAGCGCTCTGCGCTCGACGTCGTCATGGGTGGTCTGAGGCGTCTTGAGTACCGCGGATACGACTCCGGCGGAGTCGCCCTCGTCCATGAGGGCACGATCGTGTCGGCCAAGAAGGCCGGCAAGCTCGTCAACCTCGACGCCGAGCTCGAGGCCCGCCCGCTGCCGGTCGCGCACACGGGCATCGGCCACACCCGGTGGGCGACGCACGGTGCCCCCAACGACGTCAACGCGCACCCGCACCTGGACCAGTCCGGGCGCATCGCCGTGGTCCACAACGGCATCATCGAGAACTTCGCGACGCTGCGTGCCGGCCTCGAGGCGAGCGGCCACGAGCTGCTCTCCGAGACCGACACCGAGATCGTCGCGCACCTGCTGCACGACGAGCTCGAGCACACCGACGACCTGTCCGAGGCCGTACGCACCGTGTGCCGCAAGCTCGAGGGCGCGTTCACGCTCGTGATCTGCGACGCCGCCAGGCCGGACGTCGTCGTCGGCGCCCGTCGCAACTCGCCGCTGGTCGTCGGCCGCGGCGACGGAGAGAACTTCCTCGGCTCCGACGTCGCAGCGTTCATCGAGTTCACCCGCGACGCGATCGAGCTCGGCCAGGACCAGGTCGTCACGATCACGCCGGGCGACATCGTCGTGACCGACTTCGACGGCAACCCCGCGGAGACCAAGGAGTACCACGTCGACTGGGACGTGTCGGCCGCCGAGAAGGGTGGCTACGACTGGTTCATGCTCAAGGAGATCGCCGAGCAGCCGCAGGCCGTCGCGGACACCCTGCTGGGTCGGCACTCCGCCGACGGTCGCCTGCAGCTCGACGAGATGCGGCTGTCAGACAGCGAGCTGCGCGACGTCGACCGCATCATCATCGTGGCGTGCGGCACCGCGGCGTACGCGGGGCTCGTCGCCAAGTACGCCATCGAGCACTGGACCCGCATCCCGTGCGAGGTCGAGCTCGCCTCGGAGTTCCGCTATCGCGACCCGATCATCGACCGGTCGACGCTCGTCGTGTCGATCAGCCAGTCCGGCGAGACGATGGACACGCTCATGGCCGTCCGCTACGCCCGCCAGCAGAAGGCGCGCGTGCTGTCGATCTGCAACACCAACGGCTCGACGATCCCGCGCGAGTCCGACGCCGTGATCTACACGCACGCCGGTCCGGAGATCGCGGTCGCCTCGACCAAGGGCTTCCTCGCGCAGATCGTCGCCTGCTACCTGCTCGCGCTCTATCTCGCGCAGGTCAAGGGCACCAAGTACGGCGACGAGATCAGCGACATCATCGCCGACATCCAGCAGATCCCGGCGGCCGTGCAGCGGATGCTCGACGACGGCGACCAGATGCGCAAGCTCGCCGCCGATCTGGCAGGTTCGCGGTCGATCCTGTTCCTCGGCCGGCATGCGGGCTATCCGGTCGCGCTCGAGGGTGCGCTCAAGCTCAAGGAGCTGGCCTACATCCACGCCGAGGGCTTCGCCGCCGGTGAGCTCAAGCACGGGCCCATCGCGCTGATCGAGGAGGGCCTGCCGGTCTTCGTCGTCGTGCCGCCCAAGGGGCGTGACCAGCTGCAGGAGAAGACCGTCAGCTCGATCCAGGAGATCCGCGCCCGCGGCGCCCGCACGATCGTCCTCGCGGAGGACGGTGACGAGGACGTCGTGCCGTACGCGGACCATCTCGTCCGGCTGCCCAAGGTCCCGACGCTGTTGCAGCCCCTGGTCGCGGTCGTGCCGCTGCAGATCTTCGCCAGCGAGTTCGCCTCGGTGCTGGGCCACGACGTCGACCAGCCCCGCAACCTGGCCAAGTCCGTCACGGTCGAGTAGATGACCATTCTGGGCATCGGGGTGGACGTGGTGGATCTCGCGCGCTTCGCCGAGACCCTCGAACGTACGCCGACGATGCGCAGCCGGTTGTTCACCGACGCCGAGGCACACCTGCCGGTCGAGTCGCTCGCGGGGCGCTTCGCCGCCAAGGAGGCGTTCGTCAAGGCGCTGCGAGCACCTGCCGGCATGTCGTGGCAGGACATCGAGATCGTCAACGGCCCGCAAGGCGCACCCGAGTTCCAGCTCTACGGCGCGGCGCTGGACCGGGCCAAGGAGCTCGGCATCACGACGGCGCACCTGTCGATCTCCCACGACACGAGCGTGGCGACGGCCTTCGTGGTGGCTGAATGCTGAGTGCCCACACCGTCGGCGACATCCGTGCCGCCGAGGAGGCGCTTGCCGCGACGCTTCCTGAGGGTGAGCTCATGCAGAGGGCCGCGCGCGGGCTCGCCGACAGCCTGGGGCTGATCCCGGCCGGCGACGTCGTCGTGTGCCTGATCGGTCCGGGCAACAACGGCGGCGATGCGCTGTATGCCGCGACGCACCTCCTGGATCGCGGTGTGCGGGTCGACCTCTGCCTGCTCGACGAGTCCACGGTGCACGCCGAAGGGCTGGCGGCGGCTCAGGCTGCTGGGGCTCAGATCGTCGCGGCGCCCGGCGCGCAGCGTTGGTGCCTCGACGCGATCTTCGGCATCGGCGCGCGGCCGGGGCTCACCGGCAAGGCGGCGGACTGGGAGCGCTGGCTCGTCCAGGAGTCGCCCTACACGTTCGTGGTCGACGTGCCCTCGGGTGTCGACGTCGACGGGGCGACGCTGCCCGGCAGCCACGTCAGCGCGGAGGCGACGATCACGTTCGGGACCTACAAGAACGCCTTGCTCGCAGATCCCGCGGCCGACGCCGCCGGCGCTGTCTCGCTGGTCGACCTCGGGCTCGCCCCTCACCTGCCCACGCCGTCGATCGAGGCGATCGAGGCATTCGACGGTCACCTGCTCGACCCCGTGCTGCCGGGTCGCAGCTCGCACAAGTACTCCCGTGGCGTCCTGGGCATCGCCGCCGGTTCGGAGCAGTACGCCGGGGCGGCTCATCTCTGCGTCGCCGGCGCCCAGGCAGGGCTGGCGGGGATGATTCGATTCGTCGGCAGCACGGCACTCAGCCAGCGGGTCGTCGACCGGGCACCCGAGGTCGTGGCGGGGCGCGGCCGCGTGCAGGCCTGGGTCGTGGGTCCCGGCAGTGGCGACGACGCCGAGTCGCAGCTGGCGATGGCGCTGGAGGACCGCGTGCCAGTCGTGGTCGACGCGAGCGCGCTGCAGCACGTACCCGACCGGTTCGACGTCCCAGCACTCCTGACACCGCATGCCGGCGAGCTGGCCGCCATGATGGACACGACGCGCGAGCAGGTCGAGGCAGACCCGCTCGGGCACGCCACCGCGGCCGCCGAACGCTGGAACGCGACGGTGCTGCTCAAGGGCCGGCGGACGCTCGTCGCCCAGACCGGTGCGCCGACGCGGGTCAACCTCAGCGGGTCGGCCTGGCTCGGCACGGCGGGTGCCGGCGACGTGCTGGCCGGGTTCGCCGGCTCGTTGCTGGCCGCGGGACTCGACCCGCGTGACGCGGGCTCCGTCGCGGCCTACCTCCACGGCGTCGCCTCGGTCCAGGCCAATCCTGACGGCCCCATCGTGGCCACCGACGTCGCGTACGCGCTGCCGGCGGCGGTCGCTGCGTTCGTACGAGGGGACCTCGCGTGACCGCGCCACAGGCCGAGGCGGTCATCGACCTCGACGCGTTCCGGACCAACATCGCCGCGCTCAAGGCGTGCGCACCGCAGTCGGCGTTCATGACGGTGGTCAAGGCTGACGGCTACGGCCATGGTGCGGCGCAGGTGGCGCGGGCTGCGCGTGACGCCGGGTCCGAGTGGCTCGGTGTCGCGACCCTCGACGAGGCGCTTGCGCTGCGACGGGCCGGCGATCGCGGTGACCTGCTGTGCTGGCTCGCGGCGCCGGGTGCGGACTTCGCCGCGGTCATCGACGCCGGCGTCGAGGTCACGGCCTCGTCGTCCGACCAGCTGGCGGAGATCCTGGCGGCTCCGGCGACGGTACGTCCGAAGGTCCAGCTCAAGGTCGACACGGGGTTGTCGCGCAACGGTGCGTTCGGCGAGCAGTGGACCGAGCTCGTCGCGTCGGCCGCCGTCGCCCAGACGCGCGGTGCCGTCGAGATCACCGGCGTGTGGTCGCACTTCGCGTGCGCCGACGAGCCCGGGCACCCCGCCAACGACGCCCAGGAGGCTGCGTTCACCGCTGCGGTCGACGAGCTCAAGGCGGCCGGCATCACGCCGGCGCTGCGGCACCTCAGCAACTCCGCCGCGACGCTGACCCGGCCGTCGGCGCACTACGAGCTCGTCCGCGCCGGCATCGCGGCGTACGGCATCCGGCCCGATCCCGGCCTGACGTACGACACACCCCTGACCCCGGTCATGACGCTGCGGGCGCGCCTTGCCGCGGTCAAGCGCGTGCCGGCCGGCGCCAGCGTCTCCTACGGCCACACGTGGACCGCCGAGCGCGAGACCACACTCGGCCTCGTCCCGATCGGCTACGGCGAGGGCATCTTGCGCACGGCGTCCAACCTCGCCGAGGTCGGCTTCGCCGGCGGCCGCGCGCGCCAGGTCGGCGTGGTGTGCATGGACCAGTTCGTCGTCGACCTCGGCGACGCCGAGGCCTCGAGGGGTGACCTCGTCACGGTGCTCGGGCCGGGCACGGACGGTGAGCCGACCGCGGAGGACTGGGCCACGGCCGCGGGCACGATCGCGTACGAGGTCGTCACCCGCCTCGGCGGCCGCATCGAGCGTACGTACGTGGGGGAGTCTGCATGAGTCGTACGGCGAAGGTCGCGACCACGGCTGGCGCGTTCGTGGCCGCCGGCGTCGTCGCGACGCTGCTCAACGGCCGGCAGCGGCACCAGCGACGCCTGCGGCGCGGCGAGGACGTCGAGTTCGGCTCGGTCCACAGCGATCCCGTGCAGGTCACGGCCACCGACGGAGTGCTGCTCAACGTCGAGATCGACGAGGCCGAGCGCAAGACCCCGACAGTGGTGTTCGTGCACGGCTGGGTCGAGTCGATCGACGTGTGGCACTACCAACGGCTCGCCCTGCGCGGCAAGGTCCGCATGGTGTTCGTCGACCTGCGCTCGCACGGCGGGTCGGGTCGTTCGTACCTCGACAACTCGTCGATCCCGCACCTCGCCGACGACCTGCGCACGGTCATCAGCACGCTGGTGCCGCGTGGACCGATCGTGCTCGTCGGGCACTCGTTGGGTGCCATGGCGATCATGGAGCTGGCCGCGACGGAGCCCAAGCAGTTCGGCCGCCGGGTCAAGGGCGTCGTGCTGATCGCCACGAGCTCGGGCAGGCTGATGCGCAGCAGCCCGGCCCTGCGCTACCTGATCCCGTTCCTGCGCGTGGCGTCGCCCGTGCTGGACTGGGGGCGTACGTTCAACAGCTATTCGATCGTTCGGCGCTGGGGACTCGGCCCGAACGCGCAGGAGCGCCACGTCGACATGACCAACGAGCTGATCCTGAAGTCGCCGACCCACGTGTTGATGGACTTCTATCCCATCTTCGTCTCCCTCGACGTGACGTCCGGGCTCGAGGTCATGGGCCGGGCCACGACCGTGGTCGTCGGTGGCACGGCCGACCTGATCACACCGATCAAGCACAGCCGCCGCCTCGCGGAGGCGATCCCCGGTGCCAAGCTCGTCGCGCTCGACGACGTCGGCCACATGGTGATGTTCGAGGAGCACGAGAAGGTCACCGAGGTCATCGAGGACGTCCTGGAGGGACTGGCATGACGGCACTCAATGTCATCCACGCCGGGCCGGAGCACGCCCCGCAGATCGTCGACATCATCCACCGTTCGTTCGGGGCGCGTCCCGCCCTCGACCCGCCGTCGACGGCGTCGGAGGAGACCGTCGAGTCGGTCGCCGCAGTGCTCGGCACCGCCGGGGGACTGCTGGTCGAGCGTCGCGGGCTGCCCATGGGCGCGATGCTGTTCGACGAGTCGCGGCCCGGCCAGCTCGGCCTCAAGCGGGTCTGCGTCGATCCCGACATCCAGGCGCGCGGCGTCGCGTCCGCGATGGTCGGCGTTGCGGAGGACACCGCCGAGGAGCGGGGCAAGGACGGCATCTGGCTCGACGTGCGTGAGGAGCTGCCCGAGACGGTGCAGTTCTGGTCGCGGCGGCTCTACTACCCGGTCGGCCGCGATCGCCAGTTCATCGAGTTCGGCAAGACGCTGTGGCTGGCCCGTGAGGTGCCGACACCCGACGAGATGCACGATCTCGCCGCCAAGCTCTCGACCCTGCTGCGGCCCGGCGACCTGCTCGTCCTGTCGGGTGACCTCGGCGCCGGCAAGACGACGTTCACCCAAGGCCTCGGCGAAGCGCTGAGCGTACGCGGTCCGATCACGTCGCCGACGTTCGTCATCGCCCGTACGCATCCGTCGCTCGCCGACGGCCCGCCGCTCGTGCACGTCGACGCCTATCGGCTCGGGAGCGCCGCCGAGCTCGACGACATCGACCTCGACGCCACGACGGAGGAAGCCGTCACGGTCGTCGAGTGGGGCGACGGCATGGCCGAACAGCTCTCGGACAGCTGGCTGCACGTACGCATCGAGGTACGCGGCGCGCGTCCCATCGACCCGCTCGGCACGCCGCACGAAGGTGACCTCGTCGACGAGGCAGAGCCGCGCGTCGTGACGGTCAAGCCTCACGGTCCTCGCTGGGTCGGCGTGCCGCTGCGCTCGACCCTCCTCTCCTGACCCTCGCTCACTGGTCAGCGTTAGGGTTCATGGCGTGCTGCTGCTTGCGTTCGACACCGCCACCCCGGCCATCACGGTCGCCGTCCACGACGGCGAGCGCGTCGTCGGCGAAGCTGCTGGCGAGGGCGCGATGGCGCACGGCGAGCTGCTCGCGCCGGCGATCAGGGACGCCGTCGCCCAGGCCGGCGCCACGATGGCCGATCTCACCGACGTCGCGGTCGGCGTGGGACCCGGGCCGTTCACCGGTCTGCGGGTCGGTGTCGTCACGGCGCTGACCCTCGGGTCGACGCTGGGCCTGACGACGCACGGCGTCTGCACGCTCGACATCATCGCGGCCGACACCCAGGTCGAGGGCGAGTTCCTGGTCGCCACGGATGCGCGCCGCAAGGAGGTCTACTGGGCTCGCTACGGAGCCGATCACGTACGCCTCGACGGTCCACATGTCGACTTCCCGGCCGACCTCGCGAGCCGGCACCCCGACCTTCCGACGTACGGGCGCGGTGCCCAGCTCTACGACGGTGTCCTGCGTGCGGCCGGGGAGGCGAACGATCCGCGCGCGGCGGCGCTGGCCCGGATCGTCGTCGCCGGCACGGCGCAGGTGCTGCCGCTCGAGCCGCTCTACCTGCGGCGCCCCGACGCCACCCCATCGGTGACGACCAAGCGCGCATGATCCGTCGCGCCGTCCTCGCCGACGTCGATGCGGTCGTGGTGATCGAGCGTGCCTGCTTCGGCGCGGACGCGTGGAGCGAGACGCTCGTCACCGCTGCCGTCGAAGGGGGGCGCAGCACCGTCCTGATCGACGACCTCGACGCGTACGGGGTGATCGGGGTCGCCGGCGACGTCGCCGATCTCGAGCGCATCGCCGTCATGCCGTCTCGCCGACGTCAGGGCGTCGCGGGCCGGGTCCTCGACGCCCTGTGTGCCGCCGCCCGCGAGCAGGAGGCGGACCGCATGCTGCTCGAGGTCGCTGCCGACAACGCCGCGGCGATCGCGTTCTACGCCGCGCACGGGTTCACGACGATCAGCCGGCGCACCGGCTACTACCGTGGCGGCATCGACGCGCTCGTCATGCAGCTCGAGCTCCAGGAGGACCGATGAGGAAGAACGTCAGCTCACCATCACCGTTCGAGGACGTCGTGGGCTACTCCCGCGCCGTCCGAGTCGGCAACAGCGCCTGGGTCGCCGGCACCACCGCGACGGTTCGGGGCGAGGTCGTCGGGGTCGGCGACGCGTACGAGCAGGCCCGGGTGGCGTTCGGCATCGCGCTGGCGGCGCTCGGCACGGCCGGGCTCGAGACGCAGCACGTCGTCCGTACGCGGATGTACGTCACCGACATCGCCGACTTCGACGCGGTCGGCCGGGCGCACAAGGAGCTCTTCGACGTCGTACGTCCGGTGGCCACGATGGTGCAGGTCGTGGCACTGGCCCGGCCCGAGCACCTCGTGGAGGTCGAGATCGACGCACACATTGCGCCTTCGGGGTGGCGTGGAAGGCTGGGGACATGACCGAGACCCCAGACTTCGACGACAACCTCGACGACGGCGACCACGGACCCGACCAGGACGCGATCTTCGATGATCCCGACGAGACGCTCGACTCCGGCTACTCGCCCCCGGAGAGCTATCGGGGCGAGGGATTCGGCACGACCGCGGACGAGGCCCAGCAGGGCGAGTCGCTGGACGAACGCCTGCGCCAGGAGGAGCCCGACGCCGACCCCTACGCCGAGCAGGGCGAGGATCTCGACGACGGCGAGGTCGGCACCGAGCGCGCGGGCCGCCTGGTCGATCCCGACGAGGGTTTCGGCGAGGACACCGAGAAGGACCTCGTCGGCGAGGATGTCGGCATCGACGGCGCCGGTGCGAGCGCCGAGGAAGCCGCCGTCCATGTCGTGGAGGAGGACTGAGCGGGACCAGGCGTGAGCCTGCTCTCGATCATCGCCTCGGTGCACACGTGTCCACTAAGGTGACCTGATGCGCGACATCACGTACCCCCCGGTGATCCTGACCGCCAAGACACTCTTCAAGGCCCTCGGGATGACGTTCCAGATGTCGGGCACCGAGCACATCCCGCGCACCGGCGGCGCGATCCTCGCCGCCAACCACATCGGCTACGTCGACTTCATCTTCGACGGCTTCGCCGCGCATCCCAGCGGTCGCCTCGTGCGCTTCATGGCCAAGAAGGACGCCTTCGACCACAAGATCTCCGGCCCGATCATGCGGTCCCTGCACCACATCTCGGTCGATCGCGACAACGGCCAGGCATCGTACGAGCAAGCGGTCGAGTACGCCCGCAACGGCGAGATCGTCGGCATCTTCCCCGAGGCCACGATCAGTCGCTCGTTCGAGATCAAGGAGCTCAAGACCGGCGCCGTACGCATGGCCGCCGAGGCCGGCGTGCCGCTGATCCCCATGGTCACGTGGGGGACCCAGCTGCTCAAGACCAAGGACCACCCGTCCGACCTCAAGGGTCGCGGCAAGACGATCGGACTGCACGTCGGCGAGCCGCTCGCGGTGACGGGCGAGGACCCGGTCGCCGAGACCGCCCGACTCCGCGAGGCGATGACGGCGCTGCTCGACAAGGCGATCGCCGACTATCCCATCAGCCCCGAGGGCAAGTGGTGGGCGCCCGCCCGGCACGGCGGCACGGCTCCGACGTTGGAGCAGGCCAAGAAGCTCGACGAGGAAGAGCTGATCGCCCGCGCCGCGCGCCGGGCCGCCAAGAACGCCGAGTAGGACTCGCTAGTCGCCGACCGAGCCGTCGGCCATCTCGCGCAGCAGGTCGAGGTGGCCGTTGTGCCGGGCGGTCTCCTCGATGAGGTGCAGCAGGATCCACCGCGCGGTCAGCGGGATGTTGCGCGACTGCTTGCCCTGCATCGTCATGTCGAGGTCGACGGTCTCGAACACCGCTCGCGTGCGTGCGGCCTCCTCCTCATAGAGCCGGATGACCTCGTCGAGCGGCAGCTCCAGGCCCTGACGCAGCTCCGCGTCGGGGTCCTCCTCGGTCCACGGTCCGTCGTCCTCGCCGCCGAACAGGTCGGCGTTGACCCACGACCGCTCGACCCAGCGCAGGTGGTTGAGCAGCGCCGCGGGCGTCGTCAGGGGCGAGGTCTCGATCGGCGCGTGGCGGGCCTTGTCCTCGTCGAGGCCCTGCACCTTGAACACCGCGGTCTCCTGGACGTACTTCAACATCGTGAGCAGCAACGTGCGCTCATCCCATGGTCCGTCGGGTCCCGGGTCGTCAGTTCTCGTCATGCGTCGAGCCTGCCACAGGCGACTGTCACAATGGGGGCGTGAATGAGCCGTTGGTGATGGGCATCGAGTCGTCCTGCGACGAGACCGGGGTCGGCATCGTGCGTGGCACGGAGCTGCTGGCGCATGCCCTCTCGTCGAGCATGGAGCAGCACGTACGCTTCGGCGGCGTCGTCCCCGAGGTCGCCAGCCGGGCCCACCTCGAGGCCATGGTGCCGACACTCGAGCAGGCCTACGCGGAGTCCGGCGTACGTGTGCAGGACGTCGACGCGATCGCGGTCACCAGCGGACCGGGCCTCACCGGCGCGCTGCTGGTCGGCGTGGCAGCGGCCAAGGCCTTGGCGCTGGCGCACGACAAGCCGCTCTACGGCGTCAACCACCTCGCCGCCCACGTCGCGGTCGACCAGCTCGAGCACGGCCGGTTCGACGAACGTGCCGTGGCCCTGCTGGTCAGCGGTGGCCACACCGAGATCCTGCTCGTCGACGACATCGTCACCGGCATCACGCTGCTCGGCCAGACGATCGACGACGCCGCCGGCGAGGCGTTCGACAAGGTCGCCCGGCTGCTCGGCCTGCCCTATCCCGGCGGCCCGCACATCGATCGCGTCGCCCGCGAGGGTGACGCGTCGACGATCGCCTTCCCCCGCGGCCTCACCGGCGGGCGCGACCTCGACAAGCACAGGTACGACTTCTCGTTCTCCGGCCTCAAGAGCGCGGTGGCGCGCCATGTGCAGCACGAGGACCGCATGGGGCGTACGTTCGCCGTCGCCGACATCGCCGCGTCGTTCCAGGACTCGGTCTGCGACGTGCTGACCAAGAAGGCCATCGACGCGTGCCTCGACCACGACGTCAAGACCCTCATCATCGGCGGTGGCGTGGCCGCCAACGGCCGCCTGCGCCAGTTCGCCGAGGAGCGCGCGGCCAGGGCCGGCATCCAGATCCGGGTGCCGCGCATCGGCCTGTGCACCGACAACGGCGCGATGGTCGCGGCGTTGGGCGCCGAGGTCGTACGCCGTGGGCTGCCGCCGTCATCGCTCAACCTGCCGGCCGACTCGAGCATGCCGGTCACCGACGTCGTCGCTGCCTAGCCGACCCGACCGAACCGCACGGCCTGCCCCGGCGCGGCCTGGGCGAGCCGGTCGGTGTGCCGGTCGAGCACGACCGCGATGACCGGGTAGCCACCGGTCACCGGATGGTCCGGGCCGAACACGATCGGCTGGCCGTCCGCCGAGACCTGGATGCTGCCGCGCACGCACGGCTCGCTGGGCAGCTCGTCGTGGCGCGACCGTTCGAGCACAGGCCCCGTCAGGCGTACGCCGACCCGGTTGGCTGCCGGACTGACCTGCCAGGGCGACTCGAGCAGCCGGCGCACGGCCGCCGTCGTGAACCAGTCGTCCCGCGGGCCGAGGATCACGTCGAGCATCAGCTCGCCGGTACGCCCGAGGGTCGGCACGTCCTCGATGCCGGGCGGATGTGTCGCGGTGCCCACCGCGAGCCGCTCGTCGGCCCTCAACGCCGCCGGTCCCAGCCCGGCCAGGGTGTCGGTCGAGCGCGAGCCGAGCTCTTCCGGCACGGCGAAACCCCCGGCCACCCCGACGTACGCCCGCAGCCCCGCCGTGGGTGCGCCGAGCGCGAGGCGCTGGCCGGGCTGCAGCCGGATCGCCCGCCCGTACGCCTGGGTGTCGCCGTCGACCGTGATGCTGCCGGCCCCTCCCGTCACCGCCATCCATGCAGGAGCCTCGGCCCGCAGCACGAGCCCCCCGCGCAGCACCTCGAGGGCGGCGGCGCCTGCCTCATTGCCCAGCACGAGGTTGACCTGGCGCAGCGCCGACCGGTCGAACGCGCCTGAGGGGCTGACCCCGAGGTGTCCGAGACCTGGTCGGCCGAGGTCCTGCACGAGCGTGAGCAACCCGGGCGACTCGACGACGAGGGTCATGCGACGACGAACCTGACAGTCGCGCCGGTCGTCAACAGAGCCGGCGGTTCGCGGCTGGTGTCCCACATCGCCAGCTCGGTGCGGCCGATGAGCTGCCAACCGCCGGGCGACTCCCGCGGATAGACGCCGCTGAACTCGCCCGCGAGCCCCACCGATCCGGCCGGCACCCGGTGGCGAGGGGAGTCGCGGCGCGGGACCTGCAGGCGTGGGTCTCCGCCGGCGAGGTAGGAGAACCCCGGCGCGAAACCGCCGAACGCCACCGTCCACGGTGTGCCGGTGTGCGCCTCGACGACCTCGACCGGCGTCAGTCCGGTGAGCCGGGCGACCTCGTCGAGATCGGCACCGTCGTAGACCACCCGGATCTCGACCTCCTGCCCGGCCGCCGACCCGGTCGACGACGCCGGCGACGTACGACCGACAAGCGAACGCAGCGCAGCCGGGTCGCCGCGGAGCAGCACGCTCCTGGCTCCCAGCACGACCTCGGCCTCGTCGTGGAGCGCGGCGAACCAGCGCTGTGCCTCGTCCAGGGACTTGCAGTCGAGCAGCAACGCCGTGTCGCCGTACGGCTTGAGGTTCACGCGATGACGCTCGTGAGCTCGGCTCCGTGCGCCTCGAGCGCGGCGCGTACGGCCTGCGCCAGCGCGAGGGCGCCGGGGCTGTCGCTGTGCACGCAGACCGACGACACCCGCTCCATCAGGCGTACGGCCTGGGCGGCGACGGCTTCGGGATCCTCGAGCACGGCGCCGGGCTCGCTGCGCGGGACGAGCCGTCCGTCGGACGTGTAGGCCCGGTCGGCGAAGCCCTCGCGGATGATCGGGATGCCGCACGCCTCGGCGATCGCCAGCGACACCGAGCCCGGCAACCCGAGCAGGGGGAGCGGTGTCGCGAGACCCTGGAGGGCGTCGACCACCGCCTGTGCCTGGACGTCGTCGTCGACGATGCGGTTGTAGAGCGCGCCGTGCGGCTTGACGTACGCCACGACCCCGCCGGCCGCCCGGGCGATCTCGTCGAGCAGCAGGATCTGGCTCAGCAGCTCGCCGGTGAGCTCGTCGGACGGCATGTCGAGGTGGAGCCGGCCGAAGTTGTCCCGGTCGGGATAGCCGACCTGGGCACCGATCGCCACGCCCCGCTCGACCGCCGCCTCGCACGTCACCCGCATGAGATCGGCGTCTCCGGCGTAGGCGCCGCAGCACACGTTGGCGCTGGTCACGACGTCCAGCAGCGCGACGTCCTCACCCGACTCCCACCGAGGCCACGACTCGCCGAGATCCGCGTTCAGGTCGATCCGCATGCGGCCAGCCTATGCCCCGAGATATGGATGCCGGTGCACCACGAAAGGGCCGTCTGTGGTGCACGAGAATCCATATCTCGGTGCGTCAGAGGCGCTCGACGAGGTAGGCCCGGCCGTTGCCGAGGACCCGGGTCATGATGATCGTCGCGGTGTTGGGGCCCTTGAGCTTGAGCCGGCGGACCAGCTCCTCGGGCACGACGTCGACACCGCGCTTCTTGACCGTCAGCGTCCCGACGCGCCGCACCTGGAGCGCCGCCTTGAGTGGCTTCTCCCTGAACGGCAGCTCGTCGACGATCCGGAATCCCCGCGCCAGCGGCGTCGGGTGCACGCCGTCCGAGGCGACGTACGCGATGTGGGCGTCGGGCAGCCAGCCGCCGATCGTCGCGGCGAGCTCGCTGACGAGGCCGGCGCGGATGACGGCGTCGTCGGGCTCGTAGAGGTAGGCCCCGACATCGGCCACCGCCACGGGCTCACCGGTCGACACGAGCCCGGCGCCCGACGGCAGCACCGTGGCCCTGCGCGTCGCCGATGCGAATGGCGCGCCCCACAGGCACGCCTCGACGAGGCTGCCCCCGTCGCTGACCCACTCGGCCTCGACGCCGGCCGGCACCGCGTCGTGCGCGAGGCCCGGCATCAGCTTGGCGACGGCGCGCCCCGCGAGCAGCTCCCGCACCCAGTCCCAGGGTGGCTGCAGGTCGGACGTCGAGAACGTACGACCGCGGCCGTCCCTGCGCGCTGGGTCGATGAAGGCGACCTCGTCGCGCCGCCTGTCGACCGAGCGCGCGTCGGCGCAGATGACCTCGCCGTCGAGCCCGTGGGCTCGCAGGTTGGCCGCCGCGACCGCTGCGCGTACGGGATCCAGCTCGACGCCGCGGACCTGCAGCCCGGCTCGCGCCAGCGCCACGAGGTCGCCCCCGATGCCGCAGCCGAGGTCGATCGCGCTGGTCGCGCCGGTCGAAGCCAGTCTGTGGGCTCGATGGGTGGCCACGGACATGCGCGTCGACTGCTCGAGCGCGTCGTGCGTGAAGTACATCCGCGCCGCGTCGGCACCGAACTTGGTCGCCGCCTTGCCGCGCAGGTGGTTCTGCGTCACGGCTGCCGCGACGAGCGATGGGGCGTACGTCTTCCGCAGGCGGGTGCCGAGCGCCAGGTCCGACTCGACGCCGGCCCGTTGCGCCACCTCGTCGAGCAACAGCTGGCCCGCGGGGGACAGCAGCTGCTCGAACGTCGCCAGATCCATGGAGGCAGTCTGCCGTGTGCTCGATGGTCCATCGAGCCTGCATCTCGCGATTAGCAGTCTCTTGGGTCGAGTGCCAGCGCCGTGCTAGATTTCGTATTGGCACTCTCGGCATGAGAGTGCCAAGCATCGGTGAGTACGACCCCCGCGACGGCGTGCCCACCAGCGTCCAACGTTCCACCGCCTGAAAGGGGAGGTCGACACGTGTCGGTCACCATCAAGCCGCTCGAGGATCGCCTGGTCATCCAGGCTGTCGAAGCCGAGCAGACCACTGCATCAGGTCTGGTCATCCCGGACACTGCCAAGGAGAAGCCCCAGGAGGGCAACGTCATCGCTGTCGGACCCGGTCGGGTCGACGACAACGGCAACCGCGTTCCTCTTGACGTCGCCGTCGGCGACAAGGTCATCTTCAGCAAGTACGGCGGCACCGAGGTCAAGTACGACGGCCAGGAGTACCTCATCCTGTCCGCTCGCGACGTCCTCGCTGTCGTTTCGTGATCTGACGCCCCGGCGCCCTTCCGAGGGCGCCGGGGCCTCTCACGTTTCCCCGTCGCACCCATAATTTTTGAAAGAAGCTGACATGCCCAAGATCCTCGAATTCGACGAGAACGCCCGCCGCTCGCTCGAGCGCGGCGTCGACAAGCTCGCCAACACCGTCAAGGTCACCCTCGGCCCCAAGGGTCGCTACGTCGTCCTCGACAAGAAGTGGGGCGCCCCCACGATCACCAACGACGGCGTGACCGTCGCGCGTGAGGTCGAGCTCGACGACCCGTTCGAGAACCTCGGCGCCCAGCTGGCCAAGGAAGTCGCCACCAAGACCAACGACGTCGCCGGTGACGGCACGACGACCGCGACCGTCCTGGCCCAGGCCATGGTCCACGAGGGCCTCCGCGCCGTTGCGGCCGGCGCCAACCCGGTCGGCCTCAAGAAGGGCATCGAGGCGGCCGTCGAGGCTGTCGTCACGCGCCTGCACGAGGTCGCCCGCGACGTCGACGACATCAAGGACATGACCGACGTCGCGACCGTCTCGTCGCGCGACGGTGTCATCGGCCAGCTCATCGCCGAGGCGTTCGACAAGGTCGGCAAGGACGGCGTGATCACGGTCGAGGAGTCCAACACCATGGGCACCGATCTCGAGTTCACCGAGGGCATGCAGTTCGACAAGGGCTACCTGTCGCCCTACTTCGTGACCGACACCGAGCGCATGGAGACCGTCCTCGACGATCCCTACATCCTCGTCAACCAGGGCAAGATCTCGTCCGTCAGCGACCTGCTGCCGATCCTCGAGAAGGTCGTCCAGGCCGGCAAGCCGCTGTTCATCATTGCCGAGGACGTCGACGGCGAGGCGCTGTCCACGATCGTCGTCAACAAGATCCGCGGCACGTTCACGTCGGCCGCTGTCAAGGCGCCTGCCTTCGGTGACCGTCGCAAGGCCATGCTGCAGGACATCGCGACCCTCACGGGCGCGCAGGTCGTCACACCCGACGTCGGCCTCAAGCTCGACCAGATCGGCCTCGAGGTGCTCGGCACGGCTCGCCGTGTCGTCATCACCAAGGACGCCACCACGATCATCGACGGCGGCGGCGACAAGGCCGAGGTCGACGGGCGCGTCAGCCAGATCAAGGCCGAGATCGACAACACCGACTCCGACTGGGACCGCGAGAAGCTCCAGGAGCGCCTCGCCAAGCTCGCCGGCGGCGTCTGTGTCATCAAGGTCGGCGCGGCCACCGAGGTCGAGCTCAAGGAGAAGAAGCACCGCATCGAGGACGCCGTCTCGGCGACTCGCGCGGCGATCGAGGAGGGCATCGTCGCCGGTGGCGGCTCGGCCCTCGTCCACGCCGTCTCGGTGCTCGACGACAACCTGGGCCTGTCGGGCGACGAGGCGATCGGTGTCCGCATCGTCCGCATCGGTGCCGACGCCCCGCTCGAGTGGATCGCCCGCAACGGCGGCGTCTCCGGCGAGGTCGTCGTCAACAAGGTTCGCGAGAGCGGCCAGGGCTACAACGCGGCCACCGAGCAGTACGGCGACCTGGTCGCCCAGGGTGTCCTCGACCCGGTCAAGGTCACGCGCTCCGCGCTGGCCAACGCCGCGTCGATCACCGCGATGCTGCTCACGACCGAGACGCTGATCGTCGAGAAGCCGGCCGAAGAAGCCGCCGACGCGCACGCGGGTCACAATCACTAGAACCAGCGGATGATCGCGGGCTCCACCTTCGGGTGGGGCCCGCTTTCGCGTTCGGGCTAGATTCCTTCGGGTGAGCACCTCGCCGCACGACTTCGAAGGCGTACGCGCCGAGCTCGACCTCCCACCCGTCGCCGAGACCGCCGACTTCCCGCCCGACGTGCTCGCCGAGGCCGAGACGATCGCCGGAGCCGATCGGCCGGAGGTCGAGGACGCGACCGCGATCCCGTTCGTCACGATCGACCCGCCCGGCGCGCGTGACCTCGACCAGGCGATGTTCCTCGAGCGCGTCGACGACGGGTTCCGGGTCCACTACGCGATCGCGGACCTGGGTGCCGCCATCCCGCCCGGCGGCGCCGTCGACGCCGAGGCTCGCCGCCGTGGCCAGACGATCTACCTGCCCGACGGACGTGTGCCCCTGCACCCGCCGGTGCTGTCCGAGGATGCCCTGAGCCTGCTCGCCGACCAGGTGCGCGGCGCAGCGGTCTGGACGATGGACGTCGCCGCAGACGGCACGCTGAGCAACGTCTCCGTACGCCGCGCGCGCGTGAAGTCCGTTGCACAGCTCGACTACGAGGGCGTGCAGCAGACGTTCGACGCCGGCACGCCGCATCCGTCAGTCGAGCCGCTCGCCGACCTCGGCCGGCTCCGTCAACGCGTGCGTGTCGATCGTGGTGCGATCGAGCTCGCCCTGCCGGAGCAGGAGGTCGAGCGCGACGGCGACGGCTGGCGGGTCGTCATGCGGGTACGCACGGAGGTCGACGGGTGGAACGCGGAGATCTCCCTGCTGACCGGCATGGCGGCGGCGCAGCTGATGCTCGACGCCGAGGTCGGCCTGCTCCGCACCCTCCCGCCGGCCGACGACCGGGCCGAGGCCGACTTCCTGCGCACCGCGCGCACGCTCAAGGTCGCCGTGCCCGAGGGCGCCACGCCCGCACACGTGCTCATCGGGCTCGATCCCACCCTTCCGGCCTCCATAGCGCTGATGACCGAGGCGACCCGGCTGCTCCGCGGAGCCGGCTACGAGGCGTTCGACGGCTCGAGGCCGGCGCAGGTCGACCATGCCGGAGTGGGTGGCCCGTACGCCCACGTGACCGCACCGCTGCGACGCCTGGCCGACCGCTTCGGCACCGAGGTGTGCCTCGCGATCTGCGCGCAGCAACCCGTGCCCGACTGGGTTCGTGAGGCGCTCCCGTCGCTGCCGGACATCATGAAGGAGTCGGACCGGCGTGCGTCCAAGGCCGACCGGACGTGCATCGACCAGGCCGAGGTGTGGGCGCTGGCGGGTCGGGTCGGCGAGTCCTTCGACGCCGTCGTCATGCACGCCGACCGCGAGGGGGGCGAGGTCGCGGTGCTCGAGCCTCCGGTCATCGCTCGGTGCCGCGGCGCCGGACTGCCCGAAGGAGAGCAGGTCAGCGTGCGTCTGAGCGAGGTCGACGAGGTACGTCGTGAGGTGCAGTTCACGTTCGGGGGCCCTGCCGAGTAGGCATTTCCTTAGGTTAGGCTGCCCTTATGAAACGCAGATACTTCGCAGCCTCCGCAGCGATCGCCCTCGTGACCCTCGCCGCCTGTGGCACCTCCTCCCCGGACGACTCGGGGAGCGGTCCCTGGACCTACACCGACGACCGCGGCACGACGATCACGCTCGACGAGACGCCGAAGCGCGTCGTCGCCCAGTCCTCCCTCGCCGCGGGGCTCAAGGATCTCGGCGTCGACGTGGTCGGCGTCTTCGGCCCGCTCAAGCTCGCCGACGGCTCGCTCGACCCGCAGGCGGCGGGCCTCGATCCCGACACGATCACCGACGTCACCGCCGGTGGGGAGTACGGCAGCCTCGACCTCGAGAAGCTGGCCGCCCTCAAGCCCGACCTCGTGGTGACGAACATGTACCTCCCGCCGGACCTCTGGTACATCAACGACGCGACGGCCAAGAAGGTCGCCAAGCTGGCCCCGATCCTGGCCGTGGACTTCCACGGCGACTCGATCATCGAGAGCATCGAGGACGTCCAGAAGGTCGGCGCGAAGCTGGGCGCCGACCTCGACTCGGCCAAGGTGCTCAAGGGCCGCACGGACTTCGACGCGGCGAGCAAGCGGCTCACCGACGTCGGAGCAGAGCTGGCCGACCGCAAGGTGCTGGTCGTGTCCGGCACCAAGGACCTCTTCTATGTCGCCGATCCCGCCCAGTTCCCCGACCTGGACTACTACGAGTCGCTGGGCCTCCCGGTCATCAAGGCCAAGGCCAAGCCGGGGACCTACTGGGAGGACATGAGCTGGGAGAAGTCCGACACGTACGACGCCGACGTCGTGATGTGGGACTCTCGCGAGGGTGGCTCGACCCTCCAGCAGTTCAAGGACCAGCCGGTGTTCTCCACCATCACGGCAGCGAAGAACGACGCCTGGGTGCCGTGGGCGGCCGTCGCGCCGGCCAGCTTCGCGGCGTACGCGGACGTCATCGACCGCCTCGCCGACGACATCGAGGACCAGCTGTGAAGTGCCTCGGCACGATCGTGGCGTCGGCGTCCCTGCTGGTGGTCGCTGCCTGCGGCTCCTCGGCGTCCGACGACGAGGGCGCCGGCTCCTGGACGTACAAGGACGATCTGGGGCACGCGATCTCGCTCGACCACGCGCCGAAGCGACTCATCGTGCAGTCCTCGATGGCGGCCGCACTGACCGACCTGGGGCTCGGGGACCAGATCGTCGGCACGTTCGGCCCGCTCAAGAACGCCGAGGGCCAGCCGGACTCGCAGGTCGCCGGGCTCGACATCGACAAGGCGGAGGACGTCACGGGCGGCGGCGAGTACGGCTCGATCGACCTCGAGAAGGCGGCCAGCCTCAAGCCCGACCTGGTCGTCACGAGCGCGTACCTCAAGAGCGACCTCTGGTACGTCAACGACGCGACGGCCACGAAGCTCAAGCAGCTCGCGCCGATCCTGGTCGTGAGCTTCGACGGCAAGACGCTGCCGCAGATGCTCGACTCGACCGAGCGTGCGGCCAAGGCGCTGGGCGCCGACGTCGACTCGGACGCCGTCGAGAAGGCGCACACCGACTTCGCGGCGGCGGCGGAGCGGGTCGAGCGGGCCGGCCAGGCGCTCGGCAGCAAGAAGATCCTGGTCGGCTCACCGGCCAAGGATGTCTTCTACGTCTCCAACCCCGAGGTCAGCCCGGACCTGAAGTACTGGCGCGACCGGCTCAAGCTCCCGCTGGTGGTGCCGGCCAAGCCCGACGAGGGTGGCTACTTCCAGACGCTGAGCTGGGAGAAGGCCGATCTCTATCCCGCCGACGTGTTCCTCTACGACGACCGGGTGGGCAAGGCCGGGCTCGCGATCCTCGACGACCAGCCGGTGTTCCAGACGTTGCGGGCCGCGAAGGACACGGCGTACGTCCCGTGGACCTCGGTCGCGCCGCCCAGCTATCGGGCGTACGCCGACATCATGAATCGCCTGGCGACCGAGCTCGAGAAGTATGCGTCCTAGTCGGAACGGCGCTGGTCGAGTCCGGCCAGCACGATGTCGAGCTTGCGGTCGTACCAACCGCGGCCGCGCCAGACCTCTTCGGTGTCGTATGCCTTGAGGACCGGCAGTCGGGGCCCGTCGGCGTGGCTCTGCTCGATGGCCTTGAGGCGGCGCATCTCCGCCGACGCGGTCAGCGCCAGCGTGATGACGAACTCGACAGCCACGGCGGCGTCCTCGAGCAGGAATCCCTGGCCCTGGAGGGACTCGATGTACTTCTCGATGCGCTCCTCCACCGCTCGGGGCGACTTGGGTGCACCGAGCGCAGCCGTGTCGAGGCCCGGATGGTCCTCGCACATCTGCCAGATGGTCAGGCCGATGCCCCTCAGCAGCTCCTGCCAAGGCAGGGAGGCATCGGGCCAGGTCGCGGCCAGGATCGCCTTGTCGAGGGCTCGGACGAGCAAGTCGTCCCGATCCTCGACGTAGCGGTACAGACCGGAATGAGCAACCCCGAGCCGACGGGCTACCGACGGCATGCTGAACGTGGCGATTCCGTCGTCAAGCGCAGCCTGCGCGATGACGTCGACTGTGAGTGCCCGCGGGCGCCCTGGCTTGCGATCCATCCCAGCATCATACTGCGAGTACGGTCCAACCGTCGGTTCTTCTGTGACGCCGGTCGCACGGCCCGGCCGGCACGCCGGTCGCACTTCCGCCGGGCGATAGGATGTGGCCATGGAGAACACGGGCATTCCTGACAAGTTTGCGTCCCTCGGACTCACGTACGACGACGTCCTCCTGCTGCCCGGCTTCTCCGACCTCAATCCCAGCGAGATCGACACGACGTCACGCCTGACGCGTGAGATCAACCTCCGGATCCCGCTGATCAGCGCCGCGATGGACACCGTCACGGAGTCGCGGATGGCGATCGCGATGGCCCGCCAGGGCGGCATCGGTGTGCTGCACCGCAACCTGTCGCTCGAGGACCAGGCCTACCAGGTCGACCTCGTCAAGCGGACCCAGACCGGCATCATCTCCAACCCCGTGACGATCGGCCCCGACGCGACGCTCGAGGAGCTCGACCGCATCTGTGGCGAGTACCGGGTCTCGGGGCTCCCGGTCGTCGACACCGACAACCGGCTGCTCGGCATCATCACCAACCGCGACCTCCGGTTCACCCCGGTCGCCGAGTGGGCCACGACCAAGGTCGACGAGGTCATGACGCCGATGCCGCTCATCACGGGGCCCGAGGGCATCTCCCGGGAGGACGCGACGCTGCTGCTGCGCAAGCACAAGCGTGAGCGGCTCCCGCTGGTCGACGACGCCGGCCGGCTCGCCGGACTCATCACGGTCAAGGACTTCGTCAAGTCCGAGCAGTTCCCCCACGCGTCCAAGGACGCCGACGGGCGCCTCATGGTCGGCGCGGCGATCGGCTACTTCGGCGACGCCTGGCAGCGCGCCACGACCCTGATCGACGCCGGCGTCGACGTGCTGGTCGCCGACACCGCGCACGGACACGTCCGGATGCTGCTCGACATCGTCAAGCGGCTCAAGACCGACCCGGCGACCCGTCACGTGCAGGTCATCGGCGGCAACGTCGCGACCCGCGAGGGTGCGCAGGCGTTCGTCGACGCCGGGTCCGACGCGGTCAAGGTGGGCTTCGGTCCCGGCTCGATCTGCACGACCCGCGTCGTCACCGGATGCGGCGTCCCCCAGATCACCGCGGTCTACGAGGCGTCGCTGGCGGCCAGGCCCGCTGGCGTGCCGGTCATCGCCGACGGCGGCCTGCAGCAGTCAGGCGACATCGCCAAGGCCCTGGTCGCCGGTGCCGAGACCGTCATGATCGGCTCGATGCTGGCCGGCGTCGAGGAGTCACCCGGCGAGGTCGTCTTCGTCAACGGCAAGCAGTTCAAGGCCTATCGCGGCATGGGCTCGCTCGGCGCGATGAGCAGCCGCGGCAAGAAGTCCTACTCCAAGGACCGCTACTTCCAGGCCGAGATCACGAGCGACGACCAGATCGTTCCCGAGGGCGTCGAGGGCCAGGTCGCCTATCGTGGTCCGCTGTCGGCGGTCGCGCACCAGCTCATCGGCGGGCTCAACCAGTCGATGTTCTACGTCGGCGCCCGGACGATCCCGGAGCTGCAGGACAAGGGCCGCTTCGTGCGCATCACCTCGGCCTCGCTCAAGGAGAGCCACCCGCACGACATCCAGATGACCGCCGAGGCGCCCAACTATTCGTCGCGCTGAGCAGCGCCCCGCCATGCTCACCGCTCACGGCCGATAGCCTCGACTCGTGGCCACCCGCAATGTCGCTGTCTTCATCGATGCCGAGAACCTGTTCAAGGGTTACGGCAAGCTCGACATCCCTGATGTGTCGATGGAGGACATCCTCAAGCAGCTCGAGTCCGCCGCCGCGTTGGCGGCTGACGGCGGCAACATCGCCGTCGCGCGGGCGTACGCCGACTGGAACGCCCTGGGGCTCGAAGACTACCGGCGCGACGTGGAGCGGGCCGGGGTGCAGACCGTGCAGGTCTTCTCGGTCAGCAAGGCCGAGAAGAACGCGGCTGACATCGTGCTCGTCGTCGACTGCCTCCGCGTGGCTGCCGAGCTGGAGCAGATAGACGTCTTCGTGATCGTGTCCGCCGACGGCGACTTCGTGCCGCTCGTGCGTCGTCTGCACGAGCTCAACAAGTACGTGGTCGGTGCGACGCTTCCCGACCACCGCCCCAACAACGTCCTCGAGCGCGAGGTCGACCAGTACGTCACGCTCAAGCTGGCCGCCAAGCCTCCGCCGGTCGCAGCACTCAAGCCGCTGTTCTCGTCCGGCGAGCAGGCAGCGCCGGCCGAGAGCCGCCCGCGCAAGAGCGCACGCAAGGCGCCGGCCGAGAAGCCGGCAGTCGAGGAGCAGCCCGAACCGCGGGCGACGAAGGCCACGGCGAAGAAGGCCGCGGCCAAGGAGGACAAGCCGGCCAAGGAGGACAAGCCGGCCAAGAAGGCCGCCGCCAAGAAGGCTGAGCCCGCCAAGAAGGCTTCAGCCAAGAAGTCCGCGAGCCAGGCACCGGCTGCCGCTGGCAAGGGCAAGGTCAACTGGCACGCCCTGGCGCAGGAGATCCCCGTCGTCCACGGCGAGGCCGCGACCTCGCCGGAGGACTACAAGGCGATCATCAAGAAGGTCCTCTCCGACTCCAAGGTGCGCAGCTTCAGCGACCAGCTGGCCAACCACGGTGGCCCGCTGCCGATCCTGGCGATGGCGATCAAGGCGGCGGCGCCCAAGCTCAGTCCGTCGGACGCCAGGGTCAGCTCGCTGTCGCGGGCGCTCCGGTTCGCGCTGGCCGGCACGCAGTACGCCCTGGCCCGCGAGAGCGACGACGTCCAGCCCGTGCTCGTGCGCCGCTCGACCAAGCCCGCCGGCATGCTGCCCGACCTGTCGCTCGACGACATCCAACGAGGCGTCCAGTAGGTCAGAGGGTCACCGGTACGCCCTAGGCTGTACGCATGGCAGACATCGAGATCGGCACGGCCAAGCGCGGTCGGCGGGCGTACTCCTTCGACGACATCGCGATCGTCCCGAGCCGGCGTACGCGCGACCCCGAGGAGGTCTCGACCGCGTGGCAGATCGATGCCTACCGCTTCGAGCTGCCCGTCATCGCCGCCCCGATGGACTCGGTCATGAGCCCCGAGACGGCGATCGCCCTCGGCAAGCACGGCGGCCTCGGCGTGCTCGACCTCGAAGGACTGTGGACCCGCTACGAGGACCCGGAGAAGCTGCTCGAGGAGGTCGCCGGCATCGACGGACCGCTCGCGACGAAGCGGCTCCAGGAGATCTACGCCGAGCCGATCAAGGCCGAGCTCATCACGGCGCGTCTGCACCAGATGCGCGAGTCCGGCGTCACGGTGGCCGGGGCGCTCTCCCCGCAACGGACCAAGCAGTTCGCCGATGTCGTCGTCGAGGCCGGTGTCGACCTGTTCGTCATCCGCGGCACGACGGTGTCGGCCGAGCACGTCTCGGGACAGACCGAGCCGCTCAACCTCAAGGAGTTCATCTACGAGCTCGACGTGCCGGTCATCGTCGGTGGCTGCGCGACCTATCAGGCGGCGCTGCACCTCATGCGCACCGGTGCGGCCGGCGTCCTCGTCGGCTTCGGCGGCGGCGCGGCCCACACGACGCGCAGCGTGCTCGGTGTGGCGGTCCCGATGGCCTCGGCCGTCGCGGACGTGGCCGCAGCCCGTCGTGACTACCTCGACGAGTCCGGCGGCCGCTACGTCCACGTCATCGCCGACGGCTCGATCGGCCGCAGCGGCGACATCGCCAAGGCGATCGCCTGCGGAGCCGACGCCGTCATGATCGGCTCGCCGTTCGCGCGTGCCGTCGAGGCCCCGGGTCGCGGGTTCCACTGGGGCGCCGAGGCCTGGCACCCCGACCTGCCCCGTGGCGCCCGGGTCGAGATGGGCACGGTCGGCGACCTCGAGTCCGTGCTGTTCGGCCCTTCGTCGGTGCCCGACGGCACGATGAACCTCATCGGGGCGCTGCGTCGCGCGATGGCGACGACCGGCTACACCGACCTCAAGGAGTTCCAGCGGGTCGAGGTCGTCGTCGGTTGACGACCACCGTCGAGCGGGTGCCGTTCGAGCATCCTGACGCCGTGGCGCTGCGCGACGAGCACGTGGCCTATGGCAACCAGCTCTATGCGTCCGACCCCGCGTCGCTGCACCGCTCCGGCTCGGAGGGCATCGAGCCGGCATCCGTCGTGGCGACCGTTGTCGCGTACGACGAGGACGGGCCCGTGGGCCACGCCTGCCTCCGCGAGCTCGACGGCGAGCTCGAGATCAAGCGCATGTACGTCGTGCCGAGTCGCCGTGGATCCGGCATCGCCGACGAGCTGCTCGGCGCGATGGAGGACGTGGCCCGCGACGAGGGGGCGAGCCGGGTCATCATCCACACCGGCGACCGGCAGCATGCGGCGCTGAAGTTCTACGACCGGCACGGCTACACGCCGATCCCGGTCTACCCGCCCTACGAGGACGTCACCTACTCGCTGTGCTTCGAGAAGCTGCTGTGATGCAGGTCCAGTCGGTCCATGTCTATCCGATCAAGGCCACGGCCCCGGTCGACCTCACGTCGGCCCACGTGGAGCTCGCCGGGTTGCGCGACGACCGGCGCTGGGCCGTGGTCGACCCGCATGGCGCCCGGCTCAACGCCACGACGCACGACCGGCTGCTCATGGTCACGGCGACGCCTGGCGAACTCGGTGCCCTGACGCTCACCGCGCCCAGCCAGGCATCACTCACCGTGCCCGTCCCGATCGGTGGCCCGGAGGTCCCGGTCAACGTCACCAGGCTCTCGACGATGATCGATGCCGGCGACGCCGCCGCCGCGTGGCTGAGCGGCTTGCTTGACGAGCCCGTACGCCTGGTGTGGCAGGACGACCCGGCGCGGCGACCGATCTCCCAGCAGCACGGTGGCCTGGGCGCGGAGCCCTTGAGCCTCGCCGACACCGGACCGTTGCTGCTCACGACGACGTCGTCGCTCGCCCAGCTCGAGGCGTGGATCGCCCAGGAGCACGAGCCGGAGCCCATGGCGATGCAGCGCTTCCGGCCCAATGTCGTCGTCGACGGCTCCGACGTGGCGTTCGCCGAGGACGACTGGCGCGGCATCCACATCGGCGACGTGCCCTACCGGTTCGCCGAGCACTGCGACCGGTGCATGGTGACGACGATCGACCCGGTGACCCTCGCGCACGGCAAGGAGCCCATCCGTACGCTCGCGCGCCACCGCAAGTGGGCCGGGAAGACCTGGTTCGGCATCCGGATCATCCCGCTCGCGACCGGCAAGGTGTCGGTGGGCGACGAGGTCACGATCGCGTAGCGACGTCGAACACATCACACCCGGGGTGACTGGCCCGCTGGGTCAGGGGTGCCTTAGCATGGTGAGGCTAGCCTTATTTTGAGGCGGAGCCCCGATCCCGAAGGACATCTCCAGCAATGAAGCCTCTTGCCACGCTCAGCGTGCTGACGATCGCCGCCCTGAGCCTCACGGCCTGCGCCTCCGACCCCAAGGCGTCCGGTGGGCTCACGGTCAGCGCCACGGACTCCAAGTGCGAGGTCTCGCAGACCGACCTCAAGGCCGGCCCCTCGACGTTCAAGGTCACCAACAAGGGCAGCAAGGTCACCGAGTTCTACGTGTATGCCGACGGCGATCGCATCATGGGCGAGGTAGAGAACGTGGGCCCCGGTCTGACCCGCAACCTCGTGGTCGACCTGCCCAAGGGCACCTACCAGGGCGCGTGCAAGCCCGGCATGGTCGGCGACGGCATCCGCCAGAAGATCACCGTCACCGGTGAGGCTGCCAAGAAGCTGTCCGACTCCGAGCAGCTCAAGGCCGCGGCGACGTCGTACGAGCGCTACGTCAGTTCGCAGACCGTCGCGCTGATCGCCAAGACCGAGGAGTTCGTCACCGCCGTCAAGGAGGGCGATGTCGCCGAGGCCAAGAAGCTCTACCCGATCGCGCGTACGTACTGGGAGCGCATCGAGCCCGTCGCCGAGAAGTTCGGCGACCTCGATCCCCTGACCGACGGCCGCGAGGCCGACGCCAAGGCCGAGAAGCGCGACTTCACCGGCTGGCACCGCATCGAGAAGCAGCTCTGGGTCGACAACAACACCGAGGGCATGGCCACCTACGCCGACAACCTGCTCGTCAACGTCAAGAAGATCGTGGCGCTCGGCAAGGACGCGCCGCTCACGGCGCTCGAGCTGGCCCAGGGCTCCAAGGGCCTGCTCGACGAGGTCGCGACGAGCAAGATCACCGGCGAGGAGGACGAGTTCAGCCACACCGACCTCTGGGACTTCAAGGCCAACATCGAGGGTTCGCAGGCCGCCATCGCGGCGCTGCGCCCCGTGCTCGTGAAGCAGGATCCCGCCCTGGTCAAGGAGCTCGACGCCAGGTTCAAGACGCTCGATGAGGACCTCGACCAGTACCAGGACGACAACGGCGACTGGACGTTCTACGACAAGCTCACGAAGGCGCAGGTCAAGCGCCTGTCCGACCTGGTGGCCGCTGTCAGCGAACCGATCAGCCGCGTCGCCGCCGTGGTTGCCGAGTCTGCGTAGCCTGAACTGATGTCCGAGACGAACGAATCCACGAGCGGGCTCTCCAGGCGCAAGCTGATCGGAGCGGCGGGCATCGGTGCGCTGGCTGTCGGTGCCGGCGCCGGCGGTGGCTACGCCGTGGGTCGCCAGGGCGACGAGCCGACCGCCGGCGTCCCCGATCCCGATGCCCAGCCGATCCCGTTCGAGGGCGTCCACCAGGCCGGCATCGTCACGCCGGCGCAGGACCGTCTCTACTTCGTCACGCTCGACATGACGAGCGAGGAGCGCGCCGACCTGATCTCGTTGCTCAAGGACTGGACCGACGCGTCGCGACAGATGACGCAGGGCAACGACGTCGGCAAGTTCGGCGCCGTGTCCGGGTCGCCGTTCGCGCCGCCGGAGGACACCGGTGAGGCGCTCGGCCTGCCGCCGTCAGGGCTCACCATCACGGTGGGCTTCGGCCGCAGCCTGTTCGTCGACGCCAAGGGCAAGCCCCGGTTCGGCCTCGACGGCAAGCTGCCCGACAAGCTCAAGGAGCTGCCCGCGTTCTCCGGCGACCAGCTCGATCCGGCGATCAGCGACGGCGATCTCGCGATCCAGGCCTGCGCCAACGACCCGCAGGTCGCGGTGCACGCGGTGCGCAACCTCGTACGCATCGCCTTCGGCCGGGCGTCGGTGCGCTACTCGCAGATGGGCTTCGGGCGTACGTCCTCGACGTCGTCTGCGCAGGTCACGGCTCGCAACATGCTGGGCTTCAAGGACGGCACGGCCAACATCAAGGTCGAGGACAAGAAGGACGTCGAGGACTTCGTCTGGGTGTCCGAGGAGGACGGCCCGGACTGGCTCGTCGGCGGCTCCTACCTGGTCAGTCGCAAGATCAACATGCGCATCGAGATCTGGGACCGTGAGCCCCTCGAGGGCCAGGAGAACATCATCGGCCGCGCCAAGGGCTCCGGTGGCCCGCTGTCTGGCGGCGATGAGTTCGCCACGATCGACTTCAAGAAGAAGAACGATCGCGGCGCACCGGTCATCGACATGAAGTCGCACGTACGCCTCGCGCACCCCGACTTCAACCACGGCGCCAAGCTGCTGCGGCGAGGCTACAACTTCGTCGACGGCTCGGACGGGCTCGGACAGCTGTCGGCCGGGCTGTTCTTCATCGCCTACCAGCGTGACCCCGAGAAGCAGTTCGTGCAGGTCCAGCGCTCGCTCGCGGGCTCGCAGAACGACCTGCTCAACGAGTACATCGTGCACGTCAGCTCCGGTCTGTTCGCCTGCCCGCCCGGCGTGGGCCGCAAGGGTTTCTGGGGCGAGAGGCTCTTCGACTAGACCACGTTGAACCAGGTCTGCAGTCGCGCGATGCGGCGCAGCACCAGCTGGTCGACGAGCAGCGCGACGAGCAACGAGATGCCGAAGAACGGCAGGAAGACCCCGAGCGCGACGATCGCGACCGCAAGCAGCGGGCTGCCACGCAGCGGCATCCGACCCCGTGGTGCTGCCACGGATCCGCCGCCCCTGGGTCGCCGCCGCCACCACATCATCGGGCCCGACAGGCACATGAAGATCACCATGAGGCACGACAGCGCCGCGGCCCAGAAGCTGACCGGCCCGAAGCTGCGCCCTTCGTGCAGCCCGATGCCTTGCGAGACGAGCTTGGCCAGAGCGGGATAGTCAGCGAAGCCGTACGTGCCGACGACCTGCCCGCCGTACTGGTCGATGTGCACGGTCTTCTCCCGTGACGGGTCGTGGAACGCGTAGCTGATCGCGGAGAAGACGCCTTTGTCGTCCGTGGGCAGCGCGATCGTCAGCGGGTGGTGGAGCCCGGCCTTGTCGGCGACGGCGACGGCGGTGTCGATGTTGGCGATTGACACATCCTTGCCCGGCTTGGCCGACTGCGGCACCGTGGAGTCGCCCTGCGCCCACGGGATCTCGTGAGCGTGGCTGTGCGGCAAGGACTCGTCCAGCGTGGAACCCTTCTTGGACACCCCGCCGGGATCACTGCCCCACATCGAGGTGCTGTGGTCCGTGGCCATGGTCTGCGCGTGCTTGCCCCAGAAGGCCGTCCACGGCAGTCCCGAGACCAGCAGGACCAGCAGGCTCACGCCGACGACCGAGCCGATGACGGCGTGCCTGCTGCGCATCGCTGACCCGGCGGCGCCCGAGAGACGGCGCCGCAGACGCGCGGCTCGGCCGCGGATGAACAGGTAGTAGCCGGTCAGCGCCATCACGATCGCCCAGCACACGCCGAGCTCCATCAGGATGTCGCCGGTGGAGCCGAGCATCATGTTGGTGTGCAGGCGTACCGCCAGGCCGCTGAGTGTCGTGTCGGGATTGAGCTCGCCGAGCACCTCGCCGGTCCACGGGTTGACGTACGCGTCGCGGCTCGAGCCGTCCGGCAGGCTGAGGTAGAAGTCGGTCGACCGGTCGTCGCCCTTCGGCTCGGTCATCGACGCGATCGTGGCCTTCGGGTACGCCTTGGCGACGGCGGCGCGCTGGTCCTCGTACGGCACCCGCTGCGTCGCTCCGGCCGGCTGCTCGACCTTCATGACGTCGGCGTGCATCAGCGGCTCGATCTGGAACCGCAGGAGGTAGATGAGCCCGGTCGAGGCCAGCACCAGCAGGATCGGGGCCACGATGAACGCGGCGTAGAAGTGCCAGCGCCAGAACGCGCGGAACAACCCACCGCTCGGCTTGCGCTCCTTGGCGTCGCGGCGCGCGGGCGCCAGCGTGTCAGTCGCCATCGGGGTCGCCGGAGGTCGTGGCGGCGTGGGGGCGGGACGCCATCAGGAGGAGGCAGAACACGACGATCGCCGTGGAGAGCCCGAGCAGCAGGAGCATGGGATCGAGCGAGGGGCTGTCGTCGGCCGTGGTGGCGACGTACGCGGAGTCCGGCGCGGGCGCAGGTGCCTCGGTCGTGGTCCTGGGGGCGGGTGTCGTGGCGGTGGTGGTCGGCGTCGTCGGCGCTGCGGCACTCGGCGCGGCTGCGGCCGGGGTCGTGGCGGCTGGAGCAGGCGCGGCCGGCTTCGCCTTGGCCGAGATCGTCGCGTGCATGTCCGGGTGGACGCTGCACGTGTAGGAGTAGGCGCCGGCCGAGGTGAACGTGTAGCTCCAGCTCTTGCCCTTCGTCAGCATCGGCGAACGGAACTTCACCGGCCCGCTGGTGACGACGACGTCGTGCGGAACGCTGTCCTGGTTGGTCCACGTGACGGTGTCACCCTGCGTGATGCTCATCGAGCCGGACCCATACGCATAGCTCTTGATCGTGATCTGGTGCGTCGCGGCCGAGGCCTCGGAGGCCGGCCACACCAGGACGGTGAGGAGAGCGAGGAGGCTGGCGAGCAGGACCCGCGGACCCTTCCGGGGAGCGGTGGAGAGCCGAGATGACATGGAATGTCCTTCCGTGGGTGGTGCGGCCGGTCATACTGGGGGCGTGGTGGTCCGGCCGGTTGCGACTCGGCCGGACCACCACATCTGTTCCGCTCCTAGCAGGAGCTCAGATCCTCACCGACCAGCGGCTTGATCATGTTCTCGACGAGCACCGTGTGCGTCTTGACGTACTGGTTGATCGCGAGTGCGTCGGTCACCTGCTGGCCGACCCCAGTCTCCAGGTGCGCGGCATAGACGTGCTGCAGGAACGTGTCCAGCGTTGACTGGACCCCGCCGAGCAACGGCTTGAGCATGTTCTCGACCAGGACCAGGTGGGTCTTGAGGTACTGGTCGAGGCTCAGGGCGTCAGTGACCTGCTGCCCGACGCTCGTCTCGAGGTGCGCTGCGTAGAGGTGCTGCAGGAACACGTTGACCGTCGAGTCCAGGCCCGTGCAGACGTCGTCCCCGCCGCCCATCGGCGGCATCGTCGGCGTCGGTGTGGGCGTCGGCGTGTCAGTGGGCTTGGGCGTCGGCGTGGTCGGCGTCGGCGTCGGGGTCGTGCCGGAGCCCGTCACCGTGACCTTGGCCGTCATGTCCGGGTGCACCGCGCAGTAGTACGAGTACGTACCGGGCGTCTTGAACGTGTACGAGAAGCTCTGCCCCTTGGAGAGGTTTCCGGAGTTGAACTTCACCGGGCCGCTCGTGACCGTCACCGTGTGGGGCGCCGTGTCCATGTTGGTCCACTTGACGGTGTCGCCCACGGCGACGGTCAAGGACGCAGGGGTGAACTTGTAGTTCTCGATCATCACCTGCTTCGTGACCGCCGCCTTCGTCGTGGTGCTCGTGGCAGTGGCCGCAGAGGCGGCTGTGGCCGAGGCCGCAGCGGCCTTGGCCTTCGTCGTCGCGGCGCTCGCCGAGAGGGTGTCCGAGGACTCGGACGCTCCGGCGGAGAGCCCGGCGACGGACACGATCGCGGTGAGCACCCCGCCGATCACGAGCGCCATGAGACCCCATCGCTTCGGGGTCGGGTGGGTGTCGGTCCTGCTGGTCGTGCTGGTCATGCGTGGTCTCATCGAGCCGCTCCTTCTGTGGGTTGTGGTTCACCCGGACAGCTGGCCGACTGCGACTCGGCCAGAGCTCCGGTTGTCTGGATGGGGGACAGGATCAGCACGAGCTGA
Source organism: Aeromicrobium sp. Root344 (assembly GCF_001425755.1). GTDB lineage: Bacteria > Actinomycetota > Actinomycetes > Propionibacteriales > Nocardioidaceae > Aeromicrobium. The sequence goes on along the minus strand of NZ_LMDH01000001.1, from coordinate 648,632 downwards.
GATCGGCACCGATGAGCGGCTTGATCAGGCTCTCGACCCACACCGTGTGGGTCTTGGCGTACTGGTCGATCGCCAGGGCGTCGGTGACCTGCTGACCGACGCTCGTCTCGAGGTGTGCCGAGTAGACGTGCTGCAGGAACGCGGCCAACGTCTGCTGGGAGCCTCCGAGGAGCGGCTTGAGCATGTTCTCGACCAGGACGAGGTGCGTCTTGAGGTACTGGTCGAGGTTCAGGGCGTCGGTGACCTGCTGGCCGACGCCCGTCTCGAGGTGCGCTGCGTAGAGGTGCTGCAGGAACACGTCGACCGAGGACTCGAGCCCGGTGCACACGTCACTCGGCGCCGGCATCGCCATCGGATCGGTCGTCGCTGCCGGTGCGGGTGCCGCCGTGCCGCCCTTCGCCGCAGCAGGTGTCGCCGCAGCCGGCGCTGCCGCCGGTGCGGTCTTGACGACCGGTGTCGTGACGGGGCTCGCGGCCGGCACGAGACCGTCGAGGAGACCACCGGGCGAGCTGGTGCCGGTGACCGAGGCAGCAGGCGCGAGAGCGTCGGTGGTCGCTGGCGACGTACGCAGCGCGAACAACGACAGGGCAGCCGCCAGCGCTGCCAGCAGGGCGACCACCACGAGACTGCGGTTGCGCAGCTCCGGAGATCGGAATGGACTGGTGGACGGTGTGGGGTTCATCTGTCTTGCCTTCCTGAGGGAGGGTTCCTTCGGATGGTGATTCACACGCCTGGACTGGAGGTGACCAGGACACTTGCGGCGCCGAGCACGGCGATGACCAGCACGGTCTCGGTCGCGACCGACGCGATGAACGCGCCGACGGCCGAGCCCCGGTGGGTCGAGCTGGTCAGGTTGCGCCCCACCCAGCTCTTGCTCTTCATCGCCGCCAGCAGGACCGTGGCGAAGAGCGCGAGCTTGATGAACAGCACACGGGCGTAGTGGGTGTGCCAGAAGCCGTCGACGGAGCTGATGATCTGCCAGCTCAGGATCAGCCCGGACGACACGATGACGAGCACCGAGAGCATCGCGATGGTCGAGAACTTCGGCACGATCCGCTCGAGCTCGGCGATGCTGCGCCGTGGGAGCAGGCACACGGTCATGACCGTGAGACCACCGACCCAGGCGCTGATGCCGACGAGGTGCAGGAACTCGGCTGCCGCACCCCAGGTGGGCTGCGCGCCTTGTGTCGCGTGCGCGTTCATGCCGGTCGTACGGATGAGGCCGGCGCCGACGATGAGAGCTGCGACCCGCCAGGGGAGCTCGCGTACGACGTGCTCGCCACGCTGGAACACCGCGGCGACGACGACCGCGGCAAGGAGCCAGAGCAGCGCCATCGCCGTCGTGACACGGCCGAAGTCCTCGTTGAGCGCTTGGCGCAGGGTCATGCCACCGGATGAGCGCCACACGACGACGGCCTCGGAGGTGGCGGCTGCGGCGATGCCCGCCGCCACGGAGATGCCCAGCAGAAGTCGGCTGCGGGGCTCCTTGGCGCCGGCGGGCCAGAGCAGGGAGAGGAAGAGCAGGCCGCCGACGAACACGGCCATCGCGAGGTAGCCGACGATCCGGGCGGCGACCGTCACCCAGGTGATGAGGCGTGAGTCGTCCGGCGGGGCGTGGGCGTTGGCGTCGGCAGTGGCAGCGGCTGCGTGGCTCGCCTTGACGTGCAGGGCGATCACTCCTGAGCTCTCATGACCGTCGTGAGGGTCCTCGGCCTGCCAGTCGAGCAGGACCGTCTTCGCGGGCTTGACGGGGCGCAGGTCGACCGTGAGTGTCGCCGGCTTGCCGGGGACCGCATCGACCTTCAGTCGGGTGCCGTCGGCGGTGACCGTGAGGTCGTCGGGCCCCAGGGACTCGCTGAACACCAGCGTGGCATGTGCGGGCAGCTTCTTGAGGGTCGTCCCTGTGGCGGGGGTCGACTTCTCGAGCTCGTCGTGGGCCTGCGTCGGCGAGGCAAGGCCCAACGTCAGGAGCGCGGTCGCGACGACCGCCAGGGCGCCCAGCTGGGCCAGCCCCCGCCGGCGAGTCATTTGTCGTCCACTTCAGCGGCGGTGGCCGTCGTGGTGCAGCAGGTCGGGCCGACGAGCGTGCCGACCAGGCAGGTCAGGGGGCCCGGAGCCTTGCCCTCGACCGGCGGCCCGGCGAGGTCACTCACGAGCGGCGCCGACGTCAGCACGGACGAGAGGAGCGACGAGGTCAGCTGGCCCACTGCCGGGAGACTGGCGAGCACCGACGGCGGACAGGTGGCGGCCGGTTCGCTCGGCGTGGGCTCGGAATCGGTGGGCGTCGGCTCGGGCTCGGTGACTGCGGGCGCAGGGGTGTCCGCGGGCATCGACATGTCCGGCATCGTGCTGGTGCCCGGCATCGCCATGGGCGGCGCGACCGGCGTCGCGGCGGGAGGGGTGACGACCGGCGCCGCGGGCGCCGCGGCAGCCGGCGGCTGAGGTGCCGGAGCCGCAGTCGCAGCGTCGGTCGGCGCGATGCCGATCCCCGACGCGTAGCCGAGGATCACGACGACCCCGCCGGCGAGCACCGACGCCATGGCGGCGTCGCGACGATCGACGAATCCTGCCCGAGATGAGCTCACAGTGCTTCCCCTTCCGCGCAGGACAGGGAATGGGAGTGGTCCTGCGCGTGCCAACCATGCTGTCGAGCGGGAATCCGCAGATGGTGTCAGCGGCGTGAATTGCACGGATCATTTCGCTCAAGCGACGCGGCTTCCGGGGGTGAGGCGTTGGAAATCGCCCCGACACCCCTCGGGTTCACGCTCGCAACGTGCCGCTGAGGCGTACGCGCGACGTGACCCTCGTTACTCGCCGGTAGTCATGTGACACCCGCGATGTCATACTCAGGGTATGACCGCGCTCGACTCACCCTCCACGACCATGTCGCCTGTCACTCCGGCGCGCGCCGCGGAGCTGACGAGTCTCATCCGCACGACGTCGGGCGAGAGCCGCACCACTCACTCGCCGCTCACCGGCGACCCGGTCGCCGAGGTCCCGGTCTCGAGCATCGCCGACGTCGACGCCGCCTTCGCGAGCGCCCGCGTGGCGCAGGAGGCTTGGGCGCGGACGTCGCTGCGCTCGCGCAAGAAGGCGCTGCTGCGGCTGCACGACCTCGTGCTGGAGCACCAGGACGAGCTGCTGGACCTGATCCAGGTCGAGTCGGGCAAGAGCCGCTCCCACGCGTTCGACGAGGTCGCCCACCTGGCCCTGACTGCCCGCTTCTATGCCCGCCGTCTCAAGAAGCAGATCGGCACGCGCCGCCGCAACGGCGCGCTGCCTGGCCTCACGTCGATCTCGGTCAACCAGGTGCCCAAGGGTGTCGTCGGCATCATCAGCCCGTGGAACTACCCCTTGACGATGGCGATCTCGGACGGCATCCCCGCGATCGCGGCGGGCAACGCCGTGGTGCACAAGCCCGACAGCCAGAGCCCGCTGATCGCCCTCGCCGGCGTCGAGCTCATGCGCAAGGCCGGTATCCCAGCCGATGTCTGGCAGGTCGTGAGCGGCGCCGGCTCGGTCGTGGGCACCGCGATCATCGAGCGGGCCGACTACGTGTGCTTCACCGGGTCGACCGCGACCGGCAAGCTCATCGCCCAGCAGGCCGCCGCCCGGCTGATCAGCTGCTCGCTGGAGCTCGGCGGCAAGAACCCCATGATCGTGCTGCCGAGTGCCGACATCGACAAGGCCGCCGCCGGAGCGGTCCAGGCGTGCTTCTCGTCGGCCGGCCAGCTCTGTGTCTCGATCGAGCGCCTCTACGTCCCGGAGTCGCGGTTCGAGGAGTTCAAGGCGGCGTTCGTGTCCCGGGTCGAGCACCTCTCCTTGGGCGCCGCGCTCGACTGGGACGCCGACATCGGCTCCCTCGTGTCCCAGGCGCAGCTCGACACCGTCACGGACCACGTCAAGGACGCCGTCGCTCACGGGGCGACGGTGCTCGTCGGCGGCAAGCCGCGTCCGGACCTCGGTCCCTACTTCTACGAGCCGACCGTGCTCGAGGGTGTCACCCCTGACGCCGAGTGCTTCGCCGGTGAGACGTTCGGACCGCTCGTGTCGCTCTACCCCTACACGTCCGTCGAGGAGGCCGTCGCGCTCGCCAACCAGGGCGACTACGGCCTCAACGCCAGCATCTGGGGCAAGCCGCGCGAGGCGCGGGCGATCGCGCCGCGCATCAAGGCCGGCACGATCAACATCAACGAGGGCTTCTCGGCCACGTTCGGCAGCGTCGACGCCCCGATGGGCGGCATGCGTCAGTCGGGCCTGGGTCGTCGACAGGGGGCCGAGGGCATCCTGCGCTACACCGAGCCACAGGCCGTCGGCGTGCAGCGTGGCTTCCCGGTCGCCGGACCGGCGTTCCTGCGCCCGCGGACGTACGCCACGGTGTTGACTGCTGGACTGAGGATCCTGAGGAGGACCCCGCGTGCCTGACCATGACTATGACGTCGTCATCATCGGCTCGGGCTTCGGTGGGAGCGTCTCGGCGCTGCGGCTGACCGAGAAGGGCTACAAGGTGGCTGTGCTCGAGGCCGGCAAGCGCTTCGAGGACAAGGACTTCGCCAAGAGCTCGTGGCGGCTGCGCAAGTTCCTGTGGCTGCCCCAGCTCGGCTGCTACGGCATTCAGCGCATCGACAAGCTCAAGGACGTCCTGATCCTGTCGGGCGCCGGTGTCGGTGGTGGCTCGCTCGTCTACGCCAACACCCTCTACGAACCGCTCGACCCGTTCTACAAGGATCCCGCGTGGGGCCACATCACGGACTGGAAGGCCGAGCTGGCGCCCTACTACGACCAGGCCAAGCGCATGCTGGGCGTCTCGGTCTATCCCATCGAGACCGCGGCCGACACGATCATCAAGCAGGTCGCCGAGGACATGGGCGTCGGTGGCACGTTCCACCACACGCCGGTCGGCGTGTTCTTCGGCGCCGAACCTGGTGAGACGGTCGCCGATCCCTACTTCGGTGGCGCCGGACCGGACCGCGCGGGCTGCAAGCACTGCGGCGAGTGCATGACGGGCTGCCGCCACAACGCCAAGAACACCCTGGTCAAGAACTATCTCTACCTCGCGGAGAAGGGCGGCGCCGAGGTGCACCCGCTCACGACGGTCACCTCCGTCACCCCGCTCGCCGGTGGTGGCTACGAGATCGAGACGCGGCGCACCAACAAGCGGTTCCGTCCGCACAAGAAGATCACGGCGCAGCAGGTCATCTTCTCGGCGAGCACGATGGGCACCCAGAAGCTCCTGCACAAGATGAAGGACCGCGGTGCGCTGCCGCAGGTGTCCGACCGGCTCGGGCTGTTGACGCGTACCAACTCCGAGGCGCTGCTCGGTGCGATCGCCAACAGCCGTGACATCGACTACAGCCACGGGGCCGCCATCACGTCGTCGTTCCACCCCGACGAGCACACACACGTCGAGCCGGTGCGCTACGGCAAGGGCTCCAACGCGATGTCGTTGATGCAGACCGTGCTGACCGACGGCAGCACCAGCACGCCGCGCTGGCGCGTGTGGCTCAAGGAGATGTGGCGGCAGAAGGCCAGCATCTTCAAGCTGTACGACCTGCGGCACTGGTCGGAGCGCACCGTCATCGCCCTGGTCATGCAGACGCACGACAACTCGATCACGACGTACACCAAGCGTGGCATCACCGGCCGGCGCAAGCTGACCTCGAAGCAGGGCCACGGCGCGCCCAACCCCTCGTTCATCCCGCCGGCGCACGAGGCGGTGCAGCGGATGGCCGAGCACATGGACGGTACGCCCGGCGGCACGATCGGCGAGCCCTTCAACGTGCCGCTGACGGCGCACTTCATGGGCGGCTGCGCGATCGGCGACTCGCCCGAGACCGGTGTCATCGACCCCTACCAGCGGCTGTTCGGCCACGAGGGCCTGCACGTCGTCGACGGCTCGGCGATCAGCGCCAACCTCGGCGTGAACCCCTCGTTGACGATCACGGCGCAGGCGGAACGCGCGATCTCCTACTGGCCCAACAAGGGGGAGGACGACGTACGCCCGCCCGTCGGCGAGGCCTACCGCAAGCTCCAGCCGGTGGCGCCCAAGAATCCCGTCGTGCCCGCCGATGCCCCGGCCGCCCTGCACCTCCCCATCATCGGCGTGAGCTGAGCGTCCCCTATGGGCGGTGCGTGAGTCGCCCATCCGGGGTTCGGATGGGCGAGCAAGTCACCGCCGGAGCCCGGGCCGCGACGAAGTCGCGGGCAGGACGAAAAGTCCCAGAATGCACAGAGCCCGACCGGGAGGGAGCTCACGGGTCGGGCCCTGTTGTGCCACGAGGAGCAGCACATGATCTAACGGGAGGGAGTGTTGTTAGATCCACCCTGTAAAACGACCGCGGTGACACAGGGTTACGACGTTCTCCACATTATTTTCAGGCCGATAGGATGGGCCGCGTGGCCCCTGATCATGACCTTGTTCTCGTCGTCGACTTCGGGGCTCAATACGCCCAGCTGATAGCCCGCCGGGTGCGTGAGGCGAGGGTCTACTCCGAGATCGTCCCGCACACCATGCCGATCGACGAGATGCTCGCCAAGCAGCCCGCCGCGATCATCCTCTCGGGCGGTCCCTCATCGGTCTACGAGACCGGCGCGCCGCAGCTCGATGCGTCCCTGTTCGACGCCGCCGTACCCGTGTTCGGCATCTGTTACGGCTTCCAGGCCATGGCGCAGGTGCTGGGCGGCAACGTCGCGCACACGGGACAGCGCGAGTACGGCCGTACGTCCGTGAGCATCGTCGAGCCGGGCACGCTGCTCGCCGGGATTCCCACGGCGCTCACCTCGTGGATGTCGCACGGCGACGAGGTCGTCGCGGCGCCCGAGGGCTTCCTCGTCAACGCCAACTCGCCGCGCGCCACGGTGGCCGCGTTCGAGCACACCGAGCGCAAGCTCGCCGGCGTGCAGTGGCATCCCGAGGTGCTGCACAGCGAGCACGGTCAGCGCATCCTCGAGTCGTTCCTCGTCAACATCGCCGGTTGCCGGCAGACCTGGACCAGCAGCAACATCGTCGAGGAGCAGGTCGAGCTGATTCGCCAGCAGGTCGGCGACGCCCGCGTCATCTCGGCCCTGTCGGGCGGAGTCGACTCCGCGGTCTCGACGGCGCTGGTGCAGCGTGCGATCGGTGACCAGTTGACCGCAGTGTTCGTCGACCACGGCCTGCTCCGCGAGGGCGAGGCCGAGCAGGTCGAGAAGGACTACGTCGAGGCGACGGGTGTCGACCTCAAGGTCGTCGACGCGAAGGACCAGTTCCTCGGCTTCTTGGCGGGCGTCTCCGACCCCGAGGAGAAGCGCAAGATCATCGGCCGCGAGTTCATCCGCGTCTTCGAGGCCGCCGAGCGAGAGGTCCTGGCGACGCCCGGCACCCCCGTGAAGTTCCTCGTGCAGGGCACGCTCTACCCCGATGTCGTCGAGTCCGGTGGCGGCGCGGGAGCATCCAACATCAAGAGCCACCACAACGTGGGCGGTCTGCCCGAGGACCTCGAGTTCAGCCTCATCGAGCCCCTCCGCACCCTGTTCAAGGACGAGGTGCGCGATGTCGGTCGCCAGCTCGGCATCCCCGAGGCGATCGTCGGCCGTCACCCGTTCCCCGGTCCGGGCCTCGCGATCCGCATCGTCGGCGCGGTCGACGCCGACCGCCTCCGCATCCTGCGCCGAGCCGACGCGATCGTCCGCGAGGAGACGACGGCGGCCGGCCTCGACGGCGAGATCTGGCAGTTCCCGGTCGTGTTGCTGGCCGATGTCCGCTCGGTCGGAGTCCAGGGCGATGGTCGGACCTACGGGCACCCGATCGTGCTCCGGCCGGTGTCGAGCGAGGACGCGATGACCGCCGACTGGAGCCGCCTCCCGTACGACGTCCTGGAGCGCATCTCGACGCGCATCACCAACGAGGTCGACGAGGTCAACCGGGTCGTCCTCGACATCACGAGCAAGCCGCCCGGCACGATCGAGTGGGAGTGAGACCACCCGTCTTGTTAGGGTCGTCTGAGTCGATCGAAGGGGAACACCAGTGAGCCAGACCGCTTCCCAGCGGCAGAAGAGGGTGTTCCTCGCCCTGTTCGCTGTCGGTGTCCTCGCCGTCGTGGCGTTCGCCGGCTGGCGCCTGATGGGCGACGACGGCAAGGCCGAGCCTCTTGCGGTCGGCAGCGACTCGACCACGACGACCTCGACGACGGCTCCGCCGACCACGTCGGCGACGCCGAGCAAGAAGCCGACGGCGACCACCAAGTGCGAGGGGCCCAAGACCCAGTTCAACGTCGAGGGCACCGAGCAGGACAGCTTGCTGCCCGACTGCGGCACCCAGCCGGTGTCGCACGCTGAGCAGAAGAAGTCCGGTCTGAGCCTCGCCTGCGGTGGCTCGTATCCCGTGATCCTCTACAAGACGACCACGACCGACGCCAAGACGTCGATCTGCGGCAAGGACTCCTCCGGTGAGTCGTTCCGGTTCGTCACCAAGCCGAGCGGCGGCGCCGTGATCGACCTGCCCGGCAGCTATGACCCGCAGCTCGACGCGTTCGTGGCCAAGAAGGACAGCACCTCCTACACCGTGCTCGGCGTCGACGGGACCCTGTTGATCAAGAAGGACGGCTCGACGACCACGCAGAAGTCGTCGGACTGGATCTCGCTCGACAACGAGTCGGACTACGACTGATCGTCAAGCGTCGAACGAGGCGCGAGTCCGGCGGACCACGTCGTCGACCACGGCGGCGAGGTCGTCGGACTCCGCCGCGACCGCACGCTGACGCTCCGCACCGGTGCCGTCGGCCAGCAGACGGCGGATGCCCTCCTCGACGAGCGCCGCGGTGCCGTGCTCCTCGAGCGCAGGCCGGATGTGGTCGAGCAGCACGCCCAGTGCCTTGTCAGCCGGTACGACGGCCCGCGAGACCGGATCCATCAACGACTCCGTGAGCCCGTTGCGCCGGGCGCGCCACCGGGCACCCCTCAACAGGTCGACCCGCCAGGGCGGTGGGATGTCACCGGCTGCGCGCGCCCGCGCGACGGTCTCGACGAGGGCGCGCGACACCTCGGCGATGAGCACGGTGTCGTCGAGGTCGGTGCACGCGTCGGCGACCCTGATCTCGATCGTCGGGAAGTTGCGGGACAGCCGGGCGTCGAAGTACAGCATCCCCTCGTCCAGAGCGGCGCCGGACGCGATCAGCTCGCGCGTGACCTGCTGGTAGCCGTCGACGTCACCGAACGGCTCCACGGGTCCGGCGCTGGGCCATCCGTCGTAGAGCTGGCGCCGCCAGCTGGCGTAGCCGGTGTCCTCACCGCGACAGAACGGCGAGTTCGACGACAGCGCCGCGACCAAGGACAGCCACGGCTGGATGTCGTCGATGATCCCGACCGCCTCGTCCTCGTCGACGGACACGTGCACGTGGGTGCCGCACACCAGGCCGGCCTGGCCGAGCACCTTGCCGTACGTCTCGAGCATCGTGACGTAGCGATGCTTGGGGGTCGTACGACCGTCCTCGTGCGGCAGCACCGGCGTCGCCACGGCTGCCAGCTGGGCGCCGACGGACTCGGCCGACTCCGCCGCCAGCCGCCGCTCCTCGACCAGGTCGAAGCGCAGCGCTGCGAGGTCGGAGTGCGGACGGGTGCGGATCTCCAGCTGTTGGAGGAACAGCTCCTGGTCGAGGTCGTCCTCAGCTGCCCGGGTCGAGTGGACCGCGGCGTCGGACACCGGCGCGAGCCGCTTGGTGCGGGGATCGATCAGGAACATCTCCTCCTCGACGCCCACCTCGCGCACGGTCACGGACCTTCGGAGTCGTCCAGCAGTCCCTCGGCGCGCGCCTCCTGCACGATCCGGCGGACGTTGACGATGTTGCCGCAGTCATCGTCGATCTGCCGGTTGCGCTCGGTGGCGAACTTCTCGCCGAGGTCGAGGCGCGTCGCCTCGCCGACATCCTCGCGAGCGGGATTGAGGATCGTCAGCTCCTCCTCGGTCAGGTGATGGTTGACGAGCTCCGCGAGCTTCTCGAGGGCATCGTCGAACTTCTGGGTGTCGGTGCCCGAGCACTCCAGGAGGGCGAGCAGTGCCTCGTTGCCCTCGGCGTGCTCCTCCTCGCCGTGGTCCACCTCCTCGGCATCGGCCGACGTCTTGCGGCGCAGCGCCGGGTAGACGTACTTCTCCTCCGCCTCGGCATGTGCCACGTGAAGCGCCGAGAACGCCGCGCGTACGCGTTCGCGGTCGCTCTCGGCGTTGCGCAGGTCGCGGAGCAGGGCTTCGAACCGCCGGTGGTCCTCGATGATCAGGTCGATCACGTCGCCCGATTCAGGCCGGCCCAGGTCAATCGTCGTCATGGGAGGCATCTACCCCGGCGGCCGCGCGATCAATCCCGCGTACGACCTGGCAAGGACGCCGTTTGCCCGCGTGGGGCCGTGGGTAGGACAGCCAGATGAACGTGACATCCGAGAAGGCGACGCTGTGAGCGTCAACCGCCGCGTCATGGCTGCGACCCCCGATGACGTCTGGACCGTCCTCGCCGACGGCTGGCTCTATCCGCTGTGGGTCGTGGGGGCGTCCCGCATGCGTGACGTGGACCGTGACTGGCCTGCGGTCGGCAGCCGGATCCATCACTCCGTCGGTGCCTGGCCCCTGCTGATCGACGACCACACCGAGGTGCTCGAAGCAGTCCCCGGCCGGGCGATCACGCTGAAGGTGCGGGCGTGGCCGGTCGGCGAGGGCCGCGTCGAGATCCGGCTCAGCGACATCGGTGCCCGGACCGAGGTCGTCATCACCGAGGAGGCCACCGCGGGCCCCGGCGTCCTCGTCCCGGAGCCGTTCAAGGGACTCAGCCTCAAGTGGCGCAACACCGAGACCCTGCGACGGCTCGCCTTCCTGGTCGAGGGCCGCCACGAGGCGCTCGACCGTGCCCAACGATCGACGAAGGAGAACTGATGCGTGCACTCACCTGGCAGGGAAAGCGTTCCGTCTCGGTGGAGACGGTCCCCGACCCGGTCATCCAGCAGCCCAACGACGCGATCATCAAGGTCACCTCGACCGCGATCTGCGGCTCCGACCTGCACCTGTACGAGGTGCTGGGGCCGTTCCTGCACCCCGGCGACGTGCTGGGCCACGAGACGATGGGCATCGTCCAGGAGGTCGGCCCCGACGCGGGTGACCTCAAGGTCGGCGACCGCGTCGTGATCCCGTTCAACATCTCATGCGGTCACTGCTGGATGTGCTCGCGCGGACTGTTCGCGCAGTGCGAGACGACCCAGAACGAGAAGACCGGCAAGGGCGCGTCGCTGTTCGGCTACACCGAGCTGTACGGCTCGGTGCCGGGCGGTCAGGCCGAGTACCTGCGGGTCCCGGAGGCGCAGTTCGGGCCGATCAAGGTGCCCGAGGGCGTCCCCGACGAGCGTTACCTCTACCTGTCCGACATCCTGCCGACCGCGTGGCAGGCATTCGAGTTCGCCGACGTGCCGGAGGGTGGCACGGTCGCCGTGTTCGGCCTCGGGCCGGTCGGTCAGCTGACCGCCCGCATCGCCCTCAACGCCGGCCGGCGGGTCATCGGAGTCGATCGCATCGCCGAGCGGCTCGACCTCGCGCGCTCGTACGGCGTGGAGGTCATCGACCTCGACTCGGTCGACGAGATCACCGAGGCGATCTTCGACCTGACCGATGGCCGTGGTGCGGACGGCACGATCGACGCGGTCGGCATGGAGGCGCACGGCTCGCCCATCGCCAAGACCGCGATCAGCGCGGTCGGCATGCTGCCCGATGCACTGGCGAAGCCGCTCACCGACAAGTTCGCGATCGACCGGCTCGCCGCGCTGATCGCCTGCATCAAGTCCGTACGCCGTGGCGGCACGGTGTCGGTCAGTGGTGTCTACGGCGGTGAGGTCGACCCGATGCCGGTGATGGAGATGTTCGACCGCGGCATCACGATGCGGCTGGGGCAGTGCCACGTCAAGCGCTGGACCGACGACATCATCACGGTGCTCCAGCACGACGGTGACCTCCTGGGCGTCGAGTCGCTTGCCACGCACCACGTCCCGCTCGAGGAGGCGCCGGCGGCCTACGAGATGTTCCAGAAGAAGCAGGACGGCTGCGTCAAGGTGGTGCTCAAGCCGTGACGGAAGGCGCCCGCGTCACCGTCGTCACGGGTGCGTCGAGCGGCATCGGCCGGGCCGTCGCCCTGCAGTCCGCGGCGGCCGGCGACCATGTCGTGCTGGTGGCCCGAGGTGAACCACCACTGCAGCAGGTCGCGCAGGAGTGCGAGACCTCAGGAGCGGCTTCGACCCTCGTGCTGACGACGGACGTGGGCGACGACGCCCAGGTCGACAAGATGGTGACCGCGGTGACCTCGCAGCACGGGCGGATCGACGCGGTCGTGCACTGCGCCGGCGTCGTGGCGTACGGGCGCACCGAGGAGGTGCCGGCCGAGGTCTTCGAGGGGGTGCTCCGCACCAACCTGACGGGCTCGGTCAACGTCGCCCGCCACACGATCCCGGTGCTGCGCGCACAGGGCGCCGGCTCGCTCGTGCTGTTCGGCTCGGTGATCGGGCACATCAGCGTGCCGGGCATGAGTGCGTACGTGCTGAGCAAGTGGGGCGTCCGCGCACTCGCCCGCCAGCTGCAGCTGGAGAACCGTGACCTGGACGACGTGACGATCGCCTACATCGCGCCCGGCGGCGTCGACACCCCGATCTACGAGCAGGCCGCCAACTACGACGGCTTCGCTGGCCGCCCGCCGCCCCCCGTGCTGTCGCCGGAGCGCGTCGCGCGGATCGCCCTGCAAAGGCTCGACCGCCACCGCGCGCGTACGCAGATCGGCATCGCCAACGACGTGATGCGGTTCGGCTTCAACGCCCTGCCCTGGGCGTTCGACTTCCTCGTCGGGCCACTGTTCCGCACCATGGCGAGCGACCGGACGACGCGAGTCGAGCCCACCGAGGGCAACGTGCTGGAGTCGCACTTCGCCGGCAACCAGGCGCGCGGCGCTCAGGGCAGTGCCTTGGTCGGCATCGGTCGCAACGTGCTCGCCAAGGTCACCGGCAAGGACTCGGCGTGACCCGTAGGTACGACGCCGTCGTCATCGGTGCCGGGCCCAACGGGCTCGTCGCGGCCAACCACCTTGCCGACGCCGGCTGGTCGGTGCTGGTGCTCGAGGCGCAGCCCGAGGTCGGGGGAGCCGTGCGCAGTGCCGAGGACGTGCACCCGGGTTTCGTGCACGACACGTTCAGCGCGTTCTACCCGCTGGCGGAGGCCTCGCCGACGATCCGGTCGTTCCACCTCGAGGACCACGGCCTGGTGTGGCAGCATGCTCCGGCTGTGCTCGGCCATCCGACCAGGGACGGCCAGTGGGCCATGCTGCACCGCGACCGCGACATCACCGCGGCGCTCATGGACGAGCAGCATCCCGGGGACGGAGCAGCGTGGCTCGAGCTCTGCGGCCAGTGGGACCGCATCGGGGACCAGCTGGTCAAGGCGCTGCTGTCGCCGTTCCCGCCGGTCAAGAACGGTCTTGGTGCGCTCGCCAGGCTGCGCAGCGTCGGCGGGCTCGACTTCGTCCGCATGATGCTGACGCCCGCCGCCGAGCTCGGACTCGCTCGGTTCGGTGGCACGTCGCCTCGCCTGCTGGTCGCCGGCAACGCGGGTCACGCCGACATCCCGCTGCACGCGCCGGGCTCGGGGCTGATGGGAGTGCTCCTGGTGATGCTCGGTCAGACCGTCGGCTTCCCGGTGCCGCAGGGGGGCGCCGGGGAGCTGACCAAGGCCTTGGCTCGTCGCTTCCAGTCGTTGGGCGGAGAGATCCACTGCTCGTCGGAGGTGTCGCGGATCAAGGTCGAGGATCGCCGCGCAGTGGGCGTGCGTACGACTGACGGTGAGCACTTCGGGGTGCGTCGCGCCGTGCTGGCCGACGTCGCCGCGCCCCACCTGTACGGCGGGCTGGTGCAGCCTGCGGACCTGCCGGCGCGGACGACCCGGGCCATGAAGTCGTTCGAGCTCGACCCCGGCACGGTCAAGGTCGACTGGGCGCTCGACGGCGTCGTACCGTGGGCCAAGCCGCCGCCACACGACCCCGGCACGTTCCACGTCGCGGACTCGGTCGAGCAGATGACCGAGGCGCTCGGGCAGGTCTCCGCCCGTGCGATCCCTGCGGCGCCGTTCATGCTCGCCGGCCAGATGTCCACGACCGACCCGACGCGCTCGCCGGCCGGCACGGAAGCGCTGTGGGCCTACACGCACGTGCCGCAGGAGGCGATCCGCGACGCCGGGGACGACGGCATCCGTGGGGTGTGGGACCGCGACGACTGCGAACGCTTCGCCGACCGCATGCAGGCGCGCATCGAGGAGGTCGCGCCGGGATTCGGCTCCAAGGTCATGGCCCGCCGCGTGCTGGGGCCGCGCGAGATGGAGCAGCGCAACCTCAACCTCATCGGCGGGGCGATCAACGGCGGCACGGCGCAGCTCCACCAGGAGCTGATCTTCCGGCCGGTGCCGGGGATGGGTCGGGCGGAGACTCCCGTGCGCGGGCTCTACCTGGCGTCGGCGGCGGCGCACCCCGGCGGCGGGGTGCACGGCGCGTGCGGCATGAACGCGGCCCGCGCGGCGATCGCCCACACACGCGTCCGGGAGCTGATGCCCGCGTCGCTCAGGCGGTGAGCTGCTCGCCGGGAGCCGTGAACGTGACGTCGTCGAGGCGTACGGTCGGCTGACGGTACTGCTTCTCGAGCTGTTCCTGCGTGCGCCGGTTGAGGCCGGGATCGACCGACGCCACGGCTTCGTCGACGAGCACGACGCGGAGGTCACGGGCGTAAGGGTCGGCCGCCGTCGTCGCGATGCAGGACTCCGTCGAGACGCCGGTCAGGGCGATCGTCTCGATGCCGTGCGCGGCGAGGAGGTCCTCGAGCTCGGTGCGGAAGAACGCGCTGTCACGGGTCTTGATCACCGTGATGGCCTCGTCCGTGTGCAGCCCGGCGACGGGTTCCGCCCCGGTGGTGCCCTCGATGACCATGCCGCTGTCGTCGTCGCGCATGTTGAGCGCCCACGTGGATCGGTCGCGCGTGTGCTCCGTACGCACCTCGATGACCAGGGCCCCGGCAGCGCTGGCCCTGGCGGCGAGGGTGTTGCACGCGGCGACCAGGTCGTCCCGGCAACGCTCGAGCTCGCTGTCGTTGAAGTAGTCGACCTGCATGTCGACGATCAGCAACGCCTGCACGGCGTACGTCATGGGGCTCCTTCCGTCGATCTGGGAGCGATCTACCCGCAAGACCCGCTGGTCAACCGCTCAACGGAGGCGGTCGAGGTCGGCCTCGGCGTCCTCCAGCTCGCGTTGCGTCTCGCGCTCGGCAGCCTCCGCACGATCGGCCGCCTTGTCGGCCTTGTCGAGCGCCTGCTCGGTGTCGGACACCTCGCGCTCGAGTGCCTTGGCCTTCTTGCGCAGCTCGAGGAGCTCCTCCTGCAGGGCGTCACGGTCCTCCAGCAGCGACTCCAGCTCGTCGGCCGCCGCCTTGGCCTTGCGCCGGGCCTTGTCGACCTTGGCCTCGGCCACCTCGAGACGCTTGCGCTCGAGCTGGGTGGGCCCCTGCTTGACCTTCTTCGTACGTGGTCGGGCCCCTTCGGGCGGGATGGCCACGACGTCGGTCAGGTCGACCGGTTCGAACGGATTGGCCGCGAAGGTCGCGACGAGCAGCCCGTCCTGCACCGCGTTGGCGGCGTCCGGGTCGGTCATCGCGGCGCGCAGGGTCTCCTCGATGCCGGCCGCGGCCTGCGCGCTCAGGGTGCCGCCGGCCGCCGTGACGAGCTCGGCGGCCTCGTCGAGCGCCTGCCTCGTCAGGTCGCGCCGCGCGCGGTCGAGCAGTCGCGTACGCGATCCGTCGGAGTCGGCCTGGGCGTCGCGCAGCTGTTCGCCGAGCTCGACGACCTCCTCGACCAGGTCGGCCTGCTCGCGCGCGAGCGCGTTGACCGCCCATGCGGCGGCGCTGGGCTTGCGCAGCGCCTTGACCTGACGCGCCAGCTCCTTGTCGCCGGCGTCGTCGGCGGCGGCCTTGCGGGCCGCGATGAACTCCGACAGCGGCCGGGCATAGAGCTCCTGGGCGATGGATCGCAGATCGGCCATGCCTCCAGCGTAGGACCGGACGGTCCGGCTCGCGGGTTTGTCGCGGAGGGCCCGCGGGTATGTCCGCGACATGACCTCACTGTGGCTCGATCGTCCCGACCTGCCCGCGAGCGACCCGCTCCCCGTCGACGAGCGACTCGACGACCTGGTGATCGGTGCAGGCCTGACCGGGCTGACCACGGCGCTGCTGCTGGCCCGCGCCGGTCGCCGCGTGGCGGTCATCGAGGCGCGGGCGGTCGGGGCCGTGACGACCGGCAACACGACCGCGAAGCTCTCGCTGCTGCAGGGCACCAAGCTGTCGTCGATCCTGCGCAAGCAGTCCCACGCGGTCGCCCAGGCGTACGTCGACGCCAACCTCGAGGGCCAGCAGTGGCTCGTCCGGTTCTGCGCCGATCACGGGGTGCCGGTGCAGACCCGGGACGCGATCACGTACGCGGCGGAGACCCACCAGGTCGACGCGGCACGTGAGGAGCACGACGCGGCCCGCTCGCTCGGCCTCGACGTGCGGTGGCACGACCAGCTCGACCTGCCGTTCCCCAACCATGGCGGAGCGGTGCTGGCGGACCAGTACCAGTTCGACCCGCTCGACGTCCTCACGGCGCTCGCGAGTCAGGTCCGCGAGCACGGCGGCACGATCCACGAGGGTCGCCGGGTCGTGAGCGCGTCCAAGACGGGTCGCCCGACGGTGCAGCTCGACGACGGCACCGACTTGACCGCCGACGAGATCATCCTCGCGACCGGCACGCCGATCCTCGATCGCGGACTCTACTTCGCCAAGCTCGAGCCCCTGCGCTCGTACGCCGTGGCGTTCGACTTCGCGACCACACCGATGCCGATGAGCCTGTCGGCGGGCCAGCCCTCGCGCTCGATCCGCGACGTGCCGCGCGCCGACGGCACGACGAAGCTCATGATCGGCGGCAGCGGGCACACGGTCGGCCGTACCGGATCCGAGGCCGGCCACGTCGACGAGCTGCGGGAGTGGACCGCCAGATACTTTCCCGGTGCGGTCGAGACCCACGTCTGGTCGGCGCAGGACTACCAGTCGCACGACGGCATCCCGTACGTCGGGACGCTGCCGCGCGGCGGCGGGCGGTTCCACGTCGCCACAGGGTTCGACAAGTGGGGGATGACCAACGCGGTCGCCGCGGCCCGCAACCTCACGTCGACGCTGCTGGGGGAGCCGGTGTCGTGGTCCAAGCCGATGTCGCGGCGCATCACCCGGCCGCAGGGCGCCGCGAAGATCGCCGAGCTCAACCTCGCGGTGGGCGCCTACCTGGCCAAGGGTCTCGTGACGGCGGAGCTCACACAGGCCCCCGACAACCCGCCGGAAGGGTCAGGTCGCGTCGGTCGCGACGGTGTCCTGCCGACCGGCGTCTCGACGGTCGACGGCCGCACCTGCGCCGTCCGGGCGATCTGCACGCATCTCGGCGGCGTCCTGAAGTGGAACGACCAGGAGAAGAGCTGGGACTGCCCGCTCCACGGCTCGCGGTTCACCCCCGAGGGCGAGGTGCTCGAGGGGCCGGCGACCCGCTCCCTGCGTACGCCCTAGGGTCGATCGCGGGCGGCCAGCACCTTGTGCGTGCCATCGCACCACGGCTGGTCCGCCGACTTGCCGCACCGGCACACCGCGCTCACGGGTCGTACGGTCTCGTGGGCCACTCCGTCGGCGTCCTCGACGACGTGATCACCGCGCAGCAGCAGCGGACCGCCGGGGCAGATGATGACGTCCGGGTGCTCGAACCCGTGCTCCGGAGTCATGCCGCCACCCACTCGTCGAGCATCCGCTGGGCGTAGCGGTCCTCGAGGTCGAGGCACGTGAACGCCCCGAACACGACGTCGTCGACGAGGTGTGGCTCGGCGGCGACGAGGGCTCCGCAGATCGTCCGGACGGCCAGCTGCTCGTGCACCGCATCGGCCTCGACGTGTTCCTCGTAGTACGCGATCATCTCCTGCGGGAGCTCGAGCCGGGCCAGCCCCTGCGCCATGCGCCGGGACGGGAGCGAGCTCGTGGCCTCGAACGCGGCGAGGTGACCCAGCGATGCAGCACGCAGACGGCGGTGCAGGCCGAACAACGACATCGCGTTGTTGAGCTCGAGGATCTCGACCGGGACGTCGTCGATGTAGGCGAACGGGTCAGCGCGCAGCCCGGACGCCTCGAGCCCGAGTGCGAACAGGTGCGCGTGCAGCCGGTTGGGGTCGCCGCCGCCGAACTCGTCGTACTGCAGCTCCATCAGCGCCGCCTTGGGTGCCGTCGGCAGGCGGGGGACGCTCCAGGCGACCGGGTCGGACTCCTTGAGGTGATAGATCGAGCGGTGCCGCAGCAGCTCGAGCACCTGCTCGCGGTCGGCCTTGCGCTGCACGTGTGCCGCAAGGGACGGCCCGTCGTGGTGGGCGATGTAGGCGAACAGGCCCTCCGCGAAGGGCTCGTCGAGGGTCGTGGCGGTGTGACGGGCCCGCAGCTCGGCCTCGAAGTCCCGCTCGAGGCGGCGCCGGAGCCTCAACACCTCGGGGTTCCACTCACGCTCGTCGTCGACGTCCTCGAAGCCGGCGTAGTGCAGCTCGTACATCGCCCAGAGCGCGATGTGCGCGTCGTCGCCGTCCGTCGGCCGCAGGTCCAGGCCTTCGACCTCGCTCTCGGAGCGCAGGGTGTCGAACAGCGCCTCGCTGAGCTCGCCGCGTGCCTTAGGGAGCAGCATCGTGATCCTTGTCGTCGTCCAGGTCCTGCCACTCGCCGCGGCAGTCGACGAACCCGCGAGGCGGGCGATCGTGCCGGGGTGGATCGGCTCGTGGATGACCCCGATCCGCGCTGAGGAGCTGTGGGTTCATGGTGCGGCCGACATACCCCTGACGGGCTGTGACAAACGCCAGTTTGAAGCGCCTGACCAGTGGGTATGTCGATGGGTGGCGCGAATCCCGCGTTGGGCCGGAGAGGATGACGATGCGCGTGCGGACGGTGGTGCTTGTCGCCGTGACCGTGGCACTCGTCGTCTCGGGATGCTCGGGAAGTCCTCAGGACATGTCGATGGGGCTGCGCGAGGCGCAGTCCGCGGTCGGCTCCGCGACGCTGGCCCTGACCACGTCGCAGGACGGTGACACGACCGCCAGCGTCGCCGAGACGATGGTCGACGAGGCCGGCACCCGGATGACGGCGGCCTCGAAGCAGGCCACTGCGTTCAAGCCCACGGACCAGCGCACGGCGGCCCAGATGGAGGCGGTCACCCAGGCGCTGGGCGACGCGGACACCGCGGTCCGGCACGCCGGCGAGGCGCTGTCGGGCTATCCCGGGGCGCCAAGCGTCCGGTCCGCGCTCGATGAGCTGAAGCAGAGCTCCAGCGACCTCGAGCGGCTGGCGAAGAAGCTCGAGCCGCCGCGATGAAGCGATACTTCGCCGTCGCGCTCGGCATCCTCACCGCGATCGGCGGCTTCGTCGACATCGGGGACCTGGTGACCAATGCCGTCGTGGGCTCCCGGTTCGGGATGTCGCTGGCCTGGGCCGTCGTCGTCGGCGTCGTCGGCATCTGTCTGTTCGCGCAGATGTCGGGGCGGGTCGCCGCCATCAGCGGGCGCGCGACGTTCGAGATCATCCGCGAGCGGCTCGGCCCTCGCGCCGGCACGGCCAACCTCGTTGCCTCCCTGCTGATCACGATCATGACGCTGACCGCCGAGGTCGGAGGTGTCGCGCTCGCCCTGCAGCTGGCCAGTGGTGTCCAACCGTTGCTGTGGATCCCGGTGGCCGCGTTCGCGGTGTGGCTCGTGATCTGGCGGGTCAAGTTCTCGATCATGGAGAACGTCGCTGGGGTGCTCGGTCTCTCCCTCGTCGTGTTCGGGGTCGCGCTGTTCCTGCTCGGTCCCGACTGGGGCGAGCTGAAGGACCAGGCGCTGCAGCAGACGTCGCACCCGCGGGAGACGCCGCTGACGTACTGGTACTACGCGATCGCCCTGTTCGGCGCCGCCATGACGCCGTACGAGGTGTTCTTCTTCTCCTCCGGCGGCGTCGAGGAGCGGTGGACCGAGAAGGACCTCGTGACGTCGCGGGCCAACGTCCTGGTGGGCTTCCCCTTGGGCGGCCTGCTGTCGCTGGCCATCGCGGGCTGCGCCGCGACGGTGCTGCTGCCACGGGGCATCGACGTCGACGCGCTGTCGCAGACGGTCCTGCCGGTGGCGATGGGCGCCGGTCAGCTCGGGCTCGCGATCGTGATCCTGGGAGTCGTCGCCGCGACATTCGGTGCCGCACTGGAGACCGGCCTGTCGGCGGGCTATGCGCTGGCGCAGTTCAACGGCTGGTCGTGGGGCAAGTTCCGGCGTCCGGCCCAGGCCGCCCGCTTCCACCTGACGATCATCATCTGCCTCGTCGTCGCCGTGCTGGTCCTGCTCACCGGGATCGACCCGATCCTCGTGACGGAGTACTCCGTCGTGTTCTCGGCCGTCGCGCTGCCCCTGACGTACCTGCCGATCCTGGTCGTGGCGAACGATCCGCAGTACGTGGGCGAGCACGTCAACGGCCGGTTGCTCAACGCCGTGTCGTCGGTCTACCTCGTGGTCATCCTGGTGGCGGCGGTCGCGGCGATCCCGCTGATGATCCTCACGAAAGCAGGTGCCTGATGGCCGATCTGCCCAAGCACGACTCACCGGGACAGGTCCTGGACCTCAACCTGCACATCCTCGACCGCCAGGTGCTCGACAACCACGACGTGCCGATCGGGCACGTCGACAACGTCGAGGTCGACGGCATCGAGCCGGGCCGCGAGCTGGACCCGGACGCGCCGCCCGTGGTGACCAGCCTGGTGCTCAACTCCGGCCTCTGGCCGCGGATGTTCGGTGGTCGGCCGCCGCGGTCCCGCATGCATCTGGTCCCGTGGTCCGCGGTCAGCGCGATCGGCACGGCCATCGAGCTCGGGCAGCCGGGCTCGGCGTTCGACGTGACGTGGTCGGAGCACTGGATACGCGACCAGGTCATCGCCCGCATCCCGGGAGGCCGTCATGTTCCTGAGTGACGTCCTGCGCCGCCCTGTCGTCGGACCCGACGGGCCCCTGGGATTCGTCGCGGACTGCCGGGTGGCCGTCGACGGCACACCGGGTCAGCTGCTGGCGAACGCGCAGCTCGTGGGCCTGGTCGTCGCGCCCAGGAACCGCCAGGGCTTCCTCGGCTACGAACGTACGTCGGTCAGCTCGCCCGCTCCGCTCGCGCAGTGGTACGAGCGACGCCAGCGGGGGTCGTTCCTGGTGCTCTGGGAGGACATCGAGTCGATCGACGACGTGGTGCGCGTGCGACCCGGCTACACCCGCTGGTCATCGGCTCTGTGAGGCTCGGAGGCAAACTTCCTGCAATCGCAGGTGCGCACATGTTCACAGGCTTACCCACAGAGTGTGCATATAGTTCTTTCGGACTAGACAGGTAGTCACTTGTGACGTGGGCCACAGGATGAAACGGCAGTCCCGCATCCTGGTGCGTTCACTGGAAGACGTCGGGGATGCCGTCGCCGTCGTCGTCCGTGCCTTCGCGGACGGCGATCTGCCGGTAGCGGCGATTGCGGCCCCGGAGGATCACCGCGGCGCCCAGTGCCGACACCAACGAGCCCACCAGCACGCCGGTCTTGACGTGCTCGTCGGTCGCACTGCCGGCGCCGTACGCCAGCTCGCCGATCAGCAGCGACACCGTGAAACCCACGCCCGCGAGCATCGCGAGACCCAGGACGTCGAGCCACTCCAGGTCGTCGTCGAGCTCGGCGCGGGTGAACGTCGCGACGAGCCACGTGGCGCCGAAGACGCCGATCGTCTTTCCGACGAGCAGCCCGGCGATGATCCCGAGCGTGATGGGCTCGCTCAGGGCGTCGGTGAATCCGGACCAGCCGTCGATCGCGACACCGGCGCTGAAGAAGGCGAACACCGGCACGGCGACGGCGGACGACAACGGCCGGAACCGGTGCTCGAAATGCTCCGCGAGTCCGGCGCCGGTGCTGCCGTCGCGCCGGATGACCGGGACGGCGAACCCGAGCAGCACACCGGCGACCGTGGCGTGGACCCCCGAGGCGTGCACCAGGCCCCAGACCAGTGCGGCGAGAGGCAGCAGCAGCCACCACGAACGTACGCGGCGCTGCACGAGGACCGTGAAGACCGCGAGCGGGATCGCGGCGAGCAGCAGGTACTCCACGTGCAAGGTCTTGGTGTAGACCACGGCGATGATGATGATCGCCAGCAGGTCGTCCACGACCGCGAGGGTCAGCAGGAACGTCCGCAGTCCTGACGGCAGGTGGCTGCCGATCACGGCCAGGACGGCGAGGGCGAACGCGATGTCGGTCGCCGTCGGGATGGCCCAGCCGTCGAGCGAGCCGCCGAGGTTGACGAGCACGAAGATCAGGGCCGGCACCGCCATGCCGCCGACTGCCGCCACGACCGGGAGCGCCGCGCGGCTCGGCTCGCGGAGGTCGCCGGCGACGAACTCGCGCTTGAGCTCGAGCCCGGCGACGAAGAAGAAGATCGCCAGCAGCCCGTCCGACGCCCACTGGCCGAACGTGAGGTGCAGGTGCAGCGAGTCGGGGCCGAAGGCGGTGTCCCGCAGCGAGGCGTAGCCGTCACCCACGTTCGCGGCCACGATGGCCACCAGGGTCGCCCCCAGCAGCAGCGCGCCGCCGAGGGTCTCCTGCCGGAGGATGTCGGCGATGCGGGAGGCCTCGGGCCACGATCCGCGCCCGAAGATGCGGTTGGACGACTTGCGCACACGGACTCCTGGGGTCGGCGACAACATGCCGACCAGACTTCCCGGCTCACCTGTCATGAACCCTACCGGCCGTGGAGGCGAGTAGCCTGCGGGCATGCCGGACGTCGCGATCGCCGCGCCCAACGAGGCCGCCGCCGATGCCGGCGAGCAGGTCGCCCGCAGCGGTGGCAATGCCGTCGATGCCGCGCTGGCGTCGGTGCTCGTGACGATGGTCAACGAGATCGGCATCGTGTCGCTGAGCTCGGGCGGGTTCATCACGGTCCAGCCGCAGGACGGCAGCGCGCCGCAGACCGTCGACGGCTGGATGGAGATGCCCGGCCGCGGTCGGGAGCTGGGCGGGGGCACGTGGGACATCCACACCGACTACGGGGACGGTGTCACCGCGACGATCGGGCCCGGGTCGGTGGCCGCCCACGGCTCCGTCGCGGCCTTCGGTGCGGCGCACGCGCGGTGGGGTCGACTGCCGTGGCGCGAGATCGTGGCGCCGTCGATCGACGTGGCCCGCGGCGGCTTCCGGCTCGGCTCGGCGTCGCGCTACTACCTCGACCACGTGCACGACCTGATCTTCGGCTGGGACGACGAGAGCGACGCCGCGGTGCACGACGAGGACGGCCAGGTCACGACCGAGCTGATCGTGCTGCCCGACCTCGTCGGCTCGCTCGAGCAGATCGCCGAGCACGGCCCGAGCGCGCTCCACACCGGCGACCTCGCGAGGCTCCTCAGCGCCGACGTCATCGCCCGCGGCGGCATCCTCGGCCCGGACGACCTGGCGGCGTACCGGCCGGTCGTACGTCCGTCGCTGCTGAGCACGGTCGGCGACTGGACGTTCGGCACCAACCCACCCCCGTCCGTCGGTGGCGTGTGCGTGACCGCGATGCTGCGGATGCTCGACGGTCGGCCGTACGGCGAGTGGGACCGCGACGACGTCGAGCACCTGATCCGCGTGCAGCGCGCCGTGCTCGGCCATCGGCTCCGCGTGCTCGACCACGCCGACGATCTCGAGCGGGACGCCGCGGCGTTCCTCGAGCTCGTCGACCACGACCACCTCGCGGTGCTCGAGTCCGGGTCGACGGCCCATGTGTCAGCGACCGACAGCGACGGCGGGGCGTGCTCGGTCACGGTGTCGTCGGGCTACAGCTCCGGCATGATCGCCAAGGGCACCGGCATCTGGCTCAACAACTGCCTCGGCGAGCAGGAGCTCAACGCCCGCGGCCTGCACGGTCTGCCGCCTGGGAGCCGGTTGCTGTCCAACATGGCGCCGACCGTCGGACACCACGTCGACGGGTCGGCGATCGCGATCGGCTCGCCCGGCGCCGACCGCATCACGACGGCGATCGTTCAGGCGCTTGCCGGGTTCGTCAACGGGCGGATGGGCCTGCAGCAGGCCATCAACCACCCGCGCGTCCACGTGCACCGAGCGGGCCGGCCCGAGGAGGTCGTCAAGACCGAGACCGACCTGACGATGTACTACGGCGGGGTCGCTGCGACCCTTCGACGCCACGACGGGCACCTGATGGCGGCCGCGGATCCGCGCCGCGATGGTGCCGTACGTCTCGTGCGTGCCGACCCGCAACGCGGGCCGCATGCGGTTTGATTGAGGTGTGTCCCCGGCACCCATCGTCATCGCCCACCGCGGAGTCCCCGGCGAGCGGCTCGAGCACACCCGGCCGTCCTACCTGCTGGCGATCGAGCAGGGTGCCGACTTCATCGAGCCCGACGTCGTCAGCACCAAGGACGGCGTCCTGGTCGTGCGGCACGAGAACGAGATCGGTGGCACCACGGACGTGGCGCAACGGCCGGAGTTCGCCGACCGCAAGGTGTCCAAGTTCGTCGACGGCGTCCCGCACACGGGGTGGTTCACCGAGGACTTCACGCTCGAGGAGATCAAGACACTGCGGGTCCGTGAGCGCCTCCCGGCGCTGCGGCCACAGAACCTCCCGCTCGACGGTCACGAGAAGATCCTCACGTTCGACGAGGTCCTCAACATCGCCGAGGACGCCAGCGAGGGACGCGACGAGCCGATCGGCGTCTACGTCGAGACCAAGCACCCGACCTACTTCGCCGGCATCGGCCACGACCTCAACGACCTGCTGGTCGCCAACCTCGAGCGACGTCGGGTCAACCACGAGGGCGCCAAGGTCATCATCCAGTCGATGGAGACCGGCAACCTGCGCCGTCTCCGCGACCGTACGCCGCTCCCGCTGATCCAGCTGATGGACCGGCAGGGTGCGCCGTACGACCTGGTCGAGGCGCGCGATCGCCGCACGTACGCCGACCTGATGGCGCCACGTGAGCTGGCGGCCATCGCGTCGTACGCCGACGGGATCGGGCCCAACAAGAGCCAGGTCATCGCCCGCGACAAGAAGTACCGGCTCGCCGGTGAGACGGGGCTCGTCGGCCACGCCCACGACGCCGGGCTGCTGGTGCACATCTGGACGATGCGCAACGAGAACAACTTCCTGCCGACGAACCTGCGAACCAGCAACGACAAGGCCGCCCACGGCGATGCCGTGGGCGAGTACCTTGCGTTCTTCGACGCCGGGGTCGATGGCGTCTTCTCCGACTTCACACAGACTGCTGTGACGGCACGCTCTCTGTGGTCGGGACGTCAGTAGCCTGAGCCCACACGGTCTGCGCAGCGGCCGGCTGCCCGGCGGGCACCAGGATCCACGCCACGACGTAGGCGACGATCACGGAGCCGAAGCCCAGGATCGAGAACACCGCGACGAGGATGCGGATCAGGTTGACGTCCATGCCGGAGTAGTCGGCGAGACCTCCGCAGACACCTCCGAACCACTTGTCGTCACGGCTTCGGGTGAGCTTCTTCATGATCTTCAGGTCCTTCCGGGTTGAGGTCGATCGTGGGTTCGGTGGTGGTTTCGGGCGTGGCTTCGGGAGCCGGTACGGCTGCGCTGCGCTGAGCGGGGCGGGTCTGCCACACCGTGGCGGCGACGCCCAAGGCGCCGAGGACGATCAGCACCCCCGAGGCCGTGAGACCGAGCTCGCGTGGGGAGAGCAGGTCCTGCTTCCACACGGCCCAGTTGCCGACGACTGACAGGAAGAACAGCCCGAAGGCCAGGCCTTCCCAGCGGAACGAGTGGCGGGTCATCTGCGGATCACCTCGATACCTCCGAGTCGATGATGGATGTCCAGGGTCAGGGTGGGCCCCGACTGGACGGCGGGATAGTCGAGCTGGGTGTCGGTGCCGTCGACCTTGCGGTCGAAGACGCGGATCTCGCCGGCGTCGACGTCGGCGTTGACCGTCACGTTGAGGCCCTCGGGCACTGTGATCGTGGTGTCGCCGATGCCGGAGTCGATCTCGACCGTGCGGCCGAGCAAGGCCTGCGGGTCCGAGACCTCGGTGAGGTCGAGCTTGAGCTCGCCGATCCCGTGCTTGTAGTGAGCGTGCACGTCGGCGGCGGACGTCAGCGTGGGGGCCTGGGTGCCGATCGGGCCGCTCGGCATCAGCGAGCCGATCGCCAGCGTGATCGCGAGCAGGACTCCGATGCCGATCAGCGGGCCACCGTGACCCCACAGGGTGCTGACGAGCAGCCCGAGTGCCACGACGCCGAGAGCCACCGCGACGTACGTCGTCCAGTGCGGGCTGTCGTGGTACGCGTTGTAGATGCCCGTCGCCGCGACGGCGATGGCGGCCACCGACATCGTGAGCAGCGTCAGGGCCCACGAGCGCTCCCGCTTGGCCTTGGCGTACTTGGTGCTGGCCACGAGGCCAGCCTTGGCGGCGGCGAACTCCGCGCCGCGTGCCGACTCGTCCGCCGGGTCGACGCCTGGCACGGCATACTCAGCGGCGAGGGCGGTCTCGGCCTGGCGCCGGCGGCGGGGCCGCACCACGAACAGGTAGTAGACGAACGCGATCGGGACGAGGATCCACGGCGCTCCACCCCAGAACCAGCCACCGTCGCCGACGACGGCGACCACGGCGAGGACCACGGCGCCGACGAGTCCCGCGACGCGTACCTGCTCCTCGTTCTTGTCGAGCTTGAACCAATCGGCGGCCACGCTCTTGTCGTCGCCCTCCGCCGGCAGCAGGAACCACGCGGCGGCGTAGATGATGACGCCGGCGAAACCGGCGATCGTGAGCACCGCGATGACGACCCGCACGATGACGGGGTCGATGTTGAGGTACTTCGCGGCGCCGGCGCACACACCGCCGACGATGCGGTCGTCCTTGGACCGCTTCATGTCGGTGATCGAGCGGATCCGGTGCGGATCGAAGTCGCCGTCCGGCGGCAGGGTGCGAGTGTCTTCTGCGTTCATACCCCCATCGTGGAGGAGGGCGGCCCTGCGGCACATCGGGTACGACCCTGAATCGCACCCGGGACCGCTCAGGGTGCGGGAGGGACGTTCCTGATGGCGCGCGCGTACGCGTACGTGTGACGATCATGGGGTGACCGAATACCGCCGTGCCTACCGACCAGCCGATCGCCGGCTCGTGGGCGGCGTGGCGACGGGTGTCGCCGAGCACTTCGGCATCCCGGTGCTCTACGTGCGCCTGGCCTTCATCGTCGGCACGTGGTTCCACGGCATGGGCGTCATCGCCTACCTGTTGCTGTGGCGGTTCCTGCCCCTCCGCCAGCCCGATCTCTCGCCCGGCCTCGAGTCAGCGACCCGCCGCGGCCTGCGCACGAGCGGCCGGCCCGGCGCGTTCGAGGTGTTCCAGACCGTGGCCCTGGGGGCTGTCGGCGTCGGCGTGATGTTCATGATCCAGGCCAGCGGGCGAGGCATCGCCGGCAGCCTGTTCGCGCCGCTCCTGATCGGCGTCATCGGCCTCGCCGTGATCTGGCGGCAGTTCGACGACGCCGCGTGGGGACGCTGGATGCGCCAGACCAAGGGCTTCGGGTTCGCGATGCGCGTCGCCGCCGGGGCTGTGCTCGTCGCCTCCGCCGGCATCTACTTCCTGAGCCAGGAGCGCGGCTGGAGCGCCATCGTCGATCTCGCCTCAGCCGTCGCCGTGGCCGGTCTCGGCCTGCTGCTGATCCTCGGTCCGTGGATCACCAAGCTGCTCGGCGACCTGTCGGAGGAGCGGCGCGAGCGCGTACGTTCGCAGGAACGCGCCGACGTCGCCGCTCACCTGCACGACTCGGTGCTGCAGACCTTGGCCCTGTTGCAGAAGAACGCCGGCGACTCGGCAGTCGTGGCGACGCTGGCCCGCCGCCAGGAGCGCGAGCTGCGCGCCTGGCTCTACGGCAACGACGAGAAGCCCGGTGACTCGCTGGTCGCCGCCCTGCGAGCCTCGGCAGCCGACGTCGAGGATGCCCACCGCGTGCCGGTGGAGGTCATCGCGGTCGGCGACGCGGCGCTCGACCCCGATGTGGCCGCCCTCGCCAAGGCCGCCCGCGAGGCCATGATCAACGCCGCCAAGCACGCCCAGGTCGACCGCATCGACGTCTACGCCGAGACTGACGGGCGTACGGTCGAGGTCTTCGTGCGCGACCGCGGCGTCGGGTTCGACACCGACTCGATCGCCGAGGACCGCATGGGTGTGCGAGGCTCGATCATCGGCCGGGTCGAACGACACGGCGGCACCGTCACGATCCGCAGCAGCCCGGGGGAGGGCACCGAGGTCGCCCTCAGCGTGCCGGTCCGCACCGGCGACCAGGCCCCGCCCGAACCCGCCACCGAGCGCGTACCCACAGAAGAAGTGAGCCCATGACCACACTGCGCGTCGCGATCGTCGACGACCATGCGATGTTCCGCACCGGCGTACGCGCCGAGATCGACGGGCCGGTCGACATCGTCGCGGAGGCCGAGGACGTCGACAGCGCCGTCAAGGTCATCGCGGAGACCACACCCGACGTCGTGCTGCTCGACGTGCACATGCCCGGCGGCGGTGGGCTCGAGGTCATCCGCCGGCTGCACCTGCGCCATCCCGACACCAAGTTCCTGGCGCTGTCGGTCAGCGACGCCGCCGAGGACGTCATCGGCATCATCCGCGCCGGCGCCCGCGGCTACGTCACCAAGAACATCTCCGGACCCGAGCTGCTCGACGCGATCAACCGCGTTGCACAGGGCGACGCGGTGTTCTCGCCACGGCTCGCGGGTTTCGTCCTCGACGCGTTCGCGGGGACCATCGAGGTCGCCCAGGTCGACGAGGAGATCGACCGCCTGACCGAGCGGGAGCGCGAGGTCATGCGCCTGATCGCCCGCGGCTACGCGTACAAGGAGGTCGCCAAGGAGCTGTTCATCTCGATCAAGACCGTCGAGACGCACGTCTCCAGCGTCCTGCGCAAGCTGCAGCTCTCGAGCCGGCACGAGCTGACCCGCTGGGCCAACGACCGCCGCCTGATCTGACCCCCGAGTTTTGTGACGGAAGTCGGCACGATCCGGGAGGGCGTGACGACTTCCGTCACAATCCGGGGGTCAGGGGTGGAGCCGCACCGCTACGTCACCGGACGGCGCGTCGATCGCGCCCGCGCCCTGCTGCTCGACCGGGTGCCGCCGGCCGAGGTCGCGGCGACCGTCGGGTTCTACGACCAGGCGCACCTCACGCGTCACTTCCGCGCGACGCTCGGGGTCACCCCCGGCGCTTACGCCCGCGCCGCCGCCTGACTTCCCACCTTTTGAAGCGTTGGGCAGGTTCACAACCAGTTTTGCGTGCGCAACGCTTCAAAAGTCGGGGTCGGACATACGTGACAGTGCGGCAGAATGGCGGATGTGCAGGTTGACGTCCTCGGACCGTTGCGAGTGCGCGCCGATGATCAGGACCTCGATCTCGGCGGGCCGCGCAACCGCGCCCTGGTGGCGCGCCTCGCGCTCGATGCCGGTCGCCCGGTCGCCGCGACGACGCTGATCGACGACCTCTGGGGCCTCGACGTGCCGGCCGACGCGACCAACGCACTGCAGTCGATCGTGTCCCGCACCCGCCGCCGGCTGCCTGACGGGGCGCTCGAGTCGACCCCGGCCGGCTACGTCCTCCAGTGCGCCGCCGTCGACGCGCTGGAGTTCGAGCGTCTGGTGGCAGCCGGCCGCGCTGACGAGGCGCTGGCGCTGTGGCGCGGCGAGGCGTTCGCGGACGTCGCCGAGTTCCCCTTCGCGCCATCGGCGGCACACCGGCTCGGTGAGCTGCGGCTCACGGCGGTGGAGGCGAGCCTGCGCGACCGCGTACGTTCGGCGCACGACCTCGCCGTGGTCGCCGAGCTGGCGGAGCTCACGACGGCTCATCCCTATCGCGACTCGTTCTGGGTGCTCTACCTGACGGCGTTGGCGGCACACGGCCGGGCCAACGAGGCGCTCACGGCGTACGACCGACTCCGCGGCATGCTGGCCGAGGAGCTCGGCGCCGATCCGTCGCCGGAGCTCCAGGAGCTGCACCTGTCGATCCTGCGTGGAGAGCACGGTGCCCGCCGCAGCCACCCGGCGCTCCCGTCGGCGCTGACGACGTTCGTCGGCCGCGAGGGCGCCATCGCCGACCTGCAGGCGGCGCTCGTCGACCACCGGCTCGTGACGATTCTCGGACCCGGCGGCGCGGGCAAGACCCGGCTTGCGGTCGAGACCGCCCGCGCGGCGCTCGACCGGTTCGAGGACGTCTGGCTCACCGAGCTCGCGCCGGTGACCGGCAGCGACGGCATCCTGCAGGCGATCCTGTCGGCTATGGGACTGCTCGAGGTGTCGGTCCTCGACCGGCCGTCCGCCGCGCCGCGGCCCGACGAACGTACGCGCCTCATGGATGCGGTGCACGACGTCGAGGGGTTGCTGCTGATCGACAACTGTGAGCACCTGGTCGGCGCGGTCGCCGAGATCGCCGAGGACGTCCTCGCGCACGCGCCCAAGCTGCGGATCCTGGCGACGAGCCGCGAGCCGCTGCGCATCATCGGTGAGTTCGCCTATCAGCTCAGCCCGCTGACGATGCCACACCCGGGCAGCACGATCGACGAGGCGATGGGGCACAGCGCGATCCAGCTGTTCGTGCTCCGGGCGCAGGCGGTCGACCAGTCGTTCGCGCTCACCGCCGAGTCGATGCCGGCAGTGCTCGAGATCTGCGAGCGCCTCGACGGCCAGCCGCTCGCGATCGAGCTGGCCGCGGCGCGCCTGCGTACGCTCACGGCTCCGCAGGTCGCGGCCCGGCTGTCCGACCGCTTCCGCCTGCTCACCGGTGGCAGTCGCACCGCGTTGCCGCGACACCGGACGCTCCGCGCGGTCGTCGAGTGGAGCTGGGACCTGCTCGAGGACGCCGAACGTGACCTCGCCGAGCGGCTCGCGGTGTTCCCGGGCGGCGTGACGGCCGAGAGCGCCGC
Source organism: Aeromicrobium sp. Root344 (assembly GCF_001425755.1). Lineage (GTDB taxonomy): Bacteria > Actinomycetota > Actinomycetes > Propionibacteriales > Nocardioidaceae > Aeromicrobium. The sequence continues at coordinate 617,592 of NZ_LMDH01000001.1, read as the reverse complement.
AGCCGTCTCCCTGGCGGGCGACCGCACGGAGGAGCTGCTCGACTCACTGGCCGACAAGTCCCTGTTGGTGCCGGTGAGGGGTGAGACGCCGCGCTTCAGGATGCTCGAGACCCTCAGGGAGTACGGCGTGGAGCGGCTGGTCGAGCGCGGCACGGCCGAGGCGGTCCGCGAGTCGCACCTGCACTATTTCCTCGACGTCGCCGAGCAGCAGGGCACCCGCCTCCGCGGCGGTGACCAGGTGGCTGCCGTGCGGATGATGGACGTCGAACGCGCCAACATCATGGCGGCCCTGCGGTTCGCGGTCGACCGGCAGGCGCGTCCCGCAGCGGCTCGCCTGGTCTCGGCGCTGGCCTGGTACTGGTCGATCCGCAGCCAGCACGTCGAGGCGTGCTCGTGGGCCGACATCGTCCGGGGGCTGCCGGGCGAGGCGGATCCGGCCAGCGAGATCTGCCTCGAGGCGCTGTCCCTCACGGGGATCCTGGTGCTGGCGAGCCACGAGGACCCCGACCACGTGCCGCAGTGGCAGGAGCCGGTCGACCGCATCCTGGCCCTCTGGGACGCCCACCACCCCCAGCACCAGGTGGTCGACCTCGTGCTCGCGACCATGGCGTTCTTCGGCGTCATCGGCGACCGTGAGCTGCCGCGGCCGGCCGACCGCTGGACCCGCTCGACGATCCACCTCATGCAGATCGTGATGCTCGACAACGAGGGCCGCGTCGGCGAGATCACCGAGCTCCTCGAGCCGACGATCAACGACTTCCGCGAGCTCGGCGACCGGTGGGGCCTCGCCATGGCGCTGTCGCAGCAGGGCATGGTGCATTCGCTCGACGGCAAGTACGCCGAGGCGCTGGCCTCGTGGGAGGAGGCGATCCCGCTGCTGCACGAGCTCGGCGCCGGCGAGGACGCCGACTTCTCGACGATGCAGGTCACCGGGCTGCGGATCGCGCTCGCCGACGGTGACACCCTCGAGCTCCGCGACGGGCTCACGGCCTCGCTGGCCACGGCGCACCGCGACGGCAACCGTCGCCTCGAGCTCACGACGCGGATCAGCCTCGCTCACCTCGAGCACTGCGCGGGAGACGACGAGGCGGCGAGCGACCACCTCGAGTACGTCCTGCAGAACCTCGACGCGGTGTCCACGTTCGGCGGCGGGCAGATGGAGGCGGTCATCCGGGCGGCTCTCGTGGTGACCCGTTCCGCAGCGGACCTCGACGCCGCCCGTGCCGAGCTGGTGACCGCTTCGCGGATCGGCCGGCGTACGCGCGACATGCCCGTCATCGCGCAGGTCGCCTCGGCCGCCGCGATCCTGGCCCACCTCGACGGCGACGACGAGCGGTCCGCCAGGACGCTGGGCGCCTCCGAGGCGATCCGCGGCCGCGCCGACCTGATGCACGTGGACCTGCACGACCTACGGGCCGGCCTCCGCGCCTCGCTCGGCGACGAGCGGTACGAGCAGCTGCACGCCGAAGGCCGCTCGCTCGTACGCGACGACGCGATCGACCTCGCCCTCCCCACCACAGCCTCGAGCGGTGGATCCTCCACCGAATGAGGGGCTATTCGGTGGAGGATCCACCGCTGAGGGTGGGAGAGATCGCCCAGGGCGTCAGGCCTTCGTCCGGTACGCCCTGACGGCCAGCGGTGCAAACACCGCGAGGATCAGGCCGGCGGTGCCGAGCGCGATGAACGCGTCCTCGGCGACCGGACCGCCCGTGAGCAGGCCACGCACCGCATCGGTCAGGTGGGTGACCGGGTTGACGTTGACCCAGGCCCGCAACCAGCCGGGCATCGTGTCCGCGGAGGCGAACATGCTCGAGCCGAACGTCAGCGGGAACAGCGCCATGAATCCGATGCCCTGCACCGAGCCGGCCTCGCGGGAGATCATGCCGAGCCAGATCGCGATCCAGCACAGGCACCAGGCGAACACCAGGACGAGCAGGCACGCGGCGAGCACGTCGAGGATCGAGGTGCTGGTCCGGTAGCCCATCACGAAGCCGGCGATCAGGCTGATGCCGATCGTGATGCTGTAGCGGAGGCACTCCGCGATCGTGGCGCCGACCAGAGGTGCCGACCGAGCGATCGGGAGCGACTTGAACCGGTCGAACACGCCCTCCTTGATGTCGGTGTTGAGGTTGACCCCGATCGACACCGTGCTGAACAGCACGGTCTGGATCAGGATGCCGGGCAGGACGAACTGCAGGTAGTCGTGCGTCGATCCGGCGATCGCGCCGCCCAGGACGTACACGAAGATCATGAGGAACAGCACGGGCTGCAGCGTCACGTCGAAGAACTGCTCAGGGTGGCGCATCATCTTCTTGATCGAGCGGCCGGCGAGCGTCAGGGAGTGCCGGGCCCAGGGCAGGGACGACGGGGGACGCTGCTCGATCGCGTCGGGGAGGGTGAGGGTGGAAGTCATGAGACGGGCTCCTTGTCGAGGTCGGCAGGCGCATCATCGGGGACGCCCTTGCCGGTGAGGGTGAAGAACACCTCGTCGAGGCTCGGCAGCTTGAGGGCGATCTCCGTGACGGGGATGCCGCGGGCGGCGAGGTCGACGACGATGTCGGTGAAGTCCTTCTCGTCCTCGATCGGTGTCGTGAGCAACCCGCGGGTGGGCTCGTCGACCGGTCGGCCGGTGATCCGGCTGAGGACGGCTCGGATGTCCGCGGTGTCGCGGACGTTGGTCGGGCGCACCTGGAGGGAACGGCCGCCGACGATCTGCTTGAGCTCGGCGGCGGTGCCGTGGGCGATGACCTTGCCGAGGTCGATCACGGTGATCGCGTCGGCGAGGGCGTCGGCCTCCTCGAGGTACTGGGTGGTCAGCAGGACGCTGGTGCCCTCAGCGGTCAGCATGCGTACGAGGTTCCAGACGTCGTCGCGCTTGCTGGGGTCGAGGCCCGTCGTCGGCTCGTCGAGGAAGATCACCTCGGGCCGGCCGACCAGGCTCGCGGCGAGGTCGAGGCGCCGCCGCATGCCGCCGGAGTACGTCTTGATGCGGCGGTCGGCAGCCTCGGTGAGGCCGAACTGGCCCAGCAGCTCCGTCGCCCGTGCCCGGGCGTCGGGCCGGCTGAAGTCCAGGAGCCGCGCGAACAGCTCGAGGTTCTCCCGGCCGGTCAGCTGCTCGTCGACCGAGGCGTACTGCCCCGTGAGGCCGATCGAGCGGCGGACCGCGGTGGGGTCGAGCAGGACGTCGTGGCCGGCGACGGTCGCGTGGCCGGCGTCGGGCTGCAGCAGCGTCGCGAGGATGCGGACGGCAGTGGTCTTGCCCGCACCATTGGGCCCGAGGACTCCGAGGACGGAGCCTTCGGGAACGGCAAGGTCGATGCCGTCGAGAGCGATGGTGTCGCCGTAGTGCTTCGTGAGCCCTTCGGCTTTGATGGCGTAGTTGGTCATGTCGACCATGCTGGTCTGCGCCGCTTGCAGCCCGCTGTCATCGCTCTGGCGGCCCTGACAGCGGCTGACAGCGAGTTCATGCACCGGCAACCTCCCGGGTCTAGCCTGTGGGAATGAACGAGCCCCACTTGATCGTGCTCTTCGGCGCCACCGGCGACCTCGCCCGCCGCAAGCTGCTGCCCGGCATCATGCACCTGCTCGAGTCGGACCTCGTCTCGGAGTCGCGGATCATCGGCGTCTCGCTCGACGACTTCGACGACGAGAGCTTCCGTACGTTCGCCGAGAAGGCGTGCCGCGAGTTCACGACCCGGCCGCTCAACGACGCGCAGTGGGCCGAGTTCGCGGCCAAGCTGTCGTACGTCAACGTCAAGGCCGGACCCGAGGCGCTGGCCGAGGCGGCGTCAGCGCTGGAGGCCGAGCTCGGTGGCTCACCGCGCCGGCTGCACTACCTCAGCGTCCCGCCCAAGGCGGCGCTCGACGTCGTGCACACCCTCGACGCGGCCCACCTGGTCGAGCGCTCGCGCATCATCATGGAGAAGCCGTTCGGCACTGACCTGGCCAGCGCCAAGGCGCTCAACTCCCAGCTCCACGAGGTGTTCGCCGAGGAGCAGATCTTCCGCATCGACCACTTCCTCGGCAAGGAGGCGGCGCTCAACATCCTGGCGTTCCGCTTCGCCAACGGCCTGTTCGAGCCGATCTGGAACCGCAACTTCATCGACCACGTGCAGATCGACGTGCCCGAGACGCTGTCGGTCGAGGGCCGGTCGGCGTTCTACGAGGGCACCGGTGCGTTCAAGGACATGGTCGTCACCCACCTGTTCCAGGTCCTGGCGTTCATGGCGATGGAGCCGCCGACGTCGCTCGACTCGGACTCGATCAGCGAGGAGAAGAACAAGGTCTTCCGCCAGATGCTGCCGCTCGACCCGCACCATGTCGTACGCGGGCAGTACCAGGGCTACCGCGAGGAGGACGGGGTCGCGGCCGACTCCGAGACCGACACGTTCGTCGCGCTCAAGGCCGAGATCGACAACTGGCGCTGGGCCGGTGTGCCGTTCTACCTGCGTACGGGCAAGAAGCTCGCCGAGGGAGCGCGCATCATCTCGATCGCGTTCCGCGAGCCGCCCAAGAGCATGTTCCCCGCGGGCTCCGGTGTCGGCCTCGCGGGGCCGGACCACCTGACGTTCGACCTGGCCGACTCGTCCAAGATGTCGCTGTCGTTCTACGGCAAGCGGCCGGGACCCGGCATGCGGCTCGACAAGCTCAGCATGCAGTTCGCGATGCAGGAGACCGAGCGGGCCGGCGAGGTCCTCGAGGCGTACGAGCGGCTGATCTACGACGCGATGCGGGGCGAACGCACGCTGTTCACGACCGCCGAGGGCATCGAGCGGCTCTGGGAGATCTCCGAGCCGCTGCTCAACGACCAGCCGCCGGTGCGGCCCTACTCGGGCGGCACGTGGGGACCCAACGCGGTGCACCAGCTCATCGCGCCGCGCGCGTGGCGGCTGCCGTTCGAACGTACGTGGCGGCGGCCGAACACGATGGCCGAGTAGCTAGCCGTCGTTGCCGAGCTTGTCCTGCACGTCGTGACCCGGGAGGCGCGGCGTGTGCTGGCGCGTCCGGTCGGTGCTGCCGTAGCCGCTCAGCGCCAGGCCCATCAGGGCGATGCCGCCGACGAAGAGCAGGCCGACCAGCAGCGTGAAGTGTTCATGTGACATGGGGTGCACCCGGACACGGTAGCCCCGCAGGCTGAGACGCCTCTCAGGGAGTCCAGCTCTGCTCGACGAGCCGGATCGCCTCGTCGAGCGACAGCCCTTGAGTGCGCGCCAGCCGGGCGTACGTCCGTGCGCCGGCGTCCGCCTCGGGGTCGGTGAGCCTGAGGTTCGCGATCAACGTGCCACCCCGCCCGTGCGTCTCGATCACGCCGTCGGTCTCGAGCGCCCGGTACGCCTTGGCGACGGTGTTGGCGGCGAGCCCGAGGTCGGTGGCCAGCTGGCGTACGGTCGGCAGCTTGTGGCCGGCCGGGAGCGTGCCCGACGCTGCGCCCTCGGCGATCTGCCGGCGTACCTGCTCGTACGGCGCTTCGTGGCTGGCGGCGTCGATCACGACGAGACTCATGCGGCGGCCCTCGTGAGCCGCATGACCTCGAACGTGCCACCGCCGACGGTGACGCTGTAGCGGTGCTGCTCGGCGAACCCCTGCCCGGTGTAGAACGCCACCCCCACGGCGTTGTCGGCATAGACCTCGACGCTGTGCGCGCCCGCACCGCCGTCGACGTACGACAGCAGCGTCGGGCCGAGCCCGCGACCTTGCGCCTCGGGGGCGACGTAGAGCAGCTCGACGACGTCCTCCCTCGCGCCGACGAAGCCGAGCATCTCGCCGCCGGACTCGGCGACCCACACGTCCATCGAGGGCAGCAGGAGGTCACGCACGCGGGGGCGTTGCCACCCGAAGACCTCATCGTCCATGAACGCGTGGCTCGACCTGGCCGAGCGCTCCCAGAGGTCGGTCAGGGCGTCGAAGTCGGCCTCGCCCGCCGTCCGGATGCCGACCGTGCCGTCCATGGCACGCGAGTCTACGACGACAGGCCCTCCGGGGCCGGTGATGTCGGCTCCGGCAACTAGGCTGGGAGGCACGATGACGTTGCCGTTCCCTGTGCCCACCGCCGCTCCGGACCAGTCCGCCGACAAGCGGCGACCCCGTTCGGAGACGCTGCTCGAGGGCCTCAACGACGCCCAGCAGGCGGCCGTCTCGCATCCCGGTGGGCCGCTGCTGGTCGTCGCGGGTGCCGGGTCGGGCAAGACCCGGGTGCTGACCCGCCGCATCGCCTGGCTGATCGCGGCCCGTGGAGCACATCCCGGCTCGATCCTGGCCATCACGTTCACCAACAAGGCGGCCGCCGAGATGCGCGAACGCGTTGCCGACCTCGTGGGGCCGCGGGCCCGCATGATGTGGGTCTCGACGTTCCACTCCGCCTGCGTACGCATCCTGCGCCGCGAGGCCAGCCGGTTCGGGTTCACGTCGTCGTTCACGATCTACGACGCGGCCGACCAGCGCCGGCTCATGACACTGGTGTGTCGCGACATGGACCTCGACCCCAAGCGCATCAACCCGCGCGCGGTGCTCAACTGGATTTCCAACCTCAAGAACGAGCTCGTCGACCACGAGTCGGCGGCCGGCCGGGCCGACAACCCCACCGAGGAGATCTACGCCGAGGCCTACAAGACCTATCAGGCCCGCCTGCAGGCAGCCAACGCGATGGACTTCGACGACCTCATCATGAACACGGTCCACCTGCTCCAGGCATGGCCCGACGTCCGCGAGACCTACCGGCGGCGGTTCCGGCACATCCTGGTCGACGAGTACCAGGACACCAACCATGCGCAGTACCAGCTGATCAAGGAGCTCACCGACGACCAGTCGGACCTGCTCGTGGTGGGCGACTCGGACCAGTCGATCTATGCGTTCCGCGGTGCCAACATCCGCAACATCCTCGAGTTCGAGGACGACTTCCCCAACGCCGCGACGATCCTGCTGGAGCAGAACTATCGCTCGACCCAGACGATCCTGTCCGCCGCCAACGCGGTCATCAGCCGCAACGAGGGTCGCAAGGACAAGCAGCTGTGGTCGGCCGAGGGCGACGGCGAGAAGATCGTCGGCTACGTCGGCGACGACGAGCGCGACGAGGCCCAGTTCATCGCCGACGAGATCGACAAGCTGGGCGACGCCGGGGTCGCTGCGGCCAAGGACGTTGCGATCTTCTATCGCACCAACGCGCAGAGCCGGGTGTTCGAGGAAGTCTTCATCCGCGTCGGCCTGCCCTACCGCGTCGTCGGTGGCGTGCGGTTCTACGAACGCAAGGAGATCAAGGACGCGCTGGCCTACGTCCGAGTGCTCGTCAACCCGCGCGACGCGGTCTCGCTGCGGCGCATCATCAACGAGCCCAAGCGCGGCATCGGCGAGCGTGCGGAGGCTGCGGTCCAGCGGCTGGCGACCGCCGAGGACATCAGCTTCTGGGAGGCACTGACCCGGGCCGACGAGGCGACGGACCTCGCGACGCGGTCCCTCAACGCGATCCAGTCGTTCACGGCGGTCATGTCCGAGCTCATGACGATGGCCGAGTCCGGCGCCCCCGCCGATGCGGTGCTGGAGGCGGCGCTGACCCGCAGCGGCTACCTGTCGACGCTCGAGCAGAGCACCGACCCGCAGGACGAGACCCGGGTCGAGAACCTCGCTGAGCTCGTCGCCGTCGCACGCGAGTTCGTGGTGGGCGCCAGCACGGTCGCCGATGACGCGGTCGAGGTCGTCGACGAGGCTCCTTCGGACGCTGTCGACGCGATCTCCGACGACCCCGACCTGGCCGCCGGGTCGCTCGGTGCCTTCCTCGAACAGGTCGCCCTGGTCGCCGATGCCGACCAGATCCCCGACGAGGGCGAGGGTGTCGTGACCCTCATGACGTTGCACACCGCCAAGGGCCTGGAGTTCCCGGTCGTGTTCCTCACGGGCCTCGAGGACGGCGTGTTCCCGCACATGCGGTCGTTGGCCGACACCAAGGAGCTCGAGGAGGAGCGCCGGCTGGCCTACGTCGGCATCACCCGTGCCCGCACCCGCCTCTACGTCACCCGCGCGGCCACCCGCTCGGCCTGGGGGGCGCCGTCCTACAACCCGCCGTCGCGCTTCCTCGACGAGCTGCCCGAGGCACTCCTCGACTGGCGGCGCCTCGCCTCGCCGCCGACGCAGTGGACCCCCAGCTCACCGTCGGCCACGGCACAGTCGTCGTTCCGGTCCGCCAACGTCGCCGCGCGCTCCAAGCGGGCGAGTCGCGAGGTCGTGTCGCTGTCAGCCGGTGACCGCGTCAGCCACGACAGCTTCGGCCTCGGCACCGTGATCGCGGTCGAGGGCCAGGGCGAGAAGTCCGTCGCCTCGGTCGACTTCGGCTCGCAGGGCGTCAAGCGACTCCTGCTGCGCTACGCCCCCGTCGAAAAGCTCTAACCCCCGAGTTTTGTGACATTCCTCGTCAGTGTGTCGAAGGCGGGTGACGAGTTCCCTCACGAAGCGTGGAACCATCGGCGCCAGGAATCACTCATGACGGGCGGCGGGCCGGAATAGCCAGCGAGGGTCAGGGCTCCATAGACGCGCGCGACGATCGCAGACGGTCGTTTCATGTCCTCGATCGTCACGACGATGACCCGCCAGCCCTCCGCTTCCAGTCGCTCGCGGCGAAGGTGATCCTTCTGGCGCTGGTAGGCGTCCCTCTCGTGGTGCCAGCCGTCGTACTCGACGACGACCCGCCACTGCCGGAACACCAAGTCGCCGCGGGCCAGAAAGTTGCCCGCAGCATCGGTGATGACCCCATTGACCTCAGGCTCGGGCAGTCTGGCGAACCGCAACAGCAGTCGCAGGTCCGTCTCCATGACGGAGTCCACCCGATCCCGCACGTGAGACACGACCCGGCGGGCTCGCAGTACGCCGTTGAGGTGTGAGTTCATGGCGAACTCCATCAGGGCGTCAGGTGTCGTCATTCCCAGTCGCACCAGCCAGTCGCCCGCCCGGACCAGATCGACGTGCCCGAGCCGAGTTGCGCAGTCGACGTACGTACGGTCCGCGCCAAGCACGCGGATACCGTCGTGGATCCGCGGTCGCAGGAGACCTTGGCGCCGATGAAGGATGATCCCGTCGTGCCGGGTTTGGGTCGCGGAGTTGGTCGAGAAGTGCAGAGGCAACTCCGGGCCCATCGTCACACCGAGCCACCGCAGTGCGGACAGGTGGCTCAGGCATGCGTCGGCGGGGAGGATCAGGAATGCGGCGTGGACCAGGAGCGAGAACGTGACGGGCTGCTCGGCGGTGCAGTAGACACCGCGGAAGAGCCTCCGGAACCGACGACCCATGAGGGCGTCCTTGGAGATCCCGGCCTGGTGTGCCTGGGCTGTGGTGAACGGCCCACGCGAGAGCTGTTGCGGAATGTCGATCGGTCGTGGCATGCGGACATCGTTGGCCGCATGAGGGGTGTGCGCTCCACCGTGAAAGAGCGGCTGAGGAAAACCACTGCGGTACGACGCACCTGTGGACCCAGAATTGTGACGCTACTCGTCACCGGACCAGCCAAGGGTGACGACTAGCGTCACAAAACTTGGGGGTGTGGGTCAGGGGTTGACGCCGTGCTGGCGCAGCACGGGCTCGGGGTCGACTGCAGCGCCGCCACCGGGGTGCACCTCGAGGTGCAGGTGGGGACCCGTCACGTTGCCGGTCGAACCGGTGTAACCGATGACGTCACCGGGGCCGACGGCCTGACCGGGCTTGACGGCGATGCGGCTCTGGTGGCAGTACCAGATGTCGGTGCCGTCGCGGAGCGTGATGATCGTGCGGTTGCCGTAGGCACCCTCGTAGCCCGTCGACTTCACGACGCCGGCGGCGACGGAGACGATCGTGGAGCCCGACGGTCCGGCGAAGTCGAGGCCGGTGTGGACCGTGGCCCAGAGGCCGCTGCGCTGGCCGAACCGCGCCGTCAGGTGGTAGCCCGTGACGGGGACGACCCACTGGTTCTTCTTCAGCAGTGCGGACTGGGCGCTGACCTTCTTCTTGAGGTCGGCCTGGGCCGTCAGGACCTGCTGGGCCTGGACCTTGATCTGCTTGGTCGTCAGCTCACGGTCGAAGCTGCGGCTGATGTCGACCTTGCCGTTCGCGGCAGCGTCGTCGGGACCGATGTAGCTCTGCGAGATCGTCTGGTACTTGTCGCTCGCGAGCGAGTCACCGTCGTGGTTGCCGAGCAGCGTGGAACCAAAAGCAGCCAGGACCAGGATGAATGCTCCGGCCATGGCTGGGGTAGGGGTGAAGCTGCGCTTGCGGGTCTTGCGGCGCTGGGCGGTCCGCTTGCCCGGTGTTCGCTGGGGAGTCTCCTGGCGTACATCCAGTCGGCGTTTAGGCGCAGACGAAGACACGCAAAAAACCTCCGGAGAAGTGACGACAGGACTCGGGAAGCCTAGCCCAAGGGACCAGCCGAGCGAAACCGAATTGGCGCTTTGAACAACAAATGGCGGAGATCTCGCCTGAAATCTCGACGAGATGTGACGACCTTCACGCTTGTGGGACCATCGATCTCATGGTAAGACAGCGTGTCGTTCTTGGCTCGGTCGGCGATGACGGCCGCGCGAGCGGCGCGGCCAGACGGCTCCGCGACGAGGGCCAGGAGATCGTCTACGTCGGCGGGCACCAGACCCCCGAGCAACTTGTCCACACGGCGATCGCCGAGGACGCCACGGTGATCCTGGTCGACGGCGACGCCCCGGCGCTGGCTCGCATCGCCGAGCTGTGCGTCGAGCTCGGCGCCGACGACGTGCTCGTCACGCCTCTCGACGTACGTCCTGGCGCGCCTCGGTCTCGGTGACGAACGCGCGTACGGCATCGGCGACGACACCGGGCTGGGACTGGACGACCCAGTGCCCCGCGACCACGTCGACGCGGCGAAGGTCGGGCGCATACGCCTCGATGTCGGCGTAGACGGCGGGGGTCAGGAACGTGTCCTTCGTCGGCACGACCAGCTGGACCGGCACGCTCGTCGAGTCGCGGCGAAAGCTCAGCCCGTTGGCTCGGTAGAGGTTGACGCCGTGGCGGAAGTCGTCCTCGAACGTCTCGCCCCAGTGTCCGTCGCCGATCCGCTGCCCCCGCGCCAACGCCTTGCGCAGGTGCCGGCCGAACCTCCGGGCGGCGAGCTCGGGCAGCCGAGGCGTCTGGAACGCCACGACGTACCAGGACTGGATCGCCTGCCGGCCGACCGCAGCGAAGCGCCCGCGGGCCAGGCCGTCGCGGAAGAAGTTGCCGTAGATCTCCAGGCCGGGTCCGCTGATGGACGTGTACGAGGCGATGCGTCCGGTCAGCCGGGCGTCCGACGCCTCGCGCATCACGGCGGCCCATGACTGGATCGAGCCCCAGTCGTGGCCGACCAGGTGCACGGGCCCGCCGTCAGGGCGTACGTGGTCGATGACCGTCGCGAGGTCGCCGACGAGCTTGCTCATGCGATAGCCGGAACGTGACGCTGGTGCGGTCGACCCGCCCGCACCGCGTACGTCGTAGGTCACCACCCGATGGTCCGGCGCGAGCAGCGCGACGACGGGATCCCACACGTGCTGGTTGTCGGGGAAGCCATGGACCAGGACGACGGTCGGTCCGTTCTCATGGCCCTGGACGCGTACGTGCAGCAGGACGTCGGACGACGAGATCGTCTCGGCGGTCATCGGTTCTCCCCGGGAAGTGCGTGTGACGAAGCCAACGCGCGTTAACAGTCAGTTAAGGGCTAGAGTCGCAAAGGCTCAATTGGTGTCGGCCACCGGCCGGCTGCTGAGCGTATCGGACGTCAACAGAGGACGGACTCCACCGTGGACTTGATGGAATACCAGGCGAAGGAGCTCTTCGCCAAGCACGATGTACCGGTCACCCTGGGCATCGTTGCCAACACACCGGACGAGGCGAAGGTCGCTGCCGAGCAGCTCGGCGTCGTCGTCGTCAAGGCACAGGTCAAGGCCGGCGGTCGCGGCAAGGCCGGCGGCGTCAAGCTCGCCAAGACCCCCGACGAGGCCTTCGAGCACGCGTCGAACATCCTGGGCATGCAGATCAAGGGTCTGACGGTCAACCGGGTGCTCATCGCCCCGGCCGCCAGCATCGAGGAGGAGTACTACTTCTCCTTCCTGCTCGACCGGGCCAACCGCAGCTACCTCTGCATCGCCAGCGTCGAGGGCGGTGTCGAGATCGAAGAGGTCGCCAAGACCAACCCCGACGCGGTCAAGCAGATCCCGATCGATGCCGGCACCGGCGTCGACGAGGCCAAGGCCCGCGAGATCGTCGCGGAGGCCGGCTTCCCCGAGGCCCTCGTGGAGCAGGCCGTCACGACGGTCCTGACTCTGTGGAAGGTCTTCGTCGAGGAGGACGCCACCCTGGTCGAGGTCAACCCGCTCGCCCGGCTCGAGGGCGACATCCTCGAGGCGCTCGACGGCAAGGTCTCGCTCGACGAGAACGCCGAGTTCCGCCACGAGGACCACGCCGCGTTCGAGGACAAGGCCGCGGCCGACCCCCTCGAGGCGAAGGCCAAGGAGAAGGGCCTCAACTACGTCAAGCTCGACGGCGAGGTCGGCATCATCGGCAACGGCGCGGGACTCGTCATGAGCACCCTCGACGTCGTCGCCTACGCCGGCGAGAAGCACGGCGGCGTCAAGCCCGCCAACTTCCTGGACATCGGCGGTGGAGCCTCGGCGCAGGTCATGGCCGACGGCCTCGACGTGATCCTCAACGACGCGCAGGTCAAGAGCGTGTTCGTCAACGTCTTCGGCGGCATCACCTCGTGTGACGCGGTCGCCAACGGCATCGTCGGCGCGCTGGACATCCTCGGCGACGAGGCCTCCAAGCCGCTGGTCGTACGCCTCGACGGCAACAACGTCGAAGAGGGTCGCCGCATCCTCAACGAGAAGAACCATCCACTCGTGACGCTTGTCGACACGATGGACGGCGCGGCTGACCGCGCTGCCGAGCTCGCGAACGCAGGAGCCTGACATGTCGATCTTCCTCAACAAGGACTCCAAGGTCATCGTCCAGGGCATCACCGGCGGTGAAGGCACCAAGCACACCGCCCTGATGCTCAAGGCCGGCACCAACGTCGTCGGCGGCGTCAACGCCCGCAAGGCCGGCACGACGGTCGAGCACACCGACGCCGACGGCAACACGGTCGAGCTGCCGGTCTTCGGCACGGTCGCCGAGGCCATCGAGAAGACGGGCGCCGACGTGTCGGTCGCCTTCGTCCCGCCGGCGTTCACCAAGGACGCCGTCATCGAGGCCATCGACGCCGAGATCGGCCTGCTGGTCATCATCACCGAGGGTGTCCCGGTGCAGGACAGCGCCGAGTTCTGGGCGTACGCCCAGGGCAAGAAGACGCGCATCATCGGTCCCAACTGCCCCGGCATCATCACGCCGGGCGAGGCGCTCGCAGGCATCACGCCGGCGACGATCTCCGGTTCGGGCCCCATCGGTCTGGTGTCGAAGTCGGGCACGCTGACCTACCAGATGATGTTCGAGCTGCGCGACTACGGTTTCACGACCGCGATCGGCATCGGCGGCGACCCGATCATCGGGACGACGCACATCGACGCGCTCGAGGCATTCGAGGCCGACCCCGACACCAAGGCGATCGTCATGATCGGCGAGATCGGCGGCGACGCGGAGGAGAAGGCTGCGGCCTACATCCAGGCGCACGTCACCAAGCCCGTCGTCGGCTACGTCGCCGGCTTCACCGCTCCCGAGGGCAAGACGATGGGCCACGCCGGCGCCATCGTGGCCGACGGTGCGGGCACCGCGCAGGGCAAGAAGGAAGCCCTCGAGGCTGCGGGCGTCAAGGTCGGCAAGACGCCGTCCGAGACCGCCGAGCTGATGCGGGAGATCCTCAAGGGCCTCTGAGGCTCCCACGACGAAGCCCCCTCTGCCTTCGGGCGGAGGGGGCTTCCTTGTGGGCCGTGCCGGGCTACTTCGCGTACTTGAGCCTCGTGGCGGCTCGCTTGGCCATGGCTTCGAACGTCTTCTGGGTGATGTCGTAGCTGCCGGCCGGGGTGAAGGTCACCTGCGCGACGTCCGCGCCGCGGCGGATCAGCGACATCCGGTAGTAGGCCCGGTCGCCCTTGGTGACCTCGACGCCGACGCGCCACACGTCACCGGAGTAGGCGCTGCTCTTGAACGACTCGTGCTCGTCGACCTTGGCGGAAAGGTTCTTGTCCGAGCACGAGTCGAGGCGCTTGGAGGCCTTGTCGACGAACGCCTTGGCCTTGGCGGGAGACGAGAACCGGCCGACCGTCTCGGCGACGCCGAACTGCTTGGGCAGCGTCGTCGCCTGGTAGAGCACGTAGATGCGGGCGCCGGCGCGCTCGACGTCCTTGCCGGTGAAGCTCGCGTTGTCGCACTGGGTCGCGGCCGGGTTGGTCTTGGCCGGGACCGGGGCGCCGGCCCACACCTTGTCGACGTTGCGGATCGGTGGCAGGTCGACGATGCCGAGGAACGACGGTGCGTCGGACGTCGGCGGCGGGTCGGTGCGCCGCACCGTGATGGTGTCGGTGCACTGTCCGTTGCTGTCCTTGCAGACCTTGGCCACGGAGTCGTTGAGCGTACGCGCGAACGTCTGGATGCTCGGGCCGCTCGGGCCGTCGGCCTCGTGCACGAGCGTGCTGGTGACCGTGCCGGAATGGCTGAACCCGACCGTGAACGTACGTTCGGGGGAGCGGTGGGAGCGCAACCGCAGGATCTGGAAGTCGCCGAACGGACGCTGCACCGTGTAGGCGGCGACGAGCTGCACGCGCGGGTGCTCGCAGTCGGAGTACCACTGGACGAGTCGCGCGTACGTCTTGGCGGCGATGTCGGCGCTGCGGGACACCTCGATCGCCTGCGCGACCCGCTCGTCGGTCACCCCGGTCGCCGTGAACGTGCGGACGAAGACCTTGAGCGGGTCCTTGTCGGCGTAGCGCTTGGTGGGGCAGGTCGCGTAGGGCGTCGTGTTGTCGACGTTCTCGTCGGTGCCGTCGACCTTCCACGTGCTCTCGGGATCCAGCACGCCGACCTGCTTCGACGACAGCAGGTTGTCGGTGGTGATCTTCTCGGAGTCGAGCAGGACGTCGGGGCGTTCGGCGCCGATCTTCTGCCGTTGCGGCAGGGCGCTGCTGCTGGCGAGGGCGTCGCCGTCGGTCGCCACGAGCCCGCCACCGAGGATCACGACGACGGCGGCCGCCACGAGCAGGACCGTGTTGCGCTGCCGACCGCGCTTGGCGGCGGTGCGGAGCGTCGCGGCCGGCGGCACCTCGAGCGAGCTGGTCGCTGCGGCCAGCCCGTGCATGCGGCGCTCGATCGTGTCGATGCTCTGGCGCAGGGACGTCTCGAGCGTCGCCAGCGCGCTGGTGACGCTCTCGATGCCCTCCTCGGCGGGAACGCCCACCTCGCGAGAGGCTTCCTCGAGGTCGGTGTTGCCCAGGGTCATGAGGACGATCAGGCGACGGTCGTCGACGCTCAGCTCGGCGAGAGCCTCGAGCAGCTGGGTGTCGCTGTCCTCCTCGTGCTTGCGGCGCAGCGGGTGCGTGCCGCGGCTGAGCGCCGTCAGCTTCCAGGCCTCGTTGCGGACCCAGCCGAGGGGATGGTGGTCGCGGATCTTGGTCCAGTCACGCCACGCGCGACGGTAGGCGTCGACCGTGGCCTCGAACGCGACCTGGCGATCGCCGCACACCGCATAGGTGACCTGCACGGCGTCCGAGAAGGTCGAGGAGTAGAAGCTGTTGAACTCGTCGACGCGAGTCATCTCCAGCCTCCTCCTGCCGTCGGCGTGCCTGTGTGCAACGACGCAACTTTACAGGGAGGATGAACTGGTGCCCGCGCCCGTCGAGACTCCCTACCTCCGGCCGGCCTTCCTCACTGCATTGCTGGGCTCGATCGTGTCGCTCGCGGTGTCGGCGCTGTTCGTCCGCGTCGCGCAGGGCTCTGCCGACCCGCCGCTGCTCACGTTCGTCCGCGCCTCGGTCCGCACGTGGTTGGTGTCGATGGGATCGGGCATCGACACCGGCCCGGTGACGTTCGGGCTCGTCCCGGTGGGCGCCACGCTCGTGTGCATCGCGCTGGTCGCGCGCACGGCGTCATGGGTCGTCGCCGATCCCGTCGACGAGCTCCCCGCCTACGTGGCGACGACCGCCGGCGCCTATGGCGTGATCGCGGCGATCGCGTCGACCGCGACGGCGTCCGGCGACGTGCACACGTCGGTCATCCGCGCAGCCTTCGGCGCCTTCGTCGTGGGCGGCCTCGGCGCGGCGTGGGGTGCCGTGCGCCGGCACGGTCAGGGCGATCGCCTGTGGTTCACGGCATCGGACGACGTACGCCTGGCAACCCGCGCTGCGATTCCCGCGGTGGTCCTGGTGCTGGCGGCAGCCGCCGTCGTGGTGCTCGTCCAGCTCCTGCGCAACCTCTCACGCGCCGGCGACATCTGGGCCCAGCTGGACCCCGGAGGCGGTGGGGTCATCGCGCTCGGCATCGCCTGCGTGCTGGCCGCGCCGACGTTGGTCCTCTGGACGGCATCGGCGCTGGTCGGACCCGGGTTCATGCTCGGCACCGACACATCGGTCGACCTCACGGGCTCGCAGCTCGGCACGGTGCCCGGCTTCCCACTGCTCGGCGCTCTGCCTCCACCGGGGGAGTTCCCCGACTGGGTGTTCGTGCTGTGGCTCGTGCCGCTCGTGGCCGGCATCGTGGCGGGGTGGCGGGTCGAGCTCGGCCGGCGCGAGGGCCTGCTCGCCCGCGTCGTCCTGGGCGCTGCGGCGGGCGCGGTCGCGGGATTCCTGCTCGGCATCCTCATCGGCCTGTCGGGCGGAGCGATCGGACCCGGTCGCATGGCCGACGCCGGACCGCCGGTCTTCACGCCCCTGCTGCTCGCCGTGCCTGCGATGGCGGTGGGCGGCGCGCTCGGCGCTCTGCTCAAGCACTATCGTGGAGGCCGTGCCCCGCAGCCCCCGGACGCCAGCCCGACTGGTCGTCCTCGTCTCTGGAAGCGGCACCAATCTCCAGGCGCTGATCGACTCGTCGACGAGTCCTGACTACGGCGCCGAGATCGTCGCCGTCGGCGCCGACCGCGACGGCATCGAGGGCCTGGCCCGTGCCGAACGCCACGGCATTCCCACCTTCGTGCTCAAGACCTCGGCGTACGCCGACCGCACCGCGTGGGACGAGGCGCTGGCCGAGACTGTCGCAGCGTACGAGCCGGATCTCGTCGTGCTCGCCGGGTTCATGAAGCTGACGGGCCCGGCGTTCCTCGCCCGGTTCGGCGGGCGCACGCTCAACACCCACCCGGCCCTCTCGCCGGCGTTCCCGGGCATGCACGGCCCGCGCGACGCCTTGGCGTACGGCGTCAAGGTCACCGGCGCGACGCTGTTCGTCGTCGACGAAGGCGTCGACACGGGGCCGATCGTGGCCCAGGTCGCCGTACCGGTGCTCGACGGCGACGACGAGGCCACGCTGCACGAACGGATCAAGACCAGCGAGCGCGCGATGCTGGTCGAGTGGGTCGGCCGGCTCGCGCGCGAAGACTTCCACCTCGATGACCGGGCCGTCGTGCTCGGAGTCGACTCCACGAAAGATGGCTCATGACTGACGTACGCCCCCTCAAGCGCGCCCTCGTCTCGGTCTACGACAAGACCGGCCTCGACGACCTCGCCCGCGACCTGCACGCCGCCGGCGTCTCGATCGTGTCGACCGGCTCGACCGCCAAGACCATCGAGTCGGCCGGCGTGCCCGTCACCCCGGTGGAGGAGCTGACCGGGTTCCCCGAGTGCCTCGACGGACGCGTCAAGACCCTGCACCCGCGGGTCCACGCCGGCATCCTCGCCGACCTGCGCCTCGACGACCACGTGCAACAGCTCGCCGAGCTCGAGATCGAGCCGTTCGACCTGGTGATCGTCAACCTCTACCCGTTCCGCGACACCGTGCTGTCGGGGGCGACGCCCGACGAGTGCGTCGAGCAGATCGACATCGGCGGCCCGTCGATGGTCCGTGCCGCCGCCAAGAACCACCCCAGCGTCGCGGTCGTCGTCAGCCCCTCGGCGTACGACGAGGTGCGTGCCGCCCTGGCTGCCGGCGGCTTCACGTTCGACCAGCGCAAGCGGCTCGCGGCGCAGGCGTTCGCGCACACCGCGGCGTACGACGTCGCGGTGGCTTCGTGGTTCGCCAGCGCGTACGCCCCGTCAGAGGACGGCTGGCCCGAGTTCACCGGTGCGACGTGGGACAAGTCGGCGGTGCTGCGCTACGGCGAGAACCCGCACCAGCCGGCCGCGCTGTTCCAGCACTGGCGTGGTGGCCTGGCCGCCGCCGAGCAGCTGCACGGCAAGGAGATGTCCTACAACAACTACGTCGACACCGACGCCGCGCGCCGGGCGGCGTACGACTTCGAGCTGCCGGCTGTCGCGATCATCAAGCACGCCAACCCGTGCGGCATCGCGGTCGGTGCCGATGTCGCCGAGGCGCACGCCCGAGCCCACGCGTGCGATCCGGTCTCGGCCTACGGCGGCGTCATCGCGGTCAACCGGCCCGTCAGCGAGGCCATGGCCAAGCAGGTCGCCGACGTGTTCACCGAGGTCATCGTCGCGCCCGACTACGAGGACGGTGCCCTCGAGGTCCTGCAGGCCAAGAAGAACATCCGCATCCTTCGCGTGCCCGCCGACGAGCACCCCGAACCGATCGAGTTCCGGGCCATCAGCGGCGGTGTGCTGATCCAGCGCGTGGACCACGTCGACGCGCCCGGGGACGACCCGGCCAGCTGGACGCTCGTCGCGGGCGAACCGGCTGACGCACGTACGCTCGCCGATCTGGCCTTCGCCTGGACCGCGGTGCGCGCGGTGAAGTCCAACGCGATCCTGCTCGCCAAGGACGGCGCCTCGGTCGGCGTCGGCATGGGCCAGGTCAACCGGGTCGACTCCTGCAAGCTGGCCGTCGAGCGGGCCGGTGCCGAGCGGGCCACCGGTTCGGTCGCCGCGTCGGACGCGTTCTTCCCGTTCCCCGACGGCCCCGAGATCCTGATCGCCGGCGGCGTACGGGCGATCGTCCAGCCGGGTGGATCGATCCGCGACGACGCCGTGATCGAGGCGGCGCAGGCTGCCGGCGTGACGATGTACGTCACCGGCACCCGCCACTTCTTCCACTGACGGTCGGGGGCTCAGCGCAGGCCGAGGCCCTCCAGGACCTGGGCACCGGGCAGCTCGGCGAGTGATGCTCCGGGCAGCGCGAGCTTCGACCGGCGCAGGCCGCTGCCCAGCAGGACCCAGGGCTGCTCGATGACGGCGTGGTCGACGAGGATCGGCCATCCCTCGGGCACGCCCACGGGGGTGATGCCGCCGTACTCCATGCCGGTCTCGTCGACCGCCCAGTCCTGCGGGGCGAACGAGCACTTGCGCGTGTCGAGCGTGCGGCGTACGAGCCCGTTGACGTCGGCGCGGGTGCTCGACAGGATCACGCAGGCCGCCGGGCGGAGCTCGCCGCCACGCTTGCCCAGCACGATGACGCAGTTGGCCGACATGTCGGCGTCGAGGTCGAACCGCTCGGTCAGGGCTGCTGTCTCGGCCAGATCGGGGTCGATCGCCGCGGTGTGCGCTCGGGCGGCGAGGGCGGGCAGCACGGCGAGGGCGGCGGCCACCGGAGGTGCGAGCAGCTCTTCCTGTGCCGGCTCGAGCTCGAGCGACCCGAGGCGCACCGTCACTGCTGGGCCTTGCGGAGGTCGGCGAGCGTACGGTCGACGCCTTCCGGCCCGATCGCGTGGGCGGCGACGAGCCCGCGGATCGCCGAGACGAGCAGGCGGGCTTCCTCGTCCTCGGAGTAGAGGCCGGACTGTCGTCGTACGGCGGTGCCGGTGATCAGCGCGACGATCGAGGCGGCGAGCGCGCCGGGCTCGTGGATGCCGACGCGGCCCAGGAGGCTCGTCGCGAGATCCTCGAACGCCTGCATCGACCGAGCGGCGTTGTCGCGGAGCTCAGGCACCCGCGCGGCGGCGAGGAAGATCGCCAGCTCGAGGGCGGCGACCTCGGGACCCCGCACGGCGAACACCCGGGAGATGAGTTGCGAGGCGTCGTCGAGGCTGACATCGACGCCGATGTCGACCGCAGCCAACGCCTCGAGGTCACGCGACCACTGGTCGATGTGGGCGCCGAGCGCCTCGCGGATGAGATCGCCGATCGACTCGAAGTAGTACGTCGTGGTGGCCGACGGCAGACCTGCGCGGGCGGCGACGGCTCGGTGCGTGATCGCGCGGGAGCCACCCTCGGCGAACAGCTCGATCGCGGCGGCCAGCAGCTCGTCGCGGCGCAGCCGGCTGCGCTCCTGCGACAGCTGTGCGCGGCTCGTCATGCAGGGAGTCTAAGGGGGCGCCCGGTCCACCCTGACCCGGTGCCGTCGTGAAAGACTCGTGCCGTGACGGCGCAGATTCTCGACGGCAAGGCGGTTGCGGCCGCGATCAAGGACGAGCTCCGCGTGCGCGTGGACGCGCTCCGTGAGCGCGGCATCACCGCGGGTCTCGGGACGATCCTCGTCGGCAACGATCCCGGTAGCCAGTGGTACGTCGCGGGCAAGCACCGCGACTGCGCCCAGGTCGGCATCGAGTCGCTGCGCATCGACCTGCCCGACACCGCGACGCAGGCTGAGGTCGAGGCTGCCGTCGACGAGCTCAACGCAGATCCTGCGTGCACGGGCTACATCGTCCAGCTGCCGCTGCCCAAGGGCCTCGACGAGAACGCCGTGATCGGCCGCATCGACCCGGCCAAGGACGCCGACGGCCTCCACCCGACCAACCTCGGCTGGCTCGTACTGGGCAAGGAAGCGCCGCTGCCGTGCACGCCGCGGGGCATCATCGAGCTCCTGCGCCGCCACGACGTGCCGATCGCCGGCCAGCACGTCGTCGTCGTCGGCCGCGGCATCACGGTCGGCCGCCCGATGGGGCTGCTGCTGACCCGCCGCAGCGAGAACGCCACCGTCACGCTGTGCCACACCGGCACGCGCGACCTCGCCGCCGAGGTGCAGCGCGCCGACATCGTCATCGCCGCGGCAGGTGTCCCCGGCATCATCTCTGCCGACATGGTCAAGCCCGGCGCGGCGCTGCTCGACGTCGGGGTGAGCCGCGACGACAACGGCATCGTCGGCGACGTCGACCCCAAGGCGTACGAGGTGGCGGGCTGGATCTCGCCCAACCCCGGCGGTGTGGGGCCCATGACCCGCGCGATGCTGCTGGCCAACGTCGTGGAGACCGCGGAGCGACTCCACCCGTGATCGGCCCGCGGAGCCGCGGCTCGCAGCTCTACCTGCTGCACCTGCTGGCGGTGCTCGCCGGACTGGTGATCGTCGTCGCCGGGCCGTGGCGCACCGGCGTCATCGTGATCGGTGCGGCGTTCGTCGTGGGCGCACTGGCTCGGGTCGTCGTCCCGATCGACCACACGGGCATGCTGCGCGTGCGCGGCAAGGCGTTCGACGTGTTCTGGATGTCGACCCTCGGGGTCGCGCTCGTCGTGCTCGCCGTCGTCATCCCCGGCCAGCCCACCTGACGCACCCAGAAATGGATCGAGGTGCACCATCCCTGACTCAGGGGTGGTGCACCTCGATCCAAATCTCGGGGCGTCGGCTCAGATGAGGCCGAGCTCCTTGACCGCGTCGCGCTCCTCGATGAGCTCGGCGGCGGTGGCGTCCATGCGGCCGCGCGAGAACTCGTCGATCTCGAGGCCCTGGACGATCTCCCAGTTGCCGTCCTGGGTCGTGACGGGGAACGAGTAGATCAGGCCTTCGGGTACGTCGTACGAACCGTCGGAGACGACGGCCATCGACGCCCAGTCACCCTCGGGCGTGCCGTGCAGCCAGTCGCGGGCAGCATCGATCGTGGCCGAGGCGGCGGAGGCGGCGGACGAGGAGCCGCGCGCCTCGATGATCGCCGCGCCGCGCTTGGCGACGGTCGGGATGAAGTCGTTCTCGATCCAGGCCTGGTCGCCCACGGTCTCGGCGGCGTTCTTGCCGGCGATCTCGGCGTGGAAGATGTCGGGGTACTGGGTCGCGGAGTGGTTGCCCCAGATCGTCATCTTCTTGATGTCGGTGACCGACGCGCCGGTCTTGGCCGCGAGCTGCGAGATCGCCCGGTTGTGGTCGAGGCGGGTCAGGGCGCTGAAGCGCTCCTTGGGGATGTCGGGCGCGTTGGACATCGCGATCAGGGCGTTGGTGTTGGCCGGGTTGCCGGTGACCCCGATGCGTACGTCGTCGGCGGCGACGGAGTTGAGGGCCTTGCCCTGCGCCGTGAAGATCGCGCCGTTGGCCTCGAGCAGGTCGCCGCGCTCCATGCCGGGACCGCGGGGGCGCGCACCGACGAGCAGGGCGAGGTTGACGCCGTCGAAGATCTTCTCGGCGTCGTCGCCGATCTCGACGCCGGCGAGGGTCGGGAACGCGCAGTCGTCGAGCTCCATGACGACGCCTTCGAGCGCCTTGAGCGCGGGCGTGATCTCGAGCAGCTGCAGCTGGATCGGGGTGTCGGGGCCGAGCAGTGATCCGCTGGCGAGACGGAAGAGGAGGCTGTAGCCGATCTGGCCGGCGGCGCCGGTGACGGCGACCTTGACGGGGGTTGTGCTCACGAGAAGTGCTCCTTGAGGCTGGGGTTCCTTTCGAAACTAGCGCACCCGCACCGTGGGCGGCCCACCCGACCCTGCGTTCACGAGACGTTCACGGGCATATTCTTGAATGATTCCAGAAAAGGTGATTGCATGGCCGCATGCCCATGCTCACGGACCCCGTCGCGCATCTGCGCGACGCCGGTCTGCGGGTGACCCGGCCGCGGCTCGCGGTCATCGAGGTTCTCGGCCGGCAGCCTCACGCCGACGTCGACTCGATCTCCGATGCGGCGCGTGCTGAGCTCGGCACGGTGTCGACCCAGGCGATCTACGACGTTCTCAAGGCGCTCACCGCCGTGGGGCTCGTACGCCGCATCGAGCCGGCTGGTTCGCCGGCGCGGTTCGAGCTGCGGGTGGGCGACAACCACCACCACGTCGTGTGCCGCTCGTGCGGTGCGATCGCCGACGTCGACTGCGCCCACGGCAGCGCGCCCTGTCTCACGGCATCCAACGACCACGGCTTCTCGATCGACGAGGCCGAGGTGACCTACTGGGGCACCTGCCCCGACTGCTCCGCCAGCACCACCTCCACTGTTCGCCAGATCCCGGAAGGAACCCCATGACCGAGTCCCATGACCCGCACGCCAACGGCAGCGAGAGCGAGAACCCGGCGATCGACTCGCCCGAGCCCAAGGACGGGCGGCCGAGGACCAACAAGGACTGGTGGCCCAACCAGCTCGACCTGCAGGTGCTGCACCAGCACTCGCCCGCCTCGAGCCCGCTCGGCGACGACTTCGACTACGCCGAGGCGTTCGGCGCCCTCGACGTCGACGCGCTGAAGGCCGACATCACCGAGGTCATGACCACGTCGCAGGACTGGTGGCCGGCTGACTACGGCCACTACGGACCGCTCTTCATCCGCCTCAGCTGGCACGCCGCCGGCACCTATCGCATCGCGGACGGCCGCGGCGGCGCCGGTGACGGCAGCCAGCGCTTCGCCCCGCTCAACAGCTGGCCCGACAACGCGAGCCTCGACAAGGCGCGTCGCCTCCTGTGGCCGGTCAAGAAGAAGTACGGCAACCAGATCTCGTGGGCCGACCTGCTGGTGCTGGCCGGCAACGTCGCGCTCGAGTCGATGGGCTTCAAGACGTTCGGCTTCGGCTTTGGTCGTGAGGACATCTTCGAGCCCGAGGAGATCATCTGGGGTCCGGAGGACACCTGGCTGGGCGACGAGCGCTACAGCGGCGACCGCGAGCTGAGCGGTCCGCTGGGCGCCGTCCAGATGGGCCTGATCTACGTCAACCCCGAAGGCCCCAACGGCGAGCCCGATCCGCTCGCCGCGGCTCGCGACATCCGTGAGACGTTCGCGCGGATGGCGATGAACGACGAGGAGACTGTGGCGCTGATCGCTGGTGGCCACTCGTTCGGCAAGACCCACGGCGCCGGACCGGCCGACCACGTCGGACCCGAGCCCGAGGCCGCCCCGCTCGAGGAGCAGGGCCTCGGCTGGAAGAGCACGTTCCGCAGCGGCAAGGGCGCCGACGCGATCACCAGCGGCCTCGAGGTCACCTGGACCAGCACGCCGACGAAGTTCAGCATGGGCTTCTTCCAGAACCTGTTCGGTCACGAGTGGGAGCTCACCAAGAGCCCCGCGGGCGCGCACCAGTGGACTGCCGTGGGCGCCGAGGCGGACCAGCCCGACCCGTTCGACCCGGCCAAGAAGCGCGTTCCGACGATGCTGACCACCGACCTGGCGCTGCGCGAGGACCCGATCTACGGCGAGATCTCGCGCCGCTACCTCGACAACCCAGAGGAGTTCGCCGAGCAGTTCGCCAAGGCCTGGTACAAGCTGCTGCACCGTGACATGGGCCCGATCTCGCGCTACCTGGGCCCCTGGGTCCCGGAGCCGCAGCTGTGGCAGGACCCCGTCCCGGCCGTCGACCACGAGCTGATCGACGCGGGCGACATCGCAGCGCTGAAGCGTACGCTCCTGGGCTCGGGCCTGTCCGTCTCGCAGCTCGCGACGACGGCCTGGGCATCGGCCGCTAGCTACCGCGACACCGACAAGCGCGGCGGTGCCAACGGTGCCCGCATCCGCCTCGAGCCGCAGCGGAGCTGGGAGGTCAACCAGCCCGAGCAGCTGGCCACCGTGCTGTCGACGCTCGAGCAGGTCCAGCAGGACTTCAACGCAGCGCAGTCCAGCGGCAAGAAGGTCTCCTTGGCCGACCTGATCGTGCTGGGTGGCGCGGCTGCGGTCGAGCAGGCCGCGCGCGACGCGGGCGTCGAGGTCGAGGTGCCGTTCCACCCGGGCCGCACCGACGCCTCGCAGGAGGACACCGACGTCGACTCGTTCGCGGTCCTCGAGCCGCGGGCCGACGGCTTCCGCAACTATCTGCGATCCGGTGAGAAGCTGCCGCCCGAGACGTTGCTGCTCGACCGCGCCAACATGCTCGCGCTCACGGCCCCGGAGACGGCGGTCCTGGTGGCCGGCATGCGGGCACTCGGGACCAACCATGGAGGCGCGCAGCACGGCGTGTTCACCGATCGCCCCGGCGCACTGACCAACGACTTCTTCGTCACCCTGCTCGACATGGGCACGGAGTGGAAGGCGTCGGAGGCTGCGGAGAACGTCTACGAGGGTCGTGACCGGGTCTCGGGTGAGGTGACCCGAACGGCAACGGCCGTCGATCTCGTCTTCGGTTCGAACTCGCAGCTTCGCGCGCTGGCCGAGGTCTACGGCAGCGACGACGCCAAGGAGAAGTTCGTCAAGGACTTCGTCGCGGCATGGGTCAAGGTCAGCGAGCTCGACCACTTCGACCTGCGCTGAGTCGTACGACGAAGGGCCCGGGACGCGCGTCCCGGGCCCTTCGTCGTGCAGCGACCCTCAGCCGCCGTTGTAGTAGGACATGCCACCGCCATCGGCGCCGGGGGAACGGCCCTGGTGGGTGCCGTCCGCCGTGGGCCTGATGGGCGGGACATCGCGCTCGGTCTCGCCTGTGCCGGATGAGCGGCGTTGGAGGGCGATGCAGAGTCCGGCGACGACGGCGACCCCGATGATGACGATGGTGAGGGTCATGGTGTCTCCCGGTGGGTTCGAGGTCGGACGTGGATCGTCTCAGACAACCATTCGCAATGGAAGTGTCAGTCGGTGTCGTCCCCGACGATCATCGCGTGCGTGACGCCGGCGATCGCGGCACCGATGACCGGCGCGAGGATGAACACCCAGACCTGCGCGAGGTGGTCGCCACCGGCGAACCAGGCGACGCCCAAGGAGCGGGCCGGGTTGACCGACGTGCCGTCAACGGGGATCGAGATCAGGTGGATCAAGGTCAGCGCGAGCCCGATCGCCAATCCGGAGAACCCGACCGCTGCACGCTTGGCCGTCGCTCCGAAGATCACGTACAGGAAGAACGCCGTCAGCACGATCTCGGTGATGATGACCGCCAGGAGGCTGTAGCCGCCGGGGGAGTGGTCGCCGTAGCCGTTGGCCCCGAAGCCGCTTGCCGTGGCGTCGAAGCCGTCGGCACCGTGCGCGATGACGAACAGCACGCCACCGGCGATCGTCGCCCCGGCGAGCTGGGCCGCGAAGTAGCCGGGCGCGTCCTTCCAGTCGAACCGCTTGGCCATCGCGAGGCCGACCGTCACGGCGGGATTGAAGTGCCCGCCGGAGATGGGCCCGAACGCGTACGCGCCGGTGAGGACCGTCAGGCCGAACGCCAAGGCGATGCCGAGGGTGCCGACGCCGCCTTCGTTGCCGGCCAGGACCGCGGTGCCGACGCCGCCGAGGACGAGCCAGAACGTGCCGAGCGCCTCGGCGCCCAGCTTGTGGGAAGTGGTGGGTGCTGCCATCGTGGGCCTCCTGAGGTATGTGTGACCTGCCTCACAGGGTAGGGCGCCGGCAGCCGTGACTGGGGGACGCTGAGAGCGTCTGTGTCGGTGAGATATCTTGATGTCAAACAATCTTTGATCCACACGTAGGAGTCGTCGCACTCATGGCCAAGATCATCTACACCCACACCGACGAGGCGCCGCTGCTGGCCACCTACTCGTTCCTCCCCGTCATCGCGGCGTACGCCTCGACGGCCGGCGTCGAGGTCGAGACCCGGGACATCTCGCTGGCGGGCCGCATCATCGCGCTGTTCGGCGACCGGCTGCCCCCCGAGCAGCAGATCGGCGACGCGCTCTCCGAGCTGGGCGACCTGGCCAAGACGCCCGAGGCCAACATCATCAAGCTGCCCAACATCAGCGCCTCGGTCCCGCAGCTCAAGGCCGCGATCGCCGAGCTGCAGGGCCACGGCTACGCGCTGCCGGACTACCCCGACAACCCGCAGACCGACGAGGACAAGGACGTCCGCTCCCGCTACGACAAGGTCAAGGGCAGCGCGGTCAACCCCGTCCTTCGTGAGGGCAACTCCGACCGCCGCGCACCCGCCTCGGTCAAGAACTTCGCCAAGGCGCACCCGCACTCGATGGGTGCGTGGAGCAGCGACTCCAAGACCAACGTCGCCACGATGGGCGCCGACGACTTCCGCTCCAACGAGAAGTCGATCGTCCTCGACGCCGATGACACGCTCAGCATTCGCCTGGTCGGCGAGGACGGCACGACGACGGTCCTCAAGGACGCCGTCCCGGTGCTCGCGGGTGAGGTCGTCGACGCCACCGTGATGCGCGCCGCCGCGCTCGACGCGTTCCTCGCGGCGCAGGTCCAGCGCGCCAAGGACGAGGGCGTGCTGTTCTCGGTGCACCTCAAGGCGACCATGATGAAGGTGTCCGACCCGATCATCTTCGGACACGTCGTCAAGGCGTTCCTGCCGGAGGTCTTCGCGGCGTACGGCGACGACCTCGCCGCGGCCGGCCTGAGCCCCAGCAACGGGCTCGGCTCGATCCTCGCCGGTCTCGACGCGCTGCCCAACGGCGCCGAGATCAAGGCCGCGATCGAGCAGGGCATCGCCGACGGCCCCGCCCTCGCGATGGTCGACTCCGACAAGGGCATCACCAACCTGCACGTCCCCAGCGACGTCATCGTCGACGCGTCGATGCCGGCCATGATCCGGACGTCGGGCCACATGTGGGGCCCCGACGGCAACGAGGCCGACACGCTCGCGGTGATCCCCGACAGCTCGTACGCCGGGGTCTACCAGACCGTCATCGACGACTGCCGGGCCAATGGTGCCTACGACCCGACGACGATGGGCTCGGTCCCCAACGTGGGACTCATGGCGCAGGCCGCCGAGGAGTACGGCAGCCACGACAAGACGTTCGAGATCGATCGTGACGGAACCGTGCAGGTCGTCGACCAGGCCGGCACCGTCGTGCTCGAGCACGCCGTCGAGGCGGGCGACATCTGGCGTGCCTGCCAGACCAAGGACGTGCCGATCCGCGACTGGGTCAAGCTCGCCGTGACCCGCGCACGGGCCTCGCAGACCCCCGCCGTGTTCTGGCTCGACCCGAGCCGCGCCCACGACGCCAACCTGATCGCCAAGGTCGAGGCCTACCTGCCCGAGCACGACACCGACGGCCTGCAGATCGAGATCATGGCGCCGGCCGAGGCCACGCAGTTCTCGATCGACCGCATCCGCCGCGGTGAGGACACGATCTCGGTGACCGGCAACGTGCTGCGCGACTACAACACCGACCTGTTCCCGATCCTCGAGCTCGGCACCAGCGCCAAGATGCTGTCGATCGTCCCGCTGATCAACGGCGGCGGACTGTTCGAGACCGGCGCCGGCGGCTCGGCGCCCAAGCACGTGCAGCAGCTCGTCAAGGAGAACCACCTGCGCTGGGACAGCCTCGGCGAGTTCCTCGCGCTGGCGTCGAGCTTCGAGCACATGGCGACGACGACCGGCAACGCGCGGGCGCAGATCCTCGCCGACACGCTCGACCGGGCGACCGGCACGTTCCTCAACGAGAACAAGTCACCGAGCCGCAAGGTCGGCGAGATCGACAACCGCGGCAGCCACTTCTACCTCGCCCTCTACTGGGCGCAGGAGCTCGCGGCGCAGACCGAGGACGCCGACCTCGCGGCCGCGTTCGCGGAGGTCGCGGGCTCGCTCGCGGCCAACGAGCAGAAGATCAACGACGAGCTGCTGGCGGTGCAGGGTTCGCCGGCCGACATCGGCGGCTACTTCCGGCCGGACGACGCCAAGGTCACGCAGGTCATGCGCCCGTCGACGACGTTCTCCGAGGTCCTGGGCATCCTGGGCTAGGCGGTACGCCGCACGGCGAGGTGCGGCAGGACCAGCTCGTCCCACAGGTCCACCTGGTTGTGCCGGAAGAACCCGAAGTGGCCCATGCGGTCGACGCCCAGCTGCTGCGGGGTGTAGCGCATGTGTGTCGTGTCGACGGCCGTGTAGAGCGCGTCGAGCATGCTGATGCTGGTCGCCGACATCAGCTCGTCGTCGGTGAACGACACCGAAGCCATGGGGATCTGGACCGCGGCGAACTCGTCGCGCATCGCGGGCAGCTCGGCGAGCAGGTAGTCCGGGTGCATGCACCAGCGAGCCCACTGCCGCATGACGTTGGGTGGGAGATCGCCGAGGATGCCGAGCCGCTTGCCGGGGAAGTAGCCGGCAACCGCAATGGCTGCCGGAGCGATGACCTTCCACAGCAGGGGCGCTTTGCGCCGGGCGCTCGGAGTGTTGTGCCGCCAGTAGCCAGTGCCCGCCGCGACACTGATGGCACGATCGGCCTTGGCGTGGTCGGCGAACGGCAGGACCTGGCCGCCCAGGCTGTGGCCGAGCCAGGTGACCGGGCGGCCCTGCGCGCGTACGTGCGCATGGTCGAGTGCGTCGCGGGCGTCGAGCGCCCAGCGCACGAGGTCGTTCGTGACCTCGCGCATCGGACCGTCGAGCGACTCGCCATAGCCGCGGTAGTCGAACGTCATCACCGCGAAACCGCGGTCGCGCAGCCATGAGGCGAACGTCGCGTAGTAGGCCGCGGTCGTCGCCATCGCCGGGACGATGAGGACGACGCCGCGCGTCTCGCCGTTCGGCTCGAACCAGCGCCCGCGCAGCTCGTAGCCGTCGTCGGCGGAGAAGGTGATGGTGTCCCAGAGCTGCTCGTCTATAACGTTCGTCATAGCGCCGACGCTAGGCTATGACGACTGTCATAGTCAAGGGTATGCTGTGGCCATGCCCCTCGATCCCCGTACGAAGATGGTCGCCGGCGCGGCACAGCTGATCGGCGAGCGCGGCGTCGGAGCGACGAGCGTCCGCGAGCTCGCGAAGTTCACCGGAGCGCCGCTCGGCTCGACCTATCACTACTTCCCCGGCGGCAAGGAGCAGCTGGTCGACGAGGCCGTCGGATGGGTCTCCGGCCGGGTCGAGAAGGTCCTGGGTCGGGCCGCGGACGATGGCGCACTCGCCGTGCTCGACGCCTTCATCGCCAACTGGCGGGAGTTCCTGGCGAAGAGCGACTACGAGGCGAGCTGTCCGATCCTCGCCGTCGCGACCGAGGACGTCACGACCGCCAGCGCGGCCGCGGCGGTGTTCCTGCGGTGGCAGGGAATGCTGGTCACGGTGCTGACCCGTGACGGGGTGACACCCGAGCGCGCCGAGCGCCTCGCGTGGCTCATCGTCGGCAGCCTCGAGGGTGCGGTGGTGATGGCGCGGAGCCAGCGCAGCCCGGAGCCGCTCGAGGCGGTCGCAGCGGAGCTCAGGGCTCTGATCCGCGACGCCATCAAGCCCTGAGGTCCTTCTCGACGAGCGTCCAGCCACGGGCACGCGCCTTGAGGCGTACGTCGCCCAGGGTCGTCGTCAGGTCGGCTGCTGCCTGCTGCACCGCGGCGGTCGACTCCGTGCCGATGTCCTGCAACAGCGTGAACACCACGTCGCCGTCGTCACGCTGGGCCCAGCCCCCGACGATGCGTCCGTCGACCCACACGGTCGGACCGGCGTTGCCGTTGACGTCGAAGAGGCGCTCGCGATGCGGGCCCAGCACGAAGTCGCGGTGCTTCCAGCCCATCGCCGAGGGATCGAGGGCGGGCAGCAGGGCGACCCACGGATCGGGCGCCTCGACCGGCTCGACGTCGCCGGCCAGGACAAGGCCGGGCCGACCGTCGAGCGCGACCTCGACGGTCTCGAGCGGCGCCACGGCCGCGCGCGTGCGGGTCTTGGTCCAGCCGGTCCACCACTGCAGGTCGTCGAGCGTCGCCGGACCGTACGCCTCGAACCACAGCCGGGCCAGCTCCGTCGCGGCGGTGGCGGCATCGGGTCGTTCGCCGAGGTCGCACCACGACGCCATGGTGGCCCACCGGAACTGCGTCGACGTCCAGGTGCCCCGCGGTCGCGTGCGGACGACGCTGCCCTCGGCCGACAACAGCGTCAGGAGTCGGCTGGCGACGGTGGGGGTGGCCACGAACTTGCCGCTGCCGAGCTGGACCCGGGTGGCCAGGAGCGGATCCGCCTGCGAGAGCTCGGTGCTGGTGACCTCGCCGGCCGCGTCGATCGCCGCCAGCGCCGACTGCTCGGCACGGTTGACCCAGTCGTCGAGGTCGCCGGCGATCCCGGCCTCGGCGAGCGCCTTGACCAGCAGCCTGCGCTGCTCAGTCGCGACGATGTCGGAGGCGCCGGCGAGGCACACAGGGGCGACCTCGCGGGGGACCGCGAACACCGTGCGCCGCATCGACAGCACCCGCACGAGGCTGCGGTCGTCGTAGAGCGCTCGCTCGACATCGGCCGGTGCCGCCTTGCGGGTGCGAGCCAGGGCGGACAGGACCGTCGTGGCGGGGTCGGTGCCGTGCAGGGCCACGACAGCGCGGGCCGCGTCGACCACGGTCTGTGCGCGATGCTCGGCGGCGAGCGCGTGGCGCCGGCCCAGACGTGCGCGCCGCTCGGCGTCGGAGATCACCCGCATACCGACAGCGTGGCAGTCGCCGCCCACAGAAGCGCGTGAGGGGACGCACACTGTCTCGATTCGTGGAACAACCGGACCCGCTGGGAGACTTGTACCTGTGGTGAGCACCCTCGAGACGACGCCCGCGACCAGGACGCGCACCAAGCACGTGTCCCTGGCGCTGCTGGCGCTTGCCCTCGGCGGATTCGCGATCGGCACGACCGAGTTCATGACGATGGGCCTGCTCGAGGAGATCGCGGACGGCATCCACCGGTCCAACGCGACGACGGGTCACATCATCACGGCGTACGCCTTCGGGGTCGTCGTCGGTGCCCCGATCATCGTGTCGCTCGGCGCCCGGTTGCCCAAGCGGGAGCTGGCGATCGGCCTGATCCTGGCGCTCGGCGTCGGCAATGCGATCACCGCGATGGCCAGCGGCTATCTGCCCGTGATGCTCGCCCGCTTCGTGGCCGGCCTGCCGCACGGCGCCTACTTCGGGGTCGCCTCCCTCATCGCCGCCTCGCTCGTACGCCCGGAGTACAAGGGCCGGGCCGTCAGCTCGGTCATGCTCGGCCTGTCGGTCGCCACCGTCGTCGGGGTGCCGGCGAGCACGGCTCTCGGCCAGCACCTCGGCTGGCGCAGCGCCTATTGGGTCGTCCTCGGCATCACGATCGCCACGGCGCTCATGATCTACGCCTTCGTGCCGCACTCGCCGGCCAACACCGACGCCTCGCTGCGCGGCGAGCTGGCCGCGCTCAAGCGTCCGCAGGTGCTCTACGCGGTCTCGGCCGGCATGGTCGGCTTCGGCGGACTGTTCGCGATGTACAGCTACATCGCACCACTGGTCACCAAGGTCGCCGACCAGTCCGAGTCGTGGATCCCGTGGTTCGCCCTGGCGTTCGGCGTCGGCTCGGTCCTCGGCTCATGGGCTGCCGGTGTCCTCGCGGACTGGAACGTCGAGCGCTCGATCCTCTACGGCTTCGTGGCCACGGCGGTCGCCCTGGTCGCGTTCTTCTTCGCGGCGCCCCACGTCCTGCCGGCGATGATCCTCGTCTTCACGGTGGCGATGATCAGCTCGATCGTCGCGATCAACCTGCAGGTACGCCTGATGCATGCCGCCGGTGATGCGCAGATGCTCGGTGCCGCGCTCAACCACTCGGCGCTCAACATCGCGAACGGCCTGGGCGCCTGGCTCGGGTCCGTCGCGATCGCCGCGGGCTACGGCTATCGGGCGTCGAGCCTCGTCGGAGCCGGGCTCGCGATCGCCGGTGTCGCGATCTTCGCCGTCGGCGTCGCGGCGCAGCGCCGCTCCGTCAGGCCCTGACCGGCTCGACGCCGGCCTGCGGACGCAGCCACACCTGGTCACCCTCGTGCAGGCCGAGCGCCGTCGCCTCCGCGCGGGTCACCACGACCTGGATCGGGTCGGGGTGGAGCTTGTCGTCGGGGGTCACCTCGAGGCGGATCTCGAAGCCGACGCGCGTCCACCGCGTGATCCGGCCGGTCGCGGTCGCCGCCTGCTCGTAGCGCGAGATCTCGATGTCGTGGGGCCGGATGAGGTGGTCGCCGAGCCGGGTGACCGGGCCGAGGAACGACAGCACGAAGTCGCTGGCCGGCCGGTCGTACAGGTCGTCGGGGGAGCCGATCT
The DNA here is from genome assembly GCF_001425755.1 of Aeromicrobium sp. Root344. Lineage (GTDB taxonomy): Bacteria > Actinomycetota > Actinomycetes > Propionibacteriales > Nocardioidaceae > Aeromicrobium. The sequence continues at coordinate 584,610 of NZ_LMDH01000001.1, read as the reverse complement.
GCTCGATGCGGCCCTCGTTGATCACGACGAGGCTGTCGGAGACCTCGAGCGCCTCCTCCTGGTCGTGCGTCACGAAGACCGTCGTCACGTGCACCTCGTCGTGCAGGCGCCGCAGCCAGTCTCGGAGCTCCTTGCGGACCTTGGCGTCGAGCGCGCCGAACGGCTCGTCGAGCAGCAGCACGCTGGGCTCGATCGCGAGCGCACGGGCCAGCGCCATGCGCTGTCGCTGGCCGCCCGAGAGCTGCGACGGCAGCCGGTCGGACCACTGCTCGAGGTGGACGAGCTTGAGCAGCTCCTGGACGCGGTCCTTGACCTCGTCCTTGGGGCGCTTGCGGATCTCGAGTCCGAACGCGATGTTCTTGGCCACGGTCATGTGCTTGAACGCGGCGTAGTGCTGGAACACGAAGCCGACGTTGCGCTTCTGCGCCGGCACGTTGGTGGTGTCGACGCCCTCGATCTCGACGGTTCCGCTGTCGGAGGACTCGAGGCCCGCGATGATGCGCAGCAGCGTCGACTTGCCACCACCGCTCGGCCCGAGCAGGGCCGTGAGCTGTCCGCTGGGGATGCTGAGGTTGATGTCCTCCAGGGCGACGAAGTCGCCGAAGAACTTGTTGATGCCGCGGATCTCAATCCCCATCGGGGTTCTCCTTCGGTCGGAGCACGGAGACGACGACCAGCGCCGCGACCGCGATCAGTGCGAGCAGGAAGCTCGTGGCGTACGCCGTGCCCTGCTGGAAGTCCTGGTACTTCTCCTCCACGCTCAGCGTGGCGGTCTGGGTCTGGCCGGCGATGTTGCCCGACATGATCTTGACGGCGCCGAACTCGCCGAGCGACCGGGCGAGGCTCAGCACGACGCCGTAGACCAGCGCCCACTTGACCGAGGGGAGTGTGATGCGGCGGAACGTCTGCCACGGACCCGCCCCCAGGCTGCGCGCCGCCTGCTCCTGGTCGGTGCCGATCTCGTGGAGCACCGGCACGAGCTCGCGGATCACGAGCGGGAGGCTGACGAACGCTGTCGCGAGGATGATGCCGAGCGGGGCGAACGCGACCTGGATGCCGGCGTCCCTGAGGCTCGGTCCCAGGAGGCCGTTGGTGCTCCCGTACGTCAGGAGCAGCGCGAGACCGACGACGATCGGCGAGACCGAAAGCGGCAGGTCGATCAGCGCCGACAGGATGCCACGGCCCGGGAAGTCGTAGCGCACCAGCAGCAGCGAGACGCCGACCCCGAAGATCGTGTTGATCACGACGGCCCACACCGCGACGTAGACCGTGAGCTGCAGGGCGAACACGACGTCGGGGTCCGACAGCGCGGTCTGCAGGTTGTCGAGCCCGCCGTCGAACGTGTGCTTGACGACGAGCGACACGGGCCAGGCGACGAGCAGGAACAGGTAGGCGATGACCAGGCCCCGGCGGACGTACGTGCCGGTGGTCTTGGGCTGTCGCATACGGCTAGGCACGGCGCGACACCGCATTCGTCAGGACCTGCAGCAGGATGATCGCGATCAGCGCAACCCCGAGCAGGAGCACCGCCACCGAGGCAGCGGCGGCCTCGTTGCCGTTCTCGATGTAGGTCAGGATGCGCACCGAGGCGACCTCGGTCTTGTTGGGCAGGTTGCCCGAGAGCAGGACCAGCGAGCCGTACTCGCTGATGCCGCGGGCGAACGACAGCGCGGCACCGGCGGTGATCGCGGGCGCGAGGGCCGGCAGCAGGATGCGGCGCAGGGTCGTGAAGCGGCTGGCGCCGAGCGACGCGGCGGCCTCCTCGACCTCGGGATCGAGCTCCAGCAGGACCGGCTCGACGGTGCGTACGACGAAGGGGAGCGTCACGAACAGCAGCGCGAGGAAGACCGAACGCTCGGTGTTGGCGACGTTGATGCCGATCGGGCTGTCCGGGCCGTAGAGGCTCAGCAGCACGAGCCCGGCCACGATCGTCGGCAGCGCGAACGGGATGTCGATGATGACCTCGAGGATCCGCTTGCCCCAGAAGTGGTCCCGGACGAGGACCCATGCGATGAGCGTGCCGAACATGACGTTGACGAGCGTCACGATGAGCGCCTGCGTCACCGTCAGGCGCAGCGCTGCCGCGGTCTGGGAGTTGGTCAGGGTGTCGCGGAACGTCTGCCAGCCGCCGTCCGCCGACTGGATGACGACCAGGGCGAGCGGGATCAGGACGAGCAGGCTGAACCATGTCACCGCGAGCCCCAGGCCGATGCCCGAGGATCGCGTCAGTGACGTGGCGCTCCGGGCGCGACGCTTGCGCGTCGCGCCCGGAGCAGGCTGGATCTCGGTCGTCACGACTTGCCGGACTCCGCGATGATCTTGGTGATGATGCCGCTCTTCTCGTCGAAGAACTTGTCGTTGACGGCCGACCAGCCACCGAAGGTCTTGTCGATCGTGAACAGCTCGTCGATCTTCGGGAACGGGTTGGCCGGGTCGTTCGCGCCCTTGACGGTGCCGACGTTGACGCCCTGGACGGACGCGACCGGCCGGAAGCCGTACTGCGCGAAGATGCCCTGGCCCTCGGCGCTGATCCCGAAGTCGAGGAACTTGGCCGCCGCGGGTGCTGCCTTGGTCGTGACGGCGGCGGGGTTCTCGATCAGCAGGTTCTGCTTCGGGACGACGTAGTCGACGTCCTCGCCGCTCTGCCGCGCGAAGATCGCCTCGTTCTCGTACGACAGCAGCACGTCACCCGTGCCGCCCTGGAACGCGGTCGTCGCGTCGCGGCCGCTGCCGGGCAGCGCCTTGACGTTGGCGAACAGCTTCTTGAGGTACGCCTTGGCGTCCGCCTCGCTGCCGCCGTTGGCGATGACCGACTGGTACGCCGCGAGGATGTTCCAGCGCGCCGAGCCCGACGAGCCAGGGTTGGGGGTCACGATGCCGACCCCGGGCTTGGCGAGGTCGGCGAACGACTCGATGTGCTTGGGGTTGCCCTTGCGCACGACGATCGCGACGACCGACGTCGACAGGATGCCCTTGTTGGCGTTCTGGTCCCACGACTTGTCGACGAGGCCCTCGTCGACGAGGCGGGTGACGTCGGGCGTCAGCGAGAAGTGCACGACATCGGCCTTGAGGCCGCCGACGACGGCGCGGCTCTGGTCGCCGGAAGGGCCGTAGGACTGCTTCCAGGTGACGCCGGCGCCGGGATCGGTCTTGGCGAACGCCTTCTCGAGCGCGCCGTCCGCCGCCTTGGGCACGGAGTAGGCCACGAGCGACAACGTCGACTTCTTGCCGGCCGACGTCGAGCTGTCATCGGAGGAGGACGGTGCACAGGCGGTCAGCATCGCTACGCTCGCCGCGATCGCGGCTCCGGCCATCAGGTTCCTGCGGGTGATCGTCATCGTCCTGCCTCGGGGTCAGGGCACGCTACCGTGCGTGCTCCGGACCTCAAACTAGGTGCGTTGAGGACGCGCGCGAACAAATCTCAGGATGCGAGACGCATGCCTGCATGTCGAGATGGTGCAGGTCACACGTCCCGCAGCTCCCGCGAAATGTGACGTTACGGGCGCCATTGGCCGTGGTTGGCGCCTGTGAACTCGACGCATGCTGGCTCAGGCAAACACGACGGTGCGGGGGCCGTTCATCAGGACACGTGACTCCGCGTGCAGCTGCACGGCGCGCGACAGCGTCTGCGACTCGACGTCGCGGCCCACCCGGGCGAGGTCGGCGGCGGTCATGCGGTGATCGACGCGCAGCACGCCCTGGTCGATGATCGGTCCCTCGTCGAGCGCCGCGGTGACGTAGTGTGCCGTCGCGCCGATCAGCTTGACCCCGCGATCGTGGGCCTGCTGATAGGGCCGCGCGCCCTTGAAGCTCGGCAGGAAGCTGTGGTGGATGTTGATGGCCCGGCCCTCGAGCCGCCGGCAGGTGTCGTCGGACAGGATCTGCATGTAGCGCGCCAGCACCACGAGGTCGATGTCGAGCTCGTCGACCAGGGCCAGCATCCGGGCCTCGGCGTCAGCCTTGTCGACGACGGGCACGTGGTGGAACGGCACGTCGTACGCCGCGGCGAGGCGCGCGAGGTCGGGGTGGTTCGACACGATGGCCGGGATCTCGATGTTGAGCGCCCCGGTGCTCTGCCGGTAGAGCAGGTCGTTGAGGCAGTGGCCCTCCTTGGACACCAGCACGAGCGTCCGGATCGCGATCTCCGCGACCACCAGTCGGTACGCCATGCGGTGCTCTGCGGCCAAGAGGGCGAAGCGCTCGCTGAGCTCCGCAGCCGACGAGGAATCGACCACGGTGAAGTGGACCCGGAGGAAGAACTCGTCGTCGCTGGTGTCGGAGAACTGCTGGCTGTCGAGGATGTTGCCGCCGGCCTCGGCGATCCATCGCGTGACGGCATAGACGAGCCCCGGGCGGTCGGGGCACGACAGCGTCAGGACGAACGTCGAAGGCACCCGACCACTGTAGGTGTGGTCGGGTGCCTTCGAGCTCATGTCACTCGGCCACGGGCACCGGCTGTGCGGCCGCCGGCGGCGCGCCGGCGTGGCCGGCGTGCGACGGCTTGGCGAAGAAGATCATCAGGACGAAGCCGACCGCGAACGCGACGACGGGCAGGATGAGCGACTGCGCCATCGCGTCCGAGAACGGTCCTTGGATCTGCTCCGGCATGCTCTTGCCCGACGCCTGGACGGAGCTCGACGAGTCGCCGAGGCCGTTGGCGGTGAGGCGAGCCTGGATCAGTGCCGCGACAGCCGCGCTGCCGAGTACCGCACCGATCTGGCGCGTCGTGTTGTAGACGCCGGCGCCGGAACCGGCCGAGCTCATCGGCAGGTTGCGGGTCGCGGTCGCCCCGAGCGGCGCCCACATGCAGGCGTTGGAGACGCCGAACAGCGCCATCGGCAGCAGCATCTGCCACACCGGCGTGTCGGGACGGATGATCAGCGCGAGCCACGCCATCGACACCGTCGCGGTGCCGAAGCCCACCATCGTGATGTTGCGCGGGTGGACCTTGTCGACCAGCTTGCCGACGAACGGCGACAGCACCATCAGCACGACCGCCATCGGCGCCATCAGAAGCGCCGACTCGGTGGGGCTCCAGCCGCGGGCACCCTGGGCGTAGAACTGGAACGGCAGCGCCATGGCGGTGATGGCCAGCGAGACCATCGCGATGCCGCCGTTGCCCAGCGAGAAGTTGCGGTCGCGGAACAGCCCGAGTGGCACGAGCGGCTCCTTGCGGATACGGCCCTGCCACCAGATGAAGGCGGCGAACACCAGGACGCCGAGCGCAATGAGCAACGGGACGCTGATGATGCCGGAGATCGTGCCCCAGTCGTACTTCTCGCCCTCCTGGATCCCGAACACGACGAGGAACACGCCGATGCCGCTCAGGGCGACGCCGAGCCAGTCGAAGCTGTGCGTGTGGGTCGGCAGGACCGGGACGAGTCGCGCAGCCAGCACGAAGCCGACGATGCCGACCGGCACGTTGATGAAGAAGATCCACTCCCAGCCGAGGCTGTCGACCAGGACGCCGCCGAGGATCGGGCCGACAAGGGTCGCGACGCCGGCGGTCGCACCCCACAGGGCCATGGCGCTGCCGCGCTTGGCTGCGGGGAACGTGCGGGTGATGACCGCCATGGTCTGCGGCGTGATGAGCGAGGCGCCGATGCCCTGCACGACACGAGCCAGGATCAGCATCTCGATGCTGCCGGTCAGGCCGCACCACAACGACGCGAGCGTGAAGATCACGAGGCCGAGCAGGTAGACGTTCTTGGGCCCGAAGCGGTCGCCCAGCCGTCCGGTCACGAGGAGCGGGACGGCGTAGGCCAGGAGGTAGGCGCTGGTGACCCAGATGACGCTGTTGACGTCGGCGTCGAGGTCGGTCGAGATCGCCGGTGTCGCGACCGAGACGATCGTGTTGTCGACGAGGATCATGAAGAAGCCGATGACCATGGCCCACAGCGCCGGCCACGGCCGGTAGTCGTCAGGCAGGTCGGTCTTCAGTGCTGGGGAGGTTGCCACGTGAGCTCCTTGCTCTCGATGCGGGTGATGAGGGTACGGATCCAGTCGCGCTGGAACGTCGTGATGCTGAGCAGGTAGTCGCCGCCGATCCAGTAGGCCTCGGCGAGGTCGCGTTCGCGGACTCCGTCGAGCACGGTGGAGATCTCGAGGATCTCCTCGTCGAGCGCGTCTGCGTACGCCGTGAGGTCGGCGGCCGCCTGCTCGGGCGGCAGGTTGTGCGCCTCGTCGAGGGCGACGGGGAAGTGCGGGTACTCGCGGACCGGGCGGCTGAGCAGCTCCCTGATGCGTGCCGTGAGGGCCTCGCGCCCGGCGTCGGTCATGGCGTAGGTCGTGCGCTCGGGCCGGTTGCCCTCGCGCGTGGTGCCGGTGACCTCCAGGAGCTTGGCCGCGTGGAGCCGCTCGACCGTGTGGTAGAGCGAGCCGGGGCGGACCTTGATCATGCGGTCCTCACGGCGGTCGAGCAGCAGCTGGTACATCTCGTAGGGATGCATCGGCCGCTCGTTGACGAGCGCAAGGGTCGCGACCGCGAGGGGGGTCAGGGTCATCGATGCTCCTTCCGGTTCATTCCGTACGAATTATTCCTCGTGGAATATATAGCACGACATGTGCATGTCGCAACCAGTCTGGCGACCGGGTGCGACAGAACCGCGTCAGCGAAGCAGCTCGTAGCCGTGCAGGTCGTCGTACGACCCGTCGCCCAGGCGCTCGGCCGCGCGCTGCGTGCCGTAGTGCCGATAGCCGGCGGCCACCGCGACCGCGTTGCTGGCGGGGTTGTCGGCGGCGGCGTAGAGCACGAGACGACGCCGGTCGAGGCCGTCGGGATCGAGCGCATGGCGTACGACCATCCGCACGGCCTCGGTCATGAGACCTTGGCCCCTCGCCGCAGGATGCATCCAGTAGCCGATCTCGCCAGACGTGGGATTGATGCCGAGCATGTCCATCACCGCGATGTTGCCCAGCAGCTCGTCGGTCTCGACGTCCGCGATCGCCCAGGTGGCCTTGGCCCCGGTCGCCGCCTGCCACACGCAGTCGGCGAGATAGCTGCGGGCGATGGCCGGCGTGTAGGGATGGGGGAGCCCGGCCAGGAAGTGCCGGCTCACCGGGTCGCTGCACGCCTCCACGACCCGCGGCACGTCGGCGTGGGTGAACGGCCGCAGGCGTACGCGATCGGACTCCAGCACCACGGACTCGGCCCAGGGGGTGCGAGGCACGGGGCTGTCGCCGAACCGGAACGAGCCCGTCCACGCGTCGAGCACCTGACCGCGCTCGTGGAGCATGCCCGGAACGAGCCCGTGCAGGCTGAACCCGGTCTGCTGGGCGACGCGGAGCGACGCCTCGTTGCCCACGTGCGACCGCCAGTGCACGATCTCGACGCCGCCCTCGCTGAGGGCCCAGTCGACCGCAAGGCGTACGGCGCGGGTCATGACGCCGCGGCCGCGCGCCCACGGGTGCAGCGCGAACCCGATGTCGGCGATCGGCGCCTGGCGGACGTCGACGTTGCCGGCGAACCGGCCGTCGACCTCGATCGCCCAGCCGCGGTGCGTGCCGTCGTTCCAGCCGCGCGGCAGCACCGTGAAGGCGTACTGCTCGCTCATCTCCCGCGTGTTGGGGACGGGGATCGCCGTCCACCGCTGCATCTCGGCGTCGCCGGCCATCTCGACGAGGCCGTCGGTGTCAGCCGGCACGTGTGCGCGAAGCGTCACGATCCCGTCGCTGAGGACCGGGACGTTGAGCGGCCACTTCATCGGGCGCAGGTCATGGGTTGAGCGAGCGGAACGGGTCGGCCGGATAGACCCCGAGGATCTTGACGTCGGTCGTGAAGAACTCGAGCTCCTCGAGCGCCCGCCGCAGATGGGTGTCCTCGGGGTGTCCGTCGACCTCGGCGAGGAACTGCGTCGCGGTGAACTCGCCGCCGACCATGTAGCTCTCGAGCTTGGTCATGTTGACACCGTTGGTCGCGAACCCGCCAAGCGCCTTGTAGAGCGCGGCGGGCAGGTTGCGCACGTTGAAGATGAAGCTCGTGACGGTCGGGCCGTTGCCGGGCGGCGCCTGCTTGGCCTCGCGCGAGAGCACGACGAACCGGGTCGTGTTGTGGTCCTCGTCCTCGACGTCGGAGGCCAGCACCTCGAGGCCGTAGATCTCGGCGGCCAGGGGCGGCGAGATGGCGGCCTGGCTCGGGTCGGCGGCGTCGGCGATCTCCCGCGCCGCGCCGGCGGTGTCACCGGAGATGATCGGCGTGAGGCCGTACTGCTTGATGATCTTGCGGCACTGGCCGAGGGCGTGCACGTGGCTGTGCACGGTCTTGATCGTGTCGAGGCTCGACCCGGGCACCCCCAGCAGGCTGAACTGGATGCGCAGGAAGTGCTCGGCGACGATGTGCAGCCCCGACGTCGGCAGGAAGTGGTGGATGTCGGACACCCGGCCCGCGATCGAGTTGTCGATCGGGATCATCGCGAGATCGGCGTCGCCGTTGGTCACCGCCGCGAAGGCGTCCTCGAACGACGCGCACGCCACGGCCTCCCACTCGGGGTAGTGCTCCCGGGCGACGATGTGGGAGTTCGCGCCCGGTTCACCCTGGTACGCGATCCGCTGCTTGGTGCTCACGCCCCCAGTCTCCCAGACCCGGTCACTCCACCAGGTGAGCGCCGTCTGCGGGGCGTACGGCGAAGACCTCGGGCTCGCGCCACTGCTGCGCCGCGTAGCGCGCCGCGACCCGCTCGCGTACGGCCGTCACGCGGTCGACCGGGACGAGGGCGATCGCGCTGCCGCCGAAGCCGCCGCCGGTCATGCGCGCGCCGAGCGCCTCGGCCTCGAGCGCCGCCTCGACGGCGACGTCGAGCTCGGGGCAGCTGACCTGGAAGTCGTCGCGCAGCGAGGCGTGGGAGGCGGTGAAGATCGTGCCGAGCTGCGTCCAGGCGCGCCGGCTGATGGCGTTGACCGCACCGCGTACGCGCGCGGTCTCGGTCAGCACGTGCCGGGTCCGGGCCTTGAGCGTCTCGTCGGTCAGCGCGATCGTGGCGTCGAGAGTGGCCTCGGCCAGCCACGTGACGCCGAGCTCGGCGGCGGCCCGCTCGCACTCGGTGCGGCGCGCGGCGTACTCGCCGTCGGCCAGGGAGTGGTGCGCCCGGGTGTTGATCGCGAGGAGCGTCAGACCGTCGTCCTCCCAGGTGACCGGGACGGTCTGGGTGGTCGGCGGCGACTGTGCCGTGTCCATCAGCACCGCGTGTCCGGCCTCGCCGTAGAGCACCGCGAGCTGGTCCATGAGCCCGACGGGTGCGCCGACGAAGTCGTGCTCGGCGCGTTGTGCCAGGAGCGCCAGCTCCGTGCGGTCGAGGCCGTAGCCGTGCAGCTCGTTGAGCGCCGACGCGATGCCACAGGTCAGGGCGGCCGACGACGACATGCCGGCGCCCGACGGGATCCGTGACTCGACGACGATGTCGGCGCCGTCGAAGCGATGGCCGGACGACACGAGGCTCCACACGATGCCGGCGGCGTAGACGGCCCAGCCGTCGAGGTCGCCGGGCTGCACGCCGGTGCCGAACGTGACCTTGGCCGAGCCCGGGAGGTCGGACCAGAGGTTGACCGTCTCGTCGTCGCGGGGTCGCACCTTGATGGTCAGCGAACGGTCGATCGCCATCGGCAGCACGGGACCGCCGTTGTAGTCGAGGTGTTCGCCGATCAGGTTCACTCGTCCGGGCACATCCCACCGGCGCACGTCTGTCACGCCCCGACCCTACGACGTACGTGGTGGCTGGCAGAATGCCGTCCATGTCCGCTGACCGTCGCCCCCGAGTCCTGTCCGGCGCCCAGCCGACCGCCGACTCGTACCATCTCGGCAACTACTTCGGCGCGTTCAAGCAGTGGGTCGCCCTCCAGGACGACTTCGAGGCGTTCTACTTCATCCCCGACCTGCACGCGATCACGATCGAGTACGACCCGGCCGCGCTGCGCGAACGCACCTACATCGCCGCAGCTCAGCTGCTCGCCGCCGGCGTCGATCCGCAGCGCAGCGCCCTGTTCGCGCAGAGTCACGTGCCCGAGCACGCGCAGCTCGCGTGGGTGCTCAGCGGCATCACGGGATTCGGTGAGGCGAGCCGGATGACGCAGTTCAAGGACAAGACCGTCAAGGGCGGATCCGAGTCCGCCAGCGTCGGCCTGTTCACCTATCCGATCCTCATGGCCGCCGACATCCTCATCTACCAGGCCGACAGCGTCCCGGTCGGCGAGGACCAGCGCCAGCACGTCGAGCTCACCCGTGACCTCGCCCAGCGGTTCAACCACCGCTTCGGCGAGACGTTCACCGTCCCCAAGCCGCACATCGTCAAGGGCGTCTCCAAGATCTACGACCTGCAGGAGCCGACCAACAAGATGAGCAAGTCGCAGTCGTCGCCCAACGGCGTGATCGACCTGCTCGACGACCCCAAGAAGGCCGCCAAGAAGATCCGCTCGGCGATGACCGACTCGGGCAGCGACATCCGCTTCGACGTCGAGGAGAAGCCCGGCATCTCCAACCTGCTGACGATCTACTCGGCGCTGACGGGTCAGCCGATCGACGAGATCGTCACGCAGTACGAGGGCCAGCAGTACGGCGCCTTCAAGGTCGCGCTCTCGCAGATCGTGGCCGACTTCGTCGAGCCGTTCGGCGCGCGCACCCGTGAGCTGCTGAGTGACCGGGGGGAGCTCGACCGCATCCTCGCCAAAGGTGCCGAGCGCGCCCGCGAGGTCGCGTCGGTCACCCTCGACCTCGTCTACGACCGCTCCGGCTTCGTGCGTCCGGCATGACGAGCACGGACCGCCTGACCATCGGGATCGCGATCCCGGTGCCGGAGCCGTACGGCAGCCAGCTGCGCACGATGCGCGCCGGCTTCGGCGACCCGATGGCCGAGACCGTGCCCAGCCACGTCACCCTGATCCCGCCGGTCGAGTACGCACCCGAGGAGCTCGACGGCGTCTACGCGGCGCTCGAGCGGGCGTCGGCCACGATGCCGCCGTTCCCCATGCGCCTCCGGGGCACCGGCACGTTCCGGCCGGTGTCGCCCGTCGTGTTCATCGCCGTGAGCCAGGGCATCTCCTACACCGAGATGCTGGCCAAGGCCGTGCGCCGGGCGCTCGACGCACCGGAGCCGGAGTTCCCGTTCCACCCGCACGTCACGATCGCGCACAACCTCGACGACGCGACCCTCGATCGGGCCTACGACGAGCTCGGCTCGTTCGAGTGCCAGTTCTCGGTCGACGAGTTCGCGCTCTACCACCACGACGACGTCGCCGGCTGGGTCCCGCAGCACACGTTCGCGCTCGGACCCTCCTAGCCGCTGTCAGCTCGCGTCGTCCAGCGCGTCGAGCCGGTCGAGCACCGTCTGCACCTTCTGCTCGAGCTTGTCCCGCGGTGGCCGGTCGTTGAACGCCAAGGTCGTGATCGCGACGACGTTGCGGCCGATCCTGACGGTCATCAGGTCGAGGTTCATCGTGACGCCCTGGACGGTCCCGGTCGCCCGGAACGCGGCGGCTTCGTCGCCGAGGTCACTGACGTCGGTCGGCTCGACCTGGACCTCGACGCTCGGAGTGCCGGAGCCTCCGAGGGTGAACGCGTGACAGGCGGAGACGGCCTTGAGGCGGGCACGCCACTGCGTCTTCGCCTGCGAGCTGTCGTCGTACGACTCGATGGTGTCGCTCATCGAGGCTTGGTCGGCACGCGTGAACGACGACTCGACCTCGGTCGGGGCCTTGTCGTCCGGCCCCTTCGCCAGCACCGAGCACGACGGGTCGCCCTGGGTGATCGTGATGCCGGCATCCGAGTCGTCGACGGGCTCGGCCTTCCAGTCCGACTCGAAGTCGCCGATCGTGAGCAGCGCCTTCTGCGCCTGGGCCTCGGACAGCGGTGCTGACGGAGCGGGCTGGTCCGACCCGCCGTCGCTGCCGCCACCACCACACGCGGACAGGATGACCAGCGTGCCGATGCAGACGAGCTGGCGGATGCGCATCCCGGGAGCGTAGACCCGGAGGGCAGCTCCCGTCAGACGATTCCCAAGTCCTCCGAGACGACGGTCTTGAGGTGCTTGAGCAGCTCGGACTTGAAGGCGCGCGCCGCCAGAGGCAGCGCCTCGGTGCTGCGGTGGGCGAGGGCGATGACGCGCTCGAGCGAGGGGCTGTCGAGCTGCGTCGCCTTGAGGTGCGGTCGGGTCGTCAGCACCATGCTCGGCACCACGGCATGCCCGAGCCCGGCCTGGACGAACCGCAGCACGGCGCTCATCTCGCCGCCCTCGACCGACAGCTTCGGCTCGAAACCCGCATCGGCACAGGCGCCGAGCGTCACCTCGCGCAGGTCGTAGCCCTCGCGGAACATCACCAGCGGCAGGTCCTCGAGGTCCCGGATCTCCAGGCGGTCGGGGAGGTCGGCGTCGGCCGGGCTGGCGAGGACGAGCCGCTCACGGAGGATCGGCGTCGTCTCGATGTCGGGGTCGGCGTTGTGCAGCGGGACGATCAGCAGCGCGACGTCGAGCCGGCCGTCCGCGAGCTCGCGGGTCAGCACGCGCGAGCCGGCCTCCTGCACCTCGAGCTCGATGTCCGGGTACGACGCGTGGAACTCCTTGAGCGCCTCCGGCAGCAGGCCTTCGCACAGCGACGGCGTCGCGCCCATGCGTACGCGGCCACGGCGCAGCGTCGCGACCTCGCGCACGGTGCGCTCGGCGCTCTCGCTGTCGATCAGGATGCGTTGCGCGTGGGGCAGCAGGGCCTCGCCGGCGCTGGTCAGCTCGATCGCGCCGCGGTTGCGGACGAACAGCGGCGTGCCGAGCGAGTTCTCGAGCACGCGGATCTGCTTGGACAGGCTGGGCTGGGAGACCCCGGTCAGCTCGGCAGCGCGGGTGAAGTGACGGGTCCGGGCGACGGCGACGAAGTAGGCGAGCTGCTGGATCTGCACGCCAGTCACGATAGTCGACGGCTATGAAAGGCGACCTCACAATGACTTGGCGGATGGGTGGGCCACCCTTACTGTGTGACGGTGGCCACACTGCGAACCAGCACTTCGTCTCCGGAAGCCGGCGCCGGCCGGGCTGCGATCGCCGCCCGCACCCTGCGCACCGACCGCTGGTGGATCCCACCGCTGACGACCGCGGTCGGGCTGATCGCCTGGATCACGTACGCCACGGTGCGCGTGTTCATGCAGAAGGACTACTTCGTCGGCGACTACAACTACCTCACGCCGTTCTACTCGCCCTGCATCTCCAACGGTTGCGTCCCCGAGTCCTCGCACTTCGGCACGTTCCTGCCCGACGTCTGGTGGCTGCCCTACGCCGCACTGACCCTGCCGTTCCTGCTGCTGTTCCGCATGACCTGCTACTACTACCGCAAGGCCTATTACCGGGCGTTCTGGTTCTCGCCGCCGGCCTGCGCGGTCGCCGAGCCCCACGCGAAGTACACCGGCGAGACCCGCTTCCCGCTGATCGGCCAGAACCTGCACCGCTACTTCTTCTACGCCGCGGTCCTGATCTCGCTGATCAACACCTACGACGCGATCAAGGCGTTCGAGACCGGTGACGGTGAGTTCGGCATCGGGCTGGGCAACCTCGTGCTGCTCGTCAACGTCGTCGCCCTGTGGGCCTACACCGCGTCGTGCCACTCGTGCCGCAGCATCATCGGCGGCCGGCTCAACCACTTCTCCCAGCACCCCGTGCGCTACAAGCTCTGGGGCTGGGTCACCCGGCTCAACGGCAAGCACATGCAGCTCGCGTGGATCACGCTCGGCACGTTGGCGCTGACCGACTTCTACATCATGGCCGTCTCGGCCGGTTGGTTCTCCGACCCCCGCATCATCAACTGACAAGGATCGTGAATGACGGAGATCGAGCGACTGTCGTATGACGTCATCGTCATCGGAGCCGGCGGCGCCGGCCTGAGGGCGGCGATCGAGGCGCGCGAGCAGGGCAAGAAGACCGCGATCATCAGCAAGTCGTTGTTCGGCAAGGCCCACACCGTGATGGCCGAGGGTGGCTGTGCGGCGTCGATGGGCAACGTCAACGACAAGGACAACTGGATGGTGCACTTCGGTGACACCATGCGGGGCGGCAAGTTCCTCAACAACTGGCGCATGGCCGAGCTGCACGCCAAGGAGGCGCCCGACCGGGTCTGGGAGCTCGAGACCTACGGCGCGGTGTTCGACCGTACGCCCGACGGCAAGATCAGTCAGCGCAACTTCGGCGGCCACACCTATCCACGGCTCGCACACGTCGGCGACCGCACGGGCCTCGAGCTCATCCGTACGCTCCAGCAGAAGATCGTGTCGCTGCAGCAGGAGGACTTCGCCGCGACGGGTGACTACGAGGCCCGCATCAAGGTCTTCGCGGAGTGCACCGTCACCGACCTGACCAAGGACGGCGACCGGATCTCCGGTGCCCTGGCCTACTGGCGCGAGTCCGGTCGCCACCTCGTCTTCGAGGCGCCCGCGATCATCCTGGCGACCGGTGGCATCGGCAAGTCGTTCAAGGTCACCAGCAACTCGTGGGAGTACACCGGCGACGGCCACGCGCTCGCGCTGCGGGCCGGTGCGTCGCTGATCAACATGGAGTTCATCCAGTTCCACCCCACGGGCATGGTCTGGCCGCCGTCGGTCAAGGGCATCCTCGTCACCGAGTCCGTACGCGGTGACGGTGGCGTGCTGACCAACTCCGAGGGCAAGCGCTTCATGTTCGACTACATCCCGGACGTGTTCAAGGCGCAGTACGCGACGACCGAGGAAGAGGCCGACCGCTGGTACACCGACGCGGACAACAACCGGCGTCCTCCCGAGCTGCTGCCCCGCGACGAGGTCGCCCGGGCGATCAACTCCGAGGTCAAGGCCGGCCGTGGCACGCCGCACGGCGGCGTCTACCTCGACGTGTCGAGCCGGCTCAAGGCCGAGGTCATCATCAAGAAGCTGCCGTCGATGCACCACCAGTTCAAGGAGCTGGCTGACGTCGACATCACCAAGGAGCCGATGGAGGTCGGCCCGACGTGCCACTACGTCATGGGCGGCGTCGAGGTCGATCCCGACACGGGTGCCGCCTCGGTCGACGGGCTGTTCGCGGCGGGGGAGTGCTCGGGCGGCATGCACGGCTCCAACCGCCTCGGCGGCAACTCGCTCTCCGACCTGCTGGTGTTCGGCCGCAGGGCCGGCGCGGGTGCTGCGGCCTACATCGACTCCCTCGGCGACCAGCGCCCCGCGATCAGCGACGACGACGTCCAGGTCGCCGCGCGTCGCTCTGTCGCGGCGTTCGGTGACGGGGGCCAGGAGGGCTCCGAGAACCCCTACACGCTGCACCAGGAGCTCCAGCAGACCATGAACGACCTGGTCGGCATCATCCGCAAGGAGGAGGAGATCCAGGAGGCGCTCGACAAGCTCGAAGGCCTCAAGGCGCGCGGCGAGCAGGTCGTGGTCGAGGGCCACCGCCAGTTCAACCCCGGCTGGCACCTCGCGCTCGACCTGCGCAACATGCTGCTGGTCAGCGAGTGCGTGGCCAAGGCGGCGATCCTGCGAACCGAGAGTCGCGGCGGGCACACGCGCGACGACTACCCGACGATGGACGCCGAATGGCGGCACGTCCTGCTGGTCTGCACGCTCAACGACGACGGCACGATCGACGTCGAGCGCCAGGAGCAGATCCCGGTCAGGAGCGACCTGCTCGACCTGTTCGAGAGCGACGAGCTCGGCAAGTACTTCACCACGGCAGAGCTGGGCGGAAGGATCTAGATGGGCAACCAGGAGCACTTCCGCGTATGGCGCGGCGATGACGAGACCGGCGACTTCGTCGACTACGACGTCGAGGTCAACGAGGGCGAGGTCGTCCTCGACATCATCCACCGCATCCAGGCGACCCAGGCCCCGGACCTGGCGGTCCGCTGGAACTGCAAGGCCGGCAAGTGCGGCTCGTGCAGCGCCGAGATCAACGGCCGGCCGCGGCTGCTCTGCATGACGCGCATGTCGACCCTGCCACCGGGTGAGCCGATCGTCGTCACCCCCATGCGTACGTTCCCGGTCATCCGCGACCTCGTGACCGACGTGTCGTTCAACTACGAGAAGGCGCGCGAGGTGCGGGCGTTCGTGCCGCCCGAGGGCGTGGCGCCCGGCGACTACCGCATGCAGCAGGTCGACGTCGAGCGGTCACAGGAGTTCCGCAAGTGCATCGAGTGCTTCCTCTGCCAGGACACGTGCCACGTGCTGCGCGACCACGAGGAGAACAAGCCGGCGTTCGCCGGGCCACGCTTCCTCATGCGGGTCGCCGAGCTCGACATGCACCCGCTCGACGCCGCGGCCGAGCAGGGCCTCAACCGCAAGGAGGCGGCCCAGGACGAGCACGGCCTCGGCTACTGCAACATCACCAAGTGCTGCACCGAGGTCTGCCCCGAGCACATCAAGATCACCGACAACGCGCTGATCCCGCTCAAGGAGCGCGTCGTCGACCTCAAGTTCGACCCGTTGATCCGGCGCAAGAAGCGCGCTGCGAAGGGTTGACCCTGGAGGGCATCGCGAATCGCAGGTTCATAGCCGATGGCTATGAACCCTTCCCTCACTATGCCTTTGCGGAAGTACGCAACCGGTCCTAGGCTGGCGAGTTGTGGCGACTACCCAACTGAGCAAGCGACCGTCGGCCCGTAGGTCCACCGTCGCGCAGAAATACGCGATGGCGGTGTCGGGCCTCATCATGGTGGCCTACCTGCTGGCGCACATGTACGGCAACCTCAAGGCGTTCGCGGGGCCGGACTCGTTCAACGAGTACGCGCACCACCTGCGCACGATGCTGACGCCGATCCTGCCGCGCGAAGGCCTGCTGTGGATCATCCGCGTCGTGCTGCTGGCCGCGGTCCTCATCCATGCCTACACCGCGATCAACCTGTGGCGGCGCAACAAGAAGGCGGCCGGCTACGTCGGCGCCAAGCGCTACCAGACCAAGCAGAACAAGACCGGCATCCAGCGGAGCTATGCGTCGTTCACGATGCGCTGGGGCGGCGTGACGATCGCGCTGTTCATCGTCTTCCACATCCTCAACCTGACGACCAACGACATCCATCCCGGCGGCGCCGCGGACACGCCCTACGGCAAGCTGCACAACAGCTTTCAGAGCTTCTGGGTCCTGCTGGCCTACACCGTCGCGATGATCGCCGTCGGCTTCCACCTGTGGCACGGCTTCTGGAGCGCGCTGACGACCCTGGGCCAGAACTACAGCGCCAAGCGCCGCGACTCGTTCTGGAACTCAGCGGCGATCGCCATTGCCGCGCTCATCACGATCGGCTTCCTCGCGCCGCCGTTCGCCATCTACTTCTTCGGCTTGGGAGGCTGACATGACCACGAACGTCTCCGAACAGTTCCACGCCGTCGGCGAGGACATCCACGACACCAAGGCGCCTGCGGGCCCGATCGAGCGGCGCTGGGACGAGCGCAAGTTCAGCACCAAGCTCGTCAACCCGGCCAACCGCCGCAAGCTCAGCGTCATCGTCGTCGGCACGGGCCTCGCGGGCGCCTCCGCCGCCGCGACCCTCGGCGAGGCCGGCTACCACGTCAAGAGCTTCTGCTACCAGGACAGCCCCCGCCGCGCGCACTCGATCGCGGCGCAGGGCGGCATCAACGCCGCCAAGAACTACCGCAACGACGGCGACAGCATCTACCGCCTGTTCTACGACACGGTCAAGGGCGGCGACTTCCGCGCCCGCGAGTCCAACGTCTACCGCCTCGCCCAGGTGTCGGTGAACATCATCGACCAGTGCGTCGCGCAGGGCGTCCCGTTCGCCCGTGAGTACGGCGGACTGCTCGACAACCGCTCGTTCGGTGGCGTGCAGGTGTCCCGTACGTTCTACGCCCGCGGCCAGACCGGCCAGCAGCTCCTGATCGGCGCCTACCAGGCCCTCGAGCGCCAGATCGCCGCCGGCACCGTCGAGATGAACACCCGGCACGAGATGCTCGAGCTCATCATGATCGACGGCAAGGCCCGCGGCATCATCGTCCGCGACATGGTCAGCGGCGAGATCGAGACCCACACCGCCGACGCCGTGGTGCTGGCGACGGGTGGCTACGGCAACGTGTTCTTCCTGTCGACCAACGCGATGGGCTGCAACGTCACGGCGACGTGGCGCGCGCACCGCAAGGGCGCGTTCTTCGCCAATCCGTGCTACACGCAGATCCACCCGACCTGCATCCCGGTCAGCGGCGACTACCAGTCCAAGCTGACCCTGATGTCGGAGTCGCTCCGCAACGACGGCCGCATCTGGGTGCCCAAGAAGGCCGGCGACGACCGGGCCCCCAGCGACATCCCCGAGGACGAGCGCGACTACTACCTCGAGCGCATCTACCCGGCGTTCGGCAACCTGGTGCCCCGCGACATCGCCTCGCGCGCCGCCAAGTACCAGTGCGACGCCGGCAAGGGCGTCGGCCCCGGCGGGCTCGGCGTCTACCTCGACTTCGCCGACGCCATCGCGCGTCTCGGCCGCCACGAGGTGGAGGCCAAGTACGGCAACCTCTTCGACATGTATGCGCAGATCACGGGCGAGAACCCGTACGAGCAGCCGATGCGCATCTATCCCGCGGTGCACTACACGATGGGCGGCCTCTGGGTCGACTACGACCTGCAGAGCAACCTCGAGGGGCTGTTCGTCGCCGGTGAGGCCAACTTCTCCGAGCACGGCGCCAACCGCCTCGGCGCCTCCGCGCTGATGCAGGGACTGGCCGACGGCTACTTCGTCCTGCCCTACACGATCGCCAACTACCTGGCCGACGGCCCGTACGAGAAGATCGACGACTCGCACCCCGAGGTCGTCGCGGCTCGCACGGCGGTCGAGGAGCGGATCGAGAAGTTCCTGTCGATCAACGGCACCCGCACGGTGGACTCGTTCCACAAGGAGCTGGGCCAGATCATGTGGGACTACTGCGGCATGGAGCGCACCGAGGAGGGCCTGATCAAGGCCATCAGCATGATCCGCGACCTCAAGGCCGACTTCTGGTCCAACGTCAAGGTGACCGGCGTCAACGAGGAGCTCAACCAGACCCTCGAGCGGGCCGGCCGCGTCGCCGACTTCTTCGAGCTCGGCGAGCTCATGTGCATCGACGCGCTCAACCGTCGCGAGTCGTGCGGCGGCCACTTCCGCGCCGAGAGCCAGACCGAGGACGGCGAGGCGCTGCGCCACGACGACGAGTTCGCGTACGTCTCGGCGTGGGAGTTCGGCGAGGAGCAGCCCACGCTGCGCAAGGAACCGCTGGAGTACGAGTACGTCGAGATGAAGTCCAGGAGCTACAAGTGAACATCACCGTCAGGGTGTGGCGTCAGAAGAACGCCGACGACAAGGGCCGGATGGTCACCTACGGCGTCGAGAACGTCAGCGAGCACATGTCGTTCCTCGAGATGCTCGACGTCCTCAACGAGCAGCTCACGCTGGCCGGCGACGACCCGATCGCGTTCGACCACGACTGCCGTGAGGGCATCTGCGGCATGTGCGGCGTCGTGATCAACGGCATCGCGCACGGCCCCGAGGTCACCACGACGTGCCAGCTGCACATGCGCAGCTTCGAGGACGGCGCCGTCATCGACGTCGAGCCGTGGCGCGCGGGCGCGTTCCCGGTCGTCAAGGACCTCGTCGTCGACCGTTCGGCGTTCGACCGCATCATCCAGGCCGGCGGCTACATCAGTGCGCCGACCGGTTCGGCCCCCGACGCCCACGCGGTGCCGGTCCCCAAGGACGATGCCGACCACGCGTTCGACGCGGCGACCTGCATCGGCTGTGGCGCATGCGTCGCGGCGTGCCCCAACGGCTCGGCGATGCTGTTCACGTCGGCCAAGATCACCCACCTCGGTCTGCTGCCCCAGGGTCAGCCCGAGCGCGAGTCGCGGGTCATCGGCATGGTGGAGCAGCACGACCACGAGGGCTTCGGCAGCTGCACCAACATCGGCGAGTGCACGTCGGCGTGCCCCAAGGGCATCCCGCTCGACACGATCGCGCAGCTCAACCGCGACCTGCTCGGCGCCCTGGCGCACGGCAAGGCCTGATCGCCACCTTCTGAAGCGTTGCGCAGGTTCTCCACGCCGGGAACCTGCGCAACGCTTCGAAACCTGGCTAGCGGCGGCGGCGCAGGTAGGCGATGGCCACCACCCCCAGCAGGGGGCCCCAGAGCAGCAGCGGCAGGTAGGCGACCGTCACGATGACCGCCTGCGGCCCGTTGAAGTAGTCGTAGAACTCGGTGCGCGCCATGCCCCAGAACACCCAGGTCCAGAGCGCCGTGAGGAACGTGGCGCCGGTGATGGCCGGGACGAACGCCGCCAGGGGTCGTACGCGTCGCCCGCCGATCAACGGGATCCATCGCGGCGCGACCTCACCCCATGGCTGCACGAGCCCGAGGGTCAGCAGTGCCGCGCCCTCGGACACGACTGACAGCGACACGATGTAGACGCGCATCCAGAACCCACCGACCTCGGCGGTGGTCAGCGGCAGCCCGACCACGAGCGCGATGCGCCAGAGGCCCGACGGCAGGGTGAGGAGCGGGACGAGGTGGGCGACCCGGCGGATCTGCGCTGAGGCCTCAACGGGCCGGGTGTCGAGAGCTGTCATGCGTCCAGCCTGCTCGGCCGCGGCGCCCCACCCATCCCTCCAGCGAGGGAACCGGATCCCTCGTGGGAGCGGGTCCGCCGGTGATAGGAGAGCGTGGCGACGGCCAGCGCGGCACCCCACACGACGTATGCCGGGACGGCGACCCAGAAGAACGCCTCGGGCAGGTCCATCCGGGCATCCGGCGGGAAAGGGTTGCGGCCATGGAGACGCTCGGCGACCATCTGGCCGAGCATGACGCCGAAGTAGAAGACGATCATGACGGAGACGCCCGCGCCCGACCAGAGCACGAGTCGGCGAGGTACGCGGCGCCCGGCGAGGCCCACGACCCAGCGCGGCCACACCATCCCCCAGGAGTGCACGAGCGCAAGCGGCAGCAGCGTTCCGGCGAGCACAAAGCAGCCCTCGAACGCGATGCCCGACAGGGGCGAATCGTCGAACCCCACGACCGCCTGCGCGGCGACCCGCGTCAGGCAGCCGCCCATCGACACGTACGCCGCGACGTATGCCCAGCAGGGCGTGCGGTCCAGAGGGGTCAGCAGCGTCTTCAGGCGGTCCACCGCGGGGATCGCGATGCCGGCCTGCTGCCGGAACGAGCGAGCGGCGAGGCCCAGCAGGACGCCACTGGTCACGCAGGCGACACGGCTGGCCGCGCCCACCGGGTAGCGATCTATCCCCATGCCGGGGAACACGTTGCCGATCAGGTCGAGCACCAGCATGACGGCCGCGGCGGTCAGCGCCAGGGCGACGACCGTCGCGCCGGCCAGCACTGGCACTGCGGCGCGACGGCCCGGGCGCAGCATCATCGCCGCCAGCAGTGCGGCCGCGCCGCAGAGCATGACGCCCCACCAGCCGGTGAAGACGACGAGGTCGCTGCCGATCGCCGAGAGGTGCGAGGGCGCGCCGTCGAGCTGCCAGTACGTACGCACGGCGCCATAGGTCAGCGCCCACAGCAGTGCGGTGCGGGCCAGGATGTTGTGCTGCTCGGTGGGTGACATGGCTCCACCGTCGTGGAACGCGACGCATCCGCCATCGCTCGTGCGGGGGAGGTCGCTGGCGCGTCCGGGGGAGACTCAGCGGGTCGCGATGAACCCTGTTTCGTACGCCTCGATGACCGCCTGGAGCCGGTCGCGGACCCCCAGCTTGGCCAGCACGTTGCTGACGTGGGTCTTGACGGTTTCGACCGTCACGAACAGGGTCTCGGCGATCTCGGAGTTGCTCGCCCCTTGGGCGACGAGGCGCAGCACCTCCTCCTCGCGCTCGGTCAGCGACCACCGTCGGGCTCGCGGCGTGCCGACATGGGTGCGGGCCATCGACCGGATCGCGGCGGGGAACAGCAGCGACTCGCCGCGCGCGACGATGCGGATCGCCTCGACCACCTGCTCGGGTCCAGCGCGCTTGAGCAGGAAACCGCTCGCACCGGCCCGCAGGGCGTCATAGACGTACTCGTCGTTCTCGAACGTCGTGACGACGAGGACGTGCGGCGGCTGGTCGAATGCCGCGAGCAGCAGCTCGGTGGCCCGGATGCCGTCGATGCGCGGCATGCGTACGTCCATCAGCACGACGTCGGGCCGGTGCCGGCGGGCGAGCGGCACGACCTCGGTGCCGTCGACGGCCTCGCCGATGACCTCGAGGTCGGGCTCGGCGTCGACGACCGCGCGCAGGCCGCGCCGGATCAGTGGCTCGTCGTCGACGACCATGACCGTCGTCATGCGCTCGCCCGCATCGTCGCGTCGACGGTCCACAGGCCGCCGACCTCTCGCGCCTCGATCGCGCCGCCGTGGGACCGGGCACGCTCGGCCATCCAGCGGAGGCCCCGGCCGCCTGAGGGCCGGGGAGCCGCGGGCACCGGGGGCACGGGGTTCGAGACGTGCAGGCGTACGACGCCGCCCTCGACAGTGATGCGCAGCGACACCGGGACCGGACCGGCATGCCGCAAGGCGTTGCCGAGCGCTTCTTGCACGACCATGAACGCATCGCTCGACAACGGTTCGGGCAACGAGGCGATCGGGCCGGCGAGCTCGGTGTCGATCACCAGGCCGGCCGCAGCGCTCTGGCTGACCAACGAGTCGATGTCGGTGAGCGTCCGGCGGTGACCTGGCGGCCCCTCGTCGCGCAGTGTCGCCAGCGCGCCGTCGAGGTCGGCCAATGCCTGGCTCGCCGCCGCCTCGACGGCAGCGAGCGACTCCCGGGCGAACTCCGGGTCGGCATCGATCAGCTTGCGCGCTGCCCCCGCCTGCACGGCGACGACGCTGAGGGCGTGGCCGACCGAGTCGTGCAGGTCGCGAGCGAGCCGGTTGCGCTCCGACAGCTCACCGGTGACCCGTTCCATCTCAGCCAGTCGTGCCGTCGACGACCGCCCGAGAAGTCGCGGGGCCGCCCACGACATCAGCGCGCCCAGGCTGGCGGTGCCGTAGGCGAACACGGCGAGGCAGCCGATCCCCAGGAGTCCCATGGCCGGCCACGGCTGGCCCTGCCACGGGCTGTCGCCGCTCAGGTTCACGAGTCCGGTCGCACCGAGCAGGAACGTCACGCCGCTGGGCAGCACGATGATCGTCCCGACGCCGACGAGTCCGCCGCACACGAGGTGCAGCGCGAAGAACGCACCGGCACGCACACGGTCGGCACCGCTGACGGACGCCGGGATCAGCTCGGCGACCAACGGGCCGCGGAGCAGCTGCTTTGCCGCGACGACCTCGAGCTGCCGCACTGCCTCGAGCATCGCGGTCAACGCGATGACCCCGGCCATCATGAGCAGACCGCCCGCGGCCGCGGCTGCGATGGCACCGGTGCCGTCGCCCCAGGCGAGCAGCGAGGGATAGACCCCGACGACGAGATAGGGGGTGAAGACGGCGCCGCCGAGGACGAGGTAGACCCAGCGACGCCACGTCGTGGGCCCCAAGGGTCGCAGGGCGAGACGAGCCGGATTCACGCTTCGATGTTGCCACGAGGTGGCCCTCAGGAGATCCCCTGAGCGAGGGATATCGAACTTGATTAGCATAGGTAATGAGGTATGCTAACGATATGCCCACTGACTCCCACCAGCTCGCTCGGTCGGTGGCCCGTCTCAACCGTCGCCTCCGCCAGGAGCGCCAGACCGACCTGACGCCGACGCAGCTCTCGGTGCTCGGCTCGATCCTCAAGCTCGGGCCGTCCACGCCGAGCGCGATCGCCGCTTTCGAGAGGGTCCAGCCGCCCTCCATCACCCGTACGCTCACGTGCCTCGTCGACGAGGGCCTCGCGATCCGCGAGCCGCACCCCGACGACGGCCGCCAGGTGCTCATCTCGGTGTCCGACAAGGGCGACGCGGTGCTCGCCGAGGAACGCGTACGCCGCGACGAGTGGCTCGCGCAGCGGCTCGCCGAGCTCACCACGGCCGAGCGCAGGACCTTGAGGGAGGCGACCGCACTGCTGGAACGGTTGGCCGCCTCTTGAGCCCCACGTTCCGGGCGCTGTCGATCCGCAACTACCGCATCTATGCGATGGGCGCCCTCGTGTCCAACATCGGCACGTGGATGCAGCGCGTCGCCCAGGACTGGCTGATCCTGCAGCTGACCCACAGCGGCACCGCGCTCGGCATCACGACGGGCCTCCAGCTGTTGCCCGTCCTGCTCTTCTCACCGATCGCCGGCGTCGTCGCCGACCGGATCCCCAAGCGCACGGTCCTGCGGTTCACCCAGACCGCCATGGCCGTACCTGCGGCGGTCCTCGGTGGCCTCGCGATCGCCGGCGTGGTCCAGGCGTGGCACGTGTACGTCCTGGCCTTCGTGTTCGGCATCGGCACGGCGTTCGACGCGCCGGCGCGACAGTCGTTCGTCGTCGAGATCGTCGGCAAGGAGGACCTCGCCAACGCGGTCGGCCTCAACTCCGCGTCGTTCAACTCCGCTCGCATGATCGGCCCGGCCGTCGCCGGTGTCCTGATCGCCGCGCTCGGCTCGGGGGTGCGGGCGACCGGCTGGGTCATCCTGGCCAACGCGATCAGCTACGTCGCGGTCCTCATCTCGCTCCAGCTCCTCGACGGCAGCCGCCTGCGGCCGTCGCCGGTCACCGGCACGCGCAAGGGTGCCGTCCGCGACGGCGTGCGATACGTACGATCACGCCCCGATCTCATCCTGATCCTGACCTGTGTCTTCTTCGTGGGCACGTTCGGCATGAACTTCCAGATGACGAGCGCCCTGATGGCGACCGAGGTGTTCCACAAGGGCGCGGGGGAGTACGGCATCCTTGCGTCGATCATGGCGGTCGGCTCGTTGATCGGATCGCTCCTCGCGGCGCGGCGCTCGCGCCCCCGTCTGGCGTTCGTCGTGCTTGCCGGCGCCGCGTTCTCGGTCGTCGAGATCGTCTCGGGGCTGATGCCCGGCTACACCTCGTTCGCCGCGATCCTGCCCCTGCTGGGGCTGTGCGCCCTCACGATGATCACCTCGGCCAACGCGATGATGCAGATGACGACGAGCGCGATGATGCGCGGCCGGGTCGCGGCGCTCTACCTCATGATCTTCATGGGCGGCACGCCCCTCGGCGCCCCCCTGATCGGCTGGGTGGGCGAGGAGTTCGGCGCCCGCTGGATGCTGATCGGCGGTGGCGCCGTGTCGCTGCTGGGCATCACGATCGGAACGCTGTGGTACCTGCACAGGCAGGACATCCATCGGCCGGAGCTCGAGACGTTCGCACGGGACATGCGCTGGCCCGTGCGACGTCCCGTCGGGGTGACGGCGCCCGGTGGACGGACCACGTGGTCGAGCACGTCCCAGGCGTCCACGCGCGGGCAGTAGTGCCGGGGCACCCGTGAAACAGCGATATCCTGAGCAGATGCCCTTGTCCGACGCCCTCGCGCGCTCCGTCGACGTGGTCACGCCTGACCTCATCGAGGTGCGCCGTGAGCTGCACGCCTACCCCGAGCTCTCGTGGCACGAGGAGCGTACGACCGACGTGGTCGCGACGTGGATGGACAAGAGCGGCATCACCTACGAGCGGTTCGAGGGCACCGGGCTGATGGCCGAGATCGGCCCCGACGGCGGACCGATCGTCGCGCTGCGTGCCGACCTCGACGGGCTCCCCGTCGTCGACACGTCGCAGGACCCGTGGAAGTCGAGCGTCCCCGGTGTCTCGCACTCCTGCGGCCACGACGTCCACGTCGCCGCCCTCCTGGGTGCTGCTGTGGCGCTGGCCCAGGCTGATGCGGAGGAGAAGCTCCCCGTCCGCGTACGCCTGATCTTCCAGCCCGCCGAGGAGGTCATGCCCGGCGGCGCGCTCAAGCTCCTGGCCGCAGGCGCGTTGCGCGGCGTCTCGCGCATCTTCGCGCTGCACTGCGACCCTTCGCTCGACGTCGGTCACGTCGGGCTGCGCGAAGGTCCCATCACCGGGGCGTCCGACCACATCCACGTGCAGCTCAGCGGTCGCGGTGGCCACACCTCGCGCCCGCACCTCACGGAGGACCTCACCTACGCGCTCGGCAGCCTGCTGACGCAGCTGCCGGCGGTGCTGTCCCGGCGCTTCGATCCCAGGGCCGGCGCCAGCATGGTGTGGGGCCAGATCCACTCCGGCAACGCCGCCAACGTCATCCCGTCGACCGGCGAGCTGAGCGGCACGCTCCGCATGCTCGACGCCGCGGCGTGGCACCAGGCCGAGCACCTGGTCCGGGGCCTCATCAGCGACATCATCGAGCCGTTCGGCGTCAGCGCCGACGTGACCTACACCCGTGGCGTCCCGCCGGTCGTCAACGACTTCGGCGCCACCGAGATCATGCGCCGCGCGGTCACGCAGGCCATCGGCCCGAGCGGTGTCGCGTCGACCGCGCAGAGCCTCGGCGGCGAGGACTTCGCCTGGTACGTCGAGGCGGTGCCCGGCGCGATGGGCCGGCTGGGCACGCGTACGCCCGACGGTCCGACGTACGACCTGCACCAGGGCAACCTGAGGGTCGACGAGCGCGCGATCGCGATCGGTGCCAAGGTCCTCGCGTGTGCCGCAGTGTCCTGAGCCTCCCCGCTCGCGTATGACAAATCGGTTACGACTGGGCTGAATGTCCTCGACAGGCTCCCGCATGGCCTGCGGGACAACTAGGGTCTGAGGACGTGCCGGGCTCCCCGGCTCTACCGAGGAGGAATTTTGCGTCGATTGACCAAGCTTTCCGCCGTCGCAGCCGTTGCCGCGCTCGCTCTCGCGGGCTGTGGAAGCAGCGACAGTGGCGGCAGTGACGGCGGCAGCGACAAGCCCGCCGCCAGCAAGGATGTCTGCAAGACCGCGAAGGGCGATGGACCCAAGATCGGTCTCGCCTACGACGTCGGCGGACGTGGCGACCAGTCGTTCAACGACTCGGCATATGTCGGTCTCAAGAAGGCCGTCGAAGAGTTCGACGGTTCGTGCGTCGAGGGCGAGGCCAGCGACGGCGAGCCCGAGTCTGCCCGTGAGGACCGCCTGCGCAACATGGCAGACAGCGGCGCCACGGCGATCGTCGGCGTCGGCTTCGCCTACAGCGACTCCGTCAACGCGGTGGCCCCCGACTACCCGAAGGTCAACTTCGCGATCGTCGACGGTTTCGACCCCGACACCAAGCCCAACGACAACGTCGCCTACCTGACGTTCGCGGCCAACGAGGGCTCCTACCTCGTCG
This sequence comes from Aeromicrobium sp. Root344, assembly GCF_001425755.1. Classification (GTDB taxonomy): domain Bacteria; phylum Actinomycetota; class Actinomycetes; order Propionibacteriales; family Nocardioidaceae; genus Aeromicrobium. The sequence goes on along the minus strand of NZ_LMDH01000001.1, from coordinate 557,480 downwards.
GTGTCGCGGCTGCCGAGAAGACGAAGACCGGCACGATCGGCTTCGTCGGCGGCGTGCACAACGACCTCATCAAGGGCTTCGAGGCCGGCTACGTTGCTGGTGCCAAGGCCGCCAAGCCCGACATCAAGGTCGACGTCGCCTACATCCAGGAGTCGGACCTCAAGGGCTTCGGCGACCCGGCCGGCGGCAAGGCTGCTGCGACGGGTGAGTTCGACAAGGGTGCCGACGTCGTCTACCACGCCTCGGGCGCTTCGGGCTCCGGTGTCTTCGACGCCGCGGTCGAGGCCGGCGATGGCAAGTGGGCCATCGGCGTCGACTCCGACCAGTACCTGACGGCGACGACCGCCCAGAAGGCGCACATCCTGACCTCGGCGCTCAAGCGCGTCGACGTCGCGACGTACGACTTCATCAAGACGGTCAACGACGGCAAGCCGGCGACGAGCTACACGACGTACGACCTGAAGAACGACGGCGTCGGCTACGCGACGTCCGGTGGTTTCATCGACGACATCAAGTCCGACATCGACGGCTACAAGGCCAAGATCGTCAGCGGCGAGATCAAGGTCCCGACGAAGCCGTAAGCAGCACCCGCACGACCCAGAACCTGGGCCGGACGCAAACCGCGTCTGGCCCAGGTTCGACCCTTTTGCGTGCCGTAGAGTCCTTCCGAGACGTGAGCAAGGAGCACCAGTGACCCAGGAGAGTGTGGCCGTAGAGCTGCGCGGGATCGGCAAGCGGTTTCCCGGCGTGATCGCCAACCACGATGTCGACCTGACGATCAGGGCCGGCACGGTCCACGCACTGATCGGGGAGAACGGCGCCGGCAAGTCGACGCTCATGAAGATCCTCTACGGCGTGCAGAAGCCCGACGACGGCACGATCTCGATCAACGGTCGCGAGGTCGCCCTCCGCACTCCCACCGACGCGATCGCCAACGGTGTCGGCATGGTCTTCCAGCACTTCATGCTCGCCGACAACCTCACGGTGCTCGAGAACATGGTGCTCGGCGCCGAGAAGCTGCACGGCATCGGCGACCGCGCCCGGGCCGAGATCCGGCGCATCTCCGACGCCTTCGGCTTCGGGCTCCAGCCCGACGTCCTGGTCGAGAAGCTCGGCGTCGCCGACCGGCAGCGCCTCGAGATCGCCAAGGTCCTCTATCGCGGTGCCCGCATCATCATCCTGGACGAGCCGACCGCGGTCCTTGTGCCGCAGGAGGTCGACGCGTTGTTCGCCAACCTGCGCGAGCTGCGCAACGCCGGCAACGCGGTCCTGTTCATCTCGCACAAGCTCGACGAGGTGCTCGACATCGCCGACGACATCACGGTCATGCGCCGCGGCACGACGGTCGGCACCGCCGATCCCCGCACGACGACCAAGCGCGAGCTCGCCGAGCTGATGGTCGGCTCCGAGCTGCCGTCGCCCGAGACCGAGGAGTCGACCGTGACGGACACGGTGCAGCTCACCCTCGCCGACGTGACGCTGGCCGACGAGTTCGGCCGCAACCTGCTCACCGATGTCTCGCTGTCGATCCGCCGTGGCGAGATCCTCGGGATCGCCGGGGTCGAGGGCAACGGCCAGGCCGAGCTCGTCGAGACCATCATGGGCATGCGCATCCCGGGAGCCGGCAGGATCCACCTCGGCACCGAGGACGTCACGCACTGGCACACCCGCAAGCTCCGTGAGGCCGGCATCGGCTACATCCCCGAGGACCGTCACCGCCACGGCCTCCTTCTCGACGCGCCGCTCTGGGAGAACCGCATCCTGGGCCACCAGACCCAGGCGCCCAACGCCAAGGGACCGTGGATCAACCGGTCGGGGGCTCGCAAGGACACCCAGCGCATCGTCACCGAGTACGACGTACGCGCGCCCGGCATCGACACCCCTGCGCGGGCGCTGTCCGGCGGCAACCAGCAGAAGCTCATCGTCGGCCGCGAGATGAGCGGCGACCCGGTGCTGCTGATCGCCTCGCACCCGACCCGCGGCGTCGACGTCGGCGCCCAGGCCGCGATCTGGGACCACATCAAGCGGGCACGCCGTGCCGGCCTGGCCGTGCTGCTGATCTCGGCAGACCTCGACGAGCTGATCGGCCTGTCAGACACGATCCAGGTGATCCTGCGTGGCCGGCTGGTCGGCACCTTCGATCCCGCGAGCGTCACGCCGCAGGACCTCGGTGCCGCGATGACCGGCGGTGAGGCAGCATGAAGTCCTTCAACCCACGCGCGATCGGCCTGGCCCTGCTCGGCCCCGCCATCGCGATCGTCGCCAGCGTCCTGGTCACGACCCTCGTCATCGCCGCCGTGGGCAGCTCGCCCGGAGACTTCTGGTCGACGATGTTCGACTTCCCCAAGCCCCGTTCACGCGTCGACATCATCAACCAGACGGCGATGATCTACACCGCAGCGGTGGCGGCGGCGATCGGCTTCCGCATGGGGCTGTTCAACATCGGCCTCGAGGGCCAGTACACCCTGGCCTCGTACGCCGCCGCTGCCTTCGCCGGCGGCGCCTACCTCAGCGGCTTCGCCAACGTCTTCGTGTCGCTGCTGATCGCGATCGCGGTCGGCGCAGCGTGGTCGGCCATCGCGGGCATCCTCAAGACGACCCGCGGCGTCAGCGAGGTCATCTCCACGATCATGCTCAACTCGATCGCGATCACGCTGGTCGGCTACCTGCTCAACAAGTACGGCGTGCACGAGGGCAACACGGTGCACACGACGCGGATCGACCTGGTCAGCGGCTGGACACCGTTCGAGAACCGCGACGGCGAGATCTGGACGCTCGTGATCATCGCGATCCTCGCCGGAGTCGGCTTCTGGGTCCTGCTCAACAAGACCCGTTTCGGCTTCGACCTGCGCGCCAGCGGCCAGTCCGAGACGGTGGCCAAGGCCTCCGGTGTCAACCCGCACCGCATGATCATCACGGCGATGGCGCTCTCGGGTGGCGTTGCGGGACTCATCTGGATGCCGGCGCTGTTCGGCAAGGCCACCAACTTCGGCCTCGGCACGACGTTCCAGGCGGGCCTGGGCTTCCTCGGCATCGCGGTCGCGCTGCTGGGCCGCAACCGGCCGATCGGCATGCTGTTCGGCGCCCTGCTGTTCGCCTACCTCTCGGTCAAGTCCAATGACCTGACGTTCGCCACGGACGTCTCGCCCAGCATCGTGCAGATCACGCAGGGTGTCGCGGTCCTCGCAGTCGTCGTGGCCTACGAGGTGGTGCGCCGATGGCGCGCCCGGCTCGAGCAACGGGTCGTGTCACAAGAGCTCGGCACTGCTACGGAGGCGACGGCATGACGACGACCACCACGACGCCAGGTCCCGTCACCCGCGTCCGCAACGCCGCTCGCGCCAACTGGCTGTTCATCGCCCTGGGCGCGGTCGCGGTCGTGTCCCTGGTCCGCATCGTGACCGACACCAACGACCTGACGTCGGTCGGCACGATCCGCGCCGCGATCATCGCCACCTGTCCCATCCTCATGGCGGGTCTCGGCGGGCTCTGGGCGGAGCGCGCCGGCGTCGTCAACATCGGCCTCGAGGGCCAGATGGTGCTCGGCACCTGGGGCGCGGCGTTCTTCACCTACCACTCGGGCAGCCCGTGGGTCGGCATCCTCGGTGCCGCCCTGCTCGGCATGATCGGTGGCCTGCTCCACGCGATCGCGACGGTGACGTTCGGGGTCGACCACATCGTCTCGGGTGTCGCGATCAACCTGATCGGAGTCGGGGCGACGACCTATCTCGCCGAGGCGACGTTCACGGATCTCGAGGGAGGCGGGCCGCGCCAGCTGATCGGCCTGCCGACCCCCACGACGATCGACCGGATCCCCGGCATCTCGGGCTCGGCGGCCGACCTGGCCGACAAGCACTGGTTCTTCATCTCCGACGTCGCGTCGTTCGTGGCCGCGCTGACGACCAAGATCTCGCTGCTGAGCCTCGTGATCTTCGCGCTCGTCGTGGCATCGGGATGGATCCTGTGGAAGACGTCGTTCGGCTTGCGGCTGCGTTCGTGCGGTGAGAACCCGCAGGCGGCCGAGACCCTCGGCGTCAACGTCTACCTCTACAAGTACGTGGCGGTCCTGATCTCGGGTGCCATGGCCGGCATCGGCGGCGGGTTCCTCGCCCTCGTGGCCTCGAGCGGCTTCAGCACCAACCAGACCAACGGCCGCGGCTACATCGGCCTGGCCGCGATGATCTTCGGCAACTGGCGACCCGGCGGACTCCTGGCCGGTGCGCTCACGTTCGGCTACACCGACTCGCTGCGGCTGCGCGACACGCACGCGGTGCACTCGCTGCTGCTGCTCGTCGCCGTGGCGCTGATCGCGATCACGGTGCTCCGAGTCGTCCGCAGGCAGATCGCCGGTGCCGTGGCCATGGCGGTGCCAGGTGCGGCTCTGCTCGTGTGGTTCCTCTCGACCGACAGCGTCCCGCGCGACTTCACGAGCATGACGCCGTACGTCACGACGTTGTTCGTCCTGGCGCTCGGCACGCAACGCCTACGCATGCCCGCGGCCGACGGCCGGCCCTACCGCAAGGGCAGTGCGGGTTGATGGCACTGGGGATCTCGGGTCCGGACGACCCGATCGACTGGGACTCACTCGCGAAGTACGCGACCGAGGTGATGGGCCGGGCCTACGCGCCCTACTCCAACTTCAAGGTCGGCGTCGCGGGACTCGTCGACGACGGGCGGGTCGTGCTGGGCTGCAACGTCGAGAACGCCGCCTACGGCGTCGCGCTGTGCGCGGAGTGCGGCATGGTCTCGGCTCTCCACGCGACCGGTGGCGGACGGCTGATCGCGGTGGCCTGCGTCGACGCCAAGGGGGCTCCGCTGATGCCGTGCGGGCGCTGCCGCCAGCTCCTGTGGGAGAACGGCGGACCGGACATGCAGCTCATGACGCCGAGCGGGGTCAAGACCATGACCGAGGTGCTTCCCGACGCCTTCGGGGCCGACGACCTGGATCAGCGTTGACCCGTTACGCGGTCCAGCTCGACCCCGGCAACCCCGACTTCCTGCACGATCCCTACCCGGTCCTCGCAGCGCTGCGAGCCACGGGGCCGGTGCTGTGGCACGAGCCGATGGGGGTGTGGCTCGCGACGACCCACGAGGCGGTCAGCCAGGTCCTGCGCAACCGGGCGTTCGGCCGGCTCTGGACCGACTGGGAGCCCGCAGCGCAGATGGAGCCGTTCAACGCGCTCCACCGCAACCAGATGATGGAGAACGAGCCGCCCGAGCACACGCGCCTGCGGCGACTCGTGGCCGGAGCTTTCGGCCGGGGCCACGTGGAGCGCATGCGACCCAGGATCGAGGAGCTCGCCGCATCCATGGTCGAGGAGCTCGGCGACCGCTTCGACGTGCTCGGGGACTACGCAGAGCCCATGCCCGTCTACGTCATTGCCGACCTCCTGGGCGTGCCGCGCGAGGACCACGTACGTCTGCGGGCCTGGTCGCAGGCCATCGTCCACATGTACGAGCCCAACGTCAGTGCCACGACCAGGGCCAAGGCCATCGAGGCGAGCACGGCGTTCTCCGACTACGTACGCGCTGTCGTCGCGGAGCGGCGGACCAACCTCGGCGAGGACCTGATCAGCGACCTGATCACCGAGCGCGGCCGAGGAGCCAAGCTCAGCGACGACGAGCTCGTCGCGTCGGTCGTGCTGCTGCTCAACGCCGGCCACGAGGCGTCGGTCAACGTGTTCGGCAACGGCATCCACGCGCTGCTGAGCCATCCGGAGCAGCTGGCGCGGGTGACCTCGGGGGAGGTGCCTGTGGAGGTGGCGCTCGAGGAGCTCATCCGCTACGACGCGCCCCTGCAGCTGTTCGAGCGTACGGCCACCAGGAACGTCAAGGTGTGCGGCGAGACGATCAAGGCCGGGCAGAAGATCGCCTGCCTGATGGGCTCGGCCAACCGTGACGCCGATGCCTTCGACGACGCGGACACGTTCGACGTCGGCCGCGACCCCAACCCCCATGTCGGCTTCGGCATGGGCCTGCACTTCTGCCTCGGAGCGCCGCTCGCGCGGCTCGAGCTGCAGATCAGCCTGAAGACACTGCTCGACCGCTTCCCCCACCTCGCGTTGGCGGGAGAGGCGCCGCGCCGCCCGACGTGGGTGCTGCGCGGCTTCGAGCGCATCGAGGTCCTAGGAGGACACGCATGACCGAACCCTTTGACGCTGTCGAGGTCATCGCGGCCAAGCGTGACAAGCACGAGCTCGACGACGCGCAGATCGACTGGGTCGTCGACGCCTACACCCGCGGCGTCGTCGCCGACGAGCAGATGTCGGCGCTCGCGATGGCGATCCTGCTCAACGGCATGAACCGCCGCGAGATCAGCCGCTGGACCGGCGCGATGATCGCGAGCGGTGAGCGCATGGACTTCTCGTCGCTGTCGTGGCGCACCGCCGACAAGCACTCGACCGGCGGCGTCGGCGACAAGATCACCCTCCCTCTCGCGCCACTGGTGGCGGCCTGCGGCATCGCGGTGCCGCAGCTCTCAGGCCGAGGGCTGGGCCACACCGGCGGCACGCTCGACAAGCTCGAGGCGATCCCGGGGTGGCGCGCGGCCCTCACGAACGACGAGATGATGGCGCAGCTCGAGGACGTCGGCGCGGTGATCTGCGCCGCGGGCCCGGGCCTCGCGCCGGCCGACAAGAAGCTCTACGCCCTGCGGGATGTCACCGGCACGGTCGAGGCGATCCCGTTGATCGCCAGCTCGATCATGAGCAAGAAGATCGCCGAGGGCACGGGTGCGCTGGTGCTCGACGTCAAGGTCGGCTCGGGCGCCTTCATGAAGTCTGAGCCCATGGCGCGGGAGCTCGCTGAGACGATGGTCAGCCTCGGCAATGACGCGGGCGTCACGACGGTCGCGCTCCTCACCGACATGTCGACCCCGCTGGGCCTCACCGCGGGCAATGCCTGCGAGGTCGCCGAGTCCGTCGAGGTGCTCGCGGGCGGTGGCCCGGCCGACGTCGTCGAGCTGACTGTCGAGCTGGCGCGCGAGATGCTCGCCGCCGCAGGCAAGGACCACGTGGACCCTGCGGACGTGCTCGCCTCAGGCGGGGCGATGGACGTGTGGAAGCGGATGATCTCGGCCCAGGGCGGCGATCCCGATGCTCCGCTGCCCAGTCCCAAGGAGACGCACGTGATCACCGCCCCGGCTTCGGGCACGCTGACCCGTCTGGACGCCCTCAGCGTCGGTGTGGCGGCGTGGCGGCTCGGCGCGGGCCGATCCCGCCCAGGCGAGCAGGTGCAGGCGGCAGCGGGCGTCGTGATGCATGCCAAGCCCGGCGACCAGGTCACCGCCGGCCAGCCGCTCCTGACGCTGCAGACCGACACCCCCGAACGGTTCGAGCGCGCGGTTGCCGCCCTCGACGGCGGGTACGACATCGGGGCGGGTCGCGTCGACTCGTCCTCGGTCGTCATCGACCGGATTCGTTAGGTTGAGGTCATGCGCATCTTGAACAACCGCGAGGAGATCGCAGCGGCCGCGGGGCAGGAGCTCGGGGTCAGCGAGTGGGTCGCGATCACGCAGGAGCGTATCGACCTGTTCGCCGACGCCACGGGCGACCGCCAGTGGATCCACGTCGACCCCGAGCGGGCCGCCGACGGTCCGTTCGGCGCGACCGTGGCCCACGGCTACCTCACGCTGTCGATGCTGCCGTTCCTCGGCGCGCAGGTCTACGCATTCGCCGGCAACGTCGCGCGGGTCAACTACGGCCTCAACAAGGTGCGCTTCGTGTCGCCCGTGCTGGTCGGCTCCAAGGTGCGCAACCGGGTCGAGCTGCTCGAGGTCGAGGAGATCGAGAAGGGCCAGCGCGCGACGTTGCAGCACACCGTCGAGATCAAGGGCCAGGACAAACCGGCCTGCGTGGCGGAGACCGTCGTGCTCCTCATGGCGTCATGACACGATGACCCTGTGAGCGCCACGTCCGAACAGATCGCCAAGGCCCCCAAGGTCGCCCTCCACGAGCACCTCGACGGAGGTGTTCGCCCGGCGACGATCGTCGAGATCGCCGACGAGATCGGCCACGACCTGCCGGCCGGTGACGCCGCGTCCCTCGGGGCGTGGTTCGAGGAGGCTTCGAGCTCCGGCTCGCTCGAGCGCTACCTCGAGACGTTCATCCACACCGTCGCGGTGATGCAGCGCCCCGAGGACCTCGCGCGCGTCGCTCGTGAGGCCGTCGTCGACCTGGCCACGGACGGCGTCGTCTATGCCGAGCTGCGTTGGGCGCCCGAGCAGCACCTGTCGGCCGGACTGTCGCTGACCGAGACCGTCGAGGCGGTCCAGGAAGGCATCGTCAAGGGCCAGGAGGAGGCCGCCGGCCTGGGCCACCCGATCGTCGTGGGGCAGCTCCTCACCGCGATGCGGCACGCCAAGCGCGGCCTCGAGATCGCCGAGGTCGCCGTCGACTATCGCGACCGGGGTGTCGCCGGCTTCGACATCGCCGGCGCCGAGGACGGCTTCCCGCCGATCCTGCACCTCGAGGCGTTCGAGTACCTCCGCCGCGAGAACGCGCACTTCACGATCCACGCCGGCGAGGCGTTCGGCCTGCCGTCGATCTGGCAGGCGATCCAGCGCTGCGGTGCCGAGCGCCTCGGTCACGGGGTGCGCATCGTCGACGACATCGACTTCGACGCCCCGGGCGGGCCCGTGCTCGGGCGTCTCGCGGCCTACATCCGCGATCGCCGCATCCCGCTCGAGATGTGCCCGTCGTCCAACCTGCAGACCCACGCCGTGCCCGACATGCGCTCGATCGCGGACCACCCGATCGGCAAGCTCAAGGACCTCGGCTTCCGCGTCACGGTCAACTGCGACAACCGGCTCATGAGCGGTACGTCGATGAGCCGGGAGTTCCAGCTCCTGGTCGATGCCTTTGGCTACGACATCGCCGACCTGCGCTGGTTCACGATCAACGCCATGAAGAGCGCGTTCCTGCCGTTCGACCAGCGCCTCGCGATCATCAACGACGTCATCAAACCTGCCTACGCCGCGCTCTAGTCCCCGCGATTTGTGATGCTAGAGGCGCTACGGCGACTCGGAAGCGCCTGAAAGTCCACACGTCGCGGAGGTCAGGCGACGGTCCAGGCGTCGGGGCCGTCGAGCAGGTCCTGCAGCGACGGTGCCTCGCCCGCGAGCACGGCCTGCTCACGGCTCAGGTCGTCGTACGTCGGCCGGTCGACCTGGCGGAAGATGCCGATCGGCGCTCGCCGCACCGCTCCGCCATCGGTGATGCGGGACAGCGCGAACGCCGTGGTCGCATCGTCGGCGCGCGCGTCGTGCACCAGCACGTCAGCCGCGTTGGACTCGTCGACCTCGACCACGTCGACGCCACCGCCGGGCGTACGCACGACGCCGAGCCGGCCGTCGACGCCGAAGCGGATCGGCTCGCCGTGCACCAAGGGGATGATCGCGTCGTCGCGCGTCTCCGGGTCCTTGATCGCGTCGAACGCGCCGTCGTTGAAGATCGGGCAGTTCTGGTAGATCTCGACCAGTGACGTGCCGCGGTGCCGGGCAGCCGCCGACAGGACCGTCGTGAGGTGCTTGCGGTCGGAGTCGATCGTGCGGGCCACGAACGTCGCCTCGGCGCCGAGCGCCAGCGACAACGGGTTGAGTGGTGCGTCGATCGACCCGAACGGCGTCGACTTGGTGACCTTGCCGGGCTCCGAGGTGGGGGAGTACTGCCCCTTGGTCAGCCCGTAGATGCGGTTGTTGAACAGCAGGATCGTCATGTTGACGTTGCGGCGCAGCGCGTGGATGAGGTGGTTGCCGCCGATCGACAGCGCATCGCCGTCGCCCGTGACGACCCACACGCTGAGGTCGGCGCGGGTCGTCGCGATGCCGGTCGCGATCGCGGGCGCGCGGCCGTGGATCGAGTGCAGTCCGTAGGTGTCGAGGTAGTAGGGGAACCGTGCCGCGCAGCCGATGCCGGAGATGAACACGATGTTCTCGCGGCGCAGCCCAAGCTCCGGCATGAAGCCCTGCACGGCGGCGAGGATCGCGTAGTCGCCGCACCCGGGGCACCAGCGGACCTCCTGGTCCGACGAGAAGTCCTTGCGGGTCTGCGGCTCGTCGGCGGTGGGTACGCCCTCGAGTCCATGCCCCTGCGGCATGCCGAGATCTACACTCATTCGCCCTCCTTGATGCACAGCTCGATGAAGTGCTTGCCGAGCTCCGCGGCGCCGAACGGCATGCCGCGCACGGCGTTGTAGCCCTCGGCATCGACGAGGTACTTGGCCCGCAGCAGGCTGCGCAGCTGGCCGAGGTTCATCTCCGGCACGATGACCCGGTCGTACGCGGCGAGCACCTCGCCGAGGTTGGCCGGGAACGGGTTGAGGTGGCGCAGGTGGGCCTGGGCGATGCGGTGCCCGGCGACGCGGGCGCGGCGGCAGCCGGCGCCGATCGGGCCGTAGGTCGAGCCCCAGCCGATCACCAGGATCTTGGCGTGGCCGTCCGGGTCGTCGACCTCGATCTCGGGGATCGTCGCCGCGATGCCGTCGACCTTGGCCTGGCGCAGGCGCACCATGTGGTCGTGGTTGGCCGGGTCGTACGAGATGTCGCCCGTGCCGTCGGCCTTCTCGAGGCCGCCGATGCGGTGCTCGAGCCCGGCGACGCCGGGCGGCGCCCACGGGCGGGCGAGGGTCTGCGGGTCGCGGGCGTAGGGCAGGAAGGCTGCGTCGGGATCCGCGGTGGCGAAGTCGGGCTCGATCCGCGGCAACGACGCGACGTCGGGCAGGCTCCACGGCTCCGAGCCGTTGGCGAGGTAGCCGTCGGACAGCAGGATGACCGGGGTGCGATAGGTGACCGCGATCCGGGCGGCCTCGATCGCGGCGTCGAAGCAGTCCGCGGGGGACTGTGCAGCGACGACCGGCACGGGAGCCTCGCCGTTGCGGCCGTTCATCGCCTGCAGGAGATCGGACTGCTCGGTCTTGGTCGGCAGTCCCGTCGAGGGGCCGCCGCGCTGCACGTCGATGATCACGAGCGGCAGCTCCAGCATGACCCCGAGGCCGATCGTCTCGCCCTTGAGGGCGAGGCCGGGACCTGACGTCGTCGTGACGCCCAGCGATCCGGCGAAGCTCGCGCCGAGGGCCGCGCCGACGCCGGCGATCTCGTCCTCGGCCTGGAACGTGGTGACGCCGAACGCCTTGTGCTTCGACAGCTCGTGCAGGATGTCCGAAGCCGGGGTGATGGGGTAGGCGCCCAGGAACACCTGCAGGCCAGACAGCTGGCCCGCGGCGACGATGCCGTACGACAGCGCGGTGTTGCCGGTGATGTTGCGGTAGCGGCCGGACGGGATCACGGCGGGCTTGACGACGTAGGACACCGCGAACGACTCGGTCGTCTCGCCGTAGTTGTAGCCCGTGCGCAGGGCCGCGACGTTGGCGTCGCGGATCGCCGGCGATCCCGCGAACTTCTTGCCGAGGAACGCGACGCTGCCGTCGATCGGGCGGCCGAACATCCAGCTGACGAGGCCGAGGGCGAACATGTTCTTGGCGCGCGAGGCGTCCTTGCGCGACAGCCCGAACTCCTCGACCGCGCCGACGGTCAGCCCGGTCAGATCGATCGCGTGCAGCTGGTAGTCGCTCAGCGATCCGTCCTCGAGGGGATTGGACTCGTAGCCCACCCGCTTGAGGTTGCGGTCGGTGAACTCGTGCGCGTCGACGATCGCCGTGCCGCCGGCCTGCAGGTCGCCGATGTTGGCCTTGAGCGCTGCGGGGTTCATGGCGATCAGGACGTCGGGGTGGTCGCCGGGCGTCAGGATGTCGTAGTCGGCGAAGTGGATCTGGAACGACGAGACGCCCGGCAGCGTGCCGGCGGGCGCCCGGATCTCGGCCGGGAAGTTGGGCAGCGTCGACAGGTCGTTGCCGAAGTCGGCTGTCTCCTGCGTGAACCGGTCACCGGTCAGCTGCATGCCGTCGCCGGAGTCACCGGCAAAACGTATGACGACACGCGTGAGCTCTTCGGTCGACTTCGACGCCGTCATCGCCACCTGCCTCTTGTGTGCTCTACAACACACCGTACCCACAACCGGGGCAGCACATGGCCGTTGGGTCCAGCAAAACGAGAACGTGTTCTAGATGAGAAAGGTCCTTGGGCTTGTCGAAAGGACTCCTTGCGACAAGCCCAAGGACCGAAGGGCCGCTAGGCGGCGACGGTCGCGCTGACCTCGGCGACCGGCTCGAGCGCCAGGGCCAGGATCTCGGCGACGTCGGCCACCGGACGTACGTCGAGCTCGGCCAGGACGTCCTCGGGGACGTCGACCAGGTCGACCTCGTTGCGCGCCGGGATGAACACCGTCTTGAGACCGGCCCGCTGCGCGGCCATGAGCTTCTGCTTGACGCCGCCGATCGGCAGGACGCGCCCGTTGAGGGTGACCTCGCCGGTCATGCCGACATCAGCCCGGACGTTGCGGCCGAGCGCCAGCGACGTCAGCGCCGTGACCATCGTGACGCCCGCGGACGGGCCGTCCTTGGGCACCGCGCCGGCCGGCACGTGCAGGTGGATCGCCCGCTCCAGCGTCGCCGGGTCGATGCCGATCGCCTCGGCGTGCGAGCGTACGTAGGACAGCGCGATCTGCGCCGACTCCTTCATGACGTCGCCCAGCTGCCCGGTGATCGCGAGGCTGCGGTCGCCGTCGTACGCGCTGGCCTCGATGAACAGCACGTCGCCGCCCAGGCCGGTCACCGCGAGTCCGGTCGAGACGCCCGGCACCGCTGTGCGCTCCTCCGACTCCGGCGTGAACCGGGGCCGGCCGACGTAGTCGACGAGGGTCTTCTCGTCGACGACGACAGGCTTGGCCACGTCGGGATCGGTCAGCTTGGTCGTGACCTTGCGGAACACCTTGGCGAGCAGCCGCTCCATCTGGCGCACGCCGGCCTCGCGCGTGTACGACGCCGCGATCTCGCGCAGCGCACCGTCCGTGATCTCGACCTCGTCGGTCGTGAGCGCGGCCCGCTCGTGCTGGCGCGGGGCCAGGTACGTACGGGCGATCGCGACCTTGTCGTCCTCGGTGTAGCCGTCGAGCTGCACGAGCTCCATGCGGTCGAGCAACGGCTGCGGGATCTGCTCGATCACGTTCGCGGTCGCCAGGAACAGCACGTCCGAGAGGTCCAGGTCGAGGTCGAGGTAGTGGTCGCGGAACGTGTGGTTCTGCGCCGGATCGAGGACCTCGAGCAGCGCCGCCGCGGGATCCCCGCGGTAGTCGGCGCCGACCTTGTCGATCTCGTCGAGCAGCACGACGGGGTTCATCGAGCCGGCCTCGCCGATCGCGCGGACCAAACGGCCCGGCAGCGCACCGACGTACGTCCGACGGTGGCCACGGATCTCGGCCTCGTCGCGCACGCCGCCGAGGGCGACGCGGACGAAGTTGCGGCCGAGGGCGCGAGCCACGCTCTCGCCGAGCGACGTCTTGCCGACACCGGGAGGGCCGACGAGCGCCATCACGGCGCCCGATCCGCGGCCGCCGACGACCTCGAGGCCACGCTCGCTGCGGCGAGCGCGTACGGCGAGGTACTCCACGATGCGGTCCTTCACGTCGTCGAGGCCGTGGTGGTCGGCGTCGAGCACCTCGCGGGCACCCGTGATGTCGGTGTTGTCCTCTGTCTTGACGCCCCACGGCAGCTCGAGCACGGTGTCGAGCCACGTACGGATGTAGCCCGACTCGGGGTTCTGGTCGCTGCCGCGCTCGAGCTTGCCGACCTCACGCAGGGCCGCCTTGCGGACGTCCTCGGGCAGGTCTGCCTCCTCGACGCGGGCGCGGTAGTCCTGCGTGCCCTCGGGCTCGTCGTCGCCGAGCTCCTTGCGGATCGCGGCGAGCTGCTGGCGCAGCACGAACTCACGCTGGTTCTTGTCGATGCTCTCCTGGACCGACTCGGAGATCTTCTCGTTGACCTCGCTCTCGGCGAGGTAGGAGCGGGCCCACTCGATCAGCAGGGTGAGGCGCAGCTCGACCTCGGGGGTCTCGAGGAGCTCGCGCTTCTGCTCGAGGTCGAGGTACGACGCGTAGCCCGCGGTGTCCGCGAGGGCGCTCGGATCGGTGAGGCGTTGCACCGAGTCGATGACCTGCCACGCGTTGCGCTTCTGCAGGATCGTCACGAGCAGGCCCTTGTAGTCGCCGGCCAGCTCACGGACGTGCTCGGTGACCGGCTCGTCGTCGATCAGCTCGGCCTCGACCCAGAGCGCGGCACCCGGGCCGGTCACGCCGCCCTGGATGTGCGCGCGCTGCTCGGCCTGGATCACGGCGCCGGGTCCGCCACCGGGGAGGCGGCCGACCTGCTGGATCGTCGCGATCACGCCGTGCGTGGCGTAGCGGTCCTCGAGGCGGGGGGCGACCAGGAGCCGGTCGTCGTTGCTGGTGCGGGCCGCGTCGACCGCGGCACGCGCGGCGTCGTCGAGCTCGATGGGGACGACCATGCCGGGCAGGACGACGACGTCCTCGAGGGCCAGCACGGGGAACTTCTGCAATGCGCTCACGGGTCTCTCCTCAGAGTTGAGTCTGATGGGCTCAACTGTGTGAAGGGTGCAGCCATTCCGCCGACAGTCCCGTGTTCGCTGTCGGCGGACTGGGGCGTCAGTCGGACACCGCGTACGCGGCGACGCCGGTGTCCATCAGGACGCACGGCTCGTCGCCGACGGTCCAGGCGTCGTGGCCCGGCTCGATCACCACGACGTCGCCGGGGCTCACGGTGAGCTCGGACCCGTCGTCGGAGCGTACGGTCATCTGCCCCGACAGGCAGAAGCCCGTGTGCCGGGTCTGGCAGGACTCGGTGCCGGCGATCGGCTTGACATCCTCCGACCATCTCCAGCCCGGCTCGAACACGCCGCGGCCGAGCGTGAATCCTTCGAGGGTGACGACGTCGAGGTGGCCGTGGTCCTTGAACGGGCGAGTCTCGTGAGGGGTGTCGATGTTGAGCGAAGTCGTGGACATGAGGCATCTCCTGGTGGTCGATCCTTCTGTGGCAGAAGGCCCCTTCATCGATGATGCGCCTGGATCGCGGCCGTGGGAAGAGGCCGACGACACCCTGGCTCCGGACAGCACAGGAGCCCGGTCCCCCGAGGGCCGGGCTCCTGTGCCGTTCAGCTCAGTACGTGACCGACGCCGCCACCGCGACGTAGATCTCCGCGCCCGTCGTCAGGCCGCTCCTCGGTGAGAGGAGGGTGACGTGCAGACCGACCACCTTGGAGCTCCAAGCGTCGATCGTCTGCTCGTTGATGACGACCTTCACGATCTTCGGAATCGTGGTGGTCGTGTTCACCGCGGGGTCGAGGGCGATCTTCTTGCCACCGATGATGAGGTTGACCAGCTCGGTCTTGGCCGTGTTGGTCCGCACTCCGGGCGAGAACTTCTGCGACCTCGCACTGACCTTGATGGCATCGGCCCTGATCAGCCCGTTCAGCACGTTGACGCCGGCGGTCTCGTTGCTGTGCGTGACGTCGGCCGTCGACGCGCCACTGATCGAGTTGGCGACGGACTGGATCGCACCGACCTGGAGCACCAGCGGCACGTTGAGCTGTGCGGTGCGGTTGTAGATGTCGTAGCCGAACGTGCTGCCCTGAGGCGTGGCGGCCAACGCGCTGGTCCCGGAGATCACCTTGATGCTCGTGCCGACGTTCACCTTGGCGTACGTCCCGTAGGCGAAGCCGCCGACCGGCGTGGCCGTGCTCTGGCTGGGCGACAGGGATGCCGTCGTCGGGTTGACCGTGATCGTCGTGCCGATCGGCGAGCCCTCGTAGGCCTTGAGGAGCTTCACCTTGAGCGCCGAACCGGTGACCGTGATCTTGCCTCCGACGACCTCGACCTTCTTCTCGTTGAGGATGATCGACGCGATGCCGGCGATGTCCACCCCGAAGTTGTTGTCGACGTCGAGGGGGATGTTCTTGCCCTTGATGGCGACGCCGACGAGCTCGGTGTCGCTGTCGCCGGCGAGGACCGTGCCGGTACGGGTCGCGTGCGTGACGGTCTTGAGCGCGTTGACCTTGATGAGGCCGTTGAGCAGCGACACGTTGGCGGTCTGCGCCTTCGCCGTCTCGGTCACCGTCGTGCCGACCTTCGTGACGTCGACGCTCGACGTGACGGCACCCGCCCTGACCAACGTGCCGACCTCGGCAGAGGCGACGTTGTTGGACTGCTGGTTCGGGTACGTCGTGCCGCTGATGCTCGACGCGGCGGTCGGATCAGAGATGACGGTGCTGCCGAGCACGCGTACGTACGTACCGCCGGCTGCGCCGTAATAGGCGTAGGGCGTGTTGGGATCTGGTTCGGCACCCTGGGCCGGCAGTGCGGCCAAGGCGACGGCGGCCAAGGTGGCAGCCGACGCCAGGAGTGCGATGGGGCGGCGGGACATGGGACCTCCGTGAGTGATGAACCCCCCGAAGGTCGCGTCACTGCGGCCATATCAGTCAACGAGCCAGCGCCCGACTGGTAACGGTCAGGACGACACTATTTGCTCGCCAGCCCGGCCGAGTCGCTGTTTGGGCAGGTCAGGGCCCGGGTCCGGGCGACCCGTGCGCGCGATACGTTGAGACATGCCCGAGTCGATCGACGATCACGTCGTCCGGCGGTTGCGTGGGTGGCCGGCCCGGCCTGACGCACACACGTCCGTGCCGGACCCCGAGACCTTGCTGGCCTACTTCGACGCCCAGCTCCAGAGCCGTCATCTCGACCTGGCGATCCGCTGGCTGCAGACGAAGGGCGAGGCGTTCTACACGATCGGGTCGGCCGGCCACGAGAGCAACGCTGCGGTCGCCCTGGCGCTGCGACCGAGCGATCCGGCGCTGCTGCACTACCGGTCGGGCGGCTTCTACGCTGCGCGCGCGGGCCAGGTCGCCGGGACCTCGGCGATCGACGACGTGCTCAACGGCGCCCTCGCGTCGACGAGCGACCCGATCTCCGGGGGCCGGCACAAGGTCTTCGGCAACGCCGGCCTCAACGTCATCCCGCAGACCTCGACGATCGGCTCGCACCTGCCGCGGGCGTTCGGGCTGGCGTTCGCGCTCGGGCGGGCACCGCGCTCCGAGGTCGTGCCGCCGTGGCCGCTCGACTCGGTCGTGGTGTGCAGCTTCGGCGACGCGTCGGCCAACCACTCGACCGCTGTCGGAGCGCTCAACGCCTCGGCCTACTGTGCGCACCAGGGCGCTCCGCTGCCGATCCTGTACGTCTGCGAGGACAACGGCATCGGCATCAGCACCAAGTCGCCGGCCGGCTGGGTCGAGCGTTCGCTGACGTCGTGGCCGGGCATCGAGTACGCGGTCGTCGACGGCACGGAGCCGGTCGAGCTGCTCGCCACCGCGTCGCGCCTGGCCGATCGGGTGCGGTCGGAGCGCCGGCCGGCGATCCTGCACCTGCGCACCGTCCGGTTCATGGGACATGCCGGCTCGGACGCCGAGATCGCCTATCGCTCCCAGCGCGAGATCGAGGACGACTACGCCCGCGACCCGGTGCTGGCGACGGCCGGCGTGCTGATCGATGCCGGCGTGCTGACCGCCGAGACCGCACTCGCGCGCTACGAGGACGCGCGCGCCACCGTCATGCAGCGGGCCAAGGCATTGGCGGGCGCCCGTCGGCTCGACGACCCCGAGCTGATCGCCGAGCCCATCACGGCGCGCCGGCCCCGCCATGACCTGCTGGCGACGCCGGAGCGGCGGCAGTCCGTCTTCGGTGGCAGGCTGCCCGAGGACGAGGGTCCGCTGAGCCTGGCCCAGAGCGTCAACGCCGCGCTCAAGGACGCGCTGGCGGCCCATCCCGAGGCGCTCGTGTTCGGCGAGGACATCGGCCGCAAGGGCGGGGTCTACGGCGTGACCCGTGGGCTTCGCAAGGCGTTCGGGGCCACTCGGGTGTTCGACACCCTGCTCGACGAGCAGACGATCCTGGGCACCGCGCTCGGCTCGGCGCTCGCCGGGTTCCTGCCGATCCCCGAGATCCAGTACCTCGCCTATCTCCACAACGCCGAGGACCAGCTGCGAGGCGAGGCGGCGACCCTGCGCTTCTTCTCCAACGGCCAGTACCAGAACGGCATGGTCGTACGCGTCGCCGGCCTGGCCTACCAGAAGGGCTTCGGCGGCCACTTCCACAACGACAACTCGGTCGCCGTGCTCCGCGACATCCCCGGACTCGTCCTGGCGGTGCCGAGCCATCCGGCCAACGCGCCACAGCTGCTCCGCGAGTGCCTGGCGCTCGCCGGGGAGGGCCGGGTCTGCGTCTATCTCGAGCCGATCGCGCTCTACCACCAGCGTGACCTGCAGGACGGTGACGGCGCGTGGACCGGCACGTACGCGCCGCCGGCGGCGTGGCCGGCCGAGTCCAGCGCGGAGCTCGGCCGCGTCCGCACCTACGGCGAGGGACGCGACGTCCTGATGGTGACGTTCGGCAACGGCGTACGCCTCAGCCTGCGCGCGGCGGCGCAGCTTGCGCCCACCATCGGCTGCACGGTCCTCGACCTGCAGTGGCTGTCACCGCTCCCGCACGAAGAGCTGCTCCGCACCGCGGCCGGCTTCGACCGGGTCGTGGTCGTCGATGAGACCCGGCGCAGCGGCGGCGTGTCCGAGTCGATCGTCACGGCGCTCGTCGACGGCGGCCACACGGGCCGCATCGTGCGGGTGACCAGCGCCGACAGCTTCATCCCGTTGGGTCCCGCCGCTGATCACGTGCTGCTCTCGGAGGGACTCATCACCGAGGTCGTGCGGCGGATCGTCGACTGAGGTCAGACGTCACGGTCCCACGTCACGAGATGCTCGCCGACGACGCGGGCGCCTTCGGACGCGGGGTGGTCCGAACGGCGACCGTCGTGCATGAGGTGCCGCACATGGACGTCGGTCGTCAGGGCGACGACGTCGGCCACGATCCGGCGATGGCACCGCCACCAGACACTCTCGCTGCACATCACGGCGACACGGTGCTCAGACACGGACGCCAGCAGCTCTCGGAGTCCGTCCTGGAACTCCGCCGTGCGGGTGTGTTCCGCGTACGCCCGGAACGCCGCCACCTGCCACCACGGATCGGGCGGCGGCACCGACGACGAGGTTCGCCGGCCTCCGAGGCGTGGGTCCCAGCGATAGCCGATGCCGACCTGGGCGAGGCTCGCCTCGAGGGGCTCCTGGGCGACGCCGGGGTTGTGCCGGCTCCCCGGGAACCGGCGGATGTCCACGACGAGATCGACCTGGGCGGTCAGCAACACCGCGCTGAGCTCCGCGCCGTCGAGGCGTCCGTGCCCGACGGTGAGCAGCTCCGGCTCATCTCGCATACGACCTCCTGCCACCACTTTCGCAGGGACGAGCGTGGCGTGCCGGTCGACCCGAGGGCCGACCGGCACGACGGCTCTGGCTCAGAAGCCTTGCTCAGCGGCGATCTGGCCGGCGAGGCGTGCCCACGAGACCGTCACGGCCGGCTCGCCCTGGGCGTCCGACGCGACGGCGCCTCGGTCGACGACCCAGCGCAGCCCGGCCTTGGTCGGGTACCACGTGAGAGGTGAGGTCAGGCCCGTCGCCGTGTCGTCCATGCTGAGGGCCGCGAGGTCCTCGGCCGTGGCCGGAGCCGGTTCGGTGGCGCGCTGGATCGCCCGCCGCATGATCCGGTCGGCCGCCGGAACGTCGGCGAACAGGTCGGTGGCGCTGAACGCGTGGCCCGTGCGCTTGTCGATCACGGCTGCCGTCGACGTGGTGGTCGGCACCGCGCCGCCGAAGTCGTTGACGACGTCGAACACGATCGACACCGCGTGGCCGGCCTGGGCATCCGATCGCACCGTGATGGTCTGGCTGAGCCTGCGCGACGTCAGGCCGAGGGCGCGGAGCTGCTTGCGGTAGGCGTTGATCTCCGCCACGATCTTGGCGTTCGCCGCATCCATGACCTGCTTCTCCAGCTTCGGGGTGCCGCCGGTCACCACGACGAGCGGATAGGTGCTCGTCGCCTTGGTGCCTCCGTCGATCGGCACGTCGTGCGGGGTGAACGACGCCTTCAGGTGCGCGTCACCGCTCGGTCCACCGTCGAACCTCACGACGTACGCGACAGGTGCGGCGTCGGGGCTCGACGTGCCGGGGATCGACACCCCGCTGACCGCGATCACGAACGCCGCGGCCGTTGCGACCATCGCAGCGATCGGCAGTGGCCGCACCCAGCCTGAGGAACCGATGCGGCGTACGGGCGCAAGGCGGTCGCGGCGGGGCTGCGGCTCCGCGAGCGGAGCGTACGCGTGCAGGTCGTCGTGATCGATCTGCTCCGATCGCGCCGTCAAGGCGGAAGCCAGGAGCGCTTCGATCTCGTGGTCGGTGAAGCCGGGGTCGGTGCGGGTCATGTCAGTTCTCGTCTCTGGAGTCGGGGGTGGCGGGGGAGGGGCGGTCAGGTCTCGTCGCCAGCGCGGAGCGCAGGGCCGCCAGGCCGCGGCTGCTGCTCGACTTGACCGTGCCGCGGGAGATGCCGAGCGTCTCGGCGACCTCGGCCTCGGACAGCGACGACCAATGGCGCAGCACGAGGACCTCGCGCTGACGCTGTGGCAATGTGCCGAGTGCCTCGATCACCTCGCGGTGCTCCTCGCTGAGCACCGCCGCCTCGTCGGCGCCCGGCGCGGTCGGGCTCAGTGGTGGGACGTACGACCGTGCGGTGCGACGACGCCGCAGCACGGACCGCGCGGTGTTGACGACGCACGTACGCAGATAGGCCCGCATGGCGGCTTCGCTCTCGAGCCGGGCCCACGCCTTGGCCACGCCCGCGAACGCGTCCTGGACGACGTCCTCGGCGGTCGCGACGTCGTCGACCAGCAACATCGCGAGCCGGACCATGTGCAGCCGGTTCGCGCGATAGAGCTCGTCGAGCGTGGGCAGCTCGGCCGGGGGCGGCGCGACGTCCATGCGCAATGGTGGCACTCGCGGCGGGGTTCGAGGCGCGCCGAGCGGTGCCGGCGTGCGGGAACGGAATGTCGGGATGGACACGTGATCCTCATCGGTCGTAGGGATGAACCTTCATCCCTGTAGACGTCTGGGGACGCCTGAGGTTGCCAAGCCGTCAGGGCAGGTTGCGAAGAAGGGCCCGCGCCTCGCGAGGAGTCATCGCCTCGCAGCCGTGTGCGACGGCTTCGGCGACGATCCGGGGCTCGTCCTTGAGCAACCGCCAGCCCCGGCGTACGAGGACCCACGGCGGCTTGCGGCCCTCGCGCAGGTCGCGGGTGAGGCGCAACGCGAACGTGATCACGCGGTGGCGCCGCAGGCAGATCGCGGCGTCGAGGATGCCGGCTTCGCGGCAGGCGTCGACGATGACCGGTGCGAACAGTCCCTCGGCGATGAACCGGCCGCCGGGCGCCGACAACGTCTGGGTCCCGGTGCGACGGCTCGCGGCGATGTCGTACACCGGAACCTCGACCGTGCCCGCCGCACACAGCTCGGCGATCGTGCCCACGGCGTCGACGGAGCTCCACGACGCAGGGTCGTCCCAGTCGACGATGCCGAGGCTCGAGCGTGGCATGTGGGGCTCGTCGATGTCGCGGTAGAAATCGTCGAGGCGCAGCACCGGCCAGCCGAGGCGTTCAGCCAGATGAGACTTGCCCGACCCCGAAGGCCCGGCGAGGATGACGACGCCCATCAGATCCCGCTCGACGAAGTCCTTTCGACAGGCTCAAGGAACGGTCCCTGAGCCTGTCGAAGGGACGTCCCGTCACACACCGATCGGGTGCCAGACGGTCTTGGTCTCGACAAGCCCTTCGAGGCGGGCCAGCGTCGGCTCGGCGAGCCAGTCGACCGGCGCCGTGGGTGCACGCAGCACGCGCTTGAGGTTGTCGGCGGCTGCGACCTCGAGCGAGGCGGCGAGCTCGGGGTCGTCGACGCCGGCGAGGTCGAGCGCGTTGACGTCCATGTGCGAGGCCAGCCACGGGGCGATCTCCGCAGCCTTGCCGGTCAGGATGTTGACGACACCGCCCGGCAGGTCCGACGTGGCCATGCACTCCGACAGCGTCACGGCCGGCACGGGATACTTCTCGCTCGCGATCACGACGACGGTGTTGCCCGTGACGATGGCGGGCGCGATGACGGACACGAGGCCGAGCAGCGGGCCACTCGGCGCCACGGTCGCGACGACTCCGGTGGGCTCAGGCGTCGACAGGTTGAAGAACGGTCCCGAGACCGGGTTGCCGTTGCCGAGCACCTGGACGTACTTGTCGGCCCAGCCGGCGTACCAGACCACGCGGTCGATCGCGGCGTCGACGTAGGTCGTGGCCTTCTTGTCGTTGAGGCCTTCGGCGGCACGCAGCTGCTCGATGAACTGGTCGCGCCGGCCCTCCATGACCTCGGCGAGGCGATAGACGACCTGGCCGCGGTTGTAGGGCGTACGCGTCGACCAGCCGCCGAACGCCTTGCGGGCGGCGAGCACCGCGTCGCGCGCGTCCTTGCGCGAGGCAAGTGCCATGTTGCCGAGGAAGCCGCCCTTGGCGTCGAGGGCTTCGAACGTCCGGCCGGACTCCGAGCGGGGGAACGCGCCGCCGATGTAGAGCTTGTGCGTCTTGCGCACGTCGAGCCTGGTCATGCCGATGCTCCCTGCAGGTAGGCGGCGAGGCCGTGGCGCCCGCCCTCGCGGCCGTAGCCCGACTCCTTGTAGCCGCCGAACGGCGACGCGGGGTCGAACTTGTTGAACGTGTTGGCCCAGACGACGCCGGCGCGCAGCTGGTTGGCCATCGACAGGATCCGCGAGCCCTTCTCGGTCCAGACGCCGGCCGACAGGCCGTAGGGCGTGTTGTTGGCCTTCTCGACCGCCTCGGCGGGCGTGCGGAACGTCAGGATCGACAGCACCGGGCCGAAGATCTCCTCGCGCGCGATGCGGTGGGCCTGCGTGACACCGGTGAAGATCGTCGGTGCGAACCAGAAACCGCTGTCGGGGATCTCGCACGGTGCGGACCACCGCTCGGCGCCCTCGGCGTCTCCGACGTCGGACAGCTCCTTGATGCGGGCGAGCTGCTCGGCGGAGTTGATCGCGCCGATGTCGGTGTTCTTGTCGAGCGGGTCGCCGAGGCGCAGCGTCGACATGCGCTGCTTGAGCTTGTCGATGACCTCGTCGTAGACGCTCTCCTGCACCAGGAGACGTGAGCCGGCGCAGCACACGTGGCCCTGGTTGAAGAAGATGCCGCCGACGATGCCCTCGACCGCCTGGTCGAGCGGGGCGTCGTCGAACACGATGTTGGCGGCCTTGCCGCCCAACTCGAGGGTCACCTTCTTGGACGTGCCGGCGACCGAGCGCGCGATGGCCTTGCCGACCGCGGTGGAGCCGGTGAATGCGACCTTGTCGACGTCAGGATGCTCGACGAGGGCCTGACCGGTGGCGCCGGCGCCCGTGATGATGTTGACGACGCCCGGCGGCAGCTCGGCCTGCTGGCACACCTCGGCGAACAGCAGCGCCGTCAAGGGGGTGGTCTCGGCCGGCTTGAGCACGACGGTGTTGCCGGCCGCGAGCGCCGGGGCGATCTTCCACGCCAGCATCATGATCGGGAAGTTCCACGGGATGACCTGGCCCGCGACGCCGAGCGCCTTGGGGTCAGGGCCGAGGCCCGCGTGGCCGAGCTTGTCGGCCCAGCCGGCGTAGTAGAAGAACCACTGCGAGACCAGCGGCAGGTCGACGTCGCGTGACTCCTTGATCGGCTTGCCGTTGTCGAGCGACTCCAGCACGGCGAACTCGCGGCTGCGCTCGGCCATGATGCGCGCGATGCGGTAGAGGTACTTGGCGCGCTCACTGCCCGGCAGCTTGGACCAGACCTTGTCGTACGCCTGTCGCGCGGACTTGACCGCCAGGTCGACGTCGTCGGCGGTCGCCTCGGTGACCTCGGCGAGCACCTCCTCGGTCGACGGGCTGATCGACTTGAACGAGCCACCCTTGCCGTCGACGAACTCGCCGCCGATGTAGAGGCCGTAGGAGCTCTTGATGTCGACGATCGCGCGCGACTCGGGCGCTGGTGCGTACTCGAATTTCGTCATGTCAGTCCAACGTCACGTAGTCGGGGCCGGAGTAGTGGCCGGTGGCAATCTTCTGGCGCTGCAGCAGCAGGTCGTTGAGGAGCGAGGACGCGCCGAACCGGAACCAGTCGGGATCGAGCCAGTCCTCGCCGACGATCTCGTTGACCATCACGAGGTACTTGATCGCGTCCTTGGACGTCTTGATGCCGCCCGCGGGCTTGACCCCGACCTGGCGCCCGGTCTCGGCGCGGAAGTCGCGGACTGCCTCGAGCATCACGAGAGTGACCGGCAGTGTCGCGGCGGGCTGCACCTTGCCGGTGCTGGTCTTGATGAAGTCGGCGCCGGCCATCATCGAGAGCCAGGACGCCTTGCGGACGTTGTCGTACGTCTGCAGCTCGCCGGTCTCGAAGATGACCTTGAGGTGGGCGTGCGAGCCGTCGGGGCGGGCGCAGGCCTCCTTGGTCGCGACGATCTCGTCGAAGACCAGCTCGTAGTTGCCGGTCAGGAACGCGCCACGGTCGATGACCATGTCGATCTCGTCGGCACCGGCCTCGACGGCGTCGCGCGTGTCGGCGAGCTTGATGTCGAGCGCGGCCCGGCCGGACGGGAACGCGGTGGCGACGCTGGCCACGTGCAGGCCGGAGTCGCCGAGGGTGTCCTTGGCGATCTTGACCATGTCGGGATAGACGCAGACCGCGGCCGCTGACGGGCAGCTGGGGTCGGTGGGGTCGGGGCGCATGGCCTTGTTGGCCAGCGCGCGGACCTTGCCCGGGGTGTCGGCGCCCTCGAGCGTCGTGAGGTCGACCATCGAGATCGCGAGGTCGATCGCCCAGGCCTTCGCCGTGGTCTTGATCGACCGGGTGCCGAGTCCGGCGGCCCGGGCCTCGAGCCCGACCTGGTCGACGCCGGGCAACCCGCCGAGGGTCTTGCGCAGGGACGCGGTGGCGCCAGTCACGAATCCTCCTGAATGCGGCCACGTCGTCGGGGCCACTCGTCAAGGTTAGTTCCTGCATGGGCCGTCCGGCGAATGGCTGGAGCCGCCCCGGAGCGCCCGCCCGCGTGAAACGCGCGTTGCACGGCAAACTTCACCGATTCGACACGTTTCGTCTTCGTAAAACTCGTTGACAAGGTTTCTCAGTCGGGGTGAGGTGGCTCTACTCCACTCCTGAGAATCTTCAGATTCCTCTCAGAGGTGATCGTCACGGGGGCGATCACGGACTCGGGGCTCGAAAGGAACACCTGTGAAGTTCGCTTCTCGCCGTCTGCTTGCGACGGCTTCTGCTGCCACGCTGCTGGCCGCTCCACTGCTCGTCAACACTCCGGCTGACGCCGCAGACGACGTGACGCTCAACCTGATCGGCATCAACGACTTCCACGGGCGCATCGACGCCAACACGGTCAAGTTCGCCGGCACGGTGGAGAAGATCCGCCAGGAAGGCGGGTCCGACAACTCGCTGCTGATCTCGGCGGGTGACAACGTCAGCGCCTCGCTGTTCGCCTCGGCGACGCAGGGCGACATCCCGACGATCGACGTCCTCAACGCGCTGCACCTCGACGCCTCGGCGGCCGGCAACCACGAGTTCGACAAGGGCGCCGACGACCTGGTCGGCCGGCTCTCCGACGCCGCCGACTTCCCGTTCCTCGCCGCCAATGTCTTCCGCAACGGCGCTCCGCTCCTGGACAAGTCGGCCACGTTCGACGTCAACGGCGTCTCGGTCGCCGTCGTCGGAGCCGTCACCAAGGAGACGCTCTCGCTGGTCAGCCCCGGCGGCATGGAGGGCGTGACGATCACCGACCCGACCGACGCGATCAACGCCACGGTCGCCGAGCTGGAGGCCTCCCAGACCCCGCCGGACGTCATCGTCGCGTCGATCCACGAGGGCGCCCCCGACGGCACCCAGTCCTACGCGTACGAGGTCGCGCACAGCGACGTGTTCAAGAAGATCGCCGAGCAGACGTCGCCCGACGTCGACGCGATCTTCATGGGCCACACGCACCAGGCGTACACCTACGACGCTCCGATCCCCGGCGAGCCGAGCAGGACGCGGCCGATCATCCAGACCGGCAACTACGGCTCCAACGTCGGCAACATCAAGCTGACGGTCGACGGCGACACCGGCGACGTGAAGTCGTACACGCAGTCCAACGTCGCCCGCGTCACGACCGACGACGCGACCCTCGTCCAGGCCTATCCCGACGTGGCCCAGGTCAAGAGCATCACCGACGCGGCTCTTGCGGTCGCTGCTGAGCGGGGCAACGTCGTCGTCGCGAAGCAGACCGCCGACATCACGACGGCCTACTCAGGCGGCAAGCGCGACGACCGGGCCAACGAGTCCACGCTGGGCAACCTCGTGGCGGATGCCCTGCTGTCCGCGGTCGGCAAGACTCCGGCCGGCGCCGACATCGCCGTCACCAACTCCGGTGGCCTGCGCGCGGAGCTGCTGTACGCCGGATCCACGCCGGCGACCGGAGCCAACGGCGAGATCACGTTCGCCGAGGCCAACGGCGTCCTGCCGTTCGTCAACAACCTCAGCACCACGACGCTCTCGGGGGCGAACTTCAAGAAGGTGCTCGAGCAGCAGTGGCAGCGCGACGTCGACGGCAACGTCCCGACACGGGCGTACCTGCAGCTCGGGCTGTCCAAGAACGTCCACTACACGTACGACCCGACGCGGCCAGAGGGCGATCGCATCACCTCGATCTCGATCGACGGCGCGCCGATCGACCCGGCCAAGAACTACCGGATCGCGCTGCCTGCGTTCCTCACGACGGGCGGCGACAACTTCCGCGCCTTCACGCTCGGCACGTCGGTCGACAGCGGCCTGGTCGACTACCAGTCGTTCATCGACTACCTCGACGCCAGCTCGCCGGTGTCCCCGGACTTCGCGCGTCGCTCGCTCGCGGTCACGGGCGTCAAGAGCTCGTACGAGGCCGGCGACTCGGTCTCGGTGACGCTTCCGAAGCTCGACCTCACGTCGCTCGGCAGCCCGGCCAACACCTCGGTCACCGCGAAGCTGAAGTCCGGCGGCACCACGACGGATCTCGGCAGCTTCCCGGTCACGGCCGGCTCGGCGACCGTGGCGTTCGACCTGCCGGCTGGCCTGATCGGCCCGGCGACCCTCGAGGTCGAGGCCGCGCCGACCGGCACCAAGGCGAGCATCCCGCTGGTCGTCGACAAGGCGACATCGACGACGACCGCCACGGCTCCGGCCAAGGCCAAGACCGGCACGACGTTCACGGTCGAGGCGACCGTGGCCTCGGAGTCGGGCGTCACGCCGACCGGCACGGTCACGGTCAAGGACGGCTCGACCGAGCTGGCGAGCGGCCCGCTCGTCGACGGATCGGCGTCGGTCGAGGTCAACGCGAGCAAGCTCAGCGCTGACGACCACACCCTGACGGTGTCCTACTCCGGCGACACCCTCCACCAGGCGTCGTCGGCGTCGACCGAGCCCATCGAGATCGTCAAGGGCGGCTCGGGCTTCGGCGCGGTCGTCGCGTCGACCAAGTACGGCACGTCGCCCCTCGTCGAGGTCACCGCTGACGCCGAGGCGTCCGGCCTCGTCTACGTCACCTACGGCGGCGAGCTGGTCGGCATGGGCTTCCTGACCGACGGCGCGGGCACCGTGACGCTGGGCAAGACCGCGTTCAAGCCCGGCTCGTACGACCTCAAGGTGTTCTACGGCGGGGACGAGAAGTTCGACCCGACCAGCACGACGGCGACGCTCACCGTGACGCGAGGCGCGACCAAGGCCACCAAGTCGTACGTCACCGGCAAGGTCGTCCGCAACAAGACCGCTGCGACGGTCAAGGTCAAGGTCACCGCCACCGGTTTCACGGTGACCTCCGGCACGGTCCGCATCTACCGCGGCAGCACCCAGTACGGGTGGGCGACGGTCAAGAACGGCCTGGCGACGGTGACGCTCAAGAAGTTCACGAGCGCAGGGACGCAGAAGATGACGGCGAGCTACGGCGGCAACAGCCTGGCCCTGCCCTCGACGTCGGACTTCACGATCCGCGTCGTCAACTAATCACCTGGTGACGGCCCGGGGACGGCTGCACGCCGTCCCCGGGCGGTCCCGGATCCATCTCGGAAAGAAGCCCTCATGAAGATGTCCTTCGTCGCCCGGTGGGGTGTCGGCCTCGCGCTGGCCGCCTCGACGCTCGCGATGCCCAGCACGGCCGACGCGACGCCCGCGGGCGACAACGTCGTGATCAACGAGGTGTACGTCAACGGTGGCAGCACGGGCGCCACCTACCTCAACAAGTTCATCGAGCTCCACAACCCCACGACCAAGGTGATCGACCTCAAGGGATGGTCGGTCCAGTACAGGTCCTATTCCTCGACCGGCAGCTTCACGGGCGTCACCGCGCTGGGTGACCACCACATCGAGCCGGGTGGGTCGTTCCTGATCGGTGGCAACGCGAACTCGACGAGCGGCGCGGCGCTGCCGACCCCGGACGTCAGCGACACGTCCTACTCGTACGCCGGCAGCGCCAACGGCGGGACGATTGCGCTGGCCAAGTCGACGACCCCTCTGACGGGCGACCGGGCGACGGTGCTCGCGAACGGCAACCTGGTGGATCTCGTCGGCTACGGCGCGTCCGCGACGTACGAGGGTGCGGTCAAGTCCTCCGGCTACTCCGTCACCGCGTCGCTCACGCGTACGGGTGCCGCTGACACCGACAACAACGCCAACGACTTCACCACCGCCGCTCCCACGCCCGTGGCGTGCGGCACGGACTGTGACGGCGGGGGAGTCGACCCCGGTGAGCCGACCAAGGCCACGATCGCCGAGATCCAGGGGACCGGGTCCGACAGCCCGTTGGCCGGCAAGACCGTGACGACGCAGGGTGTCGTGACGGCGGTCTACAAGACCGGCGGGTTCAACGGTGCCTACATCCAGACCGATGGCACCGGCGGCGCGGTCGACCTGGCAGACCACGAGGCGTCGGACGGCATCTTCGTGTTCTCGTCGGCGTTCGCCGCGGGGGTCGACAAGGGCGACCTGGTCGAGGTCACGGGAGCCGTCAGCGAGTTCAACGGCCTCACCGAGCTGTCGACGTCGACCGGCAACTTCGCGAAGCTGGCCGGGCCGGCCGAAGGCGTCGATCCGGCGACGGTGTCGTTCCCGCTGAGCACCGTGCAGAAGGAGTCGCTCGAGGGCATGCTCCTGGCGCCGCAGGGTGACTTCACGATCACCAACAACTACGCGACCAACCAGTACGCCGAGATCGGGCTCGCGCCGGGCACCAAGCCGTTCGACACCCCGACCAACGTCGTCGCTCCCGGTGCTCCGGCGCTGGCGCTGCAGGCGCAGAACGACGAGAAGCTCGTGACGCTCGACGACGGCGCTTCGCTCAACTTCCTGTCCGCCGCCAACCAGGGCATCGCTTTGCCGTGGCTGACCGCCGACAACGAGGTGCGCGCCGGTGCGCCGGTCACGTTCGACGATCCCGTCGTCCTCGACTACCGCAACAACGCATGGAAGCTGCAGCCGACGCAGCAGCTCGTCGCCGGCGGCAACGAGCCGGTCGTGATCGGCAACACGCGCAAGGCCGCGCCCGAGCCCGTCGGCGGCGACCTCACGCTGGGCACGTTCAACGTGCTCAACTACTTCACGACGACCGCGGCCGACTACGTCGCCGACGGTGGCTCGTGCACCTACTACAACGACCGCGAGGGCAACCACATCACGGCCAACACGTGCTCGCCCGACGGCCCGCGCGGTGCTGCCGACGACGCCAACCTCGAGCGGCAGCAGGCCAAGATCGTCTCGGCGATCAACACGCTCGGCGCCGACGTCGTGTCGCTGGAGGAGATCGAGAACTCGGCGGCGTTCGGCGTCGACCGCGACGATGCCCTGCACCACCTGGTGGCGGCGCTCAACACGGCTGCCGGCACCAACCGGTGGGCTGCGGTCCCGTCGCCGGCCACGATCCCGGTCAACGGTGAGGACGTCATCCGTACGGCGTTCATCTACCAGCCCGCCGAGGTCGAGACCGTCGGCACGTCCGTGGCGCTCGACGACCCGGCGTTCGCCAACGCCCGTGCGCCCCTCGCCCAAGAGTTCCGTCCGGCGGGCGGCGCGGCGTACGAGGACTTCCTGGTCATCGTCAACCACTTCAAGTCCAAGGGCTCCGGCTCGGGCGTGGACGCCGACCAGGGTGACGGTCAGGGTGCGTCCAACCACGCGCGCACGCTGCAGGCACACGCCCTGATGGCGTTCGCCGCTGAGCGCGAGGCGGCCGCCAAGACCGATCGGGTCTTCCTGACCGGCGACTTCAACTCGTACAACGAGGAGGATCCGGTCGGCATCATCGAGGACGGCGGGTTCGTCAACGTGCCGCGTGCGCTGACCGACAAGGAGACCTACCAGTTCGACGGTGCGGTCGGCTCGCTCGACCACGTGTTCGCCTCGACGGAGGCGTACGCCAGCGTGACGGGGGCGGACATCTGGAACATCAACTCGTACGAGTCGGTGGCCCGGGAGTACAGCCGCTACAACTACAACGTCACGGACTTCTACAAGCCCAACCCCTACCGGGCCAGCGACCACGACCCGGAGATCATCGGCTTCGACAACGCCGAGGCGCCGGGACCGGTCGCCTCGACGACGAGCGCGACCGCACCCGCCACCGTGGCGTACGGCTCGACGTTCAAGGTCGACGCCAAGGTCGAGGCCGGTGACGAGGTCACGCCGACCGGCACGGTGACGGTCAAGGACGGCTCGGTCGTCCTCGCGACCGGCGACCTGGTCGGCGGTGCCGTCTCGCTGTCCGTCGATGCCGGCCAGCTGTCGGTTGACGACCACACGCTGACGGTGTCGTACGCCGGCGACGCCGGGCACGACCCGTCGTCCACCACGGTGAGCGTCGAGGTCGTCAAGGCCGATCCCGGTCTGGCGGCGACCGTGTCGACGACCAAGTACGGCAAGTCGGCGGTCGTCGACGTCACGGCGGAGGCGGGCGTCTCGGGACTCGTCACCGTCACCCACGAGGGGACGTTCGCCGGCATGGGCTTCCTGCTCGACGGGTCCGGCAAGGTCACGCTGGGCAAGACCGCGTTCAAGCCCGGGACGTACGAGCTGACGATCGCCTATGGCGGCAGCGAGACCTACAAGCCGGACACGACGACGGCGAGCCTGACGGTCGTGCGAGGCACCACGACGACCAAGAAGGGCAGCTTCACCGCCAAGGTCGTCGAGGACCGGACCCGCGCCAACGTGCCGTTCACCGTCACCGCGCCGGGCTACACCGTCGCTTACGGCACGGTGCGGGTCTACCGGGGCAGCACCTTGATGGGCCACGGCTCGGTCGTCAACGGCAAGGTCACCGTGCGGCTCGCGACGTTCGCCTCGGCGGGGACGCAGAAGCTGGTGGCGAAGTACG
Organism: Aeromicrobium sp. Root344; assembly: GCF_001425755.1. Classification (GTDB taxonomy): domain Bacteria; phylum Actinomycetota; class Actinomycetes; order Propionibacteriales; family Nocardioidaceae; genus Aeromicrobium. The sequence continues at coordinate 526,189 of NZ_LMDH01000001.1, read as the reverse complement.
GCGGCAACACCTACGGGGAGCCGTCCGAGGTGGCCTTCACGCTCAAGGTCGTCAAGCAGTAGCCGGTTCGGCTCAGCCCACCATCGCCCGATGGTGGGCTGGGCTGACTCCGCGTACGCGCTTGAAGGCGGCGCTGAGGGCGAAGGGGCTGCCATAGCCGACCTGACGGGCGACCGCCGCGATCGTGAGGTCGGGCTCGCGGAGCAGGTCGGCGGCGAGGTCGAGTCGCAGGCTCGTGAGGTAGGCCATCGCGGGCTCGCCGAGCACGGTGGAGAACCGTCGAGCCAGCGCCGCGCGGGACACCCCGACCTCGGCAGCCAGCGTCGCCAGGGTCCACGGGCGGGCGATGTCGTCTTCGAGCAGGCGGAGCGCGGGACCGAGCACGGGGTCCGAGGCGGCCCGGTGCCACGCAGGTGCCCGCGAGGCGTCGCGGGTGAACCAGTCGCGCACGGCGGCGATGACGACGAGATCGAGCAGCCGGTCGAGGAACACCTCCTGGCCGAGCTCGTCGCGCTGCATCTCGGCGCTCAGCACGGTCACGAGCTCGCCGTTCCACTCGCCCTCGCGAAGCACGAACACCTGCGGCAGGCTGCGCAGCAGTCGAGCGCTGATCGCCCGGGTGCTCTCGTAGGTGCCGGTCACGATCATCGTCGCGCCCTCCGGGTCGTTGCCCCACGACCTCGTGCCGAGCGTCATGACGTCCTCGAGGCTGTTGCCCTCGGCGTCGGTGCAGTGCTGGCCGGGGTTGATGAAGACCTGCGGCTCGGAGTCGGGCCGGTCCGCGACGGTGTAGGGCTCGGGGCCGCGCGCGACCATGACGTCACCGGGTCCCAGCCGTACGGGCTCCTCGCCCTCGGGCACGACCCAGGCCTCCCCGCGTACGACGATCGCGATCGAGAGCGGTGCCTCGTCCTGGATGCGCAGGGACCACGGCGACGTGAGCACGGATCGCATGAGGAACGCGCCGTTGGCACGGGGGCCGTCGAGCAGGCCGCTGAGAGTGTCCATGAGAGCAGCGTAGACGCTCGCGTATGGATCTGCGGATCTCAGCCATGGAACGTCTCACTCATCGCTGATGAGATGGGGTCATGACCAAAACAGCACTCGTCACGGCGACCGCCCTCATGGGCCTGTCGGCCGGACTTTTCGCCACCTTCTCCTACGTCGTCATGCCGGGACTCCGGCGTGCCTCCGATGCTGCGTTCGTCGACGCCATGCGCGGGATCAACGTCGCGATCCTCAACCCGGTGTTCGCCCTGACGTTCGGCGGTGCGTTCTTCGTCGGCATCCTGGCGCTGGTGCTCGGCTGGGGCGACGCGTCACGCCCGTGGGTGCTTGCCGGCCTCGTCCTCTACGTGATCGGCGCGTACGTCATCACGTTCGCGGTCAACGTCCCGATGAACGACACGCTGGAGGCCGGCAAGGGGAGCGCCGCGTCGTTGCGCGAGGCGTTCGAGGACCGGTGGACGATGTGGAACCACGCTCGCTCGGTGCTGACGACGGGTGGCTTCGTCTGCCTGGTGGTCGGTGCGCTGAAGGTCTGACCTCAGGCCGGACGCGGCTTGCGGTTGCGCTTGATGGCGACGACCAGCACGATGACGAACGCCGCGATCCCGGAGAGGGCAGCCAGCGCGCCGCCGACGACGCCGTAGAGCACGTACCGGCCGATGCGGGGATTGTCGGCATAGCCGAACTCGCCCGTGGGGTTGCACCTGACGAGGTGCGTCGATCCCGGCTCGCCCTTGACGATCCCGACGCGGCTCCACGTCCGCCCGCCGTCGGTGACCGTCACCGTGGAGGAGGAACCGTGGAGCGCCGGTCGCTGGGTGTCGAGGTCTGTCGCGCTGCAGCTCGTCGGGGCGTCCTGCGGGGAGACCCAGATCGCGACACCGCGGCTGCCGACCGTGACGGTGGTGGAGTCCTGCTGCTCGAACGGGGTCACCGAGTAGCCGGCGACGGCACGCCCGATCCACACCGCGAGGAACACCACGAGGGCGGCGGCGATGACGGCCAGGACGGTCGCCACGACGTACCACCCGCGGCCGGGCCTCGTGGGTGTTGTCGGTGCCGCCGGGATCGCCATGGCAGGAGCCTAGAGGTGCGCGCGGTGCGGCGTCGGTCGATTCCGCGAGTCGGCGATGGACGAACTCACGCGGCGTATGCGGTGTGGGTGAGGAAGGTGGCGATGTCGCCCTCGAGCCGGGAGGCCGCGTGATTGCGCATCAGGTGGTGCGTCGGTTCGGTGATGCCGAAGGTCTTCATGCGGTGGTGCCGGCGGCAGAGGCTGCGGAGGTTGGATCCGGTGGTGGGTCCACGTGGGTGGGAGGCGTGGTGATCCTTGTCGGACTCCATCGCGGGCTTGGTGCAGGTGGGGAACTGGCAGGTCCCGTCGCGGATGTCGATCGCGATTCTGAGCTTGTCTGACGGGAACCGGCCGAGCTCGGTCACGTCGAGGATGCGACCGAGGGGGTCGGTGACGATGCGGTGGAACAGGGTGCCGGGCTGCCGAGCCAGGTCGCGGACCATCTCGGCCGGCAGGGCGAAGGATCCGTCGAACGACTCGCCGGGGGCATCGGTGAGTCCGGCGAGCGAGGCGACGGGGACGGTGATCCCGATGACCGCCCGCGACGAGGCCGACCTTCCGTCGCGGGCGGCACGGAACTGTGCGACGAACACGTCGGCTCGCTTCTGGTCCAGGGTGCGGTCGTTCGCGGCAAGCTTCTTGGCCTTCTCGGTCAGCATGGCGTCGATGAGGACCGCGTCGGCGGTCGGGATGTACGCGTGCAGGAACGACATGCCGTCGTCCTGATGGTCGAGCCAGACCGACCGCTTGGACTTCTCGGCCTTGGCGGCCGCCTGGTCGGGGAGGTGCTTGGCGATGAAGCGCTTCAACCAGCCCTTGAGCTGGGCTGCGGTGTGCACGGCCGCGTAGGAGGCGACCCGGTGGTCCAGCTCGATGATCGCGTGGTTGTCACGGCGCAGCTTGTCGACGGCGGAGGCGATCAGCGAGATCCGGTGGGTGTCGATCCGGCCGGCACCGAACGCTTCCCAGGTGACCATCATCCGGCCGCGGACCCGGCGAGCGGCGGCGAGGCGGCACTGCACGACTCGCGTGGGCTGGTGCAGCGCTACGGCGAGCTCGTCTGCGGAGAAGGAGGCCTCCAGCCGGGCAGCGGTCGGGTTGGGGTTGGCCTCGGCCTGGCGGCGGCGCAAGTCGTCGAAGTCGAGCATCCTGGCCGCGATCCGGGCCTCGATGCGGGGACGTTCGACCTCCAACGCGGCGACCTCGTCGAGGATCACCTTGCCGGGGTCGAGGACTGCTTCCATACGACAAACCTAGTCGCGACCACTGACACTTTATTTCAGCAATAGCAGCCGAAATCCACAGCCTCGGGTCCGATCCTCTGCGTTCTCCCAGCGTTCCTGCGCTCGCTCGCGTAGCCTCACACGCCAAGGCGACCGGAGGGCCCCAGTGATCCTCCTCAGCATCTTCCTGTGGATGACGTACCTGACGGTGACGTGGTTGCGCACCACTCATCCAGTCGGTGCGATCGCCCCAGCGATCATCGGCCTCTCATTTCTGCTCGCGGCGACGCGCCGAGATGGCCGGCCGTCTGACGACCGGCCCACCATGGCGTTGGGCCTGCTGTCGGCCTTGGGTATTGCGGTGCTCTGGATCGCCGCAGCGAGGACTGACGACTCGGGGCTCCGCGAACAGGCCATGGGGCTTTCCATCTGGGGTGGCTTCCTCGTGGTGCTGGCCGTCTTCGTCGTCTACAGGAGGTTCCGGGACCGCCCGCCGGCCGGACCTAGATCCCCAGCGCCGCCGCCAGGTCCTGCTTGATCCCCGCGATCTTCTCGTCGGCGATCGCGCGCGACGCCTCGATCGAGTCGTCGACCGGCACCACGACCTCGATGTAGCACTTGAGCTTGGGCTCGGTGCCCGACGGCCGGGCGATGATCCGCGTGTTGCCCTCGAGACCGAGCCGGATGCCGTCGGTCGGCGGGAGGCCGTGATAGCCGTCGGCGAGGTCGTCGACCGACGTCACGGAGAGACCACCCAACGACGACGGGGGAGAGGTGCGCAGCGTCTGCATCGCGCGGGCGATGATCGACAGGTCCTCGACGCGCACCGACAGCTGCGACGTCGCATGCAGCCCGTGCTCGCGGTAGATGTCGTCGAGCTGGTCGATCAGCGTACGACCGTCCGCCTTGAGCGCGGCCGCCATCTCCAGCACCGTGATGATCGCCGAGACGCCGTCCTTGTCGCGGGCGATGTCGGGGGCGACGCTGTAGCCGAGCGCCTCCTCGTAGCCGAACACCAGCGTCGGGATCTTGCCGAGCCACTTGAACCCGGTCAGCGTCTGCTCCCACGGCTGCCCGTGCGCCGCGGCCTGCCGGCCGAGCAGGTCCGACGAGACGATCGAGGCCGCGTAGGTGCCCTGCACGCCCTTGCGCAGCAGGAAGTCGCCGAGCAGCACGCCGACCTGGTCGCCGGTGAGCATCCGGTACGACTCACCGTCCCGCACGCCGACGGCACAGCGGTCAGCGTCAGGGTCGTTGGCGACGATGATGTCGGCGCCGACCTCGGACGACAGCTTGAGCGCGAGGTCCATCGCGCCGGGCTCCTCGGGGTTGGGGAACGCGACGGTGGGGAAGTCCGGATCGGGCTCGGCCTGGTCGCGTACGACGTGCAGCGCCGGGAAGCCCGCACGCGACACCGCCTCGACGAGGGTGTCGCGACCGACTCCGTGCATCGGCGTGTAGACCGCGACGATGTCGCGCGGCCCGTCGGACGGCAGCGCGATCACGGCCTCCACGTACGCCTCCGCGACCTCGGGACCCAGCAGCTCGTACGACTCTCTGCGCGGCATCTCGTCGACCCGGCCGACGGCGTCGATCGCCGCCGAGATCTCGGCGTCCGCGGGGGGCACGATCTGGCTCGAGTCCTCGAGGTAGACCTTGTAGCCGTTGTCCTGGGGCGGGTTGTGCGACGCGGTGACCATGACGCCGGCGCTGCACCCGAGGTGACGGATCGCGAACGCCAGCACGGGCGTCGGCAGGTGGGTGGGCAGGAGATGGGCGTGGACGCCGGCGCCTTCCATGATCTCGGCGGTGTCGCGGGCGAACACGTCGGAGTTGTGCCGAGCGTCGTAGCCGACGACGACCGACGGCTTCGAGCCGTGCTCCAGCAGGTACGCCGCGAGGCCGGCCGCCGCCTGCGCGACGATGACCCGGTTCATCCGGTTGGGTCCGGCGCCCAGCGCTCCGCGCAGGCCGGCGGTGCCGAACTGCAGCCGCTCCTTGAACCGGTCCTCGAGCCCGGCCGTGTCACCGGAGTCGATCAGCCCCTGCAGCTCCTCGACGGTCCGCGGATCGGGGTCCTGGCTCAGCCACGCGTGGGCACGGGCGAGGAGTTCGTCGGTCATGGGTTTCCCTTCAGAAGGCAGGTGGCAGGTGGAGCTGGCTGACGTGAGGACCGCCGACGTACGCGTTCTCGGCCTCGTCGCCGGGTCCCGGAGTCACGGAGTCGGCGTACGCCTCGGCGTCGTCCTGCGGGTCGTACCCCAAAGCGCGACCCGGACCCAGGTCCCACCAGCCGCGGGTGTTGGCGGAGACGCCGTAGAGGACGTGGAACCCTGGTGCGGTGGTGCGGATCGCGGCATCGACCATGCGTACGGCGTCGTCGGGCGACAGCCACGTCGAGAGCTCGCGGACACTGGTCGGCCGCTCGCGGAAGGAGCCGATCCGCAAGGCGACCGAGCTGATTCCCCGGCGGTCGGCGTAGAGGCTGAGCAGCGCCTCGGCAGCCGCCTTGGCGACCCCGTAGTAGGTGTCCGGCCGCGCGCGCACGCCGGTCGTCAGCTGCTCGCCGGAGGGGGTGTGCCCGACGGCGTGGTTGCTGCTGGCGTACGCCATGCGGCCGACGCCGGCTGCGACCATCGCCTCGAGCAGCCGCCCGGTGCTGTGGACGTGCGACTCGAGGCTCTCGGGCAGCGACGCCTCGTTGGGGTTGCCGGCGAGGTGGACGACCGCGTCGACACCCACGACGGCCTCGGCGGCGACCGCGGGATCGAGGCAGTCCCCGGTGATCCAGCCGAGCGGCAGCGCGGGGCCGTCCACCAGGTCGAGGCCGCGCAGCTCGTGCCCGAGTCGGGGCAGTCCTCGTACGAGGGTGCGGCCGATCGAACCGGCAGCACCCGTGACGAGGACCCTCATCAGATCCTCGGCAGCACGTCGCCGAGCAGCGCGCCCATCCGCGTCGCGGCGGCCTTGCCGGCCTCGAGGACCTCTTCGTGGTTGAGCGGCTCGCCGGTCATGCCGGCCGCCGCGTTGGTGACGAGCGAGATGCCGAGGATCTCCATGCCGGCGGCCCGGGCCGCGATGGCCTCGAGCGTCGTCGACATGCCGACGAGGTCGCCGCCGATCGCGCGGACCATGCCGATCTCGGCCGGCGTCTCGTAGTGGGGGCCGGGCAGCTGGACGTAGACGCCCTCGTCGAGGCTCGGGTCGGCCTCGCGGCACAACGCGCGAAGGCGCGAGGAGTAGAGGTCGGTCAGGTCGACGAAGTTGGCGCCCTCGAGCGGCGAGGTCGCCGTCATGTTGATGTGGTCGCTGATCAGCACCGGGGTGCCGGGTGCCCACGCGGGATTGAGCCCGCCGCAACCGTTGGTCAGCACGAGCGTCTTGACGCCGGCGGCGGCAGCCGTGCGCACGCCGTGGACGACGGCCGCGACACCCTTGCCCTCGTAGAAGTGGGTGCGGCCCAGGAAGATCAGCAGCCGGCGGTCGCCGAGGCGCACCGAGCGCACCGTGCCGCCATGGCCCGCGACCGCAGGAGCGCTGAATCCGGGAAGGTCGGCGAGCGGGATCTCGTGATCGGCGGTGCCCAGCGCGTCAGCCGCCGGCAACCAGCCCGAGCCCATGACCAGGGCGATGTCGTGCTCGACCCCGCCGGTACGTTCGCGCAGTGCGTCAGCGGCCTGTTGGGCCAGCTCCTGAGTAGTCACCTGCCGTACATTACGACAGCCCTCGGTGCACCGACCGGTGGCGACCCGCTCGGCGGCAATGGGAGACTGATCAGGTGACCCATGTGACGATCGTCGGCGGCGGACCGGGTGGATACGAAGCGGCTCTCGTGGCTTCGAGGCTCGGGGCGGAGGTCACTCTCGTCGAGCGCGACGGCCTCGGCGGATCGACCGTCCTGACCGACTGCGTGCCCAGCAAGACGCTCATCGCGACCTCGGACCTGCTGACCGAGGTCGGCACCTCGGCCGAGCTCGGTGTGCAGCTGCCCAAGGACGTACGTGCGGACATCGCGGCGGTCAACGCCCGGGTCCTGACGCTCGCCCAGGCCCAGTCCGCCGACATCGCGCAGCGCCTCACGACGAGCCACGTCACGATGATCGACGGCACCGCGACGATCGAGTCCGCCGGTGTCGTGACCGCCACGACGGATGACGGCGAGGTGCGGATCGAGACCGACGCGATCCTGCTCGCGACCGGCGCGCACCCGCGCGTCAGCGCCGACGCCCAGCCCGACGGCGAACGCATCCTGACGTGGGAGCAGGTCTACAACCTGCAGGACCTGCCCGAGCACATGATCGTCGTGGGCTCCGGCGTCACGGGTGCCGAGTTCGCCAGCGCCTACAACGGCCTCGGTGCCGCCGTGACGCTGGTGTCGAGCCGTGACCGGGTGCTACCCGGCGAGGACATCGACGCCGCCAACGTCATCGAGGCGGTCTTCACGCGGCGCGGCATGACGGTCATGGGCAACTCGCGGATGGCGTCGGTCGAGCGCACGGGCGACGGCGTGCGGGTGACGCTGACCGACGGGCGTACGGTCGACGGCTCGCACTGCCTCCTGGCGATCGGCTCGATCCCCAACACCGAGGGCCTCGGCCTGGAGACGGTCGGCGTCGCGCTCAACGAGCACGGGTTCGTCCACGTCGACCGGGTCTCGCGCACCAGCGTGCGCGGCATCTACGCTGCCGGCGACGTCACCGGAGTGCTGATGCTGGCGTCGGTCGCGGCCCAGCAAGGTCGCATCGCGATGTCCCACCTGCTCGGCGACGCGGTGCACCCGCTCGACCTCGGCAAGGTGGCGAGCAACGTCTTCACCTCGCCCGAGATCGCCACGGTGGGCCTGTCCCAGCAGCAGGTCGACGAGTCCGACCTCCAGATCGACGTCGCGATGCTGCCGCTGGCGTCCAACCCGCGCGCCAAGATGCAGGGCGTGCACGACGGCTTCGTCAAGATCTTCGCCCGGCGGGGCATGGGCATCGTCGTCGGCGGTGTCGTCGTGGCCCCCCGGGCCAGTGAGCTGATCCATGCGCTGTCGCTCGCCGTCTCGGCGTCGCTGACGGTCGACCAGGTCGCGGACGCGTTCACGGTCTACCCGTCGCTGTCGGGGTCCGTCGCCGAGGCGGCGCGGCGCCTGCACCGGCTCAGCTGACCGTCGGACCAGCCCCTGCAACCGCAGGAATGACACGGTTGTAGTTCGCGCGATCGCCGATTTTCGGTGGAACTTCGGGCGAAACTGTGGGCATAATCGGTCGGAAAACCTCATCCGTCACTTGAGTCACACCCGTTACACAGGATCGGACTTCCCCCATGCTTTCCTGGCGTACGGCTCGGCGTACGTCGGGCCTTTCCCTCGCAGCCGTGCTGATGCTTGGCGTGCTGGCGCCCTCGACGGCCCACGCGGCGGGCACCGAGGTCACCGGTGGCGCTCCGGGAAAGCCCGCGGCCGCGCCCAAGCCGCCGAAGGTCAAGGTCGCCAAGACCAAGGTCCCCGCAGTCAAGGGTGGCACCGGCAAGGTCGTCGCCGAGCTCGCCAAGACCTCGACGTCGAAGTTCCGCATGATCGGCGTGACCTGGTCGCAGCAGGGCCTGGCCCACGGCATCAAGGTCGAGGTCCGCACACGCACCAACGGCACCTGGTCGTCGTGGACGCCCTTGGACTACGACGGCGACGACGGCGAGGGCGGCAACCCCGGCACGGATCCGCTGTGGGTCGGCAGGGCCGACGGCGTCGCGGCCCGGGTCTCCAGCTCCGTCGGCACCCCGCAGGACGTACGCATCACCACGATCGACCCCGGCACCGACGGCCAGCTGTCGACCGCCTCGACCGCCTCCGACACGTCGTACGACGGCGTCGCCCACGCCTCGACTGCCGTGGACCTCGGCGACGGCACACCGAGCTACACGCCCAAGCCCACGATCATCACCCGCAGCCAGTGGGGCGCCTCGAGTGGCACCTCCTGCGACTCGCCCCTGACCGGCGACCGTACGCGCGGCGTCGTGGTGCACCACACCGCGGGCTCCAACACGTACGCCAAGGCCGACTCGGCGGCAATCGTCCGGGCCACGCAGGCCTATCACGTCAAGGGTCGCGGCTGGTGCGACATCGGCTACAACTTCCTGGTCGACAAGTACGGCCAGATCTTCGAGGGTCGCCGCGGCGGTGTCGATCGCGCGGTGCGGGCGGCGCACTCGGGCAACCTCGAGGTCAACACGTACACCATGGGCGTCTCGATGATGGGCAACTACGACGTCACGCGGCCGTCCGCAGCGCTCAAGGCTGCGATGGTCAAGCTGGTCGGCTGGCGGCTCGGCACCAACTACATCAAGGCCAAGGGCACGTACGCGATCGGCGGGCTGACGCTCAACCGCATCGCCGGGCATCGCAATGTCGTGAGCACCGAGTGCCCCGGCCGCTACGGGTACGCCTGGCTGTCGCAGGAGGGTGGCCTGCGCGATCGCGTCGAGGCCTACATGTCCAAGTACTCGACGCCGATCAAGACGCTGTACACGTCGCTCGGCAGCAGCAAGACGGGGGCGATCTACATCGGGGAGGCCCGGTCCTCCTCCGGTGGGAGGCTCGACGCCAAGCTCATGGACCTGTACGCCCGCACCGGCGCGACCGCGCACTATGTCTCGGGTCGCATCCGCACCGAGTACGACCGGCTCGACTCGCGCTCCGGCACGCTCGGCTACCCCAAGGACGACCCGCGCACGGTCGACGGTGTCATCCGCCAGCACTTCGACCGCGGCAGCGTGTACGCCGTCTCGGGCAAGCCCAAGGCGTTCAACGTGCTCGGCGACATCGCCAAGGTCTACACCAGGCTCGGGGAGTCGACCGGCACGCTCGGCGCACCGATCTCGTCGACCTACACCGTCAAGGCCGGCGTCACCCGCGTCGACTTCGCGCACGGCCGGATCATCTCGACCGCGTCGACTGACAAGACCGTGGCCTACTCCTCGACCGGCAAGGTCATCGGCACCAGCGCGACGGCGCGTCCCGCGACCATCACGAGCCTGACGCTCAAGGTCGGCCTCGGCTCGGTGCGCGTGTCCTGGCCCGCGGTGTCCGGCGCCACGAGCTATGACGTGTGCCTGCTGGCCGACAAGACCCAGACGACGTGCAGCCGCCTGGTGACCAAGCTGACCACGACGAGCGTGCAGCTGACCGGGCTCAAGCCGACCGCCGGCACCGACTGGTACGTCAAGGTCCGGGCCGTCGACGGCGATCTCCGGGGCCTGTGGTCGGCGCTGCGCGGCTTCAACCTGCTCTTCGCAGGTGACTCCGTGACGGTGCCGAGCACCCGTCAGATCACCGTGACGGGCCACGGCTACGGTCACGGCATCGGCATGAGCCAGTACGGCGCACAGGGCGCCGCGAAGCAGGGCGTGACGTACGACAAGATCCTCTCGCGCTACTACCCGGGCACGACGCTCGGCACCAAGAGCGGGCAGATCAGGGTGCTGATCTCGCAGGACACCGATGACCCGGTCACGGTCGCCGGTCGTTCAGGTCTGGTGTTCCGTGAGGTGTCAGCGGGGAAGACCCTGAAGCTGCCGACCACGATCGGCGGCGAGACCGTCGCCCGCTGGCGCATCCTGCAGGTCACGAGCGACAAGACGCGCTCGACGCTGCAGTACAAGACGACCGGCGACTACCGCAGCTACCTCGGCACCAGGTGGACCGGCAACGGCCAGTTCGAGAACCCGTCGACGATGTCGCTGATCCTGCCGGACGGCTCCGCGGTCAAGTATCGCGGCGCGCTGCGCTCGGCGATCCCCTCGGCGGGCTCCACGGCACGCAACACCGTCAACATCCTGCCGATCGAGTACTACGTCCGGGGCGTCATCGCCGACGAGATGCCGTCGAGCTGGATGCCGGAGGCCCTCAAGGCGCAGGCCGTCGCGGCCCGGACGTACGGCGTGCATGCCATGACGAGCTCGCGCTACTACGACATCTGCAGCACCACGGCGTGCCAGGTGTACGGCGGGGCGAGCCGCGAGACCACGGCGACGACCGCGGCGGCCCGGGCGACGGTCGGCAAGATCGTCACGTTCGACGGCAAGCCCGCGTTCACCCAGTTCTCGTCGTCATCGGGCGGCTACACCGCCGTGGGGAGCCAGCCGTACCTCAAGGCCGTCAGCGACCCGTGGGACGACTGGTCGGGCAACGCCAACCACGCGTGGACCACCACGGTGGCCGCCTCGACGATCGAGAAGGCATATCCGTCGGTCGGCACCCTCAAGCAGGTCAAGGTCTCGACCCGCAACGGCTTCGGCGACTGGGGTGGCCGGGTCACGACGATCAGCCTGGTGGGCTCGACGAAGACCGTGACGATCTCGGGCGACGACGCGCGCTGGGCGTTCGGACTCAAGTCGAGCTGGTTCAGGTTCTGACGTTCGGTAGGTGACAGGGTCTCGGGTTAGGGTCGAACGCATGCGTCCTTTCATCTCGGGAACGATCGCAGCGCTGGCGGTCCTGGCCACGGTCTCCGCGCCTGCCCACGCCGAAGACACCCACACACAGCCCGCAGCCGAGGCCGTCGACATCGCGACGAACCGCGTCCCGGCCGTCAGTGATCCGGTCGCCAAGGCGGCTGAGCAGGCTGACGACGACGCGGCCGACCTGGTCGCCCAGCTGCCCGCGCGACGCACCGACGACTTCGGGCTGGTCGGGGTCACCTGGACCCGCGGCTTCGACGACCGGGGCATGACCGTGCAGGTGCGGCTGCGCACCGATGGTGCGTGGTCGGGGTGGGAGGAGCTCGACGTCGAGAGCGACGAGGGTGAGGGCGGCCGCGACGGCACCGAACCGTTGTGGGCCGGCTCCGCGGACGGAGTCGCCGTGCGCGTGACGAGCCCCACCGGCCAACGGCCGAGCGGGCTCACCGTCTCGACGATCGACCCCGGCAGCACGCCCGCCCAGGTGGGCGCCGTGAGCAACGCGCTCTTCGACGCAGCCGGCGACGTCGCTGTCACCCCGGTCGCCGACGGCTCGCCGGCCTACACCCCCAAGCCGGCGATCATCTCGCGCTCGGCGTGGGGGGCGAAGAAGAACACCTACTGCGATGCGCCGCGCACCGGCAGCGAGACGCGTGGGGTCGTCGTGCACCACACGGCAGGCTCCAACTCGTACGCCAAGGCCGATTCGGCCAAGATCGTCCGCGCCGTGCAGGCGTACCACATGAACGGACGCGACTGGTGCGACATCGGCTACAACTTCCTGGTCGACAAGTACGGCCAGATCTTCGAGGGCCGCAACGGGGGCGTCGACAAACCGGTCCGGGGTGCGCATGCCGGCAACAAGCCGGTCAACACCTACACGATGGGCGTCTCGATGATGGGCACGTTCACCAGCACGCAGCCGACGGACGCGACCAAGGACGCGATGGTCAAGCTGATCGGCTGGCGCCTCGGCACGACGTTCCACGCCGCCACGGGCAAGTACACGCTCGGTGGTCTCGTGCTCAACCGCATCGCCGGGCACCGCGACGTCGTGGGCACGGCCTGCCCGGGCCAGCTGGCGTACGAGTGGCTCAGTGCCTCCGGCGGTCTGCGGGACCGCGTCGAGGACTACATCGCCGGCTACACGTCGCCGATCAAGACCAAGGTCCTCGCGATGGGACGAGCGACGACCGGGCCCGTGTACGTCGGTGAGTACCCGTTCACGACCAGCCCCACCGGCCGCAAGGCTCGCCTCGGCCGGCTCGACATGTACTCGACGACGACCTACGGCACGTTCTCGGTGGGCGGCACCTTCCGCGACGGCTACAACGCCAGCGGCGCCCAGGCCGGGCGCCTCGGCGTACCGGTCGCCAACCACGCGTCGACCCCGGTCAGCAGCGTCACGCTCCAGCGCTTCGCGCGCGGCACGGTCTATCGCGTGCAGCGCGGCAGTGTCGGTGTGCCCTACTACCTCTACGGCAAGATCGAGGACAAGTACGTCGAGATCGGCGAGGCCACGAGCTCGCTGGGTGCGCCGAGGACGAGCATGAGCCGGCTGTCGAGCGGTGCCTACCGGGCCTTCTTCGCGCACGGTTCGATCGTCCAGCACACCAACGGCGCCGTCTCGGTCTACCCGACCTGACAGGTGGTCACTCCGCGCCGGGGGGTCTGGGATACTCGACGCATGACGGCCCTCCTCAAGTCGGTGGCGATCTCTGCTGCCGCCAACGCCGCGGCCCTGGCGGTCGCTGCCTGGCTCTTCGACCGCTTCGACATCCGGTTCGGCTGGTTCGTCGTCGCGGTGGTGCTGTTCACGGCGCTGACCGTGGTGCTGCGCGGGGTCGTGGTCAGCACGGTCAACCGGTTCGCCCGGGGCTACACGATCGCCGGTGGGCTCGTCCTGACGTGGCTGGGCCTGGTGCTGACCGACCTGGTCGTGCCCGCGAGCGGCTTCGCGATCGAGGGCGTCGGCACGTGGATCGGCGTCACGCTGATCGTCTGGGCCGCGGGCATCGCATTCGGCGAGGTCGACTCGTCCCCGCCGCCCAAGCGCGCCTGAGGACTACTCGGCCTCGGCGGCGCTCTTGATCTCTGCGATGACTTCGCCGGAGGTCACGGTGGCGCCGACCTCGATGGCCAGGCCGGTCACGACGCCGTCCTTGTGCGCGTTGATCGGCTGCTCCATCTTCATGGCCTCGACCACGACGATCTGGTCACCCGCCGCGACGGTCTGACCCTCCTCGACCGTGACCTTGACGACGGTGCCCTGCATGGGCGCGGTCAGCGAGTCGCCGCTGGCCGCGGCTCCGGCGGCCTTGCCGCCCTTGCGCTTGGCCTTCTTGGCGCCGCCTCCGGCTGGGACGGCTGAGGCGCCGAGCCCGCCGGGCAGCACGACCTCGACGCGCTTGCCGCCGACCTCGACCGTGACGCGCTCTCGCTCGTCGGGCTCCGCGGTCTCGGAGGTGCCGGCGTAGGGCTCGAGCTCGTTGACGTAGTCCGTCTCGATCCACGTCGTGTAGACCTCGAAGGTGCCGTCAGCGGCCGTGAACGCCGGGTCGTCGACGACCGAGCGGTGGAACGGGATGACGGTCGGCATGCCGTCGACGACGAACTCGTCGAGGGCGCGGCGGGAGCGCTCGAGCACCTGCTGACGGCTCGTGCCGGTGACGATGAGCTTGGCGACGAGGGAGTCGAACGACCCGGGGATCGTCTCGCCCTCCTCGTAGCCGCCGTCGAGGCGGATGCCGGGGCCCGACGGGGGCGCCCACTTGGTCAGGGTGCCGGGGGCGGGCAGGAAGCCGCGGCCGCCGTCCTCGGCGTTGATGCGGAACTCCATCGAGTGGCCGCGGATCTCGGGATCGTCGTAGCCGAGCTCCTCGCCGGCGGCGATGCGGAACATCTCGCGTACGAGGTCGAGGCCGGTGACCTCTTCGGACACCGGGTGCTCGACCTGCAGGCGGGTGTTGACCTCGAGGAAGCTGATCGTGCCGTCGCGGGCGACGAGGAACTCGCACGTGCCGGCGCCGACGTAGCCGGCCTCCTTGAGGATCGCCTTGGACGAGGCGTAGAGGCGCTCGATCTGGTCGTCGGTCAGGTAGGGCGCGGGCGCCTCCTCGACGAGCTTCTGGTGACGGCGCTGGAGCGAGCAGTCTCGGGTCGACACGACGACGACGTTGCCGTGCGAGTCGGCGAGGCACTGGGTCTCGACGTGGCGCGGCTTGTCGAGGAACTTCTCGACGAGGCACTCTCCGCGGCCGAAGGCGCTGATCGCCTCGCGGACCGCGGATTCGTAGAGCTCGGGGATCTCCTCGATCGTGCGGGCGACCTTGAGGCCGCGACCGCCGCCGCCGAACACTGCCTTGATCGCGACGGGCAGGCCGTTCTCCTTGGCGAACGCCACGACCTCGTCGGCGTCCTTCACGGCGTCCTTGGTGCCGGGCGCGAGAGGAGCGTTGGCCTTGAGGGCGAGCTGCTTGGCCTTGGCCTTGTCGCCGAGGTTCTCGATCGCGTGAGGCGGCGGGCCGATCCAGATCAGCCCGGCGTCGATGACGGCCTGGGCGAACTCGGCGTTCTCGGCGAGGAAGCCGTAGCCGGGGTGCACGCTGTCGGCGCCGCTGCGCTCGGCGACGGCGAGGATCTTCTCGATCGACAGGTAGGAGTCGCCCGGTGTGGATCCCTCGAGGGAGTAGGCCTCGTCGGCGAGGCGTACGAACACCGCGTCACGGTCGGGCTCCGCGTAGACCGCGACGCTGCCGATGCCGGCGTCCTTGCACGCGCGGATCACGCGTACGGCGATCTCGCCGCGGTTGGCGATCAGAACCTTGGTCAGGGGCTTGCTCACTGAAGTGTTCTCCTCGATCCGACACGGTTGCCTGCCGCAGTCTAGGGCGTCGGCCGGTCGCTGGCCTTATGAGGTTGGTTACGCCGCAGGTCGCCCGCGACGGCCGAGGGCGTAGCCGGCTGCGACGAGGAGCACCACTGCGGCCCCGATCCCGAGGGGCAGCCAGGGCACGCTGGAACCCTCCTCGGAGTCGTCGGCGGTCTTCTTCACAGCCTCGCCGGCGCCCTTGACCTTGCCGGCGTACGCCGGCTCACCTGTCACCTTCCCGACCACGTCGACGGAGATCGTCACCGGAGCGGCGAAGTGCGAGCCGTCGCCGCCGAGGGGCTGCGCCATCGACAGCACGGCGTACTGGTCACCGGCCGCCGACACCGCCCGGATGCTGGTCGTCGTGCTCTCGATGTTGCGGGCTCGCAGCTCGTACCCCTCGCCGGTCAGGGTCACCGGGCGTTCGCCGTCCCAGAAGTTGCCCCCGTTGGGGCCGGTACGGCCCAGGGAGTGCAGGGTCGGCGCGATCATCGTCACCTCGGCGAGGATGCCGGGCATCGACAGCTCCTTGGCGCCCTGGACATCGGTCTCGAGCGTCGCGCGGATGCGCGGGCGTTGGCCCCAGCTCGCGGGGATGCGGTAGATCAGCTGCTCACCCGGGCGCAGCGTGTCCCGGTAGCGGCCCGGCTTGAGCGCCGGTGCGTCGTTGAACGTGATGCCGCCGACAACCGGTGTCGGCCTCCCAGCAGGCACAAACGTCGCACCCTCCGCCGCGCGTACCTGCTGGCTGGTCAGTGCCGGCGGGAGCGTGGCGAAGTCCTTGATGTTCGGCCGGGTGCTGACGAGCAGCTCGAACGGGTCCTGGGCCAGGGCGTCGAGCCCGACCCGCGCCAGCAGGCTCGTGGCGGCCTCGCACACGTCGTTCGTGCTGGGCAGCCGCGACGAGAAGATGGCTCCGACGCTGAGGATCGACTGGTCCTGCAGGACGTTGGGCCGGATCGCGTAGTCGGCCTCGCAGCGCTGCCCGTCGGCGGTCAGCAGCTCGACCTCGAGCTTGTTGCTCGTGCCGCTGTCGTACGGCGGTCTCGCCACGGCGGACACCACGAGGTCGGAGTTCTTGGGCTTCGCGATCGAGTAGTAGCGGCTCGTGGCCTTGCCCTGGGTCGTGTCGGTGTAGCGTCCCGGCTCGAGCTTCAGGGGATCGGCCGTCGACGTGCCCCCGACCACGGGCTTGCCTGACAGCGTGAACTGCCGCAGAGCGCGTACCGACACCGAGACGAGGCTCGACGCCAGGTCATCGGGGTCGTTGACGCCGTAGTAGGTGCCGCCGCCGGCACGAGCGATGCACTGCAGGGCGCTGCGGGCCTTGCCGGAGACGTCGAGCCCGACGACGTTGATCTTGAGGTCGATGCCCTGGCTGCGCAGGTTCTTGGCGACCTTGCACGGGTCGGGGGCGCACGTCGGCTCGCCGTCCGACAGCAGCACGATCGTGCGCTTGCCCTCGGCGCCGAGGTCCTTGGCGGCGCCCTTGAGCGCATTGCCGATCGGCGTCTCCCCGTACGGCTTGTAGCCCGCGATCGCCTTGCTGATGCCCTGGCGGTCGACCGGGCCGACCGGCACGACGTTCTGGGTGTCGGTGCACGCACCCTTGTCCTTGGCGGAGAACACCTTGGCGCCGAACACGCGTACGCCGACCTGCGCGTTGTCGGGCAGCTGGGACACGACGTCCTCGAGAGCTGCCTTGGCCGCGGCGATCTTGGTCGTGCCGCCGGAAGACTCCTTCATCGAGCCCGACGAGTCGAGCAGGAGGACGAGCTTGCCCTTCGACTCGACCTGCGTGGCGTCCTCGCCCCTCGCCGGCGTCGTGCCGAGCGCCAGCGCTGCCAGCAAGGACATGACCAGGATCCGTCGCATCGTTCCCCCGAACGTCTGTGGTTGCCGGACAGGCTACGGGATCCCGCGCGACCCGCCCACGGTGGTTAACGTCGGTTAACGGTTGTTAACATGCTGCCATGACCTTCGCCCTGTCACGTGAGCACGAGACGTTCCGCCAGACTGTTCGCGAGTTCGCCGAGGCCGAGGTCGCGCCGCACGTGGCGCAGTGGGACAAGGAGCACCACTTCCCGGTCGACCTGGTCGCCAAGATGGGCGACCTCGGGCTGTTCGGCCTGACCGCCCCCGACGAGTTCGGCGGTGCCGACGGAGACTTCACGAGCCTCTGCGTCGCGATCGAGGAGCTCGGCCGCGTCGACCAGTCGATCGGCATCACGCTCGAGGCCGCCGTCGGTCTCGGCATCAACCCGATCCTCACGTTCGGCACGCAGGAGCAGAAGGAGCGCTGGCTGCCCGACCTCGTCGCCGGCCAGGCGCTTGCCGGCTTCGGCCTCACCGAGCCCGGTGCCGGCTCCGACGCCAGCGCCACCAAGACCAAGGCCGAGCTCGACGGCGACGAGTGGGTCGTCAACGGCGCCAAGCAGTTCATCACCAACTCCGGCAGCGAGATCACCTCGCTCGTCACGGTCACGGCCCGCACCGGCACCCGCGACAACGGCTCGCCCGAGCTGTCCACGATCGTGCTGCCGTCAGGCACGCCCGGGTTCATCGTCGAGCCGGCGTACGACAAGCTCGGCTGGCACATCTCCGACACCCACCCGCTGTCGTTCGTCGACGCCCGGGTGCCGGCGGACCACCTGCTGGGGGAGCGTGGCCGCGGCTACGCGCAGTTCCTCGCCACGCTCGACGACGGCCGCGTCGCGATCGCGGCTCTCGCTGTGGGCTGCATCCAGGCGTGTCTCGACCTGTGCGTCCAGTACGCCGGCGAGCGTACGACCTTCGGAGTGCCGATCGGCACCAAGCAGGGCGTCGCGTTCCAGATCTCCGACCTCGCGGTCATGGCGCAGGCGGGCCGCGCGCTGACCTACCAGGCGGCAGCGCTCAAGGACGCCGGAGCGCCTGCCAAGCAGTTCAAGCAGGCTGCGGCGATCGCCAAGCTCTACACGTCGGAGTCCGCCGTGACCGCGACGCGCATCGCGACGCAGGTGTTCGGCGGCTACGGCTTCATGGAGGAGTACCCGGTCGCCCGGTTCTACCGTGACGCCAAGATCCTCGAGATCGGCGAGGGCACCTCCGAGGTGCAGCGGATGCTGATCGCACGAGGTCTGGGCCTGCCGGTCGAGTAAAACCGTCACCTCGCCGGTGGGCAGTCCCTAGTCTGTCCGGATGAGCGACGGCGATCGGCTGGCGGACTACCGCGACTACTACCGTTCGCGGGCGCGGCGATCGGCTGCCAACCCGCTCTATCCGGAGACCGCGGCCGCCCAGCGGGCGATGGCCGACACGGTCGACGCGGCGGCCTCGATCGAGGACCTGCAGGCCACCGCGGTCGAGCTGTCCCTCGCGATGGGGCACGCCCTCGCCCGTGACCAGGCCAACGCCCGGGCGGCTGTCTATGCCGAGACTGCCGAGACCGTACGGGCGCAGGGCCCGGCCGAGGTCCTTGCGGCCGTGGAGTCGGCGACCGACGCTCCGGCGCTCGCCTCGTTGCTGGCCGCGATCGAGCAGCGCACCGGATTCGCCGTCACGGTCGACGAGCTGACCCGGCTCTGGGCCACGTCGCTGACGACGTTGGAGAACGTCGAGATGTGGCGCACGGCCCAGGTCCCGGAGCGCTGGCGTGCCGAGCTCGAGACGTACGCGACCGAGGCGATCGCCGGCGAGCGGCAGGCCTGGGCGCAGGTCGAGGCTGAGGGCAGCCGGCACCAGCCCGGGTGGTCATTCGACCCGGACGTCGCGCGCGCCGAGCGGCACCGTCGCCTCGTGCCGGTCGCCGACGCGGTCTTCGAGCGCAGGCTCGCCGAGCACGGCTCACTCGTACGCGGAGGCCGCTGATGCCCGTCGATCCCACGATGGTGGACGCGATGCTCGGCACGTTCCGCGACCTGCTCGACGGCGTCAGGACCTCCGGGTCCACCGGCGACGACGTCGACGAGATGGCGGCCGCCCTCGCGGCGATGGAGGTGCTGGGCCAGGAGCTCAGCGACGTCGGGGACTTCTCGGCGAAGCTGGCCGGTGGCGGCCACTACCAACGGTTCACCGACGCCTACACCCGCGTCATGACCGCGGCTGCCGGTGGCGGGACGACCGGCGCTCCGGCGATGATCCCGGACGACGCGTCGTTGCTGGCGCAGTCGCTCCAGGCGTACGAGGCGTCCCTGCAGCAGCTGCGCACGATGACCGGGCAGGAGGAGGCGATCGGGGTCCTGGAGCAGCTGCTCGCGATCGGCCGTTCCGGCGTGACCTACCCAGTGTTCCTCCGGCAGGTCGACGAGGCGGGTCTCAACGAGGCGCTCGGCGGGACCATCACACCCAGCCGGGAGACCCTCGCGGCCGCTGTCGAGCAGTCACGGTCGACCGGTGACGTCGCCCGCGAGGCCGCGGCGATCGCCCTGCTCGAGCGCCGTGACGCGATGGCGGCTGCCTCGCCGACGGGCTCGATCGACCCGTTCACGTTCGAGCTCGAGCGGTTCCGCATCGCCGCACAGCACGCGCCCGCGATCGCCCTGCGCGACGCCGTCGTGCAGCGGATCCCGCGGCTCCTCGACCTCGTCGTCGACTGGCTCGACGCGCACACGAGCTGGGCGGCTCGCGACGACCGCTTCGCCGGACCGACTGCCGCGGAGACGCAGCGCCGCATCGAGATGGCACGTGAGTGCAACCCGGGCTTCTACGCCGTACGTGCGGCCCAGTTCGCCGAGGCGTTCGGGCCGGGCCCGTGGTGGCAGCGGCCCGAGCTGACGCAGGAGCGCGCGGCCGGCCGGATCCTCTGGACCGACGCACGGCTGCAGCTGGCCATGGACGCATTGCCGGCCTGTGTGCCCATGGCCGCTGCGCCGCCCGAGCTCGTGGTCCGCGCCGAGGCATTCGGCCCGAACGCGTTCTGAGCTGCCCCGGGCGGCGGCCTGCCGAATCAGTGCGGATAGTTCATGACGACCACGTCCTGGGAGTCGCCCTTGGTCGCGATGAGAGTCTCGCCAGCATCGTCGGGGCCAGAGATGCCGTGGCCCTCTCGCACGATGCCCGCCCGATATCTCGGGGCGTAGGGGATCGTGACGGTCAGCCTGGCCTCGCAGGTGCCGTCAGCCAGCCTCGTGCCCTGCTTGGGGATGGTGAACTCGCGGCCCAGGGGACGGTTCTCGTACTGCTTGTCAGGTCCGGAGAACGCAAGCGTGTCCGGGCCGGGGCTGTCACCCCGGATGGCGGCACAGGTGCCAGGCGTGTAGGAGATGCCCTTGTCGCGGATCGTGACGTTCAGCTCGTGGGTCGTCGGATCGCCGGGTGCCGGCACGTACGTGTGTTCGGGCTTCGGAGTCGGCCTGGTCGTCGCCTGGGTTCCCGGCGTCGTGGTCGGCGTCGACGGGGGAGCCTGAGAGGCGGGCCCCGGAGGACGCACGTCGTTCGAGGTGAAAGAGTTCCGTGCGACGACCGCTCCGCCGGCCAGCGCGGCGACGACCGCCGCCGCCGATGCCAGCACGAGGAGTCGGTGGGTCCCGCTCCTGGACGTTCGTGTCGTGGCGAGGATGGCGCGCCGGGTCTCGGACTCCCAGGTCGGATCGAGGTCGGGAACCACGGGACGCAGCTCGTCGATGATGTGCGATCTCATGACTTCTCCTGCAGGTCGGTGTCGGCAGTCGCGGAGAACTCGTTGACGTCGATGGCCGCTCGTGCTCTGCTGATGCGTTTGCGTACGGCGGCCGGACTGACTCCCAGCAACCGTGCGGCTTCTTCTGCGCTCAGCCCGTCCCAAGCGGTCAGCAGGAGAGCCTCCCGCTCCTTCTCGCTGAGGGCGGCCAACCGTTGAAGGGCCTCGAGGCGTTCCGCGAAGTCGAGGTGGGGGCTGCTCTGCCCGGTCACGGCCGTGAGGAGACGCACCCGGTCCTGCAGCCGCCGTCCTCGCTGCAGCGTCCGCACGTGGTTGGAGACCACATGGCGCGCCACGCCCAGCAGCCAGGGGAACGGCGGGTCGCTGATGTCGTCACACCGTCGCCACGCGACGGTGAACGTCTCGGCGGCGACGTCATGTGCATCGGCCGCTCCCACGTGGCGGGCCGCATAGAGGAAGATGCGCGGCATCTCATCACGCCACACGCGCTCGAACGCAAGCTCGCGGCCCCGGACGTCTAGGAAGTTACTCACAACCAGCAGGTGTCCGGCACCGATGCCTTTGTGACAGCCAGGTCACAACCAGTTCCTCCGACCCGCTCAGGACCGAGCGCGGAGACCTACAGGTTGGTCATCTTGGCGCACGGCAGAGGTATGTGCTTGACCTCGTCGCCGAAGTCGACCTGGGCCGACTGGGTGCCTTGGAGGCTGACGATGCGGCCGAGGCCGAACGTGTCGTGCGAGACTCGTGCCCCGACTTCGTACACCTCGTCCGCGACCTCTGGCTTCGCCTGGAAGGGACTGGACGGGTGGTAGCGGCGTCGCCGCGGTGAAGTTGCCATCGTCCGTCCAGTCTCCCACTGTTTGCCACGAGAGACCAACGGATTCATGTCTTCGGCAGTGACCAGAGGTCAGTCCATGCGATGCCGAGGTCGCCGACGAGGTCTCGCAGCAACGGCAGCGAGATCCCCACGACGTTGTGATGATCGCCCTCGATGCCGGTGATGAAGGCGCCGCCGAGCCCGTCGATCGTGAACGCCCCGGCGACCTGCAGCGGTTCGCCGGTGGCGACGTACGCGTCGATCTCGGCGTCGCTGATGTCGGCGAAGTGCACGATCGTGGATGCCGTCTCGACGAACTCCTCGTCGCCACGGCGTACGCAGTGACCCGAGTGCAGGACGCCGCTGTGGCCGCGCATGCGTCGCCAGCGGCCGGACGCCTCGACCGGTCCGGCGGGCTTGCCGAAGATCTCGCCCTCGAACGCCAGCACGGAGTCGCACCCGATGACCAGGGCGTCGTCGTCGATCTGCGCCGCGACGGTGCGGCACTTGAGCTGTGCCAGGGCAGCGGCGAGGTTGGCCGCGTCGGTCGACGTGATGCGCTCCTCGTCGACGCCGGACACGATGACCTCGGGCTCGATCCCGGCGGCCCGCAGGGTGGCGAGCCGCGCGGGCGACGCGGAGGCGAGGACGATCCTCATCGCAGGGCTCCTTCGTCATAGCGGGTGCGGACGACCTCGAGGCGGTCGTCGGCCAGCAGGTCGTCGATCAACGCCGCCGTGCCGCCGACAGCGGTCCAGGTGCTCTCGATGTTGGTCGTGACGAACCAGGCGTGGTCGGCCGGCCACATCAGGTTGGGACTGTTGATGTCGCGCCTGATCGAGTGACCGTAGCTCGCCGCACCCCAGTCGCCGGCATCGGTGAGAGGGCCGCCGAAGAGCAGGTAGTCGTGGAAGAACGAGAGCTTGGGCCCCTCGAGGACCGAGGCCGGGAACGCCGGCGGAACCGGAGGCGGTGGCTTCTCCTTGCCGAAGATCCGTCCGGGCCACCGGGGCGGCCCACTGAAGCGAATCAGGAAGCCGACCGCGTCGCCCCCGTGAATCTGGCCGTATCCGTCCCAGAGGGCGAAGTAGCAGTCGTCGGCCGACGCGGTGTGCCGCGCCAGGACATCGGTCAGCGCGGCGAGGAGACTCTCGTCGAGGTGTCCCTCGTAGCGGTCGTCATCGGGCCCCATCGGGCTGTGCAGCACTCGCACGTACGACTCGTAGCCCGACGGACCCAGGTTGGCACGCAAGACACCTGACGCGTTGTCGTCGAGGAACCAGTCGGCCGGCGACATGTCGGCGAGTGGGCGCAGGGTCATCGGGTCTCCCAGTCGGACGCGTCGTACGCCGAACGTGCGGCGTCGAGGCCCGGGACGTCGAGCAGCTCGTCGACGAGCGCCTGGGTGCCGCCGACGCCGATCCAGTCAGGATCGACGTCCTTGGCCACGAACCACGCCTGGTCGGCCGGCCACATCAGGTGCGGTGGGTCGCCCTTCCATCCGCCGCTGTCGTCGAGCGCGCCGGCGAACAGGTGGTAGTCGCGCACGGCGTGCTGCGTCTCCTCGTCGATCACCGAGAACGTCGTGCCGACCGGTGCCAGCGGCGGCTCCCAGCCACTGCCGATCCACTGGGCGAAGTAGCAGTCGTCCACCGTGGTGGTGTGGTGCGCCAGGATGCGGCGCAGCTCCGTGGTGCTGGCCTCGGTGAGGTCGGGGATGAGCTGCAGCCGGGCGTACGCCTCGAAGCCTGGTGCACCCAGGCACACCTTGGTCCACCAGGGTGCGTTCGCCTCGACGAACCAGTCAGCCGGCGACACGTCCGCCACAGGGCGCAGCGGCATCGTCAGCCGCCGAAGGCCGACCGGCGCCAGAGGTCCGGCCCGACCCGGTGCGGCGTGCGCGCCATGCGGGCGGGGTGGCCCCACTGCGACCGGACCTTGGGCTTGGTGCGGCTCGCGGCGTGCGCAGCCGCGGCGTTGCGTGCGGCGACGACCGCGACGAGCGCGGCCAGCTCCTCCGGGGTCAGGTCACCCTTGACGACCCGCAGGATGGGCTTGTGCGGGGGCGCCTCCGGCGTCTCTTCGGAGTCGGTCACAGCGGGATGTTCCCGTGCTTCTTGGGCGGCAGCGTCTCGCGCTTGGTCTTGAGCAGCCGCAGCGCCTTGACCACCTCGGCGCGGGTCTGCGCCGGCTCGATCACGGCGTCGACATAGCCGCGCTCGGCCGCCAGGTAGGGGTTGCAGAGCTCGTCCTCGTACGCCGTCATGAGCTCGGCCCGCTTGGCGTCCGGGTCGTCGGCCGCCGCGATCTCCTTGCGGTAGAGGATGCCGACCGCACCGGATGCGCCGACCACGGCGATCTGGGCCGACGGCCAGGCGATGTTGATGTCGGCGCCGAGGTGCTTGGAGCCCATGACGTCGTACGCACCGCCGTACGCCTTGCGGGTGATGACCGTGACGAGCGGGACCGTGGCCTCGGCATACGCGTAGATGAGCTTGGCGCCGCGGCGGATGATGCCGTCCCACTCCTGTCCGGTGCCGGGCAGGAAGCCGGGCACGTCGACGAACGTGAGCACCGGGATGTTGAACGCGTCGCACGTGCGCACGAAGCGGGCCGCCTTCTCCGACGCGTCGATGTCGAGGCAGCCGGCCAGCTGCATCGGCTGGTTGGCGACGACGCCGACGCTGCGGCCCTCGACGCGGCCGTAGCCGATGATGATGTTGGGCGCGAACAGCGGCATGACCTCGAGGAAGTCGCCGTCGTCGAGCACCGACTCGATCACGGTGTGCATGTCGTACGGCTGGTTGGCCGAGTCCGGCACGAGGGTGTTGAGCGCGAGGTCGGTCTCGGTCGGCTCGAGGTCGGCGACCTCGTCGTAGGGCTCGGGCTCCTCCATGTTGTTCTGCGGCAGGTAGGAGATCAGCGCCTTGACGTACTCGAGGGCGTCCTCCTCGTCGGCCGCCATGTAGTGCGCGTTGCCGGACTTGGTGTTGTGCGTCCGGGCACCGCCGAGGTCCTCCATCGTGACGTCCTCGCCGGTGACGGTCTTGATGATGTCGGGGCCGGTGATGAACATGTTGGAGGTCTTGTCGACCATCACGACGAAGTCGGTGACGGCAGGGGAGTAGACGTGGCCGCCGGCGTTGGTGCCCATGATCAGCGAGATCTGCGGGATGACGCCCGAGGCGTGCACGTTGCGCTTGAAGATCTCGCCGTAGAGGCCGAGCGAGACGACGCCCTCCTGGATGCGCGCGCCGGCGCCCTCGTTGATGCCGATGATGGGGCAGCCGGACTTGATCGCGAGGTCCATGACCTTGGTGATCTTCTCGCCGTAGACCTGGCCGAGGCTGCCGCCGAAGATCGAGAAGTCCTGGCTGAAGACGCACACCTGGCGGCCGTCGATTGTGCCGTAGCCGGTGATCACGCCGTCGCCGAGCGGCCGGTTCTCCTGCAGCCCGAACGCCGTGCTGCGGTGCCGGGCCAGGGCGTCGAGCTCGACGAACGAGCCCTCGTCGAGGAGGTCCTCGATGCGCTGGCGGGCCGATCCGCGACCCTTCTTGGCCTGCTTCTCGGCCGCGCGCTCGGCCATGTCGACCGTGGCTTCCTTCTGGCGTCGCTGGAAGTCGGCGAGCTTGCCGGCAGTCGTGTGGAGCTCGGGATGGGCTTCGATCTCGTGTTCGGTCACGGGGGTCAGCGTAACGATCAGAGGCTGTGACCGGTATGTGAGTCTGTTCTCATGACTTATCGCGACCTGGACCGACCGCCGCTCGACGCCGCTGCGCTGCGTGCGGCCGTGGCGGGTCCGGGCCGGTTCTGGACCGACATCGTCGTCACCCCTGAGACCGGCAGCACGAATGCCGACGTCGCAGCAGCCGCGCGGGCCGGGGCGCCGGAGGGCACGGTGCACACCACTGATCTGCAGACCGCGGGCCGTGGCCGGCTCGACCGGGCGTGGGAGTCGCCCGCCGGCTCCGGCGTCATCGTCTCGGTGCTGCTGCGGCCCGACGGCGTGCCGGCCGCGCGATGGGTCTGGCTGCCGCTGCTGGTCGGCCTCGCGGTCGACGCGACGGTGCACGAGTGCGGGGTCGAGTCGGGGCTCAAGTGGCCCAACGACGTGCTCGTCGACGGTCGCAAGATCGCCGGCATCCTGCTCGAGCGGGTCGACACCCCGCAGGGCTCCGCGGCGATCATCGGTGTCGGGCTCAACGTGTCGCTGCGCCGGGACGAGCTGCCGGTGCAGACCGCGACGTCCCTGGCACTCGAAGGTGCGACCGAGACCGACCGCACGATCGTCCTGCGCGCATTCCTGCGCAACCTCGAGGCGCTCTACCGCGCCTGGGCGGCGGCCGGCGGTGATCCCGGTTCCGGCATCCGTGACTCGTACGTCCGGCGGTGCGTCACGTTGGGCACGCGGGTGCGGGTCAGCCTCCCCGACGGCAACGCCCTCGAGGGCCAGGCGACCGGGATCGACGAGCTCGGCCGACTGCTGGTCGACGGCCAGGCGATCAGCGCGGGCGATATCACCCACGTGCGACCGGTGACGTGAGAAAATTACGCCCATGAGCCTTCCGCGCAAGCTGATGATCGATGGCGAACAGGTCATCGCCACGACCCGCACCCACGTCAAGGTGCTGTTCCTGCCCTTCCTGATCCTGCTCGTCGTGGCCGGCGTCGGGGGCTGGGCGATCAGCCAGGTGGGCGACTCCGGCAGCGGCGTGCCGCGCTGGATCGTCGTCGCGGCGATGCTCGTGCTGATCGTCTGGGGCTCGGTGCTGCCGTTCCTCAAGTGGCTGACCTGGACCTACACGCTGACCAACAAGCGCATCGTCGAGCAGAAGGGGCTGCTGACCCGCACGGGCCGCGTCATCCCGCTGAGCCGCATCAACGACGTCGCGTTCGAGAAGAACCTCAACGACCGCATCCTCGGCTGCGGCACGCTGATCATCCACGATGCCAGCGAGCAGGCCGGGCTCGAGCTCAATGACATCCCGCACATCGAGGCGTTCCACCGCACCGTGACCAACCTCGTGTTCGAGAAGCACGACAAGACGGCGACGGATGAGTCGGTCTGAGCTTCGTGACGAGCTCGCCCGCCTGATCCTGGGCGGCGAGCTGACCCTCAGCAGCTCGGAGGTCACCGACAAGGGTGGGTTGAGCCTCGAGGACGGCCAGCGGCTGTGGCGTGCCCTCGGGTTCCCCGACACCGGCGACGCCATCGCGTACGGCGAGCCGGACGTCGCCGCCGTGGCGACGGTGGCGGCCGCGATCGAGTCGGGGACGCTCGACGAGGAAACCGTCTACCGCATCACCCGAGCCCTCGGCACCACGATGTCGCGGCTCGCCGACTGGCAGGTCTCGACATTGGTCGACCAGGTCGAGCTCGACGTCCAGGGCGGCAAGTCCGCCAGCCGCCTCGGCGCTGCCATCGGCCTGGCGACCGACGTCGCACCGAGCTTCGAGCAGCTCATGATCTATGCGTGGCGTCGTCATCTCGCGGCCGCGGCCGCGCGGATGGAGGCGCTGGGCGCGGCCGACGAAGAGCTGTTGTCGACCGTCATGACGGTCGGCTTCGCGGACCTCTCGCGGTTCACGTCGTTGTCCAACGAGCTCGACGACTCGACCCTCGGCGCCTTGGTCGAGAACTTCGAGACGCGCTGCACCGACATCGTGACGGCCCACGGCGGTCGCGTGGTCAAGACCCTCGGCGACGCCGTCCTGTTCGTGATCGCCGATGCTCGTGAGGGCACGCGCACGGCGCTCGACCTGGTCAGCCAGATCGCCTCACGCGACGACATGCCCGACATCCGCGTCGGGCTGGCGACCGGTTCGGCGATCAGCCGCCTCGGCGACGTCTTCGGGCCCCCGGTCAACCTCGCCGCACGGCTGTCGCACGTCGCCCGCAGCAACCGCGTGCTGATCGACGCCGCGACTGCCGCCACGCTCGGCGACGAGTTCGACACCCGCACCTTGCCGCCTCGGCCGCTCCGCGGGTTCGGCAACGTCTCGCCCATCACGGTGAGCGAGCGTCGCGGCTTCCGCTCCAGATAGTCTGAGCACGTGCCTTCACCCCAGCTCGCGGTCATCGGTGGTGGTCAGCTGGCTCGCATGATGCAGCAGGCCGCGATCGGCCTCGGCATCCGCATCCGGCTCCTCGCCGAGGCCCCTGACGTCTCTGCCGCCCAGGTCGTCCCCGACCACGTCGTCGGCGACTACACCGACCTCGACACGCTGCGCGCGATCGTGGCCGACGCGCCGGTCGTCACGTTCGACCACGAGCACGTACCGCCAGAGCACCTCCGCACCCTCGAGGCCGAGGGGCACGCGTGCCGGCCGGGTCCCCACGCGCTGCTGTACGCCCAGGACAAGGGCGACATGCGGGAGCGGCTCTCCGGCCTGGGCGTGCCGTGCCCCCGCAACGCCCGCATCGCGTCGGCGGACGACCTCACGGACTTCGGCTTCCCGGCGGTGGTCAAGACGACCCGCGGCGGCTATGACGGCAAGGGCGTCTGGGTCGTACGCTCGACGGTCGACGCCGCAGAGGCGTTCGCGTCCGGTAGCCAGCTGCTCGCCGAGGAGCTCGTCGACTTCCGTCGCGAGCTGTCGGCCCTCGTCGCCCGCACGCCGTCCGGCGAGGTGCGCACCTATCCCGTCGTCGAGTCGCGTCAGGCCGACGGCGTGTGCGCCGAGGTCATCGCCCCGGCCCCTGACCTCGATCCTGCGCTCGACGCCGAGGCACGCGCCATTGCCGAGCGCATCGCGACCGAGCTCGACGTCACCGGCATCCTCGCGGTCGAGCTGTTCGAGACCACTGACGGGCGGCTGCTGGTCAACGAGCTGGCGATGCGCCCCCACAACACGGGGCACTGGTCGATCGACGGGGCCGTCACCAGCCAGTTCGAGAACCACCTGCGCGCCGTGCTCGACCTGCCGCTCGGCGCCACGGATGCGCGTACGCCGTGGTCGGTCATGGTCAACATCCTGGGCGGTGCCGTCGAGGACCTCGAGGCCCAGCGTGCCGTCGTCCTCGCCGCCGAGCCCGACGTCAAGATCCATCTCTACGGCAAGTCCGTCAAGGCCGGCCGCAAGGTGGGGCACGTGACGGCGTACGGCTCAGATCTCGACGACGTGCTCGCCCGGGCCCGCCGATCCGCAGCACTGTTCACCACAGGAGTGACCCATGACTGATCGCGCGCGTGTCGGCATCGTGATGGGCTCGGACTCGGACTGGCCGACGATGGAAGCCGCAGCCACGGCGCTCGGCGAGTTCGGCATTGCCCACGAGGCCGACGTCGTCTCGGCCCACCGCATGCCCGACGAGATGCTGGCCTACGGTCGCGAGGCCCATGCACGAGGCATCGAGGTCATCATCGCCGGCGCCGGGGGAGCGGCCCACCTGCCGGGCATGCTCGCCGCCGTGACGCCGTTGCCGGTCATCGGTGTCCCGGTCGCCCTCAAGCACCTCGACGGCATGGACTCGCTGCTGTCGATCGTCCAGATGCCCGCCGGTGTGCCGGTGGCCACCGTGTCCATCGGCAATGCCCGCAACGCAGGCCTGCTCGCCGTACGCATCCTGGCGACCGGCGACGCGGAGCTGACGCAGCGCATGCTCGCGTTCCAGGCCGATCTCGCCGACGTCGCGCGGGCGAAGGGCGAGAAGATCCGCAACCCGTCGGGCGGCCTCGGCTTCCGCTGACCGTCAGCTCGTGTAGAGCTTCTCCGCGTACTGCGGGCCGTAGTAGGCCTCGAGCTCCTCGATCGAGTCATCGGGCCGCTCGAGCGACTTGGCGATCTGGGCGCGACTCGGGACCTGCTCGGGGTGCCACGTCTCGGGGTCCCAGAGCGTGGACCGCAGGAACGCCTTGGAGCAGTGGAAGAAGATCTGTTCGACGGCGACCTCGAGGATCACGGTCGGCTTGTGACCCTTGACGACCATCTGGTCGGCGTACGGGGCGTCGGCCAGCAGCGTCGCGCGGCCGTTGACCCGCAACGTGTCGCCGCGGCCGGGGACGAGGAAGATCAGGCCGACGTGCGGGTTCTGCAAGATGTTGGAGAAGCCGTCGGCGCGCTTGTTGCCCGGTCGCTCGGGGATCGCGAGCGTCGTGTCGTCGACGACGTGGGCGAACCCGGCGGGGTCGCCCTTGGGCGAGACGTCGCAGGCCCCCGACGCGTCGGACGTCGCGACGAGGCAGAGCGGCGATGCCGCCAGCCAGGCGCGGTGCTCGGACAGGAAGACGTCCGAGTCCTTGTCGAGGACGCGTTGCATCGGTTCGCCGAGCAGGTCGCGCAGCTCGGCCTCGTTCGTGATCTCGGTCCGCATGACCAGAAATCTACTCGCGCACGTACGACGTCAGGGTGGTGAGTGTCGGCTTGCCTGGCGCCGACGCGAACCCGAAGCGTACGGGCGGCTGCACCGGCGAGAGCTCGCCCAGCTCCTCGCCCTCCCACGTCGCCCTGGCGCCGTCGAGGCGGCGGACGTCCGTCGCGGCGTACCACTCGGTGCGACCGTGGCCTGCCGATCCGTGCATCCGTACGCCCGGCATGACCCGAGCGGCGACGGGGTCGCAGACCTTGGCCCAGGTCGAGGTGCGGCGCAGCGGGGCCGGCACGAGGCCGAGCAGCGGACCGACCCAGAGGCGACGGCCCGGCTTGAACCGCAGCTGCAGCGACAGGGTGTGGACGGACCACTCCGCGCCCCGTTCGACGGACACCGGCTCGATGCGGACCTCGTCGAACGTGTAGGTCGACGCCACGAAGTCGGCGACGGCCTGCTTCGGGGCGATCAGAGTGCGATGTCCGTCGGCGTCCTCGACCATGACGTCGGCGAACGGACCGAACGGGCTCGCGTCCCAGACGCCCACCACGAGGCGTACGCCCGACGACGTCCCGAGGCCCGCGATGTGCCCGGTGAAGGAGCTGGTCATGCGGCCAGTGTGTCCGATGCCACCAGACGATCGGTCGGTTGCCGTCGGAGGCAGAGGTACAATTACTAGGTCGTCCTACTATCGGGAGTCCACGTGTCCGACATGTTCGTCCTCTCCGAGGAGCACCAAGCCATCCGCGAAGCGGTTCGCGCCGTCGCCGAGGCCAAGATCGCCCCGTACGCCGCTGATGTCGACGAGCACGCGCGCTGGCCGCACGAGGCCGCCGCAGCG
Organism: Aeromicrobium sp. Root344; assembly: GCF_001425755.1. GTDB lineage: Bacteria > Actinomycetota > Actinomycetes > Propionibacteriales > Nocardioidaceae > Aeromicrobium. The sequence continues at coordinate 494,981 of NZ_LMDH01000001.1, read as the reverse complement.
CTGCTCGCCGCCGACTTCCATGCGCCGCACGTGCCCGAGGCGTACGGCGGAGCGGGTGCCGACGCGCTCGCGACGGTGCTGGTGATCGAGGAGATCGCTCGTGTCGACGTGTCGGCATCCCTGATCCCGGCGGTCAACAAGCTCGGCTCGCTGCCGCTCATGATCAGCGGCGACGAGCAGCTCAAGAAGAACTACCTCTCGCGCCTGGCCCACGGTGAGGGCTTCTCCTACTGCCTGTCCGAGCCCGAGGCGGGCAGCGACGCCGCGAACCAGAAGACCCGGGCCGTCCGCGACGGCGACGGGTGGGTGCTCAACGGGGTCAAGCGCTGGATCTCCAACGCCGGTGAGTCGGAGTTCTACACCGTGCTGGCGGTCACCGATCCCGAGAAGCGTACGAAGGGCATCTCGGCGTTCGTCGTCGAGAAGTCCGACGAGGGCGTGTCGTTCGGCGCGCCGGAGCGCAAGCTCGGCATCAAGGGCTCGCCGACCTGTGAGGTCTACCTCGACAACGTCCGCATCCCCGGCGACCGGATGATCGGTGACGAGGGCACCGGGTTCGCGACGGCGATGAAGACGCTCGACCACACGCGCGTGACGATCGCCGCGCAGGCCGTCGGCGTCGCGCAGGGTGCGCTCGACTACGCGCTCGGCTACGTCCAGGAGCGCAAGCAGTTCGGCCACCCCATCAGCGACTTCCAGGGACTGCAGTTCATGCTCGCCGACATGGGCATGAAGATCGAGGCCGCACGGCAGCTGACGTACGCCGCCGCCGGTCGCTCCGAGCGTGGCGACAAGGACCTCACGTTCTTCGGTGCGGCAGCCAAGGCGTTCGCGTCCGACACCGCGATGCAGGTCACCACGGATGCGGTGCAGCTGCTCGGCGGCTACGGCTTCACCCGCGACTATCCCCTCGAGCGCATGATGCGCGACGCCAAGATCACCCAGATCTACGAAGGCACCAACCAGGTGCAGCGCGTCGTCATGGCTCGCCAGCTGCTCGCGGGAGTCCAGTCAACGCTCTGACACCAGCCACCTGCGAGCGCTAGCCTGCCGGGATGGACGACCGGGGCACCGTCGCGCGGGCGCTCGACCTCATGGCTGAAGGGCTGGCCGGCCAAGCCGTGGCCGAGCTCGCGGAGCAGCCCGGGTCGACGGCCCGGTCGATGAGCGGCATGGCGCACTTCTGGCTGGGTGAGTTCGAGGCGGCTGAGCGCGCGGGTCGTGCCGCGTTGACCGTCGCGGGGTCCGACGTCGATCGCCGCCTCGCCCTGGCCGTCGTGGCGCTCGCAGATGCCGGACTGATGCGGCCCCGGCTCTCGTCGGCCCTGGACGATGTCGTCGCCGCGTTGGGCCCTTCTGACGATTCGTTGGACGACTTCGTCCGTTATCTCGTGGCCGAGGCCGCCTTGACCCAGGCGCGGCTCGGGGTCGCGGCATCGGTGTGGGACGACACGATCACCGACTCGTGGCGGGGGCATTCCTACTGCGCCATGATGCTGGCGACCGGTGCGCGGATCGCGGCGTTCGGCGGCCGCATCGACGAGGCCCAGGGTTCGGCTCGACGGGCCGTGGCGATGGCCGACTGCGAGCGGGCCCGCCTGCTGACGCTGTCGGTCGCCGGGCTGGTCTCCGGCAACAGCTCCGACGTCATCTCCACCGCCACTCTCGTGGACGAGATCGAGGCGGCCGGGCTGTCGGCCCATGACCACTTGAGTCGCGGGCTCCATCTGCTGGCAGCCTTTGCCGCCGTGGCGATCGGCGACGTCGCGCGAAGTGCCTCGCTCGTCCTCATCGCGGGCGGCGACGCGGGCCTGTCGCGATTCACCGTCATCGACCGGGCCCTGGGCCTGGAGCTCCTGGTCGCGGCCGCGGTCGAGGTGGGCGACCGGGACGCGGCCGAGGCGTGGGGCGCGCAGGCTGAGGCACTCGTGGACCACCCCATCGCGCGGCCGACGATCCAGCGGCTCAAGGCCCGCCTCGCCGAGATGGCCGGCGACCGCGAACGGGCGATCGAGCTGGCCGAACAGGCGGTCGAGGGATGCCGGCTGGACGCCCGCAACGTGGAGCTGGCCGAGTCCGAGGTCGTCCTGGCGCGGGTCCGACTGGCCGGCAACGACGTGTCGACCGCGGCCCGGTCGATGCGCGAGCTGGTCGCCGCCAGCGACCGCCTCGGACACCACGCCGTGCGCCGGGCGGCCGGGCAGACCCTGGGTCGCGCAGGTCGCCGCCTGCCCCCGGTCATTGGTGACGGGTGGCCTGCGCTGTCCGCCAGGGAGGCCGAGATCGCCCGCCTGATCCTGGAGGGCCGGGAGACGACCCAGATCGCCCGGCTGCTGTTCATCTCGCCCCACACCGTGCGGGTGCACACGTCGCGGATCCTCGCCGCGTTCGGCGTCGGCACCCGGGTGCAGCTCCTCGCTCATGCGGCCGGCCCCTCACACGCGGGAGCACAGATGAGCGACGTGCTGACGCCGCGACAACGCGAGGTCGTCGCGCTCGTGGCGGAGGGTCTGTCGAACGCCGAGGTCGCCGAGCGGCTCGATGTCACGGTGAAGGCCGTCGAGAAGCATGTCTCGGCGGCGCTTCGGCGATCCGGTGCCCGGTCGCGGCTCGACCTCGCTCACGCCTGGGCGTCGGGCTCAGTGGAGCTTGTCGTCGGCGAGCGCGAGGAGCTTGCGCCCTAGGTCCTCGAGGGCGGGCTGCTGGAGCCCCTTGGCCTGCTGGAGCGTGATGATCGCGATGACCTTGCCGTCGGTGGTTCCTCCTGCTGTCTGGAGGCTCTCGCCGCCGAAGACCGTCCCGAAGGCGAGGAACGCCTTGGTGCCGACGCCGTCGACCATGACGACCTTCGGCGAGTCCATGGCGCCGGCCGCTCCCGACTGCGCGCCCTCGAACCCGCCGGTTCCAGCGTCGTCGGGCATCGCCGTGATCGAGCCCGACACCGCGCGCGGGTCCTCCTGCTTGAAGCCGCACCCGCCACCAGGCTGCGTCTCGGTGGTCACGGTCGCACCCACCACGGCTCCCAGCTCGTCGGCGGTGAATGTGCTGCAGAGGTCGTCGGGGATCTTCGGGGCGGAGCTCGTGCTGGCGGCAGCGGGCTTGTCGTTCGAGGCCGGGGCCTTGTCCCCGCCACTGCTTGATCCGCAAGCGGCGAGGGCGACCAGCATCGTGACGGCGGTGAACGTACGGGCGGACAGTGACGCGGGCATGGGATTCCTCAATCCTTCGGGCAGGCGTTCTTGATGGTCAGCGTGCCGACGGCGAGATCGGCGGTTCCTCCGGGCCCTGAAGCCCTGACCGTGACGGTGTGGTCGCCGACCTGCCCGGCCGGGAAGCCTGACGGGATCGTGGCGGTCCACGTGGAGCTGCTGCGGGACATCGGCACCGCGCCGGCGCCGCTGATCTCGGCGCGGGCGCTGGTCGCGTCCCTGATCCGCGCCTGCACCTGGACGCTGTAGGGGCAGCCGGTGACCTGGTAGACCGTCGGGGTCCCGACGAATGCTGCCGCGTCGATCACTGGATCGGCGGGCTCGTCCGGTGGTTGGGTGGACGGCGCTTGGCTGGGTTCGGTCGGTACGGCCGACGTGGGCGTGCTCGGGGTGGGGCTCGGACTGGCGCTGGGCGTCGGGGTCGTCCCGGTGGGTGCCGGGGCGGGAGCTGTCGTCGGGCCGGAGACCGTGACGGAGCGTGCCTCCGACACGTCACCTGCTCCGCCCAGCTGGGTGACCACGAGCTCGTGGGCGCCCGACGTGGCCCGCCAGGTGAACGCCGCGAACACGAGGAGGCCGTCGCGCGCCAACGACCGGTCCTGGTCGACCTGCTTGCCGTCGACCTTCAGCTGGAGCCCGTCGAGCCGTTCCGGGTCGGTCGCGTGCGCGGTGACCGTGATGGTGCCGGGTGCGAGGACTGCAGACGTGAGCGGCTCGTCGATCCACACCTGAGCACCCGAGTCGACCGGAGTCAGGAGCGTGACCGCGGTCGCCGCCACGCCAACGCCGGCAGCGACGCCGGACACCACGATCGGCCACACCATGTCGCCGACGGTAGTGACGGGACCCGGCCGGATGGTCCCGGTTGGGGTCTCATCCAGGTCTCAACGTGTCGGCGAGAAGCCCGGCGACGCTCGGCCGTCAATAGCGTGAGCGCATGACATGGCAATGGCGCTGGCTGATCCATCTGCTGGCCTTCGCCATGTTCGCCACCGGCCTGACGTTGGTGCTGGAGCGGCACGGCGTGATCGGCGGCTCGGACGAGGCTGCCTTGCCGGCGCTCGCCGCGATGCCGTTCGACACCTCGTTGTCGGTGGTCGGCAGCCCCGTGACACGGATCGGTTCGAGGGTGCAGTTCTCGGCCGTGGGCTACAGCCCGGCCGGCACCAGGCACGTCGCGCTGTACGACGGTGCTCGCCGGGTCTCGACCGTCACGGCGGGCCGCCACGCGCGCGGCACGTCCCTCGACATGCCGGCGATGTCGGTCGGTGAGCACCTGATCCACGTGGAGGTGACCGACCGGGACGGCAAGGTCTCGAAGTCGGCGCCGGTGACGGTCGAGGTGGCGCCGGGGCAGGGCGAGGCTCCGATTCCCGTCGCGGTCAGCCCCGAGCCCGGGGAGACCGTTGCGGTCATGGCCCGGCGGTTCGCGGTGCCGACCACATCGCTGGTGATCGAGTCACCGGACGGGAGCGCGTACACCGGCAAGGGCCGGATCCCTCGGAAGTCACACGTGAGCGTCCTGGTCGATCCGAAGGCTGGGCTGGATGCTCTGGGAAGCAAGCGGGTCATCGTCGATCCGGTCGCGAAGGTGACGGACGGCGGCCTCGCCCTGGCGGTCGAGGCGAGTGGCTGCGCCGTCGACCTCACCGCCTCGCGGGCCACGGGTGCCGTGACGTTCTACCGCTCCAGCGCGACCGTGCCCGGGTGGGCCCAGGTGGCGCGGCCCAGCAAGCAGCTGACGGCCCCGCTCGACGACTTGTCGCCGGGGATCCACGTGTTCTATGCCCGCGACGACGACCGGGTCAGCGCACAGGTGTCGGTGACGGTGCCGCAAGCCTGTGCCAGCCGGTTCGGGTGGACCGGGGAGGCCTCGATCGTCAACGGCACGCTCCTGCTTCCGAAGGGGATCGTGGGTGCGTACCTCCACCTGTCCGTCGACGGCAGGCCATGGCTGCGTGCCCCGGCTCAGGCCGATGAGCTGCTTTCGCTCTACTCGGGAGTCGACATCGCGGCCCACCTGCCCGCCCTCGATGGTCATCGCCTCGACCTCGAGGTCTGGGGCACCAACCCCGGCGGCGACGTGCCGCCGCTCAAGCCGCTCGCGACCGGACACCTGAAGGTGCCCGGCGACCGTACGCTGGCCTCGATCGTCGGTGAGCCCGGTGCGCTGAGCCTGACCGTGGACGGCCCGGACGGTCCCGCTCGCAGCGTCACGCTCGGCAGCGACCACCGGACGCTGGACTTCGACTGGTCGTCGGCATCGAGTCGGACCGATGCGGTGCAGTGGCAGGTGCTCTCCCAGAAGGTCGACTCCTCGAACCGCGACCTCACGCCTCCGGGGCTCCTGGCGACCGGGGTCAGCGAGGTCGGCGACGGGGGCACGGACGCCTACGGGGGCGGCCGGACGGGCTCGTTCTCGATCGACACCGCCAAGATCCCGATCGAGTCGTCCGCCAGCTCGGGGGAGGGTGCCCCGGGAGTCGTGCTGCTCAAGCCGCCCGTCACCGCGACTACCGTCGGTGCGCTGGGCTCGACGGCGTACGGCTCGCGCGTGCCGGTGGCCAAGGCGGGCGACATCGCCGCGGACGTCACCCCGCTGCCCCACGAAGGCGACGTGGTCTACGTCAGAGTGCTCGCACGGGCGAAAGGTGCCGGTGTCTCGGCAGCCTCCGCACCGGTCTCCGTGGTGCTGCCGGTCCACGAGTCCGCCACGAGCTCCCTGACGTTCAAGGTCGACTCGCTCACGGTCGACGCGGGCCGCGCCCCGTACAAGCCGGCCGCCGGCTGCCTCGTCGTGGAGGTGCCCTGGCAGGGTCATCAGCCGTCGCCGGACGTGCTCGACAGCGACTACAACACGGCGTTCATGGTCGCGGCGGCCAGCGCGTTCTATCCGAGCTCGGGCGTCTACTGTCCGGGGGCGTTTCCGCCGCCCGAGTGCGACACGCTCTGCGACATCGTCGACTTCGTCGTGGATGCAGCCGGCGCCGTCGTGGGCTTCGTCGTCCAGGTGTTCTCGCTCATCTCCTACGCCTACAACGGCGTCATCGACGCGGTCGTGACCGCGATCGCGAAGTACAACCCGCTGTGCGTGGGGCTCGGTGCGGCGAGCTCCGACGCGGGTGACGGCTGCTCGACTGTGGTCGGCGTCGCCACCCGGGCGGCAGTGACAGCAGCCTTGGCGAGCGTCGGCCTCCCGCCGTCACTGCCGTCGGGTGACGCGCTCAAGGCCGTTGCGGCAGGAGAGTTCTCCGAGCTCGCCGTCGAGCTCATGAAGCAGGCCGGAGTGCCGTGCGACGACATCAAGGCGCCGGCCGGATTCGGGGACTCGCTCGAGCTCGCGGGCGACCAGCTCGGCGCCGACACCGATGGAGCTGCCGCGGCGATCGACAACCCGTGCCTCGCGGTGGCCACGATGCTGGTCTCAGCGGTCGCGGACAAGGCCGAGGAGACCGCCGAGCAGACACTGGCGGCGGCGAGTGGACTGCCGGCGTTCCCCAGCGTCAAGGGCTTCTCGATGCGGCCCGATCCGCGGGCCGAGCTCCAACCGCTGCGGGTGTCGGTGAAGGCGAGCCTCGTCAAGGACAGTGCCGACGGCACGGGTGCCACGTGCCGCATGGTGACCTTCAACCCCCTGGTCAAGAGCCGGCCGAGCGTCGTCTCGCCGTTCCCGTGGCGTTCGATCGAGCTGACCGAGGACAAGCCGCTGGACGGCAAGGGCACATGGAGCGGGAGCATGATCGCGAGTCCCAACTCGTCGCGCGCGGACGTGATGGACCAGCTGCAGCCGCGCTCGTTCGAGGTGGGCGTCGACCGCTACCAGTCGCACTGCCTGTTGCCCCCGACCATCGCCACGGCGACGATCAAGCCGCCCGTGGCCGACCTCGACGACATCGTGAAGCCGCCGTCACCCGTGACGCTGCCGTGAGTCAGTCGGTGTCGCTGAGACGGCCCCTGGCCCGCCTCAGCGTCCGATAGAACGTGGCCCGGCTCAGGTGCAGCTCACGCTGAGCCGCAAGATGCCCACCGTGGACATCGAGATAGCCACGCACGATCGCCGCGTGCATCAGCACGTCGGCGGCCGAGCTCCCGAAGGCGAGGTCGACCCGCTCACGCACGACCCGGCGAGCCGTCGCCGCGCGACCGGGGGCATTGGCCTGGTCGTCCGCGAACGCGCACGCGGCCATCCAGTCGTCGTCGTGGAACCGGCGCACCGCCTCGACGAGCGAGTCGTCCTGGCGCGGTGCCAGCGTGCGGATCAGGCCGACCACCTCGTCGGCCGCGGCCTCGATGACGAGTCGGTCCACGCCGCCGAGAGGACCCTCGGCCAGGCGCTGGACCACGAGCTCGTGCAGGCCCGCAGAGGGCTTGAGCACCAGCATGTCGACCGCCATGCAAGCAGGATGGCCGCTGGCCGGGCCGTACGTCCGGAGGTTGACGGTAGGGATGTGGCGTAATGGCCCGCGCGGCCCCGCCTAGGCTCGTGGTGTGAGTCTGCTGCCGTTCGACCTGCCGCCGGCATTCCTGGCCGCGGCGAGCCGCAGTCCCGAGTGGGCGGCGTGGGTCGACGGGGTGCCACGTACGGTCCGGGACCTGCTCGACGAGTGGGACCTGGTGGTCGACGGGGAGCCGATGCACGGCTGGACCTCACTGGTCGTGCCGGTCCGCGCCGACGGCCGCGCGGAGGTGCTCAAGGTCGCGTGGCCGCACGAGGAGTGCCAGCACGAGATCCTCGCGCTGCAGCACTGGCACGGCCGGGGAGCGGTGCTGATGCTGCGCGCCGACCCCCGCCGCAACGCGATGCTGCTCGAGCGCTTGTCGACCCGTGACCTGACGCACCTCCCGGACCTCGAGGCGTGCGAGATCATCGCCGGGCTCTAGGCAGCTGCACGTTGCGGCTCCGCCGCAGATGCTGACGCTGAGCTCGTACGTCGAGCGCTACAGCGACGACCTCGAGAGACTGCCCCGGGACGCGGCGATCCCGCGACGCATCGTCGACCAGGCCGTACGCCTCGGCCGCGATCTGGCGTGTGATCCGGCGACGAACGGCACGCTGATCCACGGCGACCTGCACTTCGAGAACGTGCTCGCCGGCGACCGGGCGCCGTGGCTGGCGATCGACCCGCAGCCGGTGTCCGGCGACCCCCACTACGAGGTCGATCTCCTGCTGTTCAACCGGTGGGACGAGATCGTGGCGTCCGGCGACGTACGGGAGGCGGTTCGGCGGCGCTTCCACACCGCCGTCGACGTCGCTCAGCTCGAGGAGGAGCGCGCCCGCGACTGGGTCGTCGTCCGCGAGGCGCACAACGCGATGTGGGCGATCGAGGACGGCGAGCCCGAACGCGTCACGACGGCGATCGCCATCATCAAGGCCGTCCAGGACTAGGGCGTGAGGGTCTCGACGATGCGGTCCACGTACGCCGCGTATGCCTTGCCCTTGGGCAGCTGGCCAGGCGTGGCATGGGCGAGCTGCGCGTGCCCGAGGTAGGCGGCGTACGTCAGCCGGGCGCGATCACGGGCGTCCGACCGCGACAGGCCTTGGTCGGTGAACAGCGACTCGAGCGTCGACATGCGGCGCTCGGTGACCCGCGCCAGGACGGGCGCGACCATCGGGTGGTCGGCGTGCGGCTGCAACGCGAGCTCGATCGAGCCGGCTCCCGGCGCGCCGACGACGGCCTGCAGCACGAGCCGGAGCAGCAGCCGCAGGCGGTCCGCACCCTCGGCGGCGTGGTCGACCGTAGCGATGACGCCGTCGGTGTCACGGCGTTCCCACTGGTCGAGCGCTGCGGCGATGAGGTCGTCGCGTCCCGCGAAGTGCCAGTAGAAGCTGCCCTTGGTCGCCCCGAGGCTCTTCGCGATCGGCTCGACCGCGACGGCGGCCAACCCGTGCCGTTCCAGGGCAGCGAGCGCCGCAGCGCTCCAGTCCTCCCTCGTGAGCGTGGCCTTGGCAGGAGTCATGTCCATACGCTACCGTACGGATATTCCCCATACGGGGGCGTATGGAAGGAAGCAGCCATGTGGGAACGGCACATTCATGGTCGGGGAGTGGCTGCGGTCCCGGTGCCAGCCACGCCGCTCCTGGCGGGTGCGCTGCCGCACGTCGACTGGGCCGACGCCTACGCCGTACGGCGCCCCGACGGCAGCTCGTCGGACCCGCAGGACTGGGCCGACGCCGTCTTCCACGCGCCGCCGGCGTGGGTCGGCGCGCTGCTCCTCGCCCGGGAGTCACTCGTACGTCTGGTGGGCATCGACCGCGCCGGGCACGGAGCGTTCGACCCGGTCGCGCGCACGGATGACGAGGTGCTCCTGGGCATCGACCAGAGCCACCTCAGCTTCCGCGCGTCCGTGCTGTGCGAGCCCGACCGCGTCGTCGTGAGCACGGTCGTCAACCTCCACAACCGACGCGGTCGTGCCTACTCGGCGATCGTCCGCGTCGTGCATCCGGCGGTGGTACGAGCGATGCTGCGACGGGCCGCAGGACGCGTGCCGCCGGCGGAGACCTCAGCGGCTCGCTGAAGGGAACAGGCTGTGGCAGGCTGAATTCATGCCTCTCGTGACCTACCAAGCACTCTGCATCGACGCCAGCGACGTCTCCGCGGTCAAGGACTTCTGGGCCAGCACGCTCGGCTACGAGATCGTCGAGCTCGACGACGGTGACGTCCACCTCGTCGGCTCCGAACCCGGTGAGGACGTGTGGATCAACACCGTCCCCGAGCCCAGGACCGTCAAGCAACGCGTGCACCTCGACGTCCGTGCCGAGTCCCTGGAGCCCTTCGCCGGCTTCACGCGCATCACCAAGGAGGGCGAGTTCCCGTGGACGACGCTCGCGGACCCTGAGGGCGGCGAGTTCTGCGTGTTCACCTATGACGAGCCGCCGGCGCAGAAGTTCAAGTCCACCGTGGTCGACGCCGCCGACCACGTCGCGATCTCCGACTGGTGGGCCGAGGTGATCGGTGGGGACGTCTCGCACGACGACGGCTACTCGCCGCTCGAGAACGTGCCCGGTCTGCCGACCGAGGGCTTCGACTTCGTGCCGGTGCCCGAGCCCAAGACGGTCAAGAACCGCATCCACTGGGACGTCAAGCTGTTGCCGGGCGTGACGCTCGACGACCTGGTCGCCGCTGGTGCCACGATCCTGACGCCCGCCGGCGAGGTGACGTGGACCGTCATGGCCGATCCCGAGGGCAACGAGTTCTGCGTCTTCCCGAGCGAGTGACGGCCGGCGGCGAGGTGGCGCGTGGTGGAATGAACCCGTGCCCGCACTCGACCTGACCGCCGACATCGTCAGTCTCACCGCCGCACTCGTCGACATCCCGTCCGAGAGCCTCGACGAGCAGGTCATCGCCGACGCGGTCGAGGCCGCCCTGCGCGAGCTGCCGCACCTCGAGGTCGTGCGCGACGGTCACACGATCGTCGCCCGGACGTCGCTCGGCCGTCCCCAACGCGTCGTCATCGCCGGGCACCTTGACACGGTGCCCGCCAACGGCAACCTGCCGTCGCGGCTGGAGGACGGGATCCTCCACGGGCTGGGCACCTGCGACATGAAGGGTGGCGTGGCGATCGCCCTGCAGATGGCCGCCACCGTGCCCGAGCCCGTGCGCGACGTGACCTACGTGTTCTACGACGGCGAGGAGATCGCCGCGGAGTTCAACGGCCTCGGCCGGCTCGCGCGTGAGCGTCCCGAGCTGCTCGCCGGCGACTTCGCGATCCTCATGGAGCCGTCCAACGCCGGGGTCGAGGCCGGCTGCCAGGGCACGATGCGCGCCGACATCCGTACGACCGGAGAGCGGGCCCACACGGCGCGCGCGTGGATGGGCAGCAATGCGATCCATGCGCTCGCACCAGTGCTCGACGGGCTCAATGCGTACGTTCCCCGCACCGTCGACATCGACGGACTGACCTATCGCGAAGGGCTCAACGCCGTGGCGATCAGCGGCGGGGTCTCAGGCAACGTCGTCCCGGACGAGGCCGTCGTGACGGTCAACTACCGCTTCGCACCCGACCGCAGCGAGGAGCAGGCGCACCAGCACCTGCAGGAGACGTTCGAGGGGTTCGGCCTCACGATCACCGACTCCGCGCCCGGAGCGCTCCCCGGGCTGTCGCACCCCGCCGCCGCGGCGTTCGTCGAGGCCGTCGGCGGTGAGGTCAACCCGAAGTTCGGCTGGACCGACGTCGCCCAGTTCACGCTGCTGGGCGTGCCCGCGGTCAACTACGGACCGGGTGACCCGACGTTCGCCCACAAGGCCGACGAGCACGTTCCCGTCGAGCACCTGCACCGGGTGCGCGACCGACTCGAGAAATGGCTCACGACATGACTGCAGCAGACAAGCCCAGGCCCGATCACCGCAAGGGTCCCGTACGCCTGCGCGGCGCACAGCGCCCGACCAGCACGACCGACCAGCGGCTGCTCGACTCCCGCGGTCCGAGCGACTGGGTCCACACCGACCCGTGGCGGGTGCTGCGCATCCAGTCCGAGTTCGTCGAGGGCTTCGGTGCGCTCGCCGAGCTCGGCCCGGCGGTCAGCATCTTCGGCTCTGCGCGGACGAAGCCGGACGACCCGATGTACGAGGCGGGCCGGCAGATCGCCGCGAAGCTCTGCGGCGAGGGCTACGCCGTCATCACCGGCGGCGGCCCCGGCGCGATGGAGGCCGCCAACCGCGGTGCCAGCGAGTGCGGCGGCGTCTCGGTGGGTCTCGGCATCGAGCTGCCGCACGAGCAGGGCATGAACGAGTGGGTCGACCTCGGCATCAACTTCCGCTACTTCTTCGTCCGCAAGACGATGTTCGTCAAGTACGCCCAGGGCTACGTCGTGCTGCCCGGCGGCTTCGGCACGATGGACGAGCTCTTCGAGGCACTGACGCTGGTGCAGACCCAGAAGATCACGTCGTTCCCGATCGTGCTGTTCGGCACGGAGTACTGGGGCGGCCTGATCGACTGGCTGCGCACGACGATGCTGACCGACGGCAAGATCGGCCAGCCCGACATCGACATGCTGCACCTCACGGACGACGTCGACGAGGCCGTGGCCTGGTTCGTCGCGAAGGACAGCTAGCGACACCCCGATTTGTGACGTTGCAGGCGTCAAACCGCCCGGGTAGCGCCTGCAACCTCACACATCGCGGGGACTAGAACCGGATGGCGTCGATGATCTTGACGCGCACGGCGATGAGGGCCGGCAGCAGGCCGGCGAGGCTGCCGACGGCGAGGGACACGACGAGGCCGAGCACCGCCGCCGAGATCGGGAACGGGGGTATGTCGGTCACGTTCGTGATGACGTGATCGGCGATCAGGGGACTGTTGACGATGCCCACGGCTCCGACGACGCCGACCAGCCCCGCCACGAACGTCGCCACGACGCTCTCCATCATGACCGAGAAGAACACCCGTGACGTGGTGGCGCCGAAGCTGCGGCGGATGCCGATCTCGCGCACGCGTTGCTTGATCGTCACCAGCGCGATGTTGAGCAGGCTCATGGCGCCGAGCAGCAGGATGAGGGCGCTGATGCCGCCGACGACGTACTTGAACGTCTTGAACGACTCACCGCGGTCCGAGGAGTCCTGCCGGTTGACCTGGACCTGGAGACCGGGGAGCTGTGAGCTGAACTCCTGCGCCACGGCCTTGCTCAGCGGCTTCGCGCCCTTGGGCGGCACCCACATCTGGAAGTTGACGTCGAACATCTGCTGCGTGGCACCGAACCAACGGTCGTACGCGTCGAACAGGATGTAGGCCGTCGACCGGCCCGACTGCTCGTCCTTGCGCACCTGGCCGACGATCGTCGCGGTGATGGGTGTCTCGCCGCCGAACGTCACGGTGGCCGGCAGCGAGTCGGGGCCGAGGCGCAACGCCTTCATGAGGCGGGCGTCGACCACGACGGCAGGGCTGAGGTTCTGGGCATCCTTGGCATCGAGCCAGCGGCCCTGCTCGGGGACCATGCGGCGCAGGTCGGCGTACGCGACATCGACCGCGCGCAACGAGACGTGCCGCGAGCCGGTGGGGAGCGCCACCGTGGCGTCGGACTCGCCGATCGCCGAGTGGTAGGTGATGTCGAACTCGTCCATGATCTCGTCGAACACCCGCCGTGACTCCGCAGGCGGCGGTGGCTCGCCGTTCTCGTTGCTGTACGCATAGAGCCCGTACGTCGTCGGGCGTCCGCCTTCACGCTCCGCCTGCTCGACGAGAGCCTGCTTCGCGATGCTGCTGACGGCGACGGCGCAGGTCAGGGCGCAGACCGCGACGCCTACGCCGATCAGTGAGAGGAGCACACGGAGCCGGTGGATACGCAGCTCCTGCCACGCCTCCACGATCGCCGCGGCAAACCCCGTCATGCCTGAATCGCTCCCTCGCTGCGCTCGGTCATGCCGCCACGTCGACGAGGCTGTGCAGCCGGCCGCCCTCGAGGCGGAATCGCTGCCGCGCCATCGCGGCGACGGCGACGTCGTGGGTGATCGTGATGAGCGCCGCACCGGTCTCGTGCGTGATGCCGTCCAGCAGGCCCATGACCTCGGCGCCGGTCTCCAGGTCGAGCGCGCCGGTCGGCTCGTCGGCGAGCACGATCTTGGGCCCACGGACGATGGCCCGGGCGATGGCGACGCGCTGCTGCTCGCCGCCCGACAGGCTCTCGGGCATCGAGTCCAGCCGCGCGCCCAGGCCCACGCGCTCGAGCATCGTCGCGGCGATCTCACGACGCTTCCAGAACGCGCTGCCGGGTGCGTACATGAGCGGCGCAGCGACGTTCTCGAGCGCCGTGCGGCCCGGCAGCAGGTTGAACTGCTGGAACACGAACCCGACGTCGCGACCCCGGATCTGGGCGGCGGCGCGCGCCCGCAGCGTACGGGTGTCGTGGCCCGCCCACGCGAGGGTGCCGGTCGTCGGGCGGTCGAGCAGGCCCAGCAGGTTGAGCAGGGTCGACTTGCCGGTGCCCGAACGGCCGATGATGCCGATGTGGTCGCCGGTCGAGACGGTGAGGTCGACACCCGTGAGGATGTGCAGGTCCGTGTCGTCAGGCAGCTTGACGGTCCGGGTCACGTCGGTGAGTCGCAGCAGCTCGGACATCAGCCGTTCCCCTGCCCCAGGTCCCCGTTGAGGTCCTCGGGGGAGGCGCCCGGGACGAACTCGAGGATCTCCTCGCCCTCCTTGAGGCCCTTGCGGATCTCGACGTTCTGCCCGTCGCTGAGCCCCAGGCGTACGCGGCGCGGAGTCGGCTCGCCGTTCGCGACGACCCAGACCGTGCCAGTGCCGACCAGCCCGCGGACGGCGGTGATGGGTACGACCAAGACATCCTCCGCGCGTCCGGCGTTGATCGACATCGTCATGGCGAGGCCGTCGAAGACGCGTACGTCCTCGGGCACGCGGCACGTGATGCTCGCACCGGCGCCACCTTCGCCGCCCTCACCCCCGCCGGTTTCGCCGGGGTCGATCTGTCCCTCGACATCGGCGCCAGCGTTCGCGCCCGAGTCGGTGGTGCTGGCCGCCGGATCACCGATCGTGAGCTCGCCGCAGGTGAAGGGTTTGGGTCCACCCGTGATCGTGACCCGCGCCGAACGGGGCATGTGGAGCAGGCGGTACTGGTCGACCGGCTTGATCGAGCCCGTCGCGCGATAGGTGTCGAGCCGTACCGTCGCCACGGCGTCGCCCTTGGTCACCGGGTCCTCGAGCTCCTTCGCGTACGAGGCGATGCGGCCGGCCTTGGTGGCCAGGACGTTGTGGTAGCGGACCTGCGGCTTCGCCTCACCCTCCTCGTCGTCGCCCGTCGGTGCCTCGGTCTCCTCGGACTTGACCTGGAAGATCGGCTCGCCGACCTTGACCTTGGCGCCCACGGGGAGGAAGAAGTAGTTCACGACGCCGTCGTGGTCGGCCTTCGCGGTGACGGGCGCATCGACCTCGATCGTGCCGCGGAGCGTGAGGGTGTTCTCGATCGTGCCCCGGCTCACCCCGGCGTTGCTGACCGGGATCTTGCCGGTGGGCGTCAGGCCGCTGCGGGGCGGCTCGGGGTCGTCGTTGCCGAACGCCATCACCGCCAGGCTGACGGCAATGGTGGCGAAGATCGCCACCCAGGCGACCGGGAGCACCACTTTGCGAAAGACTCTCACGGCTGTCGTTCCTCGCTGTCGATGCAGGCCGCTGCGGCCCGGGACCTGCATCGTACGTGGTTCGTGACACCGGTGACTCGAAGTCGTGGAACGCGTTCCGCGTCGAACCGTCAGGCGAGCCCGCGCCTGGCGACCGCGGGCGGCCGGTCGCCGCGGATCGAGGCGACCATGTCGATGACCTGCCGCGTCTCGGCGACGTTGTGGGCGCGGAACACCCGCGCGCCCTGCCACGCCGAGACCGCCGTCGCGGCGAGCGTGCCGGGCAGCCGATGATCCTTGTCGACGTCGAGCGTCTCGCCGACGAAGTCCTTGTTGGACAGCGCCACCAGGACGGGCCATCCCGTCGCGACGAGCTCGTCGAGCCTGCGGGTGAGCTCGAGGCTGTGCCGGGTGTTCTTGCCGAAGTCGTGCGTGGGATCGATCAGGATGCCGTCCGGTCGTACGCCGGCGTCGAGGGCGCGCTGGGCGAGCGCCGTCACGGTCGCGATGACGTCGGCGACCACGTCGTCGTACGCCGAGCGGTGCGGGTCCGTGCGCGGCCCGATGCCGCCGGTGTGGCTGCACACTAGGCCGGCGCCGTGCTGGGCGGCGACGGCAGCGAGCTCGGCGTCGTGGCCGGACCAGGTGTCGTTGACGAGGTCGGCGCCGAGGCGGCAGAGCTCGTCGGCGACCTCGCTGCGCCACGTGTCGACACTGATGACCAGGTCGGGGAATCGGGATCGCGCCTCGGCGACGAAGTCGGCCGTGCGGCGCAGCTCCTCCGCGGCGTCGACGTCGGGCCCGTAGCCGGCGCGCACTCCGCCGACGTCCACGAGGTCGGCGCCGTCGCGCACGGCCTCGCCCAGGCGTACGAGCGCGGGCTCGAGGTCGAACGTGGAGCCGTTGTCGTAGAACGAGTCGGGCGTGCGGTTGATGATCGCCATCAGCGCGAGCTCGCCGGGCGCGAACGTCCGAGTGCCCAGACGCAGAGTGTCAGGGGCAGGTGGCAGAGTCACACCCGTGAGCGTAACGACCGAGGCCGACCTCGTGGTGCGATGCCCGTGGGGCAACGACCCGGCGATGATCGCCTACCACGACGACGAGTGGGGCCGTGAGCTGCGCGGCGACCGCGAGCTGTTCGAGCGGCTCTCGCTCGAGGCGTTCCAGTCGGGCCTGTCGTGGGCGATCATCCTGCGCAAGCGCGACAACTTCCGCGCCGCGTTCTCCGGCTTCGACCCCGAGGCCGTTGCCGCGTTCGGCGAGGCCGACGTCGCCCGGCTGCTCGACGACGCGGGCATCGTGCGCAACCGCCTCAAGATCGAGGCGACCATCAGCAACGCCCGCACGCTGGTCGAGCTGGACGAGTCGTTCAGTGACCTGCTGTGGTCGTTCGCGCCGCCGCCGGGCCCCGCGCCGAAGTCCTACGCCGACGTGCCGGCCACCACGGCCGAGTCGATCGCGATGGCCAAGGCGCTCAAGCGCAAGGGCTTCCGGTTCTTCGGCCCCACGACGGCCTACGCGCTGATGCAGGCCACCGGCATGGTCAACGACCACCTCGAGGACTGCGTCGCGAGGCACGCCTAGGCGTGGCTCCCCGGATTCGGCGACCTCGCGGCTTACCATCCGGACATGGCCTCATCGCGGAGAACCCCCCGATCCCGCAGGGCAGTCGGCGCCACCGGACTGCTGATCTCGGCTGTCGTCGTGGCGGCTGCCGGCATCGTCGTCTCGACGGTGCCCGTGCTCGCTGCGGCCACCGTCTATGCCGTCGTGGTCGGCGTGGTCGCTGCCCGCCTGCTGTCCAACGAGCTCGCCGACCGGCGCCGTGCCTGGTCGCTCGAGCGATCGGTCATCGTCGACGACAACCGGCGCGCCGCCGTGTCCCGCTCGCGTGAGCACATCGAGTTCGCCAACCAGATGGGCTCGCGCCTCAGGCTGCGTGACGCCCAGATCGAGGAGCTCCGCGACTCGTTGGTGACCCATGAGATCGACCTCGCCAAGGCGCGTGAGCGCTTGTCCGAGGAACGCGCGCGCGTCATGGCGCTCGAGGCCGACGTCGATGCGGCCAGGTCCGACCTCGAGTCGGCACGTGCCGACCTGCGACGTGCGAACGACGCCCTTGCCGAGAGTGAGAGCGCCGAGCTGCACGCACGGGCGCAGATCCTCGCGTGGGAGGAGGCGGCGACCCAGGAGGAGCGCCGCCAGCACGACCGGTCTGCCTGAGCTCAGCGGCCGGTGAAGACCGGCTTCTCCTTGGCGAGGAACGCCTTCACGGCTGCCGCATGGTCGGCTGACTTGCCGGTCAGCGCCATCTTCTGCCCCTCGTGCTCGAGCGAGGCCGGCAGGTCGTGGTTCGCCGAGAACGCCAGCGAGCGCTTGATCGACGCCAGGGCCAGCGTGGGTCCGTCCGCGAGCGAGCGGGCCAGCGCGGCCAACTCGCCGTCGAACTCCTCGTCGTCGACGACCTTGGTGGCCAGCCCCAGCGCGTACGCCTCGTCGGCCGGGATCGTGCGCGGCTGCATCAGCAGCTCGGTCGCCTTGCCGAAGCCGACGAGTCGGGGGAGCGTCCACGACGACCCGGTGTCGCAGGACAGGGCGATGCCGGCGAAGGCCAGGTTGAAGCCGGCCGAGCGGCGTACGAGCCGGAAGTCCGCGGCGAAGGCCAGCGAGGCGCCGGCGCCGGCGGCGACGCCGTTGACGGCAGCGATGACCGGCTTGGGCATCGTGGCGATCGCGGTGACCGTGGGGTTGTAGTGCTCGGCGACCGTGGTGCCCAGCGACGCGCTCTCGTCCTGCAGGTCTGCGACGTGCTCCTTGAGGTCCTGGCCGACGCAGAAGGCCCGACCGGTGCCGGTCAGGACGACGCATCGCACCGCGCTGTCGGCTGCCGCTGCGTGCAGCGAGTCACGCAGCGCGACCTTCGTGGCGAGAGTCAGGCTGTTCATCCCCTCGGGCCGGTTGAGGGTCACGGTGCCCACGCCGTCGGCCACCTCGTAGGTGACAGGTGGTGCGCTGGGGTCGGTCATCTGTGCCTCCTGGTGGTACTGCGGTCGAACGTCCTCCGGCCATAGGCGATAATAGGAGGCACGCTTCCTGCCGTAGCGGTGGGAGCTCCAAGATCGAGAGGGGAACTGATGGCCGCCATGAAGCCACGGACCGGAGACGGCCCGATGGAGGTCACCAAGGAAGGGCGCTGCATCGTCATGCGCGTCCCGCTCGAGGGCGGCGGACGTCTCGTCGTCGAGCTCAACAATGAGGAAGCAGCCACGTTGGGCGACCAGCTCAAAGCCGTCTGATGTACGGGCTGACCGTTCGCTGGTCACTCGCCGACGCACCCAAGGGCACGCTCAAGGCCTTGCGCAGCTACGTCGAGGACGAGTCGTTCGCGAAGTTCGCGGCTCTCGACGGCCTGCGGTTCAAGACGTGGCGCGCCCGCAAGGGTGAGTGGTTCGAGGGCAGCTACGTGTTCGTGTCCGACGCCGCGCGTTCGGCGTTCCAGGACTCGTTCGAGAAGGTCGCCGCGGGCTCCGCCGGCTCCAAGATCATCGGCAGCCCACCCATCACGATCGAGGCCTACGAAGTCGTCGCCGTCGTACGCGGGCCTGCCGGCTTCCGCTCATCAGCCTCGTTCGAGCACGACAAGCGCGACGACGACTGAGGCGCGCCGTGGAACCCCAGACGGGCGACCCACAGCCTCCGTTGCGTGAGGTCCGCTTCACGACGGAGCGTGACGCGAAGGCGTCGAAGAATGCCGGCCTCGAGACAGCGCGTCGCTGCAGCGGGTCTCGCACCGCCGCGCTGGCTAGGCGAGCAGCTGCGCGGCCAGGAGGCCGTCACCGAGCGGCAGCAGCACGCTGCGGAGCCGCTCGTCGTTCCTGACCCGCTGCACCACGTCGCGGATCGCCGACGTCTCGGGGTCGCGCTGTGCCGGGTCGGCGACCCGGTCGTGCCACAGGGCGTTGTCGAACACGATGATCCCGCCGGGGCGCACGAGCCGCATGGCCTGGTCGAGGTATTCGCCGTACTCGACCTTGTCGCCGTCGAGGAACACCACGTCGTAGCCGGCATCGGTCAGCCGCGGCATGACGTCGAGCCCTGCGCCGGCGATCAGGCGGAAGCGCTGCGGAGCGTAGCCCGCTTCAGTGAACGTCTCGCGGGCGAGCCGCTGGTGCTCCGCCTCGAGGTCGACCGAGGTCAGGACGCCGTCGGGCTGCATGCCGCGGAGCAGCCACAGGCCGGAGACACCGGTGCCGGTGCCGATCTCGGCGACCGACTTGGCCTGCACCACGGAGGCGAGGAACGACAGTGCCGCGCCGCCTCCGGGACCGACCGGGATGACACCGACGTCGTCGGACCGGCGCCGCGCGGCGACGAGATGGTCGTCCTCGCTCAGGAAGTCCTCGGCATAGGCCAGGCTGGCTGCGGTGGTGATGGTCGGCTCCTCGGTCGCGGTGGTCAAGGCCAGACTATCCGCGTGGACGCCGTTGGCTGCGGAGGCTCAACCATGTGATGTGCCCGGAATCTGGGGAACAGTCAGGAGTTTCCATGCGTTCTCTCAGGTACGAGGTGTTCGATCAATTCATGAAGGAAGACGACGTGACCACGGCAACGCTCGACTGGGACGACATCGTCGCGGAGCACTCCGCGCGGGTCTACCGGTTGGCCTACCGCCTGACCGGCAACCGCCAGGATGCCGAAGACCTGACCCAGGACGTCTTCATCCGCGTGTTCAAGTCGCTCGACACCTATGAGCCGGGCAACTTCCCGGGCTGGCTGCACCGCATCACCACCAACCTCTTCCTGGATCGCGTACGCCGCAAGTCGCGCCTGCGCATGGACGGCTTCTACGAGGGCGCCGAGGAGAAGCTGCTGAGCTCTGAGGTGCTGCCGGAGTCCGCGGTCCACGACGCCAACTTCGACCCCGACATCGAGCTCGCGCTTGCCTCGCTGTCCGACGAGTTCCGGGTCGCCGTCGTGCTGTGCGACATCGAGGGTCTGTCGTACGAGGAGATCTCCGACGTGCTCGGCGTCAAGCTCGGCACGGTCCGTTCCCGCATCCACCGTGGCCGCACGCAGCTGCGCGAGACGCTCGCCCACCGTGCGCCCCGCAAGGGCCGGACCCGATTCGTGGGTCCGGTCGGGGTCTGATGGCTCATCTGGGTGCCGACGTCGCGGCGTTCGTGGACGGACAACTGTCCGAGCCCGCGACGCGCGAGGCGCTCACCCATCTGCAGTCGTGCGACGAGTGCGCCAAGGCGGTGCGTCAGCAGCGGCTGCTGAAGTCTCGGATGTCGACGGTTGCCGCCCCTGAGCCCCCTCCCGGCCTCCTCGCCTCGCTGTCCAGCCTGGCGGCCGCTCCGCCCGAGAACGACAGCTGGTGGGTCCGCATACGCCGCTCGGCACCGTTCCGTGCCGGAGTCGTGCTGGCCAGCGCCTCGGTGGCGGTCGTGATGACCGCCTACGCCGTCGGCGGCACCGACTCGCGGGTCGGCGACGAGGTCGCCCCGCCGTTCAACCAGTACGCAGCCGACTTCTTCGGCGCCACCGCTGTGCCGGCCGGCCATGTCATCGAGGACGCGACGATGACCAAGCTCGACGGCTCGGGCTGGCCGTGCCTCACGACCCTTGCCGGTGACATGCACCGCATCTCCGGCGCGTTCGCGGACCATGAAGAAGTCGTGGCGCTGAGCTACTCCAACGGCAGCAGCAAGCTCAACCTGTTCGAGCAGAACGGATCGCTCGACCACGACAGCATCAAGGACTTCGAGCCGGTCGAGATGGGCGGCTCCGACGTCTGGGTGCGCGAGGGCGAGCCGATGCTCGTGACGTGGGACGACGACGGCGTCGTCTACACGATCGTGACCGACGCCGATCGTGCCCGGGTCGAGCACGCGGTGTCCCAGCTGCCCCGCGGCTCGCACGACGAGACGCCCACGGAGCGCGTACGTGATGGTCTCGACCGCATGACGGCCTGGCTCGACGCGGCCTAGCCCGACTCGATCCAGTGGTCCGGCGGCACGCCAGGCTTCTCCGGCACCGCGCGCTGCTCCTCGCGCCACGCTCCCGCGCCGAACGCCCGGTCCGCGAAGCGGCGCCAGAAGCCGAGTGCTGCGACGTTGTCGTGCTGACACACGATCGCCCACGGCCCGTCGTGACGGCCGACGACGTCGAGGGCCAGGGCCATGCCAACCCCGTCGCGGCGCACGGCTGGGGCGATCCACATCGCGGCGAGCGACCGGCGGCTTGTCGTGAGGTCGTCGACGACCGCGAAGCCGATCGGGGCCGGCACGTGGGTGTGGGGATGGTCCTGCCACGCGATGTACGTCATGGTGTCGGGCGTGTGCTCGGCCGGGAGCCCGGCCGTCTGGTAGCGGCCGTCGGCGTAGGGGAGTGCGGAGACGATCGGTGCGAGGTCGTGGCGGAAGCACTGCCACAGCCACGCCACGACGGGCCACTCGTCAGCCTCGACCGGTCGAATCGTGATCGCGCCCACGACGCCATCATGGCACCGCGGGCCCAGCCCTCTAGGTCGACTCGGAGTCGTACGGCGGGGTCTCGCCGGGGCGCAGGATCCGCTGCTCCTTGGTCGGTGACGGTGTCGTGTCGTCGTCGAGGAAGTTCTTGCGGACGATCTCGCGCGGGTCGAGGTCGCGGAGGTTGAGGTCGGAGAAGTCCTCGCCCATCTCGCGACCCAGGTCGTTCTTGGCGTTCTCGGCCATCTGGCGGAGGGTACGCACGAAGCCGCCGGCCTGCTTGGCGATCTCGGGCAGCTTGTCGGGTCCGAACACGAGCAGGGCCACGACGAGGATGACGCCGATCTCGGGCAGGCCCATGCCGAACATGCGGCGCCTAGAGCCTTCCGGCCGGAGCGAGTCCCAGCTGCATGCCCGCAAGACCGCGTGAACGGCCACTGAGCTGGTCGGCCGCGCCTTGGAGGACCTTGGCGGCTTCGGAGTCGGGGTCGGTCTCGACGATCGGGTCGCCGGCGTCGCCGCCTTCGCGGAGGCTCTGGTCGAGCGGCACCTGGCCGAGCATCGGGACGTCGTAGCCGAACCGACCACTGAGGGTCTCGGCGACCTTGGCCGCTCCGCCGGAGCCGAAGATCTCCATGCGCTCGCCGCCGGGGACCTGGAGGTAGGACATGTTCTCGATGACGCCGACGACGCGCTGGTGCATCATCGAGGCCATCGTGCCGGCGCGCTCGGCCACGTCGGCTGCGGCGGGCTGCGGTGTCGTCACGACGACGACCTCGGCGTTGGGCAGGTGCTGACCGAGGCTGATCGCCACGTCGCCCGTGCCGGGCGGCAGGTCGAGCAGCAGGGCGTCGAGGTCGCCCCAGTAGACGTCGCTGAGCATCTGCACGAGCGCCCGGTCGAGCATGGGTCCTCGCCAGGCGACGACCTGGTCCTTGCGGGGCTTGAGCATGCCGATGCTGATGACCTTCATGCCCTTGACCGGGACCGGCATGATCATGTCCTCGACCTGGGTCGGCCTGAGGTCGCCGACCCCGAGCATGTCGGGGATCGAGTGCCCGTAGATGTCGGCGTCGATGATGCCGACCTTGAGACCGCGCTTGGCCATGGCGAGTGCGAGGTTGACCGTGACGGTCGACTTGCCGACGCCACCCTTGCCCGACGCGATCGCGAAGACCTTGGTCAGCGAGCCGGGCTGGGCGAACGGGATCTCCTTCTCGGTGCGGCCGCCGCGGAGCAGCTCCTGCATGCTCTTGCGCTGCTCGTCGGTCATGACGCCCATGTCGACGACGACGGCGTGGGCCGGCGCAACGGTGGCGATCGCAGCGGTGATGTCGCGGTTGAGGGTGTCCTTGAGGGGGCAGCCGGAGACCGTCAGCAGCAGCCGTACGGTGATCTGCGCTTCCTCGATCGTGACGCCGTCGACCATCCCGAGCTCGGTGATGGGTCGCTTGATCTCAGGGTCGTTGACCTTGCTGAGGGCTTCACGGACTTGCTCTTCGGTGACGACTGCCATGCCTCCATCGTACGGGGGCGCTCTTGCGGGAACGGCTGAGTGTGACCTAATCAGCCCAGCGCGACAGGCAGCAGGCCCCGGGGTGTGTGGCCGGCGATCTCGTCGAGCGCGGCGGCGAGCGAGGGGTGGGCGAAGTGGAAGTCGGACTCGCGGAGCGCGCGGGAGTCGACCCACCGGCTCTTGAGGACGAGCTCGGGCTCGGTGCGGATGATGCGCGCGCCCGCCTCGAGCGCCCAGGCCGGCAGCGGGACGCCGCGGTTGCGGCCGAGAGCCTCGCGGACGTGGTGCATCATCTCGGCGTTCGTCACGACCTCGGGCGCGGCGACGTTGACCGGCCCGGAGACCTCGGGGTGCTCGAAGAGATGGGTGATGGCCGCGACGACGTCGTCGACGTGGACCCAGCTGAGCTTCTGCTCGCCGTCGCCCATGCGCCCGCCGAACCCCATGCGCGCGAGGTTGATGAACGGGTTGAGCGCGCCGCCGCCGGCCCCCAGCACGATCGACATGCGCAGCGCGACCTTGCGGACCGTGGTGGTCGAGGAGAACAGCTCGTGCTCCCAGGCGCGAGCGACAGCGACCGAGAACCCGGTGCCGAGCTCGCCGCTCGCCTCGTCCATCGGCCGGTCGCGGGAGTCGCGATAGATCGTGCCGGTGCTCGAGTTGACCCACAGCCTCGGCGGCCGCGCGGTCGCGGCCAGTGCGCGGCCGAGCGCAGCCGTGGTCTCGGTGCGCGACGCGAAGATCGCGTCGGCGTTGCGCTTGGTGTAGCGGCAGCTCACCGAGCGGCCCGCGAAGTTCACGAGCAGGTCGGCGCCTTCCAGAGCGGCGACCAGGCTCGCCGGATCGGACCACGTCGCGTCGCTGGCCGCGCTGCGGCCGATCGTCCGTACGTCGGTGCCGCGGCTGGCGAGCGTACGGACGAGGTGCTGGCCGAGGTATCCGGAGGCGCCGGCGACGACTGCGGTTCTCAGCTCGGGATGGGTCATGCCTTTACCCTAGACCATTATTTGAACGTGTTCAATTCTGGGTGCTGCGAGGATGTCGGGGTGGGACACCTCGACCTCAACTCCATCAGCTTCACGTTGTCCGACGGGCGACCCTTGCTCGACGAGGTGAGCCTCCGCGTGGGCGAGGGCATGAAGGTCGCCCTGATCGGTCCCAACGGCAGCGGCAAGACGACGCTGACGCGCATCGCGACGGGTGACCTCGATCCCCATGACGGCGCCGTCACGATCTCCGGCGGCCTCGGCGTGATGCGGCAGTTCATCGGGTCCGTACGCGATGAGTCGACCGTGCGTGACCTGCTGGTCTCCGTCGCGCCGCCGGCGGTGCGCAAGGCCGCTGCCGAGGTCGACCGCATGGAGCTCCTGATGATGGAGCACGACGACGAGCGCACCCAGATGGCGTACGCGCAGGCGCTCGTCGACTGGGGTGATGCCGGCGGCTACGAGCACGAGGCGATGTGGGACATGTGCACCGTCTCGGCCCTCGGGGTGCCGTTCCAGAAGGCGCAGTGGCGCCAGGTCACGACCTTGTCGGGCGGCGAGCAGAAGCGTCTCGTGCTCGAGGCGCTGCTGCGCGGGCCTGAGCAGGTGCTCCTGCTCGACGAGCCGGACAACTACCTCGACGTGCCGGCGAAGCGGTGGCTCGAGGACGAGCTCGTGGAGTCGCCCAAGACCGTGCTGTTCGTCAGTCACGACCGCGAGCTCATCGAGCGCGTCGCCCAACGCATCGCGACGCTGGAGCCCGGCGCGGCCGGCAGCTCCTTGTGGGTGCACCCAGGGCGTTTCTCGACGTACCTGCAGGCCCGCATCGACCGCAACGCCAAGCTCGAGGAGCGGCGGCTGCGATGGGACGAGGAGCGCGCCAAGCTCAAGGCGCTCGTCGTGATGTATCGCGCCAAGGCGGCCTACAACGCCGACATGGCGTCGCGGCTCCAGGCCGCGGTGACCCGGCTCGAGCGGTTCGAGCGCGAAGGGCCGCCCGAGGCCGTCCCGATCGCCCAGAACCTGCGGATGCGGCTCGACGGTGGGCGTACGGCCAAGCGTGCGGTGGTCGCCGAGCAGGTCGAGCTCACCGGCCTGATGAAGCCGTTCGACCTCGAGATCTGGTTCGGCGAGCGCGTCGCGGTCCTGGGCAGCAACGGCTCCGGCAAGTCGCACTTCCTGCGCCTCCTCGCCGGCGGCGGGTCGCGTCCCGACATCGAGCACGAGCCGGTCGGCGACGTCATCCCGCCGCCGGTCGACCACACCGGCATGGCCAAGCTGGGGTCACGCGTACGTCCGGGCTGGTTCGCGCAGACCCACGAGCACCCTTCACTGCTCGGCCGCACGCTCCTCGAGATCCTGCACCACGGCGACGGGCACCGTACGGGCATGGGGCACGAAGGATCGGCCAAGGCGCTCGACCGCTATGGCCTCGCCAAGGCGGGTGACCAGGTCTTCGAGCAGCTGTCGGGCGGCCAGCAGGCGCGGTTCCAGATCCTGCTGCTCGAGCTGTCCAACGCGACGCTGCTGCTGCTCGACGAGCCGACCGACAACCTCGACCTGCACTCGGCCGAGGCACTGGAGCAGGCCCTGTCGACGTTCGAGGGCACGGTGGTGGCGGTGACTCACGACCGCTGGTTCGCCCGTGGCTTCGACCGGTTCCTGGTGTTCGGCGCCGACGGCCGGGTCTACGAGTCCGACGAGCCGGTCTGGGACGAGACCCGCGTGGCCCGCGACCGTTGAACCCGGGCACCGGCCCTCGCGATGTGTGAAGTTCCAGGCGCTATCGGCGGGCTGAGACGTACACAGGTCCACACATCGCGGCGATGGGGACGTCAGTCCTTGGGGTCGTCCTCGGCGTCGCGCTCGTCGAGGTCGGCCATCAGGCCGCGCAGCTCGCCGCGGATGAAGTCGCGGGTGGCCACCTCGCCGAGACCGAGGCGCAGGCTCGCGACCTCGCGGGCGAGGAACTCCATGTCGGCGTTGGCCTGAGCCGTCGCGTCGCGGTCCTGCTCCTGCGTGACCCGGTCGCGTGCCTCCTGGCGGTTCTGCGCGAGCAGGATCAATGGCGCGGCATAGGACGCCTGCAGCGACAGGATCAGCGTGAGGAAGATGAACGGGTAGTCGTCCCAGCGGTGCCGGTCGGGCCCGTACGGCATGTTCCAGCCGATCCAGACCACGACGAACACCGTCATCCACGCGATGAAGGTCGCCGTGCCGAGGAACCGGGCGGTCGACTCGGCGAACCGGCCGAAGCGCTCCGGGTCGGGATCCCGACGGCCGCGGAACGAGCGGCGTACGGAACGCGGTTGGTCGAGGCGGGCGCGGTCAGCCATGCGTGACCACCTCCGACTCTGTGTCGTCCTGCTCACGCCAGCCTTCGGGCAGCAGGTGGTCGAGCACGTCGTCGATGGTCACCGCCCCGAGCAGGTGGGAGTTCTCATCGACGACGGGCAGCGCGACCATGTTGTAGGCGGCGAGCAGGTTGGCGACGTGCTCGAGCGACGCCTCGGGGCGCGGCCAGTCGATGTCGTTGTCGACGATCGCGCTGACCAGCGTCGAGGGCGGCTCGCGCAGCAGTGCCTGGAAGTGGACGATGCCGAGGAACTTCCCGGTCGGCGTCTCGAGCGGTGGCCGGCACACGTAGACCATCGACGCGAGCGCCGGGATGAGGTCGGGGTTGCGGATGCGTGCCAGCGCCTCGGCGATCGTCGCGTCAGGCGGCAGCACGACGGGCTCGGTCGTCATCATGCCGCCGGCGGTGCGCTCCTCGTAGGTCAGCAGGCGGCGTACGTCCTCGGCGTCGTCAGGCTCCATCAACGCGAGCAGCGCCTCGGCGACGGCGGTGGGCAGCTCGCCGAGCAGGTCGGCGGCGTCGTCGGGATCCATCTCGGTGAGCACGTCGGAGGCCCGCTCGGGGTCGAGCACGCCGAGGATCTCGACCTGGTCCTTCTCGGGCAGCTCCTCGAGGACGTCGGCGAGGCGCTCGTCGTCGAGCTCGGTGACGACCTCCATGCGGCGCTTGGGGGCGAGGTCGCGCAACGCGTTGGCGAGGTCGGCCGCGCGCATCTCGTCCATCGTGGCGAGCAGGTGGGTCGCGCCCTGGCCGGTCTCCTCGGTGGTCAGGCCGTTGACCTGGTCCCACTCGAGCACCTGGTGCGGGCCGCGACGCCCGAACCGCTTGCCGCCACCCTGCACGGCGACGTCGCTGACGTACCAGTCGCGCCGTGGGTCCTGCTCCATCGCGAGGTCGTAGACCGTGCCGGTCGAGCCGTCGGGCAGCGTCACGGTGCGGTCGAGCAGCTCGTGGATCGCGAGCGTCTCGGTGCGGCGCTGCACGAACTTGCGGACGTTGAGCACGCCCGTCGTGATGATCTGACCGGAGTCGAGCGACGTGACGCGGGTGATCGGCAGGAACACCCGGCGCCGCCCCAGCACCTCCACGACGAGCCCGAGCACGCGGGGACGCTGACGCGCGGAGCGCACGGCGACGACGACGTCGCGGAGCTTGCCCACCTGGTCGCCCGCGGGGTCGAAGACCGCCTGGCCCACGATGCGGGACAGGAAGATGCGTCCGGGCGTTGCGCTCACGCTCGAACTCTACCGTCGAGCCCTGCCCCGAAGGTGGGACCTCAGCGCGGCGGAACTGGTCGGAGCAGGCTGATCGTCGCGGCGTCCGGCTCGCCGCCGAAGTGGCGCTCGATCAGCAGGGCGATCGTGGGGTGGGCAGCGACTTGGGCGAACAGCGTCAGGGAGGAGTGCAGCTTCTGCGCGTCGACCGGCCCGAGCACGTCCGGCATCGCGACATCGCCGAGTCCGGCAAGCGCCTCGCAGCACGCTGCGTAGCGGGGCCATAGCACCTCGTGCGTCGCGTACGCCCCGGCCTCGTCAAGCGTCGCGATGGCATAGCGGAGCGCCATCTCGCTGCGGCCCAGCCCGGCGACCTGCGGGAAGACGAACCACATCCAGTGGCTCGTCTTGCGGCCGGCCCGCAGCTCGGCGAGCGCCCGGTCGTACGTACCGCCGTCCTGCGCGTCGACGAACCGCTGCAGGTCGTAGGGATCGGTCACGAGAGGTGCCGGGGCTGGCGATCGGTCTTGTGCGAGTCGTCGGCGCCCACGTCGTCCTGCGCGGCACCCACGTTGGCCTCGTCCTGGGTGGGGTGCGGCTCGAGGCGGACCATGACGGACTTGGAGGTCGGCTGGTTGCTGCCGGTCGCCGTCGAGTCGAGCGGCACGAGCGGGTTGGTCTCGGGGTAGTAGGCCGCGGCGGAACCGCGAGGGGTGTCGTAGGGGACGATGCGGAACCGTTTGGCGACGCGCGTGACGTCGTCGCCGTCCCAGTGCGAGACGAGGTCGACCAGGTCACCGGGTGCGAAGCCCTGCGCCGCGATGTCGTCGGGATGGACGAACACGACCCGGCGGCCGTCCTCGATGCCGCGGTAGCGGTCGCTCAGGCCGTAGATCGTGGTGTTGAACTGGTCGTGGCTGCGGAGCGTCTGCAGCACGAGATGCCCGTCGGGCACGTGCAGCAGCTCGATCGGCGAGGGCACGAACTCGGCCTTGCCGCTCGAGGTCTCGAACGTTCGAGAGTCGCGCGGGGGATGCGGAAGCACGAAGCCGCCGGGCCGGTCGACGTTGTGCGTGTATGCCTCGCAGCCCGGCACGACGCGCGAGATGTGGTGCCGGATGATGTCGTGGTCGATCGCCATCGCCGACCAGTCGATGCCGTGCCGGCGGCCGACGGTGGCCTCCGCCAGTCCGGCGATGATCGCGACCTCGGAGCGTACGTGCGGGCTGATCGGCGGCAGGACACCGCGCGAGGCGTGGACGGCCGACATCGAGTCCTCGACCGTGACGTACTGCTCGCCGGCCGGGGTCACGAGCTTCTCGGTGCGGCCCATCGTCGGCAGGATCAGGGCGGTGTCGCCGCACTCGACGTGCGAGCGGTTGAGCTTGGTCGACACCTGCACCGTCATGGCGGCGCTGCCCAGAGCCTTGGCGGTGACCTCGGTGTCGGGGGCGGCCTGGACGAAGTTGCCACCGAGTCCCATGAAGAACGACGCCTTGCCGTCGCGGAGCGCGCGAATCGCGTCGACCGTGTCGAGCCCGTGCTTGCGGGGCGGGTCGAAGCCGAACTCGGACTGCAACGCGTCGAGGAAGTGCTCGGGCACGCGCTCCCAGATCCCCATCGTGCGATCACCCTGGACGTTGGAGTGGCCGCGTACGGGACACAGTCCCGCGCCCCGCTTGCCGATGTCGCCACGGGCCAGCGCGAGGTTGGCGACCTCGCGGATCGTCGCGACGGCGTTGCGGTGCTGGGTGAGGCCCATGGCCCAGCAGTAGATCGTGGCGTCCGAGCCGCGGATCAGCTCCGCGGCCTCGGTGATCTGGGCGCGGGTGAGGCCGGTCGCGGACTCCACGACGTCCCAGTCGACGGCGCGTACGTGCTCAGCCCACGCCTCGAAGCCATGCGTGTGCCGCTCGACGAACTCGTGGTCGACGGCGTCCCACTCCAGCAGCAACGAGCCGAGCGCCTGGAACAGCGCGAGGTCGCCGTTGATCTTGATCGGCAGGTGCAGGTCGGCGATGTCGGTGCCCTTGCCCACGACGCCGCGAGGCTTCTGCGGGTTGCGGAAGTTGACCAGTCCGGCCTCCCGCAACGGGTTGATCGCGATGATCTTGGCGCCGCGGCGCTTGGCGATCTCGAGCGCGGACAGCATGCGCGGGTGGTTGGTGCCGGGATTCTGGCCGGCGATCACGATGCACTCGGCGTCGTAGATGTCGCGCAGGCTGACGCTGCCCTTGCCGATCCCGATCGACTCGGTCAGGGCGGTGCCGCTGGACTCGTGGCACATGTTGGAGCAGTCGGGCATGTTGTTGGTGCCGTAGGCGCGCACGAACAGCTGGTAGAGGAACGCGGCCTCGTTGGACGCCCGGCCCGAGGTGTAGAAGATCGCCTCGTCGGGTGAGCCCAGCGCGTTGAGGTGGTTCCCTATCAGCCGCAGCGCCTCCTCCCAGCCGATCTCCTCGTAGTGCGTCCCACCGGGCCGCTTCACCATGGGGTGCGAGATGCGGCCCTGCTGACCCAGCCAGTACTCGTCGCGGGCCGACAGGTCGGCGATGCTGTGCCGCGCGAAGAACGCCGGATCGGCACGGTCCTTGGTCGCCTCCTCGGCGACGGCCTTGGCGCCGTTCTCGCAGAACTCGGCGGTGTGCCGGTTCTCCGGGTCGGGGTCCGGCCACGCGCAGCTCATGCAGTCGAAACCGTCGGCCTGGTTGAGCTTGAGCAGGGTCTTGGCGGTGTTCTTGAGGCCCATGTGCGACAGCGACCGTTGCAACGACACGCGTACGCCGGTGACCCCCGCCGCGGTCCGCTTGGGGTCGTGGATCTCGAGCTCGTCCTCGTTGATCGTGTCGTCAGGCATGTCAGGCTCTCCTCGGCTCTCAGCTTCCCGCTACCCGGATGCGCGACCTCAACGCGTGAGATGCGGTGACGTGTGCCGGATCGAGGTGGTGATCTGGTCCGGCAGCGAGATCTCGTCGGTCGGCACGAGGCGCACCACGACGGACTCGGTGGCCCATCGCTCGATCGCGTGGTCGCCGTCGGCGAGGTTGAGGCGACCGGCCTTGAGAGCCAGGGTCACGGCGTCCCAGTGCTCGGAGTCCGGTGTCACGACCTCGACCCTGGCCTTGACCTCGGCGACCAGGGCTCGCGTCGACTTGCTCCGCAGGCTCAGGATCACGGTGTCGTGCCGCTCGATGTCGGGCAGCGGCTGCTCCGTGCCACCGGCGACGACGCACACGGCGCCGTCGATCCACTCGTGCCACACCGCGCGGGTGTGCCCGGCGTACGAGATCCAGACGAGTCCGGACTTCTTGGCGAGCTCGGCGACGAGGTCGGTGCGGTTCACACGGTTCAGCGTACGGCTGCCCGGCTGCGGCGCGAGGTCGCTGCCTCCGCCGGTGCAGCGACCGGTGCGGTGCCGGTGGCCTCGCGCTCGGCCAGGCCGCGGACGAACGTACCGATCTCGTCGATCGCCGTCCGTGCTTCGGGCACCCACGAGGCGGCGGCCTGGAACACGTGGACCTGGCGGTCCCACACCTGCAGGTCGCACGGCACGCCGGCCGAGACGAGCCGGTTGGCCATCAGCTCGGCGTCGGCCATCAGCACCTCGTTGGAGCCGATGTGGATCAGGGCGGGGGGCATGTCGGCGAGCGGCATGTTGACCGGGTCGACGCGACGGCCCGAGATGCCACGGCGGGTGTCCATGCGCAGCGAGACGTCGGTGAGCTTGGCAACAGCCCTCATCGGGAACGTCTCGCAGCGGTTGGCGTTGCGGTGGCCCTGCTTGCCCGCGGGGTCGAAGTCGAGCAGCGGCGAGATCGCGACGACGCCGGCCGGCTGGCCCCAGCCCTTGTCCATGACCGCTCTGGCGACGCTGAAGGCGAGGTAGCCGCCGGCGGAGTCGCCCGCGATGGTGATCTCTTCAGGGGCATAGCCCTGCTCGAGCAGCCAGCGGAAGCCGTCGACGCCGTCGGCGACCGACTCGGTGATCGGCTCGTAGGGCATCTGGCGGTAGCCGACGTTGAGCACGGGCTGCTTGGCGGCGTACGAGATGCGGGACACGAGGCGGCGGTGTGTGTTGAGCCCGCAGGTGAGGAACGCCCCACCGTGGAAGTAGAGGATCGCGCCGCGGTTGCCGCCGTGGATGTCCGAGACGCCCTTGGCCTGCAGCCACTCGCTGCCGCAGTCGGCGAGGTCGACGGACCGCCACATCGTGCCCTCGTGCACCGGCAGGATCCGGGCGATCTGCTCGACCACGTTGGGCGGGAAGACGTCGAACGGCAGGCGGGCCCACGCGCCGAGCAGAGGGCGTACGG
Source organism: Aeromicrobium sp. Root344 (assembly GCF_001425755.1). GTDB lineage: Bacteria > Actinomycetota > Actinomycetes > Propionibacteriales > Nocardioidaceae > Aeromicrobium. Next base: position 462,846 of record NZ_LMDH01000001.1, on the reverse strand, counting down.
TGTGGCGCAGCCCGAAGCCGAGAACGCGGGACTGGACGCTCGCTCCGCGGAAGAACTGCGGTTGAGCGGCCAGCGACAGATGCGGAGCCATCGGAATCCCTTCAGACTGTCATGCAACTGTGGTTTACCCACCGCCATGGTGAACAGTCGTTAACGAATACTTCACACAAAGTGACTTGCGCCACATGCGATCGTTAGCGTACTGCCAGTACGTCCAACTTTTCGTGAGGATTGCCGATGTCGTTCATGCCACCCACGGACTCGATGTTCCTGCTGGCGGAGAACCGGGACCATCCGATGCACGTCGGCGGCCTCCAGCTGTTCGTGCCGCCTGACGGAGCGGGCCCCGAGTTCGTGCGCGAGATGCTCGAGGCGTTCCGGCAGACCGACAACATCTCGCCGTTGTTCCGCAAGCGTCCGGGCGAGCCTGTCGGCACGCGGTGGAAGAGCGACGAGACGATCGACTACGACCACCACGTACGCCACTCGGCCGTGCCGAGCCCAGGCCGCATCCGTGAGCTCCTGCAGCTGACGTCCCGGTGGCACGGCTCGCTGCTCGACCGGCGTCGGCCCCTCTGGGAGGTGCACGTCGTCGAGGGCCTGCAGGACGGCCGGATCGCGGTCTACACCAAGGTGCACCACGCCATGGTCGACGGCGTCTCGGCGTTGCGGCTCATGCAGCGCTCGCTGAGCGAGGACCCCGACGCCCAGGACTGCCTGCCGCCCTGGGCGCTGCCCGCGCGCAAGCCGTCGTCCGACAAGCGCGGGTTCGACCCATTGGCCCTCGTACGTACCGGGGCGGGTGCTGCGGGTGACATCGCCGGGCTCGTGCCGGCCGGGCTCAAGATCGCCAACCAGATCATCCGCGAGGGCGACGTCACGCTCCCTCGCGCCCCCAAGACGATCCTCAACGGCTCGATCGGTGGCGCTCGACGGTTCGCCGCCCAGTCGTGGGAGATCGAGCGCATCCAGCGGGTCGCCAAGTCCTCGGCGACGACGCTCAACGACGTGGTCCTCGCGATGGTGTCGGGCGCGCTGCGGGACTACCTGCTCGAGCAGCACGCCCTGCCCGACGAGCCGATGACGGCGATGGTGCCGGTGTCGCTGTCGCTGCGGGCCGAGTCGGCGGGCAAGGACACCGGCACCGGCAACGCGACGGGTGCGATCATCGTCAACCTCGCGACCGACCGCGACCAGGGGGCGACCCGCCTCGAGGAGATCTCGTACTCGTCGCGGCAGGCCAAGAAGATCCTCAGCGACCTCACCCCGACCCAGATCCTGGCGTTCTCGGCGCTTCAGATGCTGCCGCTGGCGTTGACGCCGATTCCCGGCTTCGTGAAGTACACGAACCCGCCGTTCAACGTCGTCGTGTCGAACGTGCCTGGGCCCAAGAATGAGATGTACTTCAACGGCTCACGCCTCGACGGGATGTATCCGGTGTCGATCGTCACCGACGGACTCGCCCTCAACATCACGCTGACGAGCCGGGCCGGCTACCTGGACTTCGGCCTCATCGGCTGCCGCCGCTCCGTCCCTCAC
>NZ_LMDH01000001.1:65618-461293 GCF_001425755.1 Aeromicrobium sp. Root344 | reverse complement strand
GCGACTGCTCACGCACCTCGAAACCGCACTGGCCGAGCTCGAGAAGGCCTGGGGCTGATCGCTGCAGCTCGNGCGACTGCTCACGCACCTCGAAACCGCACTGGCCGAGCTCGAGAAGGCCTGGGGCTGATCGCTCGTCCCCAAGATGTCGGCACGTGTGTACGACGATCGGGCCTGATCGGGTTCACAAGTGCCGACATGTTGGGTGCGTGGCGGTCTACTCGGGCGTCGTGGCCCAGCGGTTGGCCAGCAGCTGGTGGCTGGGGGTGTCGTCGAGGGACTCCATCGACTCGTAGATCCGCTCGTAGGACGTCTCGGCGATCCGCCAGCCGTCGGCCTCGCGCCGGTAGCGGTCGCGGTAGTAGCCCGCGCCGCGGATCAGCATCTTGAAGTCCGTGGCGATCACGGTGTCCTCGAAGCCCCACGACCCCTCGGCGGTGTCGCCGTCGACGTCGATCTCGGGGTGGTGCGCGACATGCACCGTGATGATGCCGTTGGAGAGCTTCTCGCTCATGAACCCGACGATCGCGTCACGGCCCTCGAGCGCGTCGAGCTCGCCGTACACCTTGGTGCCGTAGCGGCCGACGGCGTCGGCGGTGAACGTGTCGGCGAACTCGTCCCAGAGCTTCAGGTCGAGCGACCGGAAGTAGCGGTACTTCAGCCGGCGGATGTCTTCGAGCGCTTCGAGGTCCATCCCGGAAGCATCCCAGCGCGGGTCGGCGAAAACAAGAACCCGTTCTAGTTTTGACGTCGCGAGCGGAGACAGGCGAGGGCTACAGGACGAGCAGGAGGACGCCGGCGATCAGGGAGGCGTCGCCGCCCAGCATCAGCGGAAGGCCGTTGCCGCGCGCGACCTCGCCGGGGGCGAGGACCTGGCGGCGGGACGCGACGAACCGGAGGACTCCGAGCACCGAGGCAACGGCTCCGACGGCAATGAGGCAGATGGCGAGCGCAGTCATGGCGACATCGTGGCACGGCGCGACCGGTCGGTCAGGCGTACCGGCACACTGACGGGGTGAACGCCTTCCTCGCCATCGTCGCGATCCTGGGCGTCTCGGCGTCGGGACCGCTGATGGCGGGGGCCAACGCTCCGGCGCTGGCGATCGGTTTCTGGCGCAACGCCCTCGGCACGGCTGCGGTGGCGCCGTTCGCCGCTCGTACGATCCGGCGCGAGCTGACGGGGCTCGATCGCGAGGGCTGGTACGCCACGGGGTTCGCGGGCGTGATGCTGGCGGTGCACTTCGCCACGTGGGTCAGCGCGCTCAAGATGACCTCGGTTGCCGCGGCGACAGCGATGGTCAGCATGCAGGTCGTGTTCGTCGTGGTGATCGACCTGCTGCGGGGGAGGCGCACCCCGCCGGCCGTGGTCGCGGGCGTCTCGATCGCCGTCGTGGGCGTGCTCGTCATCACCGGCGTCGACTTCTCGCTCTCCGCGCGAGCCCTCGCCGGTGACCTGCTCGCGCTGGTCGGCGGCCTGACCGCTGCGCTCTACCTGATGGCCGGCAGCCGGGTCCGCGAGAGCGTGTCGACCACGTCGTACACCGTGGCCTGCTACGGCATCTGTGCGGTGACCCTGGCGACCTCGTGCCTCGTCGCGCAGGTCGAGATGGTCGGCTTCTCCGGTCACACGTGGCTCGCGATCGTCGGTGTCACGATCTGCGCGCAGCTCCTGGGGCACTCGGTGCTGAACCATCTGCTGGCGGTCATGAGCCCGGGCCTGATCTCGCTCCTGCTGCTGTTCGAGGTCCCGGGCGCGGCGATCCTGGCGGGTGTGTTCCTCGACCAGACGCCCCCGGTCGGCGTGTATGCCGGACTGGGCCTGATCCTCGCCGGACTGGTCGTCGTGGTCATACGCCGCCCGCCGCCGGCAGAGGTCCTGCCCGACTAAGTTAACGGGAGGTAACCAACGTCACCCTTCGCTCCGGACGACAGACGAATGGCCCGTCGGTACAGTCAGCAGGTCAACGTCGGCAACATTTTGAGGAGCCCCGCGATGGGTCGTCTTGTCCGCACCGAAGGCCTGACCGAGATCCAGGAAGAGATCCTGAAGACGGTTCGTCAGTTCGTCGAGAAGGAGATCCTGCCTGTCGCGACGGAGCTGGAGCACAAGGACGAGTACCCGACCGACATCGTCGAGGGCCTCAAGGAGCTGGGGATCTTCGGGATCATGATCCCCGAGGAGTACGGCGGACTCGGCGAGTCGCTGCTGACGTACGCGCTGGTGGTCGAGGAGATCGCCCGCGGCTGGATGTCCGTGTCGGGCGTCATCAACACGCACTTCATCCTGGCCTACCTGATCCGCCAGCACGGCACGGACGAGCAGAAGCAGAAGTACCTGCCCAAGATGGCCACCGGCGAGGTCCGTGGCGCGTTCTCCATGTCCGAGCCGGCGCTCGGCTCCGACGTCGCGGCGATCAAGACCAAGGCGACCAAGACTGACGACGGCTACGAGATCACCGGTCAGAAGATGTGGCTGACCAACGGCGGCAGCTCGAACCTCGTCGCGGTGCTGTGCAAGACCGACGAGGGCGACGACAGCGTCTACAAGAACATGACGACGTTCCTGGTCGAGAAGGAGCCCGGCTTCGGCGAGACGGCTCAGGGTGTGACGATCCCGGGCAAGATCGAGAAGATGGGCTACAAGGGCATCGACACGACCGAGATGATCCTGGAGAAGCACAAGATCTCTGCCGACCAGGTCCTCGGCGGCAAGCCCGGCCAGGGTTTCTACCAGATGATGGACGGCGTCGAGGTCGGCCGCGTCAACGTCGGCGCCCGTGCTGTGGGCATCGCCAACCGGGCGTTCGAGCTCGGCATCGCGTACGCCCAGCAGCGCGAGACGTTCGGCAAGCCCATCGCCCAGCACCAGGCGATCTTGTTCCGGCTGGCCGAGATGGCGACCAAGGTCGAAGCCGCCCACGCGATGGTCGTGCGCGCCGCCCGGGGCAAGGATTCGGGTGAGCGCAACGACGTCGAGGCCGGCATGGCCAAGATGCTCGCCGCCGAGTACTGCAACGAGGTGGTGCAGGACTCGTTCCGCATCCACGGCGGCTACGGTTACTCCAAGGAGTACGAGATCGAGCGCCTCTACCGCGAGGCCGCATTCATGCTCATCGGCGAAGGCACCTCCGACATCCAGAAGATGATCATCGGCCGCAGCCTTCTCAAGGACTACAAGCTCTAGGAGCAAGCCATGGCAGAGATCTTCTCGCTCGAGTACCCGCAGTCGCTCGGGGTGTTCGACAAGTACGCCGATGCGCAGAAGGCCGTCGACTACCTCTCGGACAACGAGTTCCCGGTCCAGAACGTCCTGATCGTCGGCACCGAGCTCAAGCAGGTCGAGCGCGTGACCGGCCGACTGACGTGGAGCCGTGTGCTGATGGCCGGCGCCGGCTCGGGTCTGTGGCTCGGCCTGTTCGTGGGGATCGTCGTCTCGGCGTTCTCCGAGGGCAGCAGCTTCTTCGCCACGGTGCTGGGGTGCGCCGCGATCGGCGTGGTGTTCAGCGTGGTGTTCGCCGCGCTCGGCTACGGTGCCACCCGCGGCCAGCGTGACTTCAGCTCGGTGCAGAAGGTCGTGGCGACCAAGTACGAGGTGCTGGTCGAGCACAAGTTCCTCGCCCAGGGCCAGGAGCTCCTGGCCAAGCTGCCCGGCCGCGACCCGTTCGCCGTATGACGACGAAGACCAATCCCGGCAACTTCTTCGAGGACTTCGAGGTCGGCCAGGTCCTCCGCCACGCGACGCCGCGCAGCGTCACCGAGGGAGATCGCGCAGCCTACGGGGCGCTCTACCCGACCCGCTTCGCCGTGCCGTCGTCGGCGGAGTTCGCCGCCTCGGTCGGCCTGAGCCCGGCGCCGGTCGAGGACCTCGTCGCGTTCCACATCGCGTTCGGCAAGACCGTCCCTGATGTCTCGCTCAACGCGGTGGCCAACCTCGGATATGCGGAATGCCGCTTCCATCGTCCGGTCGTGCCGGGCGACACGCTCGCGACGCAGTCGGAGGTCATCGGCCTCAAGCAGAACTCCAACGGCAAGAGCGGTGTGGTCTACGTACGTTCGACCGCGACCAACCAGCGCGGCGAGGTCGTGCTCGACTGGGCGCGCTGGGTCATGGTGCACAAGCGCGACCTTGAGGCGCCCGCACCCGAGACCGTCGTGCCCGACCTCGCGCCGGCCGTGGCCGCAGGCGACCTGATCGTGCCTGCCGGGCTCGACTTCACGGCGTACGACTTCGAGGCGGCGGGGGAGCCGCACCGCTTCGACGACTACGAGACCGGCGAGAAGATCGACCACGTCGACGGCGTGACCCTGACGGACCCGGAGCACATGCTGGCCACCCGGCTGTGGCAGAACACCGCCAAGGTGCACTTCAACACCGAGGCGCGACCCGACGGCAGCCGCCTGGTCTATGGCGGCCACGTCATCTCGTTGGCCCGGGCGCTGTCATTCAACGGCCTCGCCAATGCCCAGCTGATCGCCGCGATCAACGCCGGCGCCCACGTGGCACCTGCGTTCGCCGGCGACACCGTCTATGCGTGGTCCGAGGTGCTGGACAAGGCCGAGACGCCGGCGCCGGGCGTCGGTGCGCTGCGCCTGCGCCTCGTGGCCACCAAGGGCCGTGACGAGTCCATGACCCTGCGTGGCGAGGATGGAAAGTACGCGCCCGGGGTGCTGCTCGACCTGGATGTCTGGGCCCTTGTCCCACGCTGACGAGGTCGAGGACCAGCTCTGGCTGGTGCGCCACGGCGAGACGGAGTGGAGCCGCAGCGGCCAGCACACGTCGACGACCGACCTGCCACTGACCGAGAACGGTGAAGCCGCCGCCCGTACGCTCCTGGGTCCCCTGTCCGGCGTCGAGTTCGTGCACGTCATGTCGAGCCCGCGCCGCCGCGCGATCCACACCGCCGAGCTGGCCGGCTTCGCGACCCCCGAGATCGACGAGGATCTCGCCGAGTGGGCCTACGGCGACTACGAAGGCCTGACGACTCCCGAGATCCGCGAGACCGTGCCCGGCTGGAGCGTCTGGACGCACCCGTCGCCCGGCGGTGAGACGGCCGCGCAGGTGGCTGAGCGGCTTGACCGGGTCGTGGCCCGCGCGCGGGCGGCGGACGGCAAGACCCTCGTCTTCGCCCACGGCCACTCCTTGCGAGTTCTGGCTGCCCGCTGGCTGGGGCTCGACGTCTCGGAGGGGCGTCTGTTCGCGCTCGACACCGCGACGATCTCCGTGCTCGGCGTCGACCGCGGCACCCAGGTCGTACGACAGTGGAACTGCCTGCCTTGACGGTCTGACATGCTGGACCTCACTGCCGTCGGGGGATTGGTACCACCATGCGTCGTCTCGCCCTGCTCGTCCTGAGCGCCGTGCTGCTGTCCGCGTGCGGCTCAAGCGGATCTGCCGGGTCCGCACCCGAGAAGGCGACTCCGTCACCGCAGGCGCACAGCCTGGCTGACCTCGAGGCCGCGTTGCCGGCCAAGGGACAGGTGCCGTCGGCAGCGAGGAAGAAGAGCACCTGCCCCGGGGAGACGTGGTGCCGCAAGGGCGAGGTCTCCGTGGAGTACGAGCTCCGCCCGGCCGGGAAGCCTGAGGAGGCCGAGCGCCGGGCCAAGGTGGCGTTCCTCGTGGATCAGTCATCCGTGACCGCGAAGCTCGTGAAGGATGACGCGGCGGCGAAGGCGTTCGTCGCCAACGCCCGTCGATCGACGGAGAAGTACGACGGCGCTTTCGACATCAAGCTCAAGCCCATCGGCTCGAGCTCCTACCAGCCCGGCGAGAAGGGCACCGGAACCGTGGCCGACGTCGCGATGAGCCGCTGGCACGGGTTCGTCGCGTCGAGGACGCAGAAGTTCTCCGGGTGGAGGGACAACAGGAGCAAGGCCGTCGAGGTCAACGACACCACGTACGACGTGTCGTTCCTGATGGTGGCGACCATCGCGTCGTCCTCACCGCGTATGCCGCGGTGGACGCGGAGGCGCGGGGGCCCGGCGCCGCTGAGCGCCTCGCGCGTCGGCTCGCGACGGACTACATCGAGCGGCTCGGCTGACGGGTCGGGGCCTCGATAGCCTGACCACGTGAAGATCGACCTGCACACCCACAGCGACCGGTCCGACGGCACCGACACTCCCACCGAGCTGATCGAGAACGCCAAGGCGGCCGGGCTAGAAGTCATCGCGATCACGGATCACGACTCGACCGAGGGCTGGAAGGAGGCCGACAAGGCCGCCAAGCGGGTCGGCATCACGCTGGTGCACGGCATCGAGATCTCGACCAAGCTCGAGGGCAAGAGCGTGCACCTCCTGGGCTACGAGTTCGACCCCAAGGACAAGCCACTCCTGCACGAGCTCCGCAAGGTCATCGACGGGCGCAACTCCCGGCTCCCGGCGACGCTCGAGCGGCTGCGGGGCCTCGGCATCGACATCACCGCGCACGACGTACGCGTGAGGTCGACCAACGCCGCCGCGACGGGACGCCCGCACGTGGCGGACGCCCTGATCGACCTCGGCGTCGTCAAGGACCGCACCGAGGCGTTCGACCGCTACCTCAAGCCCGGCCGGCCGGCGTACGTCGATCGCTACGCCGCCGACCTGACCACCGCGATCGGCCTGGTCAAGGCCGCCGGCGGCAAGGCCGTGCTGGCGCATCCGTGGTCACGCGGCAGCCACCGCGTGCTGACCCGCGACCGGATCGGCACGCTCAAGGAGCAGGGACTCGACGGGCTCGAGGTCGACCACAACGACCACGGCGCCGAGGACCGCGCAGCGCTGCGGCAGATCGCCCGCGACCTCGGCCTCGTGCGTACGGGCTCCAGCGACTATCACGGCACCGGCAAGATCGACTTCCCGCTCGGCGGCAACACGACAGAGCCCGAGCAGTACCGGCGCCTCCTCGGCCTCTGACGCGTCAGGGCGCGACGTTGAAGTTGCGCCGGAAGACGTTGTCGGGATCCCAGGCCCGCTTGGCCTCACGCAGCCGCTCGAGAGTCGCCGCCGGCCAGAGGGCGGCGACGTCGTCCGCGGTGTCGGAGCCCAGGAACCCCGAGTAGGACCCGATGCCCTGCTCGCCGATCGTGCGCCAGACCGATCGCGCCTCGTCGCGCTGGTCCTCCGCGTCAGCAGGCAGGAACGCCGCCGAGACGACCAGTGCCTCCGCTGCCCGGTGTGGGAAGGCGGTGGCCGCAGGGTCCACGCGGCCGAACGCCCCACCGAGACCGCGCAGGAACACCACGCGGCCGCCCAGCGCGTACGCCCGGGCGATGGCCTCCACGAGTGGCTCGTCGACCGCCGTCACGAGCGTGTTGCCGATCACCGGACGGATGCCCGGGGGCGGGTGTGGCGCCTCCTCGAGCACCGACGCGTACGCCCGCTCGGTGACGTCCTCAGCGACCACCGTGCCGAGGGACCGGAACGGCTCGAGGACCGAGGTGTCGTCAGAGGCGAGGCAGACGAACAGCGTCGCGCCCGGCGGGAAGTCCCCGAGGGCAGGCATCAGCGCGAGCGTCGTGCTCAGCTCGTCCGGCGCGGTGCGCATCGCTGCGGCCCATCCGGCCACCAACGCGGGCACGTCGTCGAGCGCGAAGCTGATCGTCCCGAACTGGACCGTCGAGACCTGCTGCGCCTGGAACTCGAGGGACGTGACGACACCGAAGTTGCCGGCGCCGCCGCGCAGCGCCCAGAACAGGTCCGGGTTCTCGGTGGCGGATGCGCGCACGATCTGACCGGCAGCGGTGACGACGTCCGCGGCGAGCAGGCTGTCGATCGTCATGCCATGCTTGCGCACCATCCAGCCGATGCCACCGGACTGGGTCAGCCCGCCGACGCCCACCGAGAGCGTGTCGCCGGCGGTGATCGCCAGACCGTGGTCCGCGAGTGCTGCGGCGGCGGCTCCCCAGGTCGCGCCGGCACCGATGCGCACGCGGCCCTCGCCGAGCACCTCGACATGGTCGAGGCGGGAGAGGTCGATGACGACGCCGTCGTCGATGTTGCCGTATCCCAAGGCGTTGTGGCCGCCGCCGCGGATGGCCAGCGGTAGCTGCTCGGCGCGGGCGTGCGCGATCGACGCGGCCACCTCCTCGGGGGTGGTCGGGCGCAGCACGAGCGCGGGCTCGGCGATGCCGGAGATCGTGGTCCTGGCGGCGTCGTAGTCCGGGTCGCCGGGGCGGGTGGCGAAGAGCTCGATGGTCATTCAGGTGTCCTTCGTGTCAGATCGTCTTGATCGCTCGACAATAGAACCTCAAGGACCGTTGAGGTCAAGCCTCGCCGTCAACCCGTCGCGCCGAACTGCTCGACGCGCACGATGTCGCTCGGTACGCCGGCCTCGCCGAGGCTGCGGCCGACAAAGCTGACGAACCCCGCGGAGCCGCAGACGTACGCCCGCTCGATGCCCTTGGAGAGCTCGGCCAGCTCGTCGGGGTAGATGTGGGCGGCCACGCGGTCGCCGTGGTTCTCGCGGGTCAGGGCGATGAAGGCGCCGAACTCCTCGAGCTCCTCGACGTACGGCAGCCGCTCCCGGGTCTGCGCCGAGGCGACGATCGTGAGCTGGGAGGCGGTGCCCATGCGCCGGGCGTAGCGGAGCATCGAGATGAACGGCACGACGCCGGATCCGCCGGCGACGCACAGCGACGGAACCTCTCCGCCCCACACGAACCAGCGCCCGATCGGGCCGCGCAGCTCGAGCTCGTCGCCGACCTCGACGACGTCGTGGAGGAATCCCGAGACCTCGCCGCGCGGCAGGCACTCGACCATGAGCTCGATCAAGGGATCGGCCGGGTCGGACGCCAGTGAGTAGGACCGTTGGGCGGTGTAGCCGTCAGGGGCCCGCAGGCGTACGACGTAGTGCTGGCCGGGCACGTGGTCGTGCCGGTCGGCGACCTCGAGCCGCAGCCGGACGTACGTCTCGCCGAACCGCTCGACCTCGCGCACGATGCCGGTCGTCCAGCTGCTGGCAATCGCCTCCGTCATGCATCACCCTGGTAGCGCTGCTCCAGCCACGGGTCGCCGCGGTCGTGGTAGCCGTTGCGTTCCCAGAACCCCTGCTCGTCGTGGTCCATCAGCTCGATGCGGGTGATCCACTTGGCCGACTTCCAGAAGTACAGGTGCGGCACGAGCAGGCGCACCGGACCGCCGTGCTCGGGCGCGAGCGGCTTGCCGTCGAACTCCCAGACGATCCACGCCTTGCCGCCGGTGATGTCGTCGAGCGGCAGGTTGGTGTTGTAGCCCGTCGTCGAGGTCGCCATGACGTGCGTCGCCTCGGGCTTGGGCCTGGCGATCTCGAGCAGCGCGTCCACGCTGACGCCGGCGAACGTCGTGTCGAACTTGGTCCACGTCGTGACGCAGTGGATGTCGCCGAAGTAGGACGAGCCCGGCAGCGCGTGGATGCCGCGCCAGTCCCAGGTCGTCGGCTTCTCGACGAGCCCGTCGACCGTCATGGTCCAGGTGTCGAGGTCGATCGTCGGGGTCAGCTCGGCGGTGAGGACCGGCCAGGTCGCGCCGGTGTCGTACTGACCGGGTGGCAGCCGGGTGTCCCCGCCGCGCCGGGCGCCGCCGGTGAATCCTCGGGTGAAGTTGGCCATCAGGTGTTCTCCTTCAGGAACGGCAACCAGGCGTCGAGCAGGGCTTGGGGGTTCTCGACGGCGGGGGAGTGGGCGGCACCCTCGATGACGTGGACGTCGGTGCCGAGCCGCGTGGCCATCGCCGCCTGTACGTCGTGCGGCCACGCGTCGTCGTCGGCGCCACGGCCGACCCAGCAGGGGAGCCGGGTGGCCACGACCTCGTCGACGACGTCAGGGGCATCGATCAGGAGCTGCGTGATCGCCTTGAGCGACGCCTCGGAGTTGGCGGTGAAGCGCTTGAGCAGGAATGCCGAGATCTCCGGGGCGAGGGTGGGGTCCTCGGGGCGCATCGCGTGGAGCTGCTCCATCGGCATGGCCCCGATGGCCTGCACGAGCGCCGTGAGGGGACGGCCGGGGGTGTCGCCGAGGGCGCCGGGTCCGGTGCAGAGCAGGCTCAGGCTGTGCCACGCCGACGGGTCGGCGATGGCGGCCTGCTGCGCGACGAGTCCCCCGAACGAGTGCCCCAGGAGGTGCGAGCGGGCCGAGTCGGAGGCGACGTCCCTGACCGCGAGTGCATCGGCAGCGAAGCCGTCCAGCGTGTAGTCGTCGTCGGGAGCGCCGGGTGTCTCGTACTGGCCGCGCTGGTCGTACGTCGTGGCGTCGAAGCCGGCGGCGGCCAGCAACGGCAGCAGAGGCGTGAAGTCCTCCTTGGAGCCCGTCCAGCCCGGGACCAGCAGCACGTGCCCCACGGCACCGTCCGTGCGTACGCCGTGCGCCGCGAACCCGCCGCGCGGCGTCTCGATCGTGACCGCCTCCACCCCGGGAGGCAGCACCAGCGACTTCGGCGTGCTCATGCCGCAGCCGTCCTCAAAAGGGCACGGTACGACGGCAGCGGCATGATTGCTGCCTCATGACTCGTTCCCCCTACTCGCAGAGCTCGTGGGGGGACCCCCAGCTGGCGCTCGCTCATCGGCCGCGCTTCGCGATGCGCGTGACGAGACCCTTCGGCAGGTAGCGTGCGAGCCCGGCCAGCACCTTGTAGCGGAACGACGGGATCGACACCGACTTGCCCTTGTCGAGGTCCTTGAGCGAGGTCTTGACGACCTTGTCGGACTTGAGCCACATCCACTTCGGCACGCCCGAGACGTCCATCTCGCCGCGCTGGTGGAACTCCGTGCGGACGAACCCGGGACACAGTGCCTGCACCGAGATGTTGACGTCGGCGTAGTGGATGTCGGCCCACTGCGACAGGTTGAGCAGCCAGGCCTTGTGGGCCGAGTAGACGCCGCGTGGCGTGAAGGCCGCGACGCTCGACACGTTGATGATCTGGCCACCGCCCCGGCCGGCCATGGTCTTGATCGCCGCATCCATGAGGTGCATCGGCGCACGGACGAGGAGGTCGAGCTGGCGGTCCTCGTCGTTGATGTCGGTCGTGCCGAACCAGCCGGCCAGCGAGGCGCCGGCGTTGTTGACGAGCAGGTCGACCGGGCGGGTCGTGTCGGTCAGCTTGTTGACGGTCGCGCGTACGCCTTCGGTGGTCGACAGGTCGGCCGTCACGACGTCGACCTCGACGCGGTGCTTGCTGCGCATCTGCGTCGCCAGGGTCTCCAGGCGGTCGGTCGTACGGGCCACGATCACGAGGTCGTAGCCGCGCCGGGCCAGCTCCTTGGCGAACGCGTTGCCGATCCCTGAGGTTGCCCCGGTCACCAGCGCGCGACGTGTCATGGAGCAAGCATGCCAAACGCCTCAGCGCGTGGACGGCGAGGTCAGGCGACGTGATGACACAATGGCGACCGTGACGACGACTATCGCAGTGGCGAACCAGAAGGGTGGCGTCGCCAAGACGACGACCGTCGTGTCGCTCGGCGCCGCGCTCACCGAGCTCAAGCAACGAGTCCTGCTGGTCGACGTCGATCCCCAGGGCAGCCTGACGTTCTCGCTCGGCATCGATCCGGAGGACCTCGAGGTCACGGTCGCGGAGGTGCTGCTCGGCACCCGGCAGGCCGAGGACGCGATCGTCATCACGGACGACGGCATGCACCTGCTGCCCGCCAACATCACGCTGACCCAGGCCGAGGAGAGCCTCGTCGGCCGCACCGGACGCGAGCAGCGGCTCCGGGTCGCGCTCGACAAGGTCGCCGACGACTACGACTGGATCCTGATCGACTGCCCGCCGACACTCGGCATCCTGACGGTCGGCGCGCTGTCCGCCTCGCAGCAGGTGCTGATCCCGCTGCAGGCCGAGACGCTGTCGCACCGCGGCGTCGGCCAGCTGCTCGACACGATCCACGACGTGCGCCAGTTCATCAACCCGTCGCTGGAGATCATGGGTGTCTTGCCGACGATGTACGACGGTCGCACCAAGCACGCGCAGAACGTGCTCGCCGCGATCCGTGAGACCTACGAGCTGCCGGTCGTGACGCCACCGATCCCCAAGACGATCCGGTTCGCCGAGGCGCCGGCGATCGGCCGCTCGGTGCTCGCCACGGCCCGTACGCACAAGGGCGCCGAGGCCTACCGCCAGGTCGCCGCCGGCATGCTGGCTGGCAACAAGAAGAAGTAGGCCCCGACGCCTGCGGGCGTCAGACCGCCTCGAGCAGCTCCGCCTGCTCACGGGCGTGCCGCTGCACGGCGTTGCGGTCGGGCAGGAACACGGTCGCGGCGGCCGACAGCAGGTAGCCTCCGGCGGCCCACCATGACGCGGCGACGAACCCGTCCCGCAGCCCGGCTTCGGTGAACGAGTCGCCGACGACGTGGAAGAACACGGCCCCGACGATCGCGATGCCGAGCGCGGAGCCGAGCTGCTGGAACGTGCTGTAGGTCCCGGACGCGGCGCCGGCGTCGTCGGTCGACACCGTCGAGAGCGCGATGTCGATGAGCGGCACGACCAGCATGCCCAGGCCGATCCCGGCCACCAGCAGCGGCGGGGTGCCGTCCCACGCACCGAATCCGGCACCTTGATCGGACACGATCCGGGCCAGCCACCAGATGCCGGCCGCCTGGAGGACAGCACCGGCGAACAGCACGACCTTGCCCAGCTTGAGACCCAACGGCGCCGAGATGCCGACGCCGATGAACGCGCCGAGGCTGAACGGCAGCAGCACCAGGCCGGCATGGACGGCGCTGAACCCGAGACCGCTCTGGACGTAGATCACCAGGGTCAGGGCGAAGCCGGCCATGGCTGCCGAGCAGGCCGCCTGGGTCACGAGGCCCGCCGCGAACCCACGGTTGCCGAACAGGTGCATGGGCAGGAGCGACGACTGCGTGAGCCGTTCGGTCCGCCGCTGGTTGGCGACGAACGCCGCCAGGACGACACCAGCACCGGCGAACATCGCCCAGATCCAGGCCGGCCAGCCCTGCTCACGACCCTCGATCAGGGGGAAGACCAGCAGGAACACGCCTGCCGTGGCCAGGGCGAAGCCGGGGACGTCGAGGCGGGTCGCCCGCTCCGACACGGTGTTGGGGACGTACCTGAGCGCCAGCACGATCAGCACGATGCCGACCGGGATGTTGATCAGGAAGATGCTGCGCCAGCCGACCCCGAAGGCGTCGTGCGTGATGAGCCAGCCGCCGAGGAGGGGACCGACCACGGCCGCGGTGCCCGAGACGGCGCCCACGATGCCGAACACGTTGGCGCGCTCCTTGGGGGCATACATGACCTGCACGGTCGACAGCAGCTGCGGCACCATCATGGCGGCGAAGGCACCCTGCACGACCCGGGCGGCGACGAGGGTGTCGCCATTGCCCGACAGGCAGGCTGCCAGGGACGCAAGCGTGAAGCCGGCGACGCCGAGGACGAAGACGCGTTGGCGGCCGAAGATGTCGCCGAGCCGGCCGCCGGTGATCAGCAGCACCGCGAACGCCAGGGTGTAGCCGCCGAGGATCCACTCGAGGTGGGCCGGGCTGGCGTCGAGGTCGGAGCGGATCGCCGGAAGCGCCACGTTGACGATCGTGACGTCGAGCAGGTCCATGAACGCGGCGAACATCAGGACGCTCGTCGCGATGGCGCGCTTGGTGGATGGGGCAGGGGTGTTCACAGTGTCTCCTTGTGGGTGAGAGACGCTCGCTACCCTGTGCTTGGGGCCGGGGTCGCTTGCGACTCGGTTTCCGATCCCCGGTCGATGCCAGTCGGCCGGGGATCACTGAAATCTCTAGGGGTCGATGCCGAGCAGGTGCCCGAACTCGTCCATGAGCTTGGCGGTGGCCTCCTCGCCGGAGTGCCCGGCAGCGCGCAGCTCGTGGATGCGGCGCCACATCTCCAGGCCGCCGAGCCGGTCGTGCGAGATGTCGTCGACGAGCTTCTCGACGAACGTGATCTCGGCCAGGCGCAACGCCTCGGAGTAGTCGCCCTCGACCAGGAAGAAGGCGGGAAATCCCTCGGGCACATGGGCGCGTACGCCGTCGTACTGGTTGCTGGCCAGGCGTTGCGCCCGGAGTCGCAGCTTGAGCAGCTCGAGGGCCTCCTCGGGCGGCAGGGCGCCCATCAGCGAGAGCGCGGCCTCGAAGTCGGTGAACTGCGGCGTGGGGTCGCGCAGCATCTCGCTGAGCCAGTCCCGCATCGCCGTGGCGCCCTCGTCGGTGAGCTCGTACACGGTCCGCTCGGGGCGGTTGCCCTCACGAAGCGTCTCGCGCGCGGCGATCAGGCCCTTCTTGCGCAGCGACTCGACGACGGCGTAGAGCGACCCGTAGTTGAGCCGGATGCTCTCCTCCTTGCTGCGTTGGCGCAGCGTCGAGGACATCTCGTAGGGATGCATGGGCTTCTCGAAGAGCAGTGTCAGCACCGCCAGGGACAGGGCGTTGGCTGGTCGCTTCATGGCACTCCTCCGATCGTTGCTCGTACTCGAATACTCTAACTAGAGTAATTCGCGTTTGGCAAGTCTCCGGAGCGATGCGACCACGCCGTTTAGGATGGGAGCGTGTCCAAGCACCGCGCTTCCCATCGGATGGTCCGCCGTCGCGGACGCGTCGGCGTGCTGGGGCTCGCGATCGTCGTCACGATGGCCGTCGGCGGAGCCGCCGTCGGCATCCTGCCGCAGCTCAAGCCCGACCGGGCGGCAGCCGACACGACAGCGGCCGCGCCGGCGTCGATCGAGACGGCACGGGTCGACACCGTCGCCATCCCGACGCCCGCACCCAAGCGGCGCGCCGCCGCCGCGAGCGTCACCAAGGTGGCCCCGGTCGCCGAGCTCCCGGCGGGCTCCGGTTCGGGGCGGCGCATCGTGTTCGACCAGAGCGACCAGCGGGTCTGGCTGGTCGACGACGGCAGCAAGGTCGCCCGCACCTATCTCGTGTCGGGCAGCCGCTTCGACAACCTGCAGCCGGGGTCCTACACGGTGCAGTCGAAGTCTCGGCACGCCGGCGCGTTCGACGGCAGCGGCTCGATGGAGTACTTCGTACGCTTCGCGACCGGCTACAGCGAGCCGATCGGCTTCCACTCGGTGCCCAAGGACAACTCCGGCAAGCTAGAGCAGACCAAGGCACAGCTGGGCACGCCGCTGTCGGCCGGCTGCGTACGCCAGTGGCTGCCCGACGCGATCGCCCTGTGGGACTTCGCCCCCGTCGGCACCAAGGTCATCGTCACCGCCTGAAACGCGAAGGTCCTTGAGCTTGTCGAAAGGACGTCCTTTCGACAAGCTCAAGGACCGAGTGGTCGCTCGGGAAGAGCTAGTCCGTCTTGGCGACGGGGGCTCCGCCGCGCGAGCGCGTGCGGTTGCGGTTGCGCCGGGGACGCTGTGCGCCGTCGCTCTTCTCGCCGCCGGAGGACTGCTGAGCCTTCTGCTCGCCGCCGCGTCCACCACGGTCTCCGCCGCTGCGCTCGCCGCCGCGTCCACCACGGTCTCCGCCGCTGCGACCGCGACCGCCGCCACTGCGCCCGTCGTCCTTCTTGGGCTCGCGTGGCGACGGGTCCTTGATGCGGCCCTTGACGTTGCGGTCGATGCCGAGGTCGTGGAACAGGTGGTCCGACGTCGAGTAGGTCTCCTGCGGCTCGTCGAACGGCAGGCCCAGCTCGGTGTTGATGAGCTTCCAGCGCACCAGGTCAGCCCAGTCAACGAACGTCACGGCGATGCCCGAGGCGCCGGCGCGGCCTGTGCGGCCGATGCGGTGGACGTACGTCTTGTGGTCCTCGGGGCAGTTGTAGTTGATGACGTGCGTGATGCCGGCGACGTCGATGCCGCGGGCGGCCACGTCGGTCGCGACGAGGATGTTGATCTTGCCCTCGCGGAAGCGGGTCAGCGCCTTCTCACGGGCCGGCTGCGCCATGTCGCCGTGCAGCGGCGAGGCGGGGAAGCCGCGGTCGATCAGCTCGTCGGCGACCCGTTGTGCGGTGCGCTTGGTGCGAGTGAAGACCAGCACCTTGCCGACGTCGTCGGCCTGGAGGATGCGGCCGACGATCTCGGCCTTGTCCATCTCGTGCGCCTGCCAGACGAACTGCGCCGTCGCCGGCACCATCTGGTTGTCCTCGCCGGACTCGGCACGGATGTTCATGGGGTGGCGCATGTGCTTGCGGGCCAGCCCGACGATCGCGCCCGGCATCGTGGCCGAGAACAGCATCGTCTGGCGGGTCTCGGGCGTCTTGGCCAGCAGTGACTCGACGTCGGGCAGGAAGCCCAGGTCGAGCATCTCGTCGGCCTCGTCGAGGACGAGCGACTTGACGTGCGACAGGTCGAGGGCGCCGCGGTTGGCGAGGTCGAGCAGTCGGCCGGGCGTACCGACGACGATGTCGACGCCGGCCTTGAGCGCGTCGAGCTGCGACTCGTAGGGGACACCGCCGTAGATCGTCAGGTTGCGGGTGCCGCGCTTCTTGGACGCGATCTCGATGTCGCTGGCGACCTGGATCGCGAGCTCACGGGTGGGCGCCACGATCAGGGCCTGCGGCTTGCCCGCGACGACCTGGTCATAGTCGGCGTCGTGGGGCGCGACCGTGCGCTGGATGACCGGGATGCCGAACGCCAGCGTCTTGCCGGTGCCGGTGCGCGCCTGGCCGATCAGATCGGTGCCCATGAGGGCGACGCCGAGCGTCATCTCCTGGATCGGGAAAGCTTCTTGGATGCCGACGTCACTCAGTGCGTCGGCGATCTCGGGCATGACGCCCAGATCTTTGAACGTAGTCAGGGTCTTCTCGAATTCTTGAGACTCGTGGGATTTCTGGGCCCAGTCTATCGTCTGGCGGCGCCGGCCTTCCCGCTACGCTGCGGGGCATGGCTTCCAAGAACGTTCCGCCGCCCTCGACGTTGGACGATCCGGTCTATCGCACCGGCGTGATCGAGTTGCTCGGCATCCTCGCGTACGGCGAGATCAGCGCGTGCGAGCGCCTTGCCGAGGACGCCAAGATGGCGCCGGACCTCAAGACCAAGGTCGAGATCGCGGCGATGGCGACCGCCGAGTTCGGGCACTTCGAGAAGCTGCGCGACCGGCTGGTCCAGCTCGGCGAGGACCCGTACGAGACGATGCAGGAGTTCGCCACGATCTTCGAGCGGTTCCACCGGCAGACCGCGCCGTCGGACTGGCTCGAGGGACTCGTCAAGGCGTACGTCGGCGACGGTCTCGCCGCCGACTTCTACCGCGAGATCGCGGCCTATCTCGACCCCGAGACGCGTTCGCTGGTCCTCGACACGCTGAGCGGCACGGGGCACTCGGACTTCGTCGTCGACGCCGTGCGCGGGGCGATCGAGAAGGACCCGCGGGTCGGCGGGCGCCTGGCCCTATGGGGGCGGCGACTCATGGGCGAGGCACTCAGCCAGGCACAGACCGTCGTCGCCGAGCGCGATGCGCTCAGCACCGTGCTGGTCGGCGGCGTCGACCATCCCGGGATGGACCTGGCCGGTATCGGGCGCATGTTCACCCGCCTCACCGAGGCCCACGCGGCGCGCATGGACAAGCTCGGCCTGGCCGCCTGACTCTCGAGCGGTGACCTGGTCGCCTGTCGAGCCGTTGAGCGGTGACCTGGTCGCCTGTCAGCCCGTGCAATGGGCGACCACGTCACCGCCCCGGCACGGGAATGGCGACTGGCTCACGGCTCAGGAGCCTCGCAGCTCGGCGACGCGTTGCTCGAGCTGGCGGCGTTCCTGGTCGGTCGGCGCGAGCTCGATCGCCTGCTCGAGGGCGATCAGCGCCTCCTCGTGCAGCCCCGCGCGGCTGAGCAGGTCGCCGCGAGCGGCCGCGACGAGGTAGTGCCCGGCGAGCCGGGAGTCCTCGGCGGCGGACTCCAGCGCGGCGAGGCCGGCCAACGCGCCGTCGCTCATCCCGACCGCGATCGCCCGGTTGAGCGCGATCACGGGCGACGGAGCGATGTCGAGCAGCTCGTCGTAGAGCGCGACGATCGCAGGCCAGTCGGTCTGCTCCGCCGACGGCGCCGAGGCGTGGACGGCGGCGATGTCGGCCTGCACGGCGTACGGCCCACGCACGGTCCAGCGCCGCCGGAGCAGCGCGGAGCCCTCGTCGATCTCGTCCCGGCGCCAGCGGGATCGGTCCTGGTGCTCGAGCGTCACCCGCTCGCCGTCGACCACGCGGGCATCGCGTCGCGCGTGCTGCAGCAGCATCAGCGCCAGCAACGCCCGCGTCTCGTCGGAGTCGGGCAGCAGCGTGACGAGCAGCCGGCCGAGCCGGATCGCCTCGTCGGCGAGTGAGCGGGCGCTCGTCGCGTAGCCCTCGGTGAACACGAGGTACACGACCGCCAGGACGCCGCCGACACGCTCGGCCAGGTCCTCGGTGGGCACGCGGTAGGGGATCCCGGCGTGGGTGATCTTGTTCTTGGCCCGCAGGAGTCGCTGCCCCATCGTGGCCTCCGAGGTGAGGAACGCCCGGCCGATCGCCTCGGTCGACAGTCCCGACACGACCTTGAGCGTCAACGCCACCCGAGCCTCGAGAGCCAGCGCGGGGTGGCAGCACGTGAACACCAGCCGGAGCCGGTCGTCACCCATCGGCGACGGATCCGTGTGGTCGTCGGTCAGTTCCTCGATCGCCGCGACCTCAGCCAGCTTGTCCCGCTCGACCTGACCGCGTCGCAGCACGTCGATCGCCCGCCGCCGAGCCGTGGCGGTGAGCCACGCGGCCGGATTGGCGGGTATGCCGTCGCGCGGCCACGTGAGCAGGGCGCGTTCGGCGGCGTCGGACACCACGTCCTCGGCGAGATCCCAGTCGCCCGTCGTACGGATGAGGGAGGCGACGATGCGCAGCCGCTGCTCCGCCAGGGCATCGGCGAGAGCGCGACCGACGTCCTCGCCGGTCGCGCCCCCGCCAGCCGTCATGTGCTCAGGCCTCGTCGAAGGGCCAGAACGGCCGCAGCTCGATCGTCCCGGCAGCAACCATCGGGTGGGTCGCCGCGATCGCGATGGCCTCGTCGAGGTCCTCGCACTCCAGGATGTCGAAGCCGGCAATCCACTCGCGGCTCTCGGTGAACGGCCCGTCGGTGACGAGCAGCTCACCGCCGCGGCGGCGGACGGTCGTGGCGGACTCCGGCGGGCGGAGCCGTTCACCGATCACCCGTTTGCCGGACGCATCGTTCCTGGAGACCCAGTCCTCGACCTCGTCGACGGCCGGGTCGGCCGGCCGGTCCGCGGCCTCGGGATCGCTGACGACCAACATCATGTACTTCATGCCTGCTCCTTCGTCGGATTCATCGTCGTACATCAGCACGACGAACGGGACCCCTACGAATCCGACAGGATCTGCTCGACGACCGAGGATTTCTCGTCGGCGTAGTCCTGCACGTGCTCCCAGTGCTGCGCGGCGAGGCGCTGCTTGGTCGCGAGATAGCGCTCGAACGACGCAGGATCGGTGCGCAGCCGGTCGCGGAACGTGATCATGCGGTCGTGCTCGGGGGAGCCCGCCGTGAACACGTGCAGGTTGACCCGCGGCTCGTCGAGCCGGAGCAAGCGGTGCTCGTGCCAGCCGCGCTCGCGGAGGTGCAGGACGTAGCCGAGGCGCTCGAGCGCCGGCACGTACGCGGGCTCGTCGGCGCTGTCCACGACGAGCAGGTTGACGTCGATGATCGGCTTGGCCGGCAGTCCCGGGACCGAGGTCGAGCCGACGTGCTCGACCACCGTGGCGACCGGTCCCAACGCCGTACGGATGCCGGTCGCCAGGGCTTCGAACGTCTCTGGCCACTGCGGGTCGTAGGGGGACAGGTCGATCGTGCCGTCGACCCGCGACGGGGGCAGCAGGTACTCGGTCGACCCGTCAGACACGCCTAGCCCTCGAGCAGGACGCCGGCCTGGCGGAACGCCGCCACGAGCTCGTCGACGACGCCGTTGAACTGCTTGACGGCCTTGGCCCGGCCCATCAGGCCGCCGGACATGCCCGCCGACGGACGCGTCAACCGGACGACGGTGCCCGCGTCGATCGCGTGCAGCGCGAGGCCGACCTGCAGGTGTGGCGCGAAGCCACCCAGCAGGAGCTGCTTGCCCTTGCTGCCCTTCTCGGCGGTCCCGGACCACTCGTCGTGCCAGGTGACGGAGAACCCTCGGCTCTCCAGCGCCTGCACGACCGAGGCCCGGGCCCGCGTGGGATCGCCGCTGACGGCGATCTCACGGGTGTCGACGGGGTCGGCCATCGCGCGACCTACTTGGAGGCGGCCGTGACGGCTTCGCTCGCCGCGAGGCCGAAGCCGACCTTGCGGCCGAGGTCCGAGGTGAAGTCGAGGTAGGCGACCTTGCTGGCCGGAACCGCGACCGTACGACCCTTGGTGTCGGTCAGGGTGAACACGGCGTCGTCCTTCAGTGCCGTCTCCAGTGCCTTGAGCACGGCATCCGGGGTCGACTCGGTTGCCACGGACAGCTCACGGGCGGCGTGCTGCACGCCGATCTTGACCTCCACGGTCACTCATCTCCTTTGATGTCATCTTCGTTGCGGGGGAATGCGCCGATGCCGCGCCAGGCGAGGCCGGCGACGAGCTGGACGGCTTCGCTGCGGGTGAGCGTCGAGTCCTGCGACAACCAGTTGCGCGCGCCGACATGACCCATGCCGACGAGGCTGACGGCCAGCAGGTGCGACGAGGCGACGGGCAGGCCGGTGTCCTCGCGGATGACCTCGGCGATCGCGGAGGCGGACTCCTCGATGACGCGATCGATCTGCTCGCGTACGGAGGGGTCGCTCGTCAGGTCGGACTCGAACACCAGCCGGAACGCGGCACCCTGGTCGGCGACGTAGTCGTACCAGAGCTCCATCGTCGCCCGGACACGCTTGCGGTTGTCGGTCGTCGACGCGAGAGCGGTCTTGACGCCGTCGATCACGGTGTCGCACGAGGTCTCGAGCAGCGCGAGGTAGAGGTCGAGCTTGCCGGGGAAGTGCTGGTAGAGCACGGGCTTGGAGACGCCCGCACGCTCGGCGATCTCGTCCATCGACGCGGAGTGGTAGCCCTGCTCGACGAACACCTCGAGCGCGACCTCCAGCAGCTGAGCGCGTCGCGCGGTGCGCGGCAGGCGGCTCGTGCGCGGACGCAGCGGGGTGGTTTCGGTCACGGGCCCCAGAGTAGTCGGTCGTGCCCGGCATCCGGACGCCCGCCGGGGGCGTTGGCCATACGGGGAACAATGGAACGTGCGTGCGGTGTTATGCCGCCAGAACCGTTTGCAGCTCAGCTTGCACAGAGGAGAACCCGTGGTCGCCCCACTCGTGGAACCCGCCGACGAACTGACCATCGACGAGGTACGCCGCTACAGCCGGCACCTGATCATCCCCGACGTCGGGATGACGGGCCAGAAGCGTCTCAAGAACGCCAAGGTGCTCGTGATCGGCGCCGGCGGTCTCGGCAGCCCCGCCCTGCTCTACCTCGCCGCCGCGGGCGTCGGCACGCTCGGCATCATCGATGACGACGTCGTCGACGAGTCCAACCTGCAGCGCCAGGTCATCCACGGGCAGTCCGACATCGACAGGCCCAAGGTCGAATCCGCAGCTGCCTCCGTCGCTGAGATCAATCCGTACGTGAAGACGATCCTGCATCACGTGCGCCTCGACACCGACAACGTGCTGGAGATCTTCGCCGACTACGACCTGATCCTCGACGGCACCGACAACTTCGCGACGCGCTACCTCGTCAACGACGCCGCCGTGCTGCTCAACAAGCCGTACGTCTGGGGCTCGATCTACCGGTTCGAGGGCCAGGTGTCGGTGTTCTGGGCGCAGGAGGGGCCGCAGTACCGCGACCTCTACCCCGAGCCGCCGCCGCCGGGCATGGTCCCGTCGTGCGCCGAGGGTGGCGTGCTGGGCGTGCTGTGCGCCTCGATCGGCTCGATCATGGTCACCGAGGCGATCAAGCTGATCACCGGTATCGGCGACCCCCTGATCGGCCGGCTGATGGTCTACGACGCGCTCGAGATGCGCTACTCGACGCTCAACATCCGGCGCGACCCCACCGGCCAGCCGATCACGGGTCTGATGGACGACTACGAGGCGTTCTGCGGTGCGATCAGCGAGGAGGCTGCCGACGCGGCCGCCGACTCGACGATCTCGGTGACGACGCTCGACGGCTGGCTCAAGGAGCGCAACGACGGCGGGCGCGACTTCGTGCTGGTCGACGTGCGCGAACCCGGTGAGTACGAGATCAACAAGATCCCGGGGTCGATCCTGATCCCCAAGGGTGAGTTCCTCAACGGCAACGCGCTGGAGCAGCTGCCCGACGACAAGCAGATCGTCCTGCACTGCAAGTCCGGCGTACGTTCTGCCGAGGCGCTCGCGGTGCTCAAGGGTGCGGGCTACAAGGACTCCGTGCACGTCGGTGGCGGCGTCGTGGCCTGGGTCAACCAGATCGACCCGAGCCAACCCTCGTACTGACCTCCGTCCTCGCTGGGAGTGACGCTTTTGATGTGGCGCACGGCGTGTCGCCTCGAAAGTGTCACTCCCAACGAGTGAGTTGGTCCTATGGATCGTGAGTTCGTGGAGCGGGTGCTCGACCTCGTGGAGCGGATACCGCTCGGCCGGGCCGTGTCGTACGGCGCGATCGCCGAGCACCTCGCCGCCGGATACGGCCCGCGCTACGTCGGTCGGGTCATGGCGATGGAGGGGCAGGTCGTGCCGTGGTGGCGGGTCGTCCGCGCCGACGGGGCGATGGCGCCGCCGCTGATGCCCGAGGCGCAGCTGCACTGGCTCGAGGAGAGCACCCCGGTGCGCAACGGCCGGGTCGACATGAAGAACGCCGCGTGGGACTTCGCCTGAGTGTCTGCCCCGTCTGGTGAGATGGACACATGCCTGAGTACGTCCTGCAGCGGCCGAGCGCCGCTTCGAGCACCCCTCCGGTGCTCGACGAGAGCCAGCAGGCCGTGCTCGACCACTTCTCCGCGGGCGGCGGCCCGCTGCAGGTCCTGGCCGGTCCCGGGGCGGGCAAGACCACGGCGCTCGTCGAGCTCGTCGTCGACCGGGTCGAGAACGGCGGCCTGAGCCCCGACCAGATACTCGTCCTCACGTTCAGCCGCAAGGCCGCGCAGGAGATCCGCTCGCGCATTGCCCGGCGCCTGGCCCGCACCACCAGCACCACGCCGGCGATGACGTTCCATGCGTTCTGCTATGCCCTGCTGCGGGCCGAGCAGTCGCCGACCGATTTCGCCAACCCGATCAGGCTGCTCAGCGCCCCCGAGAACGACGCCATGATCTCCGAGGTGCTCGCGGGTGTCGATGCGGAGCAGTGGCCCGCGGTGCTGCGGCCGGCCCTGCGCACCCGCGGGCTGGCCTCGGAGCTGCGTTCGCTCATCGCCTCGGCCCGCGCGCTCGGCATGGACGATGCCGACCTCGCGCAGGTGGCGGCCCGGACCGATCGCGACGACTGGAGGTCGGCCGCGCGGTTCTTCGACGAGGTCACCGCCGTGGCGGCGCTGGCCAACACGATCGACCACACCGACCTCATCTTCGCCGTGGTCAACGCCCTCAAGGATCCTGAGGTGCGCGACCGCTGGCGGGCCAAGCTGGCGCTGGTCGTGGTCGACGAGTACCAGGACACCGACCCGCTCCAGGTCGAGCTCCTGCAGGCGCTGGCCGGTGACGGTCGCGACCTCGTCGTCGTCGGCGACCCCTACCAGTCGATCTATGGGTTCCGCGGTGCCGACGTCCGCGGCATCGTCGAGTTCCCCGACGCCTTCGCGACCGCTGCCGGACCGGCGCCACGCCTGACGCTCGCCTACACCAATCGCTACGGCGACGACATCGCCGCGGCCGTGAGGTCGATCGTCGACAACAAGGGTGCCCTCGGCGCGGTCGACGGCTCGGCCTACGCCGCCCTGCGCAACCCCATCAGCAAGGTCGACGACCCGGGCACCGTCGACGTGCGGACCTTCTCCACGCCCACCGCCGAGGCCGAGCACATCGCGTTGATGCTCCGCGAAGCGCACCTGCACGACCACGTCGCATGGCGTGACATGGCCGTCCTCGTCCGCTCCGGCGCCCACCTGACGCGGCTGCAGCGCGCCATGGTTGCCTCGAGCGTGCCGGTCGAGGTGGCCGGGGACGAGCTCCCGTTGGCGGTCGAGCCGGCCGTACGCACGTTGCTCTCGGCCCTGCACGCCGCCGACTCGTTGAGCCGCGGCGAGACGTTGTCGCCCGACGTCGCCCATGCCCTGCTCACCGGTCCGTTGGGCCATCTGGACGCGGCGGGTGTGCGCCGTCTCGGCCGCACGCTCCGCAAGGCCGACGCCGTCGACGGCCAGTCTCCGCGGGCGTCTCGGATCCTCATCGCCGAGGCGCTGGGCGATCCGGCGCACCTCGCCACGTTGGAGGTGCAGGGCCCACCTGCCCGCGCGGTCGAGGCTGCGACCAGGCTCAGCGAGCTGCTCCTCACGGCGGCCGACCAGATCAAGGACGGCGACCCGGCCGAGCAGGTGCTGTGGACCGTGTGGGACGGCACCAGGTGGCCCACCCGGCTGCAGGCGGAGGCCGAGGGCGACGGCGACGGCAGCGCTCGAGCCAATCACGACCTCGACGCCGTGTGCGCGCTGTTCGCCGAGGCTGCCCGCGCCGAGGAGCGCGAGGCGCATCGCTCGGTCGCGGAGGTGGCCCGCGCCCTCGAGGCGCAACAGATCCCGGCGAGCTCGATCGCGCAGAGCGGCGACTCCGGCGACGCGGTGCAGCTCATGACGGCGCACCGGTCCAAGGGGCTCGAGTGGCCGCTGGTGGTGGTGGCGGGTGTGCAGGACGGGGAGTGGCCGGACCTGCGAGCCCGCGGCAGCCTGCTGCAGGGCGACCGGCTCTCTCCCGACGGCGTCCAGCCCCCGCCGTCTCCCTGGACCGCGGCGGCAGAGGAGCGCCGATTGTTCTACGTGGCGTGCAGCCGTGCGAGGTCCCGGCTCGTCGTCACGGCGGTCGCCAGCGGCTCCGACGAGGGCGACCAGCCCTCGCGATTCGTCGGTGAGCTCCACGCGCATCTCCTGGGCGCTGCCGTCCGTACGCTCCCGGAGGCCGAGCCGCGACCCCGCCGTTCCCTGTCGCTGCGCGGAGCGATCGCCGAGCTGCGCCGCATCGGTGAGTCCACCGATGACGAAGCCGTCCGCGCCCGGGTCGCCGCTCAGCTGGCCCGGCTCGCCGAGCACCCGTCCGGTCGCTCGGCGCACCCCGACCGCTGGTGGGGGCTGGCTGAGCGCACGACCAACGACGAGCCGGTGCGCGACCGGGCCGAGGCGCTGCGGCTGTCAGGCAGCCAGATGAACACGCTGACCAAGTGCGCCTTGCAGTGGTTCGCCGGGCACGAGGCCAAGGGCGACCGGGGCACCTCGGCGGCACAGGGTTTCGGGTCCATCGTCCATGCCTTGGCGGCCGAAGCGGTTCGCAGCGGGGTCGAGCCTGACGTGGCCGAGCTGTCGGCGCACCTCGATGCGGTGTGGGATGCGCTGGGGCTCGCGCCGTGGATCAGCCTTCGCGAACGCCGCGAGGCCGTCGAGGCGCTCGAGAAGTTCGCCCAGTGGCACAGGACCAATCCGCGCGAGGTGCTCGCCGTCGAGCACCCGTTCGACGTCACGATCGACGTCGACGGCCGTGAGGCCAGGTTCACCGGTTCGATGGACCGCGTCGAACGTGACGACGACGGCATCCACGTCGTCGACTTCAAGACGTCCAAGACCCCCATGACGGCCAAGGACGCGGCCGTCAACGCGCAGCTGGGTGTCTATCAGCTGGCCGTCGAGGCCGGCGCCCTCGACGAGCTGGCGCCGGGAGACGGCCCGGCCGGCGCCGAGCTCGTCTACCTGCGCACCAGCACCAAGTCAGCCGCAACCCGCACCCAGCCCGGCGCGCCCGAAGGCACGACGACCGCCCGCGAGCAGGTCACTGAGGCGGTCCGACTGATCGATGCCGAGGAGTTCGCAGCGACGGTCGGCGGGGCATGCGGCTACTGCGCGTTCAAACGCATCTGCCCGGCACACGACGAGGGCGCGTCGATCCTCATCGAGGAGAAGTCATGACCGCGCCCCTCGTGCGCGACGAGCAGCACCTCGGCGAGATCCTCGACCGCCAGTTCTCGCGTGCCCAGCTCGACGCGATCACGCTCGGGCTGGATGCGCCGAGCTCGATCATCGCCGGGGCCGGCTCCGGCAAGACGACCGTGATGGCTGCCCGGGTGGTGTGGCTCGTCGGTCATCTGGGCATCCCTCCCGAACGCATTCTCGGACTGACGTTCACCAACAAGGCAGCAGCCGAGCTCGGCCAGCGGATTCGAGCCAGCCTCGAGTTGTTGGGTGTCGACCACGCCGAGGCCGGCTGGGGCGAGGTCACGGCGTCGACCTATCACGCGTTCGCGGGCACCCTCATCGCCGAGCACGGGCTGCGGCTGGGCGTCGAGCCCGATCTGCGCGTCGTCACCGACGCGTCCCGCTTCCAGCGCTTCGCCCGTGCCATCGAGTCCTACGAGGGATCCCTCGACCTGGTCACCACCTACATCCCACGGCTCGTGCCCGACGCGATGAAGCTCGACTCGGAGCTCTCCGAGCACCTCGTCACGCCGGCGGACCTGAGGGCGTACGACGAGGCCATCATGGCCTGCGACGACTCAGGTCGGTCGGCCCACAAGGTCGTGGCCCAGGCGGCGGCCACCGCGCGCAAGCGGACCGAGCTCAGCCGGCTGGTCGACGCCTACCGGGCGGCGAAGCTGGCCGACGGGGTCATGGACTTCTCCGACCAGATGGCCTGGGGTGCCGAGCTCGCCACCCTCGAGGCCGTACGCAAGTCCATGCTCGAGAAGTACGACGTCGTCCTCCTCGACGAATATCAAGACACCTCCGTGGCCCAGCGTGACCTGCTGGTGGGACTGTTCGCGGGGCTCCCGGTCACCGCGGTCGGCGATCCCGCTCAAGGCATCTACGGCTGGCGAGGCGCGGCCACCGGCAACCTCGAGGACTTCCTCGACGACTTCGCGATCGAGGACGTGCCGGGTCGCCGCCTGACGTTGCGGCAGACCTATCGGTGCCGGCCCGAGATCATCGGCGCCGCCAACCACATCATCTCGGCGTTCTACGACGACGCCAGGATCACCAGGAGCGTCGAGCCCTTGGTGTCTGGCAAGGACCCGGGTGGACGCGTCGACGTGGCGTTGCACTCGACGGTGTCCCAGGAGATCAGCGCCATGGTGCGACAGATCGAGCAGATCCGCGACGAGGGCGTCGTCCCGTTGCGCAGCGTCGCGATCCTCGTACGCGTCGCAGCCGAGAACGGCGAGATCGTCAAGGCGCTGCGTGACTCGCACATTCCCTTCGAGATCGTCGGCCTGCAGGGTCTGCTCGCGCAGCCGGAGGTGCAGGACGTCGTGTCGCTGCTCGAGGTCGTCGACGACGTGACCGCCAATCCGGCGACCCTGCGACTGCTGACCGGACCGCGCTGGAACGTCGGCCCGCGCGATCTCGCACTGCTGGGCCGCCGGGCCTCGCAGCTGAGCCGGTCGGTCAGCCGCGACGACGAGGCCGAACCCTCCCTGGCGGCCGACCTGGCGCACGCGGTTGAGGGCACGGATCCGACCGAGATCGTCGCTCTGGCCGACGCGTTGGAGGATCTCGGCGATCTGCCCTACTCCGAGGCTGCTCGGGCTCGGTTCGCCGAGCTGTCCGGCATCATCACCTCGGTGCGCCGGCACAGCAGCGAGCCGCTGATCGACCTGGCCCGACGTGCCGTCCGGATGCTCGACCTCGACATCGAGCTGGAGGCCGGCGACGTCGAGGGCGCCGGCGACAACCTCGCCCTCTTCCTCGACGCGGTGGCGACCTACTCCGAGAGCGATCGCTACGCCTCGCTCGCCGGACTGCTGTCCTACTTCAACGCCGAGGAGATCTACAACCAGGGCATGGAGGTGTTCACCCCCTCCGAGGCCGAGTCGGTCAAGCTCCTGACGATCCACCGCGCGAAGGGGCTGGAGTGGAACACCGTGTTCGTGCCGTTCATGTCCGCCACGGTGTTCCCCACGGGCCAGGGACGCGCCAACTGGATCACCACCGCGTCGGCCGTGCCGACCGCCCTGCGCGGCGACCGGTCCAGCCTGCCGCAGATGGCCGACCGCCCGGACGACTGGACCGACGACTCCCGCAATGTCCACGACGCTCGCAACAAGGAGCTGGGACACATGGAGGAGCGCCGGTTGGCCTACGTCGCCTACACCCGCGCCGAGGAACGCCTGGTGCTGTCGGGGCACTGGTGGGGGCGCACCCAGATCAAGCCGCGTGGCCCGTCCGAGTTCCTCATTGCGACCCGTCAGTGGCTGATCGAGAACGGTGAGGACGCCGCGACGTGGGCGCCTCAACCCGCTCCCGGGGCCACCAATCCGCACCTCGACACGGTGCAGCGCTCCGACTGGCCGGCGGCACCGCCCGTCCTGGCGCGCCGTCAGGCCTTGGCGTCGGCCGTCCGCGACACCCTCGACCGGTCCGAACGGCCGGCGTTCGACGTGGCCCTCCTGCCGGCCGACCGCCTCGACGAGCTGTGCGCCGACGTCGACCTGTTGCTCGCCGAGGCTGACGCCATGGCCGCACAGCAACGTGTCGTGACCTTGCCCGGGTCCGTCTCGACCACCTCGATGCTCGGCCTGGCCGACGACGAGGCGTCCTTCGCGCGCGAGCTGGCCCGCCCCATGCCGCGCCGCCCGTCACCCGCGGCCCGGTTCGGCACCCGCTTCCACGCGTGGGTCGAGGCGCACTACGGCCAGCAGGTGCTGCTCGACCCGGCCGAGCTCCCCGGGCAGGGCGATGTCGACCTCAACTCCGACGCCGAGCTCGACGAGGTCATCACCCTGTTCAGCGAGGGCGAGTACGGCCAACGGGATCCCTTCGCCATCGAGGCCCCGTTCTCGATCGTCCTGGCCGGTCAGCAGGTCATCGGACGCATCGACGCCGTCTTCGCGACCACGGCCGAGGACGGACGCACCCGTTTCGAGGTGGTCGACTGGAAGACCAACAAGAAGCCCACGGCCGATCCGTTGCAGCTGTCGATCTACCGGCTGGCCTGGGCAGAGCTCAACGGGGTCGCGCCCGAGGATGTCACCGGAGCCTTCTACTACGTCCGTCTCGGCAGGACCCTGCGCTACGGCGCCGACCAGCTGCTCGACCGCCCCGCTCTCGAGGCACTGCTCCGGGGTGGCGGAGGCCCGGACTAGCGTAGAGGCGTGGACTT
The DNA here is from genome assembly GCF_001425755.1 of Aeromicrobium sp. Root344. GTDB lineage: Bacteria > Actinomycetota > Actinomycetes > Propionibacteriales > Nocardioidaceae > Aeromicrobium. Next base: position 432,188 of record NZ_LMDH01000001.1, on the reverse strand, counting down.
CGCCTTCGACCGTACCCAGCACGACCGCGCCGGCCATCTGCGCAAGGACGACGCGTGGCGCACCCGCGACGTACGCGTGATGGTCATCGGCGGCGAGCACGTGGCGACCGACGGCGGCGCAGGCGTCCGCTGGCTCAGCCTTGACGAGGCACCCGAAGGCGAGTGGATCTTCCTCGGCATCAAGGACAGCGTCCGCTACGCCGCGGTGATGGTCGACCGGGTGCCCGACGAGCTCGCGCCGGTGAGCCTGCGCATGCTCGGACCGACGATGGCACCCGACGAGGCATCCCTCGGGGTGCACGCGGTCGGCATCGCCCGGTGGCACGAGCACCACCGGTTCTGCGCCAACTGCGGCCAGCCGACGGACCCGGCGGAGGCCGGTCACGTCCGCATCTGCCCCGCGTGCGGCACGCACCACTTCCCGCGCACGGATCCCGCGGTCATCATGCTCATCACCGACGGTGACGACCGAGCACTGCTGGGCCGCGGCCAGCAGTGGCCCGAGGGCCGGTTCTCGACCCTGGCCGGGTTCGTCGAGCCGGGGGAGTCCCTCGACGATGCCGTACGCCGTGAGGTGCTCGAGGAGGTCGGCATCCAGGTCGGCGAGGTCACCTACGCCGGCAGCCAGCCGTGGCCGTTCCCGTCGAGCCTCATGCTCGGGTTCTTCGGCCAGGCGCTGACGTCGGACATCACGATCGACCAGAACGAGATCGCCGAGGCGCGCTGGTTCACCCGTGACGACGTCACGCAGATGACGGCGGCCAGCGAGATGCTGCTGCCGCCCAACGTCTCGATCTCACGGTGGCTCCTCCAGAAGTGGCACGGAGGAACCATCAGCGGCCGTTGGGCCTAGCTTGCTGCGGCCAGCTGCGCCTTGACCTGGGCGACGGACGGGTTGGTCAGCGCCGTGCCGTCGGCGAAGACCAGCGTGGGGACGGTCTGGTTGCCGTTGTTGGCCTGCTCGACGATGAACGCGGCCTCGGGCACCTGCTCGATGTCGACCTCGTCGAAGGTGATGCCCTCGCGCTTGAGCTGGCCCTTGAGCCGGTGGCAGTACCCGCACCAGGGGGTGGAGTACATCGTGAACGTGCCCGACATGGAGTGTCTCCTTCGACGACTAGTCTTGATTGTCTCAACATCATTGCCACTTCAACCATTCCATGAGGAGCCTGCGTGCCCAGTGCCGACGACCTGTTGACGGGACTCGATCCTGAGCAGCGTGAGGTCGCCCAGGCGTTGAGGGGGCCGGTCAGCGTCGTCGCGGGCGCCGGCACCGGCAAGACCCGCGCGATCACGCACCGCATGGCCTACGGCGTCGCGACCGGCGTCTACAAGCCCACCGAGGTGCTGGCGGTGACGTTCACGACCCGCGCCGCCGGCGAGATGCGCACCCGACTGCGCCAGCTCGGCGCCGACGGAGTGCAGGCGCGCACGTTCCATTCCGCGGCGCTGCGACAGGCCCGCTACTTCTGGCCCCAGGTCTACGGCGGCGAGTTCCCCGAGGTCACGGCCTCCAAGTTCGCCCTCGTCGCCGAGGCCGCGCGTCGCCTCAACATCCGCACCGACACCCCGCTGCTGCGCGACCTGTCGTCGGAGATCGAGTGGGCCAAGGTCTCCAACATCCGCCCGTCGGCCTACTCCGCCGCGGCGGGTCCCGCTCGCCGCCAGGTCGCCGATCTCGACCACCCCACGGTCGGCAACATCATGACGGCCTACGAAGACGTCAAGCGCGATCGCGGGCGCATCGACATGGAGGACATCCTCCTGATCACCGCGGCGATCCTCGCCGACGACGAGCGCATCGCCGCCCAGGTCCGTCAGCAATATCGTTGGTTCGTCGTCGATGAGTTCCAGGACGTCAACCCGCTCCAGTCGACCCTCCTCGAGCTGTGGCTCGGCGGCCGCAACGACATCTGCGTCGTCGGCGACCCACGCCAGACGATCTACTCGTTCGCCGGCGCCTCGCCCGAGATCCTCAGCTCGTTCGGTCGCCGCCACGAGGGCGCCCAACGCATCGAGCTCGTCCGCAACTACCGCTCGACGCCCCAGATCGTGGCTGCGGCCAACGCGGTCTTCAGCCGCACCCACGCCACCGATGGCGTACGCCTGCAGTCCCAGCAGGAGCCGGGCGACCCGGTGACCTACATCGGCTTCCCCGACGAGCAGGCCGAGGCCGCTGCGGTCGCGAGCGAGATCGCGCTGCTTCACCGGCGAGGCGTCTCCTACAAGGAGATGGCCATCCTGTTCCGGATCAATGCCCAGTCCGAGGCATTCGAGGAGGCGCTCGGCGAGCACGGCATTCCCTACGTCCTGCGCGGCGTCGAGGGGTTCTTCCGCCGCGCCGAGGTGCGCCAGGCCGTCACGCTCCTGCGCGGTGCGGCCCGCGGCGGCGAGGGTGGCGGCGAGCTCGTCCAGGAGGTGCGGGCGATCTTCGCGGCGATGGGCCACACCGATGAGCCACCCAACGGCGCCGGTGCCGTCCGCGATCGCTGGGAGTCGCTCCACGCGATCGTCTCGATGGCCGCCGAGCTGGTGGAGTCCGACCCCGCCGCCGACCTCACAGCACTCGTCGCCGACCTCGACCGGCGCGCCGACCAGGCGCACGCGCCCGCGGCAGACGGCGTCACGCTGGCCACGCTGCACTCTGCCAAGGGTCTGGAGTGGGACGCGGTGTTCTGCGTCGGCATGCACGAGGGCATGATGCCGAGCGTCCACGCCGACACCCCGGCGGCGGTCGAGGAGGAGCGCCGACTGTTCTACGTCGGGCTCACTCGCGCTCGCCACGACCTGATGATCTCCTGGGCCGTGACCCGCAACCGCGGCGGTCGCGGCAACCGTCGACCGACCCGCTTCCTCGACCCGCTGTTGCCCGCCGACCACGAGGCCCGGCAGACCGCCCGCCAGCCCCGTGAGCGCAAGGTCGCCAAGTGCCGGGTCTGCAATACCGTCCTGGCCGTCGCCGACCGCAAGCGGGGGCGCTGTGAGGACTGCCCGGCCACCTACGACGAGGAGCTCTACGAGCAGCTGCGCTCCTGGCGCACCGAGCAGGCCACCGAGCAGGGCAAGCCGGCCTACGTGATCTTCACCGACGCGACGCTGCAGTCGATCGCGGAGGTCAAGCCCGCCGATCCCGACGCGCTGGCCAAGGTGCCCGGCATCGGTCCGGCCAAGCTCGAGAAGTACGCCGACTCCGTCCTCGAGCTGATCCGGGATCGCTAGGCGTCAGCGAATCCGGGTAGTGATTCTTCGAGGATCGCGCGGAAGGGGGCCGTGGCGCCGAGCTGGCTGAGCACGCCGATGCCGCCGATCCACACGCGGTGGATCAGCAGATATTGCGGCGGCAGATTGATCTTCATCGCGGTGCCCATGCCCTCCGACGTCAAAGCGCTGACCCGCAAGGTCTGCGCGCGCATCCACTCGCGGCTGAACGTGAACCGCTCGACGCTCGCCGGCTCGACGAACGGGCCGATGTAGCGGGCGATCGTGTCGGCATCCAGGTCGGTGGTCTGCTTGACGAACCCTTCGTCGCGCAGCCCTTCGAGCACCAGGTCGTAGTCACCGGCGACCGCATGGCGGAGCAGCCGGCCCACCGGCTCCGGAAGCCCGTCCGGGAGGCGCGCGACGGCGCCGTAGTCGACGACGCCGAGTCGGCCGTCGGGCATGACGCGGAAGTTGCCGGGGTGCGGGTCGGCGTGCAGCATCCCGGTGCGCATCGGGCCGGCGAACAGGAACCTCACGTACGCCTCGCCGTATCGGTCCCGCTCCTCCTGCGTGCCCTCGGTGATGACCTGCGCCAACGAGTGGTCGCTGTCGAGCCAGGTCGAGACGAGGGCGTGCTCGGTGTAGGCCAGGACGTCCGGGACGACGATCTCCGGATCACCCTCGAACTCCGCGGCGAACATGCTCTGTGCCCCGGCCTCCAGGTTGTAGTCGAGCTCCTCGGCGACCCGGTCCTGCAGCTCTTGGACCAACGGCTTGACGTCGAGTCCCGGCGCCAGCGTCCCGAACAGTCGCGCCAGCCGGGCGATCTGCTTGAAGTCGGCGGTCAGCGCCTTGGCGGCGCCGGGATACTGCAGCTTGACCGCGACGTCGCGGCCGTCGGCCCACACCGCGCGGTGCACCTGGCCGATCGAGGCCGAGGCGGCGGGCTTGTCGTCGAACGAGGTGAACTGCTGCCGCCAGTCGGCGCCGAACTCTTCGGCCAAGACCCGGTGCACCGTGTCCGGCGGCATGGGCGGGGCCGAGTCCTGCAGCTTGACGAGCGTCTCGCGATAGGGCCCGATGAACTCCTCGGGCAGCGCGGCCTCGAAGATGCTCATGGCCTGGCCGAACTTCATCGCGCCGCCCTTGAGCTGGCCGAGCACGGAGAAGATCTGGTCGGCCGTACGGCGTTGCACCTCGTTGAGCACGACGTTCGCAGGTGCTCCGACCATGCGCTTGCCGAAGCCCAACGTCGTACGCCCGGCGAAGCCGACCGGAAGCGAGGCGAGGCGGGCCGTGCGCAGGAACGCGCTGCCGGTCAGCGGTCGGCCCTTGGGCTCGCCCTTGCCGGGCGAGCCGGCCTGGTCCGGTCCGTCGGGCCGGTCGGGAGTCTGGGGCACCTCGTCAGGATAGTCCGGGGCCCGCGGTCAGGCGGCCCGAAGCAGGTCGCACGTGCAGGCGTGGTGGAACGCCAGCGGCCAGCTGTCACGGTCGTCGTGCGCAGGTCCGACGACGAGGCATCGACCGAGGCTGCGACCGCGACCGCCGTCGGCGTGGGCCAGCACCTCGACGGCGACCTCGAGTGCGGCGGCATGGGTCGTGACGGCGTCGATGGCCGGGGGAGTCATGCTCGCGGTGTGGCGACCGAGCTGGTGCACCAGCGCCGACCAGGCCCGGTCCCAGTCCGCCCGGTGCAGGTCGTGACATGACACGCAGGGCGTGTGCCCGGGGCGTACGAGCGGCCCGATCCGAACGCGATCCTCGTCGATCACGACCGGCAGGTGGTCGATCCCGAGCCGCGCCGGCTGCTCGAACACGGTGCGGGCGGGCTCCCCGCACGACGCGATGACCAGGAGGTCCGGATGGTCGGGGGCGAACCGGGTGATGCCGGCATCGGCGAGGGTCGATCGGAGGATCTCGGACAGCCGGTGGCTGCCGGCGTCCGCGTGGAGGGCGACTCCGTACGCCTGTCGGTGGCGGAGCCGGGCCGGATCGTCACCGCCGAAGTCGGCATGCCGTGCCTCGGCATCGAGGCCGCGGACCTCAGCGGTGCTCCAGCGGGTTGCGTCGAACACGACGCCCGCCGACCGGAGCTCAGCGAGGATCTCGGCGACCGGCGCCGCGAGGTCGGGGATCGCGTCGCGCGCGATCGCCGTCAGGCGGTCGACGTCGCGCGCGCCGTCGAGGAGGTGGAGCAGCTCGAGCAGGCCGGGTCGATCAGCGATGACGATGCCGGGGGAGGTGCCGACCTGCAGGTGCGTGGCGTCTCGTCGCAGGAGCGGTGCACCGGGGCGAAGCGCAGGTCGGAAGGCCATGTCGTCAGAGTCGTCGTTCGACGCTGATCCGGCGAGCGAGTCGTCCACAGCGGCATCAGCAGACAGAGAAGCGGAGGACCCGACGGTGTCGGATCCTCCGCGAAACTCGGGGAAGTGCGGGGCCCGGATCCCCGCAGGTGGTTCAGGCCTTGCCGAGGATCCGGTTCAGCTTGGTACCACAGACCGGGCAGACGCCCTTGGCCATACGAGTGCCCTTGTCACTGACGTGGACCTCTCCGGACGCCTCGCGCTTTTCCTTGCACTTGACGCAGTAGAACTCGCCACTCCATGTTTCCGACATTGCGGCCTCCTTGCCGATGTGGTGCTAGTCACGTTCAGCGTACGCGTGGAAGGGCCGTTTCACGCTCAGCTGAGCGTAAAGGCGTTCGGCGCGTCGGAATGCCTCCAAACGCAGGTCTCGTCCAGCGCGGGCCCGCTGACATGAGGGAGGCTCCCGACGGAGCTTGCCTTCCCCTTGCGAGCTCCGTCGGGAGCCTCGAATGCGCCTCAGGCTAGGGCGGCCAGCGGCTCCCGGCAACCGGTTTCGGGCAACCGTTGTCCACGCCTGTGGATAACAATGGGGACAAGTTGTGGGGAACGCCGAGGAGCCATGTGGACGGCGCAGTGCACAACCTGTGCGCCGCCACCCTCACACCCCCGGATCTGCCTGTGTGACCAGCCGGTTTGTCCGGCCCGAGCTGTGGACGGACAAAAGGTGGGCATCAGCAGATAGGTTTCGGATCATGAGCGAGGTCGAGATCCGGCGCAGCGCCCGACGCAAGCGCACGGTGCGCGCCTATCGCGAGGGCGACAAGACGATCGTCCTGATGCCGGCGCACCTCTCCAAGGCCGAGGAGGAGCGCCACGTGCGCAGCCTCGTCGAGCGGCTCGACCGCCGTGAGCAACGCGTACGCCCGAGCGACGACGACCTCCGGACGCGGGCCGCCCAGCTGTCCAGCCGGTGGCTCGACGGTCGCGCGGTCCCGTTGTCGGTGCGCTGGGTGTCCAACCAGAACAGTCGGTGGGGCTCGTGCACCAGCGCCGACCGCAGCATCCGGTTGTCCGGCCGGCTCAAGGGCATGCCCGAGTGGGTCGTCGACTACGTCCTGCTGCACGAGCTGGCCCACCTCATCGAGCCCAACCACAGCAAGCAGTTCTGGGCGCTCGTCGACGCCTATCCCGAGACGGCCAGGGCTAAGGCGTTCCTCGAAGGCGTGTCCTGGCAGCAGCGATCAGCGCCCTGACCGAGTCGTCGGTGTCGGCCGGCAGCGCGTCGACCCCGAACCAGGCCAGGTCGTCCGACTCGTCACTGATGACGTGCTGCGCCCCGTCTGGAGCGACGGCGACGTACTGCACGTCGAGGTGATGGGCCGGCCGCAGCGGCCCGCACGGCACCTCGTGCCGGGACAGCAGCACCGGTACGGGGTCGATCACGAGGTCGGCGATCCCGCTCTCCTCGCGGCCCTCCCGCAGCGCAGCCTCCGCCAAGGTCGCGTCGTCGGGCTCGCAGTGCCCGCCGGTCTGCAGCCACCGCTTGATGATGCGGTGCAGGGTCAGCAGGACGCGACGGTGATCGGCCGAGAAGATGATCGCGCTCGCCGTGAGGTGATCGGGATGGCACTCGCGGCTCATCGCGTCGGCGTACGTCTCGGTGTGCGCGACGTACAGCGCACGCAGCCGTTCCTGCTCGGCGTCGAGGGCGGACCAGCCGCTCAGAACGCCGTGCGCGTCGTCGCGCAGCGTCACTCGCGGGTGCCGTCGGGGTCGCCCTCAGCGGCGTCGCCGGGGTCGTTGTCGAGCAGCTCTCCGAGGGCGGCGTCGAAGTCGTCGTCGCTCTGCGTGCGGTGCTCGCCCTGCGCGAAACCGAGCGGGTCGTCGAGGTCTGCCGCCGACGGCATCAGGTCGGGGTGACTCCACACCGCGTCGCGGGCCTCGGGCCCCTGGCGGTCGCGCAGCGCGGCCCACAGCGTCGTGGCTTCGCGCAGCTTGCGAGGACGCAGCTCCAGGCCGACGAGGGACGCGAACGTCTGCTCGGCCGGGCCACCGGCGGCCCGGCGGCGGCGCATCGCCTCGGCGAGCGGGGCAGCTGCGGGCATACGGTCCTTGGTTGCCTGGGTGACGATCTCGTCGACCCAGCCCTCGATGAACGCGAGGAGGGTCTCGAGGCGGTCGAGCGCCCGCTGCTGCTCCGGGGTGCGCTCGGGCTCGAACAGGCCGCCGGCCAACGCTTCCTGGATCTCCTCGGGACGCGACGGGTCGAGGCCCTGCAGCTGCGACTCGATCGCTCCGACGTCGATGCGGGTGCCGCGGCCGAACTCCTCGATCGCGCCGACGAGCGCGGGACGCAGCCACGGGGAGTGGTGGAACAGGCGGTGGTGCGCGCACTCGCGCAGGACGATGTAGAGGAGCACGTCAGATGCCGGGTGCTCGAGACCTTCGCCGAACGCCTCGACCCCGGACGGCAGGACGGCCGCGATGCGCTCGGGACCGAGCGGGATGCCGATCTCGGTCGACGACACGATCTCTCCGGCGAGACCGCCAAGGGCCTGACCGACCTGCTGGCCGAACATGGCGCCTCCGGCCTGCGACAGCATGCCCATCAGCGGGCCGGCCATGGCCTTGGCCTCCTCGGGAAGCGCCTCGCCCATGGCCTTGACGACGTGGGCGGCGATCGGCTCGACGAGCTGCTGCCACGTGCCGGACGTCGCCTCGATCCACTCCGCGCGGCTCCACGCCGTCGCGGTGGTGGCGCCCACGGGGATCGAGGTGACGGTGTCGAGCCACGACTCGGCGAGCTGGGCGGCGTCGTCGACCGCGCCCTGCTGGGCCGAGTTGGGCGTGGGGTCTGGTCCGGCCGCGGCCACGGTGTGCCGGGCGACGTCCTTGGCCAGGTCGAAGTTGACGCTGCCCTCGTGCGGGGCGAACATCTTCTGCATCTGGCCCATGATCTGGTTCATGTCCATCTGGCCACCGGAGAACGCGCCGAAGAGCTGCTCCATGGGGGTGCCCTTGAAGGGGTTGTCGGGCTCTTCGTTCTCGTTCTCGGCCATGCGTCAACAGTAGCGACCGGATCCGCCGATCCCACGGGATCGATGTTCGCTCTACGATGAATCCGACATGACTGCCGTACGCCTCCTGGACATCCGCGACGCACCGCTGAGCCTTGACGAGGTGTACGCCGCGGTGACCGATCCGGCGGCGGGTGGCATCTGCGTGTTCATCGGCACGGTCCGCGATCACGACGAGGGCCACGAGGTGTCTGCTCTCGGCTATTCCTCGCACCCGACGGCGCTCGACCGGTTGCGTGGCGTCGCCGAGCGCATCGCCGCGGAGTGCGACGTGGTCGGCCTGGCGGGCGTCCACCGCGTCGGTGACCTGGCCGTCGGCGACCTCGCGGTGGTCGTCGCCGCGTCGGCTGCTCACCGCGCCCAGGCGTTCGAGGCGTGCCGGAGGCTCATCGACGAGCTCAAGACCGACGTGCCGGTGTGGAAGCATCAGACGTACGCCTCGGGGGACGCCGCGTGGGTCGGCTCTCCGGACGCCCCGGCCGCGGGCCCGCCGGTTGCCGGGACTGACTAGGCTCACCGTGTGTCCGACCCGAACAAGCTGAGCGCTCGCTACACCACGATGGTCGTGGCGACGATCTCCTTGATCGCGTTGACGAGCGTGGCGTTCATGGTGCCGGTTCCCTACGTGAGGCTGCAGCCGGGACCTGTGCAGGACACGCTGGGCCCGGTCAAGGGTGGCGAGTCGATGTTCACGTTCGGCGCCAAGGCCAAGACCTACCCCACGTCCGGGTCGCTCTTCTTCACGACCGTGCGGGTCGGTGGCCCGGACGCACACCTGTCGATCCGCGCGGCCCTGGCCGCCTACCTCACCTCGGACCAGGCGGTGGTCCCCAAGGACCTCGTCTACCCCGACAACGAGACGCGCGAGCAGTCCGACGCCGAGTCCGCCGCCCAGATGACGGGCTCGCAGGACTCCTCGCGCGTCGCAGCCCTGCGAGCAGCCGGCTACAAGGTCGGCGAGCGGCCGTCAGTCGTGCAGGTCGTCAAGGGTGGCGCCGCCTTCGGCAAGCTCGTGGCGGGCGACGTGTTCCTCGACGTCGACGGCACCAAGGTCACGACCCCCGACCAGGTCGTCAAGGCCGTCGGCACGCACCACCCGGGCGAGACCGTACGCCTGACTGTCGAACGCAGGGGCGAGTCCGTGGACGTGCCGGTTGTGACCCGTCCCGATGCCAAGGACAAGACCGTCCCGCGCGTCGGCATCTCGATCGGCGTGAAGTACACCTATCCGTTCCAGGTCAACAACAACGTCGGCACCGACGTGGGCGGGCCGAGCGCCGGCACGATGTTCGCCCTCGCGATCTACGACAAGCTGACCCCCGGCGAGCTCACGGGTGGCAAGAAGATCGCCGGCACGGGTGAGATCGCTCCCGACGGCACGGTCGCTCCCATCGGCGGCGTACGGCAGAAGATGGCCGGCGCGGCCAACGCTGACGCCACGATCTTCCTGGTGCCGGCCGCCAACTGCGCTGAGGCCGCCGACGGCGACGACGACGGGCTCAAGCTCGTCCGGATCTCGAACCTCAAGGACGCGATCTCCTCGCTCGAGGCACTCGCCAAGAACCCCGACGCCAAGGTCCCGTCATGCAGCTGATGCCCGACTCGCCGCTGCGTCAAGCGGCCCTCGAGGTCGAGTCACACGTCGGCGCCGAGGGCTGGGACCAGCCTCCCCGCCTCTTCGCCCTCGTGCCGACCGCCGACCTGATCGCCAAGGAGCCGGGCCTCGCCGACCAGCTCTCCGATGACCCGGCGAGCGTGACGCCGGTCGAGCAGGAGCTGCCGGGCGACCGCGAGCTCGAGGACCTGCTGACCGAGATCGTGTGGCCCGACGCCGTCATCGGCTGCGCAGCTGTCGTCGAGCGCATCATGCTGCCGCCGGAGGCCGAGGCCGCCCTGCCGGACGACCCCGACGAGCTGATCGCCGTCGTCGCGGCCCACCCCGATCGCCGCGAGGTGCGGCTCGTCGCCGCCGTCGTCCGTGATGGCGGGGCACACAGTGCCGTACGCGCCAGAGAACCCCACGATGCCGAGCTGCTGGAGGGTCCCGACCTCGTGCCGGGACTGATCGAACACCTCCGCCGCACTCTGGCATAGAGTCTTGTCACCCCGTCACCAGGAGCCACGTGAGCGACATCTTCGGAACCCCCCGCCCCCGCCGGGAGCCACGGCGCGGACCTGACCGTCGCCAGCGGGTGCTGGTTCCCACGCTCATCACCCTGGCGTTGCTGCTGTTCCTCGGCTCGATCTTCACGAGCGTGTGGACCGATCGCCTGTGGTTCAAGTCGGTCGGCTACAGCGACGTGTTCCGCAGCGTGCTGTTCACCCGGGTCTCGCTGTTCCTCATCCTCGGCCTGATCTTCGGCCTGTTCGTCATCGCCAACCTCTACATCGCCTATCGCGCCCGGCCCGATGCCGCGCCGATGCGGCGTGACGACCCGGCCTATCGCTATCGGCTGGCGCTGACGCCGCTGCTGCGTCCCCTGGCGATCGGCTTCGGCCTCGTGCTCACCGGTTTCGCCGGCTCCGTCGCCGCGGCGCACTGGGACACCTACAAGATGTGGCGCAACAGCACGTCGTTCGGCTCCAAGGACGCGCAGTTCCACAAGGACGCCAGCTTCTACGTCTTCGAGTACCCGTGGTGGCGCTTCCTCACGTCGTACTCGTTCGCGCTGATCGTCATCACGGTCCTGGCGGTGCTGTTCCTCAACTACGTCTACGGCGGCATCCGCATCGCCGGTCGCGGTCCCAAGCTGACCCGTGCGGCGCAGGTGCACCTCTCGGTCCTGGTCGGCCTCGGCGTGCTGCTCCGGGCGGTGTCCTACTACCTCGACCGCTTCGGCCAGGTGATCGCGTCGGGCGGACTCGTCGACGGCGTCACCTACACCGACGACCACGCTCGCATCCCGGCCAAGAACATCCTCATCGCCGTGGCGATCGTCTGCGCCCTGCTGTTCTTCGCGGCGATCTTCATCCGTTCGTGGGCGCTCCCCGCGATCGGGCTGGGCCTGCTCGCGCTGACGTCGATCCTGATCGGCGCGATCTGGCCGGCCGTCATGCAGGGCTTCCAGGTCAAGCCGTCGGAGCCCGACAAGGAAGCGCCCTACATCGCGCGAAACATCGCCGCGACCCGCGAGGCGTACGACGTGGCGGACGTCCAGGTGGAGACCTATGCCGCCAAGACGACGCTCACCCCAGCCGAGCTCGCCGCATCGGCGGAGTCGCGGGTCAGCACCCGTCTCCTCGACCCGACCCTGATCTCGGACGCGTTCGAGCAGCTCCAGCAGGTGCGCGGCTACTACGCCGTGCCGACCACGCTCGACGTCGATCGCTATCGCATCGGGGCCGACCAGCAGCCGCAGGACGTCATCATCGCCGCGCGCGAGCTCAAGCTCTCCGGTCTGCAGCAGAGCCAGCGCAACTGGGCCAACGACCACACGGTCTACACGCACGGCTACGGCATCGTCGCGGCCCGCGGCAACCAGCGCGGTCCCAACGGCGAGCCCGTGTTCGTCGCCAAGGACATCCCGCAGACCGGCGAGATCGAGACCACGACCCCGCCGCGCATCTACTTCGGCGAGCAGTCCCCGAGCTACTCGATCGTCGGCCGGCCCAAGGGCGCCACGCCGATCGAGGTCGACACCCCGCGCGCCGGGACCGCGACCAACAAGGCGACCAAGGCCAACGCGACCCAGAACACGTACGACGGCAAGGGCGGTGTGCCGATCGGCAACACGTTCAACAAGCTGCTCTACGCCTTCAAGTTCGCCGAGCCCAACATCTTCTTGTCCAACCGGGTCAATTCCGAGTCCAAGATCCTCTACGACCGTGAGCCGCGTGACCGGGTCAAGAAGGTCGCCCCGTGGCTGACGGTCGACGGCGACTCCTACCCGGCCGTCGTCAACGGTCGCGTCGTGTGGATCGTCGACGGCTACACGACCAGCAACTCCTACCCCTACTCCGAGCACCGTTCGCTGCGCGAGGCCACCGCCGACACGTTGACGACCAGCAACTCGCAGACCGCGCTGCCGACCGACCAGGTCAACTACATGCGCAACTCGGTCAAGGCGGTTGTCGACGCGTACGACGGCTCGGTCAAGCTCTACCAGTGGGACACCAAGGACCCCGTCCTCAAGACGTGGATGAAGGTCTTCCCCGACGTCGTGGAGCCCAAGAGCAAGATCAGCAACGGGTTGCTGGAGCACCTTCGCTACCCGGTCGACCTGTTCAAGGTGCAGCGCGACGTGCTGCAGCGCTACCACGTGACCGATCCGCAGGCGTTCTACAACGACGACCAGCGCTGGAAGGTCCCCGAGGACCCGACTGCGCCGACCGGGTCGAGCGCCCTGCAGCCGCCCTACTACCTGTCGACCGCGCGGCCCGGCGAGGACACCCCGAAGTTCTCGGTGACCAGCGTCTACCTGCCCAACAGCCGGCAGAACCTGGCGTCGTTCGTGTCGGTGAACTCCGAGGCGACCGACACCGAGAACTACGGCAAGATGCAGATCCTGCAGCTGTCGAGCGGCAGCCAGATCGACGGCCCCAGCCAGATCGCCAACAAGCTGCAGACCGACAACGGGGTGACCCAGGCCCTCCTGCCGTTCAAGCAGGCCGGCACCGACATCCAGTACGGCAACCTGTTGACCGTCCCGGTCGGCGGAGGGTTGCTCTACGTCCAGCCCGTCTACATCAAGCGCCAGGCTGCCGAGGGCACCTATCCGGTGCTCCAGTACGTCCTCGCGTCGTTCGGCACCGATGTCGGCTTCGGCAAGACGCTCGACGAGGCCTTGCGCGTCGCGCTGGGTCTTGAGGAGGGCTCGACGCCTGACGACCCGGGCACGACCCCGACGCCTGAGGACAACACGCCGGGATCGACGACGGCTGCGGCACTGCTCGACGACGCGGCGAAGCTCTACGACGACGCCCAGAAGGCCCTCAAGGCCGGCGACCTCGCGACGTACCAGTCCAAGATCAACCAGATGGGCAACAAGATCGAGCAAGCCCAGCAGGCGGTCAAGGACGAGAGCGCCAAGAAGAAGTAGAGGAGGGGACCCCGGATTTGATCCGCGGGTCCCTGACCCGTAAAGTGGAGCAGGCGACGCGGGGTGGAGCAGCTCGGTAGCTCGCTGGGCTCATAACCCAGAGGTCACAGGTTCAAATCCTGTCCCCGCTACCAAAAGTAATTCGTTAGAACCACGGTCCTTTGAGGGCCGTGGTTCTTTCTTTTCCCATAACAGGTGACCTCTGGGCCGTTCTACGTTCAGGAATGCCCCGAAACGGTCCTGTGGTGCCGTTCTCTGGGATTTCGCGGGCAGGTCGTCGGTCGACGTGTCGCGACCTCTGTGGACAGAATCTCCCACCTCTGGGACGACATAGAGGTCATTAGTTCTAACCAGCCGTTTTTGGGTGGTCTTCCGTTCGCTCGCCAAATCCGATTCAAGACTGTCCGACATGAGCCGACGGAACGCGGGCTCTAGGTCGCTCGCGACGATCTCGTCGTCGTGCACGTAGATGCGGCTGAATGTTGCTTGGTTCAGATCTCGACGGCCGAGGTCGTCTGTTTGGTTGTAGTGAGATTGAGCGTTCGTCAGAAGATCAAGGCAGCGTTCTAGTGCACTGGTGATCAGGCCTTCATCGAGATCGAACTTGGCCACTTCCGTTTGGATAGCCGCGCGCCGCGCCGCGATTCGTACCTGTTCCTTCTTGAGTTCGTGAGTCTCGATGGCGTCGGCATAGAACGCGTCGAGCACCTTCTGGCTGTCGCGGTCGAGACTGTCGAGTTCGCTCTTGCGGGCTTCGCGCACTGCCGTAGTCGACGGCATAACGATGCCCAAGTGTTCGAGAACCAGCCCGCGAATCTTGGCGATCTGTCCGGGTCGAAGCGAGATGGTTGCCCAGTGCTCAGCGACGAGTTCCTCAAGCTGATGGGCTTGCACGGCACGGAAGGTGCAACCGTTCTTGAGGCTGTTCCGTCCGAGGCAGACAAAGTAGTCGTATGTCGTTCCGGTGCGGTTCCGTGACTGCGCGAAAGTCAGCGGTTCGCCGCACTGCCCGCAGTACACCGACCCCTTGAGGTAGTGGCTGCGCATGCGCGGCTTTTCACCACTCTGATGACGCGCAGCGCGCACTCGCTGTACTTCTTGGAACAACTTCTCGGAGACGAGTGCGGGGTGCTGACCCGGATACTCGACACCCTCGAACTTCACGAGTCCGAGGTAGTACCGATTGCGGAGGATGCTATCGACGTGGGACACGGCGATCGGCCGGCTGGGACGATTAGGGCGCTGAAGCGTCATGACGCCTTGCTTGTTCAGTTCGTCGCGCAACATCGCAGATGTCCACTCACCAGTGGCGTATTTCTCATACAGCCAGGTCACCCAGGAAGCGCGCTCTGGATCGAGCGCAACGGTCTTGATCTCTCGACCATCCGCCATCCGTTCACGTGAGTTGATGTATCCGAACGGAGCCATGCCCGTAGTGCCGCCACCCTTCGCCTTCTGGCGCATGCCCTTCTTCGATTCCGCCGCAAGATTGCGAGAGTAGAACTCAGCGATCGAGCTCATGATGCCGTGAAGCAACAATCCGCTAGGGGTCTCGTCGATGTTCTCTGTGCAAGAGACCAGCTGTGCGCCAGCGGCGGTGAGCTGGAGGTTGATGTCCACATCGTCGGCGCGATTGCGTGCCAAACGGTCGACCTTGTGCACGATGACGTGAGCGACCTTGTGCTCGGCAACGAAGCCCAGCATGTTCTGGAGTTCGGGACGATTTGCGGAACGGGCACTTGCTCCAGCGTCGACGAATTCGGCGACGACAACTGCGCCCATGCTCTCGGCTTTTCGGAGGCAGGCTTCGCGCTGGGCAGGAATCGAGAATCCCTCAGCCTCGCCGCCGCGCCCTGCTTGGTCTTTCGTACTGACGCGCAGGTAGATCACTGCCATGGGCTTGATGCCCGGGGCTGCCGAGACGGCGAGGTTCATGCGTATCTCCTTTGTGCGTAGCGCGGGCGGGCAGTGCGGAAGCGCTGCACCTGATAGCGAGGGGTCGAAACTGGTCGGGCACATCGTGGTGTTGGGAGTTTGTCTGCGACGACGTCGAGGCCTGTTTGAGCCAGGCGAACGCGGATGGCTTCGAAACTGACATTGAAGTGGTGGGCTAGGTCTTCAACCCGCTGGATGCGATTGCCCCATGCGGATTTGAGTTCACGTTTGCCAACGAGCGCGCAGCCTGCGAAGTAGTCGGCGGCAGCTTCAGCCTGTTGTTCACCGGACTGGCGTTTGTTGCCTGGATAAAGGCGCGCTGTTGAGCCGTGATCGACGATGTGTTTGAACTCGTGCAGGAGCGTGAATCGTTGCCGCGTCTGACTCTCGTTTCGAGAGAGCGCGATGACCCACTGCTGTCCGTTCCAGTAGCTCATGCCGGAGACGGGCAAGTCCTCGCGAACGATCTTGATGCGTGGCATGCGAGCGATGTGCAGTTCGTTGACGCCGTCAACGTCTGCGATTAGGTCGATGAGTCGTCGGGCCTGTTGTTCAGCGATTTGAAGCGCTTCGCCGAATTCGACGATGCGGTGCGGCACTAAGGCTCGGAGGCTCGTAAGTGGTGATGATGTGGTTGTTGTCATGGGAGCCTCCTTTCGCAGTGGCTGATTAGTTGGTTGTCATTACTCGGTTTCGTCCTCGCCGGGCTGAGGTCCATTCGGGTCGTATCCGTGTTTGGCGGCGATCTTGGCGAAGCTGGTTTCGAGTTCGCGCTGGGCGCTGGCGGGAAGACCGCTGTACTTACTCCGCAGATAGGGGGCGAAACTCGGCAGGCCCTCTGGCTGGATGTAACCCGCTGCTGCGTAGAGGTCCGACAAGTCGAGGTCGAGAACGTCGGCCAAGGACTTCAAGGTTTCAGGTCGCGGGTTGGCGATCGTTCCTTGTTCAAGGCGAAGGACGTTTGAGGCAGCCATGCCACTCCGATCGGCGAGTTCTCGGCCTGATAGTCCGGCCTTCTCTCTCGATAGCCGTAATAGTTTCCCGAGTGCCTGAGCTTGCTTCTTGTCCATTTTGTTCTCCAGTATTTGGTTCGTTTTCCTATCCCTATTTTACGCCCTTTGTTGCATGAATGCATCACCCAAATTGTTGTGAAATTGTCTGGAAGGGCAGCCTTATTTAGAGGTTCGTGTGGGGAGCCAGAGAGTCACCATGTGGCTCGATCTGGCTCCCCACGAGGAGCAGGCGACGTGCGTACGTCAGCCCTTCTGCTGCCTGGCCCGGGAGGCCGGCTTGTCGCCTCCAAACAATGCAGCGATGGCGCTGCGCTGTTCGGCGGCGTCCCGTTCGATCTCTGCGGTCAGCGATTCCGCCTTGGCAGAGACTTCGGGATCCGCGGCCAGCTTCTCGATGTGCGTGTTGATGGCGTCGCGGATGGCGTCCGTGACCGACACGTTGGCGAGCTTGGCCAGAATCGAGATACGAGCGTGCTGCTCGTCCTCGAGTCGGATAGCGAGGGTTTTCATGTGCCTGTCCTCCTTCCTGAGGTTTGGCCCGAGCAATGGATGCTCGGACACCTTCTCGGGGTGGTGCGACCGGCGAAAGCTGGATGCCTTCACGGTGACGGTCGCAGGCCCCCGACAAGGCCTGCTGATCTGCATCAGCGGTGTAGTGCGTCGTGGATGCGGGTGGTCGCAAGGTCGACGAACTCCGGGTTGAGCTCGACGCCGAGCCAGTCGCGGCCAAGCCTGGCGGCGGTGATGGCCGTCGTCCCTGATCCAATGAAGGGATCGAGAACGAGACCCGGCTCAGCTTTCGCGTCGCACGTACAGGTTGGACGCGGGGGAGTGCGACGAGCGGTGTCCCCTTCGCGAATGAGTCGACGTGTCCACGGGGCGCGGCACTGACTGCAACGCATGCGTGGTGTTCCGGCTTCGACCATTCGTTTGGCTAGCGTCTCGGGGAACGTGGCGAAGTGCGCGCCTCGGAACTGACTGACGCCCAATCGCCAGACGTCGCCAGGGTTCTTGCCGAGGGGGTGGCCTTGAATACCTCGGGCGTGCAGCGCCGCCAGACCGCTGTCACCATCGCTGTTGGGGCCGAGCCATGCGGGGCGCGATCTCGTGGCGGCGACGTCGCGGGGCTTGGGCGGACGGCTGGTGTGAGGAAGGCGCAGGCTGTCGAGGTCAAAGTAGTACCTGACTGATCGGGTTAACAGGTAGACGACTTCGTAGTGGGTGCTGAATCGATCGGTAACGCTCGACGGCACGTTGGTGGTCTTCGCCCAGACGATCTTGTTGCGGATCGTCCAGCCGTCATCGATGAGTGCCAGCGCCAGACGTTCGGGGCCGAACAAGAGGCTCTTGCGTGGGGCACCCTCTTTGACGCGAGTGCTGAAGCTGTCGCCGAGATTCAGCCAAACACTGCCAGTTGGTACGAGGACACGGGCGATCTCTTTCATAACCGTGCGCAGTTCGCCCACCCAATCGGTGATGTGCGGCTCAAGGCCGAGCTGACCGCTGACGCCGTAATTGCGAAGTCGGAAGTACGGCGGGCTGGTCACCACACTGTCGATCGATTTGTCTGGCAGGGAGCGCAATCGGTCGAGTGCATCGCCGGTAAGGATCTGGTTGCGAGGAATGGTGGAGGCACTCATGAGAGCGGCTCCTTCATGGCGGCGAAGAACGTGTCTGCTGTGGCGTAGCGGTACAGCTCCGGCGTCAGGCGGGGTGAGCGCAGAATGGCGGCGCGCAGTTTGTCGGCTCGGTCTGGTCGGCTGAACATCCAGAGCACTAGCGGGAATGCGCCGTGCTCTTGCTGCTCAATTCCACTGGCTCGATAAGCCTCGTACTGGCCTGCCTTTTTTAGCAAAGTTGGGATGGACTCGCTGCCCAAGTCCACCTCTATGAACCAGCGGTCGGAAAAGTCAGTCAGATCGACCACGGCTGCGAGATCTGGTTGGAGCCATCTGGGTTCGCCGCCGATGCCGACGTAGCGTCGCCAACAGTCCGGCTCGGTCTGCACGCGAACCTGTTGAACCTGGTCGAGGTCGCTGAGTGCCAGCGCGCCGAGGTGGACGTCCGCCACGGCCAGGCAGTGGGCGAGGAAGCGAAGTGACGGTTCGTGGGTGCGCTGGGCTGCGCCGTCATCACGAAGCAAGCGGGCACCGGCGGGAGCCAATTGCCAGACGCGTGCCGCACTGCCTGAACGAGCCCCGCCGATGCGCCGGGTCACCATCCGTATGAGGGCATTGCGCTCCAATCGCTGAAGCACGTGCCGCGCTGTTCGGGCAGCTGACTCGGCACTGCTGTGGGTGGTGAAGACGAAGGCTTGGACTTGGTGCGTGGTCAAGTAGCGGTGCTCAGAGATGCGGCGCAGCACGTCCCAATCACGCTCCGGCATGGCGTCGGCGATACGTGCCAAGACGTCGGCATCGACACGACGGCGGCGTCTGCTTGGAGTCATCTCCGGGGACGAAGTCGCCGGAGTATTCGGCCCGTTAAGGCCTCGGAATTCGCGTCCGACCTGCGCGGATACCGGGTCAGCGTCGGAGCCGAGCGGAAGGGCGAACGGAAGGCCTGTTCCTGGTGTGTAGTTCGTCATGACAGCTCTCCATCTGACGGACGACGACGGCTGCGACCGAACGATTCATTGCTGGACGTCGGCGGTTCGATCAGGTTGAGCAGGTCGGCTTCGATGTCGTCGAGGGACTGGCCGTAGGTGGCACGAGATCGAGCCCGGACTGACTCTGGATCGCGGACGGGAGGCGGCAGAGGCTCGGTGCGAACGCTGACCCAGCCGGGGTGCTGGTTGCCGTGCAGGATGTTGGCGTAGGCCGAGAAGGCCGGCAGTGATTCGAAGTCTTCGGCGACCAGCTGACCTCGTGTGGTGGCGGCGATCTGGCGCGCATCACCGTGCGGCAGCGCAAAGAATGCCTGTGATCGAGCGTTCGCCATGATGGCGTGATGCAGCGCAGACGGTAGTTGGTCGAGATGCTGATGGTAGAGCGAGTAGCCGATGCCCCTCCCTCGAGCAGTGGCCAGAGCGTCGCCAAGATCGCCTGGCAGACGCAGGTAATCCTGCACTTCGTCGATGTGCACCATGACGGGATGGCGGGAGGTTTCGGACTGCTCGCTCCGACTCTGGGCGGCCGTCCACAACTCAGAATTGACGATTGATCCCAGAAGAGCTGCTGCGTCTGGCCCTACCGAACTTTTGGCGAGATTGACGAGGAGCACGCGGCGCTTGGTGAAGACATCGGCGATGTCGAACTTGGGACGGCGCTGACCGAAGATGCCACGGATGCTTGGTCGCATCAGGATGGGACGAAGTCGCCGGAGAAGCGGCGTGATGGTCTGTTGTCTCTCGGCTTCTGAGATGGCGTTGAAGAACGACCAGTACGCGCCGAGTCCGATCGGATCATCCTTACTGACCCGCCCGACGATTGAACGCCGGAAACCGTTGTTCGTAAGCATCAGCGGCAACATGGCGATCGAGGCGTCGCCGCGACGCGCGAGGGCGATGAGGCAAGCCTGGAGAAGCTCATGGGTACGAGGGAGCCAGTTGTCGCCGTAGAGCGAGCGGAACATCGCCAGCAGAGCATCGGCAGTGAGGTCGGGATCGTGCGGGTTGGCGAGCGGGTTGAGTCCGACCGGCATCTGATCACGGGCGTCGATGACAACGATCCGATCGAGGCTGGCATTGTCGACGCGCGCCAGGATGGCGTCGATTGCGTCACCCTTCGGATCGATCACCACGGTGCTGCGATTGGCGGCGATGTCCTGAAGCGCAAGCCCTATTGCGAGCGTAGATTTTCCTGAGCCTGTCGGCCCCAGGGCTCGAAAATGCGCGAGGGAGGCGTTCACTGAGATCGCAATTGGTCGACGTGGCGAGGTTGGGGTGAACCCGATGATCCGGCCGCTCGTCGCGACCTGTTTGCTGGGTGAGAGCAGACGTGGGTGAGGGGATGGAACTCCGGGCAGTTGGTCCGCAGTCTTCGCTGCAACCGGCCAGCCGGTCAGCGCGACGAGGTCGCTCAGGCTGAGTCGGTTTGACCACATGAGCGGGCTGCGCGCTTCAGAGAATCCATGAATGGACGCGCGACTGACCTGCAGACGGAGGCTCGGTGCTTCGAGCTGTCGCAGTGCTCCGACGACGCCCTCGATCAGGCTTCGAGAGCGAGCCGGATCGGAGGTCGATGCGCCGATGCGCACCTCACAGGCGAAGCCATGCTCCTGATGCTTAGTCGTGGCTTTGCGGGTTGAGGGCAGCGGACGCGACGGGCGATGACGAGGGCCGAGGATGAGTTGCATGAACACCAACTCGGCCTTGCGGGTGCTAGCGAGGACGCCGAGCACCCCGCGCGTCGTCGCCTCGATCGCGTCGTGATTGAGCGGTTCGTCGCGGTCGCCGCGAACGCGTAGCCTGGCGGCGGTATCGACGCGGAGGCCGTCGAGCGTGAAGGGCATGCGCTCGTGACGCAGGTCGGGCAGTTGCGACGACAAGGCTCGCAACACCCGAGGCGTATCGCTGACCTGGGCACCGAGCTTCCACGAGACGACCTTGTCTCGACCAGTTGCTTCGAGTACCAGTCGCGGCTGGCCGCTGAGACCGGCGAGTGCTGCCAGTGCCGCACGAGCTGCATCGATCGAAATTGGTGACGGTATGAGAAGACGTGTCCAGATGAAGGGAGTTGACGCACTCATGACTGACCTTCCTTCTCGGCGGCTTCCGCTTGTGCCTGTGCTTCCTTTTCGGCTTGAGCGACGGCGAGTGCCTGGACGGTGAGCGCGATCTTCTGGAGGTCGGGTCGGGAGCGCAGCTCTGAGCGAATGCGCAGTCGGCGCTCGCGTCCTCGACGGGGTGACTTGTTTTTGGGCATAGGAAATAGACCTCCTTTCGAAGTGGGTGAATTGGTGTTGGCGACGCATGTTGCATTTGTGCAACGGTCTGCTACGACTATGCGCTGCATTCATGCAACGGTCAATGGAGATTGTGAAAAGTACAGCAGGGAGCGGAAGGCCGAATCATCTGGACTACCAGCGCCGAATTCGCCATCGATAGACAGCAACTGTGACAGCTCCAATACTCAGGATGAGGAGCCACGGCCAGAGCGATTTGATGAGGTTGGAAGCGAGTGTGAGGCAGATGGCGCAGACGAGCGCACCGATGCAGAAGTTCACGATGCGCTCGCCTACGCCACGGCTGGAATCGGACATGATCACTCGATGATGTTTCGCCACGACTGATCCGCCGCGTCGTTCATGGAGCGCTTCGCCTGCCGATACTCGTCGTCGATCGCCTGCGCAGCGTTCTGCTGACGAGAGTGCAGATTCTTCCCCCGCTGCTCACTCTCGGCGGCAAGGCATCCGGCGATGGCCAAGACCAGAACGGCCGAGAACAACACAATGAAGAGCGCGGTCATGAACGATCGCCGCCCTCGAACATGCGCAGCCGCTCGCGGAGCAAGACGTCATCACCAGCCAGCTCGTCAGCGAAACTGCTGACCTGCGAGCGCATGTGATCGAGGTGCGCCGCGAAGTTGATCGCGATGTGGTCGCGATCCTCGTCCAACAGATCGTTGACGACCGCTACCAGCTTGTCCCGACGGAATCTGCGCAGGATGGCCGTAACCGCCTGGCCCAGGATGCTGCCAGCAACGAGCGCGAGGATCAGGCCGGTCACAGCGGGAACTCCGAGCCGAAGTTCTTCTGCACCCGCTGGGCCTTCTCGACGAAGCCGAGCTCGATGCGGGTCAGTACCATGTTCAGCGTCTCGTCGTTCCCGGCCAGGCTCTTGCGGTACTGGTCGATGTCGACCGCCCGCTCCATGATGCGGCCGGTGAGTGCCGCTTCAGCGTCTACCTTGAGGCCGGCGAACTTGGTCTCTCGCACGAGGTTGGCGACGGCGCGGTTGTGCTGCCGCTCATCCTTACTCGGCACAATGCTGGACGTTCCTGCCGCCCAGCGTTGAAGTTCGTTCATGATCTTCCTCCGGTTGTGGTCTTGTAGCGGGTGAGTTGAGCCGGACCTAGGCGTTCGGGCTCAGCGGGAAATCAGGATGGTCGAGAAGCCACTCACGGCTGAACCAAGGTGTGTCGACCTCGACGTACGCGATCGAGTCGGGAGCGGAGCCCTCGAGTTCGTTCATGAGCTGATTCCTTCCATCTGATGTCTCTCGTCGTTGTGGCGAGATCATGAATCGAATGTAGGAACGCGACGCGATGTCGTGAAAGGAGAGGAAGTTGCATGGCAGCCTAAGAAAGTGAGCGGCGATAGTGACATCAGGCAACTGGCAGCAGCACTCAAAAAGCTGCGCGGCACGAAGGGAGTCTTGTCGCCAGCGAAGATGAGTAAGCAGCCGATTCTTGCTGAAATGCTCGGTCGCGGCGACGTTCAGCGCGCCTACGAAACACTCCGAGGCGAGCTGCAAAGAGCAGCCGTCAGCTCGTCTCGAGGTCAGCAAGCAGGTGCCTGGTCATTGTTGATCGAAGAAGTTTCGTGCGAGGCCCGATTGAAGTCCACCGGGGTACTCATGCACGCGGCGGAGCGTACTGTCCGCGATTGGGCAGATAAGGGAGGGTGGGAGGAAATTGCTGCCGAACTCCTGTACTCCACGGGCGCTGGCCGACCAGTCGCCAGGCAGACGACATTCCTTCGTTATCCGACCAAGGAGCAGGGCCTCGCGATGACGTTTATCGCTGAGGTTCCATTGGCTAACAGAGACTTCGACAAGCCGATCATCAAAGTGAACGACGTCGACTACATCGATCAGTCCGATCACATCGTCAGGGTCGATCGCGAGTCGGGTGTGACCGAGCACGAATACGGGCTCGAGCTGATGGGGATCCCCATGCCACCCGAGGATGCTCGGAACATCGAGGCGCCGGTGCTCAAGATTCAATTCACGGTTCCGGTGTCGATACGGATGGCACACCGCTTTGTCAGCGATTTCAGATCTCATGCGTACTACGTGGCGAGCAACTCGATCGGTCAGTCGCAGATCTCGTTCGTCGTCTTTAGGCCAGTGGACGAGTAACAGACGTCAAATTGGCTGCAGTCGAGTATGTCGGGTTATGAACGAAATAGAGCCCGTCACCGGAAGGAGCTGGGCTCTACTTCTGGTGCGGGCTGTGCTTACTCGGCATCGAAGAGCTGCCAGGTGAACATGTCGTCCTCATTGAACTCTTCGTACAAGGTGCTCACGTGGATGCGAACCCGCTGGTCGCGGGCCGCGCGCGGGGCAAGGACCCAGCCTTCGAAGTACCAATCGGGTACTTCGAAGTTCTTCTGTTCAGCATGATTGAACTCGACGTCCAGGTACTTGTGAAGCGCCTGAGCCTTGTCCAGGACAACAGAGATGATCGGGTCGCCCTCCTCATCGAACCTGTTTCGAATCACGAGAGCGACTGAGACGCTTCGACGCGTCTCACTCAGGCTGCGCCACGCCTGTGGCAGCGTGAATGCTCCGATGTATTCGAAGCGGTCGCGTTCCGGATCGAACCCGAGCGCGATCATGTGCTCGTCGAGCTTCGACCCTTGTGGCGCTGAGCGCTCGTCCATGTTGGTGCCTTCCTATCTTGAGTGAGGGGTGAAACGCGCTGACAGAGTCGTTGGACTCGGGCAGGGCGTTGCATCCCTCAGATAGGAACTGAAATGATTATCTCACAATATAGTTGAAGTGTCAACTAGTTGTTGCGCGATGTGTATCTGGAGCGGCGAGGGCAAACGGCCCATGGCAGGGCAAGACAATGAGAGGATGAGGCACCGTCGGGGGCGGGTACGACCTGCGCGCACGATCGACGTCGAGACGACTAGCGACATCGCCGAAAAGGACTGCAATCCGTGGTAAAATTGGCCCTAAGTATATGGCAGAACAGCAACAACAGAATCGACCTCCGATGGCTCTGAAGAAGTCGGATCTGTACGCGTCCCTGTGGAAATCCTGCGATGAGTTGCGCGGCGGAATGGACGCTAGCCAATACAAGGACTACATCCTGACGCTGCTCTTCGTTAAGTATGTCTCCGACAAGGCGAAGGCCGACATCAACAGCCTCATCGAAGTGCCAACAGGCGGGTCTTTCGACGACATGCTCGCCGCCAAGGGCGACAAAGAGATCGGTGACCGACTCAACAAGATCATCGCCAAGCTCGCCGAAGCCAACAACCTGC
The DNA here is from genome assembly GCF_001425755.1 of Aeromicrobium sp. Root344. GTDB lineage: Bacteria > Actinomycetota > Actinomycetes > Propionibacteriales > Nocardioidaceae > Aeromicrobium. Next base: position 407,463 of record NZ_LMDH01000001.1, on the reverse strand, counting down.
GCAACGTGATTGACCTGGCTGACTTCAACGATGAGGAGAAGCTCGGCAAGGGCAAGGAGATGCAGGACCGCCTCTCAAAGCTCGTCACGATTTTCAACGATCTTGATTTCCGTGGTTCTCGGGCCGAGGGTGACGACCTACTTGGCGATGCCTACGAATACTTGATGCGCCACTTCGCAACGGAGTCAGGCAAAAGTAAAGGACAGTTCTACACACCAGCCGAGGTCTCGCGGATCCTCGCGAAGGTCGTAGGCATTAACGGATCAACCCGGCAGGACCAGACCGTCTACGACCCAGCCTGTGGCTCGGGTTCGCTGCTACTGAAGGCGGCCAACGAGGCTCCGCGCGGCATGACGATCTATGGCCAGGAGAAAGACAACGCCACCTGGGCACTGTCAAAGATGAACATGATCTTGCACGGCAACGAGATCGCGGAGATCGAGAAGGGCGATACGATCACCAGCCCACAGTTCACGGCTGGCGCGCTCCTCAAGACGTTCGACTACGTCGTCATGAACCCGCCGTTCTCTACAAAGTCCTGGGCCAACGGCCTTGAGAACGACTACGACCGCTTCGAATACGGCCGCCCACCGGAGAAGAACGGCGACTACGCATTCCTGCTGCACGCGCTCAAGTCGCTAAAGAGCACCGGCAAGGCGGCGATCATCCTCCCGCTCGGCGTCCTATTTCGGGGCAATGCCGAAGGCATGATCCGCACCCGCCTTCTTAAGCAAGGCTTCATCAAGGGGGTCATTGGCCTGCCCGCCAACCTGTTCTATGGCACCGGCATCCCGGCATGCGTTGTCATTCTCGATAAGGAGAACGCGGTCGCCCGGACTGGTGTCTTCATGATTGATGCTTCGAGGGGCTTTCTAAAGGACGGCAATAAGAACCGCCTCCGCAGCCAAGACATCCACAAGATCGTCGACACGTTCAACAAGCAGATCGAGATACCCCGCTACTCGCGCATGGTGCCGATGAGCGAGATCGCGGACCCGAAGAATGACCACAACCTGAATATCGCCCGCTACGTCGACTCGTCCGAGCCTGAGGACATCCAGGACCTTCAAGCTCACCTTCACGGCGGCACGCCGAACAGCGACCTCGATGCGCTCAGCGACTACTGGGATGCCTTTCCAAGCCTGCGTGGGCAGATCTTCAAGCCGAATCGCCCCGGCTACAGCGACCTCACTATCGACGTGAGTGAAGTCCAGCAAGCCATCATCGACTCGATCGAGTTCCAGAAGTTCGCCGACGAGGCGCGCGCATTGACCAGCGACTGGTGCACAGCCCACCGAGACCTGCTCGCGACGATCGACGCGGACACTCGCCCGAACGATCTTGTTGCCACGATCAGCGACGATCTGCTCGCACGTTTCGCGCAGGTGCCCGTTCTCGACGAGTACGACGTGTACGAGCAGCTCATGGATTACTGGCACGACACCATGCACGACGATGTATTCCTCGTCATGAATGACGGCTGGCTAGATGCTGCTGTGCCTCGACTGACCATCGAAGATAAGGATCGGAAGCTCGCAGAGGCGCCTGACCTGGTCATCGGATCAGGCCGTGGAGGCACAAAGTACAAGATGGACCTCATTCCGCCGACTCTGATTGTTAAGCGCTACTTCGCCGAGGAGCAAGCCAGGCTAGATGAGCTCGTCTCGACAGCAGAGGATGCCTCCCGCGCCGTAGAGGAGTACGTCGATGAGCACGCCGTCGAGGACGGCCTTCTTGCCGAGGCCATGGATGACGACAAGATCACTAGGGCACTCGCCACGGCGCGACTGCGGGTCGCGAAGCGGGATGGATCGGACCAGGAAGAGATCAACGCACTACTTCAAGTCGTCAGGCTCTACGACGCCGAGGCTACCGCCAACAAGTTTGTCAGAGCGGCTCAGGCCGCCTTGGACCTCGCGACACTTGAAAAGTACGGGGATCTGACCGAGGCCGATGTGAAGAGCCTTGTAATCGACGATAAGTGGCGGGCCACAGTCGTCGGTCGTGTTGCCGGTGAGGTTGAGGCTCTTACGCTCGCGCTCGTTGCTCGCATCCAACTGCTTGGCGACCGCTACAACGAGACAGTTGGAGAGCTTGATACCGAACTTCATGTGCTTGATACAAAGGTCGCAGGCCATCTGGCGGCGATGGGAGTGCAGCCATGACGAGTCTCGCGGCCCCGTGGCCGATCAAGACTCTGGCCGAACTCGGCGGCAGGGTTACCAGTGGATCGCGCGGATGGGCTTCGTACTACTCGGATCACGGGAGCTTGTTCGTCCGCATCACCAACCTCGATCGCAGCAACATCCACATCGACCTAACGAGCCCGCGATTCGTTCGCATCGACCCCCTGAACGCGGAGGCGGCTCGAACCCGACTCGCGCCGGGTGACCTCCTCGTCTCGATTACGGCTGATATCGGCATCATCGGTTACGTCGATGAAAGCGTGCCGTCACCTGCGTATATCAACCAGCACATTGCACGAGTGCGCCTTGACCCGAAACTCGCCGACAGTCGCTTTGTTGCGTACTACCTCTCGAGTTGGGAACCGCAGAGGCGCTTCGTAGGCTCGACCGACACCGGGGCGAAGGCCGGCATGAACCTCACCACCGTCTCTTCGCTTTCGACCGTCGTCCCACCAGTGCCCGAGCAGAAGCGGATTGCGGCCGCACTGGCTGACGTCGACAGCCTGATTGCGAGCCTGGTACGCCTTATCGGGAAGAAGGTCGCCATCAAGCAAGGCATGATGCAGACACTACTCACTGGTGAGACCCGCCTCCCCGGCTTCACCGAGCCGTGGACGGACGTCCGCCTGGGAGATCACGTCACATACGTGAAGACAGTTGCACTGTCCCGGGCTCAACTCGACACGACATCGCCGCTTCGATACCTGCACTACGGCGACATCCACACACGCGTCGCCGTGTCGCTCGATGCCGCTCATGAACCCATGCCTCGCGTGGCGGCCAACTTGACCGGACGCGCAGGGCGGCTTCGGACAGGCGACCTGGTGTTCGCAGACGCGTCGGAAGATCCCGACGGTGTGGGAAAGTCGGTGGAGATCACCGCCGTCCCACCGGAAGGTGCGGTGCCTGGTCTTCACACGATCGCGGCCCGTTTCGATAAGACGGTCCTTGCGGATGGGTTCAAAGCCTATTTGCAGTTCATCCCGGCCTTCCGTGACCAGCTGCTTCGGCTCGCGGCGGGGACCAAGGTGCTCGCAACCACGCGGTCGAACATCTCTAGCGTGACGTTGCCACTTGCAAGCGTTGCGGAGCAAAGGGCGATCGCCGAAGCGCTTCGCAACGCGGAGAGCGAGATTGAAGTGCTTCGAGTCCGTCTCACCAAGACACGCTCGATCAAGACCGGCATGATGCAGCAGCTTCTCACCGGCCGTACCCGGCTCCCTGTCGAGGTGGCGTCATGAACACCGAGTGGGCCATCGCGGAGCTGGACAAGTTCATCCAGCAGACCGTCATGCGCAACGGAAGCGGATCGCATGGTGGCGCGGTCGTGATCACGGCGACCAACTACACCGCAGCATCGGACGCAGACGTCACTAAGCAGGCACAGCTGGTCGAGAAGATCTTCGATCGAGTGATTCCCAAATGGCGCACGGATATCACGAACTCGAAGAACAACAGATGGACCCGTCACCGCGAAGCTGCCATCCGGGCACGCGAGGAACTTATTCGCGAGACAGAGGTCAAGGAGAACCTGGGCGAGAACGCGCCGGAACTCTCAGCTACCGAACTTCACAACTGGATCTGGAGTGGCGCGAAGTCCCTTTGGCAATCCGGTCACTATCGGGAAGCCGTCGAGGGGGCAATCAAGAAGCTGAACGCCGAAACGCAGAACAAGGTCAGTCGGCGGGACGTGAGCGAGACCGATCTCTTCAAGCAGGCGTTCAGCCTCGACGCTCCTGCGGCAGGGAAGCCCCGCTTGCGCCGGATGGCAGTGGACTCCAGCGATACTTACAAGTCGGTGCAACGTGGAGCGATGACATTTGCCGAGGGTGTCTTTGCAGGCATCCGAAACCCCCTCAGCCACGAGGCTGACCAGGAACTCTCGGAGCAGGAAGCTTTGGAGTATCTGGCCGCGCTGAGCGTGCTCGCACGTTGGGTCGATGGCTCAGTCGTGGAGGCAATCTCATGAGCGATGTTGGGCAGATCGAGCGCAAGGCTCAGGACCGTGTGGTCAAGTTGTTCAAGGATGCCCTCGGGTACGACTACCAGGGCAACTGGGAGACGCGTGCCGGGAACTCGAACATCGAAGTCGACCTGCTCGCCCAGAACCTGAAGGCGCGCGGCTACGACGACAACCTGATCAACAAGGCGAGCGATCAGGTCGCGAAAGCTGCTGCGCTTGGCGGCGGACATGACCTCTACGCGGCCAACCGTGCCGTCTACGACATGCTCAGATATGGCGTGAAGGTGAAGCCCGGAGTGGGTGAGCACACCGAGACCGTTTGGCTCATCGATTGGACGAACGCTGACGCCAATCACTTCGTCATCGTCGAAGAGGTCACGGTTCTTGGACATCACACCAAGCGTCCTGACATCGTCCTGTACGTAAACGGCATTGCCCTTGTCACGCTTGAACTCAAGCGATCCATGGTGGCGGCGAGCGAGGGTATTCGGCAGACGATCGGCAATCAGAAAACTGAGTTCATCCGCCCGTTCTTCACCACCGTTCAACTGGTAATGGCTGGCAACGATGTCGAGGGCTTGCGCTACGGCGTGATCGACACCCCCGAGAAGTATTGGCTTGAATGGCGCGAGCCGTCAGAGATCGAGGACCCACTCGACCGAGGCCTGAGCCAGATGTGCTCAAAGGACCGGCTGCTCGAAATCATTCACGACTTTATGGTCTTCGACTCGGGTGTCAAGAAGACGGCCCGGCACAACCAGTTCTTTGGTGTGAAGGCCGCGCAGGCGCGAATCGCCAAGCGTGAGGGCGGCATCATCTGGCACACCCAGGGGTCGGGTAAGTCGCTGACGATGGTGTGGCTGGCGAAATGGATTCGGGAGCATCAGGACGATGCGAGGGTCCTGCTGATTACCGACCGAACCGACCTCGACGAGCAAATCGAGAAAGTCTTCAACGGCGTCAACGAACAGATTTACCGCACCAGCAGTGGCTCGGATCTGCTCGACACTCTGAACAAGAGCCAGGAATGGCTCATTGGGTCCTTGGTTCACAAGTTCCGCGGCGTCGACGACGATGCGTCGAGGGACGCGGGCGGCAGTGACTTCATCAAAGATCTCAACGCCAAAATTCCCAAGGACTTTGCAGCCAAGGGGAACCTGTTCGTGTTCGTCGACGAGGCGCACCGCACGCAGTCCGGCAAGATGCACACAGCCATGAAGCAGCTCCTTCCTGGAGCCATGTTCATCGGCTTCACCGGTACGCCTCTGCTCAAGGCCGACAAGACCACCAGCATCGAGACATTCGGCTCGTTCATCCACACCTACAAGTTCGATGAAGCCGTTTCCGATGGTGTCGTGCTCGACTTACGTTACGAGGCACGCAACATCGACCAGAATCTGTCATCGCCGGAGCAGGTCGACAAGTGGTTCGACGTCAAGACCAAGGGCATGACCGATCTATCGAAGGCCGAGCTGAAGAAGCGCTGGGGCACGATGCAAAAGGTCGTTAGCTCTGAGCCGAGAGCAAAGCAGATCGTCAACGACATCCTGCTCGACATGGAGATCAAGCCCCGACTCATGGATGGGCGTGGCAACGCCATGCTCGTTGGCGCCAGCATTTATCAGGCATGCAAGTTCTACGAACTGTTCGTCAACGCCGGGTTCAAAGGCAAGTGCGCCATCGTCACCAGCTACGAACCGCAAGCCGGCGACATCTCCAAGGAAGACTCCGGCGAAGGAAAGACCGAGAAGATTCGCCAGTACGACATCTACCGAAAGATGTTGGCCGACCACTTCCGAGAGTCCGAAGACTCCGCGATGACCAAGGTTGAGCAGTTCGAAAAGGAGGTGAAAGAGCAGTTCATCAAGAACCCTGGACAGATGCGGCTCCTAATCGTCGTCGACAAGCTCCTGACTGGCTTCGACGCACCTTCGGCGACGTACCTTTACATCGATAAGAAGATGCGCGATCACGGACTGTTTCAGGCCATTTGCCGGGTCAACCGCCTTGATGGTGACGACAAAGACTACGGCTACATCGTCGACTACCAGGACCTCTTCAACTCGCTCGAGGTTGCCATCGGCGACTACACCGGCGGCGCTCTCGACGGCTACGAGAAGGATGACATCGAAGGTCTTCTCTCTAACCGAATCGACAAGGCCCAAGAAGATCTAGAGGATGCGCTGGAGAACATCCGCGCCATCTGTGAGCCTGTCGAGCCGCCTAAGAACACACTTCAGTACCAGCAGTACTTCTGCGCTAAGGAACAGGGCAATGCTGAGCAATTGAAGGCGAACGAGCCCAAGCGGGTGGAGCTCTACAAGGCCGTCTCGGGAGTCACTCGCTCCTTCGCGAACTTGGCCAACGAGATGGCCGCCGCCGGATATACCGACGCAGAAGCCGCAGCGATCAAGAAGGAGATCGCTCACTACGTCGCAGTTCGTGACGAAGTGAAACTCGGTGCTGGCGAGGATGTTGACTTCAAGCAGTACGAGGCTGGGATGCGGTTCCTCCTAGACACCTACATCCAGGCAGGCGCTTCGGAGACGCTGTCGGACTTCGAAGACACGGGACTAATTCAACTCATCGTTCAGATGGGCGTCGGGGCGATCGACAAGCTCCCGGAGGGAATCAAGAAGGACCCGGAGGCCGTCGCCGAGACGATCACCAACAACATGCGCAAGGTGATCATCGACGAACGTGCGATGAATCCCAAGTACTACGACAAGATGTCGGAACTCCTCGACGCGCTAATCGAGCAGCGTCGCAAGGGTTCTCTCGACTACAAGGCATACCTCGCGCAACTGATCGAGGCCGCTCGCAAGCTTGGTGCCAAGGAGTCCGACACCCAATACCCCGAGTGGGCTGACAACGGTGCGAAGAAGGCCCTCATTGACTTCTTCCATCCCGACGATGGCTTCGCTATTGAAGTCGACACCATCGTTCGCCACACGAAGCCGGACTCGTGGATCGGGAACCGGATCAAGGAGCGCAAGGTCAAGAACGCCATCAAATCGACATTGCCGGATGACTTCGACCGGCTCGATGATCTGTTTGAACTCGTGAAGGCGCGCCATGAGTACCGCTAGTGCCTACATGACGATCCGTGGCATCGACATCGACGTCATCTACAAAGACATCAAGAACCTGCACATCGGTGTCTACCCGCCCATGGGTCGAGTGCGTGTCGCTGCACCGACGCAGCTCGACGACGACAACGTGCGTCTCGCTGTGATTCAGCGATTGCCTTGGATCAAACGCCAACGGGCCCAAATGCAAGCGGCTGAACGTCAGTCCGAGCGAGAAATGATCACGGGGGAATCCCACTACGTATGGGGTAATCGTCTTCGTCTCAAGGTCATCGAACGACCAGGCCGCGCCCATCTTGAGGTTGACGGCGACAAGCTACTTCTATATGCGCCCGAGGGCGTGTCGCCTGAGCGCCGTCGCGAACTGCTGGACCACTGGTATCGCAGCCAGCTCCGTCAGGTCATTCCTGATCTCATCGCCAAGTGGGAACCCATCCTCGATGTGTCGGTGCCCCGGTGGAGTATTCGTCGCATGAAGACCAAGTGGGGTTCGTGCAACCGCGAAACCGGGCACATCTGGTTCAACGCTGAGCTGGCGAAAAAGCACCCCGAATCCTTGGAGTACATCGTCGTCCACGAGATGACACACCACCTGGAGCGCAATCACGGGGAGCGCTTCACCAAGTTGATGGATGGGTATCTGCCGAACTGGCGGAGTCGGCGAGATCAACTTAACGGTGCGCCGCTGGCCCACGAGTTCTGGACGGATGGGGCGGGGGAGTAGTTGTGGATCTGTACTTCTCCCAGCATTTCGGGGTGTCCGAGGAGGTTTTGGAGGAGTACGGCGCGTTCGACCTGAGCATCGTCTCCGACCTCCCGCTGTTCGTGGACCCGTTCCTCCTCTTCAATAGCGAGAAGCCGGAGTACCAGGAACTACACGCCGAGATTCTTCGATACCTCAAATTTCTGCGTAGCAAGGCTGACATCCAACTCGATCCCAATCTGATCAACAGCCTCTACCGTTTTAAGGAGGTGAAACAGAACTGGTTCGGCTTCACGTTGCTAGGCAATGGCGGAAGTGGGCTAGGCCCGGTGTTCGCCAAGTCGCTACACGACTCCCTCGGCCACGTGTTGGGCAACTTCGGATCTGAGAGCATCACGTCGAGCAGCCACTTGGAGAAGCTCGCGCTTATAAAGCCGGGCGTCGGCCGAGATAACATCAGCGATTTCACTACGAACCTCATCAAAGAGTTCCTTCTGGAGTACACCCAAGAGTTCGCGCGAACCCGCTTGTCAGAGGATCAGACGGAGACTTTTGCTGTCACTCGGGCACGGTTCAACTACGACACTGAGACATGGGAAACCCGCAAGTACCTGCTACCGAAGCTCAACGACGACTTCCTGATTCTGACGCCAGCGGACATCCTGACTAGAGATGACACCTGGATCAGCCACTCGGACATGATCAAGGGATTCGAGAAACTTCCGGAAGCAATCCCCGACGGTGAGCTGCGCGCACAGATCGACAACTACTTCAGGAAGCAACTTGGCAAGAAACCGACCGCGAAGGAACGAGCGGAGGCCGCCCGAAGGACGATCATGGCGTTTCCCGACTTGATTGATTACTACATCAAGGAGAAGGAAGACTCGGGGGAGAGCGCTGTCGCGGTCAGTGCCGAGAAGGTTGAAGATACCCGCGCCGTTCTAGTTGAACAGCTGAAGCGGGTAGTAGCCGACCTCGAAGCCAAGTCCGACTTCTATGAGAAGCCGTGGTCAAGCCTCGATGAGGCGAGGGCTCGAGTCGGCCTGTTCAAGGATTACGTCGAGAATCAAGACGGCTACAAGCTGATCAATCGCAACGGCAAGCCGTTCTCGCGTGAGGACGAGGTCCAACTTTTCTTCGGTGTCATGTGGTGCAGCACCGACTTCGATGTCAACCGAGAACCGAACAATGGCCGAGGCCCCGTCGACTTCAAAGTGAGTTTCGGTGCCGGCGACAAGTCGCTCATCGAATTCAAGCTCGCAAGCAATTCGGCTCTCAAGCGAAATCTCGAGAAGCAGGTCGAGATCTACGAAAAGGCGAACAAGACGAGTCAGTCGCTCAAGGTCATCATCTGCTACACGAAGTCGGATGAAGCCAAGGTCCAGCGAGTGCTGAAGGAACTGAAATTGACTGACAATCCTGCCATCGTTGTGATCGATGCCCGCAATGACAACAAGCCTTCGGCGTCGAAGGCTTGATGATGAGTCAGAAACGGGCAAAGCAAAAAAGGAGAAACAGCCGGCTCAAGGACCATCAAAGAACCGGGAAGGTCCTCAAGCCACCGATGCGGACACTGCCGAATATGCAGTTGGTGCCCTGGCTAAGAGACACATTTCCCGACATGCTCTGGATTTGTTCACTGATCACGAAGTACGGCGACAAGCCAGGGATGTTCACTGCCAGCGAGGTCCTTGACCGCATTACCGAGATCCTCGACGAGTCCGAGAGTGCGCCAGAAGACCTCTCTGTACTGACAGGGCAATTGAGCTCTTTCGATCTAGTCCCCGACCATGTCCGAACGGACGTCATCGCAGCGCTGAAGGCGGATGGCCTTTACGAGCGGGCATTTCCCTGGGAGCTAGTTCGAGGCCTTCAGAAATATGAGGAAGTGCCCGGCCAGTGGATTCTTGACGGCTGGTCTGGCAACGCTCGGGTCGTCAGCGCCGACGTGCCTGAGGTATTCCTGCGGAGCGTGATCGAGTCCAGCCGTCATGGGCAAACCTCCACGGCGACCAAGGCCAAGGCGATGATTCTGAGGGCATATCTCCAAGCAGACAAATTGATGCTCCCTCCAAGCATCGGTGCTGAATGGGGTGACATCCTTCCGAGGTACCCAGATGGGATCACCGAAGAGGAGCGGCAGAGGATTGAACCGAGTATCCGAGCCTCGGCCATGACCATGCTGAACCTCTCAAGCGAACCCGGTGAGGCGGAGGCGCCCGGCTTGCTTTGGGCCAAGTCATTCTGGCGTCAGAACTGGAAGCTCTACGAGTGTGAAGCTGAGCCCATCGAGGATACGACCGACGGAGATGCAACCACCGAACACTCGTCGCAGATCAAATCCGCCCGCGACATATGGCAGCAGCGTCTCGACGATCTGACAGAGAGATTCGTCGCGAAGGCGAACACCTCGGATCCTGATCTCTACATTCCCGATCGACACGAAGTTCTGACGGGCCTTGTCTACCGCCAGGTTCGAGCGCTCGGCATCATGGTCCAGTTTCCTGGGCTGTGGACGATGGAGCACGGTTCATCCACGCTGCGCGGGCTTCTGGAGTCTCGCATTGTGGTGAAGTGGTTGATCCTCAAGGACGATGCTGAACTGTTCGGTCGCTTTAAGGACTACGGCAGGGGCAGGCTAAAGCTGCTCAAACTCCACCTCGAAGAGTACCGAGATGGCATGGACGATCCGCCTCAAGAACTCGATGGCCAAATCGAGTATTTAGATGCACTGGTCAACAACGACCTGCTGGAAGAGTTTCAGGACATCAGCATCGAAGGAAACTTCGCCGGTGTCGACACACGACGAATGGCCGATCAAGTGGGGCTGCTGAACGAGTACCGATTGGTGTTCGCTCCCGCCAGTGCAAACGTCCATGGGGAGTGGACCGCAATTGACCAGTACGTTCTCACTCAATGCAGGAATCCACTGCATCGGTGGCACCGAAAGGTCAACGACGATCCCATGATGAGGCTCGGCCCAGCTGTAGTGGAAATGGCGCTCGACATGCTCGAGTCGCTTGTCGATGACTACGAAGAGGGCATTGACGTGCGTCCCTAGTCCCCCCGACCCAAGGTGGTTCCATGCGGTTCGTCATTGACGGCAGGACCTTTGATCTCGAGGCCGAGGACATCCGCGCGCGCCTTCGAGGCCATACCCCGGGCAACATCCAGACGCATTGGGTAGAGGTCGAGGGTGCCCGATGGCCAGTCAAACAAGCGCTGGCCATCGCCCTGCAGCCAGATCGGCCAAGGTTTCAGTCACAGACGGCGCGGCGGCATCTACGCAAACTTGGGTTCACCGTCAGTCCTGACGGTCAGCGTGGCTCAGTCGACTCCGGCTCTCATGGAGGCGCGTTCGATGAGTCCTCATTGCCCATCTTTGAGACAGTCGACGCCAGCGTCACATTCTCTTGGCGAAGGGCCGGCAAGGTCACGCTCGATACGGCAGGCATTCCGAAGTTCCCGGCGCTTCCGCGAGTGCCAGGTCTGTACCGCTTCGACTTCGAGCCACTGGGTGACGATTCCCAGCCCTCCATATACATAGGGGAGTCGGTCAACCTCAGAAGTCGAGGCAGCAACTATCGCAACGCCAAGACGGATCGATCGAGACAGCGGACGAGTCGTCGTATCCACAAGGAGCTTGTCGCGCATCTCTCGCAGGGCGGCGCAATCACGTTCTCTATCTCGTCCTCGGCGTCACTGGGTGTAGGCGGGGAATCGATCGACCTGCGCTGGACGTCGGCCCGCCGGATGGCCGAGAACGCTGCAGTGTTGCTCGCGCAAATGGAGGGAACGGCGAACGTCCTGAATATCGACGCCGATCTGACGGACTCGTCCGACGATGACACTGAATAGGTGAGCAGTCCATGCCCGACCCGAACATAGCGAACCAACTCAGCGCGCAAACAGTCATCGATGAGCTACGCGCGCGACGTCCGGTCTTTCACTCAGAGGCGGACTTTCAGCATGCCTTCGGACCCCAACTCGCCGGGATCAATCTTCCGATGTCGGCCATAGCTCCCAGCGATTGGCGCGGCCTCGCCGGACCTCGCTGTTCGGGTACTTCGCCTGCAATTCGGTGAGCTTCTCGATGACTTCGTTCAGCGGCAGTCCGGATGCAATCACCGCGAGCGGCTTGGGCTTCGTCAGTTTTCGTTGTACCCGTAGTCGCGGCTAAGCAGAGCGTCTTTGAAGTGAGCCTCTGCGTTGAGGATCTGTTTCTGCGTCGCTTCAGGCCCGAAGACGCGCAGGATGCTGAAGACGAAGTGCTCGCGGTGAGTCAGGTCGAGGTTGTCCAGATCTTTCAGAGCCACATTGCCGCCGTGCCCATCACCCGCGTACGCCTTCCACCGCCCGAAGATTCCCTGCGCTCCGTCGGCCTTGCCCACGTACTGCATGCCGTTGCTGGAGTCGGCGATGAGGTAGATGCCTTTCACGGCGCTGAGCGCGCTGTGCCAGCGGGAGTAGTGAGGATCATCGATCATGCGCCGAAGTTCGCTGTATGTAAGGCGCACGTTGTCGAACCCTGGGAACGGAATGACCTGCGGATCCGCGATCTCGAGGACGCGGAACTCTGCGGCGAGAACACCCCGACGATGCCAGCGGATAGGAGTTGTCCAGTCGACGACCAGTCGGTTCTGCAACGCCTCAAGCAGTGGCATGGCGCTGAGATCGAAGCGGCGATTGGTCTCCGTTCGCTCGTCGAGAGCCTCACCCGAGTTCTCATACGCTCCGTAGAACCGGGCGCGGTGTGCCCCATCGTGAGTGCCATCTGCCATAAACACGAGCCAGATCTTCGGTGGGTTCACCGGGAACACCCGGGGGTCGGCGTCCTGGTCCCGCGTGTACGTGAGCACAGCTGCGGGTGTCGTGTGATTGACATCCGGGATGCCGTGCGAAAGGGACGTGTGGCGGATGGCAAGTACTTCGGTGAAATCGGTCAGACCCGCGGTTTCAAGGATGTGCCCGAGCGATAGATCGCCACTGATCGACGGAGGAGAGTTCACCTGGCCAACTTAGCGTCGCGAGGCGACAGCTGAGTCCGGCTTAGGTGAGGCGATGACCCTGCTTTCGGATCGCAATACCTTCCCGTTTCAGGATGTTGAGCACGCTCGACTTGCTGACGCCGAATTCCTCAGCGACTTGCAGAGTACCGACATCGCCCTGCTTGTAGCGCTCGACAATCTGCGCGCGAAGTCGTTCAGTGATGCGGTTTTTGCCATGAACTTTCGGATGCGGCCCGAACCGAGCGGAAGGCAGATTTGCCGAGCTTCGGGTGTTGAACTTTACAGAGGTCAGCACTACCAAGGAAACGGCTGGAACCAGAGGGAATCTGGTTCCAGCCGTTTCGCATTCGTGACCTCAATTACGCCTCCATGCGCGCCTGCTGGGAAGGTGAGGTGACGGTTCGGTCGTCAAATTCGGCTCAATTTCAGCGATTCTTCGCAGACGCATCGGGGTTGTAGGCTCGTGGGTTAGGTGCGGATCCTGTTTCCCGCTACACACTGCGACCAAAGCGGTATGAACCGCCCCGGGATGTCTGGAGAGTCCTTTCGTTGGAAGGATGATTCTCATGGCACGTCCGTCGAAGTATCCGCAGCAGCTCAGGGAGCGCGCGGTCAGCATGGTGTTGGAGTCCAGGGGCGACTACGAGTCGGAGTACGCGGCGATCAAGTCGATCGCGGCCAAGCTCGGATCACGTCGCCTGAGTCGTTGCGCAAGTGGGTCCGCCGGGCGGAGATCGATGGGGGTGTTCGGCCGGGCAAGACCTCTGAAGACATCGCTGAGATCAAAGAGTTGAAGAAGGAAGTCGCCGAGCTGCGTCGAGCGAACGAGATCTTGAAGTCGGCGTCGGCTTTTTTCGCGGCGGAGCTCGACCGCCCACGCCGGTTCTGACGGAGTTCGTCACCGCCCACAAGGACGAGTTCGGGGTCGAGCCGATCTGTGCCGTGCTGACCGAGCACGGCATGAAGATCGCCCCGAGCACCTACTACGACAACGCCGGCCGGCGGCCGTCGAAGCGACAGCTGCGTGACGGCCAGATCGTGGAGTTGATCATCGCCGAGCGGACCCGTCAGAAGCTGTTCGCCCGGTTCGGTGCCCGCAAGATGTGGCTGCATCTGCGAGCCCAGGGGCATGAGGTGGCCCGGTGCACGATCGAGCGGCTCTATGCCGAGCAGGGCTGGGTCGGCGCGCTCAGACGCAAGAAGATCCGGCACTTCCCAAGCGATGGCACCGAGCGGCCGTCCGATCTGGTCGACCGGCAATTCTTCGCCTCGCGGCCGAACCAGTTGTGGGTCGCGGACTTCACCTATGTCGCGACCTGGTCCGGGACGGTCTACGTCGCGTTCATCATCGACGTATTCAGTCGTCGGATCGTGGGCTGGCGCGCGGCGACCCGGATGACGACCGACCTGGTGCTCGACACCCTCGAGCACGCGATCTGGACCCGCTCCCAGGCCGGAGTCACCGACCTGACCGGGCTGGTCCATCACACCGACGCCGGATCTCAATACGTGTCGTTCGCGTTCACCGAGCGACTCGTCGAAGCCGGCGTCGACCCTTCGGTCGGATCCGTTGGCGACGCCTACGACAACGCGCTGGCCGAGTCCCAGATCGGCCTCTACAAGTCCGAGCTCATCCGACCCGAGGGCCCATGGAGGGGTGTTGAGCACGTCGAGATCGAGACCCTGAACTGGGTCGACTGGTTCAACCACGACAGGCCACACGAGTCGATCGACGACCTCACACCCGTCCAGGCCGAGGAAGTTCACTACGCTGCAAGAAACCAGCTCACGCCGACCGGCTGAGCCACAAAACCGTGCCTCCGGAAATGCCGGGGCGGTTCAGTATCCATCGACCTCGTTGTGCGGGTGACCCACCCATGATCGCCCGACAGGATGCCGCTTCTGCGCTGTGGTTTAGCCGAGAGCGTGCTTACTCAGCTGCGCAGATAGATGATGGTTCGAACCCCTGACGCTAGACATCTGAATCAGTGTTCAACGGAAAGTCCGTTGTTGCTCCACCCGGGGCTATCCGTGCGTCGAGCGTCTGACGCTCCAGGTTTGAGCGCACCGATATACACGTCCGTCAATTTCGACAGCACGTGCAACCGCTCAAAGCCAAGACTTCGAATTTGACGGTGGTAGCGGGTGAGGAGCTCAAACGGCCGATCCGCGCTCACAAAGCTGGATCCGCCCACCTCTTTGAGCCCAGTGACCACGTGTGGCGCGCCGTCAGCCGAGTAGTCCAGATAGCCGTTGGCGATCGAGATAAGAAGCAGACCACCTGGCTTGAGTACCCTATAGGCCTCCCGCAGCGCAGCGGGCACGTCAAAGAATCTGGACATGTACGTTCTAAGCGACATATACGCGTCGACCGAGTCGGACTCGATCCCATTTAGCGCGTCTGCGGAGCAGGCAATTGTGGTCATTTCCGGATGGCGTTCACGGGCGCGCGCGAGCATTTGTCGGCTCAGATCTACCCCAGTGACGTCGCTCGGCGAGCACACCTCGACGAGGGGTCCGATCTCGAGGCCGTTGCCGCAACCCACGTCGAGGAGCGAGCGACCAACCAGATTCTCGTACCCGTACCACGCGAGCATTTCGCGAATCTCTTGGTACCAGTAGTCTCCGAAATACCCACGGATATCGAGGCTGTAGTCGTACTCGAGGTATTTGGACTCGAAATACTCCACGCGCAGCACCTCGAGAAAGCGGTTCGCTTCGTCGCGATCAAGTCCTTGAGCCGAGAGGTGGATGGCAACGTCGCCTAGTGAAAGTTCCCTACTCAAAAGCGAGACTGGCAGCGAGAATCCGAACTCGTCAGACAGCCGATTGGCGAAATAGTCCGAAGCAGAGTGCTGACTGTAGTGCTGTTGCGGGCTGAGCTTGGGTGACGTTGTCTGGGCCGGTCGCAATGCGCGTGGGTGACTCTTGCTGATTCCACTCGCGATGAATTCGCGGATGAAGGTAGCCGCCAGGAGAGCTGACGCCGTGCGCATGCCCGACTCGGCGTTCGACTTGTCGAAACCAAAGTCGGAGACTGAGCGCACGACAGCCCACGCGAGTCCGCTCTCGTGCTGCATCTCCCGACCGAAGCCGCCGCACTCCATATCGTAGGCCGACGCACGCTCTTCGTGCTGCCACAAGGTGGCCCTGCTCGCGCCCCCATCGTGGTCTATGTCCTTCACGAGGGTGTTATCTGTAACCATGTGTGTCATCTCGGGGCTTGGGTTGATCTTCCTTAGGAGGTCCTCCCAGTTGTCGGGTTGCATTGCTTGAAGAAATGGGGTGATTAGGTTGCTGAATCGTCGGCCATCGCGATGGTCGGAAATGAACGACCCTAGATCTTTGCGCGTTGTACTGGGTGGCTCGTAGTGATCGAAGCGGGGAAGCCGGCCATTCGATCCTTCGACCCACTGATTGGCGTGATCAATGTGGTCGCTGATTCGAAGGGAGCCGAGGTCGGAGCGACGCGGATTGCCGAGAGCGGTGCCACTCAAGTACAGGTTTGTCGGGTGCAGCGAGTTCAGGACGTGGCTCGTGGCCAGAGCAGAAGCAGTATTTCCCTGGTCTCGAATACAGACCAACGCAACTCGCAGCTCGCCAATGGCAGTCAGCGCATAGGGGTATCGCTCGCCTCGCAGAGTGGGCAAATCATCGATTTCCGATCCCACTCCGAAGACGGCCAGATGCGCAACGAACTCGTCGTCCTTCGGGACGATAACGCAAATATCTACAATTGCCGAGGAGGCTTCGCCGAAGGGTCTACTCATCAAGGTCTACTCGGCACCTTTGACCTTGAGCGGTGTCGGCACTACTACGTCAACGATCTCGTCTGAGACGGTGAAGGAGTAGCGGCCGCATCCGGCGGGCGTACCGAGCGTCTGGACGTTGTAGTTGAGCGTGTCCTCACCGGACGTGCCAAGCAGTAGCACGGGAACGCCCTCTTCGTTCTTGTCTAGCTGGCATCGGGACAGCTGCAGTTCGTTCCATAGCGATTGAGATCCGTCCGCCGGTACAAGTAGTGCTCCCTGTGGCTTGGGTGCGGTGGAGGGGGAGTCTTCCTTCGCGGGGGTGTGGGTCACGAAGGTGAAGACGGTTGTCGCCACCACGACTGCGACTGCTGGGAGGGCGAACTTCTTGGCGGCGTCCCTACCAGTGAGGCGGTTCGATTCGATCATGAATTTCGCCTGGTTGAAGAGCTCCGCGCGCCCCCGCTGATACAGCTCAAACTTCTCTGATTGGATCTTCGCGAGCGCCTCGTACCTTGTCTCCTCGGCCTTGGGCGTTGCGCGTCTTGCCCTTGCCTCAAGCTCCGCCGTCCCCTTCGCATAGCTGACGAGTCGGGCTCGAAAATCAGCGATGTTCGTTGCGTCGCCAGGGAGGTAGGCATCGGGGTCTTCGTTGACTCGGGCGACGAGCTCGTCGGGCAAACTGTCGAGAGTCACCTCCACGGGCATCATCGACATGACCAAGCTGCTGACGATTGCGGTCGCACCGAGGATGCCGACGGCCGCTGAGACCAGGACGATGGTCCAGCGAAGCCCGCCCCAGTCTGTTGCGTCTGTGGCATTGCTGATCAATGGGCCCGCGCCGAATACCACGCTGGCGATGGCAGCGATAGCGGTCGCAAGCCATTTGGCGGTTGCGCGGACTTCGGTTGCGGCCGTCACCCACCGGGAGGTCTCAGAATCTGTTGGTGGGATCTCCACGTCGGGTTTCGGCGTCGTGTCAGTCATTTTGTTTCCGAGTGGAATCGGGCGCATTGTTCACTTTGCGGAGCTTTTGGTTGACGTCGGTGCGTTCCCAGTCCGAGCCGACCCAAATCCAGTCGCCGTCGGTGCTGATCTGGCCGGGGTACTTTCCGTCATGTCCGGGCTTGGCCATCTTTTGCTCCTATCGCTGTCTGCCAGGCCGATACGGTGCTGGCGAGATGTTTCATTCGCCCCCGGCATGTGTCGGGCCGCTCAAGGCCCTGTGGCACTCCCTGCGTTGTCGCGGACGTTGTCCGCGGCCCGCTGCGCCTCGTACTGGCCGGTGAAGCTCTCACCGGATGCGGCGACCTTGTCACTCGAGCGCCAAGCCCTCCAGCGCCATTTCGAGCCGGCGTCTTCGTAGATTTCGTAGCGAGCGCTCGAGGCGCCGACTTTGAAGCTGTTGGCGGCGCGAGAAGCGTTCGAGGAGCTCGCGAAGGTTTCGCCGGCCCACGCGACCATCTCGTGATTGCCGCTGTAGAGCCACCAGGAACTGGCCCCGGACTCCGTTGGGCCGACTTTGAAATACATGGCTCGCCTCGCTTCGGCGTCGGGACACCCGGTCGGCGCGCAACGCTCCGCGGATCTCTGATTGTGGACCTACATGTAAGTCCCAATTGAGGCTGCATTCTTACTGAGCCACGGCAACTTTTTCTGGAGTTGCGATTGTGAACAGTGGACCGACCTACGAATCAGCGCGATCCGGGCCGAACACGCGCGTGTATCGCGTATCCAGGATCGCAGTGAAGCTGTAGATAGCGGGCGACTCCAACTTGAGGTCGGGATCCTTCTTAATCAAGATGTCCTCGGTCCCGATAAGTTGCCCTGTCTCGGAGCTGATGATGAGCACCCTACGAAATTGGGGTGAGTCGGCGGGAATGAACGAAATTCCTATGCCGGCGCGGCCTGCGCGATCCTTGACTGAGCCGAGTGATCGCATGGTTGGTTCGTCGGCGAGGATTCTCCAAAACGTCGCGGCTATCGTCGGCGGGACGACGTAGCTTGCGTAGAGTCCAGTGATCTCTTGGTACAAGCAGGCAGCACGACTGGGCCCACGGCTGCGATCTTCGCATTCGGCCTTTCGCATCAGCGCGTCGCGAACTTTCTGGACGTCGGTGCCGAGTTTGGCAACAAACTGTGGATATAGGTCGTCGGCCGGATACGTCTCGTCGGTGACGTCCGAAGTTCGCGCTACGGGACGTTTGGTCAGGCCCCTGCCGTCGGGTGACAGCGGGGTCCCGGATGTTTCGCGGGCACGAAGTGATCCGTCAGCTCGGAGCCAAGTTTCTCGACGCTTGGGGATGAGCTCGGCCTCCTTCGAGTCTTCAAGTTCGGCGAACCAGTTGTCGGTCAGCAGATACTGAATTGATCCGGAGCCCGGTACCTTCGTTTGCTGTGAAGCGGTCTCGGCCAACTTGTTCAGTTCTGCGCGAGCATCCTTTCCCGGCGCGTAGGCGATGTTCTGTGCGTTGGCGAATGCATAGTCCAACACCGGCGGAGTCGAGGCATCCGCGGCGTGTTGCTGCCATGGGCTGGCAACGATCGTCGCTATACCCGCAACCGCCGCTGCAGCGGCGAGAGCCCTGACCACAAGCCGTCGGTTCTTCTTACGATGAAGCGCCGGGACCTCTTGCTCGTCGGCCGTATCAGCTGCTTTGGCGCGCTCGAGCATGTTCTTTGCCGATGGAAGTGTGACCCCGATATTCTCCGGGTCGATCTGGGAGGGCATCCCGAGCGAGCGCGCTTGCCCACGCAGGAGTTCCAGCTCGTCGTCTGCAGGCAGGGTGGGTTCACCATTACTCATGCGGTGTTCCCTCCCAAATTCAGCTCAGCGGTCTCCGCAGCATTCTGCAGAGTCGTGATACGACTTCGAAGTCGAGACACCCGGGTGTTGAACGTCCCAACCGAGATGGCAAGCATTGCCGAAGCCTGTTCCCTCGTCACGTCCAGCATGAAGGCGACGTCAAAGAGTTCTCGCTCGACGGCGCTCAACTGCTGGTAGATCCAGCGACCGAGCGCCGTCTCCGTTACGGCTTCTGCGATGTCTGGTTGTGGCGCGGGCCTCGCCGAATAGTCGTCGACGAACCTGTTGTCGTGATGCTTTCGCCGTTGGCGCTCGGCCTCTTGGAGGATTTTGAAGCGTCCGATGGTAAAGACCCAACCGATTCTTGCGTCAGGGTCGTCGGGACATTCGTCGCGTTTGGCCCAAACAGTCTCGAACGTTTGACCGACCGTGTCGTCGGCAGCTTGGGCGGAGAGCCGCCGAGCGGCAAATGAGAAGATGCGGCCACTCATCTGCTCGAATAGGGCAGTGAACTCATCTTCGCCCACCCGGCGATGCTACCCCCCGGCTTGCGCCGCGTCAGCAGTTTGTGATCGTTGCTAGGTAGACCGCCTTGGCGTTGTCCTGCCAGCCTGAAAGGGAGCTCGCGCGCGCACCAGGATTCAAACACACGTAGTCACCTGAGCCGTCGACCTTTTCATGAAGCCATGTCCGCTTCGAGCGGTTGTTGTAGTACGACTCAACGGTCGCCAGGCCAATTGACTTGTACGACCCTGTGGCGGAAATCTTCTTCATCGTGCCGGAGTAGCCGGTTTGGCTCCACACGCACATGTAGCCACTGGGGCACTCTCCAGCGGCGGCATCGGCGGATGAGATCGGAGCTACGACAAGTGTTGCAGTCGCGGCGAGAACGGATGCTGACCTAACGGTTCTTGATGTCTTCATGACACCAGATCCCGGTCAGGCCACTCGGCTTACCAACGTCTCACTGCCGTAAGGACGGCTAGGTTTCCGGGACGCCGAAGACTTCGGCGGGACGCCGAATACTCCGACGGAACCAAGTGGGTCACTTCGATCGACGCGCTGCCATCTAGACGGCCACACAGAAGGATTCACAGACCCAGTTCAGCCAGCGCGGCCTTTTGTTGCGCGCCCCCAGAAGTACTCCTGAACGCGGAAAAAAAGAATGCGTGAGGCTGTCATTTTCGCGGTTCGAACCTGATGTATAGGTACGAATCACTCCGTTCAACGACATCAAGTAGGAGGAACTGTGAAGAAGTCCATCGCAGGCTCGGTCGGCAGTCTCGCAATCGGGGCCGGACTAGCCCTAGGGGCCAGTTTGGCTCTCGCGGCACCAGCGAATGCCGAGGTAAACATCGGCTGGTTCTGGAACTCAGGGGATCGCGACGTTCAGGCAAAGTTCACGGCCTACGGGGAGGTCTTCTCGGCCAAAGAGGTGGACGGAAACGACTACCTGCATTGGAGTGTGACCGGCTACGGATCCACGACCTGGTTTGTTCCGGGAAACCAGGAGAACGTACAGAAGGACAACAACCAGTCCTTTGCCGAGGGCAGGAACGTTTCGCTGAAGGCTTGCGAACAGTGGAACAACCTTCCCGATGACTGCTCGTCGAAGACTGGGGTCTCCTAGGCCACGTCCGGCGCCAGAGTCCAGTCGTCAAGTTGGGAGTTAGCGTGTCAAAGTTGGCTGAGCTAGCGATCTCTGCCCAAGGTGTCACCGTGAGCCGCGGTGACACCTTGGTGTTGGACGGCGCTAGCCTCACTGTCTCGTCGGGTGAGGTCGTGGGCCTGATGGGCCCGAGCGGCAGCGGGAAGACCACCCTTCTGGCGGTGTTGGCTGGCCTTCTCGTCCCAACAAGCGGAGATGTCTCGATCGGTGGCGATTCCATCACCCGCGTCGGAGATCGGCGACGGTCGGCTATCCGTCTTGCCAAACTGGGGTTGGTCTTCCAGGGCGACGAGCTGCTACCTGACTTGACAATCGAGGAGAACGTTTCTCTCCCACTACGTTTCGGTCGCTCAGCTATTGGCTCGACGACCGACTCCCGTGAAATGGTACGTCCGGTTCTTGAGCAGTTGGAGATTGACGCGATCGCCGAGAGGCTTCCTGAGGAAGTCTCCGGTGGACAATTGCAGCGCGCTGCCATCGCTCGGGCGATCATTCACCGCCCGCTTGGAGTCCTTGCTGACGAGCCAACCACGTCACTCGACGGCGAAGCCTCCCGGAATGCGATGTCCTTACTAATTGGGTTGGCGCGAGCGAGCGGGTCTGCAGTAATCGTCGTGACACATGACGACGCAGTTGCGGCCGGTTGCGACCGGGTCCTGACTCTTTCTGATGGTCAGCTTCGGTCACCCCTCAGGGACCACCGATTGTGATGCGAGCGTATGGATGGCTCGCGCTCAGATCAGTGGTCGGACGTGATGGCCGATGGGGAGCCGTCGTTTTGGCACTCGGAGCCGCGCTGATCACCTTCGGCGCATTGGTCGCGCTAGCTGTGCCGCAGGTGACGCAGGCACAAGAGCGGCGTACGGATCTACTCACACCCCGCATCGACTTGTCGGAGCGTAGTCAGAACCAGCCTGGTTTGCGGACATTCGACCCGAACGTAGACCTGGGGCGTCGGTGGGAGGGTCACCAGATCACGCGAACCTATTTCGCCGGGAACGGAGACGTTTCGGACCTCGGCTTGCGAAAGCTGCCAGCAAGAGGCACCGTCGCGGTCTCGCCCGCTCTGAAGCGGTTGATTCAGTCGAACGACATAGTTGCGGACATTTATCGAGGGAAACGGATCTCTGCCACAATCCGCGACGTCGGTCTCGTCGAGCCCCACGAATTGCGCAGTGTTGAACAAGTCGCGTCTGGTCTTCCACTCCAATATCCCGTTGACGGATTTGGGATCACGGCGGGGCCGAACCAAGTCTTTGACGATGGGAACGGACGGTTGAATGCTGTCGTCGCTTTGATCGCTGCAGTCACCATCGTGCTGCCAAGCGCACTACTTCTATGGATCGTCACGCGGTTGTCAGCTCCTTCGCGACGGAAAACTTCGATCGTTCTCCATCGTGTGGGGCTTTCGAGAAGGTCCACATGGACCATCGCCGCAATGGCTGGGGGTCTGATTAGCGTTCCGGCGTCAGTAGTCGGGTGCGTCCTCTTCAACATCGTCGTCAACCGGGTCACTGCCATCCCGGGAAGCAATTTTGGATTCTTCGCGGATGACGTTTCCCTTCCAGCGTGGAAACAGACGATCGCGACAATTGCGGTGTCACTTCTTACAGTTTGTGCGTTCGCGTTCGCGTCGAAAGAAATGGGACCTCGTCGCCCTCGACGACGCTGGCTACCGATGGGACTCAGGGTTGCGGTCTTGACGACCGGAATTGCGCTTCTCTGCGCGACTTCACTGCTTGTCCGGGCTGTTGGCCCAAACGTTGGTTTCACGATCTGGGCTGGCATCGGTCTGACAGGATTGGGATTTGTCTTGGTCGCGCCGGCCGTCGTTCGAATGGTCTCAGACGCCTGGGCGAAAAGAGCACGCTCTGCGGGGACGCTGGTTGGAAGCAAACTCATGGTGACCCACCGCTCGGCGCTTGATGTGGGAAGCCTTTTGGGGGTGTGCGTAATTCTCTACTTGGGGTCGCTGTCATTCATGTCGATTCTTCAAGGTGGCAACTCAGATGACTGGAATGCGCGGATCTCGCGCCAGTCCCACATACCGTTCACTGTTAACGACCTGGCGGATCAATTGACGAGGGGTCGGATTCTCAAGACGGTTCCCACCGCCAAATTGGTAAGCCTCTCGGAATCAAAAGGGGGGTTTCCAGTGGTCTACGGGTCCTGCGCAGACGTGGAAGGCATTTCAAGCAATGAACTTGTGGGATGTACAGGCCATCCCCAGCAGATTGTGATCGGTGATCAGCCGGCCGAAAAGGTTCCCGATTCACTGACCTTGGGAGATGGCACCAAGGTTTCTGAGGTGGGTGTTCTACGTCCGCTCCATGCCCGGAACGTTCCTCAGGAGTTTCACGGTGCCATTCTTGTCGGGGCTGAACATGCGCCGCCTGCGGGAGCAGAATTGTCGTCGACCTTCTACGTTGTTGTCCGCTCACCACAACTGGTCGCGTCGATGGCGCGCATAGGTTCGGTTACGCCACTTCCGCAGTTCGATTTGGGGCCTTTGGACTATCACAATCCCGCGACCACCCGATTTCCGAAGCAGTTGGCGTGTATCGGATTGGCGGCTTCGATTGGGCTCGTGATCGGTGCCCTGGGCGTCGCCGGCCTCATTGCTGCCGAAGCCCGACGGCGCAGTAGGCAACTTCGCGGGCTCAGAATTCTCGGATCTCCGCGCAGTCAGTTGCTACTGGCGCACTCCATCGCGACGGTTGGAGCTTTTGTTTGCCTCGGACTGGCTTCCCTCATGCTTGGTGCCCTTGTCGCATGGACATTTACCAGTATCGACGGGCGTGCGTACGTCAGCGCACGACCATACATAGCAATCGTTGCCGCTCTCTTAGGTTTGAGCAGCTTGGTGGTTTGGGCGACTTGGCGTGACGCGCAACGGTCGATAGGGCGAAGTTCCGGCATCGTGGCGTGAACTCGGTTGAAAGTTTAGGGCGCGCTCGGCTTGGGAACTGAGAATCGAAGAAGATGAGTGTCTTCCCCTGACGATCGCCAAGACCGCCAACCTTGTCGCTTGGGATGCTTCTATCGACTACGCCGGCGATCCAGTTAACGTCGTGAAACTCGGCGCGACGCTCGACGGCCTATCGGTGTGGGGGCCCGGTCAGCGCCAACCGGTTTCAACCATTCCGTGTCTTGATGGCCAAATGGCCTACCCCTTGCGAGCGTGACTGGGGCCCGATTGCTCTGTTCGGCTGACACTCATTAGGTCAATCGGGCTCGCGGAGGGCGAGTTGGGACATTGCGTTGGCGATTTGGTGGTCGCGTCCTTGGTCGGCGTGTTGGTAGATGGCGGAGCTGGCGATGGAGGAGTGGCCGTAGCGTTCGAGGAGTTCTGCTTGGGTGGCTCCGGCGTAGACGGCGCGGGTGACGGCGTGGTGCCGCAACGCATGCCAAGTCAGGTTGGGTTGGCCGATGGCGGCTCGGGCGCGGTAGAAGCCTGATCCTTTGCTGGGGTTGGTGCGTCTGGTGTCGGGGCGTTTGGTGCCGGGTTGTTCGCCGTAGAGGGTGCTGGGGTGGAGGTATCCGCCGCTGGTGTTGGGGAATACCAGTCCGTCCTCACTGGTCTGGGCGAACCGGTCGAGGTGGTCGTCGAGGTCGCCCAGGATGTGGGGTGGGATCGCGACGCGTCGGATCCCGGCGTCGGATTTGGGGTCGTCCTCGAACGCCAGGATCGTGCCGTCGGGTTGTTTGGACCGGACCACGGACCGGGTGACGGACACCGTGGTGGCACTGATGTGGCCGTCGTCGTTGTGTTTGATGGTGAGGTCGTTGCGGCGCAGGGCGAACATTTCGCCTTGGCGTAGTCCGCACCAGGCTGAGATCAGCACGGCGAAGGACCGTTCGGGTGGCATGGCTTTGGCCAGGGCTGCGACTTCGGCTGGAGTCAGCAGGATGGTGTCTCGTGCTTTGGCGCGGGTGTTGCGGCCTTTGCGTTTGCGTCTGGTGCGGGCGGCGGGGTTGAAGTTGATGAGGCGTCGTTCGATCGCGAGGCCGAGGACGGCGCGTAGGAGGTCTTCGGTCTGTTCGCGTTGACGGGAGCCTGGTGGCAGTTGGGCTCGCCAGTCCGCGACGTCGGTGGCGGTCAACTCGGCGACCGCTTGGGCGCCGATGCCGGGTTCGATGAATCGGTGCCACTGGTACTGGTAGAGGTCGATCGTGCCCTGCTTCAAATCGCCCTCCTCGAGATAGTCCTCAAACAACGCGTTGGCGTTGGTGCCTGAGACGGCAGCCACTCGCTCGGCGCGTTGTTGCTCGGCCGGTGACAGCCAGGTGCCGGTCGTGATTTGTTGGCGGATCGTGAGCAGGTAGTGGTCGGCGTCGACGAGGGTGTCGAACGTGTGCGGTGCGCTGTGACGTTTGCCGTCGGGTCCGCGAAAGCGGGCTCGGAGTCGGCCGCTTGGGAGGAGGTCGATGGTGCCGAAGTTAGCCCTTCCGGCTTTGCGTCGTTTTTCGATAGCCTTGAGCAAGGCTTTGGTCTCGGTCTGGCTGCGTCCCACGATGTTCCCCCTAGTTCGTGACCTCCGCGTGACCCACCACCTGTTCAAACCTGTGATCTGGTGACCATTCTTGTCACGGTCTTGCGGGTGCGGTTTTGGCCGGTTTCTTCTGTAACCACAGGCCAAACTAGGGAGCCGAGTGGCCAGCTTCAAATCCTGTCCCCGCTACCACTCGAAGGCCCCTGACCAGCAGAAATGCCGGTCAGGGGCCTTTGTCATGTCAGGCGGTGATGTTGCACGGTCCGCGTGGATGGAGAGTTCGTGCGATCAGATGCCGATGTCGCGGAGCCACTGATCCACGGAGCGAGGCGTGAGGCCCAGCAGCTTCTGTGCGGAGTGCTCATCCGAGATGACTTCTCCGGGTAGGCCCTTGCGCCAGATGTATGCGTCGATGACCGGGCGGGCTGCCTGCTCACCGAAAAGTGGGAGGATCTGCTCGCCGAAGGCTTCGGGTTCGAGGCTCTCGAACGTGACGGGCCTGTCGTAGTGACGCGCGAACCCGTCCGCGAGGTCTGATCCGAGCAGTGGTGGCAGAGCGCCCACGGCGACGCGGCCGGTGATGCTGGTGTCGGTGAGCAGGGCGACAGCGACGTCGGCAACGTCCAGGTGGGAGACCCAGGAGGTCAGGTAGTCGGCCCGTAGCGGGTAGCGAAGCACTCCCTCGTCACGAACGGAGCCCACGACGATCGGCAGGAGCAGGTTCTCCAGGAACAGGCACGGCTCGATCACGGCGAATGAACAGTCCTGGCGCTCCAGCTCTTCGAGCAGGATGCTCGGACCTGTTCCTGGGACAGCGGGGTAGCCACTGGTGGAAACGACGACTCGCGCTGGGTTTGCTCTGCTGATTGCCTCGCCGATCGCGCGGGCGTACTGAGCCTGCTGCTCAGTGCTGTCGATCGGGAGATGCACGAACACGCCGGACGCGCCCTTGTACGCGGCCGTCAGCGAATCGACCGAGGCGTAGTCGACCGCGACAGCGGCGCCGTCGATCGATGTGATGTCCCGGACTGCGGCAGTCGCGGTGTGTCCGGCGGCTCGCAGGGCGGTGAGAACGGGGGATCCTTGGGCGCCGGTGGCGCCATGCACGATGAATGTCATGATCCATTAGTGCATATAGTGCACTGGTTACATCAAGTGCACTAAAGGGCTAGACTGCAGAATGTGAGATACGACAACCACCTGCCCGAGTGCGGGGTGGCGCGATTCCTCATCCTTCTGGACGGCCCTTGGGCAACGCTCATCATTCGCGAGCTCCTCCACGGCTCCCATCGATTCAATGAGCTCATCGATGCCCTGCCGGGCATCAGCGCCCACACCCTGACGAGGCGGCTGCGCCGTTTCGAGGCCGCCGGAATCGTTTCGCGGACGGCCTTCGCGGAGATACCGCCCCGAGTCGTCTACGAGTTGACCCCCGTCGGGCAGAGCCTCCAAAGCGTGCTCGACGCGATGAACGATTGGGCCGACGCAGTTCCCGCCCCTGTGTTCGAGGCCGGCCTCGCTGCCGAAGGGCGCTGAACGCCTCCTGACCACGAGATCGGGCAGGAGAATCCCGTCCCGGCTAGAAAAAGAGGGCCCCTGACCACCAGAGATGCTGGTCAGGGGCCTTCGTCACGTCCCGGCGCCGTCAGGCTCGGGCGTGAAGGTGTCAGCCGTGGTCGGGAACCCGTTTGAGGTTCACCGCTGCGGCATCGATCGCAGCAGACTGGTGCGGCATCAGATCAAGATGCTCGGTCGAGTTCCAGCCCTGGTACGGGTCGACCACGCCGGTGTCGATGCCCGAGAGCTCTTCCATGACGGCGAGGCCGTAGAACGGCACTGTCCAACGGGAGTAGCCGCCCTCGTGCAGGAACACCAGTCGTCCTCCGCACAACTCATCCGCGACGGCCATCAGCTTGCGCGTGAGCTCGCGATAGCCCTCGGAGTGCATCTGCATCCGGCCCATGGGATCCATGTGACCGGCGTCGAAGCCGCTCGGGATGATGATGAAGTCGGGGCGGAACTTCCGGAGGGCCGGGATGACCACTCTGTCGTAGACCTCGTGATATGCCGAAGCGTCGCAGCCGGCAGGCAGCGGGATGTTGAGGTTTGTTCCTTCGGCGTCGCCTGAGCCGATCTGCTCCACGAAGCCGTTGTCCGGGGGAAAGAGGCGGTCCTGGTGGATGGAGATGGTCAACGCGCGGGGCTCGTCGTACAGCGCGGCCTGGGTGCCGTTGCCGTGGTGGACATCCCAGTCGACGAGAGCCACTCGTCCCACGCCGCGCTCCTCGAGGAGGTGGCGCGTGGCGATGGCCGCGTTGGAGAAGACGCAGAAGCCCACGGACTGCTCCGGTTCGGCGTGGTGACCGGCAGGACGGAGCAGCGCGTATGCGTTGTCGACGTCGCCGTTCAGGACGGCGTCGACGGCAGCGATCGCTCCACCGGCGGCAAGCGACGCGATCTCGAACGTACCGCGGGGGATCGGAGCAAAAGTTCCCACCTCACCGCCCATGGGCAATTCGGACAGCTCTCTGGTCGCGTCGATCATCTCCTGGGTGTGGACGCGGCCCAGCTCCTTGTCGCTCGCATTCCGCGGGTTGACGCGGGTGAGCTGATCGAGCAGGCCGCTCACATCGAGCAGGTTGCGGAACCTGCGCACGACCTCCAGGTCGTACACGTGCGTGTCGGGCTGGATCGTCATGCCGTCCGGGTGGACGAAGCCTGCATCCTGCCCGAGGTTGAACCAGGCGTACTTCTCGTGCCATACGAAACCGGTGCGTCGTGCCATCAGATGTGCCTTCTTTCAAGGATGAGAAGCAGAACTGTCGAGAGATCAGTTCACGGCCTCGGCCCGTCTGTGACGCGGACCACTTGCCTATATCGATGGTGGGACTAGCGGGTTCGGACCGGATACAGGGAGATCGCAAGATTTATCGAGGAACCCCTGCGAAATCCCATACCTCGTCAGGCGGACCGAGCCCTAGCGTCCTCAGCAGCCGTCGCGCGGCGCCCTGCCGACGACACCTCGCGATCCCAGGAGGCGACCATGGAGTCTGCCATCGATATCAACCTCACCTGTCCCCGCAGTCTCACGCGACGCGTACCCGATGGTCAGGATCAGACCTTCGAGTACGTCAACTGCCACCCGGAGACCGGCATGATGCGGGACGCGCGATGATCTCGACCAGCTTCACTCGTCTGGTCGGCGTCGAAGCTCCCGTCGTGTCCGCGCCCATAGCAATGTCGCCGGAGCTGGTTGCGGCTGTCTCGAATGCCGGTGGGTTGGGCATGCTCCAGGGCACCTGGCTCACACCGGACGGCATTCGTGAAGCGGTGCAGAGCACTCAGGCGCTCACGGATCGGCCCTTCGGCATCAACCTGGTCATCGACGAGCGGCGCGACGAGCAGCTGGCAGCGGTTCTCGCCGCTGGCGTGAAGGTGGTGTCATTCTTCTGGGGCGACCCCGAACCGTACCTGGATCGTGTGCGTGCTGCGGGGGCGCTCGCGATCCTCACGGTCGGCAGCGCCGCCGAAGCGCGCCGCGCCGCAGCGCTCGGCGTGGATGCAGTCGTCGCGCAGGGGTGGGAGGCCGGCGGCCACGTGTGGGGCGGGGTCGCGACGCTCCCATTGGTGCCTGCCGTGAAAGCGGCGGTAGGGGACATGCCCGTCTTGGCCGCGGGCGGGATTGCTGACGGCCGCGGCCTGGCTGCCGTGCTGGCGCTCGGCGCCGATGCCGCGTGGGTCGGGACTCGTTTTCTGGCGAGCGAGGAAGCGCCGATTGCCGACGTCTACGAGCGACGGGTGGTCAGTGCGAGCGAAGAGGACACCGTCTACGGCACGATGTTCGACATCGGTTGGCCACGGGCTCCTCACCGGGTGCTGGGCAACAGCACGACCAATGAGTGGCAGGCCGCCGGCGAGCCCATGCCTGGGTCGCGCCCGGGGGAGGGCGACATCATCGCCACGGCCCCCGGTGGCGTGGACGTGCCCCGATACAGCTTCTTTCCGCCAATGGCTGGCCTTGCCGGCGACCTGGAGGCGATGGCTCTCTACGCCGGACAGTCCGTGGGGATCGTTGGATCCGTCGAGCCAGCCGGTGCCATCGTCCGGCACATGGTTCAGGAGGCTGAAGCGGTTCTCCAGAGGCTCGCTCCCGGATAGCACGAGCCTGCGCGGGGCTGCCACCGTCGAGCGGGGAACTTGACCGACTCGACCGTGGAGAGCTAGATTCCGCGAAGTTAGCAAGCGCTCAGTAAGTGATAGTGCGTTGGCTCTCAGCATTGATTTCCCGACCCAGGAGTGACCGTATGAATGACACCCGCACTGCGATCGTGACCGGAGCCGCCCGCGGCATTGGTGCCGAAGTCGCCCGGAGGCTGGCCGGCGACGGGATGGCCGTCGCCGTCCTTGATCTTGACGAGTCGGTCTGCGCCGTCGTCGCCAAGGGCATCACGGAGGCCGGCGGGCGGTCGATCGCCATCGGTGCCGACGTCGCCGATGAGGCGGCAGTGCAAGACGCCGTCGATCGAGTGGCTGCCGAGCTCGGCACCCCAACCGTGCTCGTCAACAACGCGGGGATCATCCGGGACAACCTGCTGTTTCGGATGAGCGTTGACGACTGGGATGCCGTCATGAACGTGCATCTGCGGGGTGCATTCCTGATGAGCCGAGCCGTCCAGAAGCACATGACCGAGGCGGGTTTCGGCCGGATCATCAACCTGTCGAGCACGTCAGCGCTGGGCAATCGTGGCCAGGCGAACTATGCGGCAGCAAAGGCCGGCATCCAGGGCTTCACCAAGACGTTGGCCAACGAGCTGGGCAAGTTCGGCGTGACGGCCAATGCCATCGCTCCCGGATTCATCGAGACCGAGATGACCGCGGCAACAGCAGAGCGCATGGGGATGACATTCGAGGACTTCAAGGCCGGTGCGGCTGCTCAGATCCCGGTCGCACGGACGGGGCGTCCTGAGGACATCGCGCATGCCGTGTCGTTCTTCGCCAGCGAGGCAGCAGGATTCGTCTCCGGCCAGGTGCTCTATGTCGCCGGAGGTCCGGTGTCATGAGGACGTTCGACAACATCGGCGAGCTCGAGCAGGCAGTCGGAAGCCACCTGGGTTACTCAGACTGGCACGTCATCACTCAGGACCAGATCAACACGTTTGCCCAAGCGACCGGTGATCACCAGTGGATCCACGTCGATCCCGATGAGGCGTCGAAGGGTCCTTTCGGCACGACCATCGCACATGGCTACCTGACCTTGTCACTCGTTCCGCAGCTGATCTGGCAGATCTACGACGTCAAGGGCATCAAGATGGGCGTCAACTACGGCGCTGAGAAGCTTCGGT
The DNA here is from genome assembly GCF_001425755.1 of Aeromicrobium sp. Root344. Lineage (GTDB taxonomy): Bacteria > Actinomycetota > Actinomycetes > Propionibacteriales > Nocardioidaceae > Aeromicrobium. Next base: position 376,454 of record NZ_LMDH01000001.1, on the reverse strand, counting down.
TTCCGGCTCCCGTGTCCGTGGACTCCAAGGTGCGCGCAGGGGTTGAGCTGCTCTCGGTCGTGCCGATGGGATCTGGTCACAAGGTCAACGCGTTGGTCACGTTGGAGCGGGAGGGCGGCGACAAGCCAGTATGCGTCGTTGAGACCGTCTCCATCTTGGCCTGAAGCGGCCGGTCCGGAACCGCGGTCAGTCTGCGCGTGCCCGGACGATGCGCAGCGCGAGCTCAGCGTATTCCTCGCCGAGCTCGTCGGGCGCCAACCTGAAGTCATCGGTGAACCATCGTGCAAGGTCGATGCCGAGGGACAGGATCGCGGAAGCGGCGATCCGGGGATCGGGGATGTCGAAGGCTTTGGCCTTGATGCCCGAGGCGATCAGGTCGATCAGCTCGACGTCGATGCGATGCCGAAGAGACGTGATCTCATCGAAGTGCTCCGGATCGAGGGCAGCCATCTCGTAGTTGACGATTCGTGCTCGCCCATGGTTCCTGGCGTGATCGGCAACGAAATCCTTGACGACGGTGCGCAGTTGCTCGCGTGGATCGTCTGACGCTTGACGGCCTTGCTGCATCATCGCCAAGGTCGTCTCGTGGCCAGCCTTCGAGATCAGGAAGAGCAGCTCCTCCTTTGACTTGTGGTGCACGTAGAGGGCCGCGGAGCTCGTCCCGGCCGCGTTCGTGATGTCTCGCGTCTTCGTGCCGTGGAAGCCTCGCTCGGCAAAGGCTTGGGTCGCGGCCTCCAGGAGTCGATGGCGGGTGGCCTCGGTGCGGGAAGGTTCTGCACCTGCGGTCATGTGCCATCCTCTGTTTCGCTGGACCAACCCGGAGTGAGCGCTCAGTCAGCCATGATCGTACTGGGTCAGCGGCGGACGCTCATGGCACCGCTGGTGGGGAGCGGCCAGGGAATCGCTTGTGCGGTTGCGGCGGCGCGATCGATCTTTGTGGCGACGTCGGGCGGGAACGGCACGGATGCGCGGCCGCCCAGGTCCATGTTGACGACGATGAGCTCGAGAATCGACGCCAGCTTGCGGGTCGACCGATTGAGAACGAAGACCATCACGTGTCCAGCACGTTCGGATCGATCGACCCAGAGAGGGTGCACCGAGTAGGCGTCGGCTTCACGCATCTCGGCGAAGAACCCGATGTGGTGCTCTGCGGCAAATGTCCCCATCCGCCGGGCGGATCGATACTCATCGTCGATACCGGCGTGTTCCGACAACAGGTCAGCGCCAGTCACGCCGAGGGCATAGATGTGACGAACGTTCATGTGCCCGTTGCCATCGGTGGACCGAGCCTGGACATGGCCTTCGGCTATGCAGGGGAGAGCGTTGACCTCGTCGAAAGACGGCTTTGCTGTGTTTCGCATGGGGCATACCGTCCTGCTGGAGGAAATGTGCGAGAGTACTTTGTTTGAGAGCGGACTATCACTATAGTCTCAGGGGTGAGGGCGCACAAGGATGTCGAGCGGGGCCGCAGGTCGGGCGGTTGGAGAGAGGTGCTCCTGATGGGTGTTGAGAATCTTCGTGCGAATCCGTACGTCGGGCAGTCTGCAGAGATGAGCCGGCTCGTCCTGGAGAACGACATCCTGCTCTTCACGCAGATCAGTGGCGACCGCAATCCGCTGCACTACGACGAGGCGGCAGCGAAGTCGTCACGCTTCGGCGAGATCGTCGTGCAGGGGGGTGTCACCAGCGCTCTCCTGAACGCGCTCGTCGCGGAGAAGCTGCCTGGGCCGGGGACCGTGTTCCTGAATGTGAACTGGAGCTTCACCGCCCCGGTACGCCCCGGAGATGTCATCACGGCCCGGGCCGTCGTCCTTGAGGCGCGCCAGGACAAGCCGATCACGACTCTGCAGACCACGGTGACCCGCGACGACGGAGCGGTCGTCCTCGAAGGCTCGGCCGTCTGCTACACGATGTCGATGGGCTGAAACCGGCTGTCGTGACCGAGGTCTCAAGAGGTCTTGGTTGACGAACGGGACGCGGGGGCGCACAGTACGAGTAAGTTACTGAGCGCTTGCTAACCTCGTTCCCAAGGAGCCACCATGCCCGAAGCTGTCATCGTCTCGATCGCCCGATCACCCATCGGTCGCGCGTTCAAGGGATCCCTGAAAGACATCCGCCCGGACGACCTGACCGTGCAGATGCTCCATGCTGCGCTGGCCAAGGTGCCGGAGCTGGACCCGACGGACATCGAAGACCTGATGCTGGGAGTGGGACAGCCGTCAGGCGAGGCGGGGTTCAACATCGGGCGCACCGTGGGTGTTCTCGCAGGTCTCGACCACCTCGCCGGCGTCACCGTGAACCGCTACTGCTCGGCGAGTGTCCAGACCACCCGGATGGCCATGCACGCGATCAAGGCCGGCGAGGGCGACGTCTACATCTCCGGGGGAGTGGAGACGATCAGCCGATATCAGGAAGGCTGGGCCGACGGCCCGGCTGGCTCGGAGAACCCCGTGTTCGCCGAGGCGCAGGCGCGGACCGCTGCGTCGGCCGCCGGTGGACCGACCTGGGGCGAACCCCGCGACCATGGGCTCCTGCCGGACGTCTACATGTCGATGGGCCTGACCGCCGAGAATGTGGCACAGTTCAAGAACGTCTCCCGCGCGGAGCAGGATGCGTTCGCGGCCCGGAGTCAGAACCGCGCCGTCGATGCAATCGACTCGGGCTTCTGGGCCCGCGAGATCACGCCCGTCACGCTGGCGGACGGCACCGTCGTCACGGCCGATGACGGACCGCGGCGTGGCGTGACGACCGAGACGCTCGCCGAGCTCCGGCCGGTATTTCGGCCTGATGGGTCGGTCACGGCCGGCAACTGCTGCTCCCTCAACGACGGTGCCGCTGCCATGGTCATCATGTCCGACACGAAGGCCAAGGCGCTCGGACTGACGCCGCTGGCCCGCATCGTCAGCACTGGTGTGTCGGGGCTTTCCCCCGAGATCATGGGTCTCGGTCCGGTCGACGCGTCGCGACTCGCGCTGGCCCGGGCCGGCATGACGATCGACGACATCGATCTCGTCGAGATCAACGAGGCCTTCGCCGCCCAGGTCATCGCCTCGGCGCGGGAACTGAAGATCGACGAGGACAAGCTCAACGTCAACGGTGGCGCGATCGCCGTCGGCCATCCTTTCGGCATGACCGGCGCACGAATCACCGGCACACTGATCAACTCGCTCCAGTGGCACGACAAGCAGTTCGGTCTCGAGACGATGTGCGTGGGCGGTGGCCAAGGGATGGCCATGGTGCTCGAGCGCCTTTCCTGACTGGTCCACCTCCACACGAGAAGTACGACACTCGCATCGCGGTGTCATCAGGGCACCCGTGTCTGACATGGGTGCCCTGCTCGGCGTCTGGGGTGGGCCTCAGCTGCCCAACAGTCGCAGGGCCACCGCCAGGGTCACAATGCCCGTTGACGTGGTCGGATCCTGATCGGTTAGCTGGCCCACTCGTTTGATGCGGTAGGCGACGGTGTTGGGATTGACCATCAAGTCCTTGGCCGTCCGCGTCATGTTCATGTCGTTGGCGATGTAGGAGCGAAGGGTCAGCACGAGGTCAGCCTTGTGCTCGGCGTCGTAGGCCAGCAGTGGGCCGAGAGCTTCCTCCAGCAGGTCCTCGGCGTAGTCGCTCCGGACGAGGATGCGATCGAGTATGACCTCGGAGAAGAGGACAGCTTCCCCTCGCGGACGTAGGGACGCAGCGACAGTAGCCGCTTCCTGCGCCTCCCGAAAAGAGCGCTGGATCCCCGTCACCCCATCGTGGGGACGTCCGAGGGAGACCCGCCACTGAGGATTCTGCTCGGCGACTTCGTGGGCGGCCGCATGAACGCGCTGCAGCTCGGCGGCGTTGCCGATCCGAACGAGACAGATCACGTCGCCGTCGCGTACGCCGAGCAGCACCTTTGTTTGCTTGGTCATGCTCTGACGACAGGCCTGCAGGATCTTGATCGACTCCGCTCGCACCCGCTCAGGAGGGATCTCGCCTGGCTTGATGACCGCAACCACGACTTTGCTGTCGGAGGTGAGGTTGAGGCGGGCGATCTCCACCCTGGCGCGATCCGACAGGACCTGGCCCAGCAGCAGGCTCTCGAGCAGGTCGCTCCGCAGCACGTCGCGTGCACGGTAGGCGCCCGCTGACTCCTCGGTGTAGACCTGCGCAAGCGTGATCGACACCATGTCGACGTACGAGAAGATCCGGCTCACCAGGCCGAGTGCTGCTTCACGCATGACTGGGTCCTCGCCGGCCTCGTCGAGCACCGCCTGCCAGATCCTCGCACCCCAGATCCGGTAGCTCTGCAGCAACGAGGTGAGACTGACGTCCTGGTGGACTCGTCGGGATGCACTGCGTTGAATGTTGGCGAGGTGGCGCGACCCCGCCGGTTCGTCGTCGAGGAGGCTCTCCAGCAGGTCGGTCACGGTGAGCAGGGACGTCTCCAGGACGTCGCCAGACATCGTGAGCGCTCCGAGAGTCCCGTAGTCAACGATCTCGTTCTTGACGTCCGCGACGATGAGCTCGGCGAGATCGCGACGTCGATGAAGGAGTCGCTCGACCAAGCGTCGGCCGTCGGCTGTGATCGGCTCGACCGCCGGCCGGACCACGCGGGTTTCGTCGGTCATCCCGCACTCCCCTTCATCGATCGAGCGGGCCAGGCGTTGAGGAAACCGCGAAGTTCGCCGGGAAAGTCTTCGAACTTCGACGCGATATCGCCTGGCGAGGGGCGTCAGTATCGCCATGTGATGTTACCGCGTCCAGGATCGCCCTCGCCCCTGCGTATGCCATACGTGACCCGGCTCGTCGCCACCCAGCGCCCATCGGGGGCCCTGCCTGACCAGAGAGTTCTTGGACCCGCATGACTGCGACCGCACCGACATCGGCACCTACCGTCCTGTCGCGCGACGATGGCCCGGTTCGCATCCTGACCATCGACAATGCCGCGAAGCGCAACGCGTTCGACAGCAAGATGACCGCTCGACTTCTCGAGCTGCTGCACGAGGCCGACGCCGATGCGACGGTCCGATGCATCGTCGTGACGGGTGCTGGTACCACCTCGTTCTCCTCAGGACATGATCTCGCGGAGGTCATGGACGACCCGGAGACCGCCGGTGACCCCGCCGCCAACGCGGCTTTCACGGCCCCGCCTGAGCTCGGCACACCGGTGATCGCGGCTGTCAACGGCAACGCGTACGCCGCCGGCTTCATCCTCGCGCTCAACTGCGACCTGCGAGTGGCTGGGAGCAACGCCCGCTTCTGTGCCGTCGGCGCCAAGATCGGGTTGGTCCCTGTGGGCGGACAGCTCAGCCGGCTGCTGAGCGTCGTCACCTACCCGACGGCATTCAGGATGCTCGCGACGGCTCAGCCTGTTGACGCCCAGGACGCTCTTGCGTCTCAGTTCGTCACCACGGTGTGCGAGCCCGAGGACACCGTGGACGAGGCAGTCCGGCTCGCCAAGCAGGTCGCGGAGGTGTCGCCATCGGTCATCCGCGCCATCAAGACAGGGTTGAGGACGACGATGAGTCATGGCCTCGACGTGGGACTGTCCCTTGAGTCAAAACTCGCCAGTGTTGTCCGCGAGCTTCCCGATGGCTCGGAGGGCGTTGCCGCCTTCTTGGGAAAGCGACCTGCGGTGTACCCCGACAGCCCCACCGGTCTGCAGGATCGGCTCGATGCCGCTCTCGCGTCGCACCTGGCCGACAGCACGTCGAGCTGACTGATGCAGGTGCCGATGAGCGCCGTACCGCGCCCCGCAATTACCAGTCGCCCTGTGGCGGCGGTGGCGTTGATCGCCGTTGGCACCCTCCTGTCGATGAGTGCCTGGTTCTCGGCAACGTTCGTGGTTCCTCAGCTGAAGGTGGACTGGGGTCTAGGCGCCGGTGGCACCTCGGCCCTCACGATCGCGGTCCAGCTCGGATTCGTCGTGGGCGCGCTGCTGTCGACCACCACAGGTCTCGCAGACGCCGTTCCCAGCCGGACGCTGATGTGCGTCGGCGGGCTCGGCGCAGGTCTGTGCAACGCGGGCCTTCTCGTGTGCGACGGGCTGGGCTCGGCTCTGCCGCTACGTGTCGCCACCGGAGTGTTCCTGGCGGCGGTCTACCCGCCGGCGGTCAAGGAGGTGTCGACCTGGTTCCTCCGCGGGCGCGGCAAGGCCTTGGGCGTCATGATCGGCGCGCTCACGCTGGGTTCGGCCCTCCCACACCTGGTGACCGCGACAGGCGGGTTCGACTGGCGGCTGGTCATTGCGACCACCAGCGTGCTGGCCATCCTCGGTGGTCTCGTCGTCCTGCTCATCAGAGGCTCGGGACCCTACCCCTTCCCGCGTCGCCCGTTCAGCCTCGGAGGGGGGTTGAAATCAATCCGTACTCGGGACGTCGCGCTTGCCAACATCGGCTATGTCGGCCACATGTGGGAGCTGTACGCGATGTGGGCCGGCGTGGGTGCATTCATCCTGGCGCTGCCGGCCGTCGCCACCCGTTCCGACGCGGAGAGCTTCGGCGCTCTGCTCGCGTTCCTCTGCATCGGTGCCGGTGCTGCGGGCTGTCTCCTCGGTGGAGTGATCGGGGACAAATGGGGGAGGCCTCGAGCCGCCCTGATCAGTCTCGTCTGTTCGGGTGGCTCTGCCCTGCTCCTGGCGGGGATCTACACCTCCGCACCGCTCGGACTGATCATCGGGATCTGCGCCTTCTGGGGGTTCTGGGTCATTGCTGACTCGGCCCAGTTTTCTGCCATGGTCGCGGAGAGTGCCGACGCCGACTACGTCGGCGGCGCGATCTCACTGCAGCTGGCCCTCGGCTACATCACGACGATGGTGACGTTGGCCGTCGTCCCGCAGGTCGTCGAGCACTTCTCCTGGCGCGTTGCACTCGTCGTCCTGGCGATCGGCCCTGCCGTGGGGGCTGCGGCGATGATCGCGGCCGACCGCGGCAGATCCTCGGGCGCCTGAGCGTCGACGAGTCGTCGTCGCGCCCCGGCGGTTGGGAAATCCGACACCGGGCCGATCAAAGTCCTCGTCCTGCCTGTCGAGACCTCGGCTCACGACCCCTGACACTCGGACGGTCATATGTCAGGACGCGCCCGGCAAGGGCGTACATGAGAAAGGCTCAACATGGTGGTGGACGACCAGCGCAAGCCAGTCAGCACGCCCGGTGCATCGGCCGTGGACATCGGAACGCTTCCCCCCGTCGGCGTCGTTCCGGAGAAGATGTCTGCCCAGGTCGTACGGCAGGACCGCTACGGCGATCCGGCGACGGCATTCGTGCCCGAGATCCTGCAGACGCCGCGCATCGGGCCAGGTGAGGTGCTGATCGCCGTCATGGCGGCCGGCGTCAACTACAACAACGTCTGGGCTGCGAGGGGCTACCCCGTCGACCAGGTGGCGACTCGCCAGAAGCGCGGAGAGCCCGAGGACTTCCACATCGGCGGGTCGGACGCCTCTGGAATTGTCTACGCGGTCGGAGAAGGTGTGGACGACTGGACCGTGGGTGACGAGGTCGTGGTGCATCCAGGGGTCTGGGACGCCGACGACCCGTGGATCGCTGCAGGCAAGGACCAGATGATCGCTCCGAGCGCCAAGATCTGGGGATACGACACGAACTACGGCGCGTTCGGTCAGTTCGCCCGTGTGCAGGCTCATCAGCTGATGCCGAAGGCTGATCATCTGTCCTGGGCCGAGGCGGCCGCTCCGACCCTCGTTGGCACCACCGCGTACAGGATGCTGATGGGCTGGCAGGGCAACACGGTCCAGGAGGACGACCTCGTCCTGGTCTGGGGCGGCTCCGGCGGCCTCGGCACGCAGGCCAGCCAGCTGGTCAAGGCGGCGGGCGGTCGCGCCATCGCCGTCGTGTCAGGTGATGATCGCGGTGAGTACGCCATGAAGTTCGGTGCCATGGGATATCTCGATCGCCGCAAGTACGACCACTGGGGCGTCCCGCCGCTCGTCGACGACAGCGAAGGCCAGAAGGCGTGGACCGCCGGTGCGCGGCAGTTCGGCAAGGACTTCTGGGCCATCGCCGGAGGTCGCGAGGAACCCGCCATCGTGTTCGAGCACCCGGGCGCAGCGACCATTCCCACGTCGATCTTCCTGTGCCAGCCCGGTGGCATGGTCGTCATCTGCGCCGGAACCACCGGCTTCGACGCCATGGTGGATCTCCGCTATCACTGGACTCGCCAGAAGCGCCTGCAGGGCTCCCACGGCACGAACGACGCCCAGGCGTACGCCTACAACGACCTCATTCGGGCCGGGAAGATCGATCCGGCCGTGGGTCGGGTCCTCGGCTTCGACGACGTCCCGCGGTCGCACGCGGAGATGGGTCGAGGCGAGGAAGTCTTCGGCAACACCGTGCACCTGGTCGGCGCAGAGAACCCGACGGTCGGACGGAAGTAGTTCCGCGGAAGCAGCATGTGAGGTTCGGGACGTGCCTGTGTCGGGTGCGTCCCGAACCTCTTGTCGTTCAGGAGTGACGCAATCCTCCATTTATGAGAGTCTACTCTCAAACAAAGTGCACTCCACAAACGCGAGTGCGAGGTACCGAGGAGCGTCATGAACCACATTGACCCGACCCGCTTCCGAGAGGTGCTGGGGCAGTACCCGACCGGCGTCGTCGTCGTGACGGCGAATGACGCGGCAGGAGAGCCGATCGGGATGACCGTGGGGTCCTTCACCTCCGTGTCGATGGACCCGCCGCTGGTTGCGTTCCTGCCGAGCAAGACGTCATCGTCGTGGCGAGCCCTTCGCGAGAGCGGAGACTCGTTCTGCATCAACGTGCTCGGTGCCGGTCAGGAGGATCTCTGCCGGGCAGTCGCGATGAGGAAGACCGACAAGTTCGCAGGCTTCGCACTACGTGAGTCCCCGGCCGGAAACCCGGTGATGGACGGTGCCGTGGTGTGGATCGACTGCGTCACCGAGCAGGTCCACCCGGGCGGTGACCATGACATCGTGGTCGGACGAGTGCTGGGGCTCGACCACGGCAGCCCTGACCAACCTCTGCTCTTCTTCAGGGGTGGCTACGGCTCGTTCACCCCGCTTTCGCTTGCCTCGGGGGATACCGACCTGCTGGGACACCTGGCCGAGATCGATCTGGCCCGTCCCCACATGGAGGCGTTGGCAGACAAGTTCGATACCGAGGTGACCGCCATCGCGCTGGTGAAGGACGAGCTGGTCCTCGCAGCGGCGGCAGGCCGGACCGACATCGCGGTCGCGCCGACGAGAGTGGGCCAACGACTTCCGTTCATACCGCCGATCGGAAGCTGCTTCGCGGCGTGGGGGGACATCGCACTGCGCGCGAAATGGGTCGAGTCGGTGGCCGACATGCTGAACGACGAACAGATGGACGTCCTGCGCCAGGTCCCAGACCTCGTGCGCGACCGCGGGTACGCCGTGGCCATCGGCCATCAGGCCGGAGCTCAGCTGGAGCTCGTGGCCACTCGGATCAATGCCGGCGATCCGGAGGTGCCGAGCTCATCCATGCGAGAGGCCTTCTTCAAGGCTCTCGACGGCTACAACCAGCTCGAGGAGCCCGACGACGTGGAGCTGAGGTCGCTGAGTGCGCCGGTGTTCGATGCGAGCGGGCGTGTGGCCTACATGCTGACGATGTGGGGGCGGTGGGAGCGAGTGACGTCTACCGAGGTGCACGACCGGGTCGATGCACTCTGCGCCACCGCCGCGGCGGCGACCCAGGCGATCGCCAACCGTTGACCTTGCGAAATCCGAGAACATCGGCCGCGAACTTTGGGCCAGCGCTGTGTCGCCGGTCTCACGACTTCTCGATCATGGAGACGGATCGAGTCCTATGAGTTTGGAGCACAGGCATCATGAGCGATGTTCACTACGCAGTAGTCGACCCGAGCAGCGGCGAGCTGGTCTCGGAGTACACGACGCACACGGACGAGGAGATCTCGCAGGCCATCACCTCGGCGGACCAGGCTTTCCGCTCGTGGGGCCGCCACGGTGCGGTCGAAGATCGTGCAGAGCTGCTGCGCAAGGTCGCAGCGTTGCACGTCGAGCGCCGCGACGAGTTCGCAGCGATCATCAACCGCGAGATGGGAAAGCCCGTCGAGATGGCGCTGTTCGAGATCGACTTCAGCGCCTCGATCTATGCCTACTACGCGGACCATGCCGCGACGTTCCTCGCCGAGCAGGAGCTGCCTCTGCTGTACGGCGAGGGCTCAGCCGTCCTGCGGCGCGAGCCTCTCGGAGTGCTCCTCGGCATCATGCCGTGGAACTTTCCGGCGTACCAGGTCGCCCGATTCGCAGCACCTCACCTCGCGGCCGGCAACACCGTGCTGCTGAAGCACGCTCCACAGTGTCCGGAGTCCGCAGCCCTGCTGGAGGGCATCTTCCGGGACGCGGGATTCCCGGAGGGTGCGTACGTCAACGTCTACGCGACCAACGAGCAGGTCGAGACCATCATCGCCGACCGGCGCGTGCAGGGAGTCTCGCTCACCGGATCGGAGCGGGCAGGGTCAGCCGTCGCCGAGATCGCCGGCCGCCACGTGAAGAAGGTCGTGCTCGAGCTCGGCGGATCCGACCCGGTGATCGTGCTCAGCACGGACGACATGGATGCGACGGTCGAGGACGCGGCGCAGGCTCGCATCGCTGCCAACGCTGGTCAGGCGTGCAACGCCGGAAAGCGTGTCATCGTGCACGAGAGCATCTACGACGAGTTCGTCCAGAAGTTCACCGAGCGCATGGTCGGCGCTCCGGCGGTCCCGCTGTCCTCTGAGGGTGCTGCTGTCCGGCTCGAGCAGCAGGTGCAGGACGCGATCGCTGACGGCGCTCAGCTCGCCGCTTCCGGCGAACGTGTTGGCGCGTGGTACCCGACGAGCGTCCTGACGGGTATCGCGGCGGGCGAGAAAGCCTCGCAGGAGGAGCTGTTCGGCCCCGTCGCCATGGTCTTCAAGGTCGGCAGCGAGGAAGAAGCCATCACCGTCGCGAATGACACCCCGTACGGTCTGGGCTCGTACGTGTTCACGACCGATCCCGAGCAGGCTCGGCGGGTGGCGGAGCAGATCGATGCCGGAATGGTGATCATCAACGGCGTCTACGCGACTGGCGCGGAACTGCCGTTCGGGGGAGTGAAGCGTTCCGGTTACGGGCGTGAGCTCGGATCGCTGGGCATCGATGAGTTCGTCAACAAGAAGCTCATCCGGACCGTTCGTTGACGTAGGGCGCAACGCTCGCCGCGGTGTCGGATCCTCATCTCTCAAAGGAATGGCCAGCACGATGACAAATGTGGTGCAGAACATCTGGAAGTACGCCGAAGCGACTCCTGAGCACATCGCGCTGCGCGTGGGCGACCAGGCGTGGACGTACGCCGAGCTCCGCGCAAACGTCGAGCGGGCAGCTCTCGGGCTCCGGCACCGCGGCGTCGACCGCGGTGACAGAGTCCTCATGGTCGTTCCGTCGACCGCGGAGTTCGTCTTCGTCTACTACGGAATCCTGTCGATCGGCGCCACGGCGGTGACCGTCAACACGCTCTGTACGGCCCCAGAGATCGAGTACTACCTGGCTGATGCTGACTGCGTGCTCGCGATCGGCTACCACGACACATCCGACGCGCTCACCGTCGCTGCGGCGACACTTTCGATACCGACGTGGATCCTCGCGCCGGGCTCAGTGGCCAAGGACGTGCCGGGCGATGTCGACCACAGTCTTGGATTCACCGACCTGGACGAGAACGAGGCAGCCGCGATCCTCTACACGTCCGGCACCACGGGACAGCCGAAGGGGGCAGTTCTCACTCATCGCAACATGCTTGCCACCGCGGAGGCCGGCGCGCTGGTGCAGGAGGTCGGGCCGGACGATCGTATGGGCACGGCACTGCCGCTGTTCCACGTGTTCGGCCAGGTCTCGGTCATGGGTTCGATTCACGGGGTCGGTGGCGGCCTCTCGCTGCTTCGGCGGTTCGAGGCCGCCGCAATGCTCGATCTGGCCGTCGCGCACGGGCTGACCGCGATCGCCGGTGTCCCGACGATGTGGAACGAGATGCTGCACACCGAGACGACGTACACCGCAGCCGACCTCGCCGGGCTGCGGCTGTGCCTCTGCGGAGGTGCGCCGCTGCCCACAGCGGTGAAGGACGCGTTCCGTGAGAAGTTCGGCGCTCACATGGTCGACGGATACGGGTTGACGGAGACAGCGGCCTCGGCGACGTGTGGATCTGTCCGGCATCCGGCCAAGGAAGGCAGCGTGGGACGCGCTGTGCACGGCACCCGCATCGCCATCCTGGACAGCGACCACCAGCCTGTGCCCCTCGGCGAGGTGGGAGAGGTGGCAGTGGACGGTCCGGGTGTGATGCGGGAATACTGGAACCGCCCGGAGGCGACTGCCAGCGTCCGCAGCGGTCCGTGGTTCCTCACGGGCGATCTGGGCACCATGGACGCCGACGGTGATCTGTGGATCGTCGGCCGGCTCAAGGAGCTGATCATCCGGGGCGGGTACAACGTGTACCCGACCGAGGTGGAGGAAGTCCTCTACAGTCACCCCGCCATCGTGGAATGTGCTGTCATCGGCATCCCTGACGACCGCCTCGGTGAAGAGGTCGCCGCGGTCCTCGTAGTTGGGCAGCAACAGTCTGTGGACCTGGTCGAGCTGCGTGAGTGGCTCGGCGAACGCCTTTCGGCGTACAAGGTTCCGCGAGTCTTCCAGCTGAGTGACGCTCTCCCCAAGGGGTCGACCGGCAAGATCCTCAAGCGCGAGATCAACCAGCAGGACTTGATCAACGGTGGCGTGCGGCCGCCGAGGCCCGCCAGGACCTGAGCAGCATCGTTCGGACGACACACTGCATGACCAATCGAGGGGAACCACATGAGTACGGTCGCCATCACTGAGGGTGCTGCAACATGGGCGCGCGATCTCCAGCAGGCACTGACGGCTCGGGACGGGAACGCGCTCCGTGGACTGCTCGCCGAGCAGTCCGCCCTGCGCGACAACGGGGCGTTGACGTGGGACTTCCGCCAGTTCCACGGCAGGGACGCCATCGTGTCGATGCTGTTGAACGTCGTAGACGAGATCCAGCCGTCCGGGTTCGAGGTCTCAACGGTGTGGCCGGATCCGCAGGTCATCGGCGACGGCGACGACGCCGTGGTGGAGGCGATCTTCGACTTCGACACGAAGTCCGGCAGGGCGGTGGCGCTCATCAATGCGACACCGGACCCGACGTCGCCGTATGGCTTTGTGGTGCGAGCCATCTACACGCGTCTCGAGGAGCTCAGAGATGTCCCCGGTCCTGAGCGACACCCCCGTGGCAACGGCTTCGTGCCCGCCTATCGCGGGCAGACGTTCGGGGAGCACGATCGACGACGCCGCGAATGGGCCGAGGGCAACCCGGAGGTGCTGATCGTCGGCGGCGGACAAGCAGGACTGGTGGCAGCCGCTCATCTAGCGAAGGTCGGGGTCACGGCTCTCATCATCGACAAGAACGAGCGTGTCGGCGACAACTGGCGCCTCCGCTATGACTCCCTCTGCCTGCACAACACCGTGGAGATGAACGCCTTTCCGTTCCTGGCCTACCCGAGTCACTATCCCGAGTTCCTCCCCAAGGACGTCATGGGCGACTGGCTGGAGACCTACGCGCGCTACCTCGACCTGAACGTGTGGAGCTCGACCGAGTTCCTCGGCGCCGAGTACGACGACCAGGATGGCGCCTGGGCTGCGACGCTTCGGCGTGCGGATGGCACCGAGCGTGTTCTTCACCCACAGCACATCATCCTCGCGACCGGAGGGATCGGCGGACGCCCGTCCGTCCCCACCCTTCCGGGACTGTCGACATTCCGCGGGAAGGTCATCCACTCGTCCGCCTATACGAAGGCGGCGGACCTCGACGTGCGGAAGGCGGTAGTCGTCGGGACGGCAACCAGCGCCCACGACATCGCGCTCGACCTGTATGAGAACGGTGTCGAGGTCACGATGGTGCAGCGAGGTCCCGTGGTGGTGAACCAGGTGGAGACCGCCAACCTCGTGTACGCCGAGCACCTCGACCCGTCGATTCCGACCGAGCTGGTCGACCTCCGAGACGGGATGACCCAGGTCAAGCCGATCCGAGAAGCCGGACTGCGGCAGTATCACGCCTTCGCGAAAAGCCTCGACGGCGAGCTGCTGAAGGGCCTCGAAGCGGCCGGGATGCGGATTGGGGACGGGTTCGAGGGCCAGGGTTGGCCGGACCTGTTCCAGCGCACCGGAGGCGGCTTCTACCTGAACAAGGGCGCCTCCGACGTCATCATCGACGGAGGGATCAAGATCCTGCCCTTCGACCGCGTCGTCGAGTTCGGGGAGGTCGGTGCCGATCTCGACGACGGCACGACCCTGGACGCCGACATCGTCATCCTGGCCACTGGATACCAGAACCGGAAGGTCGAGGTTGCCGACCAGTTCGGTGCCGATGTCGCCGAGCGCGTGGGAGAGATCGCGCGTTGGGACGAGGAAGGCGAATGGTCGACGATGTGGGGTCAGACCGGCCAGCGTGGGTTGTGGATCAACGGTGGAGCCATCCTGCAGATCCGTCCAGCGACCAGACTGCTGGCGCTGCTCATCAAGGCGGACATCGACGGGTGCATCCCGGAGTCGTTCCGCCGCCCCCCAAGGAACTCTGAGAAGGCCAACGCCTAATTCGCTGTCCTCAGCGACTCAGGGAAGCTCCGGCGACCCGCGTTCCCTCACGCGGGTCGCCGGCACCATTTCGCGGGCTCGGCTCGCGACACCCGCATCCCACATGGCCTGTTGCGGTGCCTGTTCGTACACACACAGAAAACAGCGACGCCCTGGAGTAAGCGCTCCAGAGCGTCGCTGCGGTCCTCGGTGAGCGGTCAGCTCTGCCCGGTCCGCCGCCGGGCGATGGCCGTCGACAGCGTGACCGCGACGAGCAGCGCGGCGCCGTTGAACGTCGGCTCGACCCAGTCCGCGGCACCGGCCAGCACGAGCCCGTTGACACTGATGGCGACGAACAGGACGCCGAGCAGCGTGCCGGGCACGTTGAAGGTGCCGGGACGGATCGCGGTGGCCCCCAGGAACGCCGCCGACAACGCGGCGAGGGTGAAGCCGGGGCCGACCTGAGGGTTCGCGGTGCCGGCGCGTGCAAGCAGGAGGACACCCGCGATCCCAGAAAGCGCTCCGGACAGCACGAAGCTCGACAGGATCATCCGAGGCACGTTCAGTCCGACCAGGCGTGCTGACGCTGGGCTGGCACCCACTGACGAGAGGTAGCGTCCGTAGGGGGTGTGACGCAGCAGGTAGTAGACGAACAGCGCCACGATGACGATGGCGTACACCGGACGGGGAATGCCCAGAAGGTCTCCCGATCCCAGGTTTGTCAGACCTTCCGGGATGCCCACACTGATGATTTGGTTGTCGGTGTACAGGCTGATGAGACCGGCGACGAGCGTCGACGTGCCCAACGTGGCAATGAGGGCATTGACCCCTCGGTAGGCAACGAGCCAGCCGTTGAACGCCCCCACCACCGCTCCGGCCAGGACACCGGCCAGGACCGCGACCACCACAGGCAGGTCGTGCGTCGCAGCCGCGCTTGCCGTCACGATCGAGGACAGGCCGATGATCGCGCCCACCGAAAGGTCGAACTGACCACAGGTGAGCGGGAGGATCGAGGCCAGCGCTGCGATCGCGATGACGGACTCGCTGCCCAGCACGTTCTTGATGTTGGCCAGTGTTGGGAAGGTCTCCGCTGTCGAGCTCATCGTCGAGAAGGCCAGGCAGAGGACGATGAACATCGCGGCCAAGGCGTACTTCTCGAGCATCACCGAGAGCCCTGGTCGGCCGCGCCGCGGGGACATGGGGATTGTCTTCTGTTCAGGCTCTGTGTTGGTCACGGTGCTCATGCGGAGATCTCCTTGGATAGGTAGGACAGTTCGGTCAGTCGTTGCGGGTCGAGATCGTCGCCACGCGCCTCCGCGGCCACACGACCCTCCCGCAGCACCACCACCCGATCGGACAGGTGCGCCAGCTCCTCGAAGTCAGAGGTGACGAGCAGCACCGATGACCCGCGCGCCACTGCACGACGAATGTGCTCGTAGATCTCCGAGCGAGCCTGGACGTCGACTCCTTGGGTCGGCTCGTCGAGCAGCAGCACGACGGGCTCGCGACGCAGCCATCGCGCCATGACGATCTTCTGCTGGTTGCCGCCCGAGAGCGTGCCTGCGACCGGGACGTCGCTGGCGGGACGCACTCCGTAGGCAGTGACCAAGTCGCGAGCGTCGCCGCGTTCGCGGCCGTGCTGGAGGCGGGCTCGCGACCAATAGCGCGAAACGGTGGCGGCCGACAGGTTCTCCCGCACCGAGAGCGACCCGAACAGGCCTTCGCTGCCGCGGTCTTCGGGGACCATGGCGATGCCGGCCTTCATCGCCGCGGAGGGGCGGCGGGGAGCGAATCTGGTGCCTTGGAGGGTCATCTCGCCGGAATCGGCGGGCCGATCTCCGAAGAGGGATCGCAGCAAGGTCGTGCGGCCTGAGCCGAGCAGTCCAGCCACGCCGAGCACCTCGCCGCGATGAAGATCGAAGTCGACATCCTTCAAGGGTCCGGCGGACAATCCGCGCACCGAAAGGACGACGTCGTCGGACACCGTGTCAGGGCGCTCTGGGAAGACCCTCTCGAGGTCGCGACCGGCGATGAGCTCGACCAGCGTCCGCTCATCCAGTCCGGCGACGTCCCGCGTAGCAACCTGAACCCCGTCCCGAAGGACCGTCACCCGGTCGGCCAGCTCGAGGATCTCGGGGAGGCGATGACTGACGTAGAGGATGGTCTGCCCAGCCGCGGCGTACTTGCGCAGTGCGGCGAGCAAGATGTCGACCTCCCACGCGGGCAGTGACGCAGTCGGCTCGTCCAGCACGAGCACGCCGTCGTGGGCCCCCTCCTGGTCCTGCAGAGCCCTCGCGATCGACAGCATGGTGCGGTCGGCAGGGCGCAGGTTCGACACCAGCGTCTTCGGCGAGACATCGATGGAGAACCGTTCGAGGACCTCCGCCGCCCGGCGTCGGCTGGCCGGCCAGTCGATACGGCCGCCGACGGACTGGACAAACCCTCTGCCGATGGCAAGGTTCTCTGCCACCGTCAGGGGGCCGAACACAGCCGGGTCCTGGTGCACGAAGTGCAAACCCGCGCTGCGAGCAACTGTGGGTGACCATTCGTCTGCTGGAGCCGAGATGTCCTGGACGTCGATGCGGCCCCCGGCGTCGGCACCATAGACGCCTGCGAGCACCTTGATCAGCGTCGACTTGCCTGAACCGTTACCCCCGAGCAGGGCGTGGATCTCGCCCCGCGTGACCTCCAGGTGGGCATCCCGGAGGACGGTGATCCCAGCGAAGGTCTTGCTGAGCCCGGTGGTGCGCAGGACGACGTCCTGCGCACCACCGGTGTTCTCGGTCAAGATGCGTCCCAGATCTTCTTGAAGTTGGCGACGTAGTCCTGTTTGGGCATGCCGTTCTTGTCGATGTTCCCGTCGTAGAAGGTCGTCTGCTTCGGGAACGGCCCCTCGGCGTCGATCGTCTGGAAACCCATGCCCTGATCGACTTGGGGCTTGCCCTGCAGGAGCCGGTTCATGCTGTCGATGGCGGCCCAACCAGCCCACCGTGACGGGACACCTGCGATGAAGTCCTGGCCCTTGTTGCCTCGCACGAAACCGATGTTGGGGCTGAGCCCCTCGTTGCCCGTCACCAGGATGTCGTCGTTGCGACCCGACGCCGCAACTGCCTGAGCAATGCCGACGGTCAGCGCGGAGTCGTACGGGGAGTAGAGGACATTGGCATCAGGGTTCTGGGTGAGTGCGGCGTCTGCCTTGCCACCCAGCTTGCCGGTGACGAAGTCATCGAGGTTGAACGGGACCTTCTTCACGATCTCGCACCCGGCGCATTCCTTGATGCGATCCTCGAAGCCCTTGTTGAGGTGCTGGGCGACCAGGATGTCATCCTCGGTGAACTCGATGATCTTCGCCTTGCCATTGGTCTTGGCGATGACGTAGTCGGCGACACTGCGCGCCTGCTTCTTCTCGAAGTAGTCGATGTAGGACATGTCGTCGCCGAAGCTGAGCTGGGCGTCGAACAGCGGCTTGTCCTTCGACTTGAGGATCGGATCGTTGCAGTCGAAGGCGTAGAAGGCGAAGATCTTGATGCCGGCCTTCTTCGCATCCTGCAGGGCGCTCTTCGCAGCCACGCAGTCGATGACGTCGAGGATGAGGCCATCGGCCTTGTCGGCGATCGCGGAGCGGACGCCATTGGCGAACACGTCGGGGCGGCCCTTGCCGTCGACGATCGTGAGGTCCCAGCCGATGACGGCGGCGGCCTCCTTGGCACCTGCCGCGGGCGTGGCACACCCCTCACCCGCCTGCGTGCACGAGATCAACCACACGTTCTTGCCGGCCTCCGGCTTCGGGGCGCTGGTCGGCAGTGCCCTGTCGGTGCCTTCGCGGTACTTGGCCACCGCGGCCTTGGCCTCCGCGACGACGGCCGAGGAAGTATCGGAGGTACCGCCTTTGCCGTCCGCGGATCCTCCGCAGGCAGCGAGGGCGAGCATGCTGGCGCTCACGAGCACGAGCCCTGCTCGATGACCGCGACGCCGTCCTGCCGTGCCCCGACGGATACGGCCGGCGATGTTGCCGGGAATTGCTGCCATGGTGGTTACTCCTTCTGGCGAGCCGGACGACTCGCCACGTTGGTGGTTGTGGTGAGTTTGGCCACACCGTCAGTCCGCCGTCGTTGGGAAAGGCGAGGACTTTGTGACCTCGGACTTGGGAAGTCCGTAACCGGCCGCGGCAGGGCGTACCTATGGCGAGATGTGTGAGGAACTGTCTCGGTCCGGAAGTGCTTTGGGGTTAACGCGAAGTCGTGGAATCAATGTCTGGAGGATCCCCGTACCGACCAGACGGCGGTCCGGGAAACGATGAGTCAGTCGGGTGACTCAGGTCACTTCCAGGTGACATCTTTGAGGGGTCCTGGGCTGGCGACACCCTTCTCGTCGACGAAGTGAGATTCCATGCCGATCAATCGCCCCGATCTTCAGTCGCTCGAGGTCATCGCCGCGGGCTATGGACTCAAGGTCCCGCCGTCCGAGCTGACGCAGTACCGGGATGCCATTCACGGAGCGCTCGAGGCTTGGGACGTCGTGGAAGCCGCCCACAACGAGATCGCCCCGCAATCACCAGACCGGGCGTGGAGTCGCCCGTCGGAGGCGGAGAACCCGTGGGGCGCCTGGTACGTCAAGACCGAGATCCAGGAACGAGAAGACGGGCCGCTCGCCGGGCAGCGCGTCGTGGTCAAGGACAACACGAGCGTCGCGGGCGTACCCATGATGAACGGCTCCCGGACGCTTGAGGGTTTCACCCCCTCGTACGACGCGACAGTCGTCTCCAGGCTTCTCGCGGCCGGCGCTGTCATCACGGGCAAGACGGTGTGCGAGGACCTCTGCATGTCGGCTGGTTCGCACACGAGCAACCCGGGTCCCGTGCGCAACCCTTGGGATCCCAGCAGGTCGTCCGGTGGGTCGTCCAGCGGGAGCGGCGTCCTCGTCGCGACAGGAGAGGCCGATCTGGCGATCTCCGGTGACCAGGGCGGCTCGATTCGCATCCCCGCGGCGTGGCTCGGGCTGGTGGGGCACAAGCCAACATGGGGCCTGGTCCCGTACACAGGCGCCATGCCGGTGGAGAACTCCCTGGACCATCTCGGGCCCACGGCCCGTACGGTCGCCGACGCAGCAAAGCTGCTGGGCGTCATCGCCGGACCCGACGGACTCGATCCGCGGCAGCCACGCACGTGGGAACCAGTGGACTACGTCGCGGAATCGGCTCGAGGCGCGCGCGGTCTGCGGGTCGGAGTCGTGACCGAAGGCTTCGGGCATGCCAACTCGGACCCTCGCGTCGACGAGGCCGTGCGCGCCCGCGCCGAAAGCCTTCGTTCGGCTGGTGTGAGCGTCGAGGAGGTGTCGATTCCGTGGCACCGGATGGCCCCTGCGCTCTTCGCGGTGATCGCGTTCGAAGGGGGACTGACACAGCTCGTCGAGGGAAACGCATTCGGAACGGGCTGGAAGGGTCGCTACGACGAGGACATGTTGGCCTTCTACGGTGCTCAGTGGCGCGAGTCGCCTGATCAGCTCCCCGCCTCGGTCAAGATGGCGATGCTGAATGGGCGGCACACACGCGATGTCGCGTTCGGGCGTCACTACGCGATGGCTCGCAACCTCGAGCGGACGCTGTCGGCTGCCTACGACGAGGCGCTCAGTCGCTATGACGTCTTGGTCATGCCCACGTCGCCGATCGCGGCGAGTCCGCTGCCGGGCAGCGACGCATCAGTCCTCGAGGTCCTGGCGGTCGGGAGCGAACAGCTGGTCAACACGTCGGCATTCGACGTCACCGGTCACCCCGCCTGCTCGGTTCCCGCTGGCATGGTCGATGGCCTGCCGGTGGGCATGATGGTGGTGGGCAAGCAATTCGATGACGCCACCGTGCTCCGAGTGGCGCGAGCAGTGGAGGACGAGGCCGGGGGCTTTCCGCGACTCCCAGGACATGAGGAGACAACATGAACGGGGTGTTCGACCTGGGCGGCACTGACGGGTTCGGTGCCGTGAACCCGACGCCATCGGAGCCGGCCTTCCATGAGGACTGGGAGCGGGTCGTCTTCGGTCTGCAGCTGGGCTGCTTCGCCGGTGGATGGTTCAACATCGACTCCTTCAGGCACGGCATCGAGCTGATGGATCCGGTGCACTACCTGACGTCAACGTATTACGAGCACTGGCTCTCCACCTTTGAACGTCACGGAGTTCTCAAGGGTCACATCGACGCGGCCGAGCTCGACCGCCGCACGCAGGAATACCTGGACGACCCGGACAAGGGCATGCCGAAGCATGATCCGAACCCGGCCCTGATCGAGTTCGTCGACGCCGTGGTGGCTGGAGGCTCGCCGGCGACACGACCGACGGATGAGCCCAGGCGCTTCGAGGTCGGGGACCTGGTCCGTATGCGCAGCTTCGCTCCCCGCGGGCACACTCGCCTCGCCAGATACGTACGCGGGAAGGCGGGATCGATCGTCGCCTACAGGGGCTCGTTCGTCTATCCCGACACGTCGGGCAACGAGCTGGGGGAGGACCCTCAGCACTTGTACACCGTGCAGTTCGACGGTGCCGAGCTCTGGGGTGAGGACCATGCCGAGAGGAACGTGTCCTCGACGTTCGACGCCTGGGAGCCGTATCTGGAACTCATGGATCACCACGAAGGAGCACGAGCATGAGCAATGCCGGACGTACGCCAGAGGAGCTTGCCGCGCGAGTCAAGGCGCTCGAGTCGATGATGATCGAGCAGGGCCTGGTGACCGCCGAGATGATCGACCACTATGCCGACATCTACGAGAACCAGGTGGGTCCGCAGCTCGGGGCTCGTGTCGTGGCCAGGGCTTGGGTCGACTCCGAGTTCAAGGCCCGTCTGCTCGAGGACGCGCCGTCAGCATGTCGGGAGCTCGGCATCGGTGGCGGCCAGGGCGAGCACATGGTGGTCCTCGAAGACACCCCGGAGGTCCATCACGCGATCGTCTGCACCCTGTGCTCCTGCTATCCGTGGCCCGTGCTCGGCCCCCCGCCCAATTGGTACAAGGATCCTCAGTACCGGTCCCGCATGATCCGCGAGCCGCGCAAGCTGCTGGCCGACGAGTTCGGCTATGTCGTCGAGGAGTCCAGGGAGATCCGCATCTGGGACTCGAGCTCGGAGATCCGCTACTGGGTGCTGCCCCAGCGTCCCGAGGGCACCGAGGGCTGGGACGAGGAGCGGCTCGCCACGCTGGTGAGTCGCGATGCCATGATCGGTGTCGGGTCCGTCCAGGTGCCGTCATGACCGGCGCGGTCTCGCAGTCTGGGGCAGATGGTCGGCGGGACAAGGTCGATGGTCTCGTGAGGAGTCTTCCCCTGGCGTCCGACGACATGGCCTTCGACGAGCCGTGGCAGCTCCGTGCCTTCGCGCTGGCGGTCGCCGCGCACACGTCGGGACAGTACGAGTGGTCGGACTTCCAAGCCGCGCTCATCGCGTCGATCAAGGACTGGGAGAGTGCGAACGATGCCGCAGCCGAGTCGTGGTCGTACTTCGAGCACTGGGTCAACGCCGTCGAGACCGTCCTGAGCAACAACGACCTCGTCGACCGGGGGACGCTCGACGCGCGGGTCCGCGACGCGCTCGACGCGCCGCCGAACCGCAACCACCACGAGCCCCACTACGAACCCGTCGCCGTGGACCCGGGTGTCTGACCTCGGGAAGAGGGCGAACGAAAGGGCCGCTGGTGCTCGAGCAACTCGAGCACCAGCGGCCATTTTCGTTGTACGGTGCGCAGCCTCAGGCAGGCATCTCACTGGCCACCCGAGAGCCAGGGTGTGTCGAGGACAGCCGGGTGTTGCCCGGTCCGGCGATGTACTCGCGCAGCGTCTCGCCCTCGTACTCCTTCCACACCCGGCCCCGCTTCTGCAGCTCTGGCACCACAGTGTCGACGAAAGCCTCGATGTCATGCGGGGTCACGGCGTAGGACAGGTTGATGCCGTCGAGATCACCCTCATCGATCCATCGCTCGATCTCGTCGGCGACCGTCTCCGGGCTGCCGACGAGCACCGGCTCGACGCCGCCGATGCTCATGTGGTTGGCGATGTCTGCCGGCGTCCACTTGCGTGACGGGTCGAGCTTGGTGAAGAGGTTGAGCACCGTCTGGATCGCGTTGGTGTCCATCGCCTCAAGAGGAGTGTTCGGATCGAACTGGGAAAGGTCGACGCCCGAGAACCCGCCGAACAGCGCCATCGCCCCTTCGGGCGACGCGTACTGCTGGTACTCCTTGTACGTGCGCTCGGCCTCTGCGTCGGAGTCTGCGACGACCGCCGTCAGGATCGTGAAGATCTTCACGTCGTCACGCTGCCGGCCGGCGGCCTCGGCCTGGGTCCTGATGTCGTCGGTGATCACCTTGCTCAGGTTGGAGTTGAGCACGTTCACGAACAGCCCTTCACCGTGCTCGGCGGCGAACTGGCGTCCACGCGACGAGGCGCCGGCCTGGAAGATGGTCGGAGTCCGCTGCGGCGAGGGCTCGGCCATGTTGAAGCCGTGCACGTCGAAGAAGCGTCCTTTGTGGTGGATGGGGTGCACCTTGCTGGGGTTGACGAACACCCCGCGCTCCTTGTCCAGCTCGACGGCGTCGTCCTCCCACGACTGCTCCCAGAGCTTGTACACGACCGTCATGAACTCCTCTGCGAGCTCGTACCGGTCGTCGTGGTCGAGTGGCTCGGTTCCAAAGTTGCGCGAGGCGCTGGCGAGGTAGGACGTGACGACGTTCCAGCCCATGCGTCCCTTGGTGAGGTGGTCCAGCGTGCTCATGCGCCGGGCGAACGGGTACGGGTGCTCGAAGGTGGCCGAGCCCGTGACGGCAAAGCCCAGGTTGGAGGTGACCGAAGCCATGCCGGAGATGTACGAGAACGGATCGTTCGCGGGGATCTGCATACCGTTGAGCAGTGCCGTGTCCACGGAGCCTCCGTAGACGTCATACGGTCCCAGGACGTCTGCCAGGAAGAGCGCGTCGAAGCGTCCGCGCTCGAGTGTCTTGGCGAGGTCGAGCCAGTGGTCGAGGTCCTTGTAGCGATGCGCCTGGCTGGCGGGATGTCTCCACATGCCGGAGCTCTGATGCCCCGCCGCTGTCATGTTGAAGGCGTTCAGCCCGATCCGCTTGGCCATGTCTGCTCCTGATAGCTGTGAGTGTGGTTTTTGTCGGGGGCCCCGCGGGTCAGGTCCAGCCGAGCTGCTGCATCGCAGCGACGTCGTTCCAGATCTTGGTCACGTGGCGGATCTTTCCGTCCTCGAAAATGAGGTCGTAGGCGTAGTCCGACGCCATCGTCTTTCCGGTGGGAGGGACGGGCCCTCCGTCCGCCGTGTGGGTGCCATGGAAGACGCCGAAAACAACCACCTTGTTCCGGGCCTCGTCCACGGCGAAAGTCATGACCTCGGCCTGACCGGCGGGGATCGGGCCGAACAGGCCACTCATCCATCCGGCGTAGGCCTCGACGGTGTCGATCGCCGCGAGAGACGCCGCCTGACTCGCGAACGTGGCGTCGGAGTGGCAGTACGACTGGCACTTCTCCCAACCCTGGCCGGTCTCACAGGCATCGAAGAACAGTTCCGCCGTCTTCGCCATCTCCGTCATCGTTCGCTCCTTCTGATCGTGTCCACACCCGAATGGCTGCGTTCACCATCGTGCGCAGTCTCGAGAGGTTGCCGATACGGAAGATTCGAGAAGCGATCTCGGTTCTTTCGACGAAAACGTAAGTCCTCGACGCGCCGGAGGAGCGACGCCGACCTTGCTGGCGCGCTGGTCAGCGGGCGAGGTGACTCAGGGAAAGCGTCAGCCGCTGGCGAAGTCTGGTCGGCAGCTCGGCGGCGGGAAGGTCGCGGGCGTGCGACCGGAGCACTTCGTGCACGTAGATGGCGTGGCAGTTCTGCACGACGAGCGGGACGTCGTCGACGTCGAGCGCGCCGGTCGCTCGACCGTGCTCGAGGATCGACTCCAACAGCTCGAACCAGCGGTCGGCATACTCCAAGCCGCTGCGACCGATGCCGGTCGAGGTGCCGAACGATTCCTTGACGAAGGTGAACGCGAGCTCGGGATAGCGCGTGTACAGCGATGCCAAGAGGTCGTAGCTCTCGAGGACCTGGTCGAGGTGGGCCGCAGCTCCGCGGAGCTGGTCGTCCGGAAGGTCGGCGTGGGCTTGGATGCGCTGGTCAACCACCTGCTCGAACTCGTCTCCGTAGACGGACAGGAACAGGTCGAGCTTGGACGGCACGTACCGGAACAGCGTCGCCTCGCCCATGTCGGCGCGTGCCGCGATGGCCTTGGTCGTCACCGTCTCGTAGCCCTGTGCCCACATCAGCTCTTTGGCGGCGGTCCTCAGGCGTGCCATGGACTCCTTCTTCTTGCGCTCCCGCATGCCGAGCTCGTCCGAATGCTGTGAAGGCATCTGCTGGATCTCTCCCTGCTGGGTCGGCGTGACACCTGCAGTGTAGGGAACGGTTTGGAGCGCGTGGGATTCACGCGCAGCCGCGTCCGCGGCCATTCCGGTGGTTGATGATTTCGACAACACGCGCAGGATTCTTCGCGCAAATCCCGTAGTGCTTGGCGGGAGGTCGGATGCAGCATCGGTCCAATCATCGATGTGGCCCAGGCCACAGTTGTCGTAGCGAGCACAGCACAAGGAGCACCATGGCAACCGAACCTCACATCGGAACCGCACCCGGAGGTAACGCATCCGGCGAGACCGGCCGGCTGGCTGGCGGGAAGCTGGGCACGGCCCAGATCGCCTTCTTCGTGATCGCCGCAGCGTCGCCGCTGACCGTGGTTCTGAGCACGGGGCCCTTCTCGCTGCGAGTCGGCGGAATCGGCGCGCCGGGAGTCATGCTGGCAACCGGCATCGTGCTGATGCTGTTCGCCTCCGGATTCACGGCGATGTCCAAGTACGTGCGTGAGGCCGGCGCGTTCTATGCCTATGTGACTCGGGGGCTGGGCGGGACGGCCGGGGCCGGGGCCGCGATGATGACGATGGCCGCCTATGGCGTGTGCGTCATCGGGTTCGTCGGCTATTTCGGTGTGTTTGCGCACGCGTCCATCGCCGCTGTTTTCAGCATCGACGTGTCGTGGCAGGTGTGCTCGTTGGTCGCGGCGGCGATCGTGGCCGTTGTCGGGTACTGCCAGGTCGATGTCGGCGCCAAGGTGCTGATGCTGCTGGTGACCCTTGAGGTCGCGGTGATCGTCATCCTCATCGTTGCCGTGATGGTGCAGGGTGGCCCCGAGTCGGCCAGCGCCGCCCCGATCTCGCCGGACAACGTCTTCTTCGCTGCTGGTTCGGGCACGCTGTTCCTGCTTGCCTTCGGCGCCTACATCGGCGTCGAGGGAACAGCCATCTACTCAGAGGAAGCGGCGAATCCCGAGCGCACGATTCCCCGGGCCACCTACATCGCAGTCGGGTTCCTCGCGATCTTTTACGCTCTCAGCTTCTGGGTCGTCATCTACGGATACGGCACTGACGGTGCGCTCAAGGAGGCGCAGGGCGATGGGTTCCTGAACATGGTGTTCGCGCAAGCCGACACCTACGTGGGAGAGGCTTTGGTCACCGCGTTGCAGCTCCTCATCGTGACGAGCTTCCTGGCGACGATCATCGCCTTCCACAACGCCTGCACGCGGTACTTGTTCTCGCTGGGCCGTAGCGGCATGCTTCCGCGCGTCCTGTCGAGGACGCACCCTCGGATGGCGTCTCCTCACTACGCGAGCATGACTTTGAGCGTGATCACGTTCGTCGTCGTCATCACCGCAATGGTCGCGGGGCTTGACCCCTACCTTGAGCTCGGCACCTGGCTTTACGCATCGGGCATCATCGGCGTCGTGGCGGCGCAGGCGCTGTGCGCCATCGCTGTGGTGATGTTCTTCCGACGTGACCGTCGGGGCCACCATGTGGGGCGCGTCATCGTGGCCCCGCTGTTGGGGTTCATCGGGCTCGCGAGTGCGCTCTATCTGATGGCGAGCAACTTCAGCTACCTCAGCGGCTACACGGACTTCATGCCCAACGCGCTGATGATCGGGGCCATGCCTGCGGTCTTCGTGCTCGGCGCAGTGCTACATCGAATCCGTGAGCGGGGTTCGGCCAACGTCGAGCCCGCCAATCTCGGGTGATTGCCTGACGACACGTGACAGCGGGTGCCCGATTATCTGAACCGGGCACCCGCTGGCGTGTGGGACTACGACTGACGGCTCAAGATCTCGTCGGCCACGCGGTAGCCGGACCGGATCGCGCCGTCCATGTAGCCGTTCCAGACGGTGGAGGTCTCGGCACCGGCCCAGTGGATCCTGCCGACAGGGGCGGCGAGGGCATGACCGTAGGCGGTCCAGGCGCCGGCTCCGAGTCGGCCGCCGTAGCAACCGCGCGTGAACTCCTCCGCGTTCCAGTCCTGCTGCAGGACGTCGAAGGGATCGGCAGCCTTCTGTCCGAAGAAGTCGACCAAGGCGTCGACGACGAGTGAACGTCGTTCGTCCTCGTTCATCTGCTCGGCTTTCCGGGCGAAGGTGCCCTCGATGAACCCGACCAGGACGCCGCATGACGCGTCGGCGGGGCTGTTGTCCAACACGACGCTGAACGCGTGGTCGAAGCTCTGCACGAGACCATTCAGGCCGTCCTTGCGCCAGAACGGGGTCTCGTAACCGACCTGGAACTTGATGACGGAGCCCGCCGGCATCTGCTGGGTGACGGCGTCTCGGGAGACCGGCAGGGCGGGGAGGTAGCGGATGCGTCCGGCCAGTGTCGGCGGGATTGCCACGACAACCTGCTGGGCGGTCAGCGATCCACCTTCGTAATCGACGGTGACGCCGGCATCGTCCTGGCTGATGGTGCGGACCACGGTGTTCAGGCGTACCCGATCGCCCAGATCGTCTGCCATCCGCTCGGAGATCCGGTGGGTTCCGCCGACGACGCGCTGTTCCTGCGCGCCACCCGTGGTGGTGATCAGCACGCCCAAGCTCGTCCCGGACCTGACGTAGAACAGGAAGTGCAGCAGTGACAGCTCCGCTGATTCGGCCGAGAACACCGCAGGGACCAGCACGCGAAAGTAGCGCCGCGCAGTCTCGTCGTCGGTGTTCGCCACCAGCCAGGCATCTAGGGTCTGCTGGTCCAGCTCCTCGGCCCCCGGGGTGTTCCAGGGCGAGTCGACGGACACCGTGGTCGCGAGAGCCTCGAGCTGCCCAAAGAGGCGGTTGACCTCCGCTGCTGACTCCGGCGGCAGCCCCCACGACGCGTCGTCGAACCGCTGCGCTTGACCGTCCGCGTACAGCAACGAGTCGCCGGTGTCATAGGTGTCGTGCAGTTCGAGGCCGAGGTCGTCAATGAGAGCCTTGGCGACGTCTTGGCTCTCGCCGATCCACTGCCCGCCAAGCTCGACGTCGACGCCGTTGGACAGCGTCCCGCCCATGGTCCGGCCCCCGACGCGATCGCGCGCTTCCAGCACCACAACTCTCTTGCCTGCCGCCACCAGCTTGCGGGCGGCCGCGAGACCAGACAGGCCCGCTCCGACGACGACCACGTCAACTTCGCTCATATCACGCTCGATTCTCGTTCAAGTCAGTCGTATGACTGAGTTTGAAATGTACGTGACGGTCCACCCGGTGGCAAGGGGACGGACGCGCCGAAGCCGCCGCGCGGTTGTCAGGCAGAGGGCGGCGGCTGGATGTCCGCCAGGGAGACGACCATGGTGATGAGCGCCTCGAGGTCTTGTGCGGATCTGCGGTCGTCGGGATCGCACAGGTGTTGCAGGATCAGCCCATCCAGCCCCGCGACGATGAGGCGCGCGAGCTGCTCGAAGGGGACCGCGCACTGTTCGCCGGCCCGTGCGGCCGCATCCTCGCACCAGTCAGCCACGCTCTCGCTGTAGCGCCGGTACTGCCAGTTGGCCAGGCGCTCGTGTCCAGCTGAGCGCAAGGCATGCGTCGTGAGCTCGTACTGCATGAGCTGCAGCTCCGAGTGACCCGTCACCAGCCTCGACCAGAACGTTGTCAGATTGCGCCGGATGACCTCCTCGAGGCCGCCGTCGCTCGTGGTCGAGGTGCCGAGGACGTCGGCGATCTCATCGTTGACGTCGTCGACGACGGCCTGCAGCAGCTCACGCTTGGACTTGAAGGCGTGCTGCATCGTGCCGAGCGGCACCTCGGCCTCGGCTGCCAGGGACCGCAACGACGCGTCGGCCACGCCGTCTCGGGCCATGACGCGCCGAGCTGCGGCGACGATCTGTTGGCGCCTGACGGGTGCTGAAACGTAGACCATGTCGACCATCTGGAGAGGAGTTGGATGCAGGCCATGCTTACATACGCCGCGATTCCGGATCCGGACGCTATCGGGCTGAGTCGGATTTCGGCGCGGCCCGGGCGCATGTTCCGGCGCGGCTTGGCGATAACGAGAACCGGCAACCGCAAAGTTCGCGCAATCCCCGTAGAGCGTGCGTCCGATCCAAGTGGATCATCAGTCAATCATCGGTGCGCCCGAACCACGAAGTCGCTCGGCCACCAGTCATGAACGCACGAGAGGCCGCCGAGAGATGAAGCGCGACATCTACAACGAGGACCACGAGGACTTCCGGAAGTCCGTGCGAGGCTTCCTGGAGCGATCGGTCATCCCGAACATCGACCAGTACATCGAGGACCACGCCTTTCCGCGTGAGCTGTGGCTCGAAGCAGGTGCCCAGGGCCTGTTGGGTCTGCAGCTCCCTGAGGAGTTCGGCGGGGCCGGGGTCGACGACTACCGGTTCACCGCGGTCGTCGGCGAGGAGTTCTCAGCGGTCAACGCAGCCCTGCACAGCTGCTGGGGAATCCACGCCGACACTGTTGCGCCCTATCTTGTTGCGCTGTTGACCGACACCCAGCGGAAGCGGTGGCTGCCTGGGGTGGTGTCCGGCGAGATCTGGTGCGCCATCGGCATGACAGAGCCGAGTGGAGGCTCGGACCTTGCAGCCTTGAAGACGACCGCTGTCCGCGACGGCGACTCGTGGGTCCTGAACGGTTCGAAGACGTTCATCACGAACGGCTACTCCGCCGATCTGATCGTGGTCGCGGCTCGAACGTCGCCGGAGAAGAAGGCGCGTGGGATCACCTTGTTCGCTGTCGAGGCCGGCGCGGAGGGCTTCTCCCGTGGGCGCAAGCTCGACAAGGTCGGACAGGTCGAGTCCGACACGGCTGAGCTGTTCTTCGAGAATGTGCGGCTCACCGACGATGAGGTCATCGGCGAGGTGGACGGTGGGTTCATCCACATGATGCAGCACCTGCCGCAGGAGCGGCTGGGCTCGGCCGTCGGCAACCTGGCACACGCCAAGCAGATCCTGCTCGAGACACTCGAGTACACCAAGGAGCGCAAGGCGTTCGGTCAATCCGTGGGGTCCTTCCAGCACAACAAGTTCCTGCTTGCCCAGTTGTTCACGCAGGTCGACGTTGCTCAGGCGTTTGTCGACCAGTGCGTGCGAGCGCATTCCGAGGGAGAGCTCAACGCCATCGACGCCGCCAAGGCGAAGTGGTGGACCTCGCAGACGCAGTCGGAGGTTCTGGACCACTGCGTCCAGCTGCACGGCGGCTATGGCTTCATGAACGAGTACCGCGTCGCCCGCGCCTGGCGTGACGCCCGAGTGACCCGAATCTGGGCGGGCTCGAACGAGATCATGAAGGAACTGATCGGCCGCGACCTGGGCCTCTAGCCCGATCACCTTTCACAACGACATCTCCTGTAGGGACAGAAAAGTATGAAGCTGGAAACCGACTATCTCGTGGTGGGCGCCGGCGCGTCTGGGATGGCATTCGTGGATGCGCTCATCGAGCAGTCATCCGCGGACGTCATCATGGTCGACCGCCGTCACCGCCCGGGTGGACACTGGCACGACGCCTACCCTTTCGTTCGGTTGCACCAGCCGGCCGCGTGTTACGGCGTGTCCTCGACGGATCTGGGTGCGGACCGGATTGACGCGCTGGGCAACAACGCCGGGATGTACGAGCTGTCGTCGGCGGCCCAGATCTGCAGCTACTTCGCCGAAGTCATGGATCGGGTGCTCTTGCCGTCCGGTCAGGTCAGGTTCCTGCCCATGAGCGAGTACCGGTTGACGGAGGCCGGCGAGCACGTGGTGACCTCGTCGCTGGACGGGGAAGAGGTGGAGATCATCGTTCGTCGCAAGGTCGTCGACGCGACCTATATCGAGCCTACGATCCCCTCCACCCACGAGCCGGCGTTCGACATCGACCCCGGGGCAGTGGTCATTCCGCCCAACGATTTGGTCAAGCTGCGGACCTCGCCGGCGGGATTCACTGTCCTCGGTGCGGGCAAGACAGCGATGGACACCTGCACGTGGCTGCTGGAGAACGGCGTCGACCAGGACTCCATCACCTGGATCAGGTCCAGGGACGTCTG
Source organism: Aeromicrobium sp. Root344 (assembly GCF_001425755.1). GTDB lineage: Bacteria > Actinomycetota > Actinomycetes > Propionibacteriales > Nocardioidaceae > Aeromicrobium. The sequence continues at coordinate 345,547 of NZ_LMDH01000001.1, read as the reverse complement.
GTCAATCAATCGAGCCTGGACCCAGCCCCTCGACCTGGCGGAGTCTCGCGCGCGATTCAACGCCGCATGGCTCGAGGCTGCCGCAGTCTCCCGGACGGGCACCGAGATGGCGCTCAAGCTGGAAGAGATGGGGATCTTTCTCCGTCTGGATCGCGATGTCGTGCCGACTGCCTTCCGCGGCGCCACCATCAGCGAGACCGAGGTCGAGGGCTTGCGGACCATCGCGAACGTCGTGCGAGCCGGCCGTGTGCGCCGCGTGCGCGACGGCAGGGTCGACCTGGTCGATGGCAGCATCGACCTGCCGACGGACCAGGTGTTTGTCGACTGCACGGCATCGGGCCTTCGTACGCTCGACGTGCGACGCGTGTTCGAGCCTGACCGGATCACATTGCAATACGTCACTCCGGGATTCGCCTGCTGGAGCGCCGCGATCCTGGCCGTGGTCGAGGCCAATGTCGAGGACGACGCCACCAAGGAGCACCTGGCTCTTCCCGTCGTCTACACAGGTGACGTCGACGACCTGCTGTCCTTCACCCGCGACTACCTCGTGAGTGCGCAGCGCCGCAGCGAGGTCGCCGACGTCCGGTCCTGGTCCGGCCGGACGCGACTCAACCCCGCGAGAGGTCTGCGCGAGCGGCTGAGTGACCCCCAGGTGGCCGGTCCACTGGACACGGCGCGCGAATGGCTTGCACCGGCGATGAAGAACATCGAGGAGCGCGTAGGCCCGGCCAAGGACCTCGTATGACCTTCGGACCCTGCCCGGATTCGGTGCGACCTTCGCACTGTTCTGTGCTGGGCACCGTGGTCAAGTCGGCACCATCAAGCACTGAATACCGGAGGTAGACATGAGTGACGTGGATTTTGAGCAGATCTTCAATGCGGTCCCTGCGAACTACCTGGTCTACGACTTGGACTGGAACATCGTGGCCGTCACCGACGCGACACTGGGCGACACGTTGACGCGACAAGAGGTCATCGGCCGCAACCAGTTCGACGTCTTTCCCGACAATCCGGATGCCCCCGAGGGGGCAGGTCGCCAGGCGATGGAGGCTGCGTTGCAGCGGGTCATCGACGAGCGCGCCGGCCATGAGATGCCGGTGACGCGCTATGACATCGCCGATGGGAGCGGCGTTTTCCAGGCGCGGTACTTCAAGCCAGTCAACCAGCCGGTCTTCGACAGCGACGGCAATGTCACCCACGTGATCCACGGTGTCGTGGACGTCACCGAGTCACACGTTCCCGGCGGCGGATCCATGACTACAACCACCACCGCACCTGAGGTCCCGATCACCTTGATCGGTGGGCCGACGGCACTGATCGAGTACGCCGGCCTCAGGATTCTCACTGACCCCACCTTCGACGAACCTCAGGCCTACGGCTCGGACCTGACGGGATACGAGGGCTTCACCATCGTCAAAACCGAGTCGCCAGCGATGCAGCCCGAGGAGCTAGGGACGATCGACGTCGTGCTGGCGTCCCACGAGCACTTCGACAACCTCGACCTCTCCGGTCGAGAGTTCTGCGCGGGCATCCAGCACGTGTTCACCACCGACGTGGTGGCGGACATCGTGCCGGGTGCCGAGGCGCTCGTCGACTGGGACGTGCGTCAGGTGACGTCCGCGACCGGGCAGGTCGTGACCTTCACCGCGGTGCCGGCGCACCACGGACCGGAGGGCATCTGGCAGGCGATCGGCCCGGTGATCGGGTTCGTCATTGAGTCTCCCGGAGAGAAGACCATCTACTTCTCGGGCGACAACTCAGATGTCGACATCGTTCGTGAAGTCTCGGATCGGTTCCCGAACATCGAGATCGCCCTGCTCAACGTGGGGGGACCGAAGTTCGTCGAGATGCTCGGCGATCACTACATCACCTTCAGCGACGAGACGGCGGCTGACGCGACCGAGGTTCTTGCCGGCGCCACCATCATCCCGGTGCACGCGGACTCATGGGGGCACTTCACCCAGACGACGGCGAGCATGAAAGCCGTCGCCGAGACGCGCGGTGTCGCGCAGCGGGTCATTGCTTTGGCGCCGGGGGAATCGACGACCGCCTGACCCGAGCGCCGTCACAGTCTGGAGGAACCGGTGAGTCAGTTTCAGATTGTCACCCCGCGATCGCAGGATCTTCGGCCGATGTCCTCGAGAGACATACATCTGCGTCATCACGCCAAAGTGCGGACCCTGTGCGGACGATGGTCCTCTGACTGGCTCGTCGCATGGGATGCGAAGCTGACCGCGGGTGACGATCGTGTGTGCGCAGTGTGCTCAGATCTGGCAGCGCGCTGAAGTGGAATCGGACAGCGCCATCTTCCGTCGCCAGATGTCCGTGGAGACTCCTGTTGATACGCGTGGGAAAGCATTGTCGGTCGTGCCCAATACGCTGTGACCGGGGTGGCACCTGCCACCGCAACCATCAACGTCACGCTCAGAAGGCTTCCAGCGTCGAGGACGGTTCGGATGAACTGATCTGTCCCCGCTACCAAGGAAGGCCCGGACCAACAGGTCCGGGTCTTCGTCATTTGTGGCATGGGAGGTCACCTTCGTGCGTCCTGGTCTCGACCTCAATCCTGGTACGCCGTGACCCTTGAGGTGGGCGTGGGACGCGCCTTAGGCGGTGTGTGTCGGCACGCCGTCTCCCTGCAACTCGCGGCAATCGGGATCCTCCTGTGGCACGCTTCGAACGGAAAGCGCTGAACTATGAGAGCAGGCCGATGACCGACCACCCGATCCACGAGCTCGACGACGACGTCCACCAGCGCGTACGGCTCGGAATCCTGGCCTCACTCCTCGGCCTCAGCCGAGCCGACTTCGCACTCCTGAAGCGCGAGCTGGCGCTCACGGACGGGAACCTCGGGCGGCATCTAGCGGTGCTTCAAGAAGCCGGACTTGTCAAGCTCACCCGCGAAGCCCGTGGGGGCCGTCCTCGTACTTGGGTCGCAATCACCGCCCAGGGCAAGAAGGCTCTCCGTAAGGAGATCAACGCTCTGCGCGAGATCATGGCGCGGATCGAGAGCGCAGAGTCCGCTGTTTCCATCGAGATCAAATAGGCGCCACTGCTGAGGTCGGGTGCACGTCATACCGCCGCGAATGACTGCGCTGTAGCTCGCTGGGCCCATTGCCCAGAGGTCGCAGGCTCAAATCCTGTCCCCGCTACCAAGGAAACGGCTGGAACCAGAGGAGATCTGGTTCCAGCCGTTTCGCATATGACCGTGAGTCACCGGCCGCTGCGGACCCGTTCCATGGTGTACGAGAACGCGAACCCGCCGTCGGCAGGTCCTTCCTCGCCGAACTCGGTGGCGTTGTCGAACACGCAGACCTGCACCAGCGCCATGCCCTTGTGGAGCCGGGGCACAGCGGCATGGAAGCCCGGCTGCGGCTTGAGCACGAGGGTCTGGGTGTGGCGTGCGCCGTCACAGCGCAACGCATTCGGACCTTTGTCCGACTTCCAGTTCGTGCTGTAGAACGTGTCGGCCGACGCGCTGGTCGACCCCTCCTCGGTGTTGACGTGAGGGCCCTGCTTGACGCCCACGTACAGGTGCGAGATCGGTGCGTCGGCACTCGTGGTGCAGCTGTAGCTGATCTTGACGGTCGTCGCGCCGGGGCCGGCAACGAGGTGGCCCGCGAAGGCGGCGGTGGGTTGTGGCGCGACATCAGCCGTGGCTGCGGTGGCGCTCAGCGAGAGGGTGACCGCGGCCAGTGCGGCGGCCGGAGCCCAGCGATGTTTCGTCATGTCTCTCCTCGAGATGGATGACTCGACGGTAATTCCTTGCCACGAGGGCGAACATAGCCCGTTCTGACCGGTGCGCTGACCCGTACGGAGGGGGCGTACGCGTGGAACCGAGGTGGCACACCGGCGCACCTCCGGCGTCGGAGCCCTCCTGGTATGAACGATTGCGCCCGGCACCAGCGGGCACACCCTGTGCATGACGGAACCACAGACCATCACTGCCGATCATCTCCGTACGCTCCTGGCGGCGGGCGACGCCGAGGCGTTCCTCGGACTCGTCGGGGGCCAGGTCGAGGTGATCGAGCCGGCCCAGAGGGACAGCGAGGACTACCGCGGTGCGTTCGAGGTGATCTCCCGGACCGAGCTCGAGGGGCGTCTCGGCGACCAAGCGGATGAGGAGCACCTGCAGGCCCAGGCCGACGCGTTGACCGAGTCGGTCCAGCAGCTCGGCGGCTGATTCCTGACGGGTCCTTCGCTACAGTCACCGTCATGGCGAATGACTGGCGCAGCGAGACCGTCGACTCGATCCGGGGCTTCATCAACGAGGCGGCTCCTGGCGTCGACGAGGAGGCCAAGTGGCGCAAGGCCTCGAACCCTGACGGCGTGCCGACGTTCTCGCGGTCGGGCCTGATCTGCACCGTCGAGACCTACAAGGACAAGGTCAAGGTCACCTTCGCCAAAGGCGCGTCGTTGGAGGACCCTGCCGGGTTGTTCAACGCGAGCCTCGATGCCGGGACCCGCCGGGCGATCGACATCCACGAGTCCGACGAACTCGACGGCGACGCGTTCATCGAGCTCGTACGCCGCGCCGTGTCCCTCAACGAGGGCTGAGCGTCAGGCTTCGGGCGGTTGCCAAAGCTCGATCGGGTTGCCCTCAGGATCGTGGACCCGGGCGAAGCGCCCGGTCTCGGGGGAGTCCCAGTCGGGCCGTGTCGTCACGTCGACGCCGGCGGTCCTCAAGGTCTGGAGCAGCTCATCGAGATCGCTGACCCGGAAGTTGAGCATGACCTGCTTGTTCGCGCCCCAGTAGTCGGTGTCCGCATCGAAGGGGGCGAACGCGAGCGGTCCTCCTTGCGCCTTCCACATCCATTCCTCGGGCTCGCCGGTGTCGGGTGCCGCGAGGCCGGCGCCGACGCCGAGGTGCTCGCGATACCAGGCACCAAGTGCCTCCGGGTCCTGGGCGCGGAAGAGGATTCCGCCGATTCCGAGTACGGGCATGGTCGCTCCCATCGTCTGACCTCCTTGCGGAGGCGGGATGAGCGTAACGATGTCAGGTCACGTCGACGACCAGGGCGCGGTGGTCCGAGATCGGCAGGCGGCGTGCCTCGCCTGACACCGTCGCCCAGTCATCACGAGCCAGGATGTGGTCGAGCTGCTCGCGCGGCGAGTCGGCCGGGAAGGTCGGGGCGGCGACCAAGCCCCGCATACCGGTGATGGCAGCCGCGCGGTCGAGCGACATGTTGAGGTCGCCCATCAGCACCAGGTTGTGCCCGAAGCGGTCGAGCGACTTGACGAGGGCCCGCAGCTGCCGGCCACCCCACCATGGCACGAACGACAGGTGGGTGTTCGCCACCGTCAGTGGACCGTCGGGCGCCTCGATCACGGCGGCGACCGCGACCCGCGGCTCGTCCCGCACGAACGTCGGCAGCCGGCTGCCGCGGAACCACATGGGCACGCGGGTGTGCAGCGTGGGGAGCCGGATGACCTCCCACGCGGCGACGGGGTAGCGGCTCAGCAGGGCGATCCCGTACGCCGCGGAGTCGGGCTGCTCACGTCCGGTCGCAGCGATCCAGGTGGCACCGGGGCTGCCGTTCAGCGCGGCGACGAAGCGATGGTCGACGGCGCCCATGGCATCGGCTGCAGCGGCAGTGAGGTCGGTGTGGCCGGACCGCGGCTGGTTGCGGTCGACCTCCTGCAGCGCGAGGACATCGGCGTCAAGCGATGCCACGGCATCCCGGAAGGTCCCGAGCTCGACCTGATCGTCCGACGCCGTACGCCCGTTGAGGATGTTGAAGGTGGCCAGTCGCATCGTGGGGGACGTACCCGACGAGAGGGACATGACACGTCGCCAGACGGGTACACCCCCGGCGTGACAGACGACAACGACCCGGGCCCGGACCTGCGAGAAGCGCTGAAGGTGGTCGCGGTCAGCCTGAAGGAGAGCGGCATCCCCTTCGCTCTGGCCGGCGGCTATGCCGTGTGGGCGCGCGGCGGCCCGGAGCCCGACCACGACGTCGACTTCGTCGTCGCCGAGGACGACGCACCCAAGGCTGCCGCGATGCTGGCCGAGCGCGGGCTCGATGTCGTGGACCCGCCGGAGGACTGGTTGTTCAAGGTCTACGTCGACACCTGCATGGTCGACGTGCTCTTCCAGACCAACGGTGTGCCGGTGACGCGGGAGGCTCTCGCCGAGGTCGAGGAGATCGAGGTCGAGTCGGTGGCGATGCCGGTCCTCTCGGCGACCGAGCTGATCGGCCAGAAGCTCAATGCCTTGGAGGAGCACGCGTGCGACTTCGGGCGTCAGCTGCCGGTGGCTCGGGCCGTGCGCGAGCAGGTCGACTGGGACGAGGTCCGTGCGGTCACGGCGGACAACCCGTTTGCGGCAGCCTTCCTGTTCCTGCTGGAGCGCCTGGGCGTCATCGAGCCTCTCGGCTAGCGCGGTTCCAGCACGACGACGGGGATCTCGCGCTCGGTCCACTCGTCGTACTTCGCGAAGTCGGCGTAGAGGTCGAGCAGGCGTGGCCACAGCTCGGCCCGCTCCTCGGCGGACGCGACGCGGGCCCGCACCGGGCGCGCCTTCTGCCTCGGCAGCCTGACCTGCGTCTCCGGGTGCGCGAGCAGGTTGGCGTACCACTGGGGATTCTTCGGCAGCCCGCCCTGCGACGCGACGATGACGAGGTCGGGCCCGTTCTCGAGGTAGAGCAGCGGTGCGGTGAACTGCTTGCCGGACTTCCGGCCCACGTGCTCGAGCAGCAGGATGCTCACGGGCTTGCGGAACCCCGAGCCGACCCGCCATTTCGACCCCAGCCAGCCGTTCGTCAGCCTGAACGCCAGCACCTGCGCCTTGGAGCCGTACTTGATCAGCTTGGCCGTCGCGGGGGAGTCGAGGCCGTCAGGGCGCTCGTCCGGCATCGAGAAGCGGCCCATCTCAGTGCTCCGTCCCCGGTGCCGTCGTGCCGCCCAGCGGGATGGGGTCGAGGCCGAGCTTGCGGTGGTCCCACGACCGGGTGCGCTCAGGGTCGAAGCGCACCGCGACCCGCTTGTGCAGCATGAGCTCGACGAGCGGCTTCATCTCCTCGGTGTAGGGCCCGTTGTAGCGCTCCCACACGTCGACGCCGACCGCCCAGAGCGCGTCGGGATCGTCGACGATCGTGCAGCGCCCTTCGAGCGAGACGCCCCGCAGCGTGTCGTATGTGAGGCCGTCCTCGACGAGCACAGTCGCCCGTGGGTCACGCCGGATGTTGACGGCCTTCTGCGCCTTGGCCTTGGTCTCGAACCAGATCACCCCGTCGATGACGGCGAACCACATCGCGACGGCGTGGGGGTGACCGGTACGCCCGAGGGTGACCAGGGTCGCCGTACGTCGCGACGGGATGAAGTCGGCGATCTCCTCGGCCGTCATCTCGACCTGGGAGCGCTGGTTGATGCCCATGGGACTCCGTTTCCCCGGCCATGACTGCCGGTCAGGCGTCGTGCCTGACCGGCATCATGCCATGAGCCCGGCGAGCCACGACGGTGAAGTAGCCTCCAGCCATGAGCCGCATCTTCACGGTCAGCTTCGCGTCGGTCTACCCGCTCTACGTGGCGAAGGTCGAGAAGAAGGGGCGTACGAAGGCCGAGCTCGACCAGGTGATTGCGTGGCTGACGGGCTTCGACGAGGCCCAGCTGGCGAGCCACCTCGACGCCGGTACGACATTCGAGGACTTCTTCGCGGACGCCCGGCTCAACCCGGACGCGTCGCTGATCACCGGCGTCGTGTGCGGGGTCCGCGTCGAGCAGATCGACGACCCGTTGATGCAGAAGATTCGCTACCTCGACAAGCTCGTGGACGAGCTGGCCAAGGGCAAATCGATGGACAAGATCTTGCGCTCCTGACCTGCGCTGTCGCGACTGGTTCGCCTGGCCGGACGGCGTGCTGCTTCACTTGTCCTGACATGGCGTCGAGGCAAGGAGCGGTGATCGCATGGACCCGGTCAAGATCGGTCTGGTCGGCTACGGATTCGGTGGGCGCTACTTCCACGCCCCGCTGATCGCGTCGGCGGCGGGCTGCGAGTTCGTCGGCGTCGTCACGGCGTCAGCCGAACGCCGCGCCCTCGTGGCCGAGGATCATCCGGGACTCGCGGTGTTCGACACCCTTGCGGACCTCGCCGCGTCGGGTGCCGAGGCGGTCAGCATCTCGACGCCTGCCGGTACGCACTCCGACCTCACGGACGAGGCGATCGCGCTCGGCCTGTCCGTGGTCTGCGACAAGCCCTTCGCGCTGGACCCGTCGGCTGCGCGCCGCTCGGTCGAGCTCGCCGCCGAGCGTGGCGTCACGCTGAGCCCGTACCAGAACCGCCGGTGGGACTCCGACTTCCTCACCGTCCGGGCGCTGGTCGACGACGGGACGCTCGGCGAGGTGCTCAGGTTCGAGTCGAGGTTCGAGCGGTACGCCCCGGAGAACGGGCCGGGTGTGTCGGGCGGTGGCACGCTGCTCGACTTCGGCGCCCACCTCGTCGACCAGGCGCTCGTCCTGCTCGGCCCCGTGGAGTCGGTCTACGCCGAGTCGCGGACCCGTGACAACGGCCTCGACGACGACGTCTTCGTCGCGCTGCGCCACGCCAACGGCGCCGTGTCGCACCTGTGGGGCAGTTGGACCCAGTACGCCTCCGGTCCGCGCCTGCGGGTCACAGGCTCGTCGGCGTCGGTCGTCATCACGACGGGCGACACGCAGGAGGCCGACCTCGTCGTCGGCGCGAGCCCGGCGACGAGCGATGCCTGGGGCGCCGAGGCACCTTCGGACCTCGACCGGGTCTTCACCGCCGACGGCTCCACGCCGATCACGCTCGAGCGTGGCGCATGGGACACCTACTACCCGGCGTTCGCCAGGGCCGTACGCGGTGAGGGCCCGCCGCCCGTCGAGGCCGCCGACGCCGTGGCGACGGCCGACGTGCTGGGGGCCGCCCGCCTCAGTGCCCGGAGCGGCACGACCGTACGTCCGGGAGCGGGCGCGTGACCGGCCGCGAGCTGCTCGACGAGCTCGAGGCGCAGGAGTCGCGACTGGTCTTCGACCGGTTCGACGAGCAGGTCGCCTGGCAGCTCGGCGTCGCCCTGCGCGAAGCCGGCCTCGCTGCCGGCCGGCCGATCGCGATCTCGATCCGGCGCAACGGCCAGGAGCTCTTCCACGCCGCCCTGCCCGGAGCGTCGGCCGACAATGACGGCTGGCTCGCCCGCAAGAGCGCTGTCGTCGACCGCTATGGCCGCTCGTCGCTGCGTGTGGGCGAGGAGTTCCGGGTCAACGGCGGTTCGTTCGACGAGGACTCGCGGCTCGACACCCAGGTCTATGCAGCGCATGGGGGAGCATTCCCTGCGCTCGTACGCGGCACGGGATGCGTCGGCAGCATCGCGGTCTCCGGGCTGCCTCAGCTCGAGGACCACCGGCTCGTGGTCGAGACCATCGAAGCCGTGCTGGGCGAGCTCAGGCCGGAGTGAATCGCTCGTTGATGCTGGCGACGTAGCTGCGCAGCATCGTCTTGGCCTCGGCCATCAGCGCCGTGTCGCCGGAGTCGCTGTTGCGGAACGCTTCCTGCGTGATCGCGTCGGAGGCCAGCATCGCCGCGTGGCACACCGTGGCCAGCTCGGGGGCGTCGCCGGCGATGTCCTGCGAGATCAGGATGTGGCGCAGCCCTTGGGCCATGACGCGCTTGTGCGCACGATCCGCCTCGCGCAGGTTCTCCGACAGCAGTCCGCCGAACCAGATCGCCCGGAGCCCGGCGTCGGTCCGGTAGAGGTCGGTGTGGACGTCGAAGAGCACGCCGACCGGGTCGGCCCACTTCTCGGTGCGTGACTGCTCGACGAGGCGGTCCATCAGCGACTCGAACCTCGCGAGGCAGCGGGCTGCCAGGGCGTCGAACAGTGCTTCCTTGTCGGGGAAGTAGCGATAGATCGTGCCGACCGCGATGCCGGCCTCGGCTGCGACCCGCGTCGTCGTCACGGCATTCGCGCCGCCGCGTGCCAGGAGCCGGTCGGCGGCGTCGACGGCCAGCTCGATCTTGGCTTGGCTGCGCGGCTGCTGCGGGGCGTTGCGCAGACGCGACTGCCAGCCCAGGTCGGCCACGGGAGCACTCATCGACATCTCCGAACGCAAAGTAGTGAACGTGAATTCATCTTCATGTATCTTACACGGATGCACAGCACCCCGGAGCTGGACGAGCAGCGCGGCGCGATCGCCGCCGCGTGCCGCCGGCTGGCCGCGGACGGACTCGTGATCGGCACCGCGGGCAACGTCAGCGCGCGGGTCGACGACCTCGTCGCGATCACCGCGACCGGGGCGGCCTTCGAGACGATGACGGCCGAGCAGGTCTCGGTCGTCGACCTGACCGGGCGAGTCGTGCTCGGCGAGCTGGCGCCGACGTCGGAGCTCGAGCTCCACCTCGGGGTCTACCGAGACTTCGCCGCCGGCTCCGTGGTCCACACGCACGCCCCGATGGCCACGGCTGTCGGGTGCGTCGTCGACGTGCTGCCCTGCGTCCACTACCAGATGCTGCTGCTTGGCGGCGAGGTCCGCGTCGCCCCTTATGCGACGTTCGGCACGCCCGAGCTCGCGGCCAACGTGCACGCCGCACTCCAAGGGCGTACCGCCGCGTTGATGGCCAACCACGGCGCCGTCACGTACGGCGGCGATCTCGACAAGGCGGTCGAGCTGGCGCAGCTGCTCGAGTGGGCGTGCACCGTCTATTGGCGGGCCGCCGCGATCGGCACTCCACGAGCTCTCGACGCCGAGGCGCAGGCCGCCGTGATCGAGGTCGCCGTGCAACGCGGATACGGCAGCAGTCGACCCGCCAACGACAACCATGAGGACACCGCATGACCAACGACATGACCGTGATCGCGATGGGCGTGCACGTCCTCGACGTGCTCGTCCGCCCCGTCGAGGAGATCCCCGAGGGGCAGGGAGGCCAGCTCGTCGAGCAGATCAAGATGACGGCGGCGGGATCGGCCGGCGGCACGGCACTCACGCTGGCCAAGCTCGGCGCCACGGTCCGCAGCGCCGGTGCCATCGGCACCGACCCCATCGGCGACCTGCTGCTGACGTTGCTGCAGCGCGACGGCGTCGACACCTCGTTGCTCGTACGCCGTGAGGGTGAGCAGACCTCGTCCAGCGTCCTGCCGATCCGCCCCGACGGGTCACGCCCGGCGTTCCACGTGATCGGGGCCAACGGCACGTACGGCCCTGACGACGCGCCGTGGGACGAGATCGCGGCCGCGACGCACCTGCACCTCGGCGGCCCCGAGTTCATGGGCGGCGAAGCGGCGGCCAAGATCCTGGCGTTCGCCCAGGAGCACGGGGTCGTCACCTCGGCGGACTTCCTGGCTCCCGGTGAGCCGGGCATGCTCGACTGGATCGCGCCCGCGCTGCCACACCTCGACTACGTGCTGCCCAACGACGAGCAGGTGCTCGGGTTCACCGAGACCACCGACCTCGGCGACGGCTGCCGCAAGCTGGTCGAGCTGGGCGCGGGCTGCGTCGCGGTGACGGCCGGGGCCGACGGCGCCCTCGTCGTCGACGCGTCCTCAGAGACCCGGGTCCCGGCATTCGCCGTCGAGGTCGTCGACACCACGGGTTGCGGTGACGCGTTCTCCGCAGGCTTCCTCCGCGCGCTGTCCCTCGGGTCTACGCCCGCCGAGGCGGCGACTCTCGGCTGCGCCACGGCCGGCCTCGTCGCCGGCGGGCTCGGCAGCGACCACGGCACGTTCGACCTCGCCGCAGCGCTCGAGCTCACGCACGGCGAGCTCGCCACCAGCTGACCTCCCCTTTCACTCCCGAGCAGACAGGTCCACCGCATGACTGACGACATCACTACTGCAAGCGGCGCGCCCAGCCGGCGCACGGTGCTCCGTGGCCTGACGATCGGCGGGGTGCTCGCCGCGTCGGGCATCAAGCTCGGGTCGTCGGCGGAGGCGGCGACGACCACGGGCACGCTGCCCACGTCCGTCGACGTCGTGGTGGTCGGCGGCGGCCTGTCAGGCCTGGTCGCGGCCCGCAAGGTGCGCGCCGCCGGCAAGTCGGTGCTGGTGCTCGAGGCGCGCAACCGCGTCGGCGGCCGCATCCTCAACCACACGCTGTCGGGCGGCTCCGTGATCGAGGCCGGTGGCGCGTTCGTCGGCCCGACGCAGGACCACATCCTCGGACTGGCCAAGGAGCTCGGCGCGGCGACGTTCAAGGAGTACGTCGCCGGCAAGAACGTCTACTCCGCCAACGGCCAGCCGCCGCAGAAGTTCACCGGCACGGTGCCGCCGGACCCGCTGGTCCTGGCCGACGCCGCGATCCTGCAGGCGCGCATCGACAAGATGGCCTCGGAGACCCCGATCGACGCGCCGTGGACCCGCAAGGACGCGCACAACCTCGACAGCATCTCGGTCGACACCTGGCTGCGACAGAACTCGCTGCTGCCGCAGGTCCGCACCCTGTTCCTCAGCTATCTGCAGCCGACGTTCGGGTCAGACGGCCTCGACGTGTCGATGCTGTTCTTCCTCTGGTACATCGCCGGCGCGGGCAACGAGACCAACGTCGGCACGTTCGAGCGCTCGTCGGACACCGCGAACGGCGCGCAGGACTCCCGCTTCGTGCTCGGCAGCCAGATCGTCCCGTTGCGGCTCGCCGCCAAGCTCGGCAACGCCGTCGCGCTCAACGCCCCGGTGCGCAAGATCAAGCAGAGCGCCGACCATGTCACCGTCACCAGCGACCGGGGCACGGTGCGCGCCAAGCGAGTCATCGTCGCGTGCCCGCCGCCGCTGGTCCTGGGCATCGAGTGGTCACCGCAGCTCCCGCCGCGCCGCCGGCAGCTCCTCCAGCGGATGCCGATGGGGGCGCTGATGAAGTGCGACGCGGTCTACGCCAAGCCGTTCTGGCGCGACAAGGGCCTGTCCGGCTTCGGGCTGTCCGACAGCGGTGCCGTCCGCGTCTGCTTCGACAACAGCCCGGCCGATGCGTCGGTCGGTGTGCTGCTGGCGTTCGTCGGCGGCTCCAACTGGAACACGCACGGCAACCAGTCGCTGGCCGAGCGGCGCAAGGCGGTGCTCGAGGGCTTCGCCAAGCTGCTGGGTCCCGAGGCGCTCAACCCGATCGAGTACACCGAGCACGACTGGACGCACGAGCAGTGGACGACCGGCGGCCCCGTGGCCGTGCAGGTGCCGGGTGCACTGACGGCATACGGCGACACGATCCGTACGCCGTTCAAGCGGGTGCACTGGGCCGGCACGGAGACGTCGACGTACTGGGCCGGCTTCATGGACGGAGCAGTACGCGCCGGCGAACGCGCCTCGCACGAAGTCCTGGAGCTGCTCTAGATGTCGGCGCTCAGACACCGCCTCCTGATCGCAGTCACGGCTGCGTTGACGGCCCTGACGATCGCGGCACCACAGGTCTCGGCGGAGACCCCACGGCCCCGCTGGGACACCCGGGTCTTCGCCACGGTCGGCAGCCCGGGCTTCCCGGCCAACGTCTACGCCCATCCGAACGGCCGGGTCTACGCCGGGACCTACTCCAACCTGCTCGGCGACACGCTGCGCTCGAAGGTGTTCGAGTGGTCAGCCGGCGGCACGCTGCTGCGCACCTGGACCGTGCCGGGGCAGGACCTCGCCGCAGCCCACGGGGTGCAGGTGTCGATCAGCGATGCGAAGGGCCGCCTGATCCTCCTGGAGAAGTCGACCTCCCGCATCCTGCGCCTCGACCTCGGCACCGGGAAGTTCACGACGTACGCCACGCTCCCGGACCTGCCGCTGTGCTCCGGGGCTGCGGCAGGCGTCGCGTGCAGCCCCAACCTGGTCGACCACGCGGGCATCCCCAACTACTCGGTGTGGGGACCCAAGGGCGAGCTGTACGTCACGGACTTCGCGCAGGCGGTCATCTGGCGCGTGCCGCCGGGCGGCGGGACGCCCAAGCCGTGGTTCACCGACAGACGGCTCGACGGCGTGGAGTTCGGCACGGCCGGCATCGCCCTGTCCCCACAGCGCAACGCCCTGTACGTCATGCAGCAGACGTCGCTCGGGCTGGGTGAGCTGAGTGTCGGGGCCGGCAAGCTCTACAAGCTGCCGATCACCAGCACGGGTCGGCCGGGGACGCTCACGAAGGTCTGGACGAGTCGCCTCGCCGAGCTGCCGGACGGGTTCAGCTTCGCCAAGTCCGGGCGCATCTACGTCGGCAACGCCGGCCTCATGCAGCAGCTTGTCGTGCTCGACGCCCAGGGCAAGGAGATCGAGCGGTTCCCCAAGCTCCCGCTGCTCGGCGACAACGGATCGGCGATGCCGTTCGACGGCCCGTCCAACGCGACATTTGTCGGCAACCGCATCCTGGTCGCCAACCAGGCACCGCTCGGCGCGAAGTCGCACCATGCGGTCCTCGACGTCAACGTGGGCGAACCGGGCGTGAAGATCTACATCCCGGCCGGCGCCGGGTCCTGAGGGCGTACGACGAAGAACCCCTGACCTGGCTGGTCAGGGGCTCTTCTCGTCGTGGGCTACTTGACCTCGGACCGCATCAACGACCACAGGCCGAACGTCAGGGGCGCGACCAGCCATACGACACCGGTGACGGCGAGGTTGGCCCACTGCTCGCCGTTCAGCGACCCGTTGAACAGGGCGCCTTGGGCGTAGTTGAAGTCGACCCACGGCTGCAGGTTGGCGAACCAGTCCTGGGTCGCGGCCAGGACCTCGGTGATCGCGGTCAGCGCGAACGAGTAGACGAAGTAGGCGACGATCGCCGCGGACGAGCTGCGGATCACGACACCGAGCATGAAGCCGACGAGCATCCCCAGGACCTGGGCGAGGACGATGTTCGCCAGGTCGACGAACCCGGCGTCCCACACCGGGCTGATGCCGAGGATGGCCGAGCCGACAAGGGTGCCGACCACGCCGATCGCCATGGCGAGCAGCATCGACACGACGCTGATGCCGACCGTGACGCCGGCCTTGGCGGCGATGACCTTGCTGCGGTTCGGTACGAGCGTGAACGACGTGAGCCCGCTGCGCTGGCTCCACTCGCTGGTCACCGACAGCACCGCGACCATCGGCAGGATGATCGCCATCGGGAAGCCGATCGCGGTGGCGAACGTGGAATAGGTGAGCTCGGAGTCCGGGGCCCACAGCAGGACGGCGCCGGTGGCCAGCAGGGAGGCGATGCCGATGCTGGCCATCAGCCAGAACCCGGCTCGCGTGTCGAAGCTCTTGCGGAGCTCGACGGAGAGCAGTCGGGTGAACGGGATCGGTGCCGGCTCACGCCGTTCGACCCGGGTGACGGTTGCGGTGCCGGGGGTGTCGGCGGTGATCGTGCTCATGCTGCTGCTCCTTCGATGACGGTCTCGCGCTGGGTGTCTGAGGTGAGCTCGAGGAACATCTCCTCGAGGCCGGCGCCCTCGGCGGGGCGCAGCTCGAGCAGCAGGACGCGTGCCTCGAGTGCGACGCGGCCGACGACGTCGGTGTCGGCCTCGACTCGGAGGACGTCGTCGCCGCCGGTCGCGGCGCTCTTGGTGAACGCCACGCCGCTGACGGTCAACGCGTGCGCGAGTGCCGTGACGTCGGGCGTACGTACGAGGGTGCCCGCGGTGGCGAGCAGGTCGGACTTGGCGCCCTGGGCCACGATGCGGCCGTTGCCGATCACGACGAGGTCGTCGGCGATCACCTCGATCTCGTGCAGCAGGTGGGACGACAGCAGGACGGTCGCGCCCTGGTTGGCGTAGCCGCGCAGCAGGTCGCGCATCCAGCGGATGCCGGCCGGGTCGAGACCGTTGGCCGGCTCGTCGAGGATCAGGACCTCGGGCTGCCCGAGCAGCGCGGTGGCGATGCCGAGGCGCTGGCGCATGCCGAGGGAGTAGTCGCGGACCCGGCGGTCGGCCTCGCTCGACGTGAGGCTGACCAGGTCGATCATCTCGTCGACGCGCGACTTGGGCAGCCCCATCGTGCGCTGTGCGACGGTGAGGATCTCGCGGCCCGTACGGCCGGCGTGCTGGGCCGACGCATCGAGGAGGACGCCGACCTCGAGGCCCGGGTTGGGCAGGTCGCGGAACTGGCGGCCGCAGACCGTGACGCCGCCGGACGTGGCGGGCGTGAGCCCGACCATGACGCGCATCGTGGTGGACTTGCCGGCGCCGTTGGGGCCGAGGAAGCCGGTGACCCGGCCGGGCCGGGCGGTGAACGTGACATCGTCGACGGCCGTGAAGCCGCCGTACGTCTTGGTGAGCGAATCGACTGTGATCATGGGGACAACTGTCGCCGCGAGAGGACCTCCGGCACATCGGGGAAACCGCGAGCCGCAGCCCCCACCCACCCCTGAGCTCACCCTGAGGGTCGCCCTGAGTCGCAGACGATCAGGAATCGAGAAGCGCCCGGCGTACGGACGCACCTAGCGTGAAACGCATGACAACCATCGACAACATCACGCTCGAGGTGGCCGATCCCACGGCCGCCGCCACGTTCTACGACGCCGCCTTCGGGCTCGGCTCCAGGGTGCGCCTCCGCGCCTCGGACGCGCCGACCGACGGGTTCCGGGGATTCACGATGTCCCTGCTGGTGTCCCAGCCCGCGAACTGCAACGCCCTGGTGGATGCCGCCGTCGCGGCTGGCGCCACGGTGCTGAAGCCCGCCGCCAAGTCGTTCTGGGGCTACGGCGGCGTCGTCCAGGCGCCTGACGGCACGATCTGGAAGATCGCGTCGTCGTCCAAGAAGGACACCGGCCCGGCCACGCGGGACATCGACGACGTCGTGCTCCTGCTCGGCGTCGACGACGTCAAGGCGACCAAGCAGTTCTACGTCGACAAGGGCCTGAGCGTCGGCAAGAGCTATGGCAGCAAGTACGTCGAGCTCGAGACCGCCCCCATCAAGCTCGCGCTCTACGGGCGCGCTGCCCTGGCCAAGGACGCCGGCGTGCCGGCTGCCGGCTCAGGATCGCACCGGTTCGCGATCGGCGGCGACGCCGGATCGTTCACCGACCCGGACGGGTTCACCTGGGAAGCGGCTCGCTGATGTGCCACCCGGCACGATCGCGTGCCCTGATCGAGGAGCTCGCGTCAGAACGGGGGCCAGGGGATCGCGGGCATGTCGCCGCGGGGCGCGGGGAACTGGCGCCGGCGGAGCAGGGCGTCGCAGCGGCCGGCGAGCACCGCGACCTCGGTGTCGGTGAGGAGCTCGGCGAGCGTCTCGCCGAGCTCGCCGGTCAGCGCTGAGCGTACGCGCGTGACGCCGTCGAGCTCCTCTGCCGTGAGGTCCTGGCCCAGCCAGCCCCACAGCACCGTGCGCAGCTTGTGGTCGGTGTGGAACGTGAGGCCGTGGTCGACGCCGTGCCGGTGGCCGCCGGCCATCTCGAGGACGTGGCCACCCTTGCGGTCGGCGTTGTTGACGACGATGTCGAACACCGCCATGCGACGCAGCGCGGCGGAGTCCTCGTGGATCAGCGACACCGGCCGGTCGCGCTCGTCGAGCCCGTCGAACACGTGGCACCAGCCCTCGTCGGGCATGCCGTTGGTCGCGACGAGTGTGACGGCCTCTTGGGCCGGGTCGGTGTCCTGCCACAGCTGCACCATCCCGGGGCCGAGCGGGCCGTCGCGAAGCCAGGTCGGCGGCGCGATGTTCCAGCCGAACGCCTCGGAGACCGCGTACGCCGCGACCTCGCGGTGAGCGAGGTTGCCGTCGGGGAAGTCCCACAGCGGCCGCTCGCCAGAGATGGGCTTGTAGACGACGCTGACCTCGCCGATGTGCGCGAGGAACGTGGCGTTCGACGCCGACAGGATCCGGCTCGACAGCTCGAGGTCGCCCTCGACGAGCTCGGCGGCGATCGTCACCGGAACCCGTCGGGCAGCTCGCAGATGTGGTCGTCGGAGTCCATGGGCAGGCGGCACAACGGGCAGATCGGCCGGCCGGCGCCGACGACCTCCCGGGTCCGCTTGGCGAACGCGCGCGCCGTGCCGACCGGAATGCGTACGAGGAACGCTTCCTCGGGCTCGACCTCGATGACCTCGACGTCCTCGAGCTCGTCGACGTCGACCTCGATGATCGGGAATGCCTCGATGACGATCTGCGCCGTCGTGGGGTCCCAGCCGAGGCTCATGACGCCGGCCCTGAACTGCTCCTCGACCGGCTGCTCCAGCGGCTCGTTGTCGACGAGGCCCTCGGGCGTCAGCGCCGGCACGCTGTAGGGGTTGCCGTCCGTCTCCATGAGCTCGTCGAGGACCTCCTCGATGCGTTCGGCGAGGGCCGCGGACTGGTCCTTCTCGAGCGAGACGCTGACCATCCGGGATCCCGTGCGGGCCTGCATGTAGAACGTACGCGACCCGGGTTGGCCGACGGTCCCGATCACGAACCGATCGGGCCAGTCGAATCCGTGGACGATGGGTGGCATGTAGCCAATGTTAGGAGCGAGCCCGAGGTGAGTCCTCAGGGCCTGCTCCGCCACCGACTGCGGCATCGTCCGGGGCCGGCTTCGCGGCGAGCCACGCGAGGTCGCCGCTGTCGGAGTTGACCGTCACCACGTCAGGACGGGCGGTGCCGAAGCGTACGACCGACACTGACGCCGGGTTGACGTTGAGTCGCTGGAACAGGTCGAGGTGCATGCCCAGCGCGTCGGCCAGGATCGACTTGATGATGTCGCCGTGGCTCACCGCTGCCCAGACCGCACCCGGGCCGTACTCGGACTCGATCGCCGCGTCGTGCCGGCGGATCGCGGCGACGGCGCGCGACTGCATCGCTCCGAGCGACTCGCCGCCGGGGAACACCGCGGCCGAGGGCTGGGTCTGCACGACCGACCAGAGGTCTTCCTTGGCCAGCTCCGCCAGCGGCCGGCCCTGCCACTCGCCGTAGTCGCACTCGGTGATCGCGTCGTCGACCGACTCGGTGGGGGAGCCCGCCTGAGCCTTCACGATCGCGTCCGCCGTCTGCCGGCACCGCTCCAACGGGCTGGAGACGACCGCGACCAGCGGCAACGTGCTCAGGCGCTCACCAGTGCGTACGGACTGGTCGACGCCGACCGTGTCGAGCTCGACGCCGGCGGTGCGGCCGGCCAGCACGCCGCTGGCGTTCGCGGTCGTACGCCCGTGCCGCACCAGGATGACTGTGGCCATGCCACCGAGCCTAGGGGGTCGAGCGTGAGGCGACGCGCCGCTGCCAGGCGAGCAGGGCCGGGGGAGCGACCAGCTCGAGGGCGACTGCGACGATCGAGACCGGGTGCGGTCGCCCGCTCTGCCGCCACGACCTGAGCCGCGCGAGACCGCCGACGAACAGCGTCGCGAGCGACCCGGTCAGAGCTGGCGACCGCTCGACCCGGTGCAGCTGCGACCAGACGGTCACGCCCCAGGCGAGCTTGAACACGTTGGCGTAGCGCAATGAGCTGTCCACTGTGGGCGTCACCTCAGGCGAACCACCCGGTACGCCTTGGGCGCCGCGGGTGATCTCGCCGACCGCGCTCACCGTGGGGACCGCCCCCATGACGGCGACGGCCCACTGCAACCGGCGCCGGCTTGCGTCGATGTGGCTCATCAGACCTTGGCCGTGCTCAGTGATGCGAACACGGCGTCGTTGACCGCGGTCGGCGACATGGCGAGGAATCGCTTCTGCACGCGGCTCAGGTTGTCCGTCATGTAGCGGCGCTTCGGGCGCCTCGACGTCAGCGCGCGATCGACGGCGTTGACGACCTTCTTGGGGTCTCCCGCGACCTTCTGGAACAGCGGGATGAGCTTGCGGTTGCCGGCGAGCTGCGAGGCGTACAGCTCGCGGTGGTGCTCCGACAGCTTGGCGGCCATGCGGTCGTGGTCGACGAGGGCGTCGCCCCACATGTCGGTGCGCGTCGGTCCAGGCTCGACGAGAGAGACCGGGATGTGCCATGGCCGCAGCTCGATGCGCAGCGCGTCGGCGAGCGACTCCAGGGCGTACTTGGACGCGCTGTAGGCACCGCTGCCCGGCAGGGTGATCAGGCCGCTGACCGACGACATGAAGACGATCCGCCCGCGGGAGGCACGGATGCGCGGCAGCACGGCCTGCGTCACGCCGATCTGGGCGGTGACGTTGACGTCGAGCTGCCGCGACAGGTCGTCGAGAGACAACGACTCGACCGGGCCGTTCACGATGATCCCGGCGCTGTTGACGACGCCGTTGAGGGTGACCGGGAGGTGCGCGGCCAGGCCGGCGACCGACGCGCGATCGGTGATCTCGAGCGGGACTGCGTGCACCCGGTCGAGGCGATCGAGTCGTTCGAGGTCGGCGTCGGAACGCGCGGTGGCGTAGACGTCCCAACCGCATTCGCTCATGTGCTGGGTGATCGCCAGCCCGATTCCTCGTCCAGCGCCGGTGACCAGTACGGATGGCATCGCCTTGCTCCTCAACTCATGTGCGACCGCCGAATGCGATTACATTTTGTATAGTGACAGGAAGCAAAACGTATGTCAATGAGATATGATCGGACGATGGTGACCAAGACATACGGGCAGATGTGCTCGATCGCCCGCTCCCTCGACGTCCTCGGCGAGCGCTGGAGCATGCTGATCGTCCGCGAGCTGCTGCTCGGGCCCAAGCGGTTCAAGAACCTCCGCGACGCACTGACCGGCGTGGGCAGCAACCGGCTCTCCGACCGGCTCAAGGGTCTCGAGGAGGTCGACGTCGTGCGCCGCACGACGCTCCCGGCGCCGGCCTCGGTCCAGGTCTACGAGCTGACCGAGCGGGGCGAACGGCTGCGCGGACCCATGGTCGCGCTCGGACTGTGGGGGCTCGACCTGCCAGTCGACGAGCGCATCGACCCGCAGACGGCGCGCGCGGACCTCGTCGGGATGGCCCTCGCTGGCACGCAGCAGAAGCTGCTCGATCCGGCGCGCCGCGACGCGTACGAGTTCCACGTCGGCGACGAGGTGTTCCACCTGCGACTGCGCGACGGACGGTTCATCGCGCAGTCAGGGCCTGCGCCGATCGATCCGGTGGTCACCGTCATGAGCGACCTGGAGTCGTTCTACGACGTCGCTCGGCGCGTCCTGACGCCGTCGCAGGCGATCAAGGACGGGCGCGTGACGACCACCGGCGACCGCCGTGCGCTGGTCGAGCTGTTCGACGTGCTGGTCTACGTGCCCGGCGCCCCGTTGCTCACGCCGCTCGCCTAGAGCGGGTCAGGCGATCGTGCCCGGTCCGGTGCCCGCCGGGACGCCGGCCACGACCGAAGCCGGGAGCTCCTGGCTCGGGTCGATCGAGATCGTCCGCGACGTCAGGTACTCCTGCACCGCCGTCACACCGTGCTCGCGGCCGATGCCGGAGTGCTTGAAGCCACCGAACGGCGAGCCGAGGTCGGCCGCCATGGTGTTGACCGAGTACGTCCCGGCGCGCACGCGGCGTGCGACGTCGAAGCCGTGCGCGGTGTCGGCGGTGAAGACCGAGCCGGCGAGGCCGTACTCGCTGTCGTTGGCGATCGAGACGGCATCGTCTTCGCCCTGGTGCGCGATGAGCGACACGACGGGGCCGAAGATCTCCTCGCGCGACGCGGTCATCTGGTTCGTGGCGTCGGTGAGCAGCGTCGGCTCGTAGTACCAGCCGCGGTCGAGGTGTGCGGGCCGGCGGCCGCCGACCTTGACCGTCGCGCCCTCGGCGATCGCACCGGCGACGTACGTCTCGACGCGATCGCGGTGCGCGGCGGTGATGAGCGGGCTGACGACGGTGTCGAGCTCCATGGGGTCACCGACCTTGAGCGACGAGAACGCGTCGGCGAGCGCGTCGGCGTACGCGCCGTACTGCGACGCCGGCACGACGAGGCGGGTCTGGGCGGCGCAGTTCTGTCCGGCGTTCACGCCGACGCTGGAGCCGACGAGGATCGGCAGGACGTCCTCGAGCTTGGCGTCCTCGAGGACGATCGCGGCGGACTTGCCGCCCAGCTCCAGCACGCACGGCTTGATCAGCTCACCGCACATCGCGGCGATCTTGCTGCCGACCGCCGCCGAGCCGGTGAAGCTCACCATGTCGACGCCGGGGTGGGCGACGAGGTACGCCGACTCGTCCGCACGGGCCGCGACGATGTTGACGACGCCGGCGGGCAGGCCGATCTCGCGGCACACCTCGCCGATGACGTAGCTGGCGAGCGGGTTGGGCTCGGTCACCTTGATGACCACGGTGCAGCCGGCGATCAGGGCGGGGGCGACCTTCTGGCCGATCGCGGCGAGTGCGAAGTTGTAGGCCGGGAACGAGGCGACGACGCCGACAGCCTCACGGAGCACGAGGCTCTTGCCGGCCATGGGGATGATGCTGCCGCCCTCGGACTTGCCGGCCAGGGGGGAGAGGTCGCTCACGCGTACCTCCGCCATCTGCAGCGAGCGACCGAGCTCGGCGTTGTAGTTGAAGCTCATGACCGGCGCGACGGCCTGGTAGACCTGCGACAGGAACAGGGTGCAGCCGGATTCCTCGGTGATGAGCTCGGACAGCTCCTTGGTCCGCGACTCGAGCCCGCTCGCGAGCGCCTCGAGATACGTCGCGCGCTCGGCGGGCGTCATACGCGACCACGGACCGGAGTCGAACGCCCGGCGGGCGGCGTCGACGGCGGCGTCGATGTCGGCGCGCGCTGCGGCGGGGACCCGGCCGATCCGCTCCTCGGAGCGAGGGGAGACGACGTCGAGGACGTCGGTGCCCTGGGCCCGGCGCCAGTCGCCGTCGATGAAGAAGGAGTCGTGATCGCGCATGTCCATGGAAACGGCCTAACCAAGATGAGGTGAATTCGGTTTAGAGCACGGTATCTCCATGTGTTGCACGCCACAAGACCCATTGCCGTACTTCCTGAACTGAGTTAGATTCATGGAACAGAACCCGCACGATCACCGAGGATCCGACATGACCACCACCCCCAGCTCCGCCCAACAGGCACCCTCGCGTCGACGCGTCATCGTGGTCGGCGGTGGCTCCGCCGGCTGCGTCATGGCGTCCCGCCTCTCCGAGGATCCCGAGACCGACGTCGTGCTCGTCGAGGCCGGCCCGGACTACGAGGACATCGACGAGCCGGCGGCCGACAACGTACGCAACGCCTGGCTGTTCGGCTTCACGAGCCACGACTGGGGCTACGTCTCCGACGACCACATCCCGGAGTCGTCGAACACGCCGGACTTCGCGATCGTCGAGCAGGGCGTGCTGCCGGTGTTCGCCGGCAAGGTCACCGGCGGCGGGTCGTCGGTCAACGCCACCAACGCGCTGCAGCCGACCAAGCTCGACATGGATCGCTGGGTCGGGCTCGGGGCGACGGACTGGACGTGGGACGAGGTCCTGCCCTATCTGCAGAAGATCGAGAACGACCCGATCGGGGGAGAGCGGCACGGCAGCGAGGGCTACGTGCCGGTGCACCGCTGGACCGCCGACAACGGCCTGCGCCCGTTCATGCAGGCGTTCGTCGACGCGTGTGCTGAGCAGGGGCACCCGGTGACCGCCGACCTCAACGGCGACTCCCAGCGCGGCGCCGGACCTGTGCCGCTCAACCAGCGCGACGGCGTGCGCCAGAGCTCAGCCGTGACCTACCTCAAGGCGGCGCGCGACCGGCCCAACCTGACGATCCTGGACGACGTGCAGGTCGACCGCGTGCTGTTCGACGGCACCCGCGCGACCGGGATCGTGCTGGTCTCGGGCGAGGAGCTCCTCGCCGACGAGGTCGTCCTGTCCGCCGGCAGCATCGGCAGCCCGGCGATCCTCATGCGATCCGGCGTCGGGCCGAAGCCTCTGCTCGACGATCTCGGCATCGAGGTCGTCTCGGAGCTCGACGGCGTCGGCCAGAAGCTCGGCGACCACCCGCTGGTCTACATGACGTACGAGGCGGATGCCGACGCGATCGGCGAGCTGCTGCCACCGCTGCAGACGATGCTGGTCTTCAGCTCGGGCGGACCCGAGTCGGACCTCGAGCCCGACCTGCACGCGATCCCGTTCACGCTCCAGCCGGGACTCATGATCGTCGCGGTGGGTCTCGTACGCCCGTTGTCGATGGGCAGCGTCTCGATCCGGTCGCGCGACCCGCTCGAGAAGCCGCGGATCCTGCTCAACCTGATGCACCACCCCGACGACCTCAAGCGGCTCGTCGCTGGCGTCGCGCACGTCCGTGAGATCGTCGCGTCGCCGAGCCTGGAGAAGTACGTCGGGGCGGAGCTGTGGCCCGGTCCGGACGTCGTCGACCGCGGCGACATCAGCCGCGCCGTGCTCGAGGCCAAGAACACGTACGTCCACATGGTCAGCACCTGCAGCATGGGCGATCCCGGCCTGCCGTGGGCCGTCGTCGGCCAGGACGGAACCGTCCACGGGACGCAGAACCTGCGGGTCGTCGACGCCTCGATCATGCCCGTCATCCCGTCGGTGCCGACCAACTTCACGACCATGATGATCGCCGAGCGGTGCGCCGCCCTGATGCGGCAATGAGCCCGCAGGGCGGCTGAGAACCGCATCGCGCAGGACCCCTTGCCAAGGGTGAGACGCATCTGTACAGTCCCTAACTGAAGTCAGTTCACGTGACCGGAGTCACAGCGAGAGGAGTCAGCGCATGAGCGTTTCGGAGAATGTCGTCGGCGCAGGCGGGACTTCCCTGGCGCCTGCCCAGACCGGCACGGTGCTGCGGGTCGAAGGCCTCTCGAAGACGTTCCCCGGGACCCGCGCGCTGGACGATGTCAGCATCGAGATCGCCCGTGGCGAGATCCATGCGCTGATGGGTCAGAACGGCTCGGGCAAGTCGACGCTGATCAAGCTCCTCGCCGCCTATCACTCCGCCGATGCCGGTGCCACCGCGGAGATGGACGGTGCGGAGTTCGAGATCGGCAAGACCGTCCCGCACGGGCTGCGCTTCGTGCACCAGGACCTCGGCCTGATCCTCGAGCTGAGCGCCCAGGACAACCTGGCCCTGCGCGGCGGCTTCGCCCGCGGCTTCGGCGGGCGGGTGCTCTGGCGCCAGCAGGAGGCCGAGACCCGCCGCATCCTCGCCGCGTTCGACGTCGACCTCGACATCCACCGGCCGCTCGCCGCTGCGACGCCGGTCGAGCGTACGGTCGTCGCCATCGCGGCGGCGTTGCAGGGCTGGGACGGCGACGGCGTGCTCGTGCTCGACGAGCCGACCGCGGTGCTGCCGCACGACGAGGTCCAGCGCCTGTTCGACGTCGTGGCTCAGGTCCGCAAGCGCGGCACCAGCGTCCTCTACGTCTCGCACCGCATGGACGAGATCTTCGCCCTCGCCGACCGGGTCACGGTGCTGCGTGGCGGTCGTCGCGTCGGCACGTACGACATCGACGGGCTCGACAGCCGCAAGCTCGCCACGTTGATGGTCGGCAACGACGTCGACCCGGACTTCCGTGCCGACGTCGTCGCCCGCACCGACACGTCGGTCACGCTCGAGGCACGCGACGTCCACGGCAAGTGGTTGCGCGGCGTCACGCTCGAGGCCCGTGCCGGCGAGATCCTCGGCATCGCCGGTCTCGCCGGCGCCGGCACCCTCGAGCTCCCGTACGTCCTTGCGGGCCAGGGCGGCCCGCTCGCCAGCGGCGAGCTCCGGCTGCCGCAGCGCTCCGAGGAGTGGCACGACGTACGGTCTGCCGGTCAGCTCGGCATCCCCCTCGTGCCGTCCGACCGGCAGACCGAAGGCGTCATCGCCGAGTTCTCGGTCGGCGAGAACCTCTCGTTGTCGTCGCTGCGCGGCCTCGGGCGTACCGGCCACCTCTCCGGTGGCCAGGAACGCCAGCTGGTCGAGCAGTGGAGCGCACGGCTTGGCGTCGTCACCGCCGGGCCCTCGGCACCCATCTCCACCCTGAGCGGCGGCAACCAGCAGAAGGTCGTGCTGGCCCGCTGCCTCGCCATCAGTCCCGACGTGCTCGTGCTGTGCGAGCCGACCGCGGGGGTCGACATCGGCACCCGGGTGGCGATCTATCGCATCATCGCCGACCTCGCCGCGGCCGGCCTGACGGTCATCGTGGCGTCGTCGGACGAGGGCGACCTGCTGGCGCTCTCCACCCGCATCCTCGTGCTCCGGCACGGGGTCGTCGCAGAAGAGCTCGCCACGGACGGGCTCACCAAGAACGAGCTCATCCGAGCGATCGAAGGAGCAGGACAGTGAGCATCAAGGTCGAGGAGAAGACAGTGGCAGCACCGAACGCGACCAAGGCAGAGCCCAGGTCCGGCGGCACCTCGCGATGGGTCAACATGCTGGCCTTCGACAAGGTCGGCGCGATCTACGTCTGGATCGCGATCGTCATCGTGTTCTCGTTCTGGGCGCCCGACACATTCCCGAACATCACGACGGCCAAGCAGATCCTCAACTCGAACGCGATCACGGGTCTCGCCGCGCTCGCCGTCACGATCCCGCTCGCGGCCCGCGTGTTCGACCTGTCGTTCGCGCTCAACATGACGCTGTGCGGCGTCGCGGTTGCGCACTTCGTCGTCGATGGCATCCCTCTGGGCGTCGCCTTGGCGCTCGGTGTGCTGATCGGTCTCGCGGTCGGCCTCATCAACGCCACCGTCGTCGTCGTGATGAAGATCGACTCGTTCATCGCTACGCTCGCCACCGGCTCGTTGATCCAGGCGCTCATCACCCTCGTCACGAACGACACCCCCATCAGCGACGCGAAGCTGTCGGGCGGGTTCTCCAAGATCGGGCAGACGACCGTCGGCGGCATCACGCTGCCGGTGCTCTACTTCGCTCTCGTCGCGGTGGGCATCTGGTATCTCCTCGAGCACACCGCCACGGGTCGCCGCCTGTATGCCACGGGGTTCAACCCCGACGCGGCCCGGCTCGCCGGCGTCAGCGTCGCGCGGCTGCAGTTCATGACGCTCGTGACCTCGGGCGTGCTGTCCGGTGCCACCGGCATCGTGCTGGCGTCGATCCTCGGTGGCGGCTCGCCGACGGCCGGCACGCCGTACCTGCTGCCCGGCTTCGCCGCGGTCTTCCTCGGCGCGACGCAGCTCAAGAACGGTCGCTTCAACGCCGGCGGCACGATCATCGCGGTCCTGCTGCTCGGCACCGGCACCACGGGCCTCGGCCTGGCGAACGCGCCGCAGTGGTCGGGCGCGCTGTTCGTCGGCATCGTCCTGATCGCCGCGCTGATGGTCACCGGACTGCAGCGGCGTACGACCTTGACCGCGCGTGCACCCGCGGTCGACGAGGCCGAGCCCCAGCCGGCCTGATCCCAGACCCGGCCCTGGCCGGTCCACCCAACTCTCGGGGCGTTATGTCCACACAGAAAGTGAGAAAAATGTCCAAGCAACCTGGCAGCTTCCGCGGCCGTGCCAAGGGCGGTGCGCTGGCGATCGTGCTGGCAGCGGTCCTCGTCACAGCGTCCGCGTGCGGCTCAAGCGATTCGTCCGGCTCGTCCTCCAAGGTCGACTCGGCGGGTCTGAAGGCGGCTGAGGCCACCGTGGCCAAGGCGTCCGAGCGACCGACCACGATCCCGGTCACCGACCCGGTCGGCAAGCCGATCCCCAAGGGCAAGAAGCTCACGTTCGTCAGCTGTGGCGTCGAGGCCTGTGCGCTGCAGGGCCCGATCCTCGCGGCCGGCGCCAAGTCGCTCGGCTGGACGGTCGACCAGGTCGCCACCGACGGCTCGGCCGAGAAGGTGCAGGGCGCCATCGACGCGGCGATCCGCAACGGTGCCGACGCCGTCATCCTCAACGCGGCGGACCGCGACGCGTACTCCAAGCAGATCGCCGACGCCAAGAAGGCCGGCGTGCAGTTCGTGACCTGCTGCTCGCTCGCCACCGCCGGAGACGGCCTGCTCTACAACACCGCGACCGACAAGCAGAACGGTCCGATCGGCGACTACCTCGCCGCCCAGGTCGTCACGGACAGCAAGGGCAAGGCGAACGCGCTGTACGTCAACATCTCGGCGTTCCAGATCCTCAAGCAGGTCGGCGACACGTTCGACGCCGGCATGAAGAAGTACTGCTCGAGCTGCTCGGTCGACAACCTCGACATCCCGCTGACGTCGCTGGGCAAGGACGCGCCGGACCGGATCATCTCCTACCTGCGCAGCCACCCCAAGGTCAACTACATCGCGCTCTCGGTGGCAGACGCTCTCGGCACGGGCCTGCCCGCGGCGCTCAAGGCCGCAGGCCTCGGCGACAAGGTCAAGATCGTCGGGCAGGGTGGTGGCACGCAGAACTTCACCGACATGAAGGCGGGCTCGATCGACGCCCTCGTGCCGGCGGACCTGTTCTCGTACGACTACCTGATGCTCGACGCGCTCGCCCGTCACTGGGCCGGCGTGCCGGTCAACGACGCGGGCCCGCCGTACTGGCTGATCACGAAGAGCACCGTCCCGTCGGACACGTCCAAGCCGTTCCCGGTTGTCGAGGACTACCAGGCGCAGTGGGACAAGGTCTGGGGCGTCTCGTAAGCCTCGGCTGAAATCAGCACCCGGCACCGGCGTCTCCCCTCCAGGGCGCCGGTGCCGGCTGCTTTCCATCCGTTCGACAGGAGAATCCATGAGTCAGCTGCCCTCGTACGAGCGCATGGCCGGCCGGTCGGTGCTGATCACCGGTGCGGCGAGCGGGATCGGTGCGGCTGTGGCTGACCTGTTTGTCGCCGAGGGCGCGACGGTCATGCTGACCGACGTCGCCGATGCGGCGGGCTCGGAGTTGGCCTCTCGGCTGGGCGAGCGGGCGACGTATCGCCACCTCGACGTGACGTCTGAGGACGGCTGGGCCTCGGTCGTCGACGAGCTGGGGACGTGGACCACGTTGGTGACGTCGGCGGGAGCGGCGTTGCGTTCGCCGCTGGCCGAGACGTCCGTCGACGAGCTGCGCCGGCTGCTGGACCTCAATGTCATCGGTACATTCCTCGGCGTCCGGGCGGCTGCGCGATCGATGACCGGTCCCGGAGCCTCGATCGTCACGATCGGATCGCTGCGCGGTCTCGAGGCGACGGCTGGGCTCGGCGCCTACGGCGCGTCGAAGGCGGCGGTGACCCTGATGGCCCGCGTGGCGGCGCTCGAGGTCGCCGATCGCGGCATTCGGGTCAACACGATCTGTCCCGGAAGCATCGCGACACCGATCACGGACCGGCCCGACTTCGACGACACCGACTGGTCCGCGTACGTCGCCAGCATCCCGCTCGCCCGGCGAGGGACCGCGGAGGAGGTCGCCAGGGCAGCGCTGTTCCTCGCCTCCGACGACAGCGCGTACGTGACGGGCACCGAGCTCGTCATCGACGGCGGCACCGCAGCTGGCCGGACGACCCCGATTAGTTAGCAGCTCGCCCAACCTGGGATGGTGTCCCATTCCGCCGCGTGCGCACGCCCTGTCGCTCGCTGGATCGCGTGCCGATCGAATCACCTTGTGAGAACTTGGTCTAGTGCCGAAAAGCGAGGACGGCGGTGATCCGACCGGCGAAATTCGCCGTCTGGGGCAAGCGGTTCAACATCGTCGGTGTGAGTCTCGCCGCTTTTCTGGTTGTCGCCGGAGCATCTGCACGCCAGTGGGGGTATCTCGGGCTCGGTCTGCTCTGCGCAGGTGGATATCTCTTCAGCAGACTGATGATGACCCGGCAGTCATCTCGCAAATAGCCGGTCCGTCGTTGCTTCGGCAGGTGCGTCATTCCCCCGCGTTTCAGCAGATCGCCCCATCTGGTCGATTGCCAGAGGCACCTTGTCGCTCGTCATGAGACCCCCCATAATGCGCTGATGGGTCTTGCGCAGCAGTTCGGTCATCCTTCTGGCTTTCTCGGTGCGGTTGTCGGACGCGGTATGGCCAAGGGCAACGCCGAGCTCAGTAGGTGGGTGGCGCAACAGGCGTCGGCACATCATGACAGTGGGGTGGAACGAGTCGCTGAGCTCGGTCCTGGTCCCGGCGTGGGTTTGGAAGCGCTGCTCGCACAGTTCCCCGAAGCACAGGTATGGGGCATCGATGTCTCATCGGTCATGCTGGCGCAATCCAGGAAGCGCAATCGGTTGGCAGTTTCTGCCGGTCGCCTGACGCTACTTGAGGGAGGCGTGTCAGCGCTGCGCGCCGGTGCGCCCGCTGACATCGTGATGGCCAATCACGTGCTCTACTTCTGGCGGGATCCTGTCGCCGAGATGGCACAGATTCGAAGTCTTCTTGGACCACGGGGGCTTCTCGCGATCGGCTATCAGCTCAAGCAGAACATGCCGGCAATGGCTCAGCGACGCTTTCCTCCAGCAGGCCACCAGCTCTACGACACGGATGACGAAGTGACAAAGCTAGCAACCACAGCCGGCTTCGGCTCCGTCAAACAGATCGTCAAAGGTTCGGCCGACGCGCCCGAAGGTCGGGTCATGCTGGCCACAGTCTGAACCCGAGGGCAAGATCGACGTGCGATCGACCCAGCATCATTCCGCCGCGAGTAGTCGGGCACGTCCGGGAGACAGAACGCCATGGCTTTGGAGGTTTCCGCCGGCACCGTTTGTAGGTCAGTGCTGACACCACCCCGGACCAGGAGGGCACCCTAGTGTGGGTGGAGTTGACACCACGCTGGAGGGCACGCAGTGGAGCGAGTCCGAGCAGATTGAGCGGAGGTGGGCGCATGTCGGCGACGAAGCTCCTGGTACTCGGTGTCGTGCACCTTTCCGGCGGCGCGCATGGCTACCAGGTGCGGTCCGAGCTGCAGAGCTGGGGTGTGGAGAGTTGGGCCAAGATCAAGCCCGGCTCGATTTATCACGCGCTGAAGAAGGCGGCGGCTGATGGCCTCCTCACCGAACACGCCGAGCCGGGCAACTCCGGGCCGGAGCGCGTTCTGTATCGCGTGACAGCTCGGGGGCGTGACGAGATCATCGATCTGGTCCGCGACGGTCTGCGGCGCACCCACGACCCGGCCATGCTCAACGCGTCGATCGCCATGTTGCCCATGCTGACCAGGACAGATGCCATCGCGCACGTCAACGAGCGGGTCGCGCGCCTGGAAGCGGAGCTCGTAGTCCAGACCGAGTGGCGGGAGCACCCGAACCCCGACATTCCCGAACACGTCCGCGATCAGGCCGAACTGTGGGCGGGACACGCACGCACCGAACTGGAGTGGGCGAAGAGCCTGAGCGAACGACTGGCTGAGGGCGCCTACACCATGGCCGATGATCCGGGTTCGTGGCGAACGGTCCCCTAATCAACCTTGACTAGACCTTCCTCCTCGTCTACTTTGGCCGAGTAATCAAACTTGACTAGTTGATCGCGCCCGGACACGGCAAGGAGAGCCGAATGAGCACCATCCTCAAGAAAGACTCGGAAACCGTTGCGCACACGCCCGGGCGGGCGAGCAGCATCGGGGTCTGGATTCTGCAAGGCGTGCTGGCGGCGATCATCGCCGGCGGCGGAATCTCGAAGCTCGCCGGCGACCCGGTCATGGTGGACATGTTCGCCGACATCGGGGCTGGCCAGTGGCTCCGGTACCTGGTCGGAGTGCTGGAGGTCGCGGGAGGGGTTGGACTTCTGATCCCGGCTCTGGCGGGCCTGGCCAGTCTCGGGTTGGCGGCATTGCTGACCGGTGCTGTCATCACTGATCAGTTCGTGCTCGAGCAGAGGCCTTGGCTGCCGCTCGCCCTTCTCGTCGTGGCGGCCGTGATCGCAGGGGTGCGGTGGTCGCGTACCGAGGCCGTCGTCGGCACGCTGCTCAGGCGCTGAGACAAACCTCTCGAACGGAGATGTGAGATGACCGAGATGGCCTTTCGCGTGACATCAAACGATGGCACCACCATCGCCTACGACCGGAAGGGAAGCGGTCCGGCTGTCGTCCTGGTAGGCGGCGCACAGGACGACGGAGCCGAGAACGCTCCCTTGATACCTGCTCTCGCCGAGCACTTCACGGTTTACAACTATGCCCGTCGGGGACGCGGCGCGAGCGGCTTCACCGAGCCCTACGCCGTGGAGAGGGAGATCGAGGACCTGGATGCGTTGATCGCGGAGGCGGGCGGCTCGGCACACCTGTTCGGGGCGTCCTCTGGTGGCGCTCTGGCGCTGGAAGCCGCCGCGGCAGGGTCAGCCATCGACACGATCGCCGTGTGGGAGGTGCCCTACGTGGTCGGGGACGACATACGCCCGCGATTCGAGGAGTACGTCGCGGACACCCGACGCGCCTTCGACGCCGGGCGAGACGAGGAGGTTCTCGAACTGTTCATGCGCATGACCGGCGCCTCCGACGACAACATCGCGGCCAGGAAAGCGGCAGGCAAGCAGACGGCGCATTGGGCCGATTCGGTCGCCCTCGCGCCCACGCTGGTCCACGACAGCCTCTTCCTCAACCACTACCGGTTGCCGGCCGATCGACTGGCAACGGTCACCCAACCGGTCCTGGTCACCACCGGAGGGCCGATCACGGTCCCCTACATGGCGGGCCTGCCCTCGGACTTCTTCGACCGCGCAGCCGACGAGCTTGCAGACCTCCTACCCCACGCTCAACGGGAGACCCTCGAGGGGCCGGATCACGTCGTCGACCCACAGATCGTCGGCCCGCTGTTGCTACGGTTCTTCAGCAGCGAACACTGAGGGGCCCGCGCGGTGTTGCGGGAAGACCGATCAGGCACCGCGCACGCAAATCTTCGTCGCGCCAGCGACACCGCAATGCAACGCAACAAAGCTCGCGAATGCGTCATTCCGCCGCGAACTCTCGCTCCGGTTCTAGGATGACCGTCATGAATCGTGTGAGCGATCGGCGACTTCTATCGATGCTCCGGCTCGCATGGTGGGGCGCTGTGGCCCTTGTCGTCGCGCAGGTGGCCCTTTGGCCAGGGATTCTGGATGAGCCTTCAATCCTCATCGGCAGCCGTAAGGGCAACCATCTGGAGCCCCGGTTGATCCCGATTGCACTAGTCGCGTGGCTGTTCGTTGGTCGCCGACTCATCGTGAGGGCGCGGGCATCCTTGAATTGAGGCCCGGTCGCCCCGCTCATTCGCCCCAAAAGGCGTCGTTTTGACACGCGTCATTCCGCCGCGGATGGGCTATCGAGCGAGTCTTGAATGCCGTCCAAAGACAACCGCGCGAACTGTGTTCGTGAATTGACACCAGTGGTCCCGGCACTGGGGCATCATCAAAATGCAATGCCCGGCGAAGCTCATTGAGGTAGACGCGATGCAGGACGACGAACAGATCGACAGAGATCGACAGAAGACAGAAGTCAGCCGACTACCGGGCCGATCGACTGTTGTCGACGACGTACCCGGGGCTGGAACCGAATCGTCGCCTTGGCGAGTGACCTCTTGGGTGGCGGGGCAGCCACATACTTCGGGGACCCTCGATGGAGAACGCCCTTCTGGGACAGCGCTGTGGATCGACTTCGAGTCTTCCTCGACGGCATTGGATGAATGCCTGGCCAAGCTCTCGTCGTCGTGCCCCGGTCTGGATCGCGAGATGCTCGAAGACCTCCTGACACCTGATTCGCTGCCCGGCACAATCGACTACGCGGCGGGAAAAATACGTAAAGTCTCCGCGTTCTCGGTTGAAGCGAGGAGCATCAGTCCTGCCGAGGAGCGAGATGACTTCGAGCCTCCAGGGCGGATCGCTCTGCAACCGGTGGAGATGATCGCCGGCGACGGGTGGCTCATCAGTTGTTGGCATCCCCGATCGATCTACCGCGGCATTCATTTGGAGCGGGAAGAACCGAGCGAAGGTCGCGACGCTCTCATTCGGGCAGTAGAGAGCCGCTGGGCCGCTGATCTCGGGGCGGTCGGGCACACGGCTGCTGACCTTGGCATCCTGGTGATGGAGGAATTGGCTCTCACCTACGCGCCAACCCTCCGGAAGCTCCACGAGTGGCTTGAGCAGTGGGAAATCGGGCTCTACGTTGGTCGGCGCACCGAGCGTCGGCCGCTGGCCGAGCTTTGGGGTTCAACAGCACTGTTCCGCAAGTGGCTCGCCCCACTGAACCCACCAGGCGTTCAGAAGGACATCAGTAAAGCGTGGCTGCTTGGTGCCACCGACCACGCCCTGTGCTCGAGCGTCGATACACGAATCGATCGCGCCCTAGAGCGGGGTCAGGAGCTTGCCGCCACGCTGCGTTCCTCCTTCAACATGTTGCACAGTGAGACCGAGGAGGGGGCGCGAAGGAGGCAGGAACGAGGTCAGCATCAGATTGAGATTCTGGCCGCAGTGTTCCTTGTTCCAACCCTGATCGTCGGATTCTTTGGAGCGAATACTTGGTTGCCCGGACGCTCTGGCAGCGTTGCAGCGTTCGAGATCATGGTCGCCGCTCTGGCCGTGCTAACTCTGGGGGTCGTCGGATTCCTCATCATGTCTAGACGAGTAGACCGGGCGATGGATCGGGAGGCGGAAGCCGAATTGGCGGATATGCGCGCGTTTCTCGGTTATCGCGGCCCGTGATCGGCACGCGTCTCGTACGGCACCCGCAGTCCTGACACGCATCCGAGCCGCGTCATTCCGTCGCGCCAGCCTCTACCTGAATCCATGTTGCTTGCCACGTCTCAACCGCTCGCCGCGATTCGCGGTGCTACGCGAGGATGAGGGATACTTCGTCGATCTCGCCGCCACGCGCTCGGCCCATGCCCCTTCCGTGCCCGGTGATGACGAAGCCGCACTTCTCGAGCACACGGATCGAGCCGGCATTGTCGGCCGCTGCGTGGGCGTGCAAAGGGCGGGTGCTGACGAGGTCGAGGAGCTCCGCGAGAGCGGCGGTCGCAAAGCCACGACCCCAATGGGTTCGGCCGATCCAATAGGTGACCTCGCGCTCGTCCGGCGGCCCATAGACCGCAGCATGACCGACCGGCACTCCGTCGGCGACGACCGTGCGCATGACGACTTCTGGATCGGAACGGACCCTGGCCCAGTACCTGTCGAAGAGCGTTCTGTCGTAGTGGTAGCCCCGGGTGACCGCTGCGACGTACTGAGCGGCCGGATCCGTCAGATGTTCCCAGAACGTGGGCAGGTCACTGTCCACAACTTCGCGAAGCGAGATCATCCCCGCGGTGGCTCCCATGCTTTGTCGGCTGCAACAGTCGCCATCTAGCCTGCCGCACATGATCAGCGGGCGCTGAACACCGCCACAGGTGTCGCGGTTGCGGCAAGGCGGCCGTCTTCGACCATGACGTCGAGGTGGGCGAGGGTCTCGCAGACCGCCATCATCTGGTTGAACGGGTCGAGCTCGGTGAATCGGCGACCGCGACGGGTCCAGAGCAGGCGGTCGGCGACTTCGGCGGCGGTCCCGCTGCCGATCGTACGGACGACGCGTTCCGCCTGGTCGAAACGCTCCGCGTGATGGGCGAGCAGCTCACCGACGCGGTCGTGGACGCTGTCGGCGGGATAGCCGTGCGCCGGCATGAGCCGGGCATCCGGGCGGGTCAGCAGCATGCGGAGCGACGTGAGGTAGTGCCGCAGCGGCAGCTCGCGGGCACCGAGCTCGAAGCCGATTGACGGGGTGATCGTCGGCAGCACGTGGTCGCCGGTGAACAGCAGCTCGTTGGCGTGGTCGTGGAAGACGAGGTGGCCCTTGGTGTGCCCGGGTGTGGGTACGACCTCGAGCTCGCGGCGGCCGAGGTCGAGCGTCCCGGCATCGAGCCAGGAGTCGGGCAGCTCCCAGCCGTCATGGTCGAACGGCTCGGCCGCGGTCACGTCGATCATGTCCGAGGCGAGGGCGGGGGCGCCGGCTCGTTCGAGCTCGCGGATCGAGCCCACGGGCACGTTCGTGCGTATGGCCATGACCTCGTGCAGGCCGGGCTGCTCGTGCCGGCCGAGGTGAACGCGTGCCCCGAACAGCCGGCGCAGCTCGACCGCGAACGTGTAGTGGTCGCGGTGGATGTGCGTGACGTAGACGTCGTGGATGTCGGCGGGGGAGTGCCGGATGCCGGCGAGCGCGACGGTGAGCTCGCGCAGGGCCGACGGGATGCGCCAGCCGCCGTCGATCAGGGCGAGCCCGCG
This sequence comes from Aeromicrobium sp. Root344, assembly GCF_001425755.1. Classification (GTDB taxonomy): domain Bacteria; phylum Actinomycetota; class Actinomycetes; order Propionibacteriales; family Nocardioidaceae; genus Aeromicrobium. The sequence goes on along the minus strand of NZ_LMDH01000001.1, from coordinate 309,796 downwards.
GGCGGTCTCGATGGCATAGACGTTGATCGCCCGCAGCCCGTCGTTGGGCATCGACAGGGGTATGCGGTGCACGCCGGGCGCGACCTCGAAGCAGCCGGGATCGGTCCAGGCCGAGGTCGGTACGCCCGAGGTCGTGGTCACTCGTCGGCCACCATGACCTTCTCCTCGCCCATGATGGCGATCCGGCGGCCGCGCATGTCGCCGACGTCGGCGACGGCGTCGGCCCACTCCTGGCTGGCGAGCGCGGCGTCCATGTCCTCCTTGGAGTCGAAGCTGAGGACCGACAGACCGTCCCAGCCCTCCGACTTCTCGCCCATCGCCTCGAGGATCTCGGTGTGGTGCCAGCGCCGCAGGCCGGGCAGCTTGTACGTGGGGTCGGCGTGGTCGTCGCGCCACCAATTGATGAACTGCTCGTGGGTCCAGTCGCGTGGGCGGGCGGCGAGGACTATGAGGTTGTACATGGATCTCCTTGGTCTGGGGTGGGTCAGCCGGGCGTACGGCTCAGGTCGGTGGCGAGGCGTACGGCGTCGTCGCGCGACAGCTTGCCGACGCGGTTCTGCGGCAGTGCGGCGACGCGATGGACGAACTCGGGCCACTTGAACTTGGCGAAGCCGGCGGCGTCGAGGTGCGCGGTGACGGCGTCGAGGTCGAGCTCGGTGCCGGTCGTCACGATGAGCGCGGCGGCGCGCTCACCGAGCAGCTCGTCGGGCACGGGTACGACGCACACCTGGGCAACGTCGGGCATCTGCGCGATCGCGGCCTCGACCTCGTTGATGTCGATGTTGCGGCCGCCGCGGATGATGATCTGCTTCTCGCGCCCGACGATGTTGAGCGTGCCGTCGGGGTTGATCCGGGCCAGGTCGCCGGTCGGGAAGAACCCGTCGGCCGTCACCGCAGGCGGCTCGGGCGCGCCGTTGCGGGCATAGCCGACGAAGAACGACGGGCCCTGCACCTGCAGCTGACCGACCTCACCGGCGCCGCGTGGCACGCCGTCCTCGCCGACGACGCGGACGGTGGTGCCGGGGAAGGGCCGGCCGTCGCGCCCGAGGCGTACGTCCTCGCTCTCGCCCGGCAGGGGAGTGGTGTGGCCGAGGCACTCCGACATGCCGAAGACGCGCAGGAACTTCGTGCCGAGCGTACGTTCGGCGCGTCCCAGCGCTCCGGAGTCCATGGGGCCGCCGCCAACCGTCATGGCGGTCAACGACGAGAGACTGCCTTCGGCGCCGGGCTGGATCGACAGCTGCAACGCCATCGTCGGTACGAGCATGGTCCACCGCACGTCGTGCTCGGCCAGGACGCGCAGCGCCGCCGAGGGGTCCCAGCCGTCAAGCGTGACCATGGGGGAGCCGAGCATCGCCGGGAGGTACATGCCGAAGCAGAACGCGGCGACCGACGAGAGCGGTACGAGAGCGCCGACCGGGTCGCCAGGCTGGAGGCCGACGGCGTCGATCGTGCACTGGCCGGCGTAGCGCAGCGCGTCCTCGGACTGCACGACGCACTTGGGCCGGCCGGTCGAGCCGGAGGTCATGGCGACGACGACGCCGCCGCGCCAGCGCTCGACGCCGGCGGTGGCCCCTTGCCGGGCCGCGACGGTCCAACCGTCGAGCGCGGTGTCGCGGGCGGAGAAGTGGTCGGCGGGCACGTCCCAGCCGATGACGACAGGCTCGGAGGCGATCACGACGTCGGGCACGAGGTCGCTGCACGCGATCGCGAACTCACCCGGTGTCGCGTGCCGGCTGACGACGGCGATCAGACCGCCACGCATGCCGACGGCGAGCGCCGCAGCGAGCGTGCGCCAGGTGTTGTCGGCCTGCACGAGCACCGTGGGGGCCCCGTCAACGATCGTCTCCAGCACGCCTGCGAGCTCCTCGGCCTGGCGCAGCACCTCGGCCGTCGTGTGCGGACCGGACGCGTCGATGGCGGCGACCGCGTCGGGCGTCGCGGTGGCGCGTGCTGAGAACTCCGCTACCAGCTTCTGCATGGACCTACCTCTTCCGTGCCGGGGCCGGGGACCTCGGCGTGATCAGGACTGAATCGTGCGCTTGCAGTCATCGCGCCGTCCACCCTCCGTCGACGACGAGGGTCTGGCCGGTGACGTACGAGGAGGCGTCGGAGCTCAAGAACAGCAGGGCGCCGTCGACCTCGCCCTCGTGGCCGCCGCGGCCGAGCATCGTGTTGCGCCGCACCCAGCCGGCCGACGCGTCGTTGGTGAACAGGCCGTCGGTCATCTCGGTGTCGAACCAGCCCGGGACGACGGTGTTGACGCGTATGCCGCGGCGTCCCCACTGGCCGGCGAGCTCACGACTGAGCCCGATGACGCCGGACTTCGACGCGGCATAGCCGGCGCCGCCGATCGGCGCGGTCGACACCATCCCGACGACCGACGAGACGTTGATGATGGACGCCTGACCGCCGTCCTTGACGGTCTGCGCCACGGCTACGGCGAGGTGGAACCCGGCCGACAGGTTGAGGTCGAGCAGGGCGGCGAAGTCGGCGGGGGACTCGGTCTCGGCCTCCGGCGGTCCGGCCCGCCCGGCGTTGTTGACCAGCACGTCGACCCTGCCGTGGTCGGCCACGACCCGGTCGACGAGGAGCTGGCGGTCCGCGGCGTCGGTGATGTCGCATCGTACCGGGACGATGCCGTCGTGCTCCTTGGCGAGGATCTCGAGCCGGTCGAGGCGGCGGGCGGCGGCATAGACGGTCGCGCCGGCGCCCGCGAGCGTACGGGCGAAGCCGAGGCCCAGGCCCGACGAGGCGCCCGTCACGATGGCGGTGCGCCCCGAGAGGTCGAACAGCGAGAGGGGGGACGTGGTCACGAGGTGCTCCTCTCAGTAGACGGCCGTACGACCGCCGTCGACGGCGATCACCGACCCCGTCGTGTAGCCGGATCGCGGACCCGCGAGATGGACGACCATGCCGACGATCTCGTCGGGCTGGCCCAGGCGGCCGGCGGGCAGCCCGTCGACGACCAGGCTGATGAACTCGTCGTCCCAGTCGGCGGCCATGTCGGTCTCGAACGCACCGGGCATGACGCAGTTGACCCGCACCGTCGGTGCGTACTCCTGGGCGTACGCCATGGTCAGCGCGTTGAGGCCGATCTTGGAGGCGGAGTACATCGCCTCAGCGGGGCTAGGCCGGACGGCGCCGATGCTCGAGATGTTGACGATCGACCCCCCACCGGCAGCGGCCATGCGGGCGCCGGCGACGGCCATGAGCCGGAACGGGCCCTTGAGGTTGACCTCGATCGTCTTGTCGAACAGGCCCTCCGGCACTTCGAGCAGCGACGGCTTGAGCGGGGCGATGCCGGCGTTGTTGACGACGATGTCGAGGCGTCCGTGCTGCGCGATGATCGCGTCGACGGCGGGCTCGATCGCGTCCCACTGGCCGACGTGCAGGGGGAGCGGCGTCACGATGCTGCCGGTCTCCTCGGCGAGCGCCGCGGCGGTCTGCTCGCACGCCTCGGCCTTGCGGCTCGACACGACGACGGTGGCGCCCTCGAGTGCGAGGCCTCGGGCGATCGCCCGGCCGAGCCCTCGGGTCGCGCCGGTGACGAGGGCAACCTTGCCGTCGAGCTCGCCGGTCATGCGGTCGCCTGGTTCTTGAGCTCGAGGCGGGCGATCGTCCGCAGGTGCACCTCGGTCGGGCCGTCGGCGATCTGCAGCGCGCGGGTGATCGCGAAGAGCCGCGCGAGGACCGTGTCGTCGCTGACCCCGGCCGCCCCGTACGTCTGCACGGCGCGGTTGACGACGGTGTGCGCGGTCTCCATCGCGGCGACCTTGATCGCGGCGACCTCCGACCGTGCGGCGGCGTTGCCGGCGGTGTCCATGAGCCACGACGCCTTGAGGGTCAGCAGGCGGATCTGGTCGATCTCCATGCGGCTGCGCGCGATCCACTCACGTACGACGCCGCGGTCGGCAAGCGGACCGCCGAACGCCTCACGGCTCACCGCCCGCTGGCACATGAGCTGGAGGGCGCGCTCGGCGAACCCGATGGCCCGCATCGCGTAGTGCATGCGCCCGGGCCCGAGCCGGCCCTGCGCGATGGCGAAGCCGCCACCCTCCTCGCCGAGGATGGTGGTGACCGGCACGCGTACGTCGGTGAACTGCACCTCACCGTGGCCGAGCCGGTCGCGGTAGCCGAACATCGGCAGGTCACGCAGGATCTCGATGCCGGGGGTGTCGAGCGGCACGAGCACCATGCTCTGCTGCCGGTACGAGGGCGCGTCGACGTCGGACTTGCCCATGAAGATCACGAGCTTGCAATCAGGGTCGAGGACGCCCGAGGCGTACCACTTGCGGCCGTTGAGCACGTAGTCGTTGCCGTCGCGGCGGATCGTCGAGGTGATGTTGGTGGCGTCGGAGCTCGCGACGTCGGGCTCGGTCATCGCGAACGCGGAGCGGATCTGGCACTCCAGCAGCGGCTTGAGCCACTCGTCCTTCTGCGCGTCCGTGCCGTACATCGCGAGGATCTCCATGTTGCCGGTGTCCGGCGCCGAGCAGTTGATCGCCTCGTTGCCGATGATCGACCGGCCGACGAGCTCGGCGAGCGGCGCGTACTCGAGGTTGGTCAGCCCGGCGCCGAGGTCGTAGTGGGTCATGAAGAGGTTCCACAGGCCCTGCTCGCGGGCGATCGCCTGCAGGTCGCGCATGACCTGCGGCTGCTCGTGCGGGTTGGCGCTGGCCTCGACCTGCGCGTCGTAGACCGCCTCGGCGGGATAGACGTGCTCGGTCATGAACGTGCCGAGCCGCTCGAGCAGCGCCGTGGTGCGGGGTGAGTAGTCGAAGTCCACGAGGAACCCTCTCTGGTGTCCGGGCGCTCAGCCGAGCCGGTCGCGGCCGGTGCGGATGAGCGTGATGATCGTGTCGGGGAGGCGTTCCTGGTCGGGATCGACGTGGCGGCCCTCGCGGTGGCGGCGCAGGTTGTGGCCCATGATCGCGGCCATCTTGAAGCGCCCCAGCGCGTTGAACCACGCGAGGTCGGGGAGCGGCCGGCCGTACAGCCCGACCAGCTCGTCCTCGCTCGGCAGTCCGGGCACCTCGCGGCCGACGCCGGGGAAGTTGCTGCCGTCGGCGAACACCAGGAGCCAGCCGAGCTCGACGCGGGGGTCGCCGGTGCTCCAGATCTCCCAGTCGATGACCGCGGCCGGGTCGAGGCCGGTCGAGATGATGTTGCCGAGCCGGTAGTCACCGTGCACCAGTGTCGGCGCGACGGCGTCAGGCACGGACGCAGCGAGCCTGGCCTCGAGGTCGGCGGCACCGGGTACGAGCTCGGGTGGCACGGCGGCCATCGTCCGCGACCAGCGCTGCAGCTCGTCTGCGGGACTGAGCGCGGGCCCGTCGACCGGGATCTTGTCGAGGGGTACGTCGTGCAGCGCCGGGAGGATCTCGGCGGCCCGTCGCATCCGCGCTGCCGCGAGTCCGGGCTCGACCTCGGGATTGTCGAGCACCGGCTCGAGCGACTCGCCGGTGACGAACTCCATGGCGAACCATGCCGTCTCGGTCTCGTCGACCACGAGGATCTCCGGCACCGGTACGTCCGTGGGGGCGAGTGCCTGCATGATGCGCGCCTGGCGCACCATGTCGTGCCGCCCGACGGGACGCTGGCCCTCGGGCACCGCCTTGACGACGACCGGGCCGTTCGACGTGGGGACGCGATAGGTCAGCCCGGAGTGGCCGCCGAGCAGCGGCTCGAGCGGCTGCACCTCGAGGCCGGGGTCGACCCGTTTGAGTGCGGCGGCGACGCGCGCGCCGAGGGTCTCTTCGAACGTCATGGGCGCGGCTCCCGCGGCAGGCCGAGCACACGCTCGGCGAGGATGTTGTGCTGGATCTCGTCGGTGCCGCCCGCGATGCGGTAGCCCGGGGCGCCGAGGACGTGCTCGGTCCACGCCCAGGTGCCCCACTCGCCGGAGTCGACCGTCAGATCGCCGCCGAGCAGCATGCGGGCGACCTCGGACGTACGCGCCATGGTGTCGGTGGCGAGCAGCTTGCCGACCGACGCCTCGGGACCGGGTGCCTCGCCGGCGACGACCGCGGCGGCGACGCGCATCCCGGTGAGCCGCTGGACGTAGCTGCGGGTGATCAGGTCGGCGACGGCGTCACGCTCGATCTCCGACAGGGGGCCGCGGTGCCGGGCGAGCTCGACGGCGCGATCGGCGTTGTCGAGGCCGAGGTTGCCGGAGTCGAGGCGTTCGGCGGCGAGCACCGTCAGGGCGACCTTCCACCCAGCGCCGACCGGGCCGAGCCGCATGGAGTCGTCGAGGACGACGCCGTCGAGATAGACCTCGTTGAAGCTGCTGCCCCCGGTCATCTGCCGGATGGGTCGCACCTCGACGCCGGGGGAGTCCATCGGCACGAGGAAAACCGTCAGACCGGCGTGCTTGGTGACGGTGTTGTCCGTACGGCACACGGCGATGCCCAGGTCGGCGATCCGCGCCCCGGACGTCCACACCTTGTGTCCGTCGAGGACCCACGAGCCGTCGCGCTGCACGGCCCTCGTGCGTACGGCGGCGAGGTCCGAGCCGGCCTCGGTCTCGGAGAACAGCTGGCACGCGATGAGGTCGGTGCGCAGCATCGCGCGTACGTAGGTCGCCTTCTGCTCGTCGGTGCCCCACTGGGCGATCGTCGGCGCCACGAGCTGCTGCGTCACGGAGAACATCTCGGTGCGCCGCGGCACGTCGAACGCCGCCNNGTGGGCGAGCGGCAGGCCGCGGCCGCCGTACTCGGCGGGCCACGTCAGGGCGGCGCCCCAGCCGGCGTCGAACTTGGCCTGCTCGTAGCGCCGGATCCGGTCGGTCTCGGCTCGCTCCTCGGCGGCGGTCCAGTTCTCGAAGACCGCGACGGTGTCGTCGCCGTCGCCCCAGGCGGTCTCCTGGCGTGGGGGTGCCTGCTGGGCGAGCCAGGCGCGGGCCTCGGTGATGAAGGTTGCGGTGTCGGGTGTTGGCACTGCGGTCACACCGCCAGGACGGTGCAGGCACTGATGCCCGGTGCGCCGTAGACGTGGGTGAAGCCCAGGCGTGGGGTGCCGGGCACCTGACGGTCGCCGGCCTCGCCGCGCAGCTGGGTGACGATCTCGTGCACCTGCCGCAGCCCGGACGCGCCGATCGGCTCGCCGTTCGCGATGCAGCCGCCGTCGGTGTTGACCGGCATACTGCCGTCGATCAGCGTCGCGCCCTTCTCGAGCAGCTGCTCCTGCTCGCCGTGCTCGCAGAACCCGCACTCGGCCATGTGCATGATCTCGGCGCCGCTCTCGGTGTCCTGCAGCTGCAGCACGTCGATCTCGTCAGGACGTACGCCGGCGGCGTCGAACGCCGCAGCGGCCGCGACGGTGCTGACGCTGGTGGGTGCTCCGGCGCCCTGGATCGCGGGCGCGAAGACCTCGAAGGTGCCGAACCCTCTCGTACGTGTGACAGCCGACAGCAGCGACACGGGTCGGCCGCCGAGCCGCGTCGCCACGGCCTCGCTGGCGACGATGATCGCCGCGCCGCCCTCGCCGGGGGAGCAGAACATGAAGCGCGTCAGCGGGTCGTTGACCATGTCCGCCGAGGCGATCTCGTCCGCCGACATCGGCGTGCGCCGCCAGGCGTTGGGGTTGAGGGTGCCGTTGGCGTACGCCTTCTCGGCGACCTTCGCGAGTGTCGGGGCGGTGATGCCGTGCTCGCGCATGTAGCGGGCGATCTTGATGCCGAAGAACTGCGTCGTCACCATCAGCCCGGCTTCGCCGTAGCCCACCGGGAGACCCCACTCCTCGGGCAACGGGGCGAACGCGCCGCGGCCGTGCTTGTCGAACCCGACGGCGAGCGCGATCTCGGCGGAGCCGGAGCGGATCGCGTTGACCGCGGACACCAGGGCGCTGCCGCCGGTCGCGCAGCCGTTCTTGACGTTGGTGAACGGGATGCCGGTCAGGCCCAGCTCGGCGACCAGGGTGTCGGCGAGGCCGGATCCGTCGCTGCCGCCGAACGCGATCTGCACGTCGGACCACTCCAGCCCTGCGTCGACGAGCGCGCTGCGGATCGCCTGCACCGCCATCTCGCGCCCGCTGACTCCGGGCTGTCGGCCGAACGCCGAGAGCCCGGCCCCGACGATCGAGACGCCGGTCATGCGACGACCTCGAACCGGGGGACCGGCGCGGCCGCGGTCAGGCGTACGGGCGCCTGGCCCTCGAGCTCGGCGAAGTCGGCGCAGTCGAGCACCGCCTCGACCTTGACGCCCTCGGCCAGCTCGACGTAGCCGACGGCGAACGGCGCGAAGCCGTCCGCCGGCGGCACGTACGGCGGGGACTTCGGTGCGAACCGCTGCACCGTGAAGCCCCACACCGTGCCGTGCTCCGACAGCTCGATGGGCTGCATGACCTGCTGGCCACACCGCTGACACCCGTCGGCGACAGGGAAGGCGACGTTGCCACAGCTGTCGCACCGGCTGCCGTGCAGGCGGGGCGCTGGTTCGGTCGTGCTCACGTCATCTCCTTGTCGTACGGCGGGGTCGTCGGCGGGTCAGGTCAGCGGCCGACCCACTTGGGCTCGCGCTTCTCGAGGAATGCCTGGACGCCTTCCTTGGCGTCCTCGGACTGCAGCGCGTTGCCGACGGCGAGGTGCTCCATGACCATGAGCGACTGGATGTCGGCGTCGAGGCCGCGATCGATCGTCATCTTGGTCAGGCGCATCATGAACGGGCTCTTGTCCGTCAGGTTGGCGGTGAAGTCGGCGACGGTCTTGTCGAGCTCGTCGGCCGGGGCCGAGGCGTTGATGAGGTCGAAGTCGACCGCTTCCTGGCCGGTCAGCAGCTTGCCGGTCAGCATCAGCTCCTTGGTCTTGCGGATGCCGATCATGCGGGGGAGGCGGTAGATCGGCCCGGCGCCACCGAACAGTGCGCGGCGGATGTGGAAGTCGCCGATCAGGGCGTCGTCGCTCGCGATCGCGAAGTCGCACGAGATCATCAGCTCGAAGCCACCCGCGGTGACGTAGCCCTCGAGCACCGCGACGGACGGCGTGTTCATCGAGTAGAGGCGGTCGCAGACCTTCGCCGAGATGACGGCGACCTCCATCGCGGTGGTCGTGCCGACGTAGTTGGCCAGCAGCTCGTCCAGGTCGAAGNCCTCCACGATGATCTCGTCGAGCCGGTGGAGCAGCTCGAGGGTGACGGCGTTCTTCTTGTGCGGACGGTTGAGCCACACGCGTGCGACCTCGCCATCCTTCTCGAGCACGATGTGGTCGGTGTCAATCACGGCATGTCCTTTCAAAATGAACTGGATTCATTTCAGTATGGGTGACGATGGGTCACCGGTCAACAGGTGGTGCTGGGATCAGAGGCCGACGAGGTCGGCGATGGCGGCGCGGTGCGCGCGGGAGCTGCCGAACAGTCCCTCGTCGCCGAGGGCGCGGCGTACGTACCGGTGTGCGGTGTGCTCCCAGGTGAAGCCGATGCCACCGTGCAGCTGGACCGACTCGTGGGCGGCGCGGATCACGACGTCCTGGCAGACCGCGGCCGCGATGCGGGCAGGGAGGACGGCTTCGGCGGGGTCGACGTCGAAGATCGCGGCGGCATAGCGCGACGCCGAACGAGCCCGCTCGAGGTCGACGAGCAGGTCGGCGAGCCGGTGCTTGATCGCCTGGAACGACGCGATCGCCCGGCCGAACTGCTGACGTTCGAGCAGGTATGCCGTCGTCGACTCGAGGAGGTGCGCCGCCATGCCGGTGTGCTCGGCCGCGACGCCGATCGCTGCCGCGGTCTGCACGGTGCGCCACGCGTCGGCGAATCGCTCGGGGCCGACCAGGAGCCGGGCGGGGGCGTTGGCGATGGTGACGTCGGCGAGCGGCCGGGTGTCGTCGAGGACCTGTCGCGCGCGCAAGGTGGTGGACTCCTGTCGCAGGTCGACGACGAACAGCGCCGTTCCGCCGTCGGTGGCGGCCGGCACGACGAGGTGCTCGGCGGCGTCGGCGTGCAGGACGCGGTCGGCGGATCCCGTGAGCACCCACTCGCCGGACAGCGTCGCCCGTACGTCGTGGGGACTCGCCCAGGCGACGGTGGCGACCTCGCGCCCCGACGAGACGGCATCGAGGAGGACACCTGGCTCGTCCGCGGCGATCAGCGCCTGCACCGCCACGACCGCTGAGGCGAGGACCGGGTCGGGGAGCAGGGCGCCACCGGTCTCCTCGAGCACCACGCCGACCTCGCGCAAGCCGAAGCCCGCACCGCCCAAGGCCTCGGGCACGGCGAGCGAGCCGACCTCGAGCTCCGACATCAGCCGGACCCAGGTGTCGTCGGACTTCGCGACCACGGCACGCACGATCTCGCGCAGGTCGTCGTGCTCGGCGACCGGCATGAGGATGGACGGGTCGGAGCTGGGCGCCGCGTCGAACGTACGGGGGACAGCAGTGGACGTGGGTGACATGAGGACCTCGGGAACGTCGCTGAAGCAAACTGAGACGAATTCAGTTTAGATCACCGAGGACGTACGTGCCAGAGCCACTCCCGGGGAGGGCGGCTCAGGTGCGGGCCGGGACCTCGGCGGAGTCGACGAGCCGCGCCGCGGCCTCGGCCATGACCTCGGTGATCTGCTCGAGCGTCATCTCGCCGCCGGGGCGGTACCAGCGCCACACACCGACGACGAGCGCGAGCAGCATGCGGGCCGTCAGCAGGGCGTCATCGACCCGGAACGCGCCGTCGTCGATGCCCTTCTGGACCAGGCCGGTCCAGTTGTGCTCGATCTCCTGGACGAGGGAGCGGCAGAGGAGCCGCTCTTCCTCCTCCTTCTTGGACGGCCGCTTGGTGGCGAGCAGGTCCATGTGGTTCTGCAGGATGCGGCGCTGCAGCGCGTCGCGGGGCGAGGCCTCGTACGCACTGGCGACCGCCGCGGTCAGGGCCGCTGCGGAGTCAGGGGCAGACTCGGTGGCGGCCCGGAACCGCTCGACGGAGTTGCTGAGCTCGAGCCGCATGATCGTGAGCAGGCAGTGCACCTTGGACTCGAAGTAGTGGTAGAGCGCGGTCTGGCCGATGCCGACGTCATCGGCGATCGTCGCCCACTTGGTGTGCTCGAAGCCCTCCTCGCCGAAGCGGTCGATCGCGGTGGCGATGATCACCGCGCGCTTGGAGCGCGGGCTCTCGGTGCGCGGTGCGTTGTCGACTGTGCTCATCGATGCGATTCCCAACTCTCGTGGTCGTCACCGACCATGACCTGAACTCGGCTCATTCCGTACAGTGCCACGGGTGAAAGCGTGTGGCAATTCAGAGCGACCTTTGTGAAGACGTGTCCAGAACTGATATTAGTTCAGTATGACCGACAATTCACCCTTCCGCTGCCGAGTCGTGCGATGGCCCTGACCGGACGGCAGCTCCAGGTCGCCTCCTATCCGCGCGGACCGGTCGAGGAGCGGCACTTCGAGGTCGTCGAGGTGCGCGTCGAGCCGGTCGGTCCCGGTCAGGTGCTCGTGCGCAACACGTGGACCTCGGTCGATCCCGGGCTGCGGCTGAGGCTCCGCGAGGCGGCGCCGGAGGGCTACTTCGTGGCGTTCCCGCTGCACGCGGCGATGGACGGGATCATGACGATCGGCGAGGTCGTGGAGTCACGCGCCGAGGGATTCGCACCCGGCGACACGGTCTGGCACGCACGGGGCTGGCGCGACTACGCCGTCGTCGATGCTGCCGCGGTGCAGCTCAGCGGCCTCGGCACCTTGCGGGCGCTCGACACGTCGATTGCCGAGCCGCAGTCGTATCTCGGGGTGCTCGGCGGCATGGGCCTCACGGCGTACGCCGGGCTGTCGGTCGTCGGTGCGCTCAAGGGCGGGGAGACGGTGTGGGTCTCCGCCGCCGCGGGCGCCGTCGGCAGCCTCGCCGTCCAGATCGCGAAGCTGCACGGCAACCGCGTCGTAGCCAGCGCGGGCTCGGACGAGAAGGTCCGCTGGCTGCTCGACGATCTCGGTGTCGACGCGGCGTTCAGCTATCGCACGACGGCGGTGCTCCAGGGCCTCGCGGAGGCCGCACCGGAGGGCATCGACGTCTACTTCGACTGCGTCGGCGGCGATCATCTCGAGGCCGCGCTGGACGCGATGAACCGTGACGGGCGGATCGCGATCTGCGGATCGGTGTCGGAGTACGAGTCGGAGCCGACCGGTCCGCGCAACCTGTTCCTCGCCGTCGCCAAGGACCTGACGATTCGCGGGTTCCGCGGCAGCAGCAACCTCGACCTGCTCGACCAGATGCAGGCCGAGCTCGGGGCGGCGCTCGCCGACGGCCGGCTGCAGCAGCGCGAGACCGTCTTCGACGGACTCGCGAGTGCCCCGAGAGCGCTGACCGAGATGATCGCCGGCCGCACGACCGGCAAGACCCTTGTCCACATCACCGACGCACGTTGAAGGGCTGACCATGACCACGATGAGCTCCAGGATCGACGGCAAGGTCGTGCTGCTGACCGGCGCGACGGGTGGGCTCGGCGCGGCGGTGGCGCGGCGCATCGCCGACGAGGGTGGCCATCTCGTGCTGACCGACCTCGATGTCTCGGCCTGCGAGGCGCTGGCGCAGAGCCTCGCCGACACGCCCGGTCGGCACACCGCCCTGGCGCTCGACGTCTCGGTCGAGGAGCAGTGGCGGGCGGCCGCGGCGTTCGTGGAGCGGGAGTACGGCCGGCTCGACGCCCTCGTCAACAACGCGGCGATCGGCAGCATCGCGACGGTCGAGGACGAGGAGGTCGAGCACTGGGACCAGGTCATGGCCATCGGGGTCAATGGCGTCTGGCTCGGCATGAAGCACTTCGGCCCGGTGATGGCTGCCGCTGATGCCGGCTCGATCGTCAACGTGTCGTCGATCCTCGGCACCGTAGGCGGCTTCGGCAACAGCGCCGCCTATCACGCGGCCAAGGGCGCCGTGCGGACGCTGACCAAGAACGCGGCGCTGCACTGGGCGACCTCGGGCGTACGCGTCAACTCCCTGCACCCGGGCTTCATCGGCACCGAGCAGCTGCTGGCGCGGCACGAGGGGTCGGAGCGGCATGCCGCGATGCTCGCCGGTACGCCCATGGGCCGGCTCGGCCGCGGTGACGAGATCGCCGCCGTCGTGGCGTTCCTGGTGAGTGACGACTCGACGTTCATGACCGGGTCCGAGGTCTACGCCGACGGTGGGTGGACCGCGGCTTAGTCCGGGACGACGACGATGCGGCCGCGCACGTCGCCCTCACGCAGCCGCCGGTACGCGTCGAGGGTGTCGCTGAACCGCACGACCTCGATGTCAGCCACGATCTGCCCGCCGCGGGCGAGCTCGACGACGGCCTCGAGGTCCTGGCGCGGGCCCCAGAACGGGGCGTTGACGTGCCAGCCGAGCGGCAGGTCGCGACCCTTCGCGACCGTCATCGAGCCGCCTCCTCCGCCGACCATGACGAGCCGGCCGCCGGGCGCGAGCACCTCGGCACCGGCGGCGAGCGTGCTGTCGGCGCCGACGAAGTCGAGGACGACGTCGACGGGCGCGTCGACCGCCTCGGCGACGGTGGTCCCGGTGGTGTGGGCGCCGTGCTCCCGTGCTGCCTCGAGCGCGGCGGGACGGGTGTCGACGACGACGATGTGCGCGTCCGTCGTCTGCTTGAGGATCTGCACCGCGAGGTGACCCAGCCCGCCGGCGCCGATCACCACGACGGTGCCGCCCTCGATGGCCTCGCGGTGCAGCCGGATCGCGTGGTACGCCGTGAGCGCGGCGTCGGCGAGCGGCGCGAGCTCGGTCGCGACCATGCCGTCGGCGGCCACGAGCTGGCGGGCGGCGGGCACCAGGACGTACTCGGCGAGCCCGCCCGGCCGGCCCAGACCGAAGCCGACGCGGCCGTCGAGGTGCAGGCAGTGGTTCTCGTGGCCGCGCCGGCAGCTGTGGCACGTGCCGCACGACCAGACCCCGTGCACGACGGCGAGCCGGTCGAGCCATGACCCGTCGACGCCGTCACCGACCTCGACGACGGTCCCGGCGATCTCGTGGCCCAGCGTCATCGGCAGGTCGTACGGGAGGGTGCCGGGCGGGCAGGACATGACGTGGAGGTCCGAGTGGCACAGACCGGCGGCGTCGACGCGCAGCAGGAGCTCGCCGGGCCCGGGGCGCGGGACCGGGACCTCGCGGAGCTCCGGCTCGCTCTGCCACGCGGTCAGCTGGACGGCTCGCATCGACGAGGGGATGGGCATCGCGGGTCTCCGAACTGTCTCGAGGTCGCTGTCGAACGTACTCGACATCGGCCAGAAACTGAACTAGGTTCATGTTGTGGCTTCGAACGACCTCCAGCTGGCGCGCTACTACGCGACCCTCGACGACATCGGCATCCGCGACGCGGTCTCCCTGCTCCACGAGGAGGTCGAGTACGCCATCGTGCTGCCCAACGGTGCACTGCGGGGGACCAGTCGGCAGGACATGCTGGACTACCTCGAGTCGCGTCCGCCGGTGCAGCGCCGGCACCACCTGTTGCGCACCGCCGTCGACGGTGACACCGAGTTCGTCTACGGCGTGGTCACCGACAACGACGCCGTGACGGGGCGGTTCGCCGCGGTCGCCCGCATCGCGGACGGCGCGATCCGCACCTATCAGGTCACGTTCGACCTCGAGCTCGTCGTCGTGCCGTCCGGGGAGGGCGCATGAGCAGCACGCCGTTCCTCGACGACTGGTTCACGTTCATGGACTCCGACCGGCCCGAGCGCGTCCTCGACCTCATCACCGACGACTTCGAGATGTCGATCCAGTTCTCGACCGGGGCCGGACAGGCCTCGGAGTTCCTCGGCGATCGCGCGGGCCTCGTGGCCTACCTCGAGCAGCGTGAGGTCAGCGTGCTGGTGCACCACCTGACGCACACGGCGCGCGTCGACGACGTCGAGATCGCGCTGGGCAAGACGACGCGCGACGGGGTGTTCGAAGCCGCGTTCAACGTGTCCGCCGAGCTCGATCCCACCGTCAACAAGGTCCGCCGGCTGCTGATCGCGCGTACGCCGGAGATCGAGTTCGCCTGACGCGCAGTCCCGTCCCCACGGCTGGCTAGGCTGGCGCTGACTGCGGGGTGAGAGGACGGGACGCGTGAAGTGGCTGGGTCCGACGTCCGGTGATCCGGGACTGACCGTGCAGGCCGCCCCGCACTCGTCCGGCCGAGCGCACGGCGCACTCGCCGCAGCGGGCCAGGTCGTGCTGGTCGTGGGGTTGTGGCTGCTCTACCTGTTGTGCCGGCACCTGTTCGAGGGGTCGGAGCACGTCGCGCGGGCGCATGCCGATGACGTGTGGTCGTTCGAGCGCACCCTCAGGTGGCCCAGCGAGGCGAGGCTGCAGGGCTGGGTGCTGCACTCCGACGCCGCGATCCGCGTGATCAACGGGATCTATCGTTACGTCCACTTCCCGGCGATGTTCTGCACCCTCGCCCTGCTCTACGTCCGGCGCCGCGAGGTCTATCGCTGGTTCCGCAACGTGCTGATCCTGACCACGGGCCTGGCGCTCGTGGGCCACATCCTCTATCCACTGTCGCCTCCGCGGCTCGAACCGGGCTTCGGCATGGTCGACACCGGGCTCGAGTTCGGTCAGAGCACGTACGCCGGAAAGCCGGGCACGGGATTCACCAACCAGCTCGCCGCGATGCCTTCGATGCACGTCGCCTGGGCCGCGCTGATCGCGTTCACGGTCGTGCTGTGCCTGCGCACCCCGTGGCGCTGGCTCGCGCCGCTGTATGCCGTGATGATCCTGCTGGTGGTCGTGGTGACCGGCAACCACTACTGGCTCGACGGTGTGGTGGGGGTGGGGCTGCTCGCGATCGCGATGCTCGTGCTCCGGCCGCCGCGCCCCGCGGTCGTACGCGCCTAGTGCGCCGTGGCGAGTCGCTCGTCGCGCTTGCGGGCGCGATAGGCGGCCGCCTTCATCTTGTTGCCGCAGGTCTCCATGGCACACCACTCGCGGCGGCCGCCGCGCGAGGTGTCGAGGTACGTCTGGGTGCACCCCGGGCGGGAGCACTCCTTGAGCAGCGCCGCCTCCGGGCCGCCGAGGATCGCGACGGCCTCGCGCGCGACGGTCGACAACGCCTGGGCCGGGGTGGCCTCGGTGCGACGACCCTCGCGGGTCAACTGCGGCACCACTGACGGCTTGCGCGCGGCCTCGTTGACGACTGCAAGTGCCGCCGTGGCGTACGCCTTGCCGGCCATGCGTGCGCTCACGAGGTCATAGATCGCCTCGCGCAGCGCGATCGCTGCCGTGACGTCGGCGGGCCGCGACTTCGTGGACGCGTCGACGAGGCCGGACTCGGCGAACCACGAGTCCAGCCGGGCGGGGGAGGTCAGCATCTCGATGGGTGACTCGTCGCGGCGGGCACGGAGCGATCCGACGAAGTCGAGGGAGAGGTTGCCGCACGGGAAGGCATGGTCCATGTCACCAGTCTGACAGGTGACGCAAGGAACACCAAACCGTCTTGACCGGTGACGATTGCCGTGGCAAGGTCGTAACCAGTTGGACCGGTGACGGACGGAATCCGCCAGAGTCAAGGAGCAGGAATCATGGACGTGAAGCTCGAAGTGGTGGTGGTGCCCGTCTCGGACGTGGACCGCGCCAAGGAGTTCTACGCATCGCTGGGTTGGCGTGAGGACGCCGACTTCTCCGCTGAGGACGGCTTGCGAGTCGTCCAGTTCACCCCGCCGGGGTCCGAGGCGTCGGTCATCTTCGGTGACCGCCTCACCACGGCGGAGCCGGGATCCGTACGCGGACTGCACCTGATCGTGTCCGACATCGAAGCCGCGCGTGACGAGCTCGCCGGCCGGGGCGTCGACGCCGAGATCTTCCACGACGGGGGTGGGGTCTTCCACCACGCTGGGACCGAGAGCCGCGTGCCGGGGCCGCATCCCGAGCGGGCTGACTACGGCTCGTTCGCGTCGTTCAGCGATCCCGACGGCAACGAGTGGGTCGTGCAAGAGGTCAAGACCCGCGCGCCGGGGCGATGAGCAGCATGGTGACCGAGGCGATCGTCCTGGACGCGCTCGAACGAGCGGCGGCGGCGCACGGCGTGCACGAGGCTGAGGAGCTCGGTGGCGTGTACGACGAGGAATGGCCCAGCTGGTACGCCGCGCACATGGCCGGCACGCTGGCCGGTCACGGCATCGGTGCGGACGCCCTCAAAGTTGCCTTGGAGCGCGCCGCGGCCGCGCACGCCGAGCACGAGCGGTCGACGGGCACGAAGGACTCCGACTGGCCCCGCTGGTACGCGGCGCACATGACGCCCTCGCTCGTCGGCTGAAGGCGGGCTAGAGGCCCAACAGGATCTCGAGCAGACCCTTCTTGCGAGGTGTCGGCGACGGCGTCGGCGTCGGCTGTGTCGTCGGCGGCGGAGTCGTGGTGGTCTTCGTCGGTGTGGGCTTCGCGACTGGCTTGGGCGCCTGGGTGGTGGGGTCCGCTGTCGGCTTCGCAGCGTCAGGACTCGGCTTGGCCTTGGGCTTCGCCTTGGGTCTGGTCGTGGCCGCCGGCTCGTGGGCGACGACCGGGGCATCGTTGCCGGCCTGCGGGACCGACGCGATGCGATCGGCGGCGGCGGTGTCGCTGCGCGTGAACGTCAGCACCGTCGCGGTCGCGATCGTGGTGACGACGGCGGCCATGGCGACCTTGTGGGTCTTGCTCGTCCGCATGGGAGTGCTCCTCGCGGGGATACAGGGGTCTGGCGGGAAGGGTGCGTAGGCGGCATCGGCGACGCAGGAGACAGCCTATCGGTCGACCTCTTCCTGAGCCGAATCGTCTGGAATCTGAGACTCCTGGTGGGCCAGGGCGGTGCACACGTCGAGGTGCGCCGCGCCGAAGGCGAGGAGAGCGAGACTACGTCGGTTCATGGGGTGCCTCCGCACGATGGATTCCATGGAATGTATGTGCTAGCGTAGCAAACATGATTCCAAGGAATATACTTACGTGGAATGTTGGTGCGAGGTCATGACAGATCTCGACACGGTCTTCACTGACCTCGTCCGCTATCAGATCGGGCTGTGGAACGCAGTCGATGCGAGGCTCCGGGCCGACCATGACCTGCAGCTGAGCCATTTCGAGCCGCTGCAGGTCATCGCCCGTCGCGGGGGGTGCCGAGTCTTCGACATCGCCGAGGAGATGGTCATCTCGGTGGGCGGCACCAGCAAGCTCGTCGACCGGCTCGAGGCGACCGGCCGCGTGCGCCGCACTGCCAACCCGATCGACCGCAGGTCCTCGATCATCGAGCTCACTCCGGCCGGCCGGCGTCTGCTGGACCAGGCCACCGTGACGTACGAGGACGAGCTCGAGGTGCGACTGGGCTCGGTGATCCCGGCGGCCGAGCTCGACCAGCTGGCGTCGACCCTCGCGACCCTGCGAGCCGTCACCGCGAAGGTCGGCAGCGATGTCTGACACGATGCGCGCTGTCGTGCTCGACGCGCCCGGCCCGCCCGAGGCCCTCAAGATCCGCGACCTGCCGGTGCCGACTCCCGAGCCCGGATGGGTGCTGATCGAGGTCAAGGCCTTCGGACTCAACCGGTCCGAGCTGCACACCCGCCTGGGCCTGGCCGACGGCGTCACCTTCCCCCGCGTCCTCGGCATCGAGGCCACAGGCGTCGTCGCTGCCTGCCCCGGCGGCGAGCTCGAGCCTGGTCAGCAGGTCGTGACGATGATGGGTGGCATGGGTCGCCAGTTCGACGGCGGCTATGCGGAATACACGTGCGTCCCTGTCGATCAGGTGATCCCGTTCACCAGCGAGCTCGACTGGGCCACGCTGGGCGCACTGCCCGAGATGCTCCAGACCTCCTACGGCTCACTGACCGTCGGGCTCGACGCGCAGCCGGGGCAGAGCATGCTGATCCGTGGCGGCACCTCGTCGATCGGGATGGCGACGGCGATCCTGGCCAAGCAGCGCGGGATGACGGTCTTCTCGACGACGCGTGACCCCGCCCGTGCAGCGTCGCTGACCGGCATCGGCGTCGATCACGTGATCATCGACGACGGCGACGTGGCGGCGCAGGTGCGCGCGATCGCACCGTCAGGGGTCGACACCGCTCTGGAGCTCGTCGGCACTCCCACCCTGCCCGACACGCTTCGCAGCGTCCGCGTGCACGGCGTCGTGTGCTTCACCGGGATGCTGTCGAACGAGTGGCTCGTCCGCGACTTCTACCCGATCGGCTACCTGCCTCAGGGCGTACGCCTGACGGCGTATTCGGGCGAGGCCGGCGACCTGCCCGCGACGGTGCTGCAGGACTACCTCGACGCCGCGGCCACGGGCGACGTCCCGGTCCCGCTCGACCGGGCGTACGCCTTCGAGGAGATCGTCGAGGCGCACCGAGCCCTCGAGGACGGCCACGGCAGCGGCAAGCTCGTCGTGACGGTCTGACCGCGACCCCACGAGTTCGGCGGGTCGGGTAGTTTCACGCCCATGACGGAGTCCACACCCGGCAACCCGGTGATCCTCGTGGTCGCCGCCTCGGCCGAGCATCACGCGATCCTGGCCGACGAGTTCGCCAGCCGCTACGCCCGCGACTACGACCTCCACGTCGTGCAGGGCGGCGCCGAGGCGTACGAGCTCAAGCACTACCTGATGGCCGAGGGGCGGCAGATGGCGTTGATCGCGGTCGACCACTCGCTGGAGGGCGGTGCGCTGCCGATGCTCGACAAGCTTCGCGTGGCGTCCCCGGCCAGCCGGCGGGTCGCCCTCGTGCCGGTGTCGGGCTTCGCCGAGTCGTTGGACGAGCTCAGGCCCGCGCTGGGGCAGGGCCGCCTCGACACCTACCTGATCATCCCGCAGGGTGCGCGAGACGAGGAGTTCCACACCGCGATCTCGGAGTACCTCTCGGACTGGAGCTGGTCGTCCACGGCGCCGGTGGTCGCGGGCGTCCGCATCGTCGACGACGGCACACAGACCGCGGTGCCGGCGATCCGCGACTTCCTCGACCGCATGGGCATCGCGTACGAACGCTTGCATCCGGACAGCGATGAGGGCCGCCAGCTGATCGCCTCGGTCGACGGCGAGGCCGAGCTGCCGATCGTCGAGACGTTCAGCCGGGGACTCGTGAACGGTGCGACGGAACGTTCGGTGGCCGCCGCGTTCTACGGCACGCCGACCGAGCTCGGCGACGACTTCGTCGCCGACCTGCTGATCGTCGGCGGCGGCCCGGCCGGGCTGGCGGCGGCCGTCTATGGCGCGTCCGAGGGGCTCAGCACCGTCGTGCTGGAGTCGGACGCGATCGGCGGCCAGGCCGGCACGAGCTCGATGATCCGCAACTACCTCGGGTTCCCGCGCGGTGTCTCCGGCATGCGCCTGGCCCTGCGGGCGCGGGTCCAGGCGACTCGTTTCGGCGCGCGGCTCTACACCGGGCGCGCGGTCACCGGCCTGCGCGTCGGCGACATCCACGAGGTCGACTTCGACGGCGGCACGTTGCGCGCCCGTACGGTGCTCGTGGCGTGCGGCGTGACGTACCGGCGGCTCGGCGTGCCCTCGCTCGAGGAGCTCGAGGGCCGCGGCGTGCACTACGGCGCCGCGACGAGCGTTGCCCGCGACATGCAGGGCCGCGACGTCTACATCGTCGGCGGCGGCAACTCAGCCGGCCAGGCCGCGCTGCACCTCGCCCGGTTCGCCAACAGCGTCACGATCGTCGTGCGCCGGCAGAGCCTCGAGGAGACCATGTCGGCCTACCTCATCAACGAGATCGCGACGCACAAGCGGATCTCGCTCCGCACCGGCGCCCATGTCGTCGACGGCGGTGGTGAGGGCCGGTTGGAGTGGATCTGCCTCGAGACGTCGGACGGTGTGATCGACCGGATGCCCGCCGACGGACTGTTCCTGCTGCTGGGCGCCGATCCGGGCTGCAGCTGGCTGCCGCCCGAGGTCGTGCAGGACGAGCGCGGCTTCGTCCTCACCGGTCGCGAGATCCCGATGGACCGTTGGGTCAGCGGCCGGCCGCCGGCACCGCTGGAGACGACGGCGCCTGGCATCTTCGCCGCCGGCGACGTCAGGTCGGGATCGATGAAGCGCGTCGCCTCCGCAAGTGGCGAGGGTGCGGCGTCGGTCTCGCAGGTGCACGCGCACCTCGCGCCGACCGCGCCGGTCAGCTGATCAGTCGGGCGTACGGGACGGGCGCCAGCTCGTGACCAGCATTCCCGCAGCGCCGAGGATGCCAGCTGCCGCAGCGCCGAGGCCGATCGCGACGCCGTCGAGGTCGAGGTCCAGCGCGTGGTCGAGCGAGGCCTGGCCGCCGCCGAGCACGGCCAGAGCCGTCAGCGCGAACGCGATCGTCATGACGTACTCGTAGCCCTCGCCCTCGCGGAAGATGAAGAACCCGTTGCGCCGGTGCACCGTCACGAACGCCACGGTCATGATGCCGACTCCCGCGGCAGCGGCGAACGGCACGAGAAACCCGACCAGCAGGGCGGCGCCCGCGGCGAGCTCGAGGTAGGAGCTGACGGCGGCGTGCACCGTGGCCGGCCGCAGGCCGATGCTCTCGAACCAGCTCGCCGTGCCCTTGAGACCTCCGGGGCCGAAGCCGTGGTTCCAGCCGTGCGCGATCAAGGTGACGCCGAGGGCGAGCCTGAGGATCAGGGATGCGGTGTCGAGCTCGTTCATCAGACTCCTTGGGTACGTGCGACGGACAGCCTACGGGTGGCGGACCCACCGGGTCAGCAGGCCGCCATCGGCCTCGATCGCGTGCCCGAGCGTCATGGCGTGGTGCACGAGGTGGTGGCCGTGCGCGATCCGTGGTGCGTCGCCGGCCGCGAGGATCGGCGCGATCGTCAGGCACAGCTCGTCGACGAGGTCGAGCTGGACCAGCTCACCGTGCAGGCTGGGACCACCCTCGCACAGCACTCGGTTCCAGCCCCTGGAGGCGAACTCGGTGAGGACCGCGGTCCAGTCGATCTCGCCGGCCCCGGCCTGGATGACCTCGACGGTCCCGCGCAGCGCAACCACGGCGCCGGGATCTGCGTCGGCCGTCGTCACGACGGCGATGCCAGGACGTACGAGCGCCGGCGGGATGCCGAGGCTCCGGCTCACCAGCACCATCGTGGGGACGGGCGACAGGCCGAGTCGTGCACGCAGCTCGGTGTCGACGTCGAAGTCGGCGTAGGCCTCGTCGCGCGCCGTGCCGGCGCCCACCACGATGACGTCCGCGAGCGAGCGGAGCAGCGCGAACACCCGCGTGTCGGCCTCCCCGCCGAGCGTGCCTGACGTGCCGTCCTGGCCCGTCGCGGCGCCGTCGAGCGTCGTCACGAAATTCGTACGGATCCACGGCCGGTCGACGGGTGGATAGGCGTAGAGGCGTTCGAGCTCGTCGGCGTCGAGGGTCATGCCTGAACCCTAAACGCCCCACGACCGCTCGTCGCGTGTGCTGTCATGAGTCATGAGCCCGGTGCCTGCCGCCATCACCAAGGAGATCGCCGGCCTGCGCAAGGCCGTACGCGCGACCGTGCCGGCCAGGACCGGTGCCAACCTGCTCATCGGCAGCTGGAACCTCCGAGCGCTCGGCGACCTGACGGAGAAGTGGAACGCCGGCCCCAAGGACTCGCCCAAGCGCGACTGGCGGTCCGTCGCGCTGATCGCCGAGATCGTGTCGCACTTCGACGTCTTCGCGGTGCAGGAGGTGCGGCGCGACACGACGGCGCTGCGGTTCCTGATGGAGCGGCTGGGACCGTCGTGGCGATTCATCACGTCGGACGTGACGGAGGGCGACGCCGGCAACGGCGAGCGGCTGACGTTCCTCTACGACTCCGAACGCGTACAGCCCTCGGGCCTGGTCGGTGAGATCGTGCTGCCCGACGCGGTCGACAAGCCGGCGACGCAATTCGCCCGATCGCCGTACGCCGCGAGCTTCACGACCCGGGGCGTCGAGTTCATCCTCACGACGGTGCACATCATCTGGGGCAGGAACGCCGCGGCCCGTGTGCCCGAGCTGTCGGCATTCGCGCAGTGGATGCGGGCGTGGGCCGATCGTACGGACGACTGGAACCAGAACCTCTTCGTGCTCGGCGACTTCAACATCGACCGGCTCGACGACCCGCTCTACCAGGCGTTCATCTCGACGGGTCTGTTCACGCCCGGCGACCTCAGCGCGGTGCCGCGGACGATCTTCGACGACGACAAGTCCAGGCACTTCTACGACCAGATCGCCTGGTTCTGGGACACCGACAGCCCCGTGCTCGCCGACGTCCTCACCGGATTGAGCTATGCCAGTGCCGGCTCGGTCGACTTCGTCCCGCACGTGTTCGCCGGGTCGACCAAGAACGCGCTGTCGTGGCGCATCTCAGACCACTTTCCGCTGTGGGCCGAGTTCCACGTCGACTGAGTCGTCATAGGCTGGGGACATGGAAGCCGTGAACGTCTCGCAGCCGCCTTCGGGCGACGGGTGTGCCGACTGCCTCGTAGCTGGCGGATGGTGGGTGCACTTGCGCCGTTGTGCCGCGTGCGGCCACATCGGCTGCTGCGACACCTCGCCGATGCAGCACGGCACGAAGCACTTCCAGGAGACCGGGCACCCTGTCATCCAGTCGTACGAGCCGGGCGAGGACTGGTTCTGGGACTTCCGGACCGACGAGGCGCTCGACGGCCCGGAGCTCGCGCCGCCGCATCACCACCCGGTCGACCAGCCGGTGCCGGGACCGGCTGGTGCCGTCCCGGTCGACTGGCGCTCGCAGCTCAACTAGTCGGTGGGACTGGGCTTCGTCTCCGGCGCGGTGTCGGGTGCGTCATCCGGTACGCCGCCGGGTCCCGGATCGCCACCGGGCAGCACCTCGGGGAACGCCGGGTCCGGCAGATCGGGCTGCGACGGCTTGTCGGGCTCGTCCTCGCCGGGTCCGGTCGGCTCCTGGGCGGGTTCGGGTGGGGCAACGCTCATGCTTCCTCCTCGGGACGCGTGGTCAGGGCGTACCCGCGACAGGTCTGGTCAATCGCTGGCACGATGAACCTGCTGACGTACGAACGGAGCACCCATGACCACTGAAGGCCTGCCGTCGGCGATCGCCGACTTCTTCGAGGCGACCAACGCCGACGACCGTGCGCGGTTCCTTGCCGCGTTCGCGGATGACGCCGCGCTCGACGACTGGGGCCACGTCTATGCCGGCAAGGACGCGATCGCCGGGTGGAACGAGACCGACAACATGGGCGTCTCGAGCCACCTCGAGGTGCTCGGGTTCGAGCAGCGCGACGGGGCGTACGTCGTGTCGATCCAGGTCACCGGCGATGGCTACAACGGTGGCGGGTCGATGACGTTCTCCTTGGACGGTGACCTGATCTCCCGCGTCGTCATTGCGGGCTGAGCTCAGACGTCCGCCCCGGCGAGCAAGGGGGCGCGGCGGGTCCACGCCCAGCGCAGGGCAATGACCGAGAACGCCAGCGTGATGAGGTTGATGGCGGCTTCGACGACGCCGCCGGCGCCCTCGGAGTAGATGCCGTTCTCGAGGTCGTAGAGCACATCCATGCCGAACAGGTACATGCCCGCAGAGCCGGCGGCGATGAGCCAGAGGAGAGCGGTGGGGGACCGGCGGCCCAGCGCCACGAGCGCGAGGACGCACGTCAGCCCGAGCCACGCGTCCGCCAACGGGAAAGCGTTCTCGAACTCGACGTATGCCTGGGAGGTGTCGCTCGCGATCCACGAGCGGTGGGTGAACCAGATCGTCCAGTACGCCACGTCGATCACGATCGCGACGACGAGCATGATCCGGATGCCGCGAGCAGTCATGCCGGTCAGCGTAGGCCTCACGGGCAGTCTGCACATGCAGAAACGGCGCCCTCCGAGGAGGGCGCCGTCCGGTTGGTGCCTAGCCCTGGCGGGCCTTGAGGCGCGGGTTGTTCTTGTTGATGACGAACGTGCGGCCGCGGCGGCGGACGACCTGCGAGCCGGACTGGTCCTTGAGGGACCTGAGCGAGTTGCGGACCTTCATGTCTGATCCTTTCGTGGCGTGAGCATCACGCACACATGACAACGATTGTCAGGTAGCGGCTATTCCCACGATCCCGAACGGCCCTGCTTGATGGAGCTCCGGCGCTTCTTGGCGTCGAGCCGGCGCTCCTTGGAGGCGCGGCTCGGACGGGTGGCCCGGCGCGGCTTGGGCGGCACGACGGCTTGGGACACGAGGTCCTCCAGGCGTACGCGCGCGGCCTCGCGGTTGCGGTGCTGCGAGCGGTACTGCGACGACACCACCGTGATCGTCCCGCCGACCAACCGGTTGCTCAGCCGCTGAGCGGCGAGCTCCTTCTGGGCGGGGGAGAGCGCGGTGGTGTCGGTCAGTGACCAGATCAGCTCGACGCGGGTGTCGGTCGTGTTGACGTGCTGGCCGCCGGCGCCCGACGAGCGAGAGAACCGCCAGGTCATCTCGCTCTCGGGCAGGGACAGGCGTCCGTTATGACTCATCGTCCGCAAGTATGCGGTACATGGCCTTCCGGGCGTCGTCGACCACGGCCTGGGCCTTCTCGCGCTGCTCGGGCGTGCCGGCCTGCGCGACCTGCTTCCAGGCGTTGATGAATCCCTTGAGGCCGTGCGCGAAGTCGCGCAGGTCGTGGGCGGGATCGCCCTTGGCGTCCTCCCACGGCGTGCCGAGCTGCTCACGGTTCTCCTCGACGTACGCGGTGCCCTCGTCGGTCAGCGTCGCGGTCTTGCGACCCTCGACGCGTTCGAACGTGATGAGCCCTTCGTCCTCGAGCTGCTGGAGCACGGGATAGATCGAGCCGGGGCTGGGGGTCCAGCTGCCGTTCGACCGTTCGCCGATCTCCTGGATCAGCTGGTAGCCGTGCTGCGGCTGCTCGCTGAGGAGCAGAAGGGCAGCGGCGCGGACGTCGCCGCCCCGTCCGCCACGTCGGCGGCCACGAGGACGGCCGGGGCCGCCGAAGCCGGGGCCGAAGCCGAACTCACGGCCGAAGCCGGGTCCGAAGTCACGACCGAAGTCGCGCTCGGGGTGGTTCCTGCCGCGGCGGCGATCTGCCGGGCGGCGCTGTTCTGAGAAGTCATTGCTTCGCATGGGGGTGTCCCACTTTCTCTTGCTTTCGATCGACCACCGATCGGTTGTCGATATCTAAACGATATATCGCTAACGGATCGAATGCAAGCACGGGTCCCCGCGAACGCGAAAATGCCCGGCCTCCGAGGGAGACCGGGCATGCGCTGCGGCGAGGATCAGCCGCCGGCGACGTAGTTGTTGAGCTGGTCGCGCTCGAACTCCAGCTGCTCCATGCGGTACTTGACCGCGTCGCCGATGCTGACGACGCCGACGATCACGTCGTCGGCGATGACCGGGATGTGGCGGACGCGGTGCTCGGTCATGACCGACATCAGGTCGCCGAACGAGTCGTCGGGCCCGCACAGCTGGACGTCGGTCGTCATGATCTCGGAGACCGGCATGTTGCGCGGGTTCTCGACCGTACGGAGCTTGCGCACGATGTCACGCTCGGACACGATCCCGAGCATGGCCTTGCCGTCGTCACTCACGATCAGCGCGCCGACATTGAGCTCGGCGAGCACGTCCAGCAGCTGCTGGACCGTGGAGTCGGGGGTGATGGTGTAGACAGCATCGCTTCCCTTGGAAGCCAGGACATCGCTCACGCGCATACGGGACACACTCCTCAGGTCGTTCCTCGCAGCGTAGCCCCGGTTCGCTCCTGAGGGCGAGATTCTGTCGCCACCGTCAGGGCGCGTCCTCGACGTGCTCGCGCGTGAAGTCGAAGCTGCGTACGTTGTCGGGCTCCGGCTCCGGCTCGGGCTCGTCGGTCCACGACTCGTCGGGCGGCCCCTGGTCAGGGAAGTGCCCGAGGTAGGCCATGGCGGCGTCGTGGAGCCGGCCGTTGGTCGCCAGCGCGTTGTCGCCCCACGGTCCGCGCTGGCCCGCGAGGCTCGTGAACGTGCCACCGGCCTCACGGACGACGATGTCGAGAGCGGCCATGTCCCACACCTTGAGCTCCGGCTCGGCGGCGATGTCGACCGCACCCTCGGCGAGCAGCATGTAGGACCAGAAGTCGCCGTACGCCCTGGTGCGCCAGCAGCGCCGGAGCAGGGCCGCGAACGCGTCGCCCTTGCCGATCGCGTCCCAGCCGCCCAGCGAGGCGTACGAGAGCGACGCGCTGTCGAGGTCGGAGACCTGTGACACCCGGATCTCTCGCGAGGCCATGAGCGACTTGCCGGTGTAGGCGCCGGTGCCCTTGCTGGCCCACCAACGCCGGCCGAGGGCGGGCGCCGAGACGCAGCCGGCGACGATCTCGCCCTCCTCCTCGAGCGCGATCAGCGTCGCCCAGACCGGCACGCCGCGAACGAAGTTGGAGGTGCCGTCGATCGGGTCGATGATCCAGCGGCGGCCACCGGGTCCGGACGTGCCCTCGACCTCGCCGTTCTCCTCGCCGAGGACGATGTCGCGGGTGCGGGCGGATTTCAAGGTGCGCCGGATCGCGGCTTCGACGGCCTCGTCGGACTCGGTCACGTACGTCATGTCCGGCTTGGTGTCGACCTGCAGATCGATCGCGCCGAAGCGGTCCATCGAGAGGTTGTCGGCGTTGTCGGCGAGCACGTGAGCGAGGCGCAGATCGTCGTTGTACGAGTGAGCCATGGCCCTCAGAGTACGGCTTTCACACCGCAAAACCCCCTGCGGCACTCGCTCAGTAGTCGTCCTTCTGGTTCATGCTCGCGAGGATGCGGCGGAATGACTCGACGCGCTCGGGTGCCAACGTGCCGTCGCCCACCGCGAGGTCGAGCGCGCACTCGGGCTCGGTCGCCGAGTGCAGGCAGCCCCGGGGACAGTCGCGTGTGACGTCCTGGAGGTCGGGGAACGCCTTGATGAGGTCGTCGACCTCGACATGGGCGAGGCCGAAGGAGCGGATGCCGGGGGTGTCGATGATCCAGCCGCCGAACGGCAGCTCGAGGCTGATCGCCGAGGTCGAGGTGTGGCGGCCGCGCCCGGTCACCGCGTTGACATAGCTGACCGAGCGGTTGGCATGCGGCACCAGCGCGTTGACGAGCGTCGACTTGCCGACCCCGCTGTGCCCGACGAGCACGCTGACCCGGTCGCGCAGCGCCTCGCGGATGCCGTCGAGGTCGCCGTCGCGACGGGTGACCACGACACGTACGCCCAGCGGCTCGAACATCGCGACGATCTCGTCGGGGGAGCCCAGGTCGGACTTGGTGAGGCACACGAGCGGTTCCATGCCCGCGTCGAACGCCGCGACGAGGCAGCGGTCGATCAGGCCCGCTCTGGGCGGAGGGTCGGCGAGGGCGGCGACGATCACGAGCTGGTCGGCGTTGGCGACGATGATGCGCTCGATCGGGTCGTCGTCGTCCGCGGTTCGGCGCAGGACCGTGCGGCGAGGCGTGACCTCCACGATGCGGGCGAGCGAGCCGTCTGCGCCGCTGACGTCACCCACGACGCGGACCTGGTCGCCGACGACGACGCCCTTGCGGCCGAGGTTGCGGGACTTCATCGCGGTCACCGTGCGACCGTCGTCGTCGAGCGTGACGGTGTAGCGGCCGCGGTCAATCGTCACGACCCGGGCGGTGTCGGCGTCGTCGTAGTTGGGGCGGATCTTGGTGCGCGGCTTGGTGTGCCGGCGCGGCCGCTCGAACTGCGCGTGCTCGTCCTGCTCCCTCATGTCACGGCACTCATGTCATCAGGCGTTCCCAGACCGGGGCGAAGTTGGGGTACGTCTTGATCGTCGTCACGACGTTCTCGACGAACAGGTCCGGCGTGCGCAGGCCGAGCACGACGCCGGCGTGCGCCATGCGGTGGTCGTCGTACGTCCGGAACGTCTCGCCGTGCAGCGGACGGGGCCGGATGAGCAGCCCGTCGTCGAGCTCCTCGGCATCGCCCCCGAGCCGGTTGATCTCGGTCACGAGTGCCTTGAGCCGGTCGGTCTCGTGCCCCCGCAGGTGCGCGACGCCGACGAGGGTCGACGGTCGTTCGGCGAGGGCGGCGATGGCCGCGATGACCGGCGTCAGCTCGCCGACGTCGTGCAGGTCGAGCTCGACGCCGTTGAGGGCGGGACCGGCCGTGAAGACGAGGTCGTCGCCGTCCTGCTCGACGGTGCCTCCGAACGCCGGGACGATCGTCCGCCAGGCATCGCCGGCCTGGTCGGTGTCGGTGGGCCAGTTGCGGATGCGCACCCGGCCGCCGGTGACAAGGGCGGCGCCGATGAAGACGCCGGCATTGGACAGGTCGGGCTCGATCTCGACGTCGAGCGCGCTGATCGGGCCCGGGTGGACGTGCCAGCGGTTCGGCTCGTCGGTGTCGACGCGTACGCCGCGGCGGCGCAGCTCGGCGACCGTCATGTCGATGTGCGGCATCGACGGCAAGGCCGCTCCGGTGTGCCGCAGCTCGAGGCCCTTGTCGAACCGGGCGCCGGCGAGCAGCAGCGCCGAGACGAACTGGCTCGACGACGAGGCGTCGATCTCGAGCGCGCCGCCGGTGACGCCGCCGGTGCCGTGCACCGTGAACGGCAGGGCGCCTCGCCCCTCGTCGTCGACCTGGACGCCGAGGTCACGCAGGGTCGCGATCGTCGTGGCCATCGGGCGTACGCGGGCGTGCTCGTCGCCGTCGAACGTCACGGGGGCGGAGCCGAGCGCGGCGATGACCGGCACGAACCGCATGACGGTGCCGGCGAGGCCGCAGTCGATGTCGGACGGTTCCGTGCGGTCCCACGCGGAGGGTGTGATGGTCCAGGTCATGCCGTCGCGCTCGATCGTCGCGCCGAGGGTCGTGAGGGCGCCCAGCATCAAGGTCGTGTCGCGCGACCCGAGCGGCCGGGTCAGCACGGACGGCCCGTCAGCCAGCGCCGCAAGGATCAGCACGCGGTTGGTCAGCGACTTGGAGCCGGGGACCAGCACCTCGCCGTCGAAGGGCGTGTCGCGGTAGGGCGCGAGCCAGGGCAGCGGGGCAGTCATCGCCCCCAGCCTATCGGCGTCAGCCGCGCAGGTGGTCGAGCTGGTCGTGCACAGAGGCTGCGGCCTGGTTGACCTTGTCCTTGGCACGCCGGCCGATGAACTTCTTGTGCGGGTCGGGGTCGAGCGTCGCCATCAGCAGGCCACCGGCCATCGACACGTTCTTGAGGAAGTGGATGCGCTGGTTGGCGCGGGCACCGGGGTCGGTCTCGTTCCAATAGGGGTGACCGACGACCGTCGTGGCCGGCATCGTCGCGGCGAGGCCGAGGGCGGCGAGCCGGGGGAACCGGCCGGTCGCCAGCGCGAGCCCGCCGAGCAGCTGCGCGGCCGCGTTGGCGCGTACGAGGTTGGCGCCGTCGACGGGAAGCTCGGGCGCGAACTTCTTGATGAGGTCCGCCGTCGGCTGCGCCTTGGCCGCGCGCGGTCCGGGAGCCTTGAGCGCGGTCGCTCCGCCGTAGATGAACATCGAGGCGAGCATTGGGCGGGCAACGGTACGCAGGAGGGTCATGCCTCATTCATACCGGAACCCCCGGCACAGGCAAGCCGGGTCAGCTCAGCGGCCAGAGCCCGGGCCGGAACGTCGCCGCGTTGTTGCCGGGGACGGGGTCTCCGGGCGCGGCGACGGTGATCGTGCCTCCGGAATGGATGAGGTCCCGCGACCGAGCCGCGAACGTCGCGCCTTGACCCGCCGCCAGCGTGGCGCTGCACGTGAGGGTCTGCAGACGCTGGTTGGGCACGGCCGCACCGCAGTCCCACCCGGGACTGACGACGCCGCCGAAGTGGACCGACCGCCGGAACGCGAAGGTGATCGCGACGGTCTCGGCGGCGGCACGACCGCTGTTGCTGGCGCTGATGCCCACCGTGATCCGCCGCTGCAGCAGCGGCAGCAGGGTGTTGGAGACACGTACGGAGGCGACCGCGTAGTCCGTCGGGACGATCGGCTCGACCGACGGAGTGGGCTCGGGCTTGCGCACGTCGGCGGGCGGATCGGGATCGGCCGGCGCCACGGCAGCCGGCGTCGTGCTGGGGACGGGAGTCGTGGTGACCGCAGTTGGGGTCGGCTTCGGCCTGGCGACCGGGGACTTGTCCGGCGAGGGTGTCGCGGAGGGCTTCGGCGCGGCGGTGCTGGCCACGGGCGCCGAGGCAGCGGGCGGCTTCTCCGGGTCCCCGCCGAAGCCGGTCGTCACCGCGACCGTCCCGGCTGCTGCGACGGCGACCACGGCAGCCGCCGCGACGACGCCCTGCGTGCCCGCGCCCGCGACGGCGTTGCCCGCCGCCTTGACCGGGGCCAGCGCGGCTTCCACGGCCGCGCCGACGCCGGTCGCCGCGGCACCTGCCGTGACATATCCGGCGGCCACGGTGCCGAGGAGCGCCGGCGCGAGGATGCCCGAGAGGTTGGAGTTGATCTCGGCGAGCTCGAGGTAGAGGCCGGTGCAGCGGCTGCACTCGTCGAGGTGTGCCTCGACGCGGGCCGCGTCGCGCGCGGAGAGGCCCCTTCGGACGTACGAGCCGAGCATGCCGGTGGTCGTGCGGCAGCTCGCGTGCAGGCTCGGGGCGAGATGGCTCTGCAGGTAGGCCTGACGCAGTCCCTCCCGCGCGCGGTAGGCGAGCGCTGAGACGCTGTTGGGGCTCATGCCGAGCAGCGGGGCGATGTCGGCCGGCTTCTGACCCTCGACGTCGAGGTGCCACAGCACGAGCTGCCAGCGCTCGGGCAGGGCAGTGAAAGCCGCAGCGGCGGCACCCTGCTCGAACCGCATCTCCGCCGGGTCCACGAACGCGACGGCCCGATCGAGGTCGGCGTCGTTGTCGGTCGTACGCACGCGTTTCTGGCGGCGGCCGCGGTCCACGTGGAGGCGGCGGATCGCGGTGAGCAGATAGGCGCGGAAGAACTCGTCGGGTCCCTTGCCGGCCTGCAGGAGTGCCAACACCCGGGTGAACGACTCGGCGACGAGGTCGTCGGCGTCGGGCCCGGGCACCAGCTGCGACGCGAGCCGCGTCGCCGCGTCGCGATGGCGGCCGAAGAGCTCGCCGTACGCCTCGGTGTCGCCGTCGCGCACGGCGGCGATGAGCCGGGCGTCGCTCGCTTCGACCCTGGTGGTGCTGATGTCCGACACGGTGTCCCTCCCACGTGCACAACGACGCAGCGGTGGAGCGGTCACGAATTGCTCGTCCGAACCGCGTCATGGTGGGGGCCCTCGTACGTCTCATGGATGTCCGAACGGCGAAAGGGGTGCCTCATGTTCAGCTCGGGACTGCATGATGCGCTCCTCGCCGATGCGGTACGCGACGGCCGCCCGGATGTCGCCGACGTTGCACTCGTGGTGGGAGCGAGTGCAGCGCGGCTCGGCGTCCCGCTCCACGAGGTCATGGACCACGTGGAGCGGGCCTTCGCCGGACAGCCGCCATCGTTCGAGGCAACCCGGGCGGCCGTCCTGGCCTGGGCCGACGAAGCACTGCTGCTGCGTGCGGACGTCTCGTGCGAGGACCCCTTGACGTCGCTCGCCACCACGGCGTACGTGAGGTCACGTCTCGCCGAGGTCTATCGCGGCGCCGAGCGCGACGGGCACCACGTCACCCACAGGACGACCCTCGTGGTCGTCGAGCTGCCCCGCGCCGGTGCGGGCCACGAGCTCGAGCAGTCACTCCGTGCGCTCGATGTCGCCGAGGCCATGCGAGCGGTGTTCACGGGCGACGAGACGGTGGCTCGGGTGTCGCCGCGTCGCTTCGCCGCGCTGGTCGGTCGCGGTCGCACCGACGTGCTGACGCTGAGCATGCTGCGGATCCTGCTGGAGCGCGCGCTGGGGGATGACGCCGAGCCGCGGCTCTGGGTCGAGGAGCTCCCGCCGTCGATCGAGGGCGTCGCCAGGGTCCTCGCCGGCCTGTCGGAGTAGCTCCCGCTGTCGGTGGTTGCGCCTAGGCTGGAGGTATGTGCGGGCGCTATGCAACGACCCAGACCTCGGCATCGCTCAACCAGGCGTTCGAGGTCGACCTCGCCAACTCGTTCGTCGAGCTCGAGGCCGACTACAACATGGCGCCGACCAAGCTCGCGCCGCTGATCATCGGGCGGCGCCCCGAGGAGCTGGCAGCCGACGCACCGCCACAGCGGGAGCTCATGACGGCGCGCTGGGGGTTGATCCCGAGCTGGGCCAAGGACCCGTCGATCGGCAATCGCATGATCAACGCGCGCTCGGAGACCGCGGCCGAGAAGCCCGCGTTCAAGAAGGCGTTTTCCCGGCGGCGCGGCCTCGTGCCGGCCGACGGCTACTACGAGTGGTACGCCGGCGAGGCCCGCGAGGGTGAGCGCAAGCCCAAGAAGCAGCCGTTCTACATCACGCCCAAGGACCACTCGGTGCTGGCGATGGCCGGCCTCTACGAGTTCTGGAAGGATCCCGCGACCGACGAGTGGGTCACGAGCTACACGATCCTCACGACGAGCGCCGAGGACGACATGGGGCACATCCACGACCGCATGCCGCTGTTCCTCGAGCCCGACGCGTTCGACGCCTGGCTCGACCCTGCGCCCAAGCCGCCGGAGCAGCTCCTCGAGCTGTTGATCCCGGCCGCTCCGGGCCGGCTCGACGCGTTCCCGGTGTCGACCGAGGTCAACAACGTCGCCAACAACGGCCCCGACCTGATCAAGCCGCTGCCACCGGAATAGCGCGTGCCTCCGGACGGTTGAACACCGCAGGAGGTTCGATGCTGACATATGCAGATCACGGGCTTGAGAGGTCGATCACGCCCCTCAGCAAGCCAGTAGTGCCCGGAGTAGGCTGGGAGGCGATGACCGTCACCGGCGAAACCCCTGAAAGCGCCGACCAGCGCGACACCGAGACCTCGGAGCAGCAGCAGGCGCGCTTCGAGGCCGACGCCCTGCCATTCCTGGACCAGCTCTACTCGGCCGCGCTGCGCATGACGCGCAGCCCGCACGACGCCGAGGACCTCGTCCAGGAGACCTATGCCAAGGCGTTCAGCGCGTTCCACCAGTTCAAGCCCGGCACCAACCTCAAGGCCTGGCTCTACCGCATCCTGACCAACACCTACATCAACTCCTACCGCAAGAAGCAGCGCCAGCCGCAGCAGATCACGGACGAGATCGAGGACTGGCAGATCGCGCGCGCCGAGTCGCACGGGTCGAGCGGCTTGAAGTCGGCCGAGATGGAAGCGCTGGAGCACCTGCCGGACAGCGACGTCAAGGATGCGCTCCAGGCGCTGCCCGAGGACTTCCGCTACGCGGTCTACCTCGCCGACGTCGAAGGTTTCCCCTACAAGGAGATCGCCGAGATCATGGACACGCCGATCGGCACCGTGATGTCACGGTTGCACCGCGGCCGCCGCATGTTGCGCGAGATGCTCGCCGACTACGCCCGCGATCGCGGCATGGCTGTCACGGGAGTGGGTGACAAGGCATGAGCAAGGACCCTTGTGAGGGACCGGACTGCGAGAAGGCACTCGAGAACCTCTACCTGTTCATCGACCAGGAGATCGACACCGCGAGCTGCGCCGAGATCCAGTCGCACATCGACGGGTGCAGCGACTGCCTGAGCGAGTACGACCTCGAACGGGTCGTGAAGTCGCTCGTGTCGCGGTCGTGCTCCGAGGTGGCACCCGAGCCGCTGCGCGAGAAGGTGCTGTTCTCGATCCGCAAGGTGCACATCGAGATCACCGAGCAGCGGTCGACCTAGCCGATCGCCGAAACGAAGAAATCCCCGTCCGATGGACGGGGATTTCTTGTCTCACGCGTTGGGGCGCTTGCCGTGGTTGGCGCCCTTCTTGCGACGCGCACGACGCTTGCGGCCGGTCTTGCCCATGATGTTCCTCCTCGGAAGACGAGGTCTCAGTCTCCCACAGGCGCGATCCGGGTCAGAAATCGCTCCCGGTCGACGATGACCCGGCGGATCTCACCGGTGGCCAGCAGCGTGCCGCCGGCGTCGTGTGCCGCGACCTGGAAGCGTACGAGCCGGCCGTCGGTGTGGATGACCGTCGCGGTCGCGGTGACCTCGGCGCCGACCGGGCTCGCGGCCAGGTGCTCGAGGTCGACGCGGGTGCCGACGCTCGTCTGCGCCGGCTCGAGCTCGAGCGCCGCACACGTCGCCTCCTCGCACCACGCCAGCACGCGCGGCGTGCCGAGGACCTCGAGATCCCCGCTGCCGAGTGCGCGGGCGGTGTCGGCCTCTGTGACCGGGTGCGTGACCGAAGCGGTGTCCATGGCCTGAAGACTACGACGACCAGGCGGCACAGGGATCGGCGTGGCTCAGAGCGTCAGCGAGAACGCCCAGAGGGCCACGCCCGGTTCGGGAGACCAGTCGAGCTCGGGCCGTCGGCCGAAGCCCAGCCGCGTGTAGAGCCGGTGCGCCGGTGCCATCTCCTCGAGCGAGAACAGCAGCACCTCCGTGAGCCCGGCAGCCCTCGCGCGGTCGAGGCAGTCCTCCACGAGCGCACGGCCGATGCCGCGGCCCCGCGCCTCAGGCGCGATCGAGAGCGTACGGAACTCGCCCTGGTGCGGCTCCTTGGCGAGCTGCGCGTCCGCGGAGCCGTACGGGCACCACGTCACCGTGCCGACCAGGTCGTCGCCCTCGACGGCCACCAAGAGGGTGCTGTTGCGTGCCCGTGAGGCGGCGTCGGCAAGCCATCCGGCGTACTCCTCGTCGAACGTCCCGTTGGGACGGATGAGGTAGCCGTCGGCGTCGTAGCCCGCGACGGTCAGGGCGCCGACCGCCTCGTACTCATGCTCCTGCGCTGGCCTGATCAGCACCTCAGATGCCGGTGGTGGCGCGCGGATAGGCGGCGTTGACGTCGGTCATGACGTTGACGAGGTAGGGGATGCCGGAGGCGAACGCCCGGTCGAGGGCTGGACCGATCTCCTTGGGGTCGGTGACCATCTCGCCGCCACCGCCCAGCGCCGTGACGACCTGGTCGTAGCGGGTCTGCGGCGCGAGGTCGGCCGCGACGTCATAGCCGTAGAGCCACTGCATCGGACCCTTCTCCAGGCCCCACGCCGAGTTGTTGCCGACGACCATGACGACCGGGAGGTTGTGGCGGACGAGGCTGTCGACGTCCATCAGCGACATGCCGGCCGCGCCGTCGCCGTAGAGCAGGACGACCTGGCTCGACGGTCGCGCGATGCGGGCCGCCATCGCGGCGCCCATGCCGGCGCCGAGGCAGCCGTACGGTCCGGGGTCGAGCCAGCCGCCGGGACGTTTGGGCTCGACGAACTTGCCGGCGAACGACACGAAGTCGCCGCCGTCGCCGATCACGACCGCGTCGTCGGCGAGGCGCGGGAGCAGCTCGCCGTAGATGCGAGCTGGATGGATCGGGTCGGCCTCAGCCGTGAGCAGCTCGTTGTCGCGCTGCGTGGCCGCGGCGACCTCGGCCTGCAGGCTGCCGATCCACGACGACCAGTCGGGTCGCCGGCCGTGCTGCGACGCCGCGGTCAGCGAGTCGAGCAGTCCGGTGAACACCAGCGTCAGGTCGCCGCTGGCCGAGGCGGCGAGCTCGGCATGCGTCGTGAGCTGTCCGGGGGAGTCGGCGATGTGCACGGTACGGGCCGGGGTCGCGCCCTCCTTGCCGCCGAAGATGCCGTAGCCGAGCCGGAAGTCCAGCGGCGTGCCGACGACGATCACGAGGTCGGCCTGGTTGAACGAGGTCGAGCGTGCCTTGGTGACGAGCTGCGGGTGTCCACCGGGCACGATGCCGCGACCCATGCCGTTGGCGATCACCGGGATGCCGGTCTCCTCGACGAAGTGGAGCGCTGCGACCTCGGCCCGGTCGGCCCACACGTCGGTGCCGAGGATCAGCACCGGACGCGCGGACTGTCGGATCAGCTCGGCGATCTGTCCCAACGCGTCCGGGTCGGGCTCGATCGGCGCGGTGGTGTTGCCGGCCGACGGCGTCGTGACCGTCGTGCTGTTGAAGAACTCGTCCATCGGCACGTCGACGAACGTGGGTCCGCGGTGGGAGGACCCGGCGAGGGTGAACGCCTCGTCCATCGCCGGGGCGATGTCGTCGACCTTGGTGGCCGTCACCGCGGACTTGGAGATCGACTCGATGATCGGCGGCTGGTCGAGCTCCTGCAGGCTGCCGGAGCCCCAACGGTTGTTGGGCGCGCGGCCGCCGACGACCACGAGCGGCGAGCCGGAGAAGCTGGCCTGGGCGATCGGGCTGACTCCGTTGGTCACGCCCGGCCCGGCAGTCAGCACGGCGAGCCCGGGCGTGCGGGTCAGCTTGCCGATCGCCTCGGCGGCGAACACGGCCGTGGGCTCGTGGCGTACATCGATGATCGGCATCGCCGGCTCAGCCTTGACCGCGGCGTCGTACATCGGGAACACGTGGGCTCCGGACAGCGTGAACATCGTCTCGACGCCATGGGCGCGGGCCACGTCGACGGCGTGGACTCCGCCGTGACCTTCTCGGGGCTCAATACTCATGTGACGCAGGTTACTGGAGCGTCAGGCGAGCGGTCGGGCCCTGGTCGTCGGGCGGTAGAGCCACGGGCTCTCGGCGCGAATCTGGTCGAGCACGGCCAGCAGGAGGTCGGCGCGGTGCGCGGGCTGCTCCGCGAACAGCTCGGCATCGGCGCGCAGGTCGTCGCGACCCTGCACCCCGAGCGCGAGCTGCAGGTGCAGCGCACGCAGGAACGACGAGGTGTTGCGGACGCTGGGCGACGGCCACTCCGCCTCGAGGTGGCCGCGCGTGCGGGGCGGCTTGATGCCTGCTCCGAGCCGGGCGAGCCACGGCTCGACGATGCTGGGGTCGAGCTCGTTGCGGTGCAGCAGCGTCATCACGGCGTACGCCAGGCGGTCGTCCTCACCGTGCCGCCAGATGTAGGCCGTCGGTGTGAGCACGCGGTCGGCGATGACGTCGAGCAGCACCGTGAGCTCGAGCCGGCCGAAGTGCCGTGACCGGGCGAGGGCGGCGAGGAGGTCGGCGCCGTGCGCGATCGAGTTGGCCCACCCCTGCTCCGGGACCCAGCCCCGGTGGTCCTGCTCGCGGACGTACCAGGCCGTCGCCCGGTCGCCCCAGTCGAGCACCGAGGCGGCTGACATGAGGTGCTCGTTGTTGTCGCGGCCGATGATCTCGGCCAGCATCAGGGCGCTGTAGGACCGGCGCAGGACCGAGACGTCGCCGTCGTGGCCGAGTCCGTAGCGCAGCCCGGGCGCGATGCCGTCGCCCAGCCCGGACAGGAGCTCGTCGTAGACGCCGCGCGTGATCCAGGTCGTGAGCAGCGGATAGGCGAGGTCCTCTCGCCAGCGGGGATTGGAGTGGCCCAGCATCTCGACCAGCTCGACGGTGCACTCATCGAGGCTGCGGTCGGCGGGTACGTCCATCCCGTTCTGCATCACGGTTTGCCAGTACGCCTCAGACACTCACACATCGTGCCACGTCCCAGGCTCTAGGCTGACGGCGTGCCCTCGCTGGACGACATCACGCGCTTCCAGACGTCGCTGAGCTCCGACGACGTCGCGTGGCTGCACGCCCTGGTGACCGACTGGCAGATCATCGCCGACCTGTCGTTCGCCGATCTCGTGCTGTGGGTGCCCGACGCGGAGGCCAAGGGCCTCTGGGCCGGCGCGCAGATCCGGCCCACCACGGGCCCCACGACGCTGTTCGAGGACGTCGCCGGCACATTCATGCCGTCCGGCCGGATCGACGAGCTCGAGGAGGCCCTGCGCACCGGCGAGATCGTCGCCGAGCGGATCGTGGAGCTGCCCGACGGCCGGCGCATCCGCGTCGAGCTGATCCCCGTGACGCACGAGGGTCGTACGCTCGCGGTCATCTCCCGGCGCAGCGCCGAGTCCGGCATCCGCACGGCCAGCACGCTCGAGGCGGCGTACTTCGAGGCGGCCGGCGAGCTCGCCGAGATGATCCGCCGTGGCGAGTTCCCGCTGCCCGGCAGCCGTTCCGAGGTCGCGGACTCGCTGCGGGTCGGCGACGGGTTCGTCCGCACCAACGCCGCAGGGACGGTCCGCTACGCCAGCCCCAACGCGATGTCGGCGTACCGGCGGCTCGGGCTCGTCGGCGACCTTGTCGGCACCCAGCTCGGGCACGTCACGTCGGGCCTCGTCGATCGGCGGCCGACCGACCGCGGGGCCCGGGGCATCCTCGGCGGCGACGCCAGCACCGAGGCCGAGATCGAGAACGCCTCGGCGTCGCTGCTGCTGCGCGTCATCCCGCTGCGCTCGGACGGCCACCGAAGCGGATCGCTGATCCTGCTGCGCGACGTCACCGAGCTGAGGCTGCGAGAGCGCGAGCTCGTCTCCAAGGAGGCGACGATCCGCGAGATCCATCACCGGGTCAAGAACAACCTCCAGACCGTCGCCGCCCTGCTTCGCCTGCAGGGCCGCCGGACGGAGATCCCCGAGGCCCGGGCGGCGCTCGACGACGCGGTCCGCCGGGTCGGCTCGATCGCCCTCGTCCACGAGACCTTGAGCCAGTCGTTCGACGACAACGTCGCGTTCGACGAGGTCGCCGACCGGTTGTTGCGCACCGTCCTCGACGTCGCGGAGGAGACCTCGGGACCGGGACGGATCACCGCCGACCGGATCGGCTCGTTCGGTCTGCTGCCGGGCGCCGTGGCGACCCCGCTCGCCATGGTGCTGACCGAGCTGATCCAGAACGCGTCCGCCCATGCATTCGGCGAGGAGGGCGGCACGCTGACGCTGGCGGTCAACCGCATCCGCGACCGCGTACGCCTGAGGGTCAGCGACGACGGGCGAGGGCTCCCGGCGGACTTCGACCCGGCCGGCAGCCTGGGGCTGTCGATCGTCACGACGCTCGTCGAGGGTGAGCTCCACGGCTCGCTGGCGTTCGAGCCGCGATTCGGTGGCGGCACGACCGTCGCGATCTCGCTCAACGTCTAGACGTGCGGGATGCAAAGAACCCCGCGGCCGAGGCCACGGGGTTCACCGATACGTGCGTACGTCAGGCAGTACGAATACGTGCCCGAGCATTGCGGCGCTTCAGCGTACGACGTTCGTCTTCGCTCAAGCCTCCCCACACACCGTGGTCCTGTCCGGACTCGAGTGCCCATTGCAGGCACTGCTCGCGGACATCACAGCGGCGGCATACGACCTTGGCCTCTTCGATCTGCAAGATGGCGGGACCCGTGTTGCCGATGGGGAAGAAGAGCTCAGGGTCCTCATCGAGGCATGCGGACTTGTGACGCCAATCCATGTGGACACTCCTTCCCGTTCGGTTTTGCTCCTTGGGCAGGCCTGTTTGACCTGATACCAAGGCTTGACCTCCATGTTTTCAACATTTCAACCTCATTACAAGGGCCACGCCCTGCGCGAATTGTCGGATCGGTCACACGCTCCCTACCCTGATGTCGTGAGCGCTCACGCACGGCCGGCCGGAACGGCCCGAAACCTCCTCATCCTGGCCGCGACCTTCGTGCTGGCAGAAGCCGTGACCTGCGTCGTCCTGGCCGTCCTCGGGATCACCGATCTCGACGGCGACAGCATCGGCACCGGACTCGGCGTCTCGGCGATCCTCGCGATCTATGGCGGGTTCCAGGCATGGGCGGCCTGGCGGGTCACGTTGGGGGAGCTCTGGGCGCGCAGCCCGCTCGTCGTCACGCAGATCATCCAGCTCATCATCGCGTTCAACCTCGCCGACATCCCGGGCTGGATCCCGGTCCTGGTGGGCGCTGCGGCCGTGGTCACGCTGGCGTGTCTGCTCGCCCCGCCGGTGACCCGGGCGCTCGGCGGTGACCAGCCCGTATGAGAGACTGACAGCCGGGCACAACCCGTGTGACACCGCTCCTGCGGGCGTCACCCCGCGGCTCACTTGCCGCGCCGGCGACCTGATCGGTCCCGATGAGAACGTACGGAACGTCCCGAGGGATTCCCACCATGGTTGCCACTGACATCGACTTGCACACTGACGCGCCTGACCCCGACGACCCGATCTTCGCGCTGCACCGCGGCGGCAAGATGGCGATCGCGGCCACGGTGCCGCTGCGCAACGCCCAGGACCTCGCGATGTCCTACACGCCCGGCGTCGCCAAGGTCTGCGAGGCGATCGCTGCCGATCCGGCCCTGGCCCACGACTACACCTGGGTCTCCAACACCGTCGCGGTGATCACCGACGGCACCGCAGTGCTGGGGCTCGGTGACATCGGCCCGGCCGCCTCGATGCCCGTCATGGAGGGCAAGGCGGTGCTGTTCAAGCAGTTCGGCGGCGTCGACGCGATCCCGGTGGCCCTCGACACGACCGACGTCGACGAGATCGTCGAGACGATCGTCCGGCTCGCGCCGACGTTCGGCGGCATCAACCTCGAGGACATCTCGAGCCCGCGCTGCTTCGAGATCGAGCGCCAGCTGATCGAACGGCTCGAGATCCCGGTCTTCCACGACGACCAGCACGGCACCGCGGTCGTGACGCTGGCCGCGCTGATCAACGCCGTACGCGTGACCGATCGCGAGCTCGACGACGTCAAGGTCGTCATCTCCGGCGCCGGTGCGGCCGGTGTCGCGATCATGAAGATCCTCCAGACCGCGGGCGTTCGCAAGATCGCGGTCGTCGACCGCTCGGGGGTCATCCATCCGGGCCGTGAGGGCCTCGACGTGGTCAAGTCCGGCATCGCCGAGGCGACCGCCCCGTGGGCCAGGCCCGGCACGATCGACGACGCGCTCGACGGCGCCGACGTGTTCATCGGCGTCTCGGGCGGCACGATCCCCGAAGCCGCCGTCGCCTCGATGGCGCCCGACTCGATCGTGTTCGCGATGGCCAACCCCAACCCCGAGGTTCACCCCGACATCGCGCACAAGTACGCGCGGATCGTGGCGACGGGCCGCTCGGACTTCCCCAACCAGATCAACAACGTGCTGGTGTTCCCCGGGATCTTCCGCGGCGCCCTCGACGTCCGCGCGACGCGGATCTCCGAGGGCATGAAGCTGGCGGCAGCCAACGCGATCGCGGACCTCGTGGGCGACGACCTCAGTGAGACGTACGTCATCCCGTCTCCGTTCGATCCGCGGGTAGCCTCTGCCGTGGCGCGAGCCGTCACGGACACCGCGCGCCGTGAAGGCCTGGCTCGCCGCCCGTACTGACCACCTCAGACCAGGAGCCGCATGTTCGCCGTCTACGCAGGCACGATCGACCCCAAGGACCCGCTGAGCGGACTCGTCGTGGGCGAGCGCCCCGACCCGGAGGTGCCAGACGGCTGGACGACCGTGACGGTCAAGGCCGCCTCGATCAATCACCATGACGTGTGGAGCCTGCGCGGTGTGGGCCTGCGCGAGGAGTCGCTGCCGATGATCCTCGGCTGCGACGCGGCCGGCTACGACGAGGACGGCAACGAGGTGCTGGTGCACGCCGTGATCAGCGATCCGTCGTGGCGCGGCGACGAGACGCTCGACCCCAAGCGGTCGCTGCTGTCGGAGCGGCACCAGGGCACGTTCGCGGAGAAGGTCGCGGTGCCCACGCGCAACGTCGTCGCGAAGCCTGCCGGCCTGTCGTTCGCGGAGGCGGCGTGCCTGCCGACCGCGTGGCTGACGGCCTACCGGATGCTGTTCACCCAGTCCGACCTGCAGCAGGGCGACACCGTGCTCGTGCAGGGCGCGGGCGGCGGCGTCGCGACCGCGGCCATCACGCTGGCGCGCGCCGCCGGCTTCCGCGTCTACGCGACCAGCCGCGACGAGGACAAACGCGACAAGGCGCTCGAGATCGGTGCGCACGAGGTCTTCGAGTCCGGCGCCCGGCTGCCCAGCAAGGTCGACGCCGTCATCGAGACGGTCGGTGCCGCGACGTGGTCGCACTCGGTCAAGTCGATGAGGCCGGGCGGCACGATCGTCATCGCGGGCGCGACGTCGGGCGATGCCCCGTCGCACGCCGAGCTGACCCGGATCTTCTTCCAGCAGATGCGCGTCCACGGCTCCACGATGGGCACGCGTGACGAGCTGCACCGGTTGGCACAGTTCATGGACGTCACCGGCACCCGACCGCTGATCGACCGGGAGATTCCCATGGCCGACGCCGCCGACGGCCTCGCCTCGGTCATCGACGGCAGCGTCTTCGGCAAGATCGTCCTGACGCTCTAGACCCCGAGATTTGGATCGAGCTGCACCACGTGGAGCTCCGCGGTGGTGCAGATGAATCCATATCTCGGTGCTTCAGTCGTCTGCGAGGGTGTGGCGGAGGTAGCGCATCGGGGCGTCGAGGTACGCCTTCCAGTGCCTGACGAGCTCGAGCTCCTCCCAGGCCGCTTCGCGTAGGCCCCAGTCGCCGACCTCGAGGATGCGGGCGCCGGGCATCGACGCCAGCACCGGGGAGTGCGTCGCGCACAGGACCTGGCCGCCGGCCTCGGCGATGTCGTGGAGGACGCGGATCAGGGTCAGTGTCGAGCGGAACGACAGCGCCGCCTCGGGCTCGTCGAGGCAGTAGAAGCCCGGGGAGTCGAACCGGACGTTGAGCAGCTCGATGAAGGACTCCCCGTGACTCATCGCGTGGAACTTCGGGTCGGCGCGGTAGGACGAAGGGTTGTTCTCGAGGAACGTGTACCAGCCGTGCATCGTCTCGGCCCTGAGGAAGAAGCCCCAGCGGCCGGTGCCGATGCCGCGTTGAAGCAGCAACGCCTTGTCGAGGCCGGACTCACTCGGCCGGGTCGAGTGCACGCCCTGCGAGCTGCCGCCCTCCGGCGAGAGGCCGTAGGCGACGGC
The DNA here is from genome assembly GCF_001425755.1 of Aeromicrobium sp. Root344. GTDB lineage: Bacteria > Actinomycetota > Actinomycetes > Propionibacteriales > Nocardioidaceae > Aeromicrobium. Next base: position 266,326 of record NZ_LMDH01000001.1, on the reverse strand, counting down.
GATCGCCTCGACGAGCGTCGACTTGCCGGAGCCGTTCTCGCCGACGAGGAACGTGACGCCGGGCGTGAGGTCAAGACCGTCGCGGAGCAGCTGCGCGACGGCGGGAATCGTCACCGGCCACTCATGGGCCGGCAGCCCGGCCTCGTCGTCACCGGAGACGCGTACGACGGGAGGCTGGTCGAAGTCCACGGTCGTACTGTGTCAGAGCGGTCGGACGTTCCTACTCATCATCGTCGTCGAGGCGGGCCAGCCAGGTCGCCAGTCTCTCGACCGGCACCTCGAACTCGGGGTTGAGGTCGACGAACTCGACGAGCCGCTCGGCGAGCCAGGCGAAGGTGACCTCCTCGTCACCTCGCCGGCTCTGGAGCTCCTCGATCCCGCGATCCGTGAAGTACATCGATCAGCTGAAGGCCTGCTGCATCAGCGTCGCCTGCTCCTCGACGTGCCGGTTGTGCGAACCGACCGACGGCGCCGACGACTCCGGACGCGACACCCGCAGCAGCGGGAGACCGTCGAACTCGCCGCTGTAGTGCAGCGCGACGTGCGGCCACGGACCCTGGTTGGCCGGCTCGTCCTGCACCCAGCGCACCTCGCGGGCGTTGATGAACTGGCCGACCGCGGCGTTGAGCTCCGAGGTGGGACGCGGGTAGAGCTGCTCGAGGCGGACGATCGCGGTGCGGGACTGGCCCGACTCGCGCTTCTCGCGCTCGGCGAACAGGTCCCAGGCGATCTTGCCCGAGCAGACCAGCACGCGCTCGACCTTGGACGCCTCGACCGAGTCGTCACCGATGACCGGGCGGAACTTGCCCGACGTGAAGTCGTCGGGCTGCGACGCCGCGGCCTTGCTGCGCAGCATCGACTTCGGCGTGAAGACGATCAACGGACGGTGCTGGCTCTCGAGGTTCTGCCGGCGCAACAGGTGGAAGTAGGACGCGGGCGTCGACGGCTGGGCCAGCGTCATGGCGTCATTGGCACACAGCTCGAGGAACCGCTCGATGCGGGCCGACGTGTGGTCGGGTCCCTGGCCCTCGTGGCCGTGCGGCAGCAGCAGCACCACGCCGGACTTCTGGCCCCACTTGCTCTCGCCGGCCGAGATGTACTCGTCGATCACGGACTGGGCGCCGTTGACGAAGTCGCCGAACTGCGCCTCCCAGATCGTGAGCGCCTCGGGCCTTGCGACCGAGTAGCCGTACTCGAAGCCGAGGGCGGCGTACTCGCTCAGCAGCGAGTCGTAGATGTAGAACGTGGCCTGGTCGTCGCCGATGTTGGCCAGCGGCGTCCACTCGTTGGCGTTCGTACGATCGATGATCGTCGCGAACCGCGAGGAGAACGTGCCACGTCGCGAGTCCTGGCCGGCAAGGCGTACGGGCCGGCCGTCGAGCAGCAACGACCCCAGCGCGAGGATCTCGCCGGTGCCCCAGTCGATCGGGCCTGCGCTGATCGACTGTGCGCGGCGCTGCAGCTGAGGCAGCACCTTGGGGTGGACGGTGAAGCCCTCGGGGACGTTGGTGTAGGCGTCCGCGATGGCCTTCATGGTCTCGGGCGTGATCGCCGTGAGCAGCTCACCGGCGTGCTCGGGCTTGTCCGGGTAGTCCGGGGTGCGCATGTAGCCGGGATCGGTCGTGGTCTCCTTGACCTCGGCGAAGTTGCGCTCGAGCTGGGCCTGGTAGTCGCTGAGCGCGGCCTCGGCCTCTTCCAACGTGATGTCGCCACGGCCGACCAGCGCCTCGGTGTAGAGCTTGCGCACCGACTTCTTGGCGTTGATCGTGTCGTACATCAGCGGCTGGGTGAAGCTCGGGTCGTCGCCCTCGTTGTGGCCGCGGCGGCGGTAGCAGACCAGGTCGATGACGATGTCCTTGTGGAACGTCCGGCGGTACTCGTAGGCAAGGTGCGCCACCCGGATGCAGGCCTCGGGGTCGTCGCCGTTGACGTGGAACACCGGCGCCTGGATCATCCGGGCGACATCCGTGCAGTAGGTCGAGGAGCGCGACGACGAGGGCGCCGTCGTGAAGCCGACCTGGTTGTTGACGATCAGGTGGATCGTGCCGCCGGTGCGGTAGCCCCGCAGCTGCGAGAGGTTGAGCGTCTCGGCCACGACGCCCTGGCCGGCGAACGCGGCGTCGCCGTGCACGAGGACGGGCAGGACGGGGTAGTCGGCGCCGCGGTTGAGGCGGTCCTGCTTGGCGCGGGCGATGCCCTCCAGGACGGGGTCGACGACCTCGAGGTGCGACGGGTTGGCCGCGACCGAGACCTTGATCTTGTCACCGGTGCCGGACGTGAACTCACCCTCGACGCCGAGGTGGTACTTGACGTCGCCGGAGCCCTGCACCGTGCGCGGGTCGATGTTGCCCTCGAACTCGCGGAACACCGAGCCGGCGTGCTTGCCGGCGATGTTGACGAGCACGTTGAGCCGGCCGCGGTGCGCCATGCCGATGCAGACCTCGTCGAGGCTGTCGGCCGCAGCCGCCTCGCAGATCTCGTCGAGCACGGGGATCGTGGTCTCGCCGCCCTCGAGGCTGAAGCGCTTCTGGCCGACGAACTTGGTCTGCAGGAACGTCTCGAAGGCCTCGGCCTGGTTGAGCTTCTGCAGGATGCGCAGCTGCTCCTCGCGGGGCGGCTTGGTGTGCGGGCGCTCGATGCGCTCCTGGAACCACGCGCGCTCGTCGGGGTCCTGGATGTGCATGTACTCCAGGCCGATCGTGCGGGCGTAGGAGTCACGCAGGATGCCGAGGATCTCGCGCAGCTTCATGAACCGCTTGTCGGTCTTGAACGATCCCGTGGCGAACTCGCGGTCGAGGTCCCACAACGTCAGGCCGTGCGACGCGGTGTCGAGGTCGGCGTGGCTGCGCGGGCGGTTGTCGAGCGGGTTGGTGTCGGCCATCAGGTGGCCGCGCACGCGGAACGCGTGGATCAGCTCGAGGACGCGGGCCTGCTTGTGCACCTCGTCGTCGTGGCTGACCGCGATGTCCTGCGCCCAGCGGATGGGCTCGTAGGGGATCTTGAGCGCGCGGAAGATCTCGTCGTAGAAGTCCTCCTCGCCGAGCAGCAGCGCGTGGATCTTCTTGAGGAACTCGCCTGACTGCGCACCCTGGATGACGCGGTGGTCGTAGGTCGACGTCAGCGTCATCATCTTGGAGATCGCCATCTGCGCGAGCGTGTGCTCGCTGGCGCCCTGGAACTCCGGGGGGTACTCCATCGAGCCGACGCCGATGATGACGCCCTGACCCTGCATGAGGCGGGGGATCGAGTGGTTGGTGCCGATGCCGCCGGGGTTGGTCAGGCTGACGGTCGTGCCCTGGAAGTCGGTGACCTCGAGCTTGCCGTCGCGCGCCTTGCGGACCATCGACTCGTACGCCGCCCAGAACTCGGCGAAGCCCATCGTCTCGGCAGCCTTGATCGAGGGGACGAGCAGCGTGCGCGAGCCGTCGGGCTTCTTGAGGTCGATCGCCAGGCCGAAGTTGATGTGCTCGGGCTTGAGCTGGTTGGGCTTGCCGTTGACGACCTCGAAGCCCGTGTTCATCTCGGGCATCGCCTTGAGTGCCTTGACGATCGCCCAGCCGATGAGGTGGGTGAACGACACCTTGCCGCCTCGCGCACGGGCGAGGTGGTTGTTGATCACGATGCGGTTGTCGAACAGCAGCTTGACCGGCACGGAGCGAACGCTTGTGGCGGTCGGGACGGCGAGGCTCGCGTCCATGTTGGCGACGGTGCGGGCGGCGGCGCCACGCAGGACGACGTTCTCGACCTCGCCGGGTCCGGCCTTGGGCGCGTCAGCGGCCTTGCCGTTGGGGGTGACGACCGTGGTCGCGCGGGACGTCGGGGCGTCGGTCACCGGGGGGACGGGGGCCGGCGGGTCGACGTGCGCCGGTGCGGCGACCTGGCTCTGCGCCGGGGTGACGGCAACGGGCTCGGTCTTGGGCGCCGGAGGCTTCGCCGCGCTGGGCGAGGTCGGCGCGGGACTCGGGGCGGTGGTCTCGGTCTGCGGCTCCGCGGGCTTGGCAGCGGCCGGGGCCTGCGTCGCCGTGGCACTCGCGGTGCCGTTGGGCGAGCTGCCGTTGCCGGAGCCGCCCGCCAGTGCCGCGCCGTCGCCGGTCTGGAAGAACGTCACCCACGTGGCGTCGACCGAAGCGGGGTCCTGGCGGAATCGCTCGTACATCTCTTCGACGAGCCACTGGTTGGTGCCGAAATCAGGAGTTGAATGGTCTTGTGAGGACTCGGCCACAGCCTCGATCGCCTCTTCCGAATTGTGTGCTGGCGCGCGTGCGAAAACTACCGTTAACAGGGTAACGCGACGCTCCATCCGGCTGCAGGCAGGTTCGCCCCGGAATTCCCGCGAACTTGACGGCAGGACGCGGCGACGTGGCAGACATCACGTGGAGCCGGACCACGTGATGGATCAGCCCGCGATCACGAGCTCGGGCTCGCGGCCCAGGAAGCGGCCGAATGCCGCGGCCTCGGCGTCGAGCGCTCGCCGTGCGACGGCGGTGATCCGGGGCGCCTGGTCGACGACGATCCGCACCGTCTTGGCGGTGACGGTGCGGGTCCACCGGCCCGACAACCGGCCATCCAGCATCAGCAACCCGGCGCCGCGCATGACGTCGTCGACCGTGCCGACGAAGCCGGCGTAGTCCTCGGGGTCACGGGCGTAGGAGATGTACTCGTCGAAGTTGGACAGCAGCATGACTCGTGGCACGTCGGCGTCGACCGCGTCGTCGAGCGTCCAGTAGGCCTCACCGTCGATGTCGAGCGGCCGCAGCCCCGCCAGCTCGATCGCGCGCCGGCTGTCGGTCAGGGTCAGGCTCGTCCACCAGGCGAGGTCCTTGTCCCGGAACGCGCCGTGCCCGCGTGCGTAGCGACGCGCCCCCTGAGCCAGCAGCTCGTCGTACGTGAGGTCGACCGCGACCGGCGGCAGCGCGACGTAGGTGTGCTGCTTGCCCTGCATCGGGCCGTTCGCGCACAGCAGGCTGATCTCGGCGTTCATGAGCTGGTGCACGAGGAACGTGCCCTTGGCCTGCAGCCCGGCGTCCTCGAGCGCGTCGGCGAGCTCGGCCCGGGTGTGCGGCGCGCCGTCGGCGAGGGCCGCGACGATGACCTCGGAGCCGCGTTGGATGAGCTCGGGACCGAGCCCGAGCGCGGACCAGCTCGAGTTCATGACCTGGCGGACGCGGGGCGCGGTCAGGGCCAGGAGCCAGTGGATGTCGGCCGGGTCCACGTAGTGCCACGTGGGGCGCAGGACGTGGGTGCGCAGGAAATCGCCCCGATCGAACGCGGTCTGGGCGTCGGCGAGCGTCAGCCCCGTCGTGCGACGGGCGACGGCCCACAACGCCATGTCGTGCAGCTGGGACTGGACGCAACCGAGGTGGCGTACGGCGTCGGCTGCGGTGTCGAATCGCGGGGGGACCAGGCCTTGGGCGTGGAGACGGCCGGGGACGGTGGGCTTCACAGGACCAGCATCGCGTACGAGACAGACGTTTCGCCGGGTCGATCGGTCACGCGGCCGTGCTCTAGGCTCGCTCTGACGCAACGACGATGATCAGCGACGAAGGTGGAGAACGATGAGCACTGGGAACCTCTCTGGACGCAACCGGCTCGTGGTGCCGGCAGCGGCAGCCGGCATCGTGATCGTCATCATCCTCGGCGTCCTGTTGGTCCGTGGCGGTGGCGACGACACCCCGACGGAGCCCAAGGCCACCAAGACCACCCCGGCCGCCGGCACCAAGGCACCCCAGGACAAGCTCAAGGGCTCTGGCGACGCCCCCGACGAGATCGCCGTCAAGACCGCGACCGTCGCCCGGGGCGCGACCGTGTTCGCCATCGGCGCAGAGATCCCCGACATCGACCTCAAGAAGATCGACTCGGTGAGCCTCGTCCTGGGCCAGGACAACGGCAAGGTCCTGTGGCGCGTCACGACGTTCCAGGACGCGCGTGGCGCATTCGTGTTCCCGCAGCTCTATCTGGCCAAGGACGGCAAGGACGAGCAGTACGCCTGCGCGTCAGTGATGCGCATCCGCGGACCGCAGCTGTCGATGACGGTGCCACTCAAGTGCCTCGACAACCCCGAGAAGCCGCTGCGGGCACGACTTGAGATCACCGATCGCGATGGTGGCGAGGAGAAGACCTCGACCTCCAAGGTCCTCGACGCTCCCAAGTCGTAGCCCGTACGCCCTAAGCGGTCTCCATCGCGGCGTCGAGCGTGATCTCGACGCCGGCAAGCGCCTTGCTGACGGGACAGCCGACCTTCGCGGCCTGGGCGGCCTCGAGGAAGCCGGCCTCGTCGATGCCCTCGGCCTCACCGCGGACCGTCAGCGTGATGCCGGTGAGCTTGAAGCCGCCTTCGGGGTCGGGCCCCAGGGTCACGTCGGCACGGATCTCCATCGAGAGCGGAGTCGCGTCGCGCGCGCCGAGCTGCCCGGCGAGCGACATGGCGTAGCAGGCCGAGTGCGCCGCGCCGATGAGCTCCTCCGGGTTGGTGACGCCGCCGCCGTCGTCGGAGGCCCGCTGCGGGAACGAGACCTGGAACGTGCCGAGTCCCGAGCTGGTCAGCTCGACCTGACCCGAACCTTCCTGCAGGGTGCCGTCCCAGGCCGTGCGTGCGGTGCGTGTGGGCATCGTGAACCTCTTCCGTCGTGGATGTCCTGTTGACGCTACTGCGGCCGGTTGAACGCCGAAAGATCACGAGAGTCCGGGACGGTGAAACATTTCGGGCCCGCCGCGGCATGTACGTGATGTCATGTTCCAGTCGACCGGAGGTCTCACCATCCATGATCGAAGTGTTCACGTGAAGTCCGACGCCGAGCTGATCGCGGCGTCGGGCCACGACCCGCAGGCGTTCCGCCAGCTCTACGACCGCTATGCCGAGCCGATCCACGCGTTCCTGCTCCGTCGTACGTCCGACCGTGAGGCCGCCCTCGACCTCACGGCGGAGACGTTCGCCCAGGTGTGGACGTCACGGCACCGGTTCGTCGACCAGAAGGGCGGCTCGGCCGGACCCTGGCTGTTCGGCGTCGCCCGCAACGTCCTGTCCCGCTCCGCGCGGGAGCGCCGTCTGATCAGCGAGGCCAGCCAGGCCCTGCGCGTCACGCACGGCCGCTCGACGGCGACGCCCGACACCTCGTGGGTCGACGGCATGGACGCCGACCTCGAGCGTGCCCTGGCGACGCTGCCCGAGTCCCAACGCGTCGCCGTCGAGCTGCGCGTCCTCTCCGACCGACCGTACGACGAGGTCGCCGAAGAGCTCGACTGCACGCCGACCGCGGCCCGCATCCGCGTGTCCCGTGGTCTCGCCCGCATGCGGACCTCCCTCCAGACCGTCTCGAACCCCAAGGAATCGTCATGAACCCCACCACCCAGTCCGACCTCACCCGCATCGGTGACGACCTCGAGCAGGCCGTCACCGCCCAGATCGCGGGATCGATCGTCGTGCGCCGCCGCCGCAAGCAGCGTTCACGGACGACGATCGCCGCGTTCGCCACCGCCGGCGTCATCGTCGTCGGCGCCGGTGCTGCCGCTGCCGTCACCCTGCTGTCGCCCGACACGGTCGAGCGAGGCATGCCGGGCAGCAGCGTGATCTTCATCGACACCGATCCGACGTGCACCAAGACGAGCGACGTCGAGTTCGACTGCACCCTCGCGAAGGCGCCCAGCAAGGAGATCCTCCCCGACTACAAGGGCGCCAAGGAGACGTTCAACGACGCCGACGACAACATCGCCGGCGGCTGCATCGGCCAGGACTCGGCGGGTCTGCACTGGACCTGCTACGCCGGCGAGAAGGCAGTCGAGATGGACATCATCGGGCCGGACCTGCTGGGCGAGCACACCAACGGTCCAGCAGCGGGCTGAAAAAAAGTTCGTCCCGGGTTGTCGAATCGCCGTGCGTCCGTTCGACGTAGGGGTGAAGGCGCCGAGAGACGGCGCCCGCGACAACCCGGGAGACGATCATGGGATCCATCACCGCAAGCCTCTTCATCTCGCTCGACGGCGTCATCGAGGCGCCGGAGACGTGGCACTTCGACTACTTCGACGACGAGATGGGCGCGGCGGTCGGCGCCCTCATGGGCAGCGCCGACGCCACGCTGTTCGGCCGGCAGACGTACGAGGAGATGGCGGCCTACTGGCCGGCCGCCGACCCGCAGGACCCGTTCACGGCGCAGATGAACGGCGCGCGCAAGTACGTCGTGTCGGACTCGCTGACCGAGGCCACGTGGGAGAACTCGTCGATCATCAGCGGCGACGTGGTCGCCGAGCTGACGGCGCTCAAGCAGGAGACGCGGCTCGGCACGACCGGCAGCGCGACGCTCGTGCGCTGGATGCTGGAGCAGCGTCTCGTCGACGAGCTGCACCTGCTGGTGCACCCCGTCGTGGTCGGTAGCGGCAAGAAGCTGTTCGCCGACGGTGCCAAGGTGCCACTCGAGCTCCGGTCGTCCGCGACGTTCGGGACGGGTGTCCTGCACCTGGTCTACGGTCCCGCCGCGGAATGACGGCTCACACGCCGAGCAGCTCCAGGGACACGTCCCAGAGCCGCTCGGCGTTGGCCGCGTCCAGCGCGTAGGGCGCGACGCCGGTCATGTCGTTCGTCGGCCGGTCGACGATGACGGCCTCCTGGTTGTCGACGAAGTAGCGGCCGCCGACACCCTCGAGCAGGGGGCTGGTCGCGAGCAGGACCGACGTCGCGGCGCCCTGCTCGGGTGTCTTCGCGAGCGGGTTGGGCGCGCCGCCGCCGCTGTGTCGCTGCAGGTTGGTCGCGATGGAGCCTGGCATCAGTGCGTTGGCGGTGATGCCCTCGGCCGCCCAGCGACGCGTGGCCTCGACAGCGAACAGCACGTTGGCGGTCTTGGACTGCCCGTACGCCGCCCACGGGTCGTACGGCATGAAGCGGAAGAACAGGTCGTCGAAGATCACCGGCGAGCGGAAGTGCGCGCTCGAGCTGACCGAGACGACGCGGGCACGACCGCTGGCGGCGAGCGCGTCGTGCAGGCCGAGCGTGAGCCTGAAGTGGCCGAGGTGGTTGGTCGCGAACTGCAGCTCCCACCCCTGCTCCGTGTACGTCTCCGGGGTGGCCATGATCCCCGCGTTGTTGACCAGGATGTCGAGCGGGCCGTCCCAGGCGGCGACGAACGCGTCGACGCTGTCGAGGTCGGTGAGCTCGAGGCGTCGTACGTCGACGGGGCGGCCCGTCGAGGCACGGATGTCGGTGGCGACCTGCTCGCCGGCCTGGAGGTCCCGCACGGCGATCGTCACCTCAGCACCGGTGGCAGCCAGGGCTCGCGCGGTCTCGACGCCGATGCCGGAGGCGCCGCCCGTCACGACGGCGCGTCTCCCGGTCAGGTCGATGCCGTCGACGACCTCGGCCGCGGTCGAGCTGAAGTCGAAGGGCGTCGTGATGCGGTCCATGCCCTCCAGCATGCGGGATCAGGCGGGATGCGGGTACTCGGGGGAGCGGTGCTGGAACGCCAGGATGTCGGGGTTCTGGATGACCCCGTCGCGGATCTCGATCGCGCGTCGCAGGGTCTCGTCGGCGTCCCACGAGTCCGGCCCCGCCAGGACCTTCGACACGTACGGCAGCAGCGCCTGGCTGATCTCCCACGTCGCGGAGTTCCAGAGGTAGGACGGGCTGTGGTCGACCGCGTAGTAGGTCACGCCGTTGCCTACGGTGAACGTCGGCTCGTCGAACGACGTCGGCCTGGCCCACTCGAAGCCCATGCCCTCGTCGCAGGACACGTCGACGACGAGCGTCCCCGACGGGAGGGTCGGCAGGTCGTCGTTGGTCAGGAACGTCATGGGGGAGGTGGGGCTCTGCAGGACGCAGTTGACGATCACGTCGTGCTCGGCGAGCAGGGCGGGCATCGGCACCCAGCCCTCGTCGACGAACGCCCGGCTCTCGGCGGGCGATGCTGCAGGGTCGAAGTGGACGATGTGCGCTGAGTGGATCGGTGCGCTGACCGCCGCGACGCCGCGCTGCGTGAAGATGTTGACGTCGTGGATGCCGTGCGCGCTCAGCGCGGTCACCGCACCGCGGGCCGTCGCGCCGAAACCGATGACCGCAGCGCTCAGGCGGCGCCCGTAGTTGCCGGTCAGGCCGCCGATCTCCATGGCGTGGAGCACCGAGCAGTAGCCGGCGAGCTCGTTGTTCTTGTGGAACACGTGCAGCAGGAAGTTGCCGTCACCGCTCCAGTGGTTCATGGCCTCCCACGCGATGAGGGTCAGCTTGCGGTCGATCGCGGCCTGCGTCAGCGCGCGGTCCTGCACGCAGTGCGGCCAGCCCCACAGGGTCTGGCCCTCACGCATCTGCAGCAGGTCTGACGGCTGGGGCTTGGTGAGCAGGATGACGTCGCACCGCTCGATCAGCTCGGCGCGGCTCAGGATGCCGCCGACGTACGGCCGCAGCTCGTCGTCGGACCAGCTGAAGTTCGCGCCGTAGCCCTCCTCGAGGAAGACGTGTGGGCGCTGGGCGTCCGCCAGGCGCTCGAGGTGCCGGGGGTGGATCGGCAGCCGCCGCTCGTTCTCCTTGGCAGTGTGGGCGATGACGCCCAGGTCAAGCTGTTCCATGCCGACTCCGTCGGTGGGTGGTCCACAGGTGCCGCTGCTCGGTGAGGAGCGGGGTCGCGCCCGGCGAGGCTACACCCGTCAGGTGCCAAGTCCGTCTTCGAGCAGGTCGAGGGCGCGACGGCCGAGCGCGAGGACGTCCTTGGCGATTCGCCGGCCGCTCTGTCCAGCCAGAGCCTGGCGGTGCACCGACGTCTTCATGGCGCGGTTGACGCCCATCAGCGCATTGGCCGCGACCCAGGCCTCGGGGTCGTCCGGGCGTACGCCTCGCTCGGCCGCGACGAGCTCGGCGAGAGCCTGGGTGAACCGGTCGAACGTCTGCCGCTCCCGGCCCTGCAACGCCGGGCTGCCCGCGGTGAGCCGCGCCACGGTCGCGATCCGCTCGATGCCCGCTGGTTCGCTGTCGGCGAGCGCGCCTCTCGGCTGGAGCACGAAGTGGCGGAACGCACTCACGACCGAGGTGCCGTCTGGGCGGTCACGCACGGCGGCGATCAGGGCGTTCTCGAACGCCTCCATGCCCTCGTAGACGAGGTCCTCCTTGGCCGGGAAGTAGTTGAACACCGTGGCCTCGGAGACGTCCGCCGCGCGGGCGATCGCCGCGACCGGAACCTTGTCGAATCCGCTTCTGGCGAAGAGCTCGATCGCACAGTCCTGGATGCGCTGCCTGGTCTGTTGCTTCTTGCGTTCCCGCAGGCCCGTCTCGGTCGTCATGTCGCGAGCATACCAGTTGACATTGGGGTGAGTCTAAACTTAGGGTGACTCTAAATATATGGATCGAGGACAGGAGAAGACCATGACCACCACCGCAGGGATGCCGACAGATGCTTCCGAGTCGGGACCGCTCGAACAACACGTGGTGGCGGTCGCCGCCGTCGTCGTGCTGGGCGCCGTGATGACCGTGCTCGACTCGACGATCGTCAGCGTCGCGATCGACACGCTGGGCCGCGACTTCGGCTCGCCCCTGGCCACGATCCAGTGGGTCATGACCGGCTACATGCTGGCGCTCGCGGCCGTCATCCCGCTGACCGGATGGGCGGCCGCGAGGTTCGGCGGCAAGCAGGTCTGGCTGTTCTCGCTCGCGTTGTTCATCGGCGCGTCCGCACTGTGCGCGACGGCATGGTCGATCGAGAGCCTCATCGCCTTCCGGGTCCTTCAAGGGCTGGGTGGTGGCATGGTCATGCCGGTCGGCATGACGCTGGTCGCGCAGGCCGCCGGCCCGCAGCGGATGGGCCGGGCCATGAGCATCGTGGGCATCCCGATGATGCTCGGACCCGTGCTGGGTCCCGTGGTCGGCGGCCTGGTCGTCTCCAACGTGTCGTGGCGGTGGATGTTCGTCCTCAACATTCCGCTGGGTCTCGTGGCGTTCTGGCTGTCGACGCGGGTCATCGAGCGGAAGCCCAGCCTGCGAGCCGAGCGACTCGACGTGGTCGGCCTGTCGGTCCTCACGCCCGGCGTCGTGGCCTTCGTGTACGGGTTGTCGGTGCTCGCGGAGCGCGGCGGGCTCGACGAGGTCAGGGCCTGGGTCGCTGTCGTGGCCGGCGCCGCGTTGATCGCGACGTTCGTACGGCATGCGCTCCGGGTCGACAAGCCGTTGCTCGACCTAAGGCTGTTCGCCAACCGCACGTTCACGCTCGCCGTGACGATCCAGGTGCTGCTCGGCGCCGTGCTGATCGGCTCGATGCTCCTGCTGCCGCTCTACTACCAGGTGGTGCGAGGGGAGTCGGCCAGCACGACGGGGCTGCTGCTGGTGCCACAGGGTGTCGGTGCGGCCCTGGCGATGGCCGTCACGGGCCGTCTCGCCGACCGTGGCAAGGCGCGCCTTGCAGTGCTGACGGGACTGCCGCTCATGGTCGCCGGGCTGGCGGGCTACACCGCCTCGACGGCCGGCACGAGCTATGTCGTGATGTCGGCAGCCCTGCTGGTGATCGGCATCGGCACGGGGTGCGTCATGGCTCCGGTCATGGCGACGGCGTACGCGAAGCTCGACCGGGCAGCCATGCCGGGCGCGACCGCCACGCTCAACGTGACGCAGCGGATCGGCGGGGCGATCGGCACGGCGATCTTCGCCGCGGTGCTGCAGCACCAGCTCAGCCGGGCGCGGTCGGGCGGCGCGGACCTCGTCGAGGCGACGGCGGATGCGTTCGGCAGCACGTTCTGGTGGCCGCTCGCCCCGGCCGCGCTGGCGATCGTCCCGGCAGTCTTCCTGCCGCGCAGCCCTCGGCCTGCCTCTGGCGACGGTCGCTGACCCACACCACCATCGACACAGGAGGAGCAACGTCATGACAGCTCAGCTGAATCACACGATCGTCGAAGCCACGGACAAGCGCGAGGCGGCCACGTTCTTCGCCGAGATCCTCGGACTGCCGCAGCCCCAGGCGTACGGGCCGTTCCTCGTGCTGTAGACCGGCAACGACGTCTCTCTCGACTTCATCGACGCGCAGGGTCCGGTGCACCCGCAGCACTACGCGTTCCTCGTCAGTGACGACGAGTTCGACGAGGTCCTCGGACGGATCCAGGAGCGTGAACTGTCCTACTGGGCGGACCCGTTCCACGGCCGGCCGGACGAGATCAACCACAACGACGGCGGGCGCGGCGTCTACTGGGCCGATCCCAACGGGCACAACCTGGAGATCATCACCCGTCCGTACGGAGGGTGATCGAGAGCGCCACGGCCGGGCGGCCGTGGCGCTCTCGTGCGCCCGTCCTCAGCCCTCCTGGTTGCCGAAGAACTCGCGCAGGTCGGCGGTCACCGCGTCGGGACGCTCCAGCGAGGCGTAGTGACCACCGGTCTCGTGCTCGGTCCAGTGCACGATGTTGCTGTTGTCGCGATCCGCGAACGTCCGGATCGACTTGAAGTCGTCGGCGAACACTGCGACGCCCGTCCGTGCGTGGTTGACCGCAGGCTCGACGCCGGCGTGCGCCTCCGAGTAGTGGTAGCGCCCGACTGTCGCCGAGGTGTTGGTGAACCACTCGAGCGACACCTCGGTCAGGATCTGCTCGCGGGTGACCAGGCTCGTGCCGTTGCCGAACGACATGAACAGCTCGTTCCAGGCCAGCTGGCCGACGGGGGAGTCCGAGATCCCGACCGCGACCGTCTGCGGGCGCGACGCGTTGATCGCGTTGTAGCCGCCGACGGACTGGAACCACTTCATGTGCTCGAGGGCGGCGTAGTCCTTGGGCTCCAGCTTCTCGAACTCCGCCGGATCGCCCGAGGGGAAGGAGAACAGCTGCAGGACGTGCAGCCCCAGGAAGCCTTCGGGCTGCAGCAGGCCGAGCTCGCGGGCGACCATGGCGCCACCGTCGCTGCCGTGCGCGCCGTACGAGTCGTAGCCCAGCTTGCGCATGAGGGTGTCGTACGTACGAGCGACCCGGGCCATGGTCCAGCCGTGGTCCGTGACGGGCGTGCTGAACGCGAAGCCCGGCATCGACGGCACGACGACGGAGAAGGCGTCCTCGGGCTTGCCGCCGTGCGCGACCGGGTCGGTGAGCGGGCCGATCATGTCGAGGAAGTCGACGAACGAGCCGGGGTAGGTGTGCAGCAGCAGGAGGGGAGTCGCGCCGGCCTCCGCCGACGGCACGTGGATGAAGTGGATCGTCTGGCCGTCGATGTCGGTCAGGTAGTGCGGGAACGCGTTCATCCGCGCCTCCTGCTCGCGCCAGTCGAACTCGCCGCGCCACTGCGCCACCATCTCCTCGAGGTAGTGGTTGGGCACGCCGTACGTCCAGTCGTCGCCAGGTGCGGCCGCGGGGTAGCGGGTCCGGGCGAGGCGGCTGTCGAGGTCGTCGAGATCGGCCTGCGGGATGTCGATGACGAAGGGGCGGATGTCGGATGAGGTGCTTCGCTGTGTGGTCATGAATCCACCGTAGAATCGATATAGGAACGTTTTATTCCTAGTTCTGGGATAAGTTTTCAGCCATGATCGACACGTCAGCGAGGCTCCTCGCGCTCCTGTCCCTCCTGCAGTCCAGGCCCCAGTGGTCCGGCACCGAGCTGGCCGAACGGCTCGAGGTCACGACCCGCACGATCCGCAACGACATCGACCGGCTGCGCAACCTCGGCTATCCCGTCAACGCCGAGCGGGGTGTGCACGGCAGCTACCGGCTGGGCGCCGGTGCCGCGTTGCCGCCGCTGCTGCTCGAGGACGACGAGGCCATCGCGGTCGTGCTCGGCCTGCGCGCCGCGTCGACGAGCGCGGTCGAGCGGGTGGCCGAGAGCAGCGCGATCGCACTTGCCAAGCTCGAGCAGGTCCTCCCTTCGCGCCTGCGGCGACAGGTCGCGACGCTGTCGCAGGTCACGACCCAGGTCGCCGACGACGCGGGCATCCCGGACGCTGACCCGCGGTTCGACCCCGAGGTGCTGACGGCGGTGGCGGCGGCGATCCGCGACACCGAGTGGCTGCGGTTCGACTACGACGGTGAGCCCCGGCTCGTCGAGCCCTATCAGCTCGTCAGCTGGGAGCGGCGGTGGTACCTCCTCGGCCGCGACCCGGACGCCGACTCGTGGGGTGTGTTCCGCCTCGACCGCATGGTGCTGCGCATGCGGACCGGCCGGCGGTTCCCTCCGCAGCCCCTGCCCGACGACGACGTCAGCGCGTACGTCATGCGGGCCGTGGCCTACGAGGGCTGGGCCGTGCACGCGCGCATCACGGTGCTGGCTCCGGCCTCCGAGGTCACGGCGAAGATCAACCCTGCGGTCGGCATCGTCGAGCCGCTCGACGACGAGACGTGCATCCTGATCACCGGGGCTGACAGCTTCGGGACCATGGCGGTGTACGTCGGCCTGCTCGACATGGACATCCGCGTCGACGGCCCGGCGGAGCTGGTCGAGCGTCTGCGCGTGCTCAGCCGCCGCTACGGCGATGCGGTGGGCTGATGGCTATGCCAGGCGCGGCGCTCTGTTCTACTGCCGGAATGCTCTGCGCCCCCGGGAGGATTCGAACCTCCGCTTCCGCCGTTCGGCTGAGTGCGGCGCTCTGTTTTGCTCTGCGCCCCCGGGAGGATTCGAACCTCCGCTTCCGCCGTGCGGCTGAGTGCGGCGCTCTGTTTTGCCTGGCGCCCCCGGGAGGATTCGAACCTCCGCTTCCGCCTCCGGAGGGCGGCGCTCTATCCCCTGAGCTACGGGGGCCAATACGGCCAACTGCGGTGTGAGCCTACCCCACAGGCAGTACCGTGTTGACGGTGCCCAGAGTGCTTGTCGTGGACGACACCGCCTCGATCAGATTCCTCATCCGGACCAACATGGAGCTCGCCGGATTCGAGGTCGATGAGGCGGTCGACGGCGCGGATTGCCTCGAGTTCCTGCGTACGGCCGAGGTGCTCCCCGACGGCATCACCGTGGACGTCATGATGCCCCGGCTCGACGGCATCGCGACGGTGTCGGCGATCCGGGCCGACCCCAGGACGCGGCACATCGCCATCGTCATGGTCACGACCCAGGGCCATCCCGCCGACATCCAGCGGGCCACACAGGCGGGCGTCGACGCCTACGTCACCAAGCCGTTCGATCCCGACTCGCTCATCGCAACCGTGCAGGACGCCATCGAGCGTGCGAAGAATCGTGGCAACGACTGAGCCACGGTCCTTGAGTGGTGCCATCCCGAGACGTACGGTTGTCGTACACGGATTGGAGGTGGTTCGAGGATATGAATAGCTCTTGGACTTGTGAGGTGGCTGTCCGCTAGCCGCAAGGCTCAGCTAGTGGCAGCGAATTCCCGCAGCCACCCGACCCGCAGGGCGTCGAGTTGTCCACTCGACCGTGCTCCTACTCTCCGGAGGCGAGCGCAGCCCTGCGGGTCGTCCACGTTTATGGCCCTCTGCCCCCGGCCGATAGTCTTGGCGGGTGACTCCCGAGCAGCTTTCTGCGGCCATCGTCGATGCCCTCACCTCCCTCAGCGAGGCGGGCACGATCACGCTGCCCGACGGGGTGCCGGCGCACGTGCTCGTCGAGCGGCCCAAGGTCAAGGAGCACGGAGACTACGCCACCAACATCGCGCTCCAGCTCGGCAAGAAGGCCGGCATGAACCCGCGCGAGTTCGCCCAGCTTCTCGCGGACCAGCTCGGCGCGACTGACGGCATCGCGAGCGCCGAGATCGCCGGTCCCGGCTTCCTCAACATCCGCGTCGAGGCCGGCGCCCAGGGTGCCCTGGCGCCGCAGATCGTCGCGGCCGGCACGGCGTACGGTACGAGCGACCTCTACGCCGGACAGAAGGTCAACCTCGAGTTCGTCAGCGCCAACCCGACCGGACCGATCCACATCGGCGGTGTGCGGTGGGCCGCGGTCGGCGACTCGCTGGGCCGCATCCTGACGGCGATCGGCGCCGACGTCACCCGCGAGTACTACTTCAACGACCACGGGATGCAGATCGACCGCTACTCCCGCTCGTTGCTGGCCAGCGCCCGCGGCGAGGAGGCGCCCGAGGACGGCTACGGCGGCCAGTACATCGCCGACATCGCGGCCGACGTGCTCGCCAGGCACCCCGACGCGCTGACGCTGCCCGACGCCGAGGCGCTCGAGACGTTCCGCGCCGAGGGCGTCGACCTGATGTTCGCCGAGATCAAGAAGAGCCTGCACGAGTTCGGCGTCGACTTCGACGTCTACTTCCACGAGAACGACCTGCACGAGTCGGGTGCCGTCGAGCGGGCCATCGCGCGGCTCCGCGAGCTCGGCATGATGTACGAGCAGGACGACGCGACCTGGCTCCGTACGTCCGACTTCGGCGACGACAAGGACCGCGTCGTCATCAAGTCGGACGGCCAGCCGGCCTACATCTCCGGCGACCTCGCCTACTACCTCAACAAGCGCGAGCGCGGCTTCGACCGCTGCCTCATCATGCTCGGCGCGGACCACCACGGCTACGTCTCACGGATGCTCGCGATGTGTGCGGCGTTCGGCGACACCCCGGGCGTCAACCTCGAGCTGCTGATCGGCCAGCTGGTCAACCTCGTGCGCGACGGTGAGCCGCTCCGCATGAGCAAGCGGGCCGGCACCGTCATCAGCCTGGAGGACCTCGTCGAGTCGATCGGCATCGATGCGGCCCGCTACGCCCTGGCGCGCTACTCGACCGACTCCACGATCGACCTCGATCTGGACCTGTGGGCCAAGCAGGACAGCGACAACCCGGTCTACTACGTCCAGTACGCCCACGCGCGCTTGTCGTCGATCATTCGCAACGCCGTCGACCTCGGCGTCGTGATCGACGAGTCCACGTTCGACCCGTCGCTGCTCGCGGTCGAGCAGGAGGGTGCCCTGCTTCGGGCACTCGCCGACTACCCGCGCATCGTCGCCCGCGCCGCCGAGCTGCGCGAGCCGCACCGGGTCGCGCGCTATCTCGAGGACACCGCTGCGGCGTTCCACAAGTTCTACGACGTCGCGCACGTGCTGCCCAAGGGCGACGAGGAGCCGAGCGACCTGCACCGGGCGCGCCTCATGCTCGTCGCGGCGACGCGGCAGGTCATCGCCAACGGCCTCGGCCTGCTCGGCGTCAGCGCCCCGGAGCGTATGTGATGAGGAGCCACGAGGCCGGTGCCCTCCACGGCCAGTCCGGCGATCGCGGACCGGCATGGCTGCGTACGCCCGAGGACCCCAACGAGCTCGTCCCGCACCTGTGGGCGTCCTCGGTCTCCAAGGTCGACGGTGTGCTGACCGTCGCGGGGGAGTCGGTCACCGACCTGGCGGCCGAGTTCGGCACGCCGACGTACGTCGTCGACGAGGACGACTTCCGCCGCCGGGCCCGCGCGTTCAGGGAGGCGTTCCCTAGCGCCGACGTCTACTACGCCGGCAAGGCGTTCCTGTGCGTCGCCACCGCCCGCTGGATCGCCGAGGAGGGGCTCAACCTCGACGTGTGCACCGGCGGTGAGCTGGCCGTGGCCCTCAAGGCGGAGTTCCCGCCCGAGCGCATCGGCCTGCACGGCAACAACAAGTCCGTCGCGGAGCTGCGTCGTGCGCTCGAGGTCGGCGTCGGCCGCATCATCATCGACTCGATCGAGGAGATCGCGCGGCTGCGCGACCTCACGGCCGAGCTCGGCGTCACCGCTCCCGTCATGATCCGGGTGACCGCAGGCGTCGAGGCGCACACCCACGAGTACATCTCGACGTCGCACGAGGACCAGAAGTTCGGCTTCTCGATCACCGGCGGCGATGCGCTCGACGCCGTGCGCCGGGTGCTCGCCGAGCCGGGACTCGAGCTGCGGGGTCTGCACTCCCACATCGGCTCGCAGATCTTCGTCACCGACGGGTTCGAGGTCGCGGCTCGCCGGGTCCTGCGCCTGCACGCCGACATCGAGAAGGAGCTCGGTGTCGCGCTGCCGGAGTTCGACCTCGGTGGCGGCTTCGGCATCGCCTACACGACCCAGGACGACCCGTCGACGCCCGACGACCTGGCCCGCGGGATGCTCAAGATCGTCGACGACGAGTGCGCCGCGATGGGCATCGACGTCCCCCACTTGTCGATAGAGCCCGGACGAGCGATCGCCGGCCCCTCGACGTTCACGCTCTACGAGGTCGGCACGACCAAGTCGGTGGCACTCGACGGTGGGACGTCCCGGCGCTACATCTCGGTCGACGGCGGCATGAGCGACAACATCCGGCCCGCGCTCTACGGCGCCGACTACTCGTGCACGTTGGCCTCGCGCACCTCGGACGCGCCGGCGCTGTTGAGCCGGGTCGTCGGCAAGCACTGCGAGTCCGGCGACATCGTGGTCAAGGACGAGTTCCTGCCCGGCGACGTCGAAGCCGGTGACCTGCTCGCCGTGCCGGGCACGGGCGCCTACTGCCGGTCGCTGGCCAGCAACTACAACCACGTACCCCGCGCCGCGGTCATCGCCGTACGCGATGGTGAGGCGCGTGTCATCCTGCGCCGCGAGACCGAGGACGACCTGCTCGCCCTCGACATCGGCTGACGGTCATGACCCACCGCTACGCAGCGCGCTTCGTCGCGATGCTCGTGGCGGGCGTCGCGGTCGGAGCCCTCGTCGCCGCGAGCGGCGGCGGCACGCTGTCGGTCGTGCTGGGTTGGGCCGCCGCATCGCTGGTCTACGTCAGCTGGGTCTGGCTCGTCATCGCCCGCATGGGACCGGAGGAGACCGCGAGCCACGCCCTGCGCGAGGACCCTGTCCGCCGGGTCGCCGAGCTCCTGATCCTGGTCGCGAGCCTCGCCAGTCTGGCCGCCGTCGCGATGCTCCTGGTCGAGGCCCGATCGGCCTCCGAGACCCGCGGCGGTGTCCTCGCCGCCGTGGCGCTCGGCAGCGTCGCGCTGTCCTGGCTCCTGATCCACACGCTGTTCACGCTGCGCTACACCAACCAGTACTACTCCGACGAGCCCGGCGGCATCGACTTCAACAACGACGACGAGTCGCCGCGCTACGTCGACTTCGCCTATGTCGCGTTCTCGCTCGGCATGACGTTCCAGATCTCCGACACCAACCTGCTGACGAGCGCGTTCCGCGCCACGGCGCTCAAGCACGCCCTGCTGTCGTACGTCTTCGGCACGGTCGTGGTCGCGACCACGATCAACCTCGCCGTCAATCTCTCCAGCTAGCGCCGTAGCAGGCGCCTCGGACCCGGGCCGGTCGTGGCGAGCCAGTCCTCGGGGTTGTAGAGCGAGCAGCTCTTGAGCGACAGGCAGCCGCAGCCGATGCAGCCGTCGAGGTTGTCCCGCAGGCGTTGCAGCTGGTCGATGCGGGAGTCGAGGTCGGCCCGCCAGCCCTGCGACAGCCGGGCCCAGTCGGCCTTGGTCGGCACCTTGTCGTCGGGCAACGAGTCGAGCGCCTCGCGGATCCGGGCGAGACTGATACCCAGCCCTTGCGAGACGCGGATGAACGAGATCCTGCGCAGCACGTCGCGGTGATAGCGACGCTGGTTGCCAGCGGTCCGCTCGCTCTCGATGAGCCCCTCGCGCTCGTAGAAGTGCAGCGCCGACACGGCCACGCCGGCGCGCGCGGCGACCTCGCCGGGGCTCAGCGGCTGGTGCTTCGAGATCGTCATGACCTCAACCATACTTCGGGTTTACCTCGTGCGTACGAGTTGACCTCAAGTCGAGTTGAGGTTGTGGACTGTCCTTCACCAGCGACGAAGGAGCAGCATGCACGCGATCAGGCAGGTCGAGCTCGAGCCAGCGGAGGGACAGCCAGGCGCACACCGGGCGCTCGAGAGCCGGCAGACGTACGGCACGGTCGTCCTGGTCCCGGACGCGCTCCGATGACGACACTCGAGCACACCGACCGGCTCTGGCTCGGACCGTACGGTCGCGTCGTCGCGGGCATCTTCTCGTTGGCCTTCCTCGTGGCGTTCGAGTCGCTCGCCGTCGCCACGGTCATGCCCGTCGTCGCGGACGAGCTCGACGGCCTCGGCCTGTACGCGCTGTCGTTCGCCGCGCCGTCGGCCGTCGCCGTGGTCTCGATGACGATCGCCGGACCCCTGATGGATCGCCGGGGCCCCGGCCTCGCGCTGCGGGCCGGCGTCGGGATCTTCTCCGCAGGCCTCCTGCTGGCCGGGCTGGCACCGACGATGGCGGTCTTCCTCGTCGGCCGTTCGGTGCAGGGACTCGGCATGGGGTTCGTCGGGGTGGGGCTCTACGTCGTCATCGGCAAGGTGTTCCCGGATCACATGCGGGCGCGCGTGTGGACCGTCATGACCAGCGCCTGGGTGCTGCCGGCTCTCGTCGGGCCGGTCATCGCGGGGTTCATCGCCGACCACGTCGGCTGGCGTTGGGTGTTCCTGAGCGTGCCTCTGGTCGCGGTCGGCTCCCTTCTGCTGATCTGGCAGGCGCTGAGCCGCCTCGACGGCGACCCCGAGGTCACGGCCGACCGCCGCCGCCTCGGGTGGGCCGCATGGACCGCTGGCGGCATCCTTGCGGTCAGCCTGGCGGGGCAGCGTGCCGTCGCGTGGTGGCCGGTCCTGCTGGCCGTCGCGCTGGCCCTCATCGGCGCGTACGCACCGCGGCTCCTGCCGGCCGGCACGTGGCGCGGCCGCCGCGGCCTGCCGAGCGTCATCGTGACCCGCAGCCTGCTCAGCGCGGCGTTCTTCGGGGCGGAGACGTACGTCCCACTGTCTCTCGTCGAGCACCGCGGCCTCGAGGTGTCCCAGGCGGGGCTGCTGCTGACGAGCGCGGCCGTCCTCTGGTTCAGCGGATCGTGGATCGCCGCCAACGTGCCGGCGCTGTCGTCCAAGACCCTGCGCGTGCGGCTCGGCGCCGTCTGCGTGCTGACCGGCACGGGCGCGGGCTTCCTGACCCTCACCGACACCGTGCCGGTGCTGGTGATCGCGGCGACCTGGAGCGTCGGCGGTCTAGGCATGGGTCTGGCGGCCTCGACGCTGGGCGTCCTGCTCCTGGATCACTCGGGTGCGGGGGAGCAGGGTGCCAACAGTGCGGCGATGCAGACCAGCGACGCCGTGGTGCAGTCGCTCGTGCTCGCAGTGGGCAGCGTCGTGTTCGCCGTCATGCTCGGCGTCGACGACGTGACCGGCTACGTGCTGGTGTTCGCGCTGGCCGGAGCCACCGGAGCGCTGGGTGTCGCGGCGAGCCTGCGAGTGGTGGACCCGGGGGTCAGCCGGCGCAGACCGTGACCTTGTAGCGACCTGTTGCGGTGCGTTCGCTCACGACCACCCCGTCGACCGATATCCGGCAGGTGGCCGACGAGCCGCGTTCCAGCACCTGGGCAACAGCCTGCGCGACCGGGAGCGGGCCCCGTACCGATCGCGAGACCGTGAAGCTGTTGTCGATGACCCGAGTCTGCATGGCCCGGTGGTCGCGGTAGCGGTAGCCGATGTAGGCGGGGCCCGTCGAGCTGATCGTGATGACGACCCGATAGATGCGACGGTCGCTGGCCTCGCCCCCGAAGGGGTCGTCGATCGCGTTGGAGGCGAAGCCCTTGCCTCCGGGGGCGCCGGTCGACTTGGGCGTGCCGGACGAGGGTTCGGGCTCGATCGAGTCGGTCACGCCGGTGCCGTTGAGGCTCGATGCCTCGTCGCTGCGTGTGGCCGAGGGGTCGTCACTGGTGCCGCCCCCCTTGAGAAGCATCACCACGGAGACTGCGGCGATCAAGCTGGCCACGACGCCGATGGCGATGGCGGCGCGCTGCTTGAGGGCTGATCGGCTCCTGCGCTTCATGAAAACCTGACTCTTCTCTTGGGCCCACGACGATGCCGCGGGGCTTCATGGTGTCAACGATCGACGGCCCTCCTGGGCTATGGTGACGCATCCCTCGCGCGCTGCTCATTCGACGCACCGCGTCGTGCCCGGGGCCCGGTCGCCGATACCCTTGACCGGTGAGCGCATCCTCGTGGTCCCCCGGTCGCCCGCTCCGCGTCGCCCTGTTGGGCTGCGGAGTCGTCGGCACGGAAGTCGCCCGGTTGCTCACGAGCGACTCCGAAGAGCTCGCCCAGCGCGTGGGCGCCCCGCTCGAGCTGGCCGGCATCGCCGTGCGCCGTCTCGGCCGTGAGCGCGACCTCGACGTGCCGGCCGAGCTGTTCACCACGGATGCGGCCGGGCTCGTCGCCCGCGGCGACATCGACGTCGTGATCGAGGTCATCGGCGGCATCGAGCCCGCCCGCGAGCTCATCTTGTCGGCCCTCGACAACGGCGCCTCGGTCGTCACCGCCAACAAGGCGCTGCTCGCCGAGGACGGTGCGACCCTGTTCGAGGCGGCCCACAAGGCCGAGCGCGACCTCTACTTCGAGGCCGCCGTCGCCGGCGCGATCCCCATCGTCCGGCCGCTGCGCGAGTCCCTCGCCGGCGACCGGGTGCAGCGTGTGCTCGGCATCGTCAACGGCACGACCAACTTCATCCTCGACGCCATGACCACGACCGGTCAGGGGTTCTCCGAGGCGCTCGACGAGGCCCAGCGGCTCGGCTATGCCGAGGCCGACCCCACCGCCGACATCGAGGGCTTCGACGCTGCGTCCAAGGCCGCGATCCTCGCCGGACTGGCGTTCCACACGCGGGTGACGATCGGCGACGTCCACCGCGAGGGCATCAGTGACGTCACGGCCGCAGACGTACGCTCGGCCGCCGAGATGGGCTGCGTCGTCAAGCTCCTCGCAATCTGCGAGCAGCGCGAGACGCCCGACGGTCCGGCTGTCTCGGCGCGCGTGCACCCCGCGATGATCCCGCTCTCCCACCCACTCGCCAGCGTCCACGGCGCCTACAACGCGGTGTTCGTCGAGAGCGAGGCGGCCGGCCAGCTCATGTTCTACGGCCCGGGCGCCGGTGGCGCGCCGACTGCGAGCGCCGTGCTCGGCGACGTCGTGTCGGTCGCCCGCAACCGCCGCAGCAATGTCTTCGGTCCCGGCGAGTCGACGCATGCTCAGCTCGAGGTGCTCGACATCGGCCTGGCGCGCACCCGTTACCACGTGTCGATCGACGTCGACGACCGTGCGGGCGTGCTTGCGTCGGTCGCCAATGCGTTCGCGGAGTTCGACGTCTCGATCCGCACGGTCCGCCAGGAGGGCAGCGGCGACGACGCCCAGCTCGTCATCGTGACGCACGAGGCCGACGACGCGGCCCTGTCGGCGACCGTCGCCTCGCTCCGCGGGCTCGACATGGTTCGTGACGTGACATCCGTGATGCGCGTCGAGGGAGGATCCTGATGGCTCACCTGTGGCGTGGCGTGATCGAGGAGTATCGCGAGTGGCTCCCGGTCACCCCCGAGACCCCGGTCATCACCCTCGGCGAGGGCGGCACCCCGCTCGTGCACTCGGCGTGGCTGTCGGGCATCGTCCGCGGCGACGTGTGGCTCAAGGTCGAGGGCGACAACCCGACGGGATCGTTCAAGGACCGCGGCATGACCGCAGCGATCTCGGTCGCTGCCGGCGAAGGCGCCAAGGCCGTCGTCTGCGCGTCGACCGGCAACACCTCGGCGTCGATGACGGCGTATGCCGCGCGTGCCGGGCTGACCCCGATCGTCCTGGTCCCGCACGGCAAGATCGCCGCCGGCAAGATGGCGCAGGCCGTCATGCACGGTGCCTCCGTGATCCAGCTGCGCGGCGGGTTCGACCAGTGCCTGCAGGTCGCCCGTGACCTCGCCGAGCAATATCCGGTCGCCCTCGTCAACTCGGTCAACCCCGTACGCCTCCAGGGCCAGAAGACCGCGTCGTTCGAGATCGTCGACGCGCTCGGCGATGCCCCTGACCTGCACATCCTGCCGGTCGGCAACGCCGGCAACATCTCGGCCTACTGGCTGGGCTACCAGGAGTACGCCGACGCCGGCATCGCCACCAGGACCCCGGCGATGTGGGGGTTCCAGGCAGAGGGTTCCGCACCCATCGTGCTGGGCCACCCGGTCGAGCACCCCGAGACCCTCGCCACGGCGATCCGCGTCGGCAACCCCGCGTCGTGGCAGCTCGCCGTCGCCGCTCGTGACGACTCCCAGGGCCGCATCGAGGCGGTCACCGACCAGGAGATCCTGAGCGCGCAGCGCGAGCTCGCATCGCGTGACGGTGTCTTCGTGGAGCCCGCGTCGGCCGCCGGCGTCGCCGGACTGCTCAAGTCGGCCGCAGCGGTCGCGCCCGGCTCGACGATCGCGATCACCGTGACGGGCCACGGCCTCAAGGACACCGAGACGGCCCTGTCGGGCGTCGACTCGATCGTCGACTCGGTCATCGACGTCGACGTGCACGCGGCGGCCGAGGTCGCCGGCCTCGTATGACGTTCGTCGACGGCCCGGTCACCGTACGCACGCCGGCCTCCAGCGCCAACCTCGGTCCGGGCTTCGACGCACTGGGCCTGGCCCTGACGCTGTACGACGAGATCACCGCCGAGGTCCTCGACGAGCCCGGCCTCGAGATCGAGGTCAGCGGCGAGGGGGAGCGGGACGTCCCGAGGACCAGCGATCACCTCGTGGTCACCGCGATGACGGCGACGTTCGACCTCCTGGGCGAGCGCCCGCCGGGGCTGCGGCTCGCGTGCGCCAACGCGATCCCGCACGGGCGAGGCCTGGGCTCGTCGGCCGCGGCGATCGTCGGCGGCATCGCACTGGCCCGCGCGCTGGTCGAGGGCAGTGCGTCACGTCTTGACGACCGGGCGGCGTTCCAGCTGGCGGTCGACCTCGAAGGTCACCCCGACAATGTCGCCGCGGCGATGTTCGGAGGCCTGACGATCGCCTGGGTCGACGGTGCAGCGGCTGAGGTGCAGCGCCTCGACACCGCCGTGCAGGTGACGGCGTTCGTGCCCTCCGTGGCGGTGTCGACCGAGAAGGCCCGCGGGTTGCTGCCCGAGACCGTGCCGCACCGTGACGCAGCCGTCAACGCCGGCCGCGCCGCGCTGCTCGTCGCCGCCCTCACCGTCGCGCCCGAGCGCCTGATCTGGGCCACCGAGGACCGGATCCACCAGACGTACCGCGCCGACGCGATGCCGGAGTCCTACAAGCTGCTCAGGCAGCTGCGGGTGGAGGGCATTCCGACGATCATCTCCGGCGCCGGTCCGACGGTCCTGTCGTTCGCCAGAGGTGTCGCCGACCGGGTCCCCGAAGGCTGGTCCGTGCTCGAGCTGGACGTCGACACCGAGGGTGCGCGCACGCTCTGAGAAGTCCCTGTGACATGAACCCGAGCGGAATGCGGGATGACCCCCTGGTGTTACAGTGGGTGAGTCGGAGTCGAGTGCGAAACTCCCCGACAGTGACAAGTAGCAGTGCCATTCAAGTCGCCCGTCGGATACGGGCAAGCCTTTCATGCGAACCGGATCTGTCCGGGCATCAGGCCTTGTGGCCTCATCCAAAGGAACCTACGTGACTGAAACCACCATCACACCTGAATCCTCCACGCCTGCGGCCGATGCCGCGGCGCCGGCCCCGCGCAAGACCAGCGGTGGCCTGGGCGGAAAGGTGCTCGCCGAGCTCCAGGAGATCGCCGGCGAGCTCGGCATCACCGGCGCCGACAAGATGCGCAAGGGCGCTCTCATCGACGCCATCAAGATCGCCCGCGGAGACGCCGGCACCTCGACCAAGGCCGCGGTCGCCGCGGCCGCGCCCAGCAAGGTCGACACCAGCAAGGGCGACGCCGCTGCGGCTGCCAGGACTGAGCAGCCCGCCGCCGAGGCGCCGGCCGAGTCCACGAGCGACACCCGCAAGCCCCGCAACGAGCCCAAGGCCGACAAGAACGACAAGGCCGACAAGAACGACAGCGGTTCGGACCAGCAGGAGTCCAGGAGCGAGTCCCGCAACGACGACACCTCCGACGACGAGTCGGGTCGCCAGGGCGGCAACCGCAACCGCAACCAGAACCGCAACCAGAACCAGAACCGCGACAACGACGGCGGCGGCAACAACCGCAACCAGAACCGCAACGATGGCGGCGGCAACAACCGCAACCAGGGACAGGGCCAGAACCAGGGCCAGGCCCAGGGCGGCAACAACCGCAACCAGGGTCAGTTCGAGGACGACGAGGACGGTGGCATGGGACGCCGTCGCAACCGTCGCGGCCGCAACCGCAACGCGGGCGGTCGTGGTTCCGAGGTCGACACGACCTACACCGAGGACGACGTCCTCGTGCCGGCTGCCGGCATCCTCGACATCCTCGACAACTACGCGTTCGTCCGCACCACGGGCTACCTGCCCAGCGAGAACGACGTCTACGTCTCCCTCTCCATGGTCCGCAAGTGGGGGCTTCGCCGCGGCGACGCCGTCATCGGCCAGGTGCGCCAGCCCCGCGAGGGCGAGCGCAAGGAGAAGTTCAACCCGATGGTCAAGATCGAGTCGGTCAACGGCATGACTCTCGACGAGAGCCTCAAGCGCGTCGAGTTCGCCAAGCTGACCCCGCTCTACCCGTCGGAGCGCCTGCGCCTCGAGGGCGAGGCCGGCGGGCTCACGGGTCGCGTGGTCGACCTCGTCGCCCCGATCGGCAAGGGCCAGCGCGGCCTGATCGTGTCGCCGCCCAAGGCCGGCAAGACCATGATCATGCAGCAGGTCGCCAACGCGATCACCGAGAACAACCCCGAGTGCCACCTGATGATCGTCCTCGTCGACGAGCGTCCGGAGGAGGTCACCGACTTCCAGCGCACCGTCAAGGGTGAGGTCATCGCCTCGACGTTCGACCGTCCCGCCACCGACCACACGACGGTCGCCGAGCTCGCGATCGAGCGCGCCAAGCGCCTCGTCGAGCTGGGTCACGACGTCGTGCTGCTGCTCGACGGCATCACCCGCCTCGGTCGGGCCTACAACCTGGCGGCGCCCACCAGCGGTCGCATCATGTCCGGTGGTGTCGACTCGTCCGCGCTCTACCCGCCCAAGAAGTTCTTCGGCGCCGCGCGCAACATCGAGGACGGCGGCTCGCTGACGATCCTCGCCACGGCGCTCGTCGAGACCGGTTCGCGCATGGACGAGGTCATCTTCGAGGAGTTCAAGGGCACCGGCAACTGGGAGCTCCGCCTGCGTCGTGACTTCGCCGACAAGCGCATCTTCCCGGCGGTCGACGTCGACGCCTCGAGCACGCGCCGTGAGGAGCTGCTCATGGGCAAGGACGAGCTGGCCGTCGTGTGGAAGCTGCGCCGCGTGCTCTCGGGCCTCGAGGGCCAGCAGGGCCTCGAGCTCATCCTGGACAAGCTCAAGAAGACCACGAGCAACGTCGAGTTCCTGATGCAGATCAACACGACGCTGCCGCAGGACGGGACCAGCAACGGCAAGTAGTCCGTACGTTCGACGGGCCCGGGGGAGATCTCGGGCCCGTCGGCGTTCCTGGGCTCGTCCTGCCGTCGTTGTCGTGCGCAACTAGGGTTGGCGTCATGACGACTGCATATGACTTCTCCGCGACGGCGATCGACGGCACCGAGCGGCTGCTGGCCGACTACAAGGGGAAGGTCCTGCTCGTGGTCAACACCGCGACGCAGTGCGGGTTCACCCCGCAGTTCAAGGGCCTCGAAGCCGTCTACCAGGAGTACGTCGACCAAGGCCTGGTCGTGCTCGGCTTCCCGTGCGACCAGTTCGGGCACCAGAACCCCGACTCCGACGAGGAGACCGCGACGTTCTGCGAGAAGAACTTCGGCGTGACGTTCCCGCTGTTCTCCGAGATCGAGGTCAATGGCGACAACGCCCACCCGCTCTACCAGTGGCTCAAGCAGGAGAAGGGCGGCCTCGGCCCGAGCAAGATCAAGTGGAACTTCACCAAGTTCCTGATCGACACCGAGGGCAACGTCGTCAAGCGCTACGGGTCGACCACGACGCCGGAGAAGATCAAGGGCGACATCGAGAAGCTGCTCCCGAAGGAATAGTTCCGCCCTCGATTTCCTTATACGTACTGCCAACTGGCAGAATCAATCCTTGGTTCTGGTTCACGGATCGCAACCCGCGATACGACCCAGCGACCGCCGAGAGGACATCATGAAGCAAGGCATCCACCCCGAGTACGTCGAGACCCAGGTCACCTGCACCTGTGGCAACTCGTTCACCACCCGTAGCACCGCGACCGACGGCGTCCTGCGCGCCGACGTGTGCGCCGCGTGCCACCCGTTCTACACCGGCAAGCAGAAGATCCTCGACACCGGCGGCCGCGTCGCCCGCTTCGAGAAGCGCTACGCCAAGAAGACGACCGAGAGCAAGTAGCTCCACTCCGGCACCGACCCGTACGCATGCCGTGCGGGTCGGTGCCGTTGTCGTGTCCGCACCCGTCCGCACCGAGCCTGAGGAGTCATCGTGTTCGAAGCCGTCGACACGCTCGTCGCCGAGCACGCCGAGCTCGAGGTCCGCATGTCCGACCCCGCGGTGCACTCCGACCAGGGCCTGGCCAAGAAGCTGGGTCAGCGCTACGCCGAGCTGACCGCGATCGTCAAGACGTACCGCGACTACCAGCAGGTCACCGACGACCTCGAGGCGGCGCGTGAGCTCGCTGCCGAGGACGACTCGTTCGCCGCGGAGATCGAGACGCTCGAGCCGCGGCTTCATGAGCTGAGCGAACGGCTCCAGCGCCTCCTCGTTCCCCGCGACCCGGCGGACTCCAAGGACGTCATCATGGAGATCAAGGGTGGCGAGGGTGGCGAGGAGTCGGCGCTGTTCGCCGGCGACCTGCTCCGCATGTACACGCGCTACGCCGAGCACCGCGGTTGGAAGACCGAGATCATCGACGCGACCGAGTCGGCGCTGGGCGGCTACAAGTCGGTCACGATGGCGGTCAAGGCCAAGGGCACGCCCGAGCCCGGCGAGGCGCCGCACGCGCTGCTGAAGTTCGAGGGCGGCGTCCACCGCGTCCAGCGCGTCCCGGTGACCGAGTCGCAGGGCCGCATCCACACCTCGGCGGCCGGTGTCCTGGTGCTGGCCGAGGCCGAGGACATCGACATCGAGATCCACGACAGCGACCTGCGCATCGACGTCTACCGCTCGTCGGGTCCCGGCGGCCAGAGCGTCAACACGACCGACTCGGCCGTACGCATCACGCACCTGCCGACCGGCATCGTGGCCAGCTGTCAGAACGAGAAGAGCCAGCTGCAGAACAAGGAGCAGGCGATGCGCATCCTGCGCGCCCGGCTGCTCGAGGCTGCGCAGGCGGCCGCCGACGCCGAGGCGTCGGACGCTCGCAAGTCGCAGATCCGGACGGTCGACCGTTCGGAGCGCATCCGCACCTACAACTTCCCGGAGAACCGCATCTCCGACCACCGCACGGGCTTCAAGGCCTACAACCTCGACCAGGTCATGGACGGGGCCCTCGACGACGTCATCAAGTCGCTCGTCGACGCCGAGCTCGCCGACCGCCTCGCCGCCGTCGAGCACGGCGAATGACTGGCGTACGCACGCTCGCGGAGCGTCTGCTGACCGAGGCGACCGACACGCTCGAGGCCGCCGGCGTCAGCTCGCCGCGTCATGACGCCGAGACGCTGCTGAGCCACGTCACGGGGGTCCCGCGCTCGTCACTGATCACCCGGGCCAAGCCCAACCCCCTGCAGCAGGAGACATTCCGCGAGCTCGTCGACGCCCGTGCTCGCCGTTTCCCGTTGCAGCACCTGACCGGGTCGACCGGATTCCGCTACGTCGACATCGAGGTCGGACCCGGCGTGTTCGTGCCGCGGCCCGAGACCGAGGTGCTCGCCGGCTGGGCCATCGACCACGCCAAGACCCTGCCCTCACCCGTCGTCGTCGAGCTGTGCGCCGGCGCCGGCGCGATCGCACTGTCGGTCGTCCACGAGGTGCCCGGCGCGTCCGTGCACGCGGTGGAGCTCGACGAGAAGGCGTACGAGTGGGCGCAGCGCAACCTCGCCGGCACGGGCGTCGACCTGCGGCTCGGCGACATGGCCGATGCGTTCGCCGACCTCGACGGCACGGTCGACGTCGTCGTCGCCAACCCGCCCTACATCCCGCTCGACGCGTGGGAGAGCGTGGCGCCCGAGGCCCGCGACCACGACCCCGCCCTGGCCTTGTGGTCGGGTGACGACGGACTCGATGCGATGCGGGTCGTCGAGCAGGTCGCCTGGCGACTGCTCAAGCCCGGCGGTGTGGTCGGTGCCGAGCACGCGGACGTGCAGGGCGAGTCCGCTCCTGAGGTGTTCCGGTCACGCTGGGACGGCGTGCGGGACAATCTCGACCTGGCGCGTCGTCCGCGCTACGTGACCGCGATCAAGCGCTGACGGGCCACGCCCGCAGCACGAACCGCGCGACCGACGCCGACAGCTCGTCGATCGTCCAGGACTCGCCGTCCTCCCGCAGCAGGAGCGCGGCGTTGCTCTCGCCCAGCGCCAGCATGTTCTCGGCGATCAACCGTGCCTCACGGGCGCTGAGCGGTGCCGACACCGACGCGAAGTAGTGCGAGACGAGCGCCGCGAGCTGCTCGCCGATCAGGGTCCGGCCGCGCCGGATGCGGGCGGCGATCTCGTCGTTGACCAGCTGCTGCGCCTCGAAGACAACTCGCCACGACGCGGGATAGTCGACCGCTGCGGTGAAGAACGCCTCGTAGGCCGACTGGACGACCTGCTCGATGTTGTCGATGTCGAGCGTCTCGGGCAGCGCGCGTTGGGCTGCGTCGATGAGTCGCTGCTCCTCACGATCGAGCAAGGCCAGCAGGACCTGGTGCTTGTCGCCGTAGCAGGCGTAGAGGACCGGCTTGCTGACCCCGGCCTCGCTCGCGATGAGCGCCATCGTGGTGCGCCGGTAGCCGTGCTCCATCCAGACCGCCAGGGCCGCGTCGAGCACCAGGGGACGGCGTCGCTCGGGACCCAGATGCGCGGCCCGGCTCCCGGCGGCCGGCGTCGCCGTGGGTGTAGCCATGCGGTCCTCCGCTCGTTGACAGGTGTGATCGGGGTCACTACGGTGAGCCAAATCCTACCGCACGGTAGGAAAACTCAGGAGGCACGGCGATGGGCGATCTTCGCGACTGGCTCGACGGCATCGCGCCGGCCGATCTCGGCACCCACTTCGCGGCGGTCGACGCCGAGGAGATCGCCCGCATGGTCGCCGACACTCCCGACCGCGAGCTCAGGACGCTGATCGACGACGACGCGATCCGGGCGGCCGCCCTCGAGGCGGGCTTCGGCCGGTTCGCCGAGTTCGCGGTGCCCGAACGCCTCGCCGAGGTCTCGGGCCTCGTACGTTTCGTGGTCTCGCGCAGCAGGGGTGTCGACGAGGCGTACGACGGGAGGTTCGCGAGCGGCACGGTCGACGTCGAGCCGGCCGGGGCCGACGAGCCGGACCTCACGATCTCGACGGATGCCATCACGTTCCTCCGGCTGCTGTCGGGCACCGCCAGCGCGGCGCTCCTCGTGCTGGCCGGCGACATCTGGGTGGTCGGCGACGAGGCGCTCGCGCTGCAGGTCGGTGGTGTCTTCAGGGTTCCGGGCACCGACGGCGTGGCGGTCGACCCGACGACCCTCGACGCCGTCGAGGTCGCCGGCGTGATCTCCAAGGCCAAGGACGCGCACCTGCGGGAGGTCATGAAGGGCGGCTTCCGCCCCGTCGTGCTCGACGAGATCTTCCGCCGGTTCCCCGACTACCTCGATGAGCGGCGATCGGCCAAGCTGCGGCTGGCGGCGTGCTTCAAGATCGGCGGCGGAGTGGGGGACGACGACCGCTATCTCGTCGAGATCGACCATGGCGTCTGCACCGTGACACCGGACGGGCAGGGCAAGCGCACCGTGACGATCGCGCTCGGTGGCGCGGAGTTCCTCAAGCTCGCGACCGGCAACCTCAACCCCACGATGGCCTTCATGAAGGGCTCGCTCAAGGTCAAGGGCGACCTGAGCGCCGCCCTCGCGCTGAGCTCGGCCGTCCGCATCCCGTCGGCGAAGGGCTGATCGTGTCCATCCCGGTGCTGACCCGCGCGCGTACGACCGTCAACGACGGCCTCGAGACGTTCGGTTCGATGATCGCGCTGGGGCTCAAGGCCAGCCGGTACGCCGTCGGCGACATCGTGCGCGGTCGCTTCTCGTGGAAGGAGTTCTTCGAGCAGGCGTGGTTCATGACGCGCGTGGCGCTGCTCCCGACCATCCTCGTGGCGATTCCCTTCGGCGTCATCGTGGCGATCCAGGTCGGCGCGATCGCCCAGCAGATCGGTGCGGTGTCGTTCACGGGGGCGGTCAACGGCATCGGCGTGCTGCGGCAGGGCGCGCCCCTCGTCACCTCCCTGCTGATGGCCGGCGCCGTGGGCTCCGCGATGTGTGCCGCCCTCGGCTCACAGACCGTGCGCGAGGAGGTCGACGCGATGCGAGTGATGGGCCTCGACCCGGTCCGGCGCCTCGTGGCACCGCGCCTCGCCGCGGCGACCGCGGTCGGCCTGCTGCTCAACGTCGTCGTCGCGGCCACCGCGATGATCACCGGCTACGCCCTCAACGTCGGTTCGGGCGACGTCAGCTCCGGGGCCTACCTCGACTCGTTCACGAGCTTCGCCCAGCCGACCGACCTGCTGCTCGCGGAGGGCAAGGCCGCGATCTTCGGCTTCCTCGCGACGATCATCGCCTGCCACAAGGGACTCTCCGCGACCGGCGGCCCCAAGGGTGTTGCCGACGCGGTCAACCAGAGCGTCGTGCTGAGCGTCATCACCCTCGCAGTCGTCAACGTCGCGATCACCCAGGCGTACGTCATGCTCGTGCCGCAGAGGATCGCGTGATGGGCCGCCTCGCCGACCGCCCGCTCGACGCGCTCGCGGTGCTCGGCACGCAGGCGACGTTCGTGCGCCGCGTCGTGCTGTCGATCCCGACGACGCTCGTCAACTACCGCCGCGAGACGCTCCGCATCCTCGCCGACATCAGCTGGGGCTCCGGCGCGCTGCTCGTCGGCGGTGGAACGATCGGCGTGATGGTGCTGCTGGCGCTGTCGGCCGGCACGTCGCTGGGCATCGAGGGCTTCAACGGCCTCGAGACGATCGGGCTCTCGCCGCTCACGGGCTTCGTCTCGGCCGTCGTCAACACCCGCGAGCTCGCACCGCTGATCGCCGCTCTGGCGCTCGCGGCGCAGGTCGGCTGCCGCTACACCGCTCAGCTCGGCTCGATGCGCATCAACGAGGAGATCGACGCGGTCTCGGCGATGGCGGTGCACCCCCTGCGCTACCTCGTCACGACCCGCCTCATCGCGGCCATGCTGGCGATCCTGCCGCTCTACCTGATCGGGCTGGTCGGTTCCTACATCGCGTCGGAACTCTCGGTGACCCTGGTGTTCGGCCAGCCCAAGGGCACCTACCTGCACTACTTCCAGACGTTCATCAGCCTCGACGACATCCTGCTCTCGGTCGTCAAGATCCTGGTGTTCGCGTTCGCGGTGACACTGATCCACTGCTGGTACGGGTTCATGGCGAGTGGCGGAGCCGAGGGTGTCGGCGAGGCGACGGGCCGGGCCATCCGCGCGAGCATCGTCGTGGTCGTCCTGCTCGACATGGTCATGACGCTGCTGTTCTGGGGCGGCGACCCCGGCGTACGGATCTCGGGGTGAAGACTCCATGATCGACGCCCGCCTCATCGACCCGGACCTCGACGATCGCAGCACGCTCGTGTGGCGGGGCCTCGTGCTGCTCGTGGTGCTGGTGGTCGTCGGCGTGGGCCTGCTGGCCGTCGGCAGGGGAGTGTTCTCCGACTCCGTCACGGTGTCCGCCGACATCGACGACATCGGTGGGTCGCTCACGACGGGCGCCGACGTCAAGCTGCGCGGAGTCATCGTCGGCAAGGTCAGCGGCATCGCGAGTCACGGCGACGGCGTACGCCTGGCGCTGACGGTCGACGGCACGGCCGCCGCCGACATGCCGGGGGAGCTCCGGGCCCGCATCCTCCCGGCGTCGGTGTTCGGCACGTCGTACGTCGACCTCGTCGCGACCGGCGGTGGCGCGCTCAAGGCGGGCCAGGTCATCGCCCAGGACCGTCGGCGGGAGACGCTCGAGCTGCAGGACACCCTCGACAGCACCTATCGGGTCATGAAGGCCGTGCGTCCTGCGGAGCTGGCCACGACCTTGTCGGCCCTGGCTGGCGCGCTCGACGGCCGCGGCGCGGAGCTCGGCGAGACCACCGAGACCCTCAACGCGTACCTGCGGCGGCTCGAGCCGGAGATCCCACTGGTGCGCGAGGACCTGAGCCTGCTCGCCGGCAACCTGCGGACGCTCGAGGCCGTCGCACCCGACCTGTTCGACGCGGTCGAGAGCTCGCTCGTCACGAGCCGCACGATCGTCGCCGAACGGGCACAGCTCACGTCACTCCTGACCGGTGGTGGTGCGCTCGTCGACGAGGCCGACCGGCTCCTGACCGACGCCGAGCAGCCTCTGGTCGACGCGATCCGGCAGTCCGCCATCGTGGTCGACGCGCTGCACGACGAGCGCCAAGGCATCGCCGGCGGCTTCACGTCGTTCGTCGAGTTCGCGCACAAGGCGTCCAAGGCGTTCACCGACGGCCCGTGGCTCAACACGGACGTCTTCATCCAGCTCGGGGACGGCACGCCCTACTCGGCGGCGGACTGCCCGCGGTTCGGGTCCGCCAAGGGTGACAACTGCGACGGCAGCACGCCGACTGCCGCCGCCGCGCCGCGATCGACCTCGCAGGTCGACGAGGCGCTCCTGAAGGCCATGAGGGACCGGCTCGCCGAGCTCGACCGGGCCGGCGCGGCGCGCTCAGGTGGCGTGGCCGAGCTCCTCCAGCGGCCTTACCTCGAGGACGCGCGATGAGGTCGTCGGCGCTCAAGTTCGGCGCCTTCGCCGTCGTGGCGATCATGGTGCTCGTCGTGCTGGCCAACACGATGAGCAACCAGGTGGGCGGCTCGTCGCGCACGTACGAGGCGGACTTCGCCAGCGTGAGTGGACTCCGCACGGGTGACGACGTACGCGCCGCCGGGGTCAAGGTCGGGCGGGTCGAGCACATCGCCCTGCACGGCAACACTACGGCGCGCGTACGGTTCACGCTGTCGTCGGGGCAGCCGCTCTACGACACCACCACGATGGTCGTCCGCTACCAGAACCTGCTCGGGCAGCGCTATCTCTCGCTGCAGCGCGGCAAGGACGGTGGCCGCCGGCTCCCCGACGGTGCTCGCGTGCCGCAGTCGCGCACCGACCCGGGCTTCGACCTGACCGCGCTGCTCAACGGCTTCGAGCCGCTGTTCTCCAGCATCGACCCGGACCAGGTCAACCAGCTCGCCGGCTCGATCATCTCGGTCATGCAGGGGGAGGGCGGCACGGTCGAGTCGCTGCTGTCCGAGACCGCGACGCTGACGGACCACCTCGCCGACAAGGACGACGTCCTGGGCCGGGTGCTCGACAACCTCACGCCCGTGCTCGAGAACCTCGCCGACCACGGCAGCGAGCTCGACACCACGGTCGACGAGCTCGGCGCGCTCATGACGAAGCTCGCCCAGGAACGCAGGAGCATCGGCGACTCGATCGACGGTGTCGGTGAGCTGTCGCGCGCCACGTCCTCCCTGCTCGCCGAGGCGCGCCCGGACCTCAGCCGCGACATCGCCTCGCTCACGACGACTGCGGCGCTGTTCGCCCGAGTCCGTACGGAGCTCGCCGCGGCGTTCAAGACGTTGCCACTGACGACCGACGCGTTCGCTCGGCCGATGTCGTACGGCACCTGGCTCAACATGCACATCTGCAACATGGGCACGGAGATCGACGGGAACCTGGTCAACTTCGGCAGTCCCAAGGGGCCCTACTCGGCGGTGTGCCGATGAGTGAACGGTTCGGTGGTGGGCACCGCCGCCTGGGTGTGGCCGGTGTCGTGGCGGTCGTCGTCATGGGGCTCGGCGTGCTCGCGCTGAGCGTGATCCCGTTCGGGCAGCGTCACTACTCGGCCATGGTCGAGCACTCCGCAGGCCTCCGGGTCGGCGAGGAGGTGCAGGTCGCGGGTGTCGGTCTCGGTGAGGTGCGCGGCATCGCCCTGAAGGGCAAGGCCGTCAAGGTCGACTTCACCCTCGACTCGTCGGTCCGTCTCGGCCGGGACTCGTCGGCAGCGGTCAAGGTCGCGACCCTGCTCGGCACCCACTTCCTCGAGGTCACCCCGGCCGGCGACGGATCGCTGCCCGACGGCACGATCCCGCTGGCGCACACCTCGGTGCCCTACAACCTGCAGGACGTCGTCGAGGGCTCGACCCGCACGCTCGACGACATCGACGGCCCGAAGGTCGCCGCGTCGATGCAGGTGCTCGCCGACACCCTGCGGGACACCCCTGACGAGGCGCGGCGGGCGATCGACGGCGTGTCCCGGCTCTCGAGCGTCGCGGCCAAGCGGTCAGACCAGATGCGCCGCCTGCTGGCCGGAGCGCGTCGCGTGACCGGCGACCTGGCTGACGACAACGAGGAGATCCTCGCCCTGCTCAAGCAGTCGACGCTCGTCCTCGACGAGCTCACGTCCCGGCGGGAGGTCATCGACCGGATGCTCGCCGACAGCACCAGGCTGGCCACTGAGGTGTCGGGCGTCCTCGACGACAGCGACGAGGAGCTCGAACCGCTCATGCGGGACTTCACGACGACCCTCGATGCCCTCAAGCGGCAGCGCACCGACATCACGGCCTCGGTCGACGGCCTCTCGACGATGGTGACGTACTTCGCCAACGCCACCGGCAACGGGCCCTGGATGGACCTGCACGTCGCCTCGGCGCTCAACGACAACCTCACCTGCGCGGTCCTGGGGCCGACATGCTGACCCGCCGCGTCGTGATGGCCGTCGTGCTGGTCGCGACCGGGTTCCTCGCCGGTGGGTGCGGCGGCCAGGAGGCGACCACCGTCACGGCGCGATTCAGCGACGCCGCCGGCCTGTTCGAGGGCAACGACGTCGGCGTGCTCGGCGTACGCGTCGGCAGCGTCGAGTCCGTGACGCCTCGCGGCGACCACGTCGACGTGACGCTGCGGATCGATCCCGGCGTCACGGTCCCTGCGGACGCCGGTGCGGTGATCGTGTCCCGCTCGGTCGCGACCGACCGCTATGTCGAGCTGACGCCCGTCTACGACGGCGGGCCCCGGCTGCAGAGTGGTGCCGTGCTGACGCGGGCCAGGACGCGTACGCCCGTCGAGTTCGACGACCTCCTGTCCTCGCTGGAGAAGATCTCCTCGACCCTCGCCGGCCCGGACGGCGACGCAGCACCGCTCAACGAGCTGCTCTCGGTCGGAGCCACGACCCTCGACGGCAACGGCCGGCGCCTCGGCACCGCGCTGCACGACCTCGCCGACGTGCTCCAGGACGTCGACCAGGGATCGGGCGACCTCGCCGGCACGCTCACCAACCTCGACACGCTCACGACAGCGCTGGCGGCCAACGACGATCTCGTACGTCGTTTCAGCCACGAGGTCACGGAGGCGACGTCGATGCTTGACGACCAGCACCAGGCGATCGAGAAGACCTTCGACTCCCTGGCGGCGATGGTGCGACAGGTCGCGGCGTTCGCGCGGACGCACCGCGGTCAGGTCGACGACCAGCTCGACGACATCGCCGCACTCTCGTCGTCCCTGCTCGAGCACAGCTCACAGCTGGAGCAGCTCGTCTCGACGATGCCGCTGATGCTACAGAACGCCGACCGGGCGGTCGACAAGAACGACCGGCTCGTGTTCAAGACCCGGCCCGGCGACCTGACGCCGGACCAGGACGAGATCGCGCTGCTCTGCAAGACCCTCCCCAGCGCCGTCTGCCAGGCGTTCGACCTCGACGACTTCGCCCTCTGGGACGTCGTCGCCGCACTCGCGGGGGTGAAGAACCCGTGAAGCGCCTCCTCGTGGCGATCGTGGCCGTCGTCATGCTCGCCGGCTGCAGCACGACGGCGTCGGACCTGCCCCTGCCCGGCGGCGGCGTGGACGGCCCGACGTACGAGCTGAAGGCCGAGTTCGAGGACGCCCTCAACCTCGCCGTCGGCGCACCCGTCAAGGTCGATGGCGTCACGGTCGGCCGGGTCCGCGACGTCGAGGTGCGGGACTTCACCGCTCACGTGACGCTCGTCGTCAAGCGCTCGACGCCGCTGCGCGAGGGCGCCGAGGCACGGCTTCGATCGACGACGCCGCTGGGCGAGCTGTTCGTCCAGATCGACGACGCCGCCGCCGGCACGCGGCTGGTGTCCGGATCGACCCTGGGCACCGACGACACGAGCGTGGCACCGACGATCGAGGACACCATGACGTCGGCGTCGATGCTGATCAACGGCGGCGGACTGGGGCAGCTGCAGACCATCGTCCGGGAGGCCAATGCCGCGCTGGGCGGCCACGAGGCGTCGACGCGTGAGGTGCTCGGCCGGCTCGCGAGCACGGCGGCGCAGTTCAACGCCAGCAGCGACGACATCGACTCGGCCGTCGACGCCCTCGCCGCGGTGTCGGGTGAGCTCAACCGCCGGCGCGACACGATCAACGGCGCACTCGAGGACCTCGCCCCGGCGGCGAAGGTGCTGCGGGTCAACACCGACGAGCTCGCCGACCTGCTGAGCGGGGTCGACGAGCTCGGTACCACCGCGATCCGGGTCGTCGACGCCACGCGTGAGGACATCCTGAAGACCCTGCACGAGATCGGCCCGGTGCTCGACGAGTTCAGCACCCTCGAGACGTCGTTCGGCCCGGGGCTGTCCGACCTCGTGACGTTCGGCAAGCTGATCGACCACGGTGTCCCGGGCGACTTCCTCAACACCTACCTCTACTTCCAGGACACGCTGGTGCTGGGCGACACGACGCTGCCCAAGGTCGGTGACGAGCTGCGCAAGCTGGCCGAGAAACCGGCCGCGACCCCGACCCCTGACGCCGAGCCCGACGGTTCGCGAGGCATAGGCCTCGGCGGCCTCCTCGACCTGCTGGGAGGCACGCCATGAGACGCAAGGTCCCGGTCCAGCACCTCGTGGCGGCGTTCGGCCTGCTCGCGATCCTGATGGTCACGGTCACCTACCTCTACGGCGGGATCCTGGGGGAGTCGGTGACCCAGAGACCCGTGCGCGTCACCGTCGCGATGGAGCGGACCGGCGGCCTGTACGAGGGCTCCGGCGTCTCCTATCGCGGCGTGCGGGTCGGCGCCGTCGACCACATCGAGGTCGCCGGCGACGGTGTCGAGGCGACGATCAGCATCGATCCAGGCACGCGCATTCCCAGCGACAGCAGGGCGGTCGTCCGTACGCTCTCACCTGCGGGCGAGCAGTTCCTCGACTTCCAGCCGGCCAGCACGTCCGGTCCATACCTGCGGAGCGGCTCCCGCGTCGCGGCGGCCAGGACCTCGACGCCCACGACGGTCGCCGCGACCCTCAGTGCGGTGGACCGCCTCATGGGCCAGGTCGATGCGAAGGACCTGCGCACCGTGCTCGACGAGCTGCACGCGGCCTTCGCGGAGCCTGAGGACCTCGGAAGCATCGTCGACTCCAGTCGCAGCATCCTGACGACGCTCGACGAGCGGTGGCCCGAGACGATCCGCACGCTGCGCAACGGGCGCACCGTGCTCCGCACCGGGTCAGACCTCGGCGACGAGTTCAGCGAGTTCGCCGGGTCGGCCAAGAGCCTCACGGCCTGGCTCGAGGCGTACGATCCGCGGCTCCGCCAGATCCTCGAGACGACACCCGGTCAGGTCGACGACATGCGGCGGCTCGTGTCGGTGTTCGCGCTCAGGCTGCCGGGTGTGCTCGCCCAGGTGGCCTCGATCACCGACATCCTCGCCGACCGCGACCCACACCTACGGGCCCTGCTCGAGGCATTCCCCAGGGGGCTCGCGCGGCTGGCCGACTCGATCAAGGACGGCCGCCTGCAGACCGAGATGCTGGTGTCGCCGGGTGAGGTGTGCTCCTACGGGGCGGAGGAGCAGGACGCGAAGGACCCCGGGCGGCGTCCCGTCGTGCCGGGCCGCAGCTGCACGGTCGAGTTCGACGGGGGACAGCGCGCGTCGTCCCACGTGCCGGCGGTGACCCGGTGACCGGCGCCGAGCGGCGGGTCGTGCGTGGACCGGCGCGCGCCACCGTCTGGTTGTGGGCAGCAGTCGTCGTGCTGCTGGCCGCGACCGTCGTGCTGGCGGTGATGTGGTCGGGCGCCCGCGGCGACGCAGGCCTGAGGCGGGCCGAGCTGGACGCGAGGGATGCTGCCGAGACCTACGCGGTCGACCTGACGACGTACGACTACTCCAGCCTCGACCAGGACCACGCGTGGGTCGACGACGGCGCGACGGCGTCGTTCGCCAAGGAGTACGCCCAGGCCAACAAGCCGTTGCGCGACGTCATCACGACCCTGAAGGCCCGCGCGACCGGCACCGTGGCGGAGTCGGCGGCCACCGCACGCTCCCGGCACGAGGTCGACGTGCTGCTGTTCGTGAACCAGTCGATCGTCAACGGGACGGACAGCAAGAAGCGCACCGAGCGCAATCGTGTCGTCATGACGTTGGTGGAGCGCGGCGGCCGGTGGCTCGTCGACAAGGTGGCGCTGCGCTGAAATCGTCGGCGCGCGGATAGTGTTGGCCTCCTTATGGGCGGCGAAGAACTGGCACTGATCGGTGCTGCCATCGCCGTCGGCATCGGCGCGGCGTTGCTGCCGGTGTTCGTCAACGCCGAGGTCTACGTCGTCACGATGGGCGCCACGGTCAACAGCAAGCCGTTCCTCGCGCTCTTGATCCTCATCCACGTCGCCGCGACGACCGTCGGCAAGGCGTTCGTGTTCCAGCTCGCACGCAAGGGCACCAACAAGATCCGGATGGTCAATCCCAAGCCGCCGCGCAACCGGGTGGCGGCGATGTCCCGGAGTGTGGGGCACAGCTTCGCCCAGACGCGCTTCGCGAAGTGGATCAAGAAGGTCAGCGACTGGTTGCTCTCGTTGCTCGACCGCCCCTACTCCGGCGGGCTCACGGCCTTCATGTCGTCCCTGATCGGAGTCCCGCCGCTCGCGATCGTCACGATCCTGGCCGGCGCCTCCAAGCAGCCGCAGTGGTTGTTCCTCACCACGGTGTTCACCGGGCGCCTCATCCAGTTCCTCGCGATCGCCTTCCTGTTGCACCAGGTCAGCTGGTTCTGAACGACGGCCTAGGATGACCGGGTGAAGTTCGACTGCAGCGTGGACGAGGAGTTCGATCGCGGGCTCGCCGCAGCGCAGGCCGCGCTCGAGGAGGGCAAGCTGGTCGTGCTGCCCACCGACACGGTCTACGGCATCGCCGCCGACGCCTTCAACCCGCGCGCGGTGCAGAACCTGCTCGACGCCAAGGGCCGTGGCCGCCAGATGCCGCCGCCGGTGCTCGTCGGCGCCCCGACGACGCTCGACGCCCTGGCGATCGACATCCCCTCGTGGTTGCGGTCGACGGTCGAGGCTCTCTGGCCGGGCCCGCTCACGGTGATCTGCCGGCAGCAGCCGTCGCTGACGTGGGACCTCGGCGAGACCCACAACACGGTCGCCGTACGCATGCCCGACGACGCCCGCGCGCTCGCCCTCCTCAAGCAGACCGGGCCGCTCGCGGTCAGCAGCGCCAACACGACGGGCGATCCGGCCGCGCTGACGATCGACGCCGCCGAGGACATGCTGGGCGGACGCGTCGCGGTCTACCTCGACGGCGGGCCGAGCCGGTCGGGCGTACCCTCCACGATCCTCGACGCCACCGGCTCGACCCCGCGCGTCCTACGGGCCGGCTCGATCTCCTTGGAAACGCTCCACACCTACAACAACACGATCGAGCCCCCGGAAGACCTGGCCTAGTGCGGAGCGAGCGCCAGCGAGTGACCAATGAGGCAGGGCTCATGCCGTCATCTCCGTATCGTGGGCTTTTCAGGGAGGTGACGGCATGAGGGAATACCTGGTCGTCTTCGGGATCGCGCTGGGGGTGACCTATCTCCTCGCGTCGATCGCCCGCATGCTGGCCTATCGCTTCGGCGCCGTGGCCAGGGTCCGCGACCGTGACGTGCACGCGATCCCGACGCCCTACTTCGGCGGGCCGGCGATGCTGGGCGGCCTCATCGCCGCCTACCTCGTCGCGACCCACCTGCCGTTCCTCTCGATGGCCGACGACGGGGTCTTCAAGGACGCGCGGGCGGTGGTGCTGGGCGGCACCGTGGTCTGCGTCGTCGGCATCGTGGACGACCTCTACGAGCTCGACGCCTTGAGCAAGTTCGCGGGCCAGGTCCTGGCCGGCGTCATCGTCGTCGCGCAAGGGGTGCAGTTCGTCTACCTGCCGCTCTACGGCAACTACATCGGCCTCGACCAGGCGCAGGCGTTGATCTTCACGGTCCTGCTGATCGTCGGCACCGCCAACGCGGTCAACTTCGTCGACGGACTCGACGGCCTCGCCGCCGGCATGGTCGCGATCGGCGCCGTGGCCTTCTTCGCGTACGCCTTCGTGCTCGCGGTCGAGAACGGCGAGACCCGCGCGATCGCCGCGGCCCTGCTGACGGCCGCGCTGGCCGGCGCATGCATCGGCATCCTGCCGCACAACTTCTTCCCCGCCCGGATGTTCATCGGCGACTCCGGCTCGATGCTGATCGGCTTCGTGCTGGCCTGCTCGTCGATCAGCCTCACGGGCCAGTTCCCGGCGACGAGCATCTCCGAGGGCATCGGGGGAGCGCAGAACAGCTTCCTGCCATCACTGCTGCCGTTGATCCTGCCGTTCGCGATCCTCGTGGTGCCGTTCGTCGACCTGGCGCTCGCGGTCGTCCGCCGCACCCGCGCGGGCCGCTCGCCGTTCAGCCCCGACAAGATGCACATCCATCACCGGCTGCTCGAGATCGGCCACTCGCACCGCCGCGCCGTCCTGCTGATGTACGCCTTCGCGGGCCTCGTCGCGTTCGGCAGCGTCGTCATCAGCCTGTTCAGCGGATGGCAGTCGATCGCCGGGTTCGCCACCCTCGCCGTCATCACGATCGCAGCGGTGTTCCTGCTGCCCAAGCTCGAAGAGAAGGTCTGGTCCTCATGAACGAGCGTCAGCGAGTGAACAATGTGGCAGTCATGCCGTCGCCTCCGTATCGTGCCCTTCCTTTGGAGGTGACGGCATGAATGCCTTGCGTCCGGTGCTGCTGCCCGTGCTCGTGGTGACGGCGGTCATCGCGGCCGTCGCAGGTGTCGTGGCCGGCGGTGACGGTGTCCTCGGCGCCGTGATCGGTGGCCTGGTCGTGGTCCTGTTCCTCGGCTCGACGCCGGTCGTGCTGAGCCCGCTGGTCAAGGCCAGTGCGACGCTGTCGCTGCCCGTGGCCCTTGGGTTCTTCACCACCAAGGCCGCCGCGATGCTGGTCGTCCTGGTCCTGCTGTTCGACGTCGGGGGCGTGGCCACCCACGTCGACTCGCGGTGGTTCGGGGTCGCCGCGATCGCCGCTTCGCTCGCCTGGACCCTCCTGCAGATCCTCGCGTTTCGACGCGAGCGTGTACCCACCTATGACCTGGGTAACAGCGACTGAGGTAGCCCTGATAACCTCTGGACTGCGACCAACCATCCGGCCCTCGGGGCCGGAGAACATGTCGCACGACAATGACGCTGGCCGTATGCCTGATCGACGATGAGTCGCAGGCGACCACGCCATGACACGAAGGTGACCGAGTGACTCTCGCCTTGACCGCTTTTGCCGCATCGGCAGAGCCGCCCAGCCCTGGACCCAAGGACTTCGACCTGCCCGCGGTGTTCCACTTCGGCGAGTTCGGCGTCACCAAGCCCATGCTGCTCGTGGTCCTGTCGCTGTTCGTGATCGTCGGGCTGTTCAGCACGATGGCTCGACCGGCCGCGGTCGTCCCGGGTCGCATGCAGTTCGCCGGCGAGCTGGTCTACGGCTTCGTCCGCAACGGCATCGCCCGCGAGAACATCGGCTCGGCCGAGTTCATGCGCTTC
Organism: Aeromicrobium sp. Root344; assembly: GCF_001425755.1. GTDB lineage: Bacteria > Actinomycetota > Actinomycetes > Propionibacteriales > Nocardioidaceae > Aeromicrobium. Next base: position 221,678 of record NZ_LMDH01000001.1, on the reverse strand, counting down.
GTGCCCTATCTGTTCACGATCTTCCTGTTCGTGCTGGTCAACAACTTCTATGGCCTCTTCCCGTTCCTCCAGTTCCCGTCGATGTCCCACATCGGCTACCCGCTGGCCATCGCGATCCTGAGCTGGTTGGTCTACAACGGCGCAGGCATCAAGAAGAAGGGCTTCCTCGGCTACCTCAAGCACGAGACCGTGCCGGGCGGCATGAAGGGCCCCATCCTCCTGCTGCTCGTGCCGCTGGAGTTCCTGTCCAACATCCTGCTGCGCCCCATCACGCTGACACTGCGTCTGTTCGCGACGATGTTCGCCGGCCACCTGCTGCTGATCCTGTTCTCGCTCGGCGGGTCCTACCTGCTGCTGCACTCCGACAACTCGCTGGCGTTGCCCGCCGGCCTGGTGTCGTCGCTCCTGGCGATCGCGATCAGCTTCCTGGAGATCCTGATCATGTTCCTCCAGGCCTACGTCTTCACCCTGCTGTCGTCGATGTACATCGGCGAGGCGCTCGCAGACGAGCACTGAGCACACCCCAGACCCACAACTTCATACGCTTCACCAGATCCACCAGATACGCCCCACCAGCGACGCTCGCTCGAGCGTCACAACGAAAGGAAATGCCGTGGAGTCCATCGGCACTCTGAACATGGTCGGTCTCGGCCTCGCCGCGATCGGCCCCGGTATCGGCGTCGGCCTGATCTTCGCCGCGTTCGTCACCGGTGTCGCCCGTCAGCCCGAGGCTGAGGGCAAGCTGCGCCAGATCGCCATCCTGGGCTTCGTCCTCGCCGAGCAGTTCTTCATCATCGGCCTGGCCCTGGCGTTCGTCCTCAAGTCGTCGAACACCTGATCCCGACACCTCGACAGAAGGCACGCCCATGATCACGTCACGTCTCGCTCTCGCGGCGGCGGAACCGGAGGACACCAATCCTCTGATCCCGCACACGCCCGAGATCGTCATCAGTCTGATCGTCTTCGGGTTGATCTTCTTCCTCCTGAAGAAGCTCGTCATCCCGGCGTTCGAGAAGGCCTATGCCGAGCGCACCGCCGCGATCGAGGGCGGTATCGAGGAGGCCCAGGCAGCCCAGAAGGAAGCCAAGGCCGCTCTCGACAAGTACAACGAGCAGCTCGCCGGGGCCCGTCACGAGGCTGCGGCGATCCGCGAAGAGGCCAAGGAGCAGGGCGCGCAGATCATTGCCGAGCTCCGCGCCCAGGCGCAGGCCGAGGCGGAGCGCATCACCTCGACGGCGCACGCGCAGGTCGAGGCCGAGCGTGCACAGGTGCTCGCGCAGCTCAAGGGCGAGGTCGGCTCGATGGCCACGCAGCTGGCCGGACGCATCGTGGGCGAGTCCCTCGATGACGACGCACGCCAGAAGCGCACCGTCGAGCGGTTCATCGCCGAGCTCGAGGAGTCGGCCAACTGATGCGAGGCATTTCAGCGAAGTCCCTGGTCGACGTCCTCGCCGCAGTCGATGCGGCGAAGGGCAAGGCCGGCGACCTCGGAGCGGAGCTGTTCGGCGTCGTCTCGACGCTGGACGGCGCTCCAGCGCTTCGCCGCGTGCTGACCGACCCGTCGACCGAGGCCGAGGCCAAGGTGGGGCTCGCCAAGCAGGTGTTCGGTGGCCAGATCGGCGCCGACACGCTGACGGTGCTCAACGCCGCGGTCAGCGGTCGATGGGCGTCGATGCGTGACCTGACCGATGGTCTCGAGACCGCCGGCGTCGCCGCCGAGGTCGCTGCCGCTGACGCGGCCGGTGAGCTCGACGCGCTCGAGACCGAGCTGTTCGAGGTCGAGCGGATCGTCCGGTCCGACGCCGACCTGCGGCAGGTCGTGTCCGACCGGGGCATCCCGGCGGACGCCAAGGGCGCACTGTTGGCCTCGATCCTCGAGGGCAAGGTCACCGGCGCCACGCTGGCACTGGCGACCCAGGCCGCCGCGGCTCGCACGGGATCGTTCGAGAAGGTCCTGTCGACCTTCGGCGAGACCGTCGCCGCACGCCGCAGCCGGCTGCTCGCCGAGGTGCGGGTGGCCTACGACCTGGCTGACGCCGAGAAGACCCGTCTCGCGAAGGCCCTCGCCAAGAAGTACGGACGCGACGTCCACCTCAACATCGTCGTCGATCCCTCGGTCGTCGGAGGCATTGCCGTCTCCGTCGGTGACGAGGTCGTCGACGGCACCATGTCCACTCGCCTCGAAGTCGCCCGCCGGCGTCTTGCAGGCTAGATCACTCACCGAACAAGAAGGCAGGCACACACATGGCGGAACTCACGATCCGTCCGGACGAGATCCGCGACGCATTGCAGAAGTTCGTGGCCGACTACAAGCCGAGCGCTGCTGCGACCGAAGAGGTCGGCGTCGTCGCCGAGGCCGGTGACGGCATCGCGCGCGTCGAGGGACTGCCCTCGGCGATGGCCAACGAGCTGCTCGAGTTCGAGGACGGCACGCTGGGCCTCGCGCTCAACCTGGACGTCCGTGAGATCGGTGTCGTCATCCTCGGTGAGTTCTCCGGCATCGAAGAGGGCCAGACCGTACGCCGCACCGGTGAGGTGCTCTCGGTGCCCGTCGGCGACAACTACCTCGGTCGCGTCGTGGACCCGCTCGGCAACCCGATCGACGGACTCGGCGACATCGAGACCACCGAGCGCCGCGCGCTCGAGCTCCAGGCCCCCAACGTCATGCAGCGCAAGAGCGTGCACGAGCCCATGATGACCGGCCTCAAGTCGATCGACTCGCTGACGCCGATCGGCCGTGGCCAGCGCCAGCTGATCATCGGTGACCGCCAGACCGGCAAGACCGCGATCGCGATCGACACGATCATCAACCAGAAGGAGTTCTGGGCGTCGGGCGACCCGGAGAAGCAGGTCCGCTGCATCTACGTCGGCATCGGCCAGAAGGGCTCGACCATCGCGGGCATCCGTGGTGCGCTCGAAGAGGCCGGCGCGCTGGAGTACACCACGATCGTCGCGGCCCCCGCGTCCGACTCGGCGGGCTTCAAGTACCTCGCCCCCTACACCGGCTCGGCCATCGGCCAGCACTGGATGTACGAGGGCAAGCACGTCCTCATCGTGTTCGACGACCTGTCCAAGCAGGCCGAGGCCTACCGCGCCGTGTCACTGCTGCTGCGCCGCCCGCCGGGCCGCGAGGCATACCCCGGTGACGTGTTCTACCTGCACTCGCGGCTGCTCGAGCGTTGCGCCAAGCTCAGCGACGAGCTGGGCGCCGGCTCGATGACGGGCCTGCCGATCGTCGAGACGAAGGCCAACGACGTGTCGGCCTACATCCCGACCAACGTCATCTCGATCACCGACGGCCAGATCTTCCTGCAGTCGGACCTGTTCAACGCCAACCAGCGTCCTGCTGTCGACGTCGGCATCTCGGTGTCGCGCGTCGGTGGTGCGGCGATGACCAAGTCGATGAAGGCCGTCACCGGTTCGCTCAAGGTCGAGCTCGCCCAGTACCGCGCGATGGAGGCGTTCGCGATGTTCGCGTCCGACCTCGACGCCGCGTCCAAGCAGCAGCTCGCCCGTGGTCAGCGCATCATGGAGCTGTTCAAGCAGGGTCAGTACGCGCCGTTCCCGACCGAGAACCAGGTCGTCTCGATCTGGGCCGCCACGACCGGCAAGCTCGACCCCGTGCCGCTGCAGGACGTGAGCCGGTTCGAGACCGAGTTCCTCGACTTCCTCAAGCGTTCGCACGGTCCCGTGCTCGACGCGATCCGTGAGTCGGGCAGGTTCGAGGACGACAACGAGCAGGCGCTCGAGGGTGCCTACACCGAGTTCCTCAAGCAGTTCGAGACCCACGAGGGCGAGCAGATCATCGTCAAGGCGGGTCACGAGGAGTTCGAGGCCCTGTCCGACGAAGACGTCGAGCAGGAGCAGATCGTCAAGCAGAAGCGGGGCTGACGATGGCAGCGTCCGTACGCGAGCTCCGCGCGAAGATCAGGTCGACACAGGCGACCAAGAAGATCACGCGCGCCATGGAGCTGATCGCTGCGTCGCGCATCATCAAGGCGCAGCAGCGGGCAGCCTCGGCAGCGCCGTACGCCCGTGAGCTGACCCGTGCCGTCTCGGCGGTCGCGACCTTCTCCAACGTCGACCACCCGTTGACGACCGAGAAGGACAACCCGACCAAGGCCGCGGTGCTGGTGATCGCCAGCGACCGCGGGCTCGCCGGTGCCTACTCGTCCTCGGTGCTCAAGGAGGCCGAGCGCCTCGTCGAGAAGCTGCGTGGCGAGGGCAAGGACGTCGATCTCTACCTGTCGGGCCGCAAGGCGGAGGCCTACTACAACTTCCGCAGCCGCCCGTTCGTGGAGTCGTGGACCGGGTTCTCCGACAAGCCGGAGTACTCCCACGCCCGTACGATCGGCAACACCCTCGTCAAGACGTTCAACATCGACGAGAGCAACGAGGAGGCCATCGACCCCGAGCGTGCGGTCGACGAGCTCCACGTGGTGTTCACCCGCTTCAAGTCGATGCTGGTGCAGGAGCCCGACGTCATCCGGCTGCTCCCGCTCGAGGTCGTCGAGGGCACCGAGGCGCCGTCCGAGCACGAGGTCCTGCCGCTCTACGAGTTCGAGCCCTCGGCGCACGAGGTGCTCGACGCGCTGCTGCCGAAATACATCCACAGCCGGATCTACTACTGCCTGCTGCAAGCCTCCGCCTCGGAGCTCGCATCGCGGCAGAAGGCGATGAAGTCCGCGACGGACAACGCCGAAGACCTGATCCAGAAGTACACCCGAACCGCCAACCAGGCCCGCCAGGCGGGTATTACCCAGGAGATCAGCGAGATCGTGGGCGGCGCCAACGCGCTTGCCGACGCCAATGCTGGGAGTGAGTGAGAGAGATGCCAACCGCCAAGAAGACCGCAGAGACCACGACTGAGAAGTCGGACCAGAAGCTGGCCGACGGCCGGGTTGCTCGCGTCATCGGCCCGGTGCTCGACATCGAGTTCCCGAGCGACGCGATCCCCGAGATGTACAACGCCCTGACGGTCGACACCGTGCTGGACGGCGTCACGGAGACGCTGACCCTCGAGGTCGCCCTCCACATCGGCGACGGCCTGGTCCGCGCGATCAGCCTGCGCCCGACCGACGGCATCGTCCGTGGCGCCAAGGTCACCAACACCGGCGGACCGATCTCGGTCCCCGTCGGTGACCAGACGCTCGGCAAGGTGTTCAACACCACCGGCGACGTCATGAACCTCAAGGAGGGCGAGAAGTGGGAGGTCAAGGAGCGCCGTGGCATCCACGCCAAGGCTCCTGCCTTCGACCAGCTCGAGTCCAAGACCGAGATGTTCCAGACCGGCATCAAGGTCATCGACCTCCTGACGCCCTACGTGCTCGGCGGCAAGATCGGCCTGTTCGGTGGTGCCGGTGTCGGCAAGACCGTCCTGATCCAGGAGATGATCGCCCGAGTCGCGCGCGACCACGGTGGCGTGTCGGTGTTCGCCGGCGTCGGTGAGCGTACGCGTGAGGGCAACGACCTCATCGCCGAGATGGAGGAGGCCGGCGTCCTCGGACAGACCGCCCTCGTCTTCGGCCAGATGGACGAGCCGCCGGGAGCGCGTCTGCGCGTGGCCCTGTCGGCACTGACGATGGCCGAGTACTTCCGCGACGTCCAGAACCAGGACGTGCTGTTGTTCATCGACAACATCTTCCGTTTCACGCAGGCCGGTTCCGAGGTCTCCACGCTGCTCGGCCGCATGCCGTCGGCCGTGGGCTACCAGCCGACGCTGGCCGACGAGATGGGCGTTCTCCAGGAGCGCATCACCTCGACCCGCGGTCACTCGATCACGTCGCTGCAGGCCATCTACGTCCCGGCCGACGACTACACCGACCCGGCCCCGGCCACGACGTTCGCGCACCTCGACGCGACGACCGAGCTCAACCGTGAGATCGCCTCGATGGGCATCTACCCGGCCGTGGACCCGCTGACCTCGACCTCGCGCATCCTCGACCCGCGCTACATCAGCGACGCTCACTACACGACCGCCAACCGGGTCAAGAGCATCCTGCAGCGCAACAAGGAGCTCCAGGACATCATCGCGATCCTCGGTGTCGACGAGCTCAGCGAAGAGGACAAGACGCTCGTGTCGCGCGCGCGTCGCATCCAGCGCTTCCTGTCCCAGAACACCTACGTGGCCAAGCAGTTCACCGGCATCGAGGGCTCGACCGTCTCCATCGACGAGACGATCGACGGCTTCACCAAGATCTGCGACGGTGACTACGACCACGTGGCTGAGCAGGCCTTCTTCATGTGCGGCGGTCTCGAAGACGTCGACAAGAAGTGGGAAGAAATCCAGAAGAGCCTCTGATGGCCGACCTCTTGCAGATCGAGCTCGTCGCCGCCGACCGCGTCGTGTGGTCGGGGCAGGCGAGCCAGGTCATCGCCCGTACGGTCGAGGGAGACCTCGGCGTGCTGGCGGGCCACGCGCCGCTGCTGTCGCTGCTGGTGCCGGGCGTCGTCGAGATCAAGCCGCCGGACGGCGAGGTCGTACGTGCTGCGGTCGCGGAGGGATTCCTCTCCGTGGCCGACAACCACGTGTCTATCCTGAGTGAGGACGCATTCCTCGCCTCCGAGGTCGACGCGAGCGCGACGCGCGCCGAGCTCGAGGCAGCCCAGTCCGAGGGTGACCAGGACGCCGTCCTGCGCGCCGAGGCGAAGCTGCGCCTCATCGACAAGGCGTCCTGACGAACGGAGGGAGATCGTGATGCCACTGTGGATGTGGTTCGTCGACTCCCTGGTGTTCGTCTTCGCCCTGCTGGTCCTGCTGGTCGTCGGGCTGCTGGTGCGGCGCCGCATCCTGGCCCGCTCCGGCGGCACGTTCGAGATGAGCGTCAACCGGTCGGCCGAGGCGCAGGCCAAGGGCTGGATGCTGGGCCTTGCGGTCTACAAGGACACCGAGCTCGAGTGGTTCCGCACGTTCTCGCTCTCGCCTCGTCCGACCTTTCGCTTCACCCGCGGTGACGTGCACATCGAGGGCCGGCGTGAGCCGGTCGGCCACGAGGTCCATGCGATTCACGCCGGTCACCTGATCGTCGCGACCGAGAACGCGGCGGGAGTCCGTCAGTTCGCGATGAGCGCCAACGCCTTGACCGGCCTGCTGTCCTGGCTCGAGTCGTCGCCACCGGGGCAGCGGGTCAACAACGTGCTCTGAGGCGGACGTACAGGTTCTCTCAAAGCGGTTGACGGTCCTGCGGGGCCGGGGGAGAATCGAGCCAAGAGGAGCGGATCCCCGCCTCCTAAGGGAGCAGGTGCATTGTGATCAAGCGTCTAGTAGCCGCAGCATTCGTGTCGGTCCTGGCAGTCGTGGGCATCGCCCCCGCCGCCAGTGCTGCCAGCGGCCACGCCCAGTCGCACGTCGTCCAGTACGCGATCGACTGGGACTGACCGTCTGATTCTGATGGCACCCACCACGGTGGGTGCCATTGGCATGCCCTCAGCCTCGTTCGCCACCGGGCTTCCAGAGCACGTCCCCGGCTTCGCGGTTGGCGTGGCGACCGAGGATGAACAGCAGGTCGCTGAGCCGGTTGAGGTACTTCGCGGTCAGCACGTTCATGGTCTCGCCGTGCTCCTCGATCGCGGCCCACGCCGAACGCTCTGCCCGACGCGTCACGGTGCAGGCGATGTGCACCGCCGCGGCCGCTGGCGTACCGCCGCGCAGGATGAACGAGCGCAGCTTGGGGAGCTGCTCGTTGTAGTGGTCGCACCAGCCCTCGAGCCGATCGATGTAGTCCGGCTCGACCCGCAGCGGCGGATGCTCCGGGTTGTCGACGACGGGGCACGACAGGTCGGCGCCGACGTCGAACAGGTCGTTCTGCACGTGCGTCAGCACTGCGACGACGTCCTCGTCGAGCGTACCGAGCGAGATGGCGAAGCCGATCTGGGCGTTGGCCTCGTCGACGTCGGCGTAGGCGGCGAGCCGTAGATCGAGCTTGCTGGTCTTGCTCATGTCGCCGAGGTTGGTGGTGCCATCGTCGCCGGTGCGCGTATATATCCGCGTCAGATTGACCATGTTCACATCGTACGAGTGTGAGCAGGAACGCCCTCGCGAGGCAGTGACCCCGAAGGTTACGGGGAGGTAACCTGACCGACATGCCAGACAAGCCATGGGTGATGCGTACGTATGCCGGCCACAGCTCGGCGGCGGAGTCCAACGCGCTCTACCGCCTCAACCTGGCCAAGGGGCAGACCGGGCTCTCGGTGGCCTTCGACCTGCCGACGCAGACCGGCTACGACCCCGACCACGAGCTGAGCAGGGGAGAGGTCGGCAAGGTCGGCGTCCCCATCCCGCACCTCGGTGCGATGCGCCAGCTGTTCCACGACATCCCGCTCGACGAGATGAACACGTCGATGACGATCAACGCGACGGCGATGTGGCTGCTCGCGATGTACCAGGTCGTTGCCGAGGAGCAGGGCGTCGACGCCGCGGCGCTGTCCGGCACGACGCAGAACGACATCATCAAGGAGTACCTGTCGCGCGGCACGTACGTGTTCGGGCCGGCGCCGTCGTTGCGCCTGACGACCGACATGATCGCCTACACGGTCAAGCAGATCCCCAAGTGGAACCCGCTCAACATCTGCAGCTATCACCTGCAGGAGGCCGGCGCCACGCCCACGCAGGAGCTGGCGTACGCGCTGACGACCGCGATCGCGGTGCTCGACGCGGTGCGCGACTCCGGCCAGGTGCCCGAGGACGAGTTCGAGCACGTTGTCGGCCGCATCTCGTTCTTCGTCAACGCCGGCGTGCGGTTCGTCGAGGAGACGTGCAAGATGCGCGCCTTCGGCCGGCTCTGGGACGAGATCACCCGGGAGCGCTACGGCGTCCAGGATCCCAAGATGCGCCGCTTCCGCTACGGCGTGCAGGTCAACTCGCTCGGCCTGACCGAGGCGCAACCCGAGAACAACGTGCAGCGCATCGTGCTCGAGATGCTGGGCGTGACGCTCAGCAAGGACGCCCGCGCCCGCGCCGTGCAGCTGCCGGCATGGAACGAGGCTCTCGGCCTGCCGCGGCCGTGGGACCAGCAGTGGTCGCTGCGCCTGCAGCAGGTGCTGGCTTTCGAGTCCGACCTGCTGGAGTACGACGACATCTTCGAGGGCTCGGTCGTGATCGAGGCCAAGGTCGCCGAGCTGATCGAGGGTGCCAAGGCCGAGATCGACCGGGTCCAGGCCATGGGCGGCGCGGTCGCCGCGGTCGAGTCCGGCTACATGAAGCAGGCGATGGTGACATCGCACTCCGAGCGGCGCGCCCGCATCGAGGCCGGCGAGATGAAGGTCGTCGGGGTGAACTCCTACACCGAGACCGAGCCGTCGCCGCTGACCGCGGATCTCGACACCGCGATCATGACGGCCGACCCGGAGGCCGAGGCCAACGCGATCGCGGACGTCAAGGCGTGGCGCGAGCAGCGTGACCAGGGGGCTGTCGACGAGGCCCTCAACCGGCTGCAGCGCGAGGCGAAGTCCGACACGAACCTCATGGAGGCGACCCTCGAGGCCGTACGCGCGGGAGCCACCGTCGGCGAGTGGGCCGGCGCGCTGCGCGAGGTGTTCGGCGAGTACCGCGCCCCGACGGGCGTCAGCGGCTCCGGCAGCCTCGCCGAGGCAGGCGCCGAGCTGTCGGCCGTACGCGAGAAGGTCCGCAGCACGGGGGAGGAGCTCGGCACCCGGCTGCGCCTGCTGGTCGGCAAGCCCGGGCTCGACGGGCACTCCAACGGAGCCGAGCAGATCGCCGTACGCGCGCGCGACGCCGGATTCGAGGTCATCTACCAGGGCATCCGCCTGACGCCCGCGCAGATCGTCGCGGCGGCGGTCGCCGAGGACGTGCACTGCATCGGCCTGTCGATCCTGTCCGGATCGCACATGGAGCTCGTGCCGGACGTGCAGAAGGCCATGGTCGAGTCCGGCATCGGCGACGTGCCGCTGATCGTCGGCGGCATCATCCCGGAGTCCGACGCCCGCAAGATGGAGGCCGCCGGCGTGGCCGCGGTGTTCACGCCCAAGGACTTCGGCATGACGGCGATCATGGACCGCATCGTCGACGAGATCCGCAAGGCCAACGACCTGAGCTGACCTCGCCGACGATGCTCCGTTGCGTCAGTTGAGGACGCGGAAGTCCGCGGGCAGCCCGCCGCCGGCGACGATGTCGGTCGTCAGGTCCTGCAGTGCCATGAGGGCCACGGACTGGCTGAACGGTCCGAACGAGACCCGCGCGACGCCGAGCTCCTCCATGCGGGCCAGCGGCACCGATCCGGGGGCGCCGATCAGGGTCAGCTTCTGCGGGCCCCACGCGTCGACGAACGCCTTGATGTCGTCCTCGGACACCTTGCCGGGCACGAAGACGACGGGGGCACCGGTCGCGAGGTAGGCGCGGCCACGCTCGATGGCGTCGGCCAGCACCTCGTCGTGCGGCTTGTCGCCAGCCTTGAGGAACGCGTCCGTGCGCGCGTTGAGCACGAAGTCGATGCCCTCCTGCTGCGCGGCGTCGAGCACGGCCTCGACCGCGTTGACCGCCTCGTTGAGGGGCTTCATCTGGTCCTCGAGGTTGCAGCCGACGACGCCGACGCCTATCGCCCGCAGCGTGGTCTCGCGCGGGTTGCCGTATCCCGCCTCGAGGTCAGCCGTGACGGGCAGGTCGGTCGCCGCGACGATGCCGCCGACCGCCTCGATCATGAGCTCGACGGGAATGTTCTCACCGTCGGCGTAGCCGTACGCGGCGGCGATCGAGTGACTCGCGGTGGCCAGGGCGGTGACGCCCTCGACCTCGGAGACGACGCGGGCGCTGATGGCATCCCACACGTTGACGACCTTGAGCAGCTTGGGGTCGGTGTGCAGGGCGAGGAGGGTCTGGGCCTGGTGTGCGAGTTCGGTCATGACGACAACCGTACGACCCGTCCCCTCCTCGCCTGCGGTGGGAATCAGTCGGCGACCAGCCCGGCGGCCGGTGCGATCCGCGCGGCCTGCCGTGCCGGCAGCACGCAGGCGACGAGTCCGGAAGCGGCCGCGACCAGGAAGATCACGCCGACCTGGACCCACGGCACCGTGAGGTCGGGCGCCGATTCGAAGATGCCGTCCGCCAGCGTCTTGACGCCGAACCAGGCATAGAGCGACCCGAGACCGATCCCGAGCACGGCTGACACGCCGGCCATCAGGAGCGCCTCGATCGCCAGCATGGCGCGCAGCCCGGACCGTTCCAGTCCCAAGGCCCGCAGCAGCGAGTTCTCCCGTACGCGTTCGAGGACCGACAGGCTCAGCGTGTTGCTGACCCCGATCAGCGCGATCAGCACGGCGATCGCCAGGAATCCCACGGTGACGGCCAGCACGATCGCCAGCAGCTTGAGGATGTCCGCACGCTCGGGCAGGCCGCCGGTGAGGTCGAGGTCCGACGACTTGGCGATCGACGCGACATCGGCGGTGACCGCCCCGGCGTCGGCTCCGTCGGTGGCTCGCACCCAGGCCGCTCGAGGTGTGGTCGCCGTGCCCATCGCGTCGAGCGTTGATCGGCTGACGATGGCCGCATCACCGAGTCCCGCCGCGTACCGCACCGTGAGCTCGTGGATGGTGCGACCCGCCTTGACCGTGGTGGTGTCGCCGGGTGCCACGTTGCCGGTGCCACCGGAGACCACGACGTCATCCGGGCCGAGGTCACGCAACACGTTCCCGCGGACGAGCGCCCGGGCGGCCTTGTCGACGCCGAGGACCGCCATCTCCTGACCGCCCACGCGTGCGTCGATGCCCGGCAGCTCGATCGCCTGGCTGACTCCGTCGACGGCAGCGAGCTTCGCGCCGACGCCGTGGGGGAGGGCGCCCTTGGAGGGCGCGGCGATCAGGTCGACCGGGTGATTGTCGTCGAGCGAGGTGTTGACCTTGTTGGAGATCGACGCCGAGCCGACCACGACGGCCGTGATCAGCGTGACGCCGATCAGCAAGGCGGTGGACGTGGCAGCCGTACGTCGTGGATTGCGCAGCGAGTTGCCGTGCGCGAGGCGCCCTGGCACGCCGGCACGTCGCGCCAGGGGACCGGCAAGACGGATCGCGGCAGGGACCAGCACGGGTGTCAGCAGCAGGACGCCGACGAACGAGAACATCCCGCCGACGAGCCCGGCGACCAGCACGCTCTGCAGACCGACGAGGAGGCCGGCCGCGCCGACCAGCAGGAAGCCGACCGCCATGACGAGCCGCAGGGCTCCAGCCCTGGTGCGCACCTTGACCGCGTCTTGGGGCTGCAAGGCGGCCAGCGGCGACTGCGCACCGGCGCGCCGCGCCGGGACGTACGACGCCGCGACCGTGACGACGATGCCGAGCAGCACGGGCAGCAGCAGGCTGCCCGGCGTGAGCGATGTCCCACCCATCGGCGTCGAGGGCGACCAGTGCGCGATCGCGGCCTTGCCGCCGAGCGCGACCAGGTAGCCGACCACGACCCCCGCCGCCGCGCCGACGGCACCGATCATGAGTCCTTCGACCACGACGGACCGGGCGACCTGTGCACGCACGGCTCCGACACAGCGCAGCAGCGCCAGGTCACGGGCGCGTTGGGCGAGCAGGATCGTGAACGTGTTGGCGATGACCAGCGCGCCGACGAACAGCGAGATGGCGGCGAACACGAGGATCAGCTTCTGGAAGATGTCGATCCCGTTCGTCGCCTGCAGGCGGAGCGTGCGCTCGTACGCCTCGGCCGTGCTGACCGAGACGCCGCTGGTGGCGTGATCGAGACGCGAGGCGACGGCGGCCGGATCACCGGAGACCGCGAACACCTCGTCGACCGGTTCGCCGACGTCGCCGAGGCCGGGAAACGCGCGCTCGGGCAGGTAGAGCACCGAACGCAACGGGCCGTCCTGGTCGTCGACGATGCCCGACACGGTGAACGTCCGGGACCTCGCGCCGATGTCCAGGGTCAGCGAGTCGTTGAGGCCCACGTGGTGGCGTCGCGCCCATGACGAGGACATGGCGATCTCGCCGCCTCCGGTCGGCAGGCGCCCCGACCGTGTCGCCTGCCAGCGCAGACTCCGGTCGGTCGCGACGCTGCCGAGCGACACCATCTGCGCTCCGCGGGACAGGGTCGCCTCGGTCCAGCCGCGCCAGTTGACCGCGGCGGCGGTGACGTCGGGATCCGCGAGAGCACGCTTGCGGAGCTGGGCGTACTGGCGGGGGCCGTTGGCGTCCGTCGCGGCGACGTCGGCGCCGCGGTACTGCTTGCCGACGGTCTCGTTGGCGCCCTCACGGGCAGCCGCGCTGAGGACGTTGATCGCCACGATGAATCCGGTGGCGATGAGGACCGCGACGAGCGCCGCGACGTAGCGTCGGGCGTACGTGCGCATCGAGGCGAGGATGACGCTGCGCACGGTTCAGCCGCCGATCCGGCGCAGGGCGTCGAGGATGCTGTCCTGCGTGGGGTTGTCGATCTGCGTGGCGACCCGGCCGTCGGCGATCAGCACGACCCGGTCGGCGTACGCCGCGGCGCTCGGCTCGTGCGTGACCATGACGGTCGTCTGCCCGAGCTCGCGCACCGACCGCCGCAGGAAGCCCAGCACCTCGGCACTCGACCGGCTGTCGAGGTTGCCGGTCGGCTCGTCCGCGAACACGATCGCCGGCCGGCTCATCAGCGCTCGGGCGATCGCGACGCGCTGCTGCTGTCCGCCGGACAGCTGGCTCGGGCGATGGCCGAGTCGCTCGCCGAGCCCCAGCACCTCGATGAGCTCGTCGAACCACGCCCAGTCCGGGTCGAGGCCGGCGAGGTCGAGGGGCAGCAGGATGTTCTGCTTGGCGGTCAGCATCGGGAGGAGGTTGAACGCCTGGAACACGAAGCCGACGTGCCGACGACGGAAGCGGGTGAGCTCGTTGTCGGACAGTGAGCTGAGCATGAGGTCGCCGACCTGCACCTGGCCCGACGTGGCCTGGTCGAGACCGGCCAGGCAGTGCATCAGCGTCGACTTGCCGGAGCCAGAGGGCCCCATGATCGCGGTGAATCGCGCGGTCTCGATCGTCAGGTCCACGCCGGCGAGCGCGTGCACCTTGGCCTCGCCGCTGCCGTACGTCTTGGTGAGCCCGGTCGCGCGTGCGGCGATCGCGGGGATCGTGGTGGGTGGGTCGAGGACCGTCATTCCTGCTCCTGTGGTGAGTCGTCTGGTGGTGCTCTCCACGCTAGGAATCGCCGGCCGACGAATCGTCAGCCCACGGACGGGACCTGCTTGCCCCGCGTCATACCTGGGTCGTACGTCAGCGGTCGCCGGGGCTGACGAGCCCGGACTCGTAGCCCAGCACGACGAGCTGAACCCGGTCGCGCGATCCGGTCTTGGCCAGGATGCGCCCGACATGTGTCTTGACCGTGGCCTCGGCGAGGAACAGGCCGGCCGCGATCTCGGTGTTCGACTGGCCGCTCGCGATCAGCTCGAGCACCTCCCGCTCGCGGGCGGTGAGCGCGGCCAGACGGTCGTCATCATCCGGGTCCGGCGCTTGGGAGGCGTCGAGGAACCGCTCGAGCATGCGTCGCGTGACGCTCGGTGCGACCACGGCGTCACCGTCGTGCACGTCGCGGATCGCGCCGAGGAGCGTCTCGGGCTGGGCGTCCTTGAGCAGGAACGCGGAGGCTCCGGCGCGCAGGGCGTTGTAGACGTACTCGTCGAGGTCGAACGTGGTCAGCACCACGACACGCGGCCGCTCCGACCTCGCCGCCAGGATGCGCGTCGCCTCGACGCCGTCCATCCGGGGCATGCGGACGTCCATCAGCACGATGTCGGCGGACGTCACGGCGAGGAGCTCGACCGCCTCGGCGCCATTGCCGGCCTCGCCGACGACGGCCATGTCGTCCTGCGACTCGATCAGCATCCGGAATCCGGCGCGTACGAGCTGCTGGTCGTCCACCAGGAACACCTTGATCATGGAGTCGACCCCACCGGCACGACGGCCTTGACCCGGAACCCGCCGCCGGGCCGTGGTCCCGCCTCGACCTCACCGGCGTGGACGGCGATGCGCTCTCGGATGCCGAGGATTCCGTGTCCCTGACCGTCATCGGCGGCGGTCCCGCCACGACCGTCGTCGTCGACCTGGATGCGTACGGAGTCGGTCGTGACCCGCAGGTCCACCGAGGCGGTGACGCCCGGGCCGGCGTGCTTGAGCGTGTTGGTGAGGGCCTCCTGCACGATGCGATGGACCGTCAGCCCGGTGGCCGGGTCGAGGCGGTCGAGATCACCCAGGACGTTGAGGTCGATCGCGAGCCCGCTCGCTCGGAGCTGCTCGGCCAGGCCGTGGACGTCGGCCGCACTCGGCACAGGTGCCATCGGCAGCTCGCCGCGGTCGTCGCGGAGGAGCCCCAGCAACCGCCGCATCTCGGTCAGCGACGTCCGGCCGGTCTCCGAGATCGTCCGCAGCGTGTCGATCGCGACCTCGGGCCGCTTCTCGGCGGCGTACAGAGCGCCGTCGGCCTGCACGACCATGACCGACAGGCTGTGGGCCACGACGTCGTGCATCTCGCGAGCGATGCGCGCGCGTTCGGCCGCGGTGGCGATCTGGGCCTGCTGTGCCGCGTCGCGCTCGAGCTGTTCGGCCCTCTCCTCGAGCCCCGCGACGTACGCCCGACGGGTGCGGGCCAGGTAGCCCAGCATCCACGCAGCCAGCACGAGCGCGGCGAGCGGCACGACGTAGCTGAGCAGCTGGCCGGCGTCCGTGGTCGGCGTCGACCACCGGGCAGCGGCGATCAACGCGCCGAGGAATCCCGTGGCAAGCGACGCGCGGACCGCCCACATCGGGCCGTACGCGGCGACCGCATGCAACGCGATCAGCAGCGCGACGTCGCCGTAGCGCGGTGTGCCGAAGACGATCGCCTGCGCCAGGAGCATGAGGCAGATGACCGTGAACGTCGCGACCGGGGCGCGGCGACGCAGCGCCAGAGGCACGATCAACGCGATGTCGAGCAGCTGTCCCGGCGTCCCGGTGAACACGTACGAGGCGAGCGGGATGAACAGCACCATGCCGGTCAGTCCGATGTCCTGCCAGAGCGTGTCGATCCGGCGCCAGAGGTCGGATCGCTCACGCATGGGACTCACCCTAGTGAGGTGGTCGACGCACGACGTCCGACCCAGGGATGACTTTGGGCAGCCACACCTTCGTGGTCGCGTGGGTGCCGGTGCCCTAGGCTCGAACCACCGCTCAGGCAGCGATCTTGTGCTTGGTCTTGTGCTTCTTCTTGACCTTGACGAGCTTGCGCTTCTTGACGGTGTAGCCCTCGGGGAGGGTGCCCTTCTTCATCATGAGGATGGGACACCGCTTGCACGCAGGCTTGCTGCTGCAGCACTTCTTCTTGGGTGTCGGGGGCACAGGCCTAGGATATCAGCGTGAGGTGAGCCTCGCCTAAGACGAGAGACGGGACACGACCATGGCAGCACCAGCATTCGTCGCCAAGCTCAACGAACAGCTCGGCTACGAGTTCGGCGCGCACCAGCAGTACGTCGCGATCGCGACCTACTACGACGCGCTGACGATGCCGCAGATGGCGGCCCTGTTCTACCAGCAGGCCCTCGAGGAGCGCGACCACGCGATGATGATGGTCCAGTACCTCCTCGACGCCGACGAGACGCCGGTCATTCCCGCCCTCGAGGCGCCCAAGGTCGACTTCACCGACGTCGTCGAGCCGGTTGCTGCCGCTCTCGCGCAGGAGAAGCGGGTCACCGAGCAGATCAACGAGCTGACCCGCATCGCCCGTGACAACAACGACTTCGCCTCCGACCAGTTCATGCAGTGGTTCATCAAGGAGCAGGTCGAGGAGGTCTCCAAGATGAGCGACCTGTTGGCCGTCGTCACGCGCTCCAAGGACGACTACGAGCGCATCGAGGACTGGGTCGCCCGCGAGGAGCCCAGCCCGGGCAGCGACCCCACCGCACCCCCGGTCGCCGGTGCCTAAGGCCCTCCTGGTCGTGGTCGCCGTGCTCGCGGCGACCCTCTCGGCATGCGGCAAGGACGCCGCGAGCGACTCCTCGTCGTCCGCAGGCACGACGCTGACGATCACGGTCATCGCGTCCGAGGGCGCCGAACCCCAGACCTACCGGCTGAGCTGCGACCCGGTCGGGGGAGACCATCCGCAGCCTGCCGAGGCGTGCGCCGCGCTCGACACGGCCGGCGCCAAGGTCTTCGAGCCGGTCGCCAAGGACCAGGTGTGCACCGAGCTCTACGGCGGCCCGCAGACGGCCACGGTCAAGGGGACCTACGACGGCGACAAGGTCGACGCGACCTTCAGTCGTACGAATGGCTGCGAGGTCGACCGCTGGGAGCAGCTCGGCACGACGTTCTTCAACGTCCCCTTGCAGTGAGGCGACTGTCCGGTCGAGCCTAGAACAGGCGCAGCGAGGGGTCGTCGATGCCGCGCAGCTCGTCGTAGTTGACGACGACGCACTCGATGCCGCGATCCGTCGCGAGCGTGCGGGCCTGGGGCTTGATCTCCTGCGCCGCGAAGATGCCGCGCACCGGGCGCAATGACGGATCGCGATTCATGAGCTCGAGGTAGCGAGTCAGCTGCTCGACCCCGTCGATGTCGCCGCGACGCTTGATCTCGACCGCGACGGAGCCGTTGGAGCCGTCCTTGCACAGCAGGTCGACGGGGCCGATCGCGGTCATGAACTCGCGGCGCACGAGGCTCATGCCGGGCCCGAGGGCCGTGGTGTGCTCGGCGAGCAGCTCCTGCAGGTGCTTCTCGACGCCGTCCTTCTGCAGCCCGGGGTCGATCCCGAGCTCGTGCGCCGAGTCGTGCAGCACCTCTTCGATGCGGATCCGCAGGGTGTCGTCGGTCTTGCCGGCCGTGACGGTCCACTCGGTCACGCCGTCGTCGGCGAGGCCTTCGCGCAGCGTGCACGGCGGGCTCATCCAGTTGAGCGGCTTGTAGGAGCCGCCGTCGGAGTGGATCAGCACCGATCCGTCGTTCTTGACCATGATCAGGCGGGTGGCGAGCGGGAGATGGGCGGCGAGCCGGCCGGCGTAGTCGACCTGGCACCGCGCGATGACGATCCTCAACTCATCCTCGTCAGCGTGCCGAGCTTGAACACGAGGGTGTCGCCCTCGATCGTGCCCTTGTCGGTGTTGCCGTCGTCACCGATCAGCGACACCGTCGCGCCGTCGACCGCATAGGTGCCGACGCGGAAGTCCTTGACGCCCTCGAAGTCCTCGACGTAAGTCCCGTCGTCGTGGAAGTGCACGACCCACTTGGCGTCGACGTCGTGCCAGTCACCGGAGAGCGCGGACGAGGCATCGTCGGTCGGCTCGGAGGTCGGAGCCGACGGGCTGCTGCTCGCCGTCGTCTCGGTCGCCGTCGGCTTGTCGGCCGGATCGTCGCTCGTACCGCAGGCCCCGAGCCCTAGCAGAGCAAGGCCCACGATGGCTGTAACCATCGTCATACGTCGTTTCATCGTTCTCCCATGGAGCCAGCGGCACGGTCAGGTTAGTCTGACACGACCCGCTTATTACTCAGGAGTAGCCATGCAGGAAATCGTCGAGAGACTGGGCGCGAGCGACACCGCCGCCGACATCGCGCGCACGTTGCTGCTGCCCTACCTCAACCACGCTGCCACGATGTACGAGAGCGGCTATGCGACCCATGACGACATCGACGCCGCGATGCGGTTCGGCTGCGGCTACCCGATCGGCCCGTTGGCGCTGATCGACGCGCTCGGCCCGCAGACCGTCGCGACCGGCCTGGAGAAGCTCTACGCCGAGACCGGCGACGAGCTGCACCAGCCCGTGAGCATCCTGACCCAGATGGCCGCCGACAGCACGACGTTCGCGCAGGCCGTGGGCGACGACGAGGTCGACTCTCCTCAGCTGCGCCACGAGATCGAGACCGTCGGGGTCGTCGGCACCGGCACGATGGCCTCCGGCATCGTCGAGGTCTTCGCCAAGGCGGGCTACGACGTCGTCTACGTCGGCCGCAGCGCCGACAAGCTCGATGGTGTCCAGGCTCGCATCGCCAAGAGCCTCGACAAGGCCATCTCGCGCGGCAAGCTCGACGAGGACGGCAAGTCGGCCGTGCTCGGCCGGCTCAGCGGCTCGACCGAGCGCGAAGCCCTCGCCGGCGCCGACATCATCGTCGAGGCGATCGCCGAGGATCTTGAGATCAAGCTCGAGCTGTTCCGCGACCTCGACCGCATCGCCAAGCCTGGCGCGATCCTGGCGACCACGACGTCGTCGCTCTCGATCACGGCCTGCGCGGCGGTGACCTCGCGCCCGCAGGATGTCATCGGCATGCACTTCTTCAACCCCGCGCCGGTCATGAAGCTCGTCGAGGTCGTGACCGCCGACGAGACCACGCCGGAGGTCGCCGAGACCGTGCGCGCGCTGTGCCTGTCGACCGGCAAGCACCCGGTGTCGTGCGGTGACCGAGCGGGCTTCATCGTCAACGCGCTGCTGTTCCCCTACCTCAACGACGCCGTCAAGCTCCACGAAGCTGACGGGGGCTCGCTGACGGAGATCGACGACGCCATGAAGGCGACCAAGCTCCCGATGGGACCGTTCGAGCTGCTCGACGTCGTCGGCAACGACGTGTCCTTGGCGATCCAGGAGTCTCTCGTCAGCACGTTCGGGCACGCGGGCTGGCTGCCGGCACCGACCTTGCAGCAGGTGGTCGCTGACGGAAAGCTCGGCCGCAAGACCGGGGCGGG
This sequence comes from Aeromicrobium sp. Root344, assembly GCF_001425755.1. Taxonomy (GTDB): domain Bacteria; phylum Actinomycetota; class Actinomycetes; order Propionibacteriales; family Nocardioidaceae; genus Aeromicrobium. The sequence goes on along the minus strand of NZ_LMDH01000001.1, from coordinate 202,056 downwards.
CTTCCACACGTACTGACCAGCGAAAAGTTACGGCATACCGGCGAAAGTTCTTTTTCGCGCGCTGCCGATAACCACGGGGTGATCACCTCGTTGCTCTGTCCAGAGGGGTACGCGGACAGGAGCCACGATGATCAGCACGTCGCTGGTGTTCGTCGCTGCGCGCGCAGTGCGCAGGCTCGCGCTGCTGTGTGCAGTCGCGCTGATCCTCGGTTACGTCGCGATCTCGTCGTTCTCGAGCCGCTACGGCACCTCGTCGTCGATCGTCCTGGACAGCAAGAGCGCCGAGACCGCGCTGTCGACCGCCGTGTCGGCCCAGGAGTCCGCGGGGCTCTCGTGCAGCGACAAGCCCACGCTGACCGACGTCGTGCTGTTCCAGCGGGACGGCCGGCGCGACGTCTCCGTGCTGACCCTCGACCAGGCGATCAAGGCGACCAGCGCCCACGAAGGCTGGATCCGCCGCTACTGCAGCGCTCCGTAGACTGGAGGCATGTCCCGCCGTCGCGTCGCACACCGTGCGCACCCGCCGTTGCGGACGCCCACCGAGCAGGTCGAGCACAAGGCCGACGGCTCGTGGTACGTACGACAGCTCCGCGGCTCCGGGGCCGCCAAGGACTACCGCTGCCCGGGCTGCGACCAGCTGATCCGCCCGGCGACGCCGCATGTCGTCGCGTGGCCGGTCCAGAAGGCGCTGCTGAGCGAAGCCGCGATCGACGAGCGCCGGCACTGGCACACGGCCTGCTGGGCCAGGAAGCACTAGGACTCCCATGACCGAGAAGATCCGCGGCAACTCCGTGCTGCCCGCCCGCCGCGAGCAGATCACGTTGGAGACCGCCGACGGGCTGAGCCTGGTCGGCGAGCTGGCACTGCCGCCCGACCGCGACCCGGTCGCCACCATGATCTGCCTGCACCCGCTGCCGACACACGGCGGCATGATGGACAGCCACCTGTTCCGCAAGGCGTCCTATCGACTGCCCGCGCTGGCCGGCATCGCGGTGCTGCGGTTCAACACCCGCGGCACGTCCAGCGTGCAGGGCACCAGCGGGGGAGCGTTCGACCATGCCGTCGGCGAGCGCTTCGACGTCGCCGCTGCGGTCGAGTACGCCGAGTTCGCCGAGCTGCCGCACGTGTGGCTCGTCGGCTGGTCGTTCGGCACGGACCTCACCTTGATGTACGGCCTCGAGCCGACCGTCGAGGGCGCCGTGCTTCTCTCGCCGCCCTTGCGCTTCTCCACGCCGGAGCACCTCGCCGCGTGGGCGGCATCCGGCAAGCCGCTCACCGCCCTGGTCCCGGAGCACGACGACTACCTGCAGCCGCCTGAGGCGCGCGAGCGCTTCGCCGCCATCCCGCAGGCAGAGGTCATCGCGGTCGAGGGGGCCAAGCACCTGTGGGTCGGGGACTCCGAGCGCGCGCTCGACGAGATCACCCGCAAGCTCGCGCCGGGTGTCCCGGTGCCGTTGCCAGACACCTGGGACGGCCCGATGGAGCGCGCCGACTCCTCGGCCTACCGCGACCGCACGGTCGCCGCGTTCAAGGATGTGCCGCGCTAGCTAGCTCGTCTTCTCCTCGACGGACTCGTCGGCGTCGGCCTCGGCGGGAGCGGGCTCGTCGCCCTTCGCCTCGGCGGGTGCCTCAGCCTTGGGCTGCTCGGCCTTGGCCTCGTCCGGTGCCGGCTTGTCCTCAGCCTTGGGCTCGACCTTGTCCTTGGCCCCGCTGTCCTTGACGGCGGTCGGTGCGAACGTCGAGACGATGTCACGCAGCTGACCCATCTGTGCCATGATGCCGTCGCGCTTGCGCTGCAGCTCCTCGACCTCGGCCCGCAGGACCCGGGTCTGGCGCTCGGCGTCGGTCGTCGCGCTGACCCGGATGTGCTGCGCCTCGGCGCTCGCGCCGGAGACCAGCTGCGAAGCCTCGGCCTTGGCGTTGTCGAGCAGGCGGGAGGCCTCGGCGCTCGCGGCGTCGCGGGCCTTGGCAGCCTGGTCCATGATGTCGCGCGCCCGGTCGTCGGCGGCCTTGGCGCGAGTCTCGGCGTCCTTGACGAGCTTGGCGGTCTGCTCGGTCGCCGACGCATGGTTCTCGGAGGCCTCGCGGGCGAGCCGCTCCTTCTCGACGGCCAACACGCGGCGGGCCTCGGTGACCTCGCGGTCGGCGGCGGCGCGGGCCTGCTCGACCTCGCGGGTCGCACCGAGGCGCATGTTCTGGGCCTCTTGCTCGGCGGCGAGCTTGACCTGCGCGGCCTCGCGCTCGGCGTGCGCACGGAGGTCCTCGGTGTGGGCGATCGCGTCGGCGTGCATCGCCTCGGCGTCCTCGAGGAGCTGCTTGCGCTTCTCCTCGAGCTCGATGACGGCGCGGCCGCGCATCTCCTCGGCCTCGTGGTTGGCGGTGGCGCGCACGATCGCCGCCTCCTCCTCGGCCTTCTTGACGAGCTCGTCGGCCTCGCGCACGGCGCGGTTGCGTACGTCCTCGGCCTCCTGCTCGGCGAGGCCGAGCAGCTGCGCCGCGTGGTTGCCGAGACCGGTGTAGGTCGGCTTCTCGACGGCCTCGACGCGGTCCTTGAGCTTCTCGATCAGGTCGCGGAGGTTCTCGTTCTCGGACTGGACGGCCTTGAGGCTGTCGGCGGCCTTTTGGAACTCGGCAGACTGCGTGCGGACCCAGGCATCGACGGCGTCACTGTCGTAGCCGCCGCGGCGGGCGAGCGGGAAGGAAGCGTCGCCGGACTTCTCGGCGGCGTCGAAGATGGACAATCCGGACTGGTCGGACATGCTGTTCCCATTCGTGAAAGAGAGGGGTTGTCAGGTGCGGGGTCCACCTTACCCGCCGGAAAGGCGCATCGACACGGCCGATCCGGCCCCACGCAGGGGACCGGACCGGCTGCTTGGACGAGGCGTCAGACGCCTCGGAACCGATTGATCTTGTCGATGTGCAGGGCGCGCTTGTCGGCGTCGCGGACTCCGAGGCCCTCCTCGGGTGCCAGGCACAGCACGCCGACCTTGCCCTGGTGCAGGTTGTGGTGCACGTCGAGCGCGGCCTGGCCGGTCTCGGCGAGGGGATAGACACGGGAGACCGTGGGGTGGATCAGGCCCTTGTCGATCAGCTTGTTGGCCTCCCACGACTCGCGGTAGTTGGCGAAGTGCGAGCTGACGATCCGCTTGAGGTTCATCCAGAGGTAGCGGTTGTCGTACTGGTGCATGTAGCCCGATGTCGAGGCGCAGGTCACGATGGTGCCGCCCTTGCGCGCGACGTAGACGCTGGCGCCGAACGTCTCGCGGCCCGGGTGCTCGAAGACGATGTCGGGGTCGTCGCCGCCGGTGAGCTCACGGATCTTCTTGCCGAAGCGCTGCCACTCCTTGGGGTCCTGGGTGTTCTCGTCCTTCCAGAACTTGTAGCCCTCGGCGGAACGGTCGATGACGAGCTCGGCGCCCATCTTGCGGACGATCTCGGCCTTCTCGGGCGAGGAGACGACGCAGACCGGAGTCGCGCCACCGTTGAGCGCGAACTGCGTCGCGTACGAGCCGAGGCCGCCGGAGGCGCCCCAGATCAGGACCGTGTCGCCCTGCTTCATGTTGGCGCCGTTGGTGGACACGAGCTGCCGGTACGCCGTGGAGTTGACGAGACCGGGGCTCGCCGCCTCCTCCCACGTGAGGTGGTCGGGCTTGGGCATGAGCTGGTTGGCCTTGACGATCGCGAGCTCGGCGAGCCCGCCGAAGTTGGTCTCGAAGCCCCAGATGCGCTGCTCGGGGTCCATCATCGTGTCGTTGTGGCCGTCGGGTGCCTCGAGCTCGACCGACAGGCAGTGTGCGACGACCTCACGGCCGGGCTTCCACTTGTTGACGCCGGGCCCGACCCGCAGCACGACGCCGGCGAGGTCGGAGCCGACCACGTGATAGGGCAGGTCGTGGCGCTTGGTGTACTCGCTCAGGCGGCCGTAGCGCTCGAGGAAGCCGAACGTGGAGACCGGCTCGAAGATCGAGGTCCACACGGTGTTGTAGTTGATCGCACTCGCCATGACGGCCACGAGCGCCTCGCCGGGCGCGAGCTCGGGGATGGGGACGTCGTCGAGGTGCAGGCTCTTGCGCGGGTCCTTGTCGCGGCTCGCGAGGCCCTCGAACATGCCGACCTCGTCCTTGTGGACCGTGATCCCCTTGTAGGTCTGGGGGAGCTCGATGTTGGCGAAGTCCTCAGAAGAGGTGTCGCCGGCCTGGATGGCATCAAGGATGTTCTGCACGTCATGGATCCTTCGGTTCGGGGGCGCGCGTGTTTCCGTGATGTTACTAAGCGTTAACTTCCGCGGCTACGGCTTCGGGCTGTGATCCCGAACTCAGTGGATTCAGTGCGATGCCGCGGGCTCGACGAGCTCCACCAGCACGCCGCCAGCATCCTTCGGGTGCACGAAGTTGACCCGCGAGTCGGACGTGCCGCGCTTGGGGTTGTCGTAGAGCAGCCGGACGCCGCGCTCCCGGAGGATCGCCGAGACGGCCTCGATGTCGGCGACGCGGTAGGCGAGCTGCTGGATGCCCTGCCCGTTGCGGGCGAGGAACTTGGCGATCGTGGACTCGTCGCTGAGCGGGGCGAGGAGCTGGATGCGCTGGTCGGAGTCGCCGACGGCGAGCATCGCCTCGCGCACGCCCTGCTCCTCGTTGATCTCCTCGTGCACCGCGTGCAGGCCGAACGTCGAGGCGTAGAACTCCAGGGCGTCGTCGAGGTCGGGGACCGCGATACCGACGTGGTCGATCGCGAGGAGGAGGTGGTCGGGGACGAGGGGGCTGTCGGGCATGGACACGAGGGTATGGCACCGGGACCGCAGTGCGGCGTGATCCATCGCACAGAACGGCATACCGACGTTACCTCTGAGTAAAGTGGAGATCACGGTCTTTTCGAAGACGTGATCTTGCGAAGGAGCAACCCATGACCCAGTCCGTGATCGTCGCCGGTGCGCGCACCCCGATCGGCCGCCTCCTCGGTGGCCTCAAGACCTTGTCGGGCTCGGACCTCGGTGGTCTGGCCATCAAGGGCGCCCTGGAGAAGGCCGGCGTGACCGGCGAGCAGGTCGACTACGTGATCATGGGCCAGGTCCTCGGCGCCGGAGCCGGTCAGGTCCCGGCTCGTCAGGCTGCGTTCAAGGGCGGCATCCCGCTCACGACGCCGTCGATCACCATCAACAAGGTGTGCCTGTCGGGCATCAACGCGATCGCGCTGGCTGACCAGCTGATCCGCGCCGGCGAGCACGAGATCATCGTCGCCGGCGGCCAGGAGTCGATGACGCAGGCGCCGCACATGCTGCTCGGCTCACGCGAGGGCACCAAGTACGGCGACACCAAGCTCACCGACCACATGGCGTACGACGGACTGTGGGACGCGCTGACCGACCAGGCGATGGGCGGCCTCACCGAGCAGATCAACGCCGACGGCACGAAGCTGAGCCGTGAGGAGCAGGACGCGTTCAGCGCGCGCTCGCACCAGCTCGCCGCCACGGCGCAGAAGAACGGTGTGTTCGACGACGAGATCGTTCCGGTCGAGATCCCGCAGCGCAAGGGCGATCCGATCGTCATCAGTGCCGACGAGGGCGTCCGTGGCGACACGACGGTCGAGTCGCTCGGCAAGCTGCGCCCTGCGTTCAGCAAGGACGGCACGATCACGGCCGGCTCCGCCAGCCAGATCTCCGACGGTGCCGCCGCGGTGGTCGTCATGAGCAAGGCCAAGGCCGAGGAGCTCGGGCTGTCGTGGATCGCCGAGATCGGTGCCGCCGGCGTCGTCGCCGGACCTGACTCGAGCCTGCAGCTGCAGCCGGCCAACGCCATCGCCAAGGCCGCCGCCAAGGAGGGCATCGAGGTCAGCGACATCGACCTGTTCGAGCTCAACGAGGCGTTCGCCGCGGTCGGCATCGAGAGCACCCGCGCCATGGGAGTCTCCGAGGACAAGGTCAACGTCAACGGCGGCGCCATCTCGCTGGGTCACCCGATCGGTGCCAGCGGCGCCCGCATCGTCCTGCACCTCGCCCTCGAGCTGGGCCGCCGTGGTGGCGGCATCGGCGCGGCTGCGCTGTGCGGCGGCGGCGGTCAGGGCGACGCCCTGATCATCCGCGTCCCCAAGAAGTAGTCCCCAGACGGTGAGCCGAGGCAGCCGCGCCATTCCCGTCGCCGAGCTCGTGGAACGCGCACGAGCCGGCGAGGCACGGGCCGTGGCGCGGCTGATCTCGTTGGTCGAGGACCGCTCGCCGTCCCTGCGCGAGGTCAGTGCCGCGCTGACGCCGCACACGGGTTCGGCGCACATCGTCGGCATCACGGGTTCGCCCGGCGTCGGCAAGTCGACGTCCACCTCGGCGCTCGTCAACGCGCTGCGCGGCCAGGGCAAGCGCGTCGGTGTGCTCGCGGTCGACCCGTCGTCACCGTTCTCCGGCGGCGCGCTGCTCGGGGACCGCATACGCATGCAGGACCACGCGACCGACGACGGCGTCTACATCCGCTCGATGGCCAGTCGCGGTCACCTCGGCGGTCTGTCGGCCTCAGCACCTCAGGCCCTGCGGGTGCTGGATGCCGCCGGTTGTGACGTCGTGCTGGTCGAGACCGTGGGGGTGGGGCAGTCCGAGGTCGAGATCGCTGGGCTCGCCGACACCACGCTCGTGCTGCTGGCCCCGGGCATGGGTGACGGCATCCAGGCGGCCAAGGCCGGCATCCTCGAGATCGGTGACCTCTTCGTCGTCAACAAGGCCGATCGTGACGGGGCGGAGGCGACGCGGCGAGAGCTCCGCTCGGTCATCGCGATGACCGACAGGGCCGACGGGGCCTGGAAGCCGCCGATCGTCCTGACCGTCGCGACCAAGGGCGAGGGCGTCGACGAGGTCGCGGAGCAGATCGCGGCCCACCGCAAGCACCTGGGGGAGTCCGGGGAGCTCACGCGCCGACGACTGGCGCGGCTCCGCCGCGAGATCGAGGCACTCGCCCTGACGGAGGTGCAGTCGAGGTTCGCCGGGCTGTCGGGTGACGCCCGGCTCGACACGCTCGCCGAGCAGGTCCTGGCCGGCGAGACAGATCCGTTCGCCGCGGCCGACACGCTCGTCGAGCAGGTCTGAGCCCGTTCTCGACGGAATGCCGGTCCCCGGCGCGCCTTCGCGGCTGGGCGGAGGGACTTCGACACAATGGCGATGTGCTCAAGAAGGTCTTCCTCCTGCTGCTCGTCGGCTTCGCGATCTACTACCTGCTGTCGACCCCCGACGATGCGGCTGAGTTCGTGAGCAGCGCGTTCAGCGGCATCATGGACGCCTTCCAGCAGGTCGGTGTGTTCTTCAACGAGCTCGTCAACTAGGTCCCTGATGCTGCGGGCGCTGCTCGACCGGTTGCCTGATCAGGAGATCGACAGCCACCTCCTCGCTGACGAGGGGGAAGTCGTGATCGACCTGGTGCGTCACCACGGCATCGTGTTCTGGAAGCCCATCGCCGAGGTCGTGGGCACCGCCGTGCTGTGGATCCTGGCCCTCGTCGGACCGATCCAGCTCGGCTGGCTGTTCATCGTGGGCGGGCTGGGCCTCCTCCTGCACGCCGCCTATCTCGCGATGCGCGAGCGTCGCGACGTCTTCGTCGTGACCAACATGAGGGTCTTCAGGGCGACGGGTGTCTTCTCGGTCCGCATCGCCACGATGCCGATCACCCGCATCCTGGACATCACTGTCGAGAAGCCCTTGCTCGGGCGCATGCTCGGCTACGGCCACTTCATCTTCGAGTCCGCGGCGCAGGCCCAGGGCCTGCGGCACATCCGCTACATCGGCGATCCCGATGCCCGTGACCTCACCATCCAGCGAGTCGTACAGCGCTCGGGTCTGCGCGGCCGCACGATCGAGCAACGCCTCCTCGAAGGGAGCTGACCGGGCCCAGGGCGTCACGTGTCACCGCCTTCGCGCCAGTTCATACACTGGGCGCATGAACTTCTCGCGCCCCGGCGCCATCGACCTCTCCGCGCTGAAGCAGCCGCCGGCCCGTCCGGGTCAGCCTGCCGCCGGCGGTGGCTCGTACGTCGTCGACATCACCGAGCAGAACTTCCAGACCGCGGCACTCCAGGCCTCGATGGACTACGTCGTCGTGCTGAGCCTGTGGTCCCCGAGGTCACCGCAGAGCGAGAGCTTCAACGCGATGCTGGGCGCTCTGGTCTCGCAGTACGCCGGACAGCTCGTCCTCGCGCAGGTCGACATCGACGCCAACCCGGCGATCGCGCAAGCGCTCCAGGCCCAGGCCGTGCCGCTGGTCGTCGGGCTCGTGAAGGGCCAGCCGGTCCCGCTGTTCCAGGGCACCGTGGAGGAGGCGGAGGCGCGCCGCTACTTCGACGAGCTGGTCAACGTCGCTGCCCAGAACGGGGTCACCGGTCGCGCGCAGCCGATGGGTGAGACTTCCGAGACCGCCGAGCCGGAGGAGGCCGAGGATCCCCGGTTCGCCGCCGCGGACGAGGCGTTCGCCGCCGGTGACTTCGACACCGCCGTGGCGGAGTACGAGAAGCTGCAGAAGCAGTATCCGGCCGACTCCGAGATCTCCGAGCGGCTGGCAGGGGTCAAGCTGCTCGCCCGTACGCAGGGTGTCGACCTGCAGGCCGCCCGCAAGGCCGCCGCCGATGCACCCGACGACCTCGAGGCCCAGATGCTCGTCGCTGACCTCGACGTCAGTGGTGGCCACGTCGACGACGCGTTCGACCGGCTGATCGGGCTCGTGAAGCGCACGGCCGGCGATGACCGCGAGCTCGTGCGCCAGAGACTGCTCGACCTCTTCACGGTCGTCGGCACCGCCGATCCGCGGGTCGCGACGGCTCGCCGCGCTCTCGCATCAGCGCTTTTCTGAGCGCCGCGGCGCCAGCCGCATCGCTCAGCCTGTCCGTGCGTGGGCTCGTGGCCCGATAGGCTCACGGCGGCGTCAGTCGTTGGCGCCCTAGAGGGAGTGTGGACATGCGGACGAGGCTGAGCTGGGCACTTGGCGTGCTCGGCGTCCTCATCGCCGTCCTCGGGCTCGCGGTCATGATCAAGCTGGGCCCGGACAGCCGGTTCACCACGGGACCGCACCCGATCGACACCGACGGCATCGCGATCGTCACCAAGCCCAAGGTCATCTCGTGGACCGACGTCAAGGTCGACATCCGCGCCGAGGTGCCCGTCCGCAAGCCGGTGTTCGTCGGCCTCGCCAACAGCGTCGACGTGGACAACTACGTCGGCAAGACGCAACGGCTCGAGGTCACCGGGTTCCACACGCCTTGGGACCTCAGGACGCGCGAGGTCAAGGGCAGGCCCAACCTGCCGGGTGCTCCCACCGCCCTCGACTGGTGGATCACCCAGTCAGCCGGGCTCGGTGGCGCCAGCATCAGTGCGAAGCTGCCAGACGAGACGGTCTCGGTCGCGATCCTCTCGGTCGGCTCGACCAACCTGTCGGGTGTCGAGGTCACCGTGGCCTACGGCATCGAGGGTGGGTTCTACAAGGGCCTGGCGCTGCTGCTGCTCGGGCTCGCGGGGCTGTGGGCCAGCTGGTGGCTCCGCCGCGACGCCGGTCTCTGGCTCGCGGGCACACACGACGAGGAAGGCCCGATCATCGAAGAAGAAGTCGTCTACGTCTATGTCGACGAGGAGGGCGTCGAGCATGAGATGTCGGCGGAGGAGGCCGAGGCGTACGACATCGTCGAGGAATCCGTCGAGGTCGTCGAGGCCGAACCCGTCGAGGAAGCCGGGCCCGTCGAGCCGGCGGAGCCGGAGCGGGTCGCGCCTCGTGTCGCGGGGGTTTTGACGGCTGCGGAGATCGCCGCCGGCGAGGTGCCGGAGCCCGTCGTCGTACCCGAGCCGGAGCCCGAACCCGAGCCTGCACCCGAGCCGGAACCTGCACCGGAGCCGGAGCCGGAGCCTGCACCGGAGCCGGAGCCGGAGCCGGAGCCCGAGCCGGAACCTGCACCGGAGCCGGAACCCGAGCCGGAGCCGGAACCCGAGCCGGAACCGGAACCCGAGCCGGAACCCGAGCCGGAACCCGAGCCTGCTTCCGACGAGCGCGTCGTCTACGTCTTCGTCGACGAGGACGGTGTGGAGCACGAGGTCAGCGAGGACGAGCTGGGCGACTTCGAGATCGTCGACGAGGAGGAGACGTGAGGCGGCTGTCCCTCCTCGCGCTCGCGTGCGCGCTGACGCTCTCGGCGTGTGCCGTCCCCCACAAGCGCGGCGACCTGACGCTGGAGAAGACCGCCGCTCGCACGTCTGAGGTGTCGGCGGTGTTCAGCGAGTACCGCAAGGTCCGCAACACCGCGATCGAGCTGCTCGACGCCAAGCCGCTGTCGATCGTCGAGAGCGGGCCCGTGCTCGCGATCGACTCCGGCTCGTTCGAGGTGTCGCAACGACTGGCCAAGACCCAGAAGCAGGACACCGGCGCGTTCGAGGTCACCGACGTGCAGACCCCGCGGTTCGGGAAGTACCCGCTGTGGTTCTTCGCGGTCGTGCACGACGACGCCGCGGCCGTCAACCGGGTCCAGATCTTCGAGCGCGAGACCGCCGTCGAGCCCTGGCTCCTGGTCGCCAGCCCGGAGACGCTCGCTGACACGCAGATCCCCGACATCCGCCGCGAGGGTGGGAACGCCCTGACGGTGAAGCCCGACGACGCGGTGGGTATGTCGATGTCGGCCTCGGCCGCCGCGAAGGCGTACGCCAGGACGCTCGCCGACCCGGCGTCGGCAGATGCGAGCAAGGTCGCCGACGACTCGTTCATCAAGCAGATGCGGACCACCGCGGACAACAACGCCAAGCTCGAGGGCGTGACGTTCTCACAGTCGTGGGGCAACGACCCGGTCAAGTACGTCCTGCGCACGACGGACGGGGGAGCGCTGGCGTTCGTGACGCTGCTGCGGCTCGACACGTACGAGGTCAGGGACGGTCTCACGATCAGCTGGCCCGAGGGCACTCCGCAGCAGGCGTTCCTGTCGTCGGGGATCTCCAGCTCGGGCAAGCTGCGCTACTACCACCAGGTGCTGCTCTACATCCCGCCCGGCAGCGGCAAGCCCCGCGCGATCGGCCAGTTCGGCGGCGTCGTGAGTGCCGATTCGCAGTGAGATGCGGACGGGCCCCCTCACCCGCTACGATGGTGGGGTTGCACGACGTTGGATTCTACGGCTGATCAAGTTCCGCAAGGTAGCTAGTTCTTCTCGCAGGTTGGATGTGTGTCGCGACAGTCGCTCGCGAAAGGCGTGAGCGACAACTCGCCAAAGAGGAGAAACAACATGGCTACAGGAACCGTCAAGTGGTTCAACGCTGACAAGGGCTTTGGATTCATCGCCCCCGACGACGGCAGCGAAGACGTTTTCGCGCACTTCAGCGCGATCGCCACGAGCGGCTACCGCTCGCTGGACGAGAACCAGAAGGTCGAGTTTGACGTCGAGCAGGGCCAGAAGGGCCTGCAGGCGACGAACATCCGTCCCCTCTGATTCAGGTTCAGGCTCGCGAGAGCTTGGGGACGGCTTGCCGTCCCCTCTGATTCACCCCGCTGATTCAGTTCAGTAGTTCGAAGGCCCGGGAGCTTGCTCCCGGGCCTTTGTCATGCCCGGTGCCGTCTCTGAGCGTGACGACATGCCGGCGACACGCCCAAGCGAACCTGCACGTTGTCACGCTCAGCGGGTAGCTACTCCGCAGCCTTGGGGGCTTCGCGGTACGCCGGCAGGGACCCGGCGTCGACGGCCTCGAGGAGCTCGATCGCGGCTGCGGCGGCGTGCGCGCGCACGTCCTCGGGATCGCACCAGCGCACCGACCTGATCTCGGTGGCCTGCAACGTCATGTCCTCGGTCACCGAGCTGTCGACGACGCCGAGGTCGAACAGGAAGATGCAGGCGTCGTCCCAGCCGCGCCAAGCCGGCAGCCAGTTGACCGTGATCAGGTCGCCCACCTCGACCTTGACGCCCAGCTCCTCCTCGAGCTCACGCCCGAGGCCGATCGAGGGGGCCTCGCCGACCTCGACGACGCCGCCGGGCAGGTCCCACTCCTGCTTGTAGGTCAGCTCGCACAGCAGCACCCGGCCGCGCTCGTCACGCAGCAGGCCCTGGCTGATGACGCGCTTGGTCGGCAGCCCGGCGTTGAGGATCGCGATGAACCCGTCGCGGCTGTGCGGCTCCGGGTCGTCGACGATCCGGGCGAGCAGGGCGCGGTCCGGATCGTCGCCGGCGCCGCGGAGCACGCCCTCACGACGCATGCCCGCGATCGAGGCGGCCCGGACGTCACCCAGCCGCTCGAGGGGGATCCGCGCCTCGACCCGCGTCATACCGAGGTCGTCGAAGGCGTACGCCAGGGCGAGGCGAAGCGCCCTGACCGCGATCGGGACGTTGTCGGTGCCGGCGTTCCAGCGGATCGACGCCGTGCGCCCGTCCTCGCCGCGCAACGCGACGGTCCCGACGCGTTCGCCCTCGAGGAGGATCGCGAACCCGGTGAACTCGTCGGATCCCGACGTGGGCTCCAGCACGAGGTCGCCGTCGCGGAGGGTCTCGGTCACCCGTTCAGGCTACCGACCCTCCGCGGGCGACCTCGCTGCTGGCAGTGACTCAACCGATCGGGCCGGCGATCAGCGTGACCGTCGCGGTGTGGCTGGTGCCGGCGGCGTCGGTCCACGAGACGGTTGCGGTCTTCCCGGCGTCGACCGCGGCCACGGCAGCGGACAGGTCGGCGGCCGAGGAGATCGACGAGCCGTTGAACTGCGTGATCGTGCTGCCCTGGGTGATGCCCGCGGCCCGAGCGGGCGAGTCGGCAACCGTGCCGGCCACCACCGCGCCACCGCCCTGCTGGTACGCAGCCGGCACCAGCTGCACGCCGAGGAAGCCGGTCGACCCGATGTGCACCGTGCTGCTCTCGGTGCCGCTCTCGATCTGGCCGGCGATCGTCAGTGCCTGTCCGATCGGGATGGCGTAGCCGGTCACGTCGGCGCTGCCGCTGGACGCTGCGGTGTCCATGCCGATGACTTCGCCGTCGCTGTCGTAGAGTGCGCCGCCGGAGTCCCCGGCGATGATGTCGGCCGACACCTGGATCAGCCCGCTGAGCCGCTCGGGGCCGGACCCGGCGTCGGACTGCACCGTGATCGCCTTGTCGATCGCTGCGACGGTTCCCGCGGCTGCGCTGGCCGCACCGCCGTCGCCGTTCGCGTTGCCCACGCCGGTGACCTTGTCACCGACCGCCACGGCGCTGGAGGTGTCGGGCTTGATCGTGGTCAGCCCCGACGCGTCCTTGAGCTGCAGCACGGCCACGTCGTGCGTCGAGTCGTAGCCGACGACGGCTGCCTGGTAGGTCTTCCCGGTCGACACGACCTGGACCGTGATCGCGGTCGCGCCTTCCACGACGTGGTGGTTCGTGAGGATCTCACCGTCGGACGTCAGGATCATGCCGGTGCCGGCGGCCTGTCCGGCGCCGTAGTCAACGGACGTGTTGATGTAGACGAGGCCGGCCTCCTGCGCTGCCGTGGCATCGGTGGTGCCCGCCTGGTCGATCGACCCGGCCTGCCGATCCAGCGGCAGCACCGAGAGGTTGCGGTCGGCCGGGCTCTGCGTCGGCAGCCCGGTCGTCGTCTTTGACGCCGTGGCGGTTGGGGCGTTGCCGGCTTGCGCGGCGTAGGTGAGACCCGAGACGCCGAGGATCGCCGCACCGGCCATCGCTGCGATGCCGTACCGGCCGGGCCGCCGGCGCGGGCGTACGTGAGCCTGCGGCTGGGCCTGGGGCGACTCGGGCTGTTCCTGCGGTTCGGGCGTGGTTCCTGGCTGGTCGTTCATGGCGTGCTCCTCGTTGAGTCCTGTCTTCGACTCAAGTCCGGGTTGGTATGGGAACGCTGTGAGTGGGCTCAACTTGTGGTGAGAGTTCCGGGCCGTACGCTCGACGCGTGAGCGAGGAGCGCGCTGTCGCGGCTGTTGCGGCCACCGGGATCTCGTACGAGGTGACCCGGCACGGGCCCGTCGGGTCACTGGCCGAGGCGGCGGCCGCGCGTGGCATCGAGCCACGGCAGCTCGTCAAGAGCCTGGTCGTACGCCGTGCGGACGACGACTTCCTGTTCGTGCTGGTGCCCGGCGACCGGACGATCTCGTGGCCCAAGCTGCGTCAGCTGCTGGGCGTCTCCCGGCTGTCGATGCCCGATGCGGCGGTGGCGCTCGAGGCCACGGGCTACGAGCGCGGCACGATCACGCCGTTCGGCTCGCTCCGCGCCTGGCCCGTCGTCGTCGACGAGCGCGTCGACGGGACGATCTCACTGGGTGGTGGTGCGCACGGTGTCGGGCTGACGATGGCTGCCGACGACATGGTTCGCGTCCTGGACGCGCAGGTCGCGGACGTCTCCGAGCCGCAGTAGCCGTTGTCGCACGACTGCACCCGTACGGTGCGATGATCGATCATGACCGACACCGAGCTCGACACCGCCTGCGCGGACTTCGACCGCGCGGTCAACCAACGGGACCACGAGGTCGCCGAGCGCATCCTGCACCCCGATTTCGCGCTGGTGCTCGTGCACCCGACGGCAGCCGTCATGCCGCGCGCACGCTGGTTGCAGACCCTCGACGCGTACGTCGTCCACGAGTGGGCCGTCGAGGAGGACGTTCGCGACTCGAGTGCCGACATCGGGTCGGTGCTGCGCCGGGTCCGGATGCGGGCCACGGTGCTCGGCGAGGACCGCAGCGGGACATTCATCATCGGCGACACCTGGCTGAGGACAGGCCCGGGATGGCGGGTCTGGCGACGTCACTCCACGCCCCTCGAGGCGGGATCGCTGCCCGGCGCCTGAGCCTCTGCCAGTCGTCCTGGCAGTATCCCGTGGACCTCGACCTGTGCCACGATGCACGCGTGGAACTCGACAACGTGCTGTGGATGCTGACGGCCCTCGCCGCTGTCGTGGTGCTCCTGACGCGCATGCGGCTGTCCGCGACGGGCCGGCAACCGGGTCACGCCCAGATCCCCGGGACGATCCTCAACGCACACACGGTGCTCGGCGTGACGGCGCTCGTCGTGTGGATCTACTACCTCACGTCGCCCAGCGACCCGGTTGGCCTCGTCGCGCTGGTCGTCTGGTGGGTCGAGGTCGTGGTCGGCATCCTGATCCTTGCGCGCTGGTTGCCCGGCGCCGGCAAGCACGCAGCGCCGGCCGTCGACGACAGCTGGGCTGAAGGCCCGTACCTGTCGATCCTCGGACACGTCGGGCTGCTGCTCGGCGTCATCTTCTTCACCTATTGCGTGCTCGCCGGCAAGGTCGGTTGAACCACGGGGTTGACCTCAACCATTGTTGAGGTTGTTGGCTGATGTGCATCGGACATCACCAAGGAGAACCTCATGCCTCGTGCACTCATCACCGGCGGCTCCGCCGGTCTCGGCCTGGCGCTCGCCACCGGTTTGGCGGAGCGCGACTGGGACGTCGTCATCACCGGACGCGACGAGACGCGCCTCAACGCTGCTGCGCGGCAGGCGGGTGACCGGGTCCGGCCCGTCGCCGGCGACGTCACCGACCCCGGACATCGGGCGTTGCTCGTCGAGACGACCGGCGGCGGCCTCGACCTGCTCGTGAACAACGCGAGCACGTTGGGCGTGAGCCCGCTGGCGCCGGTCCTCGCCCTGGACGACCAGGTGCTGCGCGACGTCTGGGAGACCAACGTGGTCGGGCCGGTCGCGCTGACCCGCGCGCTCTGGCCCGCGCTGCACGTCGGCGGTGCCGTCATCAACATCACGTCGGACGCGGCGGCTGACCACTACGAGACGTGGGGTGCGTACGCGGCCAGCAAGGCAGCACTCGAGCACCTCACCCTCACTCTTGCGGTCGAGGAGCCCGACATCCGGTGGTGGACCGTCGATCCCGGCGACATGCGGACGCAGATGCACCAAGATGCGTTCCCCGGCCAGGACATCTCGGACCGACCCCTCCCGGAGTCGGTCGTCCCGGGCTTCCTGGCACTGCTCGACGACCGCCCACCGAGCGGGCGCTATCAGGCGTCCGACCTCGTCCCGGCCCGAGCTGGGGCATGACATGACGCGGATCGACATCGCGCCGTTGACGATGTTCTCACCGCCGGGCGAGCGCACCGCTCCGTCGCCGGCGGAGGCACGTGGGATGCGCCGCGACGACGTACGTCTACTGGTCGCGCACGGCGACCGCGTGACGCATGCCAGGTTCGGCGACCTTGCAGACCACCTCGAGCCCGGTGACCTGGTCGTGGTGAACGCGTCGCAGACCGTCGCGGGCGAGCTCGACGCCGTGCTGTCAGGCGTGGGGGCCTCCACCGGCGACGTCGTCGTGCACGTGGCGACCGACCTGCGGGACGGCACGTGGGTCGTCGAGGTCCGCACGGCACCCGACGCCGCATGGGCCGTGCTCGACGCCGCTGCGGGACAGACATTGGTGCTGGCGGCCCCGGGTGCGGAGCTCACCCTGCTCGAGCCGTACCCGCGTGAGAGCTCGTCGCCGACCGGCCACGGCAACCGGCTCTGGCGAGCCAGCTACGCCGGACAGGCCGCGCTGCCTGACGTGTTGGCGAGTCTCGGTCGTCCGATCGCGTACGGCTACTTGGACCGGCGCTACCCGATCGAGGACTACCGGACGATCTTCGGCACGACACCCGGCAGCGCCGAGATGCCGAGCGCGGCCCGGCCGTTCACGCCGGACGTGGTGACCCGCCTGGTCTCGCGTGGCATCGCGATCGCCCCGATCCTGCTGCACACCGGCGTCTCGTCGCAGGAGGCCGGCGAGGCCCCGCAGCCGGAGTGGTTCGAGGTCAGCGAACCGGCGGCCCGGCTCGTCAACGCGACGAGGGCCGGGGGAGGGCGGGTCATCGCCGTCGGCACCACCGTCACGCGAGCGCTGGAGTCGGCCGTGCGCGGGGCACCGGGGCGCGCTGTGGTCGAGGCGAGCTCCGGCTGGACCGAGCGTGTCATCACCCGCGACGCGCCCCCACGCGTCGTCGACGGGCTCATCACCGGCTGGCACGACCCGGCGGCATCGCACCTGCTGCTCGTGGAGGCTGTCGCCGGGCCACGCCTGACCCAGAGGGCGTACGACGCCGCGGTCGAAGCGGGCTATCACTGGCACGAGTTCGGCGACTCGGCCTTGCTGCTGCCGGCCCGCGCGGAAGCGTTGGCCGCCTGACTGCAAAGAAGTGTTTGCAAAGATATCTTTGCAGTCGTAGTGTGAGGGCATGACCCTCACCAACAAGGTCGTCGAGGACCTCGACACGCTCAAGGCGGTCTCGCACCCGCTCCGGATGCAGGTGCTCGGCGCGCTGCGCCGCCTGGGTCCCTCGACCGCGTCGGAGCTGGCGCGCGAGCTCGGCGAGTCGAGTGGGTCGACGTCCTACCACCTGCGGCAGCTCGAGCGATTCGGGTTCGTCAGCGATGCCGACGAGCAGCCGTCCGGTCGTGAGCGGCGCTGGAAATCGCTGTACGACCTCACGACCTACCCCGCGACGCTCGCGAGCCTCGACGGCGGGCGGGAGTACCTCGACGTCGTGCGCCGGCGCCAGGAGGAGCACCTTCGTGAGGACCTCGAGCGCTGGACCGAGCACCGGCCCGGCCTCGGCATGAGCGACTACGCACTGTCGCTCGATCCTCAGGACGTCGAGGCGCTCGAGCAGGACATCCTCGCCGTCGTGCAGCGCTACGCGGGCAAGCACGGTTCCGAACGGGTGACGCTGCACGCGCTGATCCTCCCGCGCGCATGAGCGCGAGAATGAGCCTGCGCAACCGGTTCTGGCTGCTGACGGCACTGCGCTGGTTGCCGACCGGTTTCATCGTGCCCGTCGTCGCGTTGCTGCCGCTCGAGCGTGGGCTCACGATCGCCGAGTACGGCCGGGTCGCGGCGGTCCAGGGCATCGTCGTGCTGCTGCTCGAGCTGCCCACCGGGGGATTCACCGATGCGTTGGGTCGCAAGCCCGTGTACCTCGCGTCGGCCGCGGTGGCTGTCGCGTCCTACGTCACGTCCTCGCTCGCCCACTCGGTGCTGGCATTCGCCCTGGCGTACGGCCTGGCCGGGACCTTCCGGGCGCTTGACAGCGGGCCGCTCAACTCGTGGTTCGTCGATGCAGTGCACGACGACAAGACGATCGCCGAGCCGGCCGTCGTGGTCGCTCGAGGCCTGTCGGGCTATGCCAGCGTCCTCGGCGTCTCGATCGCGACGGGCGCCGTCCTCTCCGGGGCGGTCATCGCTTGGCTGCCGGTGGACCGCGAGGCGGCTCTCACGGCTCCGTTCGTGATTGCGGCTGTCCTTGGCTGTGTGCAGATCGTCGCGGCCGCGCTGCTGATGCACGAGGACCGTTCGGACCGGCACGGCGGAGTGCTCGACTCGGTGCGCGCCACTCCGCAGACGATCGTGGCCGGGTTGCGCCTGATGTGGGGATCACGCGTGCTGCGAGCGCTGGTGGCGGTCGAGGTGTTCTGGGGCTTCGGCATCGTCGCATTCGAGTCGTTCATGCCGATCAGGCTCTCCGAGCTGTTCGACGATCGCGACCTCACGGCGTCGGTCATGGGCCCGGTCACGGCGGCCGCGTGGGGAGTGTCCGCCCTCGGTGCGGCAGCGGTGCCGTTCCTGGTCAGCCGGTGGACGATGACCCAGGTCTCGGTCGCGTTGCGGGTCCTCCAGGGCGCGACCGTCGTGGCGATGGGGCTCGCCGGCGGTCCGGCGGGCTTGATCATCGGGTTCTTCGCGACGTACGCGGTGCACTCCGCCGCCGGCGCGATCTACGAGACGCTGCTGCACGAGCAGGTCAGCAACCGCAACCGGGCGACGGCGCTGTCGCTGGCCTCGATGGCGTTCCAGTCGTCGGCGGCGGTTGGCGCCATCACGCTGGGCGCGATCGCGTCCGGATCGTCCACCGGCACCTCGATGGTGATCGGTGGTGTCGTCCTGGCACTCGCCGCCCCGCTGTTCCTCGTGCGCGACCCGGTCAGCGCGGAGGCGGCAGGTCGTCGCGTCGACCCTGGGTTCGCTGACCGTTGATGATCAGGCTGACCACGATGCCGAGCGCGCCGGCGGCCATGAGGATGTAGCCCACGGTCGTGAGCTCGACCTCCTGGATGTTGTCCTGCACCGCGAATGCCAGGATCGCGCCGAGGGCGAGAAGGAAAATGGATCCACCGATGTACATGGGGCACCTTTCGTCGGGGGTCAACCTTTCGACGGTAACGCCGCTCGTACGCCCCCGCACTTCGTGAGCTTCACGGTGGTGGGATCTCGCCGGAGCCGCGTACGAGGAACGACGTCGGGACGATGATCTGCTCCACCGGACCCGTGTCACCCCTGATACGGGCGAGGAGGCGCTCGGCGGCCATCTTGCCGATGAGGTGCGGGTCCTGGGCGATGACGGTGATCGCGGGGGAGACCAGGTCGCCGAGCGAGATGTCGTCGAACCCGACCACCGCGATCTCGTGCTCCAGGCCGAGGCTGCGCAGCGCTCGTACGACCCCGATCGTCACGAGGTTCTGGGCGGCGAAGATGGCCGTCGGCGCGGGGCTCGCCTGCAGCATCGCCCGGGTGGCGGTCTCCGCGAGGTACTCGTTGGAGAGGTCCGGGATGATGTGGGTCGCGGCCCGGGCCGCCCAGCACGCCTCGCGATAGCCCTCGAGACGCATGCGCGCCGTCGGCAGGAACTGGCGGTCGCCCATGAACGCGATGTGTCGGTGCCCGTACGAGATGAGGTGCTCGGTGGCCAGCCGGGCACCGCTCTGGTTGTCGACCACGACGCTGTCGGTCTCGAGTCCCTCGACGCCGCGGTCGACCAGCACGACCGGCATGCCGGCGTCCATCTCACGTTGCAGGGCCGTGGGATCGGGTCCGGCCGGCATCACGATCAGGCCGTCGACCTGGTAGGACCCCATCGTCGGCACCAGCTCGCGCTCGCGTTCGGGATCCTCGTCGAGGCTCGCCGAGAGCACGGCGAATCCCGCGGCGCCGGCGGCGTCCTCGACTCCCCGGTGGACCTGGGCGTCGAACGGGTTGGAGACGTCGCCCAGCAGCAGCCCGATGCTGAGGGTGCGGCGATCGGCCCGGCGCAGCGACCCGGCGCTCACGTCTCGTCGATAGGCGAGTCGCTCGACGGCAGCTCGTACGCGGGCCGCCGTGGCCTCGCCGACGTAGCCCTCGCCGTTGACGACGCGGGAGACGGTCTTGATGCCGACGCCGGCCTCGCGGGCGACGTCCTTCATCGTGGGCCGCTGCCGCGGGGCTGGTTTGGGTGACAACGGTGTCATGGGACACAGCGTAACCCTTGACGCCTGATTCCGTGTGAGGTAGAACACTTTATGACAACGATGTCAGACGGTCTGGCGTTGTGAGAGGAATCATCGTGAAAACACCATCTGTCTCCCGACGCCGGTTCGCGGCCGCCGCGACCGCGGTTCTGGCCTCCACGCTGGTGCTCGCGGCGTGCGGCTCCGGCTCCGACTCGGGCGGTTCGAAGGGCGACGTCGGCGTCTCGCTGATCGTCAAGACGACCAGCAACCCGTTCTTCGTCGCGATGCAGGACGGTGCCAAGAAGGCCGCGAAGGCCAACGGCGTCGACCTCAAGCTCGCGGCGGGCAAGACCGACGGCGACGAGGACACCCAGATCCAGGCGATCGAGAACGCCATCTCGCTCGGCCAGAAGGGCATCCTCATCACCCCCAACGGTCCCGGCGTCGTCGACGCGATCGAGAAGGCGCGTGACGCCGGGCTCTTCGTCATCGCCCTGGACACGCCGCCGGACCCCGCGGACGCGGTCGACATCACGTTCGCCACCGACAACTTCAAGGCCGGCGAGTCGATCGGCTCCTGGACCGCCAAGAAGCTCGACGGCAAGAAGGCCGTCATCGCGATGCTCGACCTGTTCAACGACAAGGTCGTCTCGGTCGACTACAACCGCGACCAGGGCTTCCTGACCGGCATGGGCATCCCGACGAAGGACAAGAAGAAGAACGCCGACGAGGCCAAGTCCGGCTCCTACAGCGGTGGCGACTACCAGATCGTGTGCAACGAGCCGACCAACGGCGCGGAGGACGGCGGCACGACCGCGATGGAGACCTGCCTGTCGAAGAACCCCGACATCAACGTGGTCTACACGATCAACGAGCCCGCGGCCTATGGCGCGTACCAGGCACTGAAGAGCGCCGGCAAGGAGAAGGGCGTCACGATCGTCTCGATCGACGGTGGCTGCGCGGGTGTCGGCTACGTCAAGGACGGCATCATCGGCGCCACGGCACAGCAGTACCCGTTGGAGATGGCGGCCAAGGGCGTCGAGGCGATCGCCAAGCTCGCCAAGGACGGCACCAAGCCGAAGACCAGTCCCGGTCTCGACTTCTTCGACACCGGCGTCAAGCTCGTGACCGACGACCCGCAGGACGGCGTCGAGAGCGTCGACACCGCCGCCGGGAAGTCCACCTGCTGGGGCTGAGTGCACGACGGCGGGGTGTCCTCGCGGCACCCCGCCTCACCCGCCCACAGACCCAGATCGAGAGGACCACCCATGACCACCGAACCTCAAGACACCGCGCTCGTCGACCACCCCCTGGAGGTGCTGACCGACGCCGGGCTGACCCAGCCTCCGAGTCCGCTCGACCGCGTACGCACCGTGCTCCACCGCTATCCGGCACTGAGCCCCGCCCTCGTGCTGATCCTGTCGATGATCGCCTTCGGGCTGCTCAACGATCGGTTCCTGAGCACTGCCAACCTGTCCCTCGTCGTGCAGCAGGTCGCCGTGATCGGCGCGCTCGCGATCGGCCAGACGCTGATCGTCCTGACCGCCGGGATCGACCTGTCGGTCGGCGCAGCCATGATCCTGTCGACGCTCGTCGCCGCCGGCGTTGCGACCGACCACGGGTGGCCCGGGCCGCTCGCCCTGTTCGCGGCCCTCGTCATCGGCGTGGCCACCGGCGTCATCAACGGTGTGCTCGTGACCCGGCTCAACCTGCCGCCGTTCATCGTGACGCTCGGCACCTTCAACGTGTTCACCGCCGTCGCACTCCTCTACTCGGACGGCGCCACGACCCGCGGCATCGAGATGCCCGGCCTGTTGACCTGGACCGGCAAGTCCTTCACGGTCGGCGGCGCCCAGATCACGTACGGCGTGGTGCTGATGATCCTGCTCTACGTCGCAGTGGCCTTCGCACTGAGCCAGACCTCGTGGGGCCGCCACGTGTACGCCGTCGGCGACGACTCGGAATCGGCCCGCCTGAGCGGCATCCACGTCACCCGTGTCATCCTCAGCGTCTACGTCACTGCCGGCGCGTTGTTCGCAGCGGCCGGGTGGATCCTCATGGGCCGGGTCAACGCCGCGAGCCCCAACGCCGGCGTCGACGCCAACCTCGACTCGATCACCGCAGTGGTGATCGGAGGCACGAGCCTGTTCGGCGGCCGTGGCGCCTTGTGGGGCAGCCTGATCGGCGCCCTGATCGTCGGCGTGTTCCGCAACGGGCTCAGCCTCGCGGGATACGACCCCCTCTACCAGACCCTCGCCGTCGGTGTGCTCGTCATCGTCGCGGTCTCCGTCGACCAGTGGATCAGGAAGGCACGCGCATGACCACCTCCACAGCAACCAGCACCCCCATCCTCGAGGCCCGTGGCCTCGTCAAGACGTTCGGACACGTCGTCGGCCTGGCCGGCGTCGACCTCGAGCTGCACGCCGGCGAGGTGCTGGCGATCATCGGCGACAACGGCGCCGGCAAGTCCACGCTGATCAAGTGCCTGTCAGGCGCCTACACGCCGGACGCCGGGCAGATCCTCGTCGAGGGCCGGCCCGTCGAGTTCCACCGTCCCGACGACGCTCGCCGGGCGGGGATCGAGACGGTCTACCAGACCCTCGCCGTCTCGCCTGCGCTCGACATCGCGAGCAACTTGTTCCTCGGGCGGGAGCAGCGACTGCCGGGCGTACGCGGGTCGGTGTTCCGGATGCTCGACAAGAAGGGCATGCGTGACCGGGCCAAGCAGCAGGTCGAGGACCTCGGCATCTCCACGCTGCAGTCGATGACCCAGGCGGTCGAGAACCTCTCGGGTGGTCAGCGCCAAGCGGTGGCGGTCGCCCGCGCGGCGGCGTTCGGCTCCAAGGTCGTGATCCTGGACGAGCCGACGGCGGCACTCGGGGTACGCGAGTCGGCCCAGGTGCTACAGCTCGTTCGCGACCTGCGCGACCAGGGCATGCCGGTGATCCTCATCAGCCACGACATGCCGCAGGTGTTCGAGGTTGCCGACCGCATCCAGATCCAGCGACTCGGGCGCCGTGCGGCGGTCATCACGCCCCAGACGCACACACCGCAGGAGGCAGTGGCGATCATGACCGGCGCGATGGTCGTCACGTGATCCTCGTCGTGGGGGAGTCGCTCGTCGACATCGTGGTGAGGTCGGACGGCCGCCGGAGCGAGCACCCGGGTGGCAGCCCGGCGAACGTCGCCGTCGGCCTCGGCCGCCTGGGTCACCCGGTCATGCTGGCGACGAGCATCGGCGAGGACGAGCGTGGACAGGTCGTCCGGGCGGCCCTCGAGCGGGGCAACGTCAGGCTGGCGCCGCTGAGCGTGGGTCCGGGACCCACCTCGACGGCGACAGCATGGCTCGATGCTCGTGGCGCCGCGAGATATGACTTCGACATCACGTGGGACCCGGCGGGGCTCGACTCGGTGCCGATCGGACCTCTGGTGCACACAGGGTCGATCGCGGCCTACCTCGGCCCCGGTGCGGATGCCGTCGAGGACCTCGTCACGCGCGCGGCGGAGACGGCACTCGTCACGTTCGACCCCAACATCCGGCCGCGGCTGCTCGACGACCGCGACGCGGTGCTGGACCGCCTGAACCGGCTCGTCGGGTCGTGCGGCGTCGTCAAGGTCAGTGACGAGGACCTCGACTGGTTGCACCCGGGCATCGCGCCGACCGTCGTGGCGCGCAGCTGGATCGCCCTCGGTGCCGGCCTGGTCGTCATCACGGCCGGCGCGCGCGGTTCGTTCGCCGTACACGCGGCGGGCGAGGTGCACGTGGCCTCGTCGACGACGCCGGTCATCGACACCGTGGGTGCCGGCGACTCCTACATGTCGGGGCTGATCGACGCGATGACGACGACCGGACTGGTCGGGGTCGAGGGATCGGACCCGGCTGCCGGCGTCCGTGGGCTGTCGCTGTCCGACCTGCGGTCGTACATGCACCACGCCAACATCTCGGCGGCCATCACCGTCGGGCGGGCCGGCGCCGAACCGCCCACGCGCGACGAGCTGCCGCCGATCGCCGCCGCCTAGCGCTCGGGCTGGTCGGGCCCGCCGTCGACGCTGTCCTATGCTCGGACGCGATGGCGGGACGACCGCCCGACGACGCGGCTGGAGGCACGATGGGTGAGTTCGTACGACTCGAGGTCAGCGACGGGGTGGGCACGATCCGGCTCGACCGGCCCAAGATGAACGCCCTCGACGCGCAGATGCAGCGCGAGATCATCGAGGCGTGCGGGGAGGCCGACCGGCGCGACGACGTCTCCGCGGTCGTCGTCTACGGCGGCGAGCGCGCGTTCGCAGCCGGCGCCGACATCAAGGAGATGGCCGCGATGTCCTATCAGGACATCAGCCGGCACGCCCACCTCCTGCAGGCCTTCACCCGGTCGCTCGCCGCGCTCGGCAAGCCCACGGTCTCGGCGATCACGGGGTTCGCCCTCGGTGGTGGCTGCGAGGTGGCCCTGGCGACGGACGTACGCTTTGCCGCCGACAACGCCAAGCTCGGCCAGCCGGAGATCCTGCTGGGCATCATCCCCGGCGCGGGTGGCACCCAGCGCCTGGCCCGCCTCGTGGGGCCGGCCAAGGCCAAGGACCTGATCTACACGGGCCGGTTCATCGACGCGCACGAGGCGCTCGCGATCGGTCTCGTCGACCAGCTGCACCCCGCAGACGAGGTCTACCTCAAGGCCGTCGAGTGGGCGGCGCAGTTCGTCGGCGGCCCGGCCCTCGCGCTGCGCGCCGCCAAGAGCGCGGTCGACCGCGGACTCGAGGTCGACCTCCAGACGGGCCTCGAGATCGAGCGCTCGGAGTTCGCTGCGCTGTGGGCGACCGACGACCAGTCGGCAGGCATGGACTCGTTCATCGAGAACGGTCCCGGCAAGGCGACGTTCACAGGCAGCTGAGCGGTTCGACCCGTCCCAACGGGGTACTCGCACCCCCATGCGCACGACTCTGCTCCTGGCCCGCATGCTCGCAGCCCGCGGCCTGACGATCTTCGACCCGCCCCGCCAGTTGCGGGTGCGGGCCGCCTACGTGACCACCGGTTTGGAGAGCCGCCCCGCCACCGGGGATGCTGGACCTCATGGCCGCGACCGACGACGCTGACGCGCTGAGCCGGCTCGCCGCCGCCCACGGCGTCGCCATGGCGTACGAGGGCTCCGACCGTGAGGTCGTGACGGTCGACGACGAGATCGTGGTCGCGGTGCTGGCCCGGCTCGACGTCGACGCCAGCAGCCCCGAGTCGATCGAGCGGGAGCTCGGGCTCGTCGAGGCCGAGCTCGCCCGGCGGCCGCTGCCTGCCACGATCGCCGTGACGCACGGGACGGCGCGTGAGGTCGGTGCCGCCGGCCGGCTGCTGCTCGAGGACGGCTCCGAGCTCGCTGTGGAGGGCGAGCTGCCCGCTGACCTGCCCCTCGGCTGGCACCGCTTCGTCACCCGTGACCAGGAGGTCACGGTCGTCGTCGCGCCGGACCGTATGCCGGAGGTCCCCCGCACGTGGGGATGGATGCTGCAGCTGTACGCCCTGCGGTCCGCCGCGTCGTGGGGGATGGGTGACTACGGCGACCTCGCCGAGACGGCTCGCCGCTCCGGCGCCGAGCAGGGTGCCGGGGTGCTGCTGGTCAACCCGGTGCAGGCGTTCATGCCCTCGCATCCTCTGGAACGCTCGCCCTACTCACCGGCGAGCCGGCGCTTCGCCAACCCGCTCTACCTCCGGGTCACCGACACCGCAGCGTTTGCGGCCGCCGACGACCGCACGCGCGAGGACGTCCTCGCGCTGCTGCCCGACCAGGACACCGAGCTGATCGACTACGACGGCGTGTGGGCGGCCAAGCTCGCCGCCCTCGAGCTGCTGTGGGTCCATGCCGGCACGATCGACCGCGACGACCCCGACCTCGACGCGTACGCGACATTCGCCGCGCTGGCCGAGCTGCACGGCGCCGACTGGCGCGAGTGGCCCGACGAGCTGCATGATCCCGAGGGCGACGCCGTCGCCGAGGCGCGTCTGTCGCTGGGCCACCGCATCGACTTCCATGCCTGGCTCCAGGTGCTCTGCCGCGAGCAGCTCGACGCCGCTCGTGCGGCCGCGCGTGACGCCGGCATGGCGGTCGGCATCGTCCATGACCTGCCGGTCGGCGTGCACCCTGGTGGTGCCGACGCGTGGGCGCTACAGGACACCTTCGCCTCCGACGTACGCGTGGGATGCCCCGCAGATGCCTTCAACCCGCTCGGCCAGGACTGGGGGCTGCCGCCGTGGCGCCCCGACAAGCTCGCCGCGTCGGGGTATGCGCCGTTCCGCGACGTGATCCGCAGCGTCCTGCGACACGGCGACGGCATCCGCATCGACCACATCGCCGGCCTGTGGCGCCTGTGGTGGATCCCGCCGGGCGAGCCCGCGCACCGCGGGACGTACGTGCACTACGACTCCGACGTCATGCTCGCGGTCCTGACGCTCGAGGCCCATCGCGCCGGCGCGATCGTCGTCGGCGAGGACCTCGGCACGGTCGAGGAGGTCGTCACCGAGACGATGCACCAGCGCGGCATCCTGAGCTCGGCGGTGCTGTGGTTCGAGCGCGACTGGGACGCGCCGGGTCAGCCACACCTCCGGCCGCAGGACTGGGAGCCCGAGACGATGGCCAGCATCAGCACGCACGACCTGCCGACCGTCGCCGGCTGGCTGCAGGACGAGCGCATCCGCGTCCAGGCCGACCTCGGGCTGCTCGACGGGCCGGCCGACGAGGCGTACGACCGGGCGGAGGCCGACCGGGAGGCACTGTTCGACCTGGTGAAGGCCGAGGGCATCCGGGCCGACGACCCGGTCGTCGCGCTGCACGCGGTCATCGCGCGCGCGGCGTCGCGGCTCGTGCTCAGCTCGCCCGCCGACGCGGTCGGTCAGCTCCAGCAGCCCAACCTCCCGGGCACCGTCGACGAGTATCCCAACTGGCGCATCCCACTTCCCGTCGATCTCGACGCGTTCTTTGCCGATGAGCGGGTACACGCGGCCGTGGCCCCGCTCCGTGCGGCCCGGCCAGCATCATGACCGACATCCACGAGGGAGAATCCGTGCAGCCTTGGCCCGGCAGGTCCTATCCGTTGGGCGCGACGTTCGACGGCACCGGCACCAACTTCGCGCTGTTCTCCGAGGCGGCGGAGTTCGTCGAGCTCTGCCTGTTCGACGAGGACGGCACCGAGACTCGAGTGCGGCTCGAGGAGGTCGACGGGTTCGTCCACCACGGCTTCCTGCTCGGCGTCGGCCCCGGCCAGCGCTACGGCTACCGCGTCCACGGGCCGTACGACCCCGCCAGCGGCTTGCGCTGCAACCCTCACAAGCTGCTGATCGACCCCTATGCCAAGGCGATCGGCGGCGAGCTCGACTGGGACCCGGCACTGTTCGCGTACGACCTCGAGAACCCCGAGGAGCGCAACGACGACGACTCGGCCGGTCACGTGCCGTTCTCGCTGGTGGTCAACCCGTTCTTCGACTGGGCCAACGACCGGCAGCCTCGTACGCCCTACAACGAGACCGTGATCTATGAGGCACACGTCAAGGGCCTGACCCAGACGCACCCGGACGTCCCCGAGAGCCTCCGCGGGACGTACGCCGGCATCGCGCACCCGGCGATCGTCGCGCACCTGAAGTCGCTGGGCGTCACCGCGATCGAACTGCTGCCGGTGCACCAGTTCATCACCGACCACTACCTGTCCGAGAAGGGCCTGACCAACTACTGGGGCTACAACACGATCGGCTTCTTCGCGCCGCACGACGCGTACGCCTCCCGTCCCGGCCGCCAGGTCGAGGAGTTCAAGGGCATGGTGCGGGCGCTGCACCAGGCCGACATCGAGGTCATCCTCGACGTCGTCTACAACCACACGGCCGAGGGCAACCACCTCGGCCCGACGTTGTCGATGCGCAGCATCGACAACTGCGCCTACTACCGCCTCGTCGAGGACGACGAGCAGCACTACATGGACTACACCGGCACCGGCAACTCGCTCAACGTGCGCAGCCCGCAGACGCTCCAGCTCATCATGGACTCGCTGCGCTACTGGGTCACCGAGATGCACGTCGACGGCTTCCGGTTCGACCTCGCCGCGACGCTCGCGCGGGAGTTCTACGACGTCGACAAGCTCGCGACGTTCTTCGAGCTCGTGCAGCAGGATCCCGTCGTCAGCCAGGTCAAGCTCATCGCCGAGCCGTGGGACGTCGGCCCCGGCGGCTACCAGGTCGGCGGGTTCCCGCCCCAGTGGACCGAGTGGAACGGGCTCTACCGCGACACGGTCCGCGACTTCTGGCGCGGCGAGCCGGCAACCCTCGGCGAGTTCGCGTCCCGCATCACGGGGTCGTCAGACCTCTACCAGGACAACGGCCGGCGCCCCTACGCCTCGATCAATTTCGTGACGGCGCACGACGGGTTCACGCTGACCGACCTCGTGTCCTACAACGACAAGCACAACGAGGCCAACGGCGAGGACGGGCGTGACGGCGCCGACGACAACCGCTCGTGGAACTGCGGCGTCGAGGGGCCGACTGACGACGTCGAGGTGCTGGAGCTGCGCCACCGCCAGCGCCGCAACCTGCTGGCCACGATGCTGCTGTCGCAGGGCGTCCCGATGGTGCTGCACGGCGACGAGCTCGGGCGCACGCAGGGCGGCAACAACAACGTGTACTGCCAGGACAACGAGATCGCGTGGGTCGACTGGAGCCTCGAGAACGACGAGACCGAGCTCCTCGACTTCACCGCGTCGCTGACCGCGTTCCGGCGGCGGCACCCGGTGTTCCGGCGCCGGCGCTTCTTCCAGGGCAAGCCGATCCGCAAGGCCGACGAGCTGCGCGACATCGCCTGGTTCACGCCGTCGGGCGAGGAGATGAAGGAGCAGAACTGGGACGACGCCTTCGGCCGCTCGATCGCGGTGTTCCTCAACGGTGACGCGATCGCGGACCGCGATGTGCGTGGCATGCGGATCACCGACGACTCGTTCCTGCTGGCGTTCAACGCGCACCACGAGGACATCGAGTTCACGCTGCCCGACGGCGACTACGGCGCGACGTGGACCGTCGTCGTCGACACCGCGACGGGCGCCGTGGAGCAACCCGGCGGCGACATGTTCGACGCGGGGGCCGCGCTCAACGTGTCGGCGCGGTCACTGGTCGTGCTGCAACGGGTGGCGACATGATCCCGGCGTCCACCTATCGGCTGCAGCTGCGGCCCGACTTCGACTTCGCCGACGCGCGTGCCGTCGTCGGCTACCTGCGCGACCTCGGCATCGGTGCCGTGTACGTCTCGCCGGTGCTCGAGGCGACGCCTGGCTCGACACACGGCTACGACGTCACCGACCCGACACGTATGCGCGAGGAGCTGGGCGGCGAGGACGGCTTCCGCTCGCTCACGGCCGCCGCCCGGGAGGCCGGGCTCGGCGTCGTCGTCGACATCGTGCCCAACCACATGTCGGTTGAGGTCCCGTCGGCCAACCCGTGGTGGCACAGCGTGTTGCGTGAGGGCGAGGCGTCCGCCTATGCGAACTACTTCGACATCGACTGGTCACGCGGTCGCCTGCTGGTGCCGGTGCTGGGCTCGGCCGACGACCTCGCGAAGCTCACGGTCGAGGGCGACGAGCTGGTCTATTTCGACCACCGCTTCCCGATCGCCCCTGGCACGGGCCAGGGGACGCCGCAGGACGTTCACGACCGGCAGCACTACGAGCTCGTCGACTGGCGCCGGGGCAACACCGAGCTCAACTATCGCCGGTTCTTCGACATCACGACCCTGGCCGCGGTGACGGTCGAGCGGCCCGAGGTGTTCGAGGACACCCACCGCGAGATCCTCACGTGGGTCAACGCGGAGGAGGTCACCGGGCTGCGGATCGACCACCCCGACGGGCTCGCCGACCCCGGAGCGTACGTCCGACGGCTGCGGGACGCCGCGCCCAACGCCTGGATCGTCATCGAGAAGATCCTGCACCCCGGCGAGCACCTGCCGGAGAGCTGGCCGGTCGAGGGCACGACGGGCTACGACGCGATGCGCGAGACGTTCGGCGTCCTGCTCGATCCGACCGGCGAGGCGACGTTCACCAAGCTCGCGGACCGGCTCGGCGTCCGTACGGACTACGCCGCCGTAGAGGAGGAGGCCAGGCGTCTCGTCACCGATCGGATCCTCGTCGCCGAGGTCCGCCGGATCGCCGGGTTGCTCGAGGATGTGGAGACCGAGGCAGCGCGGGCCGCCGTCGCCGAGACGATGATCGCGTTCGGCGTCTATCGGTCCTACCTGCCTGAGGTGGCATCGACCTGGACCGACGCGATCGAGCGCGCGCGGGGTCGTCGGGCGGATCTCGACGCGGCGCTCACCGCCCTCGACGACCACGTGCGCGCAGATCCGGAGGGCGAGCTCGCGACGCGCATCCAGCAGACCTCGGGCATGGTCGTCGCCAAGGGCACCGAGGACACGACGTTCTACCGGTTCACCCGCTTCGCGGCGCTCAACGAGGTCGGCGGATCGCCCGACGTCTGGGGCATGGGCGTCGACGAGTTCCACAGGCTCGCCGCCGAGCGTGACGCCGGCCAGCCTGCGACCATGACGGGGCTGACGACCCACGACACCAAGCGGTCGGAGGACACCCGCGCCCGCATGGTCGTGCTGGCCGAGGTCGCGGACGACTTCGCCGACGCCGTCGACTCGTGGACCGAGCGGTGCGGCATCGACGAGCCGTCCCTCAACCTGCTGGCGTGGCAGACGCTCGTCGGCGCCTGGCCGATCAGCGACGAGCGACTCGGC
The DNA here is from genome assembly GCF_001425755.1 of Aeromicrobium sp. Root344. Classification (GTDB taxonomy): domain Bacteria; phylum Actinomycetota; class Actinomycetes; order Propionibacteriales; family Nocardioidaceae; genus Aeromicrobium. The sequence goes on along the minus strand of NZ_LMDH01000001.1, from coordinate 171,141 downwards.
GACTACCTGCGCAAGGCTGCGCGCGAGTCCAAGCTCCGTACGACCTGGACCGAGCCGGACGAGGAGTTCGAGAAGTCGGTGGCGGCGTGGCCCGCCCGCGTACGCGATGAGGTCGGCGCCGAGGTCGAAGCCTTCGTCCGCCGGATCGAGGCGCCGGGCTGGTCCAACTCGCTGACCCAGAAGCTCGTCCAGCTCACCGCGCCGGGCGTGCCGGACGTCTATCAGGGCACGGAGCTGTGGGACTTCTCTCTCGTCGACCCGGACAACCGTCGCCCGGTCGACTACGACCTCCGCCGCGAGATGCTCGCCAGGTTCGACGAGGGTCTCGTGCCCGACCTCGACGTCTCGGGCGCGACCAAGCTGTTCGTCGTGCACCGCACACTGACCCTGCGCCGCGACCGTCCTGAGCTGTTCGAGGGCTATCGTGCCCTGCACGCCGAGGGCCCGGCCGCGGCGCACGCGCTGGCCTACGCCCGCAGCGAGGACCTCGTGGTCGTCGGCACCCGACTGCCGGTTGGCCTCGAACGCGCAGGCGGCTGGGACGACACCACCCTGACCCTCCCCGAAGGGGAGTGGACCGACGTCATCACGGGCTCGTCGGTCGACGGGGGACCGGTCGAGCTCGCCGACCTGCTGAGCCGCTATCCCGTCGCGCTGCTCGTCAAGCTCACTTGACCGCCCCGCCCGTGATGCCGGAGATGATGCGGCGCTGGGCGACGACGAACACGACCAGCAGCGGGATGCTCATCTGCACGACGTACGCGAAGATCAGGTTCCAGTTGTTGAGGTAGACCCCGGCGCTCGCGACCTGGAACAGGTTGAGCGGCAGCGTGTCCATCCGGCCGCCGACCACGAAGAACGCGAAGAACACGTCGTTCCAGATGTAGAGGCAGATGAGGATCGTCGCCGTGGCGAGGACGGGACGCAGCAGCGGCAGGATGATGGTGAAGAAGATGCGGATCGGCCCGGCGCCGTCGACCCGGGCGGCCTCTTCGAGCTCGTGCGGGATCGTGCGGATGAACCCGGTGATGAAGAAGATCGCGGTCGACATGTAGATGCCGACGTACACCAGCACCATGCCGGCCAGCGTCCCCGCGAGGCTGATCTGCCGCAGCAGCAGCACCAGGGTGATGACCGCGGGCGGGATGACGATGCCGCTGATCGCGACGGCGTAGATCGTCGACAGCCAGATGCTGCTGCGGCGGGCGAGCACCCACGACGCCATCGAGCCGAACAGCAGCACGATCACGACGGCAGGCACCACGATCATGACGCTGCCGAGGAAGGCGTCGATGACGCGACCGTCGGTGAACGCCCGGCGGTAGTTGCTGAGGAAGTGCCATCCGTCTGTCGGCAGCGCCAGCGACGGGTTGAGGGCGTCGCCCTGCGACTTCGCCGAGGTCACGAGGACCAGCCACAGCGGGATGCCGATGACGACGGCCACGAGCGTCAGCGCGGCGACGGGCTGGACCAGCCTGGTGCGCGGGCGGCGGGAAACGGCGCGGCTGCTCACAGCACACGCTCCCTTCGTCGAAGCATGATGATCGTCGGGAACGCCATGAGCGCCACGACGACCACGAGCACGAGGCTCATGGTGGTGGCCTGGGCGAAGAGGCCCTGACCGAACGTGCGATAGATGAAGATGTTGAGGATCTCGGTGGTCTGGCCCGGCCCGCCGCCGGTCGTCGCCTGCACGATGTCGAAGCTGTTCATCGAGCCGAGCAGCGCCGTGGCGACGTTGAACGTCACCGCGGGGGCGAGGTAGGGGAACTTGATCAGCCGGAACGTCTGCCAGCGGCCGGCACCGTCGAGGCGGGCCGCCTCCAGCACGTCGCTGTTGATGGTCTTGAGCCCCGCGAGATAGATCAGCATCGCAAGCCCCATCCACTTCCACGAGTGGATGATCGTGAGCCACAGCAGCGTGAGGTGGGTGTCGTTCAGCCAGCCGTACGTCACGTCCTGCCCGGAGATGAACGACAGGGCCGCGTTGACGGAGCCCTCGGGCTTGAGCAGCGCCTGGAAGACGTACCCGACGGCCAGCGCCGACATCAGCACGGGGATGAACACCATCGTGCGCGCGAATCGGTTGATCCTGGTGTCGGCCTCCAGCAGCAACGCCAGCCCGAGCCCGAACAGGTTCTGGAAGATCGCGACCAGGAGCGCGTAGATCACGTTGATCTTGAGGTCGTTGAGCAGGACCCCGTTGCTGAGCACGTTGTCGAAGTTGCGTAGTCCGACGAAGTTGATCTGGCTCTTGAAGCTCGACCAGTCGGTGAATGCGTACACGAGGTTGTAGACGCTCGGCACGAAGAAGAACACGACCATCACGGCGATGGCAGGGATCAGGAACGCGGCCGGCTGGCCCGGCTTCTGTCGCCGGTTGCCGCGGGAGGTTCGGGGCGTGGGAGGTGGTGCGCTGGCGCGCCCGGTGAAGGCGGGCGCGCCAGCGGTGTCGGCAGGCGTCCAAGTGTTCGCGGACATTCGGAAACGATCCCTTCAGATCTCTTGGTCGACTGCCACCCGGCTCAGAAGCCGGGGGTCCCGATGGCCTGCGCCAGCTGGGCGAACTGGGCCTGAGTGGTCTCGGCGACCTTGCTCGGGCTGGCCTGTCCGGCGAGCATGTTGGCGAGGTTGAGGTAGAGGTCCGGATTGACCACGGCGAGGACCTGCATCGAGCCGACCGAGTTGCCGATCGAGTCGGCGTTCGCGCTCAACGCCTCGGGCACGGTCGCCGGGGTGTCGACGCCCTCCTGGATCGACACAGTGTTGAGCGACTTGATGAAGCCGGGGTAGGCCGAGCCCATCCAGTACGACAGGAACTGGCGAGCGGCGGCCTCACGCTTGGCGTCCCCGGTCTTGAACGCGACGAGCGCGTTGGACTGGTCGGGGATGACCGTGCCGACGTTGCCCTTGGGCGAGATCGGGAAGAATCCGATCTTCTTGTTGAGCTCCGCGGTGTCGGACTGCGCCTGCATCTGGCTGAAGAACGTGTTGACCTGGATCGCCATCGCGGCATCGCCGTCGAGCAGCGCCTTGCTCTGGTCGACGAACGTCGCCGAGGCGTAGTTCTTGTTGAACAGGCCCTCGTCGACGAGGCTCTTGTACCTCTTGATCGCGTCGAGGATCGTCGGATCGGTGAACTTCTCCTCGTTCTTGTTCACCTTGTCCCACAGGCCGGCCTTGGCGGCATCGGCGAGCTGCACCTGGACCCACCACTGGGTGGCCCACTTGTCGCCGCCCATCTCGTAGAACGGCACCCCGCCCTTGGCCTTGATCGTCTTGGCGTCGGCGACCATCTCGTCGAAGTTCTTGGGGGTGTCGGTGATGCCGTACTTGGCGAAGACCTCCTTGTTGTACCAAACGCCCTCGACGGCGGGCACCGTCACGAGCGCGGCGTAACGCGTCTTGTCGAGGATGCCTGTGGAGTCCTTGAGCGCCGGCTTGTACTTGTCGATGAACGGCGCACCGTCGAGCGACTGCAGGTTCTGCTTCGCGTTGATCGCGGTGAGCTGCGACGCCGTGGGCTGCCAGAACGCGAGATCGGGCTTGTCACCGGAGGCGACCTTGGTCTGCACACTCTGCTCGTACGGGTCGGGCACCGTGACGATCTTGATCTTCGCGCCGGTCTTCTGCTCGAAGTCCGCGGCGACCTGCTTCGCGACGGCGTTGCTGTTCTGCGCCGCCCAGATCGTCAGGTTGACCCCGTCGAGCTTGGCCGTCTCGGCGGGCCAGGCGGACGCGGTCTTCTTGGTGCCGGAGTCGTCGCTGCCCCCGCCGGGGTCGCTGCATGCGGTGGTCAGCAGCCCGACCGCCGTCAGGGCGATCAGGGTCTTGTGCAGTCTCTTCATCGGTCTTCCTTGTGTCGTGGTTCGGCTCCGGCGCCGGCGGCGCGAAGGTGCTGCGGTGGTGGTGTCGTCCGCGCAGCGGTACGCCCTTGGGGGGCCGGACCGGTGCTCTCGCGGACGATCAAGGCGGGCGACGCGAGCGGCGCCCGCTCCTCTGTCGAGCCAGACCCGAGTTCAAGCAGCTCGAACGCGCGGCGTCCCAAGGCCGCGAAGTCGAACCTGACGGTGGTCAGGGCGGGGGTGAAGTAGGGGGCAGCGGGCACGTCGTCGAAGCCGACCACGCTGACGTCCTCGGGCACCTTCAGGCCCAGGTCGTTGGCCGCGCGGATCACGCCGAGCGCCTGGTCGTCGTTGCCGCACAGGACGGCGGTGACGTCGGGATCGAGCAGCAGCTCGCGGGCGGCGTCGTACGCGCCGGCGATCGACCAGCCGTGTGGCTGCACGACCTCCGGGACCGGAGCGCCGGCGGCTTCGAGCGCTTGCTTCCAGCCACGCTCGCGATCACCGACGGGGGAGGACGACGGGATCGCGACGTGGTGCACGGTCCGGTGGCCCAGGTCCAACAGGTGCTCGGTCGCCGTGCGGGCGGCGGCGGTGTCGTCGTACCACGTCAGTCGTGGGCTCTCCGCCAGTGACGACTGCCGGCCCAGCCACGACTCCGCGGCGCCGGCCCAGCTGACCGTCGCCGGCAGCGCCTCGAGAGCCTGCGATCCCTCGCGATCGAACGCCAGGACGATGACTGCGCCAGAGCGCGGGTCGCTGACCTGGTCGACCGCGGCGGCGATGTCCTCAGGGCTGTCCGACGGGAGCACCCGGATGGCGACATGCACGCCCGCCGCGCGGGCCGCCACCTCGATGCCGCCGAGGGTCTCGGCATAACCGAACAGGTTGGTGTTCGAGGTCAGGACCGTCACGGCGCGGTCCATCCCATTGGCCAGGGCGCGGGCGGCGCGGTTGGGCCGATAGCCCAGCTCGGCCATCGCCGCGGTGACCTTGTCGCGTGCCTTCTGGCTGACGTTGGGGTGATGGTTGATCACCCGCGAGACGGTCTGGTAGGACACCCCGGCGGCCTTGGCGACGTCGCGAATCGACGCCGCTGAAGGGGCGGGTTCTTTTTCGTCCTCGGCATTGTGACCGGTCACAAACATGGCTAGAGTGTGAGCGCTAACACACTGTCGGCGCAAGGCCTCTTCCGAAAAATTTCGTGGCCACCGCCAGAAATCCCTCTCATTGGAGTCAGATCTTGTCCTCAGACGCGATTCGTTGGTCGCCGGGCCCGCTGGTGGTCACGCTGTCAGTCGCCGACGGCGCGCCCAGCCTCATGCGGGTCGAGATCGATGGGCGCCCGGCGATCTGCCCGGCATCGCCGCTCCCGCTGATCGAGATCGGCGTGGTCGGCAGCGGTCGCTCCTGGTCGGCTCGGCGCTACATCGACTCCGTGGCCGGGCACCGGCTGGCGTACCAGCACCATGCGGTCGAGCAGACCGCTTCGGGGGAGCGTCTCGTCGTCACGAGTGAGGACCCGGTGACGGGACTGCAGGTCACCACGACGTTGTCGACGTTGCGTGGCCAGGGTGTGCTGGCTCTCCAGTCCCGCATCGTCAACGGCGGTGACGTCGACGTCGACCTGTCCTGGGTCAGCTCGGCAACCTGGGGCGGCGCTCTGGCGAACTCACCGGTCGAGTCGCTGCGGCTCTGGTGGGCCGAGAACGACTGGCTCGCCGAGAACCGGTGGTTCTCTGCCGGCGCGCGTCAGCTGCTGCCGGATCTCACCCGGTCGGTGCACGAGCACGATCCTCGCGGCGCCTTCACCCGGACCGCGCTCGGCGCCTGGTCGACCGATGGCAGCCTGCCGCTCGGCGTGCTCGTCGACGAGTCGACCGGCACCGCGATCGGCTGGCAGATCGAGCACAACGGGCCATGGCACTGGCAGGCCGGCGAGCGTACGGACGGGGTCTACGTCAGCCTGCTCGGGCCGACCGAGGCCGAGCACGACTGGTACGCCCGGCTGTCGCCCGGCGACGAGCTCACCACGGTTCCGGTGACGATCGCCCTCGCGTCCGACGGTTACGAGGGCGTCATGGCCGGCCTGACCGCCGCTCGTCGCGCGATGCGCCGGACCCATCCCGACCACAACGGGTTGCCGGTCGTGTTCAACGACTACATGAACACGCTGATGGGTGACCCGACGACCGACAAGCTGCTCCCGCTGATCGAGGCGGCCGCCGTCGTCGGCGCCGAGACGTTCTGCATCGACGCCGGCTGGTACGACGACGACTCGGTCGGCTGGTGGGACAGCGTCGGCGCCTGGGAACCGTCGACCACGCGGTTCCCCGACGGGGGCCTGACCGCGGTGCTGCAGCGCATCCGCGACCGTGGCATGGTCGCCGGGCTGTGGCTCGAGCCAGAGATGGTCGGTCTGCGCAGTCCGGTCGCCGAGGCGCTGCCGGACGAGGCGTTCTTCCTGCGGCACGGCCGGCGCGTCGTCGAGCACGAGCGCTACCACCTCGACCTGCGTCATCCGCTGGCCCGCAAGCACCTCGACGAGGTCGTCGACCGGCTCGTCGGCATGGGCGTCGGCTACTTCAAGTTCGACTACAACATCAACATCGGCACGGGCACCGACCACGACGCGCTCAGCGCCGGGGCCGGCCTGCTGGAGCACAACCGCGCCTACCTCGAATGGGTCGACGCGGTGCTCGATCGGCACCCCGACGTGACGCTCGAGAACTGTGCCTCCGGCGGCCTCCGAGTCGACTACGCGATGCTGTCGCGGCTGCAGATGCAGTCGACCAGCGATCAGCAGGATCCGCTGCGCTACCCGTCGATCGCCGCGGCGGCCGCAGCAGCGGTGGCTCCGGAGCAGGCGGCGAGCTGGTCGTACCCGCAGCCTGAGTTCACCGACCAGCAGATCGCGTTCACCATGAGCACCGGCCTGCTGGGACGGGTGCACCTGTCGGGGCACCTCGACAAGATGACCGGCAGTCAGCGCGATCTGGTCGCCGAGGCGGTCACTGCGTACCAGTCACACCGCGAATTCATCGGCCGTTCGGTGCCGTTCTGGCCGCTCGGGCTGCCTGGCTGGGACGACGAGTGGGTCGCCCACGGACTGCACGACGGCACCAGTGCCCTCGTGACGGTGTGGCGGCGGGGCGGGTCGAGCTCGAACGTGCTGGCATTGCCTGGTTGGGTCCAGGGGCTGCCGGTGAGGGTCGTCTATCCGGTCGCGACCGATGCGAGCGTCGCCATGGCTGACGGCGTCGCAGCGTTGGAGATCACGCTGCCGCACGCCCACCAGGCGGTGACGATCGCCATCGGCCGCGACTGAGACGCCAGCGGTCCGGATAGTGGCCCGGCATGATCACCCGAGATGTCGCACCCGGAGTCACGGGCATCACCCAGGCGTCCACCAACTGCTACCTGGTCGAGGCTGACGACGGCCTGTCGTTCGTCGATGCCGGACTGCCGCGCACCTGGGCGCTGGCCGATCAAGCGGTGCGCGACAGCGGACACGCGTGGTCGGACGTGCGCGCGATCGTGCTGACCCATGCCCACTTCGATCACCTGGGTTTCGCCGCACGGGCGCATGAGGAGCACGGTGTCGCGGTGTGGGTCCATGACGGGGATGTCCGCATCGCCAAGCACCCGTACCGCTACCAGCCCGGCCGGCCCAGGCTCCTCTACCCACTGACCCATCCACGCGCAATCCCTCACCTGACGGCGATGACGGCCGCAGGCGCCTTGCGGGTCAAGGGTGTTCCCTCCGTGACCACCTTCCAGGACGGCGACGTGCTGCCGGTGCCGGGACGACCCCACGTCATCGCGACGCCGGGCCACACCGACGGGCATTGCGCCTTGCACCTGGCTGACCGCGACGCCATCTTCACGGGCGACGGCCTCGTCACCCTCGACCCATACACCGGACGCACGGGCCCGCGCATCGTCGCGCGGGCCGGGACCAAGGACCGCGAGACGGCGGTCGAATCGCTGGATGCGATGGCGGAGACGCGGGCCACGATCGTGCTGCCTGGGCATGGCGAACCCTGGACGGCCGGTGTTGTCGGGGCCGTCCAGCAGGCATGGCGAGCAGGTGCTGCCTGACCTAGGGTCGCCAGCGGTGGTTGCGTTGCCAGAGTCCGCCGGGGGTTTTGATTTCGATGATGCCGTCGGGGGCTTGGCGGAATTGCCAGTGTTCGTCGTGGGCTTGGTGGTGGTGGCGGGAGCACAGGAGTGTCCCGTCGTTGATGTTGGTGGTGGCGCCGTTGGCCCAGTTGTTGCGCCAGTGGTGGCCTTCGCACCAGCCTGGTGGTGCTTCGCATCCGGGGGTGATGCAGCCGAGGTCGCGGTTGGCGATCGCGACCCGCTGGGCGGGGGTGAACAAGCGTTTGGCGCGGCCCATGTCCAACGGCAACGCTTGGCCGTCGAAGACCATGGGCAGGATGCCGTGGTTGCAGGCCAGGCGTCGTAGTTCGCTGGAGCTGATCCGGGTGCCGGTGGTGAGCGTGGCGGCGCCGACGCGCTTCTTGAGGTCGTTGAGGTCGATGTTGACCGTGATGACGGCCGGGGTGCCGCCGGTGGTGGGGAGCTTGTCGGTGGGCAACCTCTCGATGAGGTGCGCGAACGCGCGACCCATCCGCTGTGGGTAGGTGAGCTCGTCCTGGTCGCGTTCTTGTTCGGCGGTGAGGTGGCGGCGTCTGGGTGCGGCGATCGCGTCGAGCGCGGATTTGAGCATCTCGCCGTGCAGGGCTGGGAGGCGTCCGCCGAATCGCCAGGTGCCGTCCTGGTCGTCGACCAACCAGGCCTCGGTCCGTGCCCAGGCCCGGCGTTCCCGTGCCCGCAAGGCTTCGTCCTCATCGACTTTGGCGTCGGCAGGCTGCTTGAACGCGTCACTGATCCGCAGCGCCCGTTGGCGCAGGTCCTTGATCGGGAACCGCTTGGCGTCAGCAATCAGGCTCTTTTCACACGCCGCCCGCTGATCTGCGGTCACACCGTCGGGGAGGTCGGCCATCGTCCCGGCGATGACTGCGGCCTGGGTCTCGGCCAGCTCACCAGCAGCCAACGCGTCCTCGGTCCTGGGTGCCGCCGACAGTGCCTTGGCGACCCGGACCGATCGGTCGGCTTCCCACTTGTCACGCCCGAACCCGCGCGCCAGGACTTCACCGGTGCGGGTCTTGTCACCCAGACCGGCATCCAGAGCGCGTACGGCTGCGAGCTCCTGGGCGGTGATGCGGGCTTTGAGCCGCCGCAACCGCTCCACCGCGTGACGTCGCATCGCCGGGTCAAGAGAGGCGTATGCCTCGACCGGCATCTCGTCGAGCACGGCATCGAGCGCGTCCAGGCAACCCACCAACGGTGGCGGTGCTGGGACGAGCTCGGCGACCATGATCCCCCGATCACTAGAACATATGTTCGACCGATTCCAATCTAGACCACGCCTCGGACACTGTCCATGAGGAGAAATCGAGGTGTGGACAACCGGCGGACTGGTCTCCGAGATGCCGCTGTGGAGGCCGCCACTAGGCTCGAATCATGGACTTCAGATATCTCGGGAACAGCGGCCTCAAGGTCAGCGAAATCATCTACGGCAACTGGCTCACGCACGGCTCGCAGGTCGAGAACGACGCGGCACTGGCCTGCGTACGGGCGGCCCTCGACTCGGGCATCACGACGTTCGACACCGCCGACGTCTATGCCAACACCAAGGCCGAGTCCGTCCTCGGCGAGGCGCTCAAGGGCGAGCGCAGGGCGTCGCTGGAGATCTTCACCAAGGTCTACTGGCCGACCGGTCCCGGCGGACCCAACGACACTGGCCTCTCGCGCAAACACATCATGGAGTCGATCAACGGCTCGCTCGAGCGGCTCGGCACCGACTACGTCGACCTCTACCAAGCGCACCGCTATGACGTCGAGACGCCGCTCGAGGAGACCATGCAGGCGTTCGCCGACGTGGTCCGCCAGGGCAAGGCGCTCTACATCGGCGTCAGCGAGTGGACCGCCGACCAGATCCGCGCCGGCCACGCGCTCGCGCAGGACCTCGGCATCCAGCTGATCTCCAACCAGCCTCAATACTCCATGCTCTGGCGCGTCATCGAGTCCGAGGTCGTCCCGGCGAGCAAGGAGCTCGGCATCTCGCAGATCGTCTGGTCGCCGATCGCGCAGGGCGTGCTCAGCGGCAAGTACAAGCCGGGCGCCGCACCGCCCGAGGGCAGCCGCGCGACCGACGAGAAGGGCGGCGCCGACATGATCAAGCGTTTCCTCGACGACGAGGTTCTGACCGCGGTGCAGAAGCTCCAGCCGATCGCCGACGGCCTCGACATCATGATGGCGCAGCTCGCCGTCGCCTGGGTGCTCGCCAACGACAACGTCGCCGCGGCGATCGTCGGCGCCTCGCGGCCCGAGCAGGTCGAGTCCAACGCGCAGGCGTCGGGCATCACGCTCGACGACGACGTGCTCAAGGCGGTCGACGAAGCACTCGGCGACCTGCCGGAGACCGATCCGGCGCAGACCAAGTCGCCGTCGGCCCGCGTCGTCTGAGCATGGCCGTCACGGTCTGGTGCCCCGACCTGCAGCGCGTACGCCTGCGGGTCGGCGGCGCCGATCACGAGATGCGGTCCGGCGACGGGGGTTGGTGGCACGCTGACATCGACGTCCCGCCCGGCACCGACTACGCGTTCTTGCTGGGCGATGACGACACCCCACTGCCCGACCCGCGCTCGCAGTGGCAGCCCGGCGGGGTGCACGGAGCCTCCAGGACGTACGACCACGGGGCCTTCGCGTGGAGCGACTCCACGTGGGAGGGGCGTGCGCTCGAGGGCTCGGTGATCTACGAGCTGCACATCGGGACGTTCACTCCTGGACGTACGTTCGACGCTGCCATCGAGCGGCTCGACCACCTCGTCGACCTCGGCATCGACCTCGTCGAGGTGCTGCCGGTCAACTCGTTCGACGGCGATGCCGGCTGGGGCTACGACGGGGTGCTGTGGGGCGCGGTGCACGAGCCGTACGGGGGACCGGACGGCTTCAAGCGGTTCGTCGACGCATGCCATGCGCGGGGGCTCGGGGTCGTGCTCGACGTCGTCTACAACCACCTCGGGCCATCGGGCGCCTACCTCGACCGCTTCGGCCCCTACTTCGCCGGCCAGAACGACTGGGGACCCGGGCTCAACCTCGACGGGCCGCAGTCCGACGAGGTGCGGCGCTACGTGCTCGACAACGCTCTCGGCTGGCTCGAGCACTTCCACGTCGACGCGTTGCGGCTCGATGCCGTGCACGCCCTGGCTGATCGTCGGGCGCTGACGCTGCTCGAGGAGCTGTCGGCGGAGACCTCCCGTATGTCGGCCGTCCTCGGTCGCCCGCTGACCTTGATCGCGGAGTCCGACCTCAACGACCCGCGCATGGTCACGCCGCGCTCGTCGAATGGGCTCGGCATGGACGCGCAGTGGTCCGACGACCTGCACCACGCGCTGCACGTACGGCTGACGGGGGAGACCGACGGCTACTACGCCGATTTCGCCGCGCCCGGAGCGCTGGCGACGACGTTGCGTGGCGCCTTCTTCCACGCCGGCACCTGGTCGTCGTTTCGCGAACGTACGCATGGCCGTCCCGTCGACACCTCTCTGCTCACCGGCACCTCGTTCCTGGCGTACCTGCAGAACCATGACCAGATCGGCAACCGCGCGACCGGCGACCGCATCTCGGCGTCCATCTCGCCGGGGCTACAGGCATGCGGTGCGGCGATCGTGCTGCTGAGCCCGTACACGCCGATGCTGTTCATGGGGGAGGAGTGGGCGGCCAGCACGCCGTGGCAGTTCTTCGCCTCGTTCCCCGACCCCGAGCTCGCCGAGGCCGTACGCACCGGTCGTCGCCGCGAGTTCGGCCGGCACGGGTGGGGCGAGTCGGAGGTGCCCGACCCGATGGACCCGGCCACCGTCTCGCGCTCCACGCTCGACTGGTCCGAGCTCTCGTCACCTGAGCACGCGTCGATGCTCGACCTGTATCGCTCCCTGATCGCCCTGCGCCGCTCACGCCCCGAGCTGGCCGACCCGTCGCTGGACGGTCTCGTCGTCGAGGTCGCTGACGACGACTCCTGGCTCGTCATGCACCGTGGCTCCTTGCGCGTCCTGGTCAACTTCGCGGAGGAGTCGTTCGAGGTACGGTCGCCGGACGACGTCCTGTTCTCCTGGGGGTGACGACTGCTGTCCGGCTAGCGCGCCGGATCGTCCTTGTCCCGTGCCAGCCGGCTGCGTCGATCCTCTTCTCGCTTGGAGTACGTCGCGGCGCGGATGGCGTCGTCCGACTCCAACCCGCTCCCGAGGCCGCCGCCGACCGTCGCCGCGGACGCCACGAACCACGCAAGTACGAACTGCTCCTGATGGCCGAAGGATCTGTTCAGGTAGCCGCCCATCACGGACGGGTCGAGGACGAACAACGCCCAGACGAGGTTGACGAGATAGAGCGCCACGTAACAGATGACCACGCCGGCGGTCAGGGTGATCAGCGTCGAGGTGTTGTAGAGACGAGACCGATCCCGAGCCTCGGATGAGTCGTCGTCGGGGCGATCCCACAGCTCGCCATCGATCACTAGCCAGGCGACGACAAGGGTGATGGAGGCGATCGTGGCGATCATCAGCCGCCACCACGACAACGAGTCAGCGAGCAGCCACACCGTCGAGTTGATCGTGGCGACGGCCCCGGTCGCGAGTGCCGCGACGAGCGCGGACTTGAGTCCGGGCACGAGGAGCCACGGACGGTTCGCCAGCACCATGCCGAGGAGCACGCGCCAGCGGCCGCCGAGTCGCGCGAGCGGAACGCGGCGTTCCTCCTGTGTCGACGAGTCGGCCAACCCTTCGACGAGCTCGCCGACGGCGTGTCTCGCACGAGCCTCCAGGCGAAAGCCGCCCAACGCTGGCAGCGACAGCACGGCCGTCCGTTGCTCAGGATCGGTCTGGACGAGCAGGTAGCGGCTGTCGTCGTCGCGCAGGGGAAGTTCGGTCAGGCCGACCACGAGGTCCCAGTCATGGCCCTCAGCCTCGTCGCGCAGGCGGTCCAGAGCGGTGTCGACGTCCTCGCAGTCGACCGTGAATGGTTCGCTCACCACGTCGATGTCCCAGCTGCCCGGGTCGTCACCGCTCGGCGGATCGAGGTCACCGAGCTCGCGTGCGATCTGGGTGGGCAGGGCTGGGTCGGCGACCAGTCCGACGTGAAGCTGCTTCATGCCAGCGGACTACCCATGATGCTCGTTTCGACACCTGAGGCCGAGGAAGCAGCGGAGGGTGCCGACTCAAGCGAGCTTCCGACTAGCACTCCTTGCCGAGGGCCGAGCCCTCGGACACGAGCCAGCTCTGCGAGACCCGATCCCACAGGGCGTTCTGCTGCATCAACGAACGCATCAGGCCCCGGAAGGGGACAGGCTTGCCCTTCGCGTCCTTGACGACGAAGTCGGTGTAGTCGACGCAACCGGTCAGGTGCGCCTCGCCGAAGGGAGTCTCCGTGCCCGACCACGCCGACGACTCAGCTGTGCCGTCCTTCAGCTCGAAGGTCACCTTGCCCGAGACCTGGTACTTCTTGTCGGCGAAGCCCTTGATCGCGGCGATCGAGTTCTTCAGCGACACTCCGGTGCGGAAATCCTCCAACGATGAGGTGTCGCCGGTCGTGTAGGCAGCCATGTCGGCATCGATCGAACGCTGAACGGCCGCGGCTGCAGCCTTGACGGCCTCCTTCTCATTCTGCGGCGCTGGGGGTGCGGCCGGGCGGTGGGTCGGTGACACGTACTCGTCCGATGACGAACCAGATCCGCAGCCGGTGAGCACCAGCAGTGCGGCGAGCAGCGGGATGACTCTGACGGATTGTCGGGCGTGAGGCATGTCGCCATCCCAACACATGTACGACAGGCCGTCTCGCCGAGGGGGCCTCCCAACGTGGCGGCCATGTCACAGAGCGAGGACCTCGCTCGTCTCAGGTTGTAACCGCAGACAACCAGGAGGACGACATGACTGGAATGACCCGCATCCCCGCAGCCGAGATCACCGGCTTCAAGGGGGCGCTCATCAAGCGATTCGCACGGAAGGCCCTGGGCCAGGTCCCGACCTCCCTCGGCGTGTACTGGCACAACCAGAAGGTGCTGATGGGCATGGCGAACTTTGGCGGCAAGGTCAAGAAGTGGGATGCATGCGACGAGCAGCTCAAGTCGTTCGCGCACATGGCCGTTGCGGCGCAGGTGGGCTGCAGCTGGTGCCTGGACTTCAACTACTTCGAAGCCAACAACCTGAACCTCGACATGGACAAGGCGAGGGAGATCCCACGCTGGCGTGAGTCGGACGCCTTCTCGACGCTCGAGCGTGACGTGCTCGAGTACGCCGAGGCGATGACGGTCACGCCGCCTTCGGTCAGCGACGAGATGGTTGCTGGACTCCGGGATCAGCTCAGTGACGCAGCCCTGGTGGAGTTGTCGGCCGTGATCGCGTTCGCCAACTTCACGACCCGTCCCAACGTGGCGATGGGCATCGAGTCGGACGGATTCGCCGCCGCCTGCGGTCTCAAGCCGCTCGCGCACCCCACGGTCGTGGGTTAACGGGCCCGCCGAACCCTCCGATGCTCATACCCTTCATGCATGAACCGCATCGGTCGGCTCCGAGGCGCAGTCGTCCTGGCTGTCGTCGCGGCGTTCCTGTTGGCGGGATGTGGCGGCGGCGAGGTGGGGCAGTCGGAGTGCAGCTGTGCGGCAGGTGTCACGTACGACAAGACCTTCTACCAGCAGTACGCGAACACGTCGGTCCACGCCGAAGCGGCGATCGGGAAGTCGGACGTCGCAGACGACTGCTGCGGGGACTCCGTCCGACAGGTCACGGTCTACTCGATCGAGGGCGTGGACCCGACGATCGCCATCGCCACGAAGGACGCCGACGGGATCACGTACTTCAACGTGGCCTCTGAGCTGGCGAAGCACGACCAGAAGATCGCAGACCGATTCGCGCGAGAACATCACCTTCCCGATCGCGAATAGCCCCCGTCACTGGGTGGCGCTGCACGAGACCTTGCGACCCGGATGTGTCACATGGACGCTGACCGGGAACTACGTGGTGTGATGCATTCCGTGCGAGAGCAACGTCTGGCCGACCTGTACGACCTCTGGGCCGCCAAGGTGCATGCGTACGCACTCCGCCACTGCGGAGTGGAGGGCGCCGAGGACGTCGTGTCCGAGACGTTCATCGTCGCGTGGCGACGCATCGACGTCGTGCCTGAGGACGCGCTGCCATGGTTGTTGGTGGTGGCGCGCAACACCATCGCGCATCGACGGCGGTCGGCCGGCCGGCGTGCCCGGCTCGATGATGCATTGGCCACCCGCCCACACGACCAAGAGCGTACGACCGAGGAGATCGCCACGTCCCGCCTGGAGACGCTCGAGGCGCTGCGGCACCTGAGTGCCAAGGAACGCGAGGCGGTGTTGCTCATCGCATGGGATGGACTGACCATCACGGCCGCCGCGGACGTGGCCGGTTGTCGCGACCGCGCCTTCCGAGCCAGGTTGACCCGGGCACGAGCCCACCTGCAGGCCGCGCTGGACCCTCCCGTGCCGCCCCTTCCCTTCGTCGAGCCAGCACAGGAGCCCACATCATGACCATCGACACCCGCATTCACGAGCTCGCTCCCGATCCTGCCTACTCCGCCGAGCAGGTTGCCCTCATCCGCGCTCGGGTCCTCGACCGTGCCACAGCGTTCGACAACTCTCCTCGACACCGGCCTCTGCGACGGCCGAGGCGTCGTCTGCTGGTAGGTGTCGCGTTGGCCATGACGGTCGCCGGCGCATTGACCTTGGGGCCAGTGCTGGACTCCGGCCCCGGCCCGTTCGCAGCGAACGCCTTGACGCCGCTGGCTCAAGCCGCACAGCGCACTGAAGTTCCACCCCTGTCGAACGGGCGTGTCCTGCACCGCGTCACGGAGCATCGTATGGCGGAGGACGCGACCGGAAAGGTCATCACCATGCGGCAGGAGGAGTGGACGCTCGGCGACGGAACCTTCTATCGCCGAACGACAGTCGACGGCGCGGAGGCTGGTCCGGTCGAGTTCTCGGGCCCTCCTGCGTCGGACGACTTGACGCCGGGCGAGATCGCCGCGCTTCCGACGGAGCCTGCTGGGCTGCTCAAGGCAGTCAAGGACTCCCCGCAGGCTGCCCAGTGCGGAGAAGGGTGCTCCGGCGAGCAGGCCCTGCTGGGGACGATCATCTATCGCGGCTACGCGCCGACCAAGGTCTGGGCTGCAGCGATCGAGGCGTACGGCAGCTTCGACGATGTCCAGGTTCGCGTCGACGAGGCGAAGCACCTCACGTACGTCACGGAGATCGCCAAGGGCGGACCGCTCACGATGCGCTTCGACAGCGCCACAGGGCGGCTGCTCGGTTACGACTCGACCAGTCCCCAAGACGGCGGGCGGACCGACACCATGCGAGTGCTTGTCTCCAAGGTGGAGGACGGCGTCCCGGCCCGAATCGTTGCCGACGCACAGCAGCCGGAGTGAACCCCGACTGGTTCGGTCAGTCCATCAAAACAAGCCACTCGGGTCGTAAGCTCCAGCGTCCGAGACCTCACGGCAAACTCGCCCGCGGTACGAGTTGCCGTGAGTGGCACCTGGCCGCTGATTGCATCCCGGCTCCACAACTCGCAGTCGTGCGAGCATGGGAAACGTGAGCAGGGCATCGGACATGTACGCGCGCTATCGGCTGGATGCTCGGCTACTCGCAGACATCGGCACGGCGCTTGAAGGACAGCCGAGGACGTCCGCCGTCGTCATTCCCGCCGATCTTGCGGATCAAGCCATCGCGGCGTGGAACCGCGACGAGTTGGTCGAGCTGCCCGTTGAGACGGACGAGCAGGCGTCAGTCCGCCTCCTCGCAGGCGACCTGGCGCTGATCGGCCTGACCTTGAGCCTGACCAATGAGCCCAGCGAGGACGGATCTGTGCGGGCGCACATCGACATGAACCTGATCGATTCTGCGATCGCAGCGTCCCGGTCGATCGCTCCACACTGACGTCAGGACCCCAGGTACTTGCCGGCCATGTGGATCTTGCCGGGGCCGTCAGGCACGGTCCGGCTGGTGCAGGCGCCGGTCGCACCGTCACACGTCGTGACCTTGGTGCCGTCGACCCGCATCAACCGGCCATCCGGAGTCCAGCCGTACGTTCGGGAGTGGCCGGGCAAGGTGATGCGGTGGCCTGTGGCGACATCGGTCACGTGGACGACGGGGTGCGCGACCGCCTTGCCGTCGGCACTCTGGACGCCGGTGAAGCGGCCCTGCTCGTCATAGCCGACCCACGTGTTGGTGGTCTCGACGAAGCGGCCGTCCGGGGACAACTCGTTCATGGACCAGGGGTCCAGCCCGGACTCGGCGACCGCCGCGAGGTCTCTCGTCGATCGCAATGCGCTGGAGTCACCCAGTCGGTAGGTCACGCCGCCGTTCTCGCCGCCCAGAGCCCGTCCGCCTCCGGTGACCGGCAGCTGCGTACCGGGTACGTCGGCGGCCCGCTTGCCGGTTCGCCAGTTGATGACCAGCTGGTGGTTGTCGACGCCGACGACCACGAAGTCGCCCGTGAGCCCGATCGGCGGGACGCTCCAGCCGGCCCAGCTGTAGGGCGCGTCGAACGACCGGGTCGCCAGCTCGTCGCCGGTGGACGCCTCGACCACGTGGATCTGGTAGCCGGAACCCTCCTTGGTCAGGTACGCGTAGCGGTCTGCCTGTGCATCTGTTCCGGGGATGACCTTCCCGGGCAGGTGAAGCTCACGGACCGACCCGTCCGTGCCGACGTAGACGTAGTCGCGCTTCACGTCCCCGGCGTCGTCGTTCGTCACACCGGCGACGACACCGTCGGACGTGTAGTACATGAGCTGGATCGTCGCGCCGAGCTCGACGGCATAGTCCGGGTCGCTGAACCACAGGGTGTCGCCGCGGGAGAACGCACCGCCGGTGCGATACGCAGCCGAGACGAGCTTCGCGTCGTGTGCCGAAAAGCTGGTCCTGACCGTCAGGTAGCTTTCGCTGCCCCGGTTGCTCGCCACGACGAGAGCCGTACCAGCCAGTGCTCCCACGGCCAGCGTCGCGATGGTCCGCCGCGCGACGGAGCGACGCCGCCGTACCTGCCGCCCTCGGCGCATGACCCCGTCCAGGTCCAGGTCGGGGACGGGCTCGGAGTTGGCGTGGTCGCGGATCTGTTGGATCAAGTGTTCAGTCATGGTGGCTTCCTTCGGTGACGAAGAGGGCATGGGATCGAAGTGCGGCGAGAGCGTCGGCGGTCTGGCTCTTGACGGTGCCGGTGGTGACATTGAGGATGTCGGCCGTCTCCTGGACGGACAGGTCATCGAGGAACCGCAACGCGAGGACCGATCGTTGACCCAGTGGCAAGGTCTTCAACAGGTCGGCCAAGGCGACTCGATCGACGAGCGCTGCGGAATGGTCCCCGACAGGTGCGCCCTCGTCCGTCGTCGTGTTGACGCTGTCCTCGTGGGTCCATGAGCGCTTGCGGAACCAGTCGTGGGCGACGTTCACCATCACGCGCCGGGTGTAGGCGCCCGCCTTGCCGGTCTCGCGAAGCCGCGGCCACGCAATGTAGGTCTTGACCAGTGCGATCTGCACGAGGTCCTCGGCGAGCTGGCGATCACGGACGATCATGACCGCGGTGCGGTAGAGCTGCGGCCACACGGATTGAGCGAACTCGCTGTACTCCGCTTCGCTGGTTTGGCGCACGCCGGCTCCCTGCTGGTGAAAGACCCTGTCACAACCTAGACGGGATGGACCGCCGGTTTGGTTGGGTCGCGGGGCTACAGCGCCACAGACCCGCTGATCCCGACCACCGTCTCGCCGCCGATCCAGATGTCGTCGCCGGCCTGGTCGACGTGGATACGGCCCCGGCGGTGGATGGCGGTGCCCTGCGCGGCGACGTACGACGAGGGTGCGCGCCCGGTGCCAATGAGCCACTGGGCGATCGAGGCGTTGAGGCTGCCAGTCGCGGGGTCCTCGCCACCGGGACTTGGGGTGAAGGCCCGGATCTCGAACGCCGTCTCGGAGCCTTCGGGGTGTGGCCCGACGACCCCGACCCGGCTGTTCTCGCCGAACCGGGCTTGATCGGGCTCGAGGCCCAGCACCGTATCGGCGCTGTCGAGCAGCACGGCGATCCAGCCGGGACCGTTGTCGGCCCATTTCGCATCGACGACGCGGGCGGGGTCGACGCCGAGCCCGTCGATCACCTGCTGGAGGTCCGCCTCGTCGACCGCGCCGTCGCGTACGAGCGGGGGAGCGGCGAAGGCCAGGCGAGAGCCGTCCCGACGGATACGAATCAGACCAGCGCCGCACTCCTGGACGATCTCGCCTGCGGTGCGAGGCGTACCGCCCGCCTGGAGCCACGCCCTCGCCGAGCCGAGCGTCGGATGACCGGCGAACGGCAGCTCGCGTTGCGTGTTGAAGATGCGTACGCGGTAGTCCGCATCCGCGGTCGGGCGCAGCAGGTAGGTGGTCTCCGAGAGGTTGGTCCACCGTGCGAATGCGGCCATCTGCTCGTCCGTCAGGTCGTCGGCGTCATGCACGACCGCGAGTGGATTGCCCTCGGTGAGGGCGGAGGTGAACACGTCGACCTGACTGAACGGATGCATGTGGTCAATCTGCCACGTGGGGTTCAGCCGTCTTCCGGGCCGTCCTGCGACGAGAGGGCGGTCGTCGCGAGCTCAGGGGGCCGTACGTCCTTGACGTCCGTGTCCCGCAACTTCGGAGGAGTCGCTGCCCAGGGCTTCAAATGCTCCACGACGTCACCGTAGAAGAGCTCGAGAGTCTTGAGGACGGAGTCGATGAACGATCCGCTGCCACCACCTCGTTTGGAGCCGAGGGGCATGGACAGCGCGATCTGGAACGTCCGAATGTCCTTGGTCGAGTCCGGCGCCAGCAGCTTGGGGTCTTCACGTACGTCCTTGAGGAGCGCTGCGTTGCCACTACGCGCGCGGGCGACGAATGACTCGACGAGGACATCTGGCCGCGCGTCCTTGAGCTGGCGGATCAGCCAGTTGACGCGTGTGGTCGCTCGGCCGTCTTGTGGTGCGCCGATCTCGACCGAGCACTTGACCTGGTTCGCTCGCAGGTCGGCGGTGATGGTGATCGGTGCTACGGCATGAGGGATTCGGATCGCCCCGAAGAGCTCGCCGGACTGCACGAGTGACGCCATTTGGGCATTCACTCGCAGGTGCGGCGCTGCGATCTCTTGGCGGGAGAGGACCGGCGTGACATCGGTGCCGAGTCGCCTCCCGAGGCGCAAGCCGGCGTACTGGAGGAGCGCATCGAACCGGGCCACCACTTCAGGCGCGAGCTTGTCGTTCGGTCGGAGTGTCCCGCTCGACACCGCCTCGCGGACGGTCACCCAGTTTGGACCCATGTCCTCTAGCTCCAGAGCGCCGGACCGGTCGTGCTCGAGATATCGGATCAGCTCGCCGAGGATCCACGCCTGCTCAGGATCGGCGATGCCGCGGTGCTCCTTTTGAACAATTGCCGTGGCGAGCACGTACGACCACGACCAGTGGTGAAGCGCGACCTTCTTGAGCTTCCGCTTGTCGACTGGCGTCGGATGCTGGCCGGGCATCGGTGGAATCTCGTTGCTGATTGAGATGAGCGCATCGAAGCCGTTGAGTCTCGCCACATCGAGATAGTTCTCGAGCTGCTGAGTCTGGAGCAAGTTCTTGCCGGTCTTGACCTCGACGAGACCGGTCCATTCCTTCGAGCCGCGGCGCACTCGAATGAGCCCGTCTGGGATGACCTTCTTGCCATCGAGGTCGAAGGGGACCTCGACGTACGTGTCCACTGCCCGTACGGGGGCGCCGAGTGGTGTGAGCAGCGCTTTGCTGAACTCCGGGACGATGCTCATCACGGCAAGCAGCGCGGACGTCGCACGGCGTTCCTGTTCTTCAGCCCCACCGATCCCAGAGGTCGGAATCAATCGCGATTGGTGCCACGACTCTTCAGTCATTTCATCTCCATCGAGCTACGAGGGTGGGGTGACTGTAACTCGCGCCGTGACCGGTTGTAGCGATTTCTGCCACGTGGGGTTCAGCGGACTGTCAGAGTGTTCGTCGTGACTTCAGACGTATGGACCGACGCCGCACTGACGCGCCTGCAAGCCGCCGGCTACAAGACTGTCGAGGTCGATCAGTCGGTGCTGCCGGGGGCGCGCGCCGTGCGGCGCTCCGACTTCCGCCTCACGTGGTTCCTCACCCGCCTCCACACGTTCGTGGTGTTCCTCGCGGTCGACAATGCCTCGGGGCAGGACCTGGCAGCGATCACGGACCTTGCGGCCGAGTGGGCGAAGCGCGCCAAGGGTGGCCTGCCGGTCGGGTTCCAGAACAGCGTCGCGGTGATCCCGGTCATCGTCTGCGCGAACGCCGACGAGCCGGCGCGACTCGGTGCACTCGCCAAGCCGCGCAAGCGGTTCGGCATGATGACGTTCCCGATGCTGGTCGACCCGGTGCGGCTGTTCGTCGCCACCTACAGCCGTACCGTCGCGTGGGGCATCGCCTACATCGACTTCCTCGCCGAGCAGCAGCGCCTCGTCGTCGGTGCGCAGGATGCGCCGGTGCTGGGTACGCAGGGCGGCCGCGGCCTGGTGTGGCTCTATCGGGCGATCCTGCCCCTGCTCGGACTGCTCGTGGTCGCGGGCGTGCTGGCGTACGCCTTGGCGTGACGTCGCCGGGCTAGCGGCAGGGGTAACCGACGAGGTGCTGCAGGGAGTGGCCGGTTGCTGCGTACGTCGCGGCGAACGCGCCGAGTCCTGCGACGACGGCGACGAACGCTGACCTGAACGGGCGTCGACGGGCGGCGGTGAGCATGCTGAAAGCGTAGAGGATCGGTTCAGGCCTTGTTGCCGGCGAGCAGCAGGCCGCCGCCGAGGCCGATCATCATGGTGCCGCCGGTCGCGTTCATCTGCGACATCCGCCGGGGTGACCGGGCGAACCACGCACGCGCCGCTCCCGCGGCGACGGCCCACACCGAGTCGCACGCGAACGCGATGACCGTGAAGATCAGGCCGAGGACGAGGATCTGCCCGGGGATGCCGCCGCGGTCATGGTCGACGAACTGGGGGAGCACCGCCACGAAGAACACGATCGTCTTGGGGTTCGTCGCGCCGACCACGAAGCCCTGCCAGAGCAGACGCCCGCCCGACTTCGGTGCGTCGGTTGGCTGGTGGATCGCCGTGCGGCGATGCCGGATCGCCTGGATGCCCAAGTAGATGACGTACGCGCCGCCGGCGATCTTGACGATGGTGAAGGCGATGATCGAGTCCGACACCAGCGCACCGATGCCGAGCGCGACCGCGGTGATCGGGACGAGGCCGCCGAGCTCGTTGCCGGCGACGCTGAGCAGACCGCCGCGACGACCGAGTGACAGCGAGCGCCCGACGACGAACAGGACGCTCGGGCCGGGGATCACGATGAGCAGGAACGACGCGACCGCGAACGTCAGCGCGGACTCCATGGACAGCATGGAGTGATCGTAGGCGTGATGGCGGCTTCGCGACTACGGGTTCAGCGGTGCGGATCCTCGTCCCGGACGGCGACGCGAACGCGGTGGCGCCCTCGTGGGTGCTCCAGCGTCGACTCCATGTGCACCGCGAGCGTCAACATCGTCGCGAGGCCGGCGAAGAACAGCAGGATCACCAGCACTGAAGCACCCAAGCTCGCGGTCATCGGGGGTCCCCTGGAGTCGTCATGCCCAGCGACGTACCCGGCGCCCCGGCAGAGATGCGCGCGACAGCGCGTCTTTCGGGATCTGCTACCGAACCGGCCGCCGTGCCGACCGTCACGCCTGCTGGGGGCCGCCGCGCACCAGCCACCTGAAACAATCGACGCATGGCCACGCACCCGACACCGGACACCCAGGTCCTCGCCGGACGCCCCTTCCCGCTCGGGGCGCACCCGGAGGCCGGCGGCGTACGCTTCGCGGTCGCGAGCAGCGTCGCCGAACGGGTCGAGCTGTGCCTCATCGACGACGACCTCAACGAGCGCCGCATCGAGCTGACGGAGCGTACGTTCGGCGTCTGGCACGGACTGGTGCCGGGCGTGACGCCCGGCCAGAAGTACGGCTTCCGCATCCACGGGCCGTACGAGCCCAAGACCGGCCTGCGCTGCAACCCGCACAAGCTCCTCGTCGATCCGTACGCCCGGCGCATCAGCGGCACGCTGACGGACCTGGACGCCGCCCTGGGCTATGCCGACGACCCCGAAGGTGTCGAGCCCTCGACGGTCGACTCACTCGGCTCGGTGCCGCTGAGTGTCGTGACGAGCCCCGGCGGACCGGACACCGGGGTCAAGCCCGACATCCCGTTCGAGGAGACCGTGATCTACGAGCTCCACGTCAAGGGCTTCACGCAGCAGCACCCCGACGTGCCGGAGCCGCTGCGCGGCACCTATCTCGGCCTCGCGCACCCCGCCGCGATCGAGCACCTCGTACGCCTCGGTGTGACGAGCGTCGAGCTGCTGCCGGTGCAGACGTTCAGCGACGAGCCCTCGCTCGTACGCGCCGGCCGCCACAACTACTGGGGCTACTCGCCACTCGGCTTCTTCGCCCCGCACGCCGGCTACGCCAGTGAACCGGGCCGTGAGGTCGAGGAGTTCCGCACCATGGTGGCTGCTCTGCACGCTGCCAACATCGAGGTCATCGTCGACGTCGTCTACAACCACACGTGCGAGGGCGGTCCCGACGGGCCGACCCTGAGCTTCCGCGGCTACGAGGCGCCGGCCTACTACCTGCACGACGAGGACGGCCACATGGCCGACATCACCGGGTGCGGCAACACGCTCGAGTCCAGCTCGCCGACCGTCGTCCGGATGGTGACGGACTCGCTGCGCTACTGGGCGACCGAGCTCGGCGTCGACGGGTTCCGCTTCGACCTGGCGAGCACGCTCGGCCGTCCCAACGGCGGCAAGTTCGACCGCGACTCGACGCTGCTCACCGCGATCGCGTCCGACCCGGTGCTCTCGCGCTGCAAGCTCATCGCCGAGCCCTGGGACGCGACCGGCGAGGGCTACAAGGTCGGCGACTTCGGCGCGCAGTGGGCCGAGTGGAACGGCATCTACCGCGACACCGTCCGCGACTTCTGGCGTGGCGCCGCCGGGGGAGTCGACGACCTGGCCTACCGGCTCTCAGGCTCGTCCGACCTCTACGACCACACGCTGCGCCGGCCGTGGCAGTCGATCAACTTCATCAATGCGCACGACGGCTTCACGCTCCGCGACCTGGTGTCGTACGACGAGAAGCACAACGAGGCCAACGGCGAGGACAACCGCGACGGCACCAACGACAACCGCTCGTGGAACCACGGCGTCGAGGGTGAGACCGACGACCCGGCGATCCGGTCGCTGCGCCAGCAGCAGACCCGCAACCTGTTCGCGACCCTGATGCTGTCGACCGGCACTCCGATGTTCGTCGCCGGTGACGAGAGGTGGCGCACCCAGGGCGGCAACAACAATGCTTACTGCGTCGACGACCCGACCTCATGGGTCGACTGGTCCGAGACCGACGAAGCCGAGTCGTTGCTGGCGTTCGCCCGTCGTGTCGTGCACCTGCGCGCCAACAGCCCCGCGTTGCGGCAGCCGGAGTTCTTCGACGGCCGCACCACGCCGACGGGCCGCCCCGACCTCATCTGGCTCCGCCCCGACGGGCATGAGCTCGAGGAGGCCGACTGGGAGGACGACGACCGGCACACGCTCGGCATGTGGATCGATGGTTCCAACAGTCAGTCCCGTACGCGCGAGGGCGAGCTGCTCGCCGATCACTCGTGGTTGCTGCTGATGCACGCCGGCGCCGAGCCGATCGACGTCGTGCTGCCCGGTGTGGAGTTCGGCGAGACGTTCGAGCCGACGCTCGACACCACGGCGCCTGATGGCGAACCGGCGTCGACGGAGCCGCTGTCGGCCGGCAGCTCGCTGACAATGGCCGGCCGCTCGTTGCTGCTGCTCAAGGCCCCCCGACAGGACTGACGGTCCTGACGCTGCGGGACTGCGTCATCCGATAGTGCGTCGGTGACACGCCATAGATGGCCCAGAAGGCCTGGCGCAGAGACTCCACGGTACCGAACCCGCAGCGCGCGGCGATGTTCTGCACGCTCAGGTCGCTGCCGGTCAGCAGGTGGGCCGCAGCCTCGGTGCGCGCCTTGCGGACATAGCGGCCGGGGCTGGTGCCGAGCTCCTTGATGAACAGCCTGGCAAGATGCCGCTCGCTCATCGGGACCCGTGCGGCGAGGGCGGCGGCAGACAGGTCCTCGTCGAGGTGCGTCGTAACGTAGGAGACGGCGTCCTGCACCAGCGAGCTGCGAGCTGCCGGCGCCGCGGTGAACATGCTCATCTGGGCCTGGTTGCCCGGCCGCTGCAGGTAGGTGACGAGCTGGCGGGACACGTCGCGCGCAAGGTCGGGGTCGGCGTCGGACTCGATGAACGACAGCGTGAGGTCGAGCGCGGCCGTCACCCCCGCCGAGGTGCAGACGTCCCCGTCCGCGATGAAGATCGGGTCGCGGTCGAAGGCGACCTCGGGGAACCGCTCGCCGAGATAGTCGACATGGTCCCAGTGCGTCGCCGCCCGGCGACCGGTCAGCAGTCCCGCCTCCGCGAGGATCCCGGCACCGGTGCACACCGAGGCAACCCGCCTGGACTCGCGGCCCAGACGCCTGACGTGCGCGACGAGTCGGTCATCGGCCATCGCGTCGACGTACCCGATGCCGCCGGAGACCATCAAGGTGTCGAGAGGCCCGCGGACCCGCTCCAGCGCGATGTCCGCGTTGATCGTGAGGCCGGTGCCGGTGCGGATCGGCCGGCCGCCGGGGGAGGCCAGCTCGATGCGATAGACGGCGCGACCGTTGAGGTAGTTGGCGAGCTGCAGGGCTGACACGACGCAGGCGATGTCGAGCAGCTCGGCCGCCGGATATCCGACGACCACGACGCGGCGTGGCTCCTCCATGGTTCCAATCTAGGCGGCGCACGCGCGCGGGTCAGCGTGTCCGGCAGACTTGTTGTCCAAGAATTCGGACACAGCCCACGCATGCGATGGACCCGCCGGTCGCGACTGCAGACGCTGGCGGCATGACATCTTCACTCACCCAGACGTCGAGGACCGTGCGCTCATGGTGGCCGCTGGCGAAGCACTACGCCGAGATGGTCATCGCGATGTTCGCCGGCATGGTCGTGCTCGGCATGCTCCGGTCCGCGGCCGGGCTCACCGTCGAATTCGCGGACCATCCGGGCACGTCGTACGTGCTGATGGCCACCGACATGGCGATCGGCATGGCGGCCTGGATGCGGTTCCGCGGCCACACCTGGGCCATGACCGCAGAGATGTGCGCCGCGATGTACGTTCCCGCGGTCTTCCTGCCGCTGGTGTGGGCCAAGGTCATGAGCTCGACGGCGTTCATGGTCGTGGCACACACCGTGATGATGGTCGCGATGTTCGTGGTGCTCGTACGTCGCAGGTCGTAGCGTCAGGTCATGACTGACAACACTCAGGAGACCGGTCCCGTCATTCAGCTGCGGCTCGTCGTGGAGGCCGACGACTACGAGCAAGCCGTGCAGTTCTATCGCGACGTGCTGGGACTCAAGGAGCAGGAGGCGTTCGAGGCCGAGGGCGAGGGCGCCAAGGTGACGATCCTGCACGCCGGCTACGCGACGCTCGAGATCGCCAACCCGGCGCAGCGGCGGATGATCGACGAGGTCGAGGTCGGGCACCCGACGACGCCGCGGCTGCGGGTCGCGTTCGAGGTGCCTGACGCGGAGGAGCGTACGCAGAAGCTGGTCGATGCGGGCGCCTCACTCGTCGCCCGGCCGACTGAGACGCCGTGGCAGTCGCTCAACTCCCGGCTCGACGCGCCGGCCGGGCTGCACATCACCCTGTTCCAGGAGCTCATGTCGCTCGAGGAGCGGACCAAGCTCGAGGGCTTCGGCACCGACGCCGAACGGCACTGACGGCCGGCAGCCCGTTTGCTCGGATCGCGCCCGGGTAGGTGAACCCAGTAGGTTCGAGAGTGACGCACGCATCCGACGTACGGGGGAGCACTGCATGACAGGCCGACTCGGGATCGACGACGTCAGACCGCTGTCCGGAGACGGCACGCATCCCGCCAAGGCGGTCAGCGGCGAGCACGTCCCCGTCACCGCGACGGTGTGGCGCGAAGGGCACGACGCCGTCGGCGCCACGGTCGTCTGGCGCGGGCCGGGGGAGCGCCGCGACCGTACGACTCGCATGCACGAGACCGGCAAGGACACCGACCTGTTCAGCGCCACGATCGTGCCTGACACCACTGGTCTCTGGACGTTCCGCGTCGATGCGTGGGGCGATCCGTGGGCGACCGTCCTGCACGCGATCGAGGTCAAGCTCGCCGCCGGCCAGACCGCGGCCGAGCTCGCCAACGACCTCGAGCTCGCGGCCCGGCTCCTCGACGAGGTGGCCGGCCGCAAGGAGCGCAAGGCCCAGCGCCCGGCGCTCGAGGGCGCCGCCACGGCCCTGCGCGCCGGGAAGCTGCCGCTGGGTGCCCGCACCGGCCCTGCGCTCTCAGCCGACATCCGCACGATCATGCACGACTTCCCTGTGCGCCAGGTCGTGACGAAGGGTCCGGTCCGCAAGATCTGGGTCGACCGCCAGCGCGCCGCGTACGGCTCCTGGTACGAGTTCTTCCCGCGCTCGACCGGTGGCACCGACAAGAAGGGCCGGCCGGTGCACGGCACGTTCGCCACCGCGGCCACGGAGCTCGAGCGGGTCGCCGACATGGGATTCGACGTCGTCTACCTGCCGCCGATCCACCCGATCGGCCGGGTCAACCGCAAGGGCCCCAACAACTCGTTGACACCGGGCAAGAACGACCCCGGCTCGCCGTGGGCCATCGGCGCCAAGGAGGGGGGACACGACGCGATCCACCCCGAGCTCGGCAGCGACAAGGACTTCGCCGCATTCGCGCAGCGCGCCCACGACCTCGGCCTGGAGGTCGCCCTCGACCTCGCCCTGCAGGTCGCCCCCGATCATCCCTGGGTCGCGAACCACCCGGAGTTCTTCACGACGCTGCCTGACGGCACGATCGCGTACGCCGAGAACCCGCCCAAGAAGTACCAGGACATCTACCCGCTCAACTTCGACAACGACCGCGACGCGATCTACGCGGAGATGCTGCGTGTGACGCTGCACTGGGTCGAGCGCGGCATCCGGATCTTCCGCGTCGACAACCCCCACACCAAGCCGCCGGACTTCTGGGCGTGGCTCATCGCGCAGGTCAAGGCCGAGCATCCCGACGTGCTGTTCCTCGCCGAGGCCTTCACCCGGCCGGCGCGGCTGTGGGGCCTGGCCCGGCTCGGCTTCACCCAGAGCTACACCTACTTCACGTGGCGCACGACCAAGCAGGAGCTGACCGAGTTCGCCGAGGACCACCGCGACCAGTGGGACATCGGCCGGCCCAACCTGTTCGTCAACACCCCCGACATCCTCCCCGAGCACCTGCAGGTCGGTGGGCCGAGCATGTTCGCGATCCGTGCCGCCCTTGCGGCGACGCTCGCGCCGACGTGGGGCGTCTACTCAGGCTTCGAGCTCTACGAGCACGAGCCGGTCAGGCCCGGCAGCGAGGAGTATCTCGACTCCGAGAAGTACGAGCTGCGTCCCCGCGACTTCGACAAGGCGCTCGCAGACGGTGAGTCCCTGCAGCCGTGGCTGACCCGGCTCAACGAGATCCGTCGTGCGCACCCCGCCCTCCAGCAGATGCGGACCCTGCGCTTCCACCACATCGACCACGACGCGCTGATGGTCTACTCCAAGCAGGATCCCGCCACCGGCGACACGGTCCTGGTCGTGGTCTCGCTCGACCCGCACGAGTCGCGCGAGGGCACGATGTGGCTCGACTTCCCGGCACTCGGCTTCGCCCCCGGCGACCGGCTGATCGCGCACGACGAGGTCACGGGCGAGACCTACGACTGGGGCGAGTCCAACTACGTACGCCTCGACCCGCTGCGGGCCGTCGCGCACATCGTGAGCCTGACCAGACGCACCGACGCCGACGCCGACGACACGACTCTGAATGCCTGACCGAGAGGTGACCCTGATGCCGCAGGACCCCGCGCCCGATGCCGCCCTCGTCGGGCTGGAGGAGACGCCGCACACCGGCGAGGCGATCGCCGAGGACGGCACGCTCGTCGAGCCGCAGGCTGACGACTTCGGCCACGCCGAGCAGGCCACGAGCGACCCCGAGTGGTTCAAGCGCGCTGTGTTCTACGAGGTCCTCGTCCGGGCATTCTCGGACTCCAACGGCGACGGCACCGGCGACCTGCGCGGCCTCGCCGACAAGCTCGACTACCTCCAGTGGCTCGGTGTCGACTGCCTGTGGCTGCCGCCGTTCTACGCCTCACCGCTGCGCGACGGCGGCTACGACATCAGCGACTTCCGCGCGGTGCTGCCGGAGTTCGGCACCGTCGAGGACTTCGTGCACCTGCTCGAGGAGGCGCACAAGCGAGACATCCGCGTCATCACCGACCTCGTGCTCAACCACACCTCCGACGCGCACCCGTGGTTCCAGCAGTCCCGCAACGACCCCGACGGGCCCTACGGCGACTACTACGTGTGGGGCGACGACGACCAGCGCTACGCCGATGCGCGCATCATCTTCGTCGACACCGAGACGTCCAACTGGACCTACGACCCGGTGCGCGGCCAGTTCTACTGGCACCGCTTCTTCAGCCACCAGCCCGACCTCAACTTCGAGAACGAAGAGGTCCAGGAGGCGATGCTCGACGTCCTGCGGTTCTGGCTCGACCTCGGCATCGATGGCTTCCGGCTCGACGCCGTGCCCTACCTCTTCGAGGAGGAGGGCACCAACTGCGAGAACCTCCCGCGTACGCATGAATATCTCCGCAAGTGCCGCGAGACCGTCGACCGCGAGTACCCCGGCCGCATCCTGCTCGCCGAGGCCAACCAGTGGCCCTCCGACGTCGTGGAGTACTTCGGCGATCCCAAGGTCGGCGGCGACGAGTGCCACATGGCGTTCCACTTCCCGCTGATGCCGCGCATCTTCATGGCCGTGCGCCGGGAGTCGCGGTTCCCGATCTCGGAGATCCTGGCCCAGACGCCGGAGATCCCGTCCGGCACCCAGTGGGGCATCTTCCTGCGCAACCACGACGAGCTCACGCTCGAGATGGTGACCGACGACGAGCGCGACTACATGTATCGCGAGTACGCGAGCGACCCGCGCATGAAGGCCAACATCGGCATCCGCCGCAGGCTCGCCCCGCTGCTCGACAACGATCGCAACCAGCTCGAGCTGTTCACCGCGATGTTGCTGAGCCTGCCCGGGTCGCCCGTCCTCTACTACGGCGACGAGATCGGCATGGGCGACAACATCTGGCTCGGCGACCGCGATGCGGTGCGTACGCCGATGCAGTGGTCGCCCGACCGCAACGCCGGCTTCTCGCGGTCAGACCCCGGGCGCATCTACCTGCCGCCGATCATGGATCCGACCTACGGATACGAGGCCATCAACGTCGAGGCCCAGCAGAGCAACGCGATGTCCCTGCTCAACTGGACGCGCCGCATGATCGAGGTCCGCAAGCAGCACAACGCGTTCGCCGAGGGGGAGTTCGTCGACCTCGGCGGCTCCAACCCCAGCGTGCTGGCCTACAAACGCGTGTGGGAGCGGCCCGACGGCGAGCATGACGTCGTCCTGTGCGTCAACAACCTGTCGAGATTCCCGCAGCCCGTCGAGCTCGACCTGTCGGAGCACCTCGGCTTCACCCCGGTGGAGCTGACCGGCAGCGTGCGCTTCCCGCGCATCGGCGAGCTGCCCTATCTGCTGACCCTGCCGGGCCACGGCTTCTACTGGTTCCAGCTGTCCGAGCTCGGCGACGAGGGCGAGAGGAGGAGCCAGGCATGAGTGGACCTGTGGAGACGAATGAAGCAGTGGCATCACGCGACGAGATGATCGACAGCCTCGCCGCCGCACTGCCCGAGTGGCTGCCGACCCAGCGCTGGTTCGGCGGCAAGGATCGTGAGATCACCGCCGTGCGGCCTGTGTCGTGGACGACGCTGCTCGACGGTGACCCGTTGCTGATCCACCTCGTCGTCGAGGTCGAGCAGGGCGATCGCACCGAGCCCTACCAGCTGCTGATCGGCAGCCGGCAGAGCCAGGTGCCGGATGTCGCGGCCACGGCGTCGATCGGGCTCGAGAACGGCCTCACCTGCTACGAGGCCAGCGGCGATGCCGATCTCACGGCCTGCCTGCTCGAGCTCATCATCGCCGGCGAGCCGGTCGACGAGCTGCGGTTCGAGCGCGAGCCCGACGTCGAGCTCACGGCGGGACTGCGCGCCCACCCGATCACGTCCGAGCAGAGCAACACGTCGTTGGTCTACGGCAACCAGTACATCCTCAAGCTGTTCCGCAAGCTCACCCCCGGGCTCAACAAGGACCTCATGCTGCACCGGGCGCTCCGCGACGTGGACTGCCAGCACATCGCCGACCCGCTCGGCTCGATCTCGGGCGAGCTCCACGGCGAGGAGCTGACGATCGGGATGCTGCAGCGGTTCATGCCCGACGCCGCCGACGGCTGGGTCATGGCCACCACCAGCGTTCGCGACTTCATGGCGGATCCGTCAGGGTTGCCGCCGGAGGAGCTCGGCGGCGACTTCGCCGGCGAGGCCTACCGCCTCGGCAAGGCCGTCGCCACGGTGCACGCGGATCTCGCGACCGCCCTCGGCACCGAGCTCGCCGATGCCGCCGAGCTCCAGCGCACGGTAGCCGCGATGACCGAGCGGCTCGACCGGGTGACGGCCGAGCTGCCGTCGCTGGCCGACCACGGTCCCGGACTCCGAGCCGCATTCGGCAAGGTCGCCGAGATCCGGGAGCCGGTCTCGATGCAGTACGTGCACGGCGACCTGCACCTCGGACAGGTGCTGCGCACGATCAACGGCTGGCTGCTGCTCGACTTCGAGGGCGAGCCCGCAGCCACGCTCGCCGAGCGCTCCGCCCTGCGGTCGCCACTTCGCGACGTCGCCGGCATGCTGCGCTCGTTCGACTACGCCGCACAGCAGCTGCTGGTCGGCCAGCCCGAGGACCCCGATCGCACGGCCCGCGCCATGCAGTGGGCGCGCCGCAACCGGGCGGCGTTCTGCGACGGCTATGCGCACGTCGCCGAGCATGACCCGCGCGACAGCGCCGACCTGTTGCGAGCCCTGGAGCTCGACAAGGCGGTCTACGAGGTCTCCTACGAGCACGCCAACCGGCCGGACTGGCTCACCGTGCCGCTGGCCTCGATCGACCGGATCATGACCGAAGGTGAGTGAGATGGACGACGCACAGACGTACGACTGGCCCGCAGCAGTGGGCGAGCTGGACCTGCACCTGATCAGCGAGGGCCGGCACGAGCGCCTCTGGGAGGTGCTCGGTGCCCACGTGCGCACGTACGACGGCCCCGACGGACCGGTCGAGGGCACGTCCTTCGCCGTATGGGCGCCCAACGCCCAAGCCGTGCAGGTCGCCGGCGACTTCAACTTCTGGGACAGCGGCAGCCATCCCATGCGCTCGCTCGGTGACGCCGGCGTATGGGACCTGTTCGTCCCCGGCATCGGGCTCGGCACGCACTACAAGTTCCGCATCCTGGGCCCCGACGGCCAGTGGCACGAGAAGGCCGATCCCATGGCGTTCCGCGCCGAGGTGCCACCTGCCACGGCCTCCGTCGTGACCACACCCCAGCACACGTGGGCCGACGACGCATGGGTCGCCAAGCGCAACGCCACGACGTGGCTCGAGGCGCCCATGAGCATCTACGAGGTGCACCTCGGCTCGTGGCGGCCGGGGCTGAGCTACCGCGAGCTCGCCGACGAGCTCGCCGACTACCTCACCGAGACCGGGTTCACCCACGTGGAGCTGATGCCGATCGCCGAGCACCCGTTCGGCGGCTCGTGGGGCTACCAGGTCACCTCTTACTATGCGCCGACGTCACGGTTCGGCTCCCCGGACGACTTCCGCTGGTTCGTCGACGAGCTCCATCAGCGCGGTTTCGGCGTCATTGTCGACTGGGTCCCGGCGCACTTCCCGCGCGACGAGTGGGCGCTGGCCCGCTTCGACGGCACTCCTCTCTATGAGCACCCGGATCCGCGCCGCGGCGAGCAGCCGGACTGGGGGACGTACGTCTTCGACTTCGGCCGGCCCGAGGTCCGCAACTTCCTCGTGGCCAACGCGTTGTTCTGGCTCGAGGAGTTCCACCTCGACGGACTCCGGGTCGACGCCGTGGCCTCGATGCTCTATCTCGACTACTCCCGCAAGGACGGTCAGTGGGTCGCCAACCAGCACGGCGGCCGCGAGAACCTCGAGGCGGTCCAGCTGCTGCAGGAGCTGAACGCCACGGTCTACAAGCACCATCCCGGCGTCGTCATGGTCGCGGAGGAGTCGACCGCGTGGCCGGGGGTCAGCAGCCCCACCGACAGCGGCGGCCTCGGCTTCGGCTTCAAGTGGAACATGGGCTGGATGCACGACACGCTCGACTACCTGGGCCACGAGCCGGTCCATCGGTCGTACCACCACGGTGAGATGACGTTCGCGATCGACTATGCCTGGACCGAGAACTTCATCCTGCCGCTGTCGCACGACGAGGTCGTCCACGGCAAGGGGTCACTGTGGCAGCGCATGCCCGGCGACGACTGGAACAAGGCTGCGGGCGTACGTGCGTTGCTGGCATTCATGTGGGCGCACCCGGGCAAGCAGATGCTGTTCATGGGCGGCGAGTTCGGCCAGGAGGGGGAGTGGGCCGAGTCCCGCTCGCTGGAGTGGCATGAGCTGGACCAGCCGTTGCACTCCGGCATCCTGCACCTGGTGAGCGACCTCAACACGTACTACAAGGACGCGCCGGCGCTCTACACAGCCGACGGCCGCCCCGAGGGCTTCCTATGGATCGACGCCAGCGACGTCGCCGGCAACGTCATCTGCTTCTTGAGGATCGGGTCGGACGGATCGACGCTGGCCTGTGTCGGCAACTTCTCCGGATCGCCGCACCACGACTACCGGGTCGGGCTGCCGTCAACCGGTACGTGGCGCGAGGTCATCAACACCGACAGCGAGGTCTACGGCGGTTCGGGCGTCGGCAATCTGGGTGCGGTCGAGGCGGTCGCCGAGCCGTGGCACGGTCAGCCCGCCTCCGCCTTGCTCCAGCTGCCGCCGGCCGGAGTGCTCTGGCTCGCTCCGGCGTGACACGGGCCGCCGTCGGAACATGACTTTCCGCCGCCGATGATCGTTGATCCTGCAGTGACTCGATCGAGGCGCGATTTCGGCAGGTCCGACGCGTCTCGCCGTGTCGCCCGAAGCAATGTGACACACGGTACGCATGGGGCATACTGAGCACGAAGTGCCACCAGCGGTGTAGATGAAAGGGAGTCATGAGCGACTCAGAGTCCAACCAGCCGGCCGAGCGTCGGCGCGCTGACCCGTTGCAGGTCGCGGCGGACATGCTCGCGGACGAGGACGCGGAGAACACTCCCGCCCCGCGCCGGGACTCCGGCGCGAGCAAGGACGACTCAGCTCACCGACCCAGCCCTGACGACGTCCTGTCGCAGGCCGCGGCCAGCATCGACGAGAGCACGACGTCCGAGGACGACAGTGACAGCCCGCGTGCCCGCAGGGCCGCAGCTCGTGCGGCACGTCAGGCCGCCGCCGACAAGCGCAAGGCGGAGCGTGCTGCCGCCAAGGCCTTCGCCGCCTCCAAGCGCCATGCCGTACGCCGCGACGAGCCCCAGGCCGACGAGGCGCCGCAGGAGAAGACTCTCGCCGAGAAGCTCGACGCCGCGCGTCAGGCCGTGTCGACGCCACCGGACCAGGTCGAGCCCGAGGCCGAGCGCACCGCGACGTTCGAGGCCGTGACCGAGAGCGCTGCCCAGGAAGCCCCCGTCGTCGAGCAGCCCCAGCAGGTCCAGGCCGAAGCGCCCGCCGAGACGACCGCTGAGCAGCCCGTCGTCGACGACACCCCGCATGACTCGCCGTTCTCCCGGCTCGGAGGAGCGCCGACGGCCGGAGAGCTCTCGGGCGACGAGGCCCCGCAACCCGAACGGCCCCAGGTCGTCGAGGAGCCCGTCATCGAGACGATCGAGAACGAAGCTCCCGCAGCCCCGGTCGAGGAACCGGCGCCCGCCGAGGACACCCAGCAGGTCGAGGAGTCCCGGCCCGTGGTGGAGCAGGCGCCCGCCGCCGAGCAGCCCCCGGCACCGGCTGAGGTTCCCCAAGCGGCGCCCGCCGCGGCGACCCAGGCCACCTTCGCCGAGAAGCTCGCCGCTGCGAGTGCTGCCGCCCAGCAGCGGGTCGCCCAGGCCCGCGCCGAGGCTGCACGCCTGATGGAGGAGGCGGCACGAGAGCGTGCCGAGGTCTCCGCACGCCTGCAGTCAGACGAGGCCGCCCAGCGCGAGATCGCCGCCCAGAAGCTCAAGGCTGCCGAGCAGGCTGCGGCTGAGCGGGTCAGCGCCGCCCAGCAGGAGGCCGACCGCGTCACCGCCGAGATCGAGCGCGAGCGCGCCGCCGCTGCGGCCAAGATCGCCGAGCTCCAGAAAGCCGCCGACGAGCGGGTCGCCGCGGCCAAGGCCGAGGCCGAACGCCAGGCACAGCAGCGCATCCAGCAGGCCAACGCCGAGGCGCTCCGCCTCGCCGAGGAGGCCGAGGCCGAGGCCAAGCGCGTCGCCGAGCGCCGCCTGGCCGAGTCCGAGCTGGCCGCCGAGGAAGCCGCCAACCGCCGCCTCCAGGCTGCCGAGCAGGACGCGCAGCGCCGCATCGAGGCCGCTCGTGCCGAGGCGGAGAACGTCGCCGCCCAAGCGGCCGCCGACCGCGAGGCCGCCCTGACGCAGCTCGCCAAGGAGCGCGAGGCTGCCGATGCCCGCCTGGTCGAGGTCAAGGCCGAGGCCGAGCGCATCGTCGCCGAGGCAGACCGTACGTCCGCCAGCCACGTCGCCGCGGCTCAGGCCGAGGCCGAGAAGGTCGCGCAGCAGGCCGCCGCCGACCGTGAAGCCGCCCTCGCTCAGCTCGCCAAGGAGCGCGAGGAGGCCGACGCCCGTCTGGCCGAGGTCAAGGCTGAGGCGGAGCGCACGGTCCGCGAGGCCGAGGAGTCCGCGGGCTCGCACGTCGCCGCGGCCAAGGCCGAGGCCGAGAAGTACGCCCAGGAGACCGCCGCAGAGCGCGTCGCCATCGCCGTACGTGTGTCCGATGCCGAGCGTGCCGCCGAGGAGAAGCTCGTCGCCGCCAAGGTGCAGGCCGACCGCCTGGCCGCCGAGGCGGCTCAGCGTCACGCCGAAGCAGCTGCCGAGCTCGCCCGTGAGCGTGACGAGGCCAAGGCACTCGTCGAGCGCGCCAACGAGGAAGCCGACAAGCTGGCCAAGGAAGCCGAGGCCGAGCGCGCCGAGGCGGCCGCCAAGCTGGCCGAGGCCGAGCGCGTGGCGGCCGAGAAGATCCGCGCCGCCCAGGCTGAGGCCGAGCGGGTTGCTGCCGAGGCCAACGAGGCCGCCCGGGTGGCCAGCGAGGCTCGTGAGAAGGCCGAACGCAAGCTCGCCGAGGACGTCGAGGCGGCTCGTCTCGACGCCGAGCGCAAGGTCGCACAGGCCGAGAAGGACGCCGCCGAGCGCATCGCCCAGGCCCAGGCCGAGGCCCGTCGCCTCGCCGAGAAGTCGGAGCAGGACGCGCGCGAGCGGGTCGCCGCCGCGCAGGCCGAGGCCGAGCGCGTCACGGTCCAGTCCAAGCGTGATGCGCAGGAGCGCTTGAGCCAAGCCGTCGCGGCGGCGCGCTCCGCAGCCGAGGAGAAGCTGCAGGAGGCCGAGCGCACGGCACTGGAATGGGTCGCCGCCGCTGAGGCCGAGGCCGAGCGGGTCGCGCAGGAACACATCGTGATGGCGAACCACTCGTCGGCGTCGACACCGCTGACCGCACCCGAGCCGTTCGTCGACGAGTACGTCGACGAAGCCCCCGACGCTGACACCGATGATCACTCGCCCGAGGAGGTGAGTGACGACTCCGGGCAGGTCGCCCCCAAGATCAAAAAAAGGGTCGTCCGACGCAAGTGAGGTCCTGACCGCCGGTTCCATCGTCGCCGATCTCGTCGACGACACGACTGACGATCACGTCTCGGACTCGTCCGGGGTCTCGGCGACATTCGATCTGCCCCAGGCGATCAACCGGATCGAGCCCATCGAGGACGTCCCGCTGCCCGAGCTCGCTGCCCCGGAGACGGAGTCCGAGCCCAGTCGTGCCGAGCTGAAGTCAGCCCGGCGCCAGGAGCGTGCAGAAGCCAAGGCAGCTCGTCGCCGTGAGCACGAGGAAGCCGTCCAGGCCAAGATCGAGGCGAAGCGGCAGGCGCGCGAGGAGCGTGAGCTCGCGAAGCAGCGTGAGCGCGAAGAGCGAGAGCACGCCGAGCAGCAGGCCCGTGAACAGCGTGAGCAGGCCGAGCGAGAGCAGGCTGAGCAGCAGGCCCGTGAACAGCGTGAGCAGGCCGACCGCGAGCAGGCTGAGCAGCAGGCCCGTGAACAGCGTGAGCAGGCCGACCGCGAGCAGGTCGAGCAGCGGGCCCGTGAGCAGCGTGAGCAGGGCGAGCGAGAGCAGGCTGAGCAGCAGGCCCGTGAACAGCGTGAGCAGGCCGAGCGCGAGCAAGCTGAGCAGCAGGCCCGTGAACAGCGTGAGCAGGCCGAGCGAGAGCAGGCTGCTGCTGACCGTGAGCAGGAGGCCGCCGATGAGGCTGCCCGTGCGCAGGAAGCAACCGGCGCCGAGGAGCGCCACGACGAGCCTGTGGACGACGTTGCGGAGGAGGCGGCGCTGACGGAGCCTGAGCCGCAGCCGGTCGCCCCCACCGCCGCAACCATTGGGCTGACCAAGCGGCTCGAGGCCGAACGAGTCAGGCTGGCTGCCGAGCGGGAGAAGCGGGAGGCCGAGGAGCAGGCGCGCCTCGAGCAGGAGAAGGCCGCCGCTGCCGCAGAGGAGGCGAAGCTCGCGGCTCGCCGCGAGCGCGACGAGGCCAAGTCGGCCTCGCGTCAGGCTCGCATCGACGCCAAGCTCGAGCGCAAGCGCGCCAAGCAGGCCCGGCTCGACGCCAAGCATGCGGCTCGCCAGCAGCGCAACGACGAGCGCGAGCAGGCCGCCGCTGCCAAGATCCAGGCGCGTGCGGAGGCCGCAGCGGCGAAGGCCGCCGAACGCGTCGACACGCGTACCGCCGAGATGGAGGCGCCCGAGGTCACCGAACCGGCCGTGCTCGAGACGTCGGCACCCGCACTCCACGACGTCGAGGTCGAGTCGGTCGAGACCGTCACCGACCCGCCCGACAAGCAGACCGACGTCGAGGCCGAGAGCGCGGAAGCCTTCGACGGCACCGTGGCGCCGGGCGACCCCAGGGCCGAGGCCAGAGAGGCCAGGCTCGCTGCCCGCCGTGAGCGTGAAGAGGCGAAGCGAGCCACCCGTCAGGCACGCGTCGAGGCCAAGGAGGCGGCCCGGCAGGAGCGTCAGGCAGCCAAGGATGCGCTGCGTCGCGAGCGGCAGGAAGCCAAGGACGCCGCACGCCGCGAGCGCGAGGAAGCCAAGGAAGCCGAGCGCCGTGAGCGTGAAGAGGCGGAGCAGGCTGAGCTGCAGGCTCGTGAGGACGCCGAGCGCCGTGAGCGTGAAGAGGCAGCGCAGGCTGAGCTGCAGGCTCGTGAGGACGCCGAGCGCCGTGAGCGTGAAGAAGCCGAGCGGGCCGCACTCGTCGAGGTGCCGGAGCAGGTCGAGGAAGACCAGCCGGAGCAGGTCGAGGCGGTGGACGACACCGAGACCCCCGTCGAGCAGGTCGAGGCTGACGAGCCCGAGCAGGTCGTGGCGGAGGACGTCAGCGAGACCGTCGACGACGACGCGGAGGACGAGAAGCAGATCGCCGCTCGGGTGGCCGCGGAAGCCCGCGAAGCCCAGCGACTCGAGCGCCAGCAGGCCAAGGAGGCTGCCCGCCGCGAGCGCGAGGAGTCCAAGGTCGCGGCTCGCAACGCCAAGGCCGCGCACCGCGCCGAGAAGAAGGCCGACCGCGTGGTCGAGCCGCCCCGCGAGCCCAAGGTCTCGTTCATGGAGCGCCGGCGGAACAAGGCGGCCGAGCGCGATCCAGCAGGGGCGTCCGGCGGCCGCAACGTCGTCGCAGCCCTGGCCGTGACGGTCGGCGCCGTGGGCCTGGTCTGCTCACTCGTCCTTGCGATCGGCGCCTTCATGGCGGCGCTCGGCACCACGGACAGCAACGGCGCCTACGACACGCTCTCGTCACTGTGCGACGCGCTTGTCGGGCCGCTGCGCGACGTCTTCTCGTTCTCCGGCACCAACGCCGAGATGAAGGAGGCCGTGGTCTCCTGGGGCGGCGGCTCGATGATCTACGTGCTCGTCGGGATGTTCGCGCAGTCCTACCTGCGGTCCCGCATCGACGACGACTGAGCGCGGCCGGGTGTGACCTAACCCATGCCCGTGACGTGTCGCCCGCATTGCTACCTCTAGGTAACATTCAGATGACGAAGGGCCGCCTGATGTCAGCGCCAACGGCGTGGGATGGTGGCTCTTGCACAGTCCAGAGACTGCCGTGACGGCTGTTCGGTCGTTGCGTCCCAGATTCACAGGAGGGTCCTCGTGACCAAAATCGTTGTCGCTGTGAAGTACGTACCGGATGCCACGGCAGACCGGACCTTCAGCGCCGATAACACCGTCGACCGTGTTGGTGTCGATGGTTTGCTGTCCGAGCTCGATGAGTACGCGGTTGAGCAGGCGCTGCAGGTCGTCGAGGCCGGCGAGGGTGAGGTCACCGTGTTGACGGTGGGCCCCGAGCAGGCCTCCGACGCGGTGCGCAAGGCTCTGCAGATGGGTGCCGACGCGGGCGTTCACGTGCAGGACGACGCGATCCACGGGTCGGATGCGTTCGCGACGTCGCTGGTGCTGGCCGAGGCGATCAAGAAGCTCGACTACGACCTGGTGTTCTTCGGCATGGCGTCGACCGACGGTGGGCTGGGTGTCGTCCCGACCCTGGTCGCTGAGCGGCTGGGCCTCCCCGCCGTCACGTACGCCTCGGAGGTCACCGTCGACGGTGACACGGTCAAGATCCGCCGCGACGGCGATGTCGCCACGCAGGAGATCGAGGCGTCCGGCAAGGTCGTCGTCAGCGTCACGGACCAGTCCGGCGAGGCTCGCTACCCGTCGTTCAAGGGCATCATGGCCGCGAAGAAGAAGGACGTCCAGGAATGGACGCTCGCCGACCTGGGCCTCGATGCCGGGTCGGTCGGCCTGGACAACGCCTGGACCAAGGTCGAGTCGTTCGAGCCCCGCCCGCCGCGCACTGCTGGCGAGATCGTCACGGACGAGGGAGACGGCGGCGCCAAGCTCGTCGAGTTCCTCGCCTCCAAGAAGTTCGTCTGAGAAGGGCACTGACACATGACTGAAGTACTCGTTCTGATCGACGCCCCTGACGGCAAGGTCACCAAGCCCTCCCTCGAGCTGCTGACGATCGCCCGCCGCATCGGCGAGCCGTCGGCGGTCGTGTTCGGCAGCGCCGACAACGACACGCTCAAGGAGTACGGCGCCGAGAAGATCTACACCTACGACGACGCCGCCTTTGATGAGTTCCTCGTCGGCCCCAAAGCCGAGGCGCTCGCGCAGCTCGTCGCCGACAAGTCCCCGGCCGCCGTGCTCGTCGGTGCCTCGACCGAGGGCAAGGAGATCAGCGCCCGGGTGGCGCTGAAGACCGAGTCGGGCTGGATCAGCGACGCGGTCGACGTGCAGGCCGACGGCGGCACCGTCACCACGACACAGTCGGTGTTCGCCGGCAACTTCACGGTGAAGTCCAACGTCACCAAGGGCGCGCCCGTGATCACGGTCAAGCCCAATTCCACCGCTCCGGAGGCCGCTCCGGCCGCCGGTGCTGTCGAGGCCGTCACGGCTGACATCTCCGATGCCGCCAAGACCGCCAAGATCACCTCGTCCAAGCCCAAGGAGGCCTCGGGTCGCCCGGAGCTGACCGAGGCCGCGATCGTGGTGTCGGGTGGCCGTGGCACCGGCGGTGACTTCACCGAGGTCGAGGCGTTCGCCGACAGCCTCGGTGCTGCCGTGGGCGCGTCGCGTGCGGCGGTCGACTCGGGTTGGTACCCGCACTCGTTCCAGGTCGGGCAGACCGGCAAGACCGTCTCGCCGCAGCTGTATGTCGCCAACGGCATCTCCGGTGCGATCCAGCACCGCGCCGGCATGCAGACGTCCAAGACGATCGTCGCGGTCAACAAGGACGACGAGGCACCGATCTTCGAGCTCGTCGACTTCGGTGTCGTGGGCGACCTCAAGGCCGTCCTCCCGCAGGCCACCGAGGAGATCAAGAAGCGCAAGGGCTGACCTCGATCAGCTCGATCCCGACGGCCGGCCCACCACGGTGAGCCGGCCGTCGGCGTGCGTCAGACGTACCAGCATGTGAAACACAGGTCTGACCCGTGAGAACCAGCGCGGATGAGTCGGCAGAACTATTGACTTCGCCGCGCCGCCGGTCCTCTACCTTTTGGTAACACTTTGATTAAGCAGCCCTGCAACGCTGTCCCGTGAGCCGGTCGCAGTGATAGTCATAGGGGGCGCGCGCCAGCGTGCACCAGACAATCACAGGAGGAATCCATGCGACTCTCTCGGCGTACCCGCCTTGCGGGTGTGGCGTTGATCGCGGCCGGCAGCCTTACCCTGGCGGCTTGTGGCGGCGGCAGCGACGACAAGAGCGAGGGCGGCGGTGGCAGCAAGTCCGTCATCACGGTCTACGGCACCAACCCCCAGAACCCATTGATCCCGACCGCGACCAACGAGGTCGGCGGCGGAGACCCGCTGGACAACCTCTTCTCCGGTCTGGTGGCCTACAACACCGACGGATCGGTGGACAACGACGTTGCCGAGTCCATCAAGCCCAACGAGGACAGCACCGTCTGGACCGTCAAGCTGAAGTCCGGCAAGAAGTTCACCGACGGCTCGCCTGTCACCGCTGAGTCGTTCGTGAAGGCGTGGAACTACGGCGCCAACCCGGCCAACAAGCAGCTCAACAACTACTTCTTCTACCCGATCAAGGGCACCGACGACGTGGGCAACACGGTTGGCGGCGCCAAGACGGTCTCGGGCCTCAAGGTCATCGACGACACGTCGTTCAGCATCACGCTGAAGGCCTCGGAGTCGGACTTCCCGCTCCGCCTGGGCTACTCGGCCTACTTCCCGGTCCCGGACTCGGCCTACGACTCCGCGGGCAAGATCACCAAGGAGTACGGCAACAAGCCGATCGGCAACGGCCCCTACATGCTGTCCAAGACGGGCTGGGAGAAGAACAAGCAAATCTCGCTCGTTCCCAACCCGGACTACGACGGTCCGCACAAGGCCAAGAACGGTGGCCTGACCTTCAAGTTCTTCAACTCGGTCGACTCGGCCTACACCGCAGTCCAGTCGGGCACGCTCGACGTCCTCGACCAGGTCCCGCCGAGCGCGCTGACCACGTTCGAGAGCGACTCCGCGGTCAAGGCGTACAACGAGCCCGGTTCGAGCTTCTCGTCGTTCACGATCCCGGAGCGCCTCGCGCACTTCGGCAACGACGAAGAGGGCCGACTGCGTCGTGCGGCCATCTCCGAGGCGATCAACCGTCCCGAGATCACCGAGAAGGTCTTCAACAACGCCCGTACGCCTGCCAGTGACTTCACGTCGCCGGTGCTCGACGGCTGGACTGACAAGGTCGCCGGCAACGAGGTGCTGAAGTTCAACGCCGAGGACGCCAAGGCCAAGTGGGCCCAGGCCGACAAGATCAGCAAGTGGAGCGGCAAGTTCCAGCTCGCCTACAACAACGACGGCGCTGGCAACAAGGAGTTCTCCGAGGCGATGGCGAACCAGATCAAGAACACGCTGGGCATCGATGCCGAGCCGAAGGCGTACCCGACGTTCGACGAGCTGCGCACGGTCGTCACCGACCGCAGCATCAAGACGCCGTTCCGCACCGGTTGGCAGGCCGACTACCCGTCGATGCTCAACTACCTCGGACCGATCTACGCCACCGGCGCCGGATCCAACGACGGTGACTACAGCAACAAGGAGTTCGACCAGCTGATCCAGCAGGCGTCCGCCGCCACCGGCGACGACCGCTACAAGCTGATCGGCGAGGCGCAGGCCATCTTGATGAAGGACCTGCCGGCCATCCCGCTGTGGTACCAGAACGCCACTGCAGTGACGGGCAAGGACCTCAAGGGGTTCGTGTTCAACTGGAAGCAGAAGCCGGACTACTACGCCCTGTCGAAGTAGTTCTAGCAGTCCCTTCGGTCGCGGGGGTAGCCTTCACCAGGGCTACCCCCGTGCGCCGCGTCCGATTTCGGTGCACTATGGCCCTTTGATCACGTGCCAGCGCATCGATTCCATTCTTCTCACTTCCAGGAGGCCTCGTGTGGTGGTACGTCGCCAAGCGACTGCTCCAGGCGATCCCCGTATTCCTCGGGGCCACGCTGATCATCTTCTTCCTGACGAAGCTGCGACCGGGTGATCCGATCCTTGGCTTGACCGGCAACAAGCCCGTGTCGCCAGAGGTCCGCCAGGCGCTCCGCGACCAGTTCCACCTCAACGACTTCGTGGGCCTCCAGTGGCTCTACTTCCTCAAGGACGTCGTCACCTTCAACCCCAACTTCGTCGGGCTCGACGGCCAGCCGGTGTTCGAGAAGATCGGGAACGCCCTTCCGGTCACGGGCACGCTGGCCCTCCTCGCCCTGGCGATGGATGCCGTCATCGGCATCGTCGTCGGCACGATCGCCGGTCTGCGCCGCAACGGCTGGTTCGACTCGGTGACCCTCGTCATCTCACTCATCCTGCTGTCGATCCCGATCTTCGTCGTCGGCTTCGTGCTGCAGTTCCTGTTCGGCGTCAAATGGGGTGTGTTCGCAGCGACGGTGCCCGTCGACTGGAAGATCACCGACCTGTTGCTGCCGGCTTTCGTCCTCGCGATCGCCAACATCGCGACGACGACGCGGTTGACCCGCACGTCGGTCGCCAACAACATGACGGCCGACCACGTGCGCACGGCCCGGGCCAAGGGATTGGCCGGTCCTGTCGTCATCCGCAACCACGTGCTGCGCAACTCGCTCGTTCCCGTCGTGACCTACATCGGCATCAACCTCGGATCCTTGATGGCAGGCGCCATCATCACGGAGGGCATCTTCAACGTCCAGGGCATCGGCAACCTCGCCTTCGGAGCGGTGAGCCGCGGTGACACCCCGCTCACCGTGGCGGTCGTCTCGGTGATGGTCATGCTCTACGTGTTCATGAGCTTGATCGTCGACCTCCTGTACGCCGTTCTCGACCCGAGGATCCGCTATGCATGACACTCAGCCGGGCGCTCGCCCGGGCCAGGAGCGTTACGTCGCTCCCACTGACGAGACCCCCCTGCGCGCGATCGACGTCGTGGACGTCGACGCCGTGCCGGAGAGCCAGTGGCGCGAGGCCTGGAAGCGGCTGCGCAAGTCGCCGCTGTTCTGGCTGGCATCGGTGATCATTCTGGTTCTTGCCGTCATGGTGGCGTTCCCGACGCTGTTCACCAGTGCAGACCCCAACCAGGCATCACTCGGCAAGCAGTTCGACCCGCCCGGTGACGGACATCCCTTCGGCTACAACTTCCAGGGCGCGGACATCTGGGCACGCACGGTCTACGGTGCGCGGGCGTCGGTGGCTGTCGGCGTGTTCGCCACGCTCGTCACGGTCCTGCTGGGCGTGGTCACCGGTGCCATCGCCGGCTTCTACGGTGGCATCGTCGACACGCTCATCTCGC
This sequence comes from Aeromicrobium sp. Root344, assembly GCF_001425755.1. GTDB lineage: Bacteria > Actinomycetota > Actinomycetes > Propionibacteriales > Nocardioidaceae > Aeromicrobium. The sequence continues at coordinate 126,508 of NZ_LMDH01000001.1, read as the reverse complement.
GTCTCAGCGACATCTTCTTCTCGATCCCGGTGCTCCTCGGCAGCATCGTGGTCATCTCGGTGATCAACAACGTGTATCCCAACAAGGGGTTCTGGGGCTCGGTCTTCGTGGTGGTCCTGGCGCTTGCCCTCTTCGCCTGGCCACAGATCACCCGTCAGATGCGCGGCGCGGTGCTCGAGGTCAAGAACCTCGAGTTCGTGGATGCCGCCACGGCGATCGGCGCATCGAAGCTGACCAACCTGCGTCGACACATCGTCCCGAACGCGCTGTCCCCGGTGATCGTGTCCGCGACCATCTCGCTGGGCGTCTTCATCGTCGCCGAGTCCGCGCTGTCGTTCCTCGGAATCGGGCTGCCGCAGACCATGGTGTCCTGGGGCAACGACCTGTCTGACGCCCAGACCCTGGTGCGATCCGGTCAGCACCTGGTCGTCATGTGGGTCCCGGCCACGGCCCTGGCCGTGACGGTCCTGGGGTTCGTCCTGCTGGGTGAAGCCGTACGTGAAGCACTCGATCCGAAGGCGAGAAAGTCATGACCGAGGCACCGCTGCTCGAGATCAAGGATCTGCGCGTCGGCTTCCGCACCGACAAGAAGAAGATCCTCACCGCCGTCGACGGCGCGAACCTCAGCATCTATCCCGGCCAGACGATCGCCATCGTCGGCGAGTCGGGCTCCGGCAAGTCGACGCTGGCTCACGCTGTGATCGACCTGCTGCCCGGCTCGGGACACGTGATGGGCGGTGAGATCCTCTTCGAGGGCCATGACATCTCGCACGCCGACCGCAAGGCCGTGCTCGCACTGCGCGGCTCGTCGATCGGCCTGGTCCCGCAGGATCCGATGTCCAACCTCAACCCGCTGTGGAAGGTCGGTCGTCAGATCAAGGAAGCCCTGGTCGCCAACAACGTGGCGACGGGCGATGCGGCCGACAAGCGGGTCGTCGAGCTGCTCGAGGAGGCCGGCCTCCCGGACGCCGAGCGCCGCGCGCGCCAGTACCCTCACGAGTTCTCGGGCGGCATGCGGCAGCGTGCGCTGATCGCGATGGGCCTCGCAGCACGTCCCAAGCTGCTGATCGCGGACGAGCCGACCTCGGCGCTCGACGTCACGGTCCAGAAGCAGATCCTCGATCACCTCGACCAGCTGACTGACACTCTCGGCGTTGCCGTCATGCTGATCACCCACGATCTCGGTCTCGCCGCGGAGCGGGCGGACCACCTTGTCGTGATGTATCGCGGTCGGGTCGTGGAGTCGGGCCCGGCTCAGGAAATCTTGCAAGACCCCGAGCACCCCTACACCAAGCGTCTCGTGTCCAAGGCCCCGTCCTTGGCATCGCAGCGACTGTCGTCCGTGCGCGCCCGCGAAGAGGTCCGTGAGCAGGCCGTGCAGACTGCCGCGGAGATCGCGGAAGAGGTGGCACAGAGCGAGTCGGAGTTCGGCGAGGGACGCGACGACATCATCGTGGTCGAGAACCTGACCAAGTTCTTCACGCTGCGCGGCGCCAAGCCGTGGCAGAAGGTCGACTTTGCCGCGGTGGACGATGTCTCGTTCAGCCTGCGCCGTGGCACCACCACGGCGATCGTGGGGGAGTCCGGTTCGGGCAAGTCCACCGTCGCCCGCATGGTGCTCGACCTGTTGCCGCCCAGCTCGGGTCGCGTCCTCTTCGACGGTCGTGACGTCAGTGAGCTCAGGTCCAAGGCGGAGCGGCTCAAGCTGCGCCGCCAGATGCAGCCGGTGTTCCAGAACCCGTACGCGTCGCTCGACCCGCTCTACTCGATCTACCAGTCGATCGAGGAGCCGCTTCGCACGCACGACGTGGGCACGAAGAAGGAGCGCGAGACGCGCGTTCGCGACCTGCTCGACAAGGTCTCGCTGCCCACCACCGTGATGTCGCGCTATCCGGGCGAGCTGTCCGGTGGCCAGCGGCAGCGCGTCGCGATCGCACGAGCGCTCGCGCTCGAGCCGGAGGTCGTGATCTGCGACGAGGCGGTCTCGGCGCTCGACGTGCTGGTCCAGGCGCAGATCCTCGAGCTCCTCAACGACCTGCAGGCCGAGCTCGGCCTGAGCTACCTGTTCATCACGCACGACCTCGCGGTCGTGCGGCAGATCGCCGACAATGTCGTCGTCATGCAAGATGGCAAGGTCGTGGAGTCGGCGACGGTCGCGGAGGTCTTCGACAACCCGCAGAAGGACTACACGCGCAAGCTGCTGGACGCCATCCCGGGTGCGTCGATCGAGCTCGGGGCCTGATTCCTGCTGTGATCTGAGGGTGCTGCTTGCCTTCCTTGCCGTACGCTGTCGTCTGGGAGGGGGACGCTAGCGAAGGGTCGGCATGAGGCGCTCGGTGCTCTCCTTGGCGCTGGTTGCCTGCTGCCTGATGCTGCCGTCCGTCGCGGAGGCCGGCACTTCCGGCACCGCTGACGTGCGGCCGTCATCGTCCTACGGGGCGCACGACGCCACGGGCCTGATCGTCTCGACCGACGGGGAGTTGCCCGAGGCGGTGCTGCGGCGGATCTCGCTGCTGCTGGGTCGCGACATCGTCGGCCAGACCCCGATGGGCGACTCGACCGTGGCGCTGCGCCTCGACCACACCATGCCGGCGTCGTCCGTACGGGTGCTGAGCAACCTTCTGAACCTCTTGCCCGGCGTGGCACACGTCAGCCCCGACCTCGTGGCGACGAGCGACTCGGTGCCCAACGACACGTACTTCCCGCGGCAGACCAACCTCTGGACGCCCGTGCCTGTGTCAACGGACTCCGGCGGCGAGGACCCGCCCGCCGGACCGGACTTCAGCATGGACGCGCCGACGATGTGGGACGCCACGCGGGGCAGCAAGTCGGTCGTCGTGGCACTCGTCGACGGCGGGCTCGTGGCGCATCCCGACCTGGCGAAGCAGACGGTGCCGGGCTATGACCTGATCGCCGACCCGCGCAACTCCAAGGACGGCGACGGCCGCGACCCGAATGCCGCCGACCCCGGCAACGCCTCCACCGGCACGTACTGTGCCGCTCATGCCAGCACGTGGCACGGCACGCACGTGGCCGGTATCGTCGCGGCACTTCGCAACAACGGCATCGGCATCTCCGGCATCGCACCTGGTGTGGCCATCCAGCCCGTACGCGTGGTGGGCCAGTGCGGCGCGACGATGTCGGACATCATCGCCGGCATCCGCTGGGCGTCCGGCGGGGACGTTCCCGGCGTGCCGCGCAACAAGACCCCGGCCGACGTCATCAACGTCTCGCTGTCGAGCAACGTCGCCGATCTGAAGTGCCCGGCGGCTTACCAGGACGTCATCGACGAGGCCCGGTCCCGCGGCGCGATCGTCGTCGTGTCGGCCGGGAACCAGAGCGAGTCGCTCCTCAACCGCACGCCGGCCAACTGCCAGGGCGTGCTGTCAGTGGGCGCCACCGACACGAAGGGCGCCCCCACGTCGTACACGAACGCCGGACGCACGATCGGGATCATGGCGCAAGGCGGCGAGGTCGGGCCGGACGAAGGCATCTGGTCGACCGTCGACGCCGGGACCGCCGGTCCGGTGCGGCCGACGTACGGACAGAACGCCGGTACCTCGATGGCCGCGCCGGCCGTCTCCGCCGCCGCGGCGCTGGTGCTCTCGCTCGGTCACTTCACGAACGACCAGGTCGTCCAGGTGCTGAAGAGGGCCGCGCTCAAGCCGCCGGAGTTCGGCGGCTACTACACGTGCATCTCGCACGACCCCACGACCGGTGTGGAGCGGAACGTGTGCGGCGCCGGCATCCTCAACCTCGCGAGCATCCCGGCGCCGGTCGGGCACCCGGCGTTGCAGGGCGGCTTGACGACCGGCAGCACCCTGTCGTTCACGCCGGGACGGTGGAACGGTCACCCGGACTCGGTGACGTACCAGTGGCTGCGGGACGGGACGCCGATCGCCGGGGCCACCACGACGTCGTACGTGCTGGCGGGAGCCGACCTGGGCCAGACGCTGACGGTGCGGTCGACGGCGCACACGCAGGGCTATCCGGACTTCTCGGGCCTCTCGGCCGCCACGGTGGTGCCCAAGGCCACGGCATCGGTGGCGCTTCGCCTGTCGGCGACCCGCGCGCGCGTCAACACGTCTCGCTTGTACGCGTACGTGACCGTGACCGCGGCCCAGGGGCAGTCGCCGAGCGGCACAGTCGGGGCATACGTGGATGGTCGCCGGGTGGCGCTCGTGACGCTGAGCTTGGGCCGGGCGCAGGTGCGGCTGCCGGCCTTTTCGACGACCGGATCGCACAAGGTGCAGATGCGTTACGGCGGCGATTCCCGGGTGTCCTACAAGTGGTCGTCATCGGTCTGGGTGAGTGTGTCGAAGTAGTCCCAGCGGCGGATTGACTCCTTCGAACACATGTTCGAAGATGAGTGAATGACCGTCGCTCCTGCCCCGACCCTGGACGAGCTGCGAGCCCGCGTCGACCAGATGCAGGGCCGCCCCGCAGCCCAGCCCGTCGCGACGCACCCCGCGTTCGCTGGACTGCTGCAATTGCAGACCGGATCGAGCTATGCGGTCGACTCGGCCAGCCTCGCGATGGCGCTGATGGCGGGTCCCTCGGCCGATGGTGCCTGGTGTGGGGTCGTGGGGTCGGCGGAGTTCGGGCTCGAGGCGGCCGCTGCGGCTGGAGTCGAGCTGCGCCGGACGATCCTGGTGCCGGACCCGGGGGAGGCCTGGCTCGAGGTCACGGCTGCGCTGATCGACGTGCTGGGCGTCGTCGTGGTGGCTGCGCCCGCAGAGGTCTCGGGCAAGGACGTCAGCCGCATCAGCGCCCGGCTGCGCCAGCGTGGTGGCGTCCTCATCGCCTACGGTGACTGGCCCCGGTGCGACGCCCGGGTGTCGTTGCGTGACGCCGAGTGGGTCGGGCTGGGGCGCGGGCACGGGCACCTGCAGGCCCGCCGGGTCACGGTCGAGGTCCGTCGTGGCTCGGGTCCGGCCCGTGCGGGACGACTCTGGCTGCCCGATCGCGCCCAGGTCATCCGTCGCGCCGAGCAGGAGCCGACCCAGCTGCGGAGCGTGAGCTAGGTGGCGCCCGGTCGCACGATGGTGCTGTGGGCGCCGGACTGGCCGATCGTCGCGGTCGAGAGCTCGGCCTCGACACCCGCAGCGGTGCTCCACAAGGGTCAGGTGCTGGCCTGCTCGCAGGCTGCGCGGGCCGAAGGCGTACGCCGGGGCATGCGGCGGCGCGATGCCCAGTCGCGGTGCCCGGGGCTGGCCCTGCACGACTACAACCCTGACGCCGATGCCCGGGCCTTCGAGACGGTGCTGACCGCGATCGAAGAGCTCAGTCCCGGTGTGGCGCCGCTGCGGCCCGGCCTGTGCGCCATCAACGTGCCGGCCAGGTTCTACGGCGGTGAGGCCGAGGCGGCAGCGGTCATCGCCGAGCGACTCGTACGCCTGGGGGTGTGGGACGTCCGGGCCGGCATCGCCGACGGGCTCTTCGCCGCCGAGCAGGCCGCTCGTCGGGCGCTCGCCCAGGACAGCCTCGTCGTACCTCCCGGTGGATCGGCGCAGTTCCTGCGGGACCTGCCGGTCGACGCCCTCGACGACGAGTCCATCGTGGGTTTGCTGCGTCGCATGGGACTGCTGACCCTCGGCGACTTCGCCGCCTTGTCGCCCGCCGATGTGCACACCCGGTTCGGCACGCACGGCGAGCTGCTGCACCGCATGGCTCGCGGCCTCAACCCGCAGCCGATCAGCCGGCGACAGGTGCCGCCGGAGTTCGAGGCGACGCTGATGCTGGAGCCGCCGCTCGACCTGGCGGAGCAGATCGCGTTCAGCGTACGCACGACGGCCGAGAAGTTCGTCACCGATCTCGCGGGTCACGGCCTGGTGTGCACGACGGTCCTGATCGAGGTCGACACCGACGGCTCGCTGGCGACCTCGCGGCGGTGGATGCATCCGCGCTGGTTCGGCCCGACCGACCTGGTCGACCGGGTGCGCTGGCAGCTGTCGGTCGACGGCGTGATCAAGGCGCCGGTCGACGCCGTGCGCCTGATCCCCGAGGTCACCGAGCCGCTCGGTGATCACGCCGACAGCCTCTTCGGTGGTGGCCCGGACGAACGGGTCGAGCGCGGGGTGGCGCGGGTGCAGAGCATCGTCGGGCACGAGGCGGTCGTGTCGGTCTCGGTGCAGGGTGGTCGCGGGCCGGCCGAGCGTCAGCTGCTCGCCCCGTGGGGTGAGCGACCCGTCGCCGCCCGGGCGGCGGGGCTGCCGTGGCCGGGCAGCCTGCCGCCGCCGGCGCCGGCGACGGTCTATCTCGAGCCGCAGCAGGCGATGGTCGTCGGTGCCGAGGGGCAGGCCATCGGGGTCACCGGGCGCGGCATGGTCACGGGGGAGCCGGCGCGGTTCCGGGCGGCAGCCGGTCAGGACTGGCAACCCGTGGCGTCGTGGGCCGGGCCGTGGCCGGTCGACGACCAGTGGTGGGACGAGGTCGCGGCCCGCCGCATCGCCCGGTTCCAGGTCGTCGGCGTCGACGGCAGTGCCTACCTGATGATCGTCGAGGGCGGCTCCTGGTGGACGGAGGCTCGCTATGACTAGGCGGGTTGGCTGATGGGGTGGAACAACCCGGATGTCTCGTGGCGTGAGCTCGAGCGGCGGCTGTCGGGCCGGCCCGAGCCGGACGGCGGCGACGCGCCGGGCTGGTCGCGCAAGCGGGCCAAGACCCAGCCCAAGGAGATCATCCGTCCTGAGGGCCCGGTCGTGCCCTATGCCGAGCTGCACTGTCACAGCAACTTCAGCTTCCTCGACGGCGCCAGCGGTCCCGACCAGCTGGTCGAGGAGGCGATCGGCCTGGGCCTGCACGGGCTGGCGTTGACCGATCACGACGGCTTCTACGGCGCCCCGCGCTTCGCCGAGGAGGCCGTCAAGTACGAGGAGCTCGGCCTCAAGACGATCTTCGGTGCCGAGCTGTCGCTGGGACTCAGCAAGCCGCAGAACGGCACCGCCGATCCCGAGGGCAGTCATCTCCTGGTGCTCGCGCGCGGCGTCGAGGGCTATCACCGGCTCGCTGCCGCCATGACCGACGCGCACTTCCGCGGTGACGAGAAGGGGCGGCCCGTCTATGACCTCGAGGAGCTCGCCGAGAGGGGCCGCGACCACTGGCTGATCCTCACCGGCTGCCGCAAAGGTCACCTGCGCCAGGGGCTCGCGACCGGCGGGCTCGACGAGGCGGCGACCGCCCTCGACCGGCTCACCGCCCTGTTCGGCCTCGACAACGTCGTCGTCGAGCTGATCGACCACGGCTTCCCCGCCGACAGCACCACCAACGACGCGCTGGCCGAGCTCGCCGCGATGCACGGCCTGCCGACGGTCGCGACCAACAACGTGCACTTCGCCCGGCCCGGCGCCCGTCAGCTCGCGGCCGCGATGGCGGCGGTGCGGGCGCGTCGCAGCCTCACCGACATGGACGGCTGGCTGCCGGCCACAGGAGCGGCGCACCTGCGGTCAGGTGCCGAGATGCATCGGTTGTTCCGTCGTCACCCGGGCGCTGTCGAGCGTACGGTCGCGATCGCCGACGAGCTCGCCTTCGACCTGCGCGCCGCGACGCCCAGGCTGCCCCACCGTGGCATCCCTGAGGGGCACACCGCCATGAGCTATCTGCGTGAGCTCGCCGACCAGGGCATCCGCGACCGCTATGCCCACAACCCCGACGAGGCGCGCAGGCGCATCGACCGCGAGCTCCAGGTCATCGAGGAGAAGGACTTCCCGGGCTACTTCCTGATCGTCCGCGACATCGTCATGGAGGCCCGGCGCCGCAAGATCCTGTGTCAGGGCCGGGGCTCCTCGGCCAACTCCGCGCTCTGTTACGCCCTGGGCATCACGGCGGTCGACTCGATCTTCTACAACCTGCCGTTCGAGCGGTTCCTCGCCACGACACGCGAGGAGGAGCCCGACATCGACGTCGACTTCGACTCCGACCGGCGCGAGGAGATCATCCAGTGGGTCTACGAGACCTACGGCCGGCACAACGCCGCCCAGGTCGCCAACGTCATCAGCTATCGGCCACGTTCGGCCGTACGCGATGCGGCCAAGGCGCTCGGCTACTCGCCGGGTCAGCAGGACGCATGGTCCAAGCAGATCGATGCGTGGAGCGCGATCTCGGCCGAGGACACCACCGACGTACCCCCACAGGTCGTGTCGCTGGCGCAGCAGCTGCTCGGCGGTCCGCGACACCTGGGCATCCATTCGGGCGGCATGATCCTCACCGAGCGACCCATCGGCGAGGTCTGCCCGATCGAGCGGGGCCGCATGGACAACCGCACGGTGCTGCAGTGGGACAAGGACGCGTGCGAGTGGATGGGGCTGGTCAAGTTCGACCTGCTGGGCCTCGGCATGCTCGGTGCGCTCGACCACACGATGCGGATCGTCGCGGAGCACCTGGGTGAGGAGTGGGACCTCGCCACGATGCCCAAGGAGGAGGCCGCGGTCTACGACATGCTGTGCCGGGCCGACTCGATCGGGGTGTTCCAGGTCGAGAGCCGTGCCCAGATCGGCACGCTGCCGCGCCTGCAGCCCCGGTCCTACTACGACCTCGCGATCGAGATCGCCCTGATCCGCCCCGGCCCGATCCAGGGTGGCGCGGTGCACCCCTACATCCGGCGGGCCACAGGGCGGGAGCCGGTTACGTACGCGCATCCGGCGCTCAAGGAGGTGCTCCAACGTACGCTCGGCGTCCCGCTGTTCCAGGAGCAGCTGATGCAGATGGCGATCAAGCTCGGCGGGTGCACCGGCGACGAGGCCGACCTGCTGCGTCGGGCGATGGGCTCCAAACGCGGCATCGAGCGCATCGAGTCGCTGCGGCTCAAGCTCTACGAGGGCATGGCCGCCCACGGCATCACGGGGGAGGAGGCCGACACGATCTATCTCAAGATCCAGTCGTTCGCCAACTTCGGCTTCGCCGAGAGCCACGCGTTGAGCTTCGCGCTGCTGGTCTACGCCAGCTCGTGGCTCAAGCTGCACTATCCCGCGGCGTTCCTCGCGGCGCTGCTACGCAACCAGCCGATGGGCTTCTACTCACCGCAGTCACTCGTGACCGACGCCCGTCACCACGGCGTCACGATCCTGCGGCCCGACATCATGCACTCGCAGGCGCAGGCTGACCTCGAGGTTCTGGACAGTGGCGAGGCGACCGGCCTCGACAGCTGTCTTGAGCGTGAGCAGCCGCCCGTCCCGAAGTTCGTCCGCGGCACGGCCGACCCGACGCCGGCGCACCGTCGTGACGGAGGCTTCGCCGTACGCCTGGGGCTCGACGAGGTGCAGGGGCTCGGCCTCGACGTCGCTCGTCGCATCGTGGCCGAGCGCGACCGGCAGCCGTTCAAGGACATGGCCGATGTCTCGCGGCGAGCCGGGCTGACCGTCGCCCAGATGGAGTCGCTGGCCACCGCGGGGGCGTTCGACGGGTTCGGCCTGTCGCGCCGGCAGGCGCTGTGGAACGCCGGCTACGTCGAGAACCCCGACCAGCTCGAGGGCACCTCGGTGCAGTCGCCGCCGCCGATGCTGCCGGGCATGTCCGAGGTCGAGGAGACCATGGCCGACCTGTGGGCGACCCGCATCTCGCCGGAGAAGCATCCCGCCGAGTTCCTCCGCCCGTTGCTGACGTCCGAAGGCATCTACTCCGTCGCCGGGCTGGCCGACGCCGAGTCGGGGCGGCGGGTCAAGGTTGCCGGCCTGATCACCCACCGGCAGCGCCCCGCGACGGCTGAGGGGGTCACGTTCCTCAACATCGAGGACGAGACCGGGATGCTCAACGTGGTCTGCTCGATGGCGCTGTGGCAGCGCCATCGGCGGGTAGCCCGCAACTCCGCAGGCATGATCATCCGCGGCAAGCTGGAGCGCTTCGACGGCGTCACCAACCTCGTTGCCGACAAGCTCGAGCGCATCGAGACCGTCTATCCAGAGGCGGCCGCCGCGATCCCGGCCAAGCACCAGGGCCGCAACTTCCGTTGAAAGTCAGTTCTTTCAGGATGAATCGTCGACCAACTGCCATCGGATGATTTGTCACACCCCCGCGCCATACTTTCAACAGCAGCTAGCCCCAGGAGGACCATGCCGATCGACCCAACGCCCATCCAGCTTTTCCTGAGTTACGCCAGAAGTGATGACGAAGAGTTTGGGTTCGTGGATCCGTTCGTGAGCAAATTGAAGGCGCTCGTGAAGGCGAAGTCAGGTCGGGCATTGGACGTCTTTGTGGACCGGGATGCGATTGGCTGGGGCGAAAACTGGCGGGACAGGCTAGAAGAGAGCGTGCAGGGCGCCACGGTGTTCGTCCCGTTGCTGACGGCGACCTATCTTGAACGTCCTGCTTGTCGCGAGGAATTCCTTACTTTTCATACCAAGGCTCAAGTTCTAGGCGTGACCGAGTTGCTACTGCCTGTACTTGTCTTCCAATCTCCGCTCTTCGGGCCCGATAGCACGGACGACGTCGCTGCAATCGCAGAGGAACGCCAGTATGAATGCATCGAAGATGCTCTGCTGGATGGTTACGATTCCTCGACCTGGCTGACGCAAATGTCCAAGCTGGCCGAGAAGTTGATTGAGGCTCTGCTCCGGGCTGAGACTGCCCTGGGTGAGGCATCGGAGAACGATGCTTCGCTGACTTCGCGGCGGCGGGCTGGGAGCGAAGCCTCGCCCAATGCGGACGATGACGACGATGATCGGGCCGGTCTCGCCGAGCACATGATTGAGATGCAGAGAGCCATTGACGAGATGGGCGATGCAGCAAACCACTTGAATCCAACGATCACAGCGTTGGGCAGCGTGCCAGGTGAAGTGGGCGACCTGCCTGACGATCCGTCTCCCAAGCAGTTGCAAACGTGGACCACGCGGCTCGCGTTGGCGTTCAAGCAGCCGGCTCTGGATCTCGAGCGCGACGGAAAGCGGATGTTCGCCGCGGCCAAGCGACTGGATGAAGCTCTGTCGGGCATAAAACAGGTCTCAATCGAGATCGGGGAGACCAACGAGGACGGCCCGCTTGCGGAGGGCCTACGGACCGTAATTAGTGGGTTCGGCGATTTGAGCTCCGTCGAACAGTCGATGGAGGGGCTCCTAACCGCAATGAAGCCCGCAGAGACATTCTCCGTGCCGCTTCGTAAGTCCCTCCGACCAGCGCGACGAGGGGTAACTTCCGTTCGCGACACTATCCAACTAGTGGCGACGTGGCGATCACTGCTCGATCACCTTGAAGAGCCCTCATCGAGGGTCGATTCCTAAGGCTGATCGTCGGCCTTCGTGTATGGCACCACGGTGCGAGCCGCAGGTGCTGGTAGCGCTCGAGATTTAGCTCAAGAACGCCCGCACGGTCTCGATGGTGTCGGCCTCGGCCGCCGGCTTGTCATCGCGGTAGCGGATCACGCGGGCGAACCGCAGCGCCACACCACCCGGGTAGCGAGTCGACCGCTGGACGCCGTCGAACGCGATCTCGACGACCTGCTCGGGGCGGACCGTGACGACGTAGCCGTCGTCGTCGTTCTGCAGCTCACGGAACCGCTCGGTCTGCCAGGCGAGGATCTCATCGGTCATGCCCTTGAACGTCTTGCCGAGCATCACGTAAGTGTCGCCGTCGCGGGCACCGAGGTGGATGTTGGACAGCCAGCCACTGCGCCGGCCGGATCCGCGTTCGACCGCGAGCACGACGAGGTCGAGCGTGTGCACGGGCTTGACCTTGACCCAGTTGGCGCCACGCCGGCCGGCGGCATAGGTCGCCGTCAGGCTCTTGACCACGACCCCTTCGTGCCCGGACGCCAGCACCTCAGCGGCGAAGGCCTCCGCCTCGGCCGGGTCCGCGGTGACGATGCGCCGCACGCGGTAGGCCTCGGGGACCACGGACTCGAGCGCAGCGAGGCGGTCGGCGGTCGGAGCGTCGACGAGGTCACGACCGTCGAGGTGGAGCACGTCGAAGAAGGCCGGGGTCAGCACGACCTTGCCAGCAGCCGTCGTGCGGGACGCGGTCTCCTGGAACGGGCGGGGCCGGCCGTCCGGGCCGAGCGCGAGCACTTCGCCGTCGAGCACGATGTCGCGACAGGGGAGCGTACGAGCGAGAGCGACCAGGTCAGGGTGGCGGTCGGTCACGTCGTCGAGCGACCGGGTGACCACGAGGACGTCGTCGCCTTGGCGATGCACCTGGACGCGGATGCCGTCGAGCTTGGTGTCGATCGCCACCTCGCCGCCGCCGGCCTTGGCCATGGCCGCCTCGACCGTGGGGGCGGTCGAGGCCAGCATCGGCAGCACGGGTCGGCCGACCTGGAGCGTGAACAACGCAAGAGCGCCGACCCCTTCGATCAGGGCGGCGACCGCGACGTCGACGGTCGACCCCGCCATCATGGCGGCCCGGCGGACCGCGGCGACAGGTATGCCACCCGCGATGGCGAGCCCTTCCTGGACCAACGAGTCGAGTGCGCCCTGGCGGACCTCGCCGGTGACGATGCCGCGCAACCATCGCTGCTCGTCGGCGGTGGCGCGGGCGAACAGGCTGCGGGTCGCCTCGGTGCGAGCGACCTGCGAGCCGGCGCCGGCCAGTGCCGCGATGCGCTCGAACTCGGCGTCGACCTCGGCCACGTCGAGAGTGGCGGTGTCCGCCGGCTCGGGCAGGTCCTGCAACGATCGCCAGCCCAGCCCTGTGCGGCGCTGACGCAGCACGCCTGAGAGGTAGGACGTGACGACCGGGATGACGTCTGCCCCCTCGTCGGCGACCCGGCCCAACAAGTCGGCGATCGCGGTGGCCTTCGCGTTCCGTGATCGCGTGGCGGCGACAGCCGTGGACGTGGCGACGACGTCGGCAAGCAGCATGCACCCATCATCGACGCCACCACCGACACCACAAGACGTACTTAGGGTTGACATGACTTTAAGGTGCCCACTACAGTGACCTTAGAGTCAACTCAACCTTAAGTACGACTGAGAGCGGAAGGACCCACGACGTGACGATGCACTCGGCGATCGACCAGCGGGTCTCCCTCGCGGTCTCGACCGTGATCTTCGCGCTCCGCCCGCACCCCGAGAGCGGCCTCATGACGCTGTGGCTGCCTCTCGTGCGCCGCATCCGTGAGCCCTACGAGGGCCAGTGGGCCCTGCCTGGCGGCCCCCTCGAGGCCGACGAGGACCTCGCGGCCAGCGCCCGCCACACCCTCGAACGTACGACCGGGCTCACCCCCAACTACCTCGAGCAGCTCTACGCCTTCGGCAGCCTCGACCGCTCACCCGACGACCGGGTCGTCTCGATCGTCTACTGGGCGCTCGTGCAGCCCGACGAGGTCGCCCGCGCGGTCGACGGCGAGAACGTCGAGTGGTTCGTCGCCGACGAGCTGCCCCCGCTGGCGTTCGACCACACCGAGATCGTCGACTACGCCCTCGCCCGGCTGCGCGCCAAGATCACCTACACCCCGATCGCGCACGCGTTCCTGCCCGTCGAGTTCACCCTCGCCGAGCTGCGGGCGGTGCACGAAGCCGTCCTGCGCACGCATCTCGACCCGGCCAACTTCCGCCGCCAGGCGCTGGCCAGCAAGACCCTCGTCCCCACAGGCACCTGCCTGCAGGGCACGAGCCACCGACCACCGGCCCTGTTCCGCTTCCAGGCAGGACCCCCGTCACACGCCCCTGAGGAGCGCAGATGACCACCTCCATCAACGACCTGATCGTCGCGGCACCCGACACCAGCTGCGATGTCGAGCTGGCCAAGGGTCCGTGGGAGTTCGACACGTTCCCCGGCTACGGTCCCGGCGCTTCCGAGAACGACGTGATCCCCGAACCCGTCGTACGCCCCGGGCAGCTGCCCGTGGAGTACCAGCGCATGACCGACGACGAGCTGCACGCCCGCATCCGCGCCGCCAAGGACAAGCTCGGCAGCCGGCTCGTGATCCTCGGCCACTTCTACCAGCGCGACGAGGTCATCCAGTACGCCGACTTCGTCGGTGACTCGTTCCAGCTCGCCAACGCGGCGCTGACCAAGCCCGACGCCGACACGATCGTGTTCTGCGGCGTGCACTTCATGGCCGAGACCGCCGACATCCTGGCGCGTCCCGAGCAGCACGTGATCCTGCCCAACCTCGCCGCCGGCTGCTCGATGGCCGACATGGCCGACGAGGACTCGGTCGAGGCCTGCTGGGAGGATCTCATGGCGGTCTACGGCACCGAGTCCGACGCCGACGGCAGGCAGCCGGTCATCCCGGTGACCTACATGAACTCGTCGGCTGCGCTCAAGGCGTTCTGCGGCCGCCACGGCGGCATCGTCTGCACGTCGTCCAACGCCGCGACGGTCCTCGAGTGGGCCTTCGAACGAGGTCAGCGCGTCCTGTTCTTCCCCGACCAGCACCTCGGCCGCAACACCGCCAAGGCGATGGGCATCCCGCTCGAGCAGATGCCGATGTGGAGCCCGCGCAAGGAGCTCGGCGGCAACACCGTCGAGGAGCTCCACGACGCCAAGGTCATCCTCTGGCACGGGTTCTGCTCGGTGCACAAGCGCTTCACGGTCGCGCAGATCGACAAGGCGCGCGCCGAGTTCCCCGGCGTCAAGGTCATCGTCCACCCCGAGAGCCCCATGCCGGTGGTCGACGCCGCGGACGCCGCCGGCTCGACCGACGCGATCCGCAAGTACGTCATCGCGTCCGAGCCCGGTGACGTCATCGCGATCGGCACCGAGGTCAACATGGTCAACCGGCTCGCTGCCGAGTTCCCGGACCGCACGATCTTCTGCCTCGACCCGGTCGTGTGCCCGTGCTCGACGATGTACCGCATCCACCCCGGCTACCTCGCCTGGACGCTCGACGGACTCGCCGACGGCGAGCTCCGCAACGAGATCGTCGTCCCCGACGACATCGCCACCGACGCCAAGGTCGCGCTCGAGCGCATGCTCGCGGCGCTCCCGAAGTAAGGATCCGCCATGCGCAACAGCATCATCGTCGTCGGCAGCGGGGTGGCCGGCATGACCGCCGCCCTCGAAGCCGTGGACGCGTACGACGTCACGCTCTTCACCAAGGCCGACCTGGCACAGAGCAACACCCGCTACGCCCAAGGCGGCGTCGCGGTGGTGATCGACGCGATGACCGATCCCGGCGCGCCGCGCCTCGGTGACAGCGTCGATTCCCATGTCGGCGACACGCTCGTCGCCGGCGCGGGCTTGAGCGACGAGGACACCGTGCGCATCCTCTGCGCCGAGGGCCCCGCTGCGATGGACGAGCTCATCGCCCGTGGCGTCCGGTTCGACCGGCACGACGGGCAGCTGTCACACGGCCTCGAGGCGGCCCATTCCTACGCGCGCATCCTGCACGCCGGGGGAGACGCCACGGGTGCCGGCATCGCGTACGCCTTGATCGACCGCATCCGCGAGAGCGCCGTGACGGTGCGCGAGCGTACGACCGTGGTCGACGTGATCGTCGCCGACGGGCGCGCGGTCGGGGTGCGCCTCCTCGACGGCGAGGAGGTGCGGGCCGACGCGGTGATCCTGGCGACGGGTGGCGCGGGGCAGCTGTTCCGCTACACGACCAACCCCGAGGTCGCGACCGCCGACGGGCTGGGCATGGCGTTGCGCGCCGGCGCCGTCGCCGCGGACCTGGAGTTCTACCAGTTCCACCCGACATCGCTCGACGCGCCGGGCAACTTCCTGGTGTCCGAAGCCGTACGCGGTGAGGGTGCCACCCTGATCGACGCCGACGGCAAGCGGTTCATGCTGGACGTGCATCCCGATGCCGAGCTGGCACCGCGTGACGTCGTCGCCCGCGGCATCGCCGCCCAGATGGCCAAGCAGCCCGGCATCCCCGTACGCCTCGATGCGACGGCGCTGGGTGCGGAGTTCCTCGCCAAGCGGTTCCCCAACATCGACGCAGCCTGCCGCGCGCAGGGCTTCGACTGGGGCGAGGTGCCGATCCCGGTGACGCCGGCCGCCCACTACTACATGGGCGGCATCCGCACCGACGAGTGGGGCCGCACCTCGATCCCGGGGCTCTACGCCGCAGGCGAGGCCGCCTGCAACGGGCTGCACGGTGCCAACCGGCTCGCGTCCAACTCGTTGCTCGAAGGCGCCGTCTACGGCACCCGGGTCATCGAAGGCATCAACGACCCGGCGCCGCTCGTGGACTTCGACGGCGACTGGCCGGCAGCGATCGCGGTCGACCTCGCCGACGACCCCGACGGCGACGACGTCAACCGCAGCGACCTGCAGCAGCTCATGTGGGACGCCGCCGGCCTCTCGCGCGACGGCGAGGATCTCGAGCGCGCGCTCGCGACGCTGGCCGAGTGGCGGGCGCCGGTCGCCACCGACGCCAAGTCCGCCGAGGACGCCAACCTGCTCGTCGTGGCCCGCGCGATCGTGGCCAGCGCCCTGGCGCGTCGTGAGTCCCGCGGGGCTCACTACCGGACCGACTTCCCCGAGACCGATCCCGCTCAGGCCACCCACTCGTCGATCGCGCCGCAGCATGCTTGAGCGGCGGCAGATCCAGCGCGTGGTCGACCTGGCGCTCGACGAGGACGCGCCGTTCGGCGACCTGACGTCACAGACGCTGGTGCCCGAGACCGCGGTGGCGCGTGCCGACCTGGTGGCCCGCGAGCCGGGCGTCTTCGCCGGCGCCGAGGTGTTCGAGGTCGCGATGACGACGCTCGACCCGTCGGTCAAGGTGACTCTCGAGGCAACCGACGGCGACCGGTTCGACACCGGCGCCGTGCTCGCGCACGTCGAAGGTCCGGCGCGCGCGGTGCTCCAGGCCGAGCGGGTCGCGCTCAACCTCGTGCAGCGCATGACCGGCATCGCGACCCTCACTGCGACGTACGTCGAGGCCGTGGCCGGCACCGGCGCTCGCGTCGTCGACACCCGCAAGACGACTCCGGGCCTGCGCGCCCTCGAGCGCCACGCCGTACGCTGCGGCGGCGGGCACAACCACCGCTACTCGCTGTCGGACGCCGTAATGGCCAAGGACAACCACCTTGCGGTGATCCCCGACCTCACCGCAGCGCTGCGCCAGGCCAAGGCCGACCTGCCCCACACGACGCACATCGAGGTCGAGGTCGACCGGCTGGAGCAGCTCGAGGCGGTGCTCGACTCCGGCGCCGCGGGCACGATCATGCTCGACAACTTCAGCCTCGACGACCTGCGCACGGGTGTCGCCACGATCGCCGGCCGCGCGCTGGTCGAGGCCAGCGGCGGCATCACGCTCGACACGATCGCGGAGGTCGCACGTACGGGCGTCGACGTGATCTCCGTCGGAGCGCTGACCCACAGCGTGCGGGCGCTCGACCTCGGGCTCGACATCACGGTTTCCTGACGTGATCTATCTCGACGAGGCAGCAACCACCCCGCTCAAGCGGGAGGTGCTCGAGGCGATGTGGCCCTACTTCGGGCCTGACTTCGGCAACCCGTCGAGCCATCACGAGGTCGGGGAGTCGGCCAGCCGGGCGCTCGAGCAGGCGCGGGCCGACGTCGCGCAGGCGCTCGGCGCGCGTGCGTCCGAGATCACCTTCACGTCCGGCGGCACCGAGTCCGACAACGCCGCGATCAAGGGCATCGCGCTGGCTGCCCCGCGCGGCAAGCACGTCATCGTGTCCTCGATCGAGCACCCGGCGGTGCTGGAGTCCGCGGAGTTCCTCGGCCGTCTCGGCTACGACGTCACGGTCCTCGACGTCGACCACGATGGCATGGTGCAGCCGGCCGCGCTGACCGAGGCGCTTCGCGACGACACGACGCTCGTCAGCATCCAGTACGCCAACAACGAGGTCGGCACGATCCAGCAGGTCGAGTCGCTGTCGAGGCTCGCGGCTGCCAAGGGCGTGCCGTTCCACACCGACGCCGTGCAGGCCGCCGGCTGGCTCGACCTCGACGTCGACCGGCTGGGCGTGCAGGCGATGAGCGTCTCCGGGCACAAGCTCGGCGCGCCCAAGGGCATCGGCATCCTGTACGTCCGTCGGGGCACGCGGTGGGAGCCGCTGATCCACGGCGGCGGGCAGGAGTCCGGACGCCGATCCGGCACCGAGAACGTCGCCGCAGCCGTCGGCATGGCCACGGCGTTCACGCTCACCGGCGGCTCCAACGACGAGACGATCGCGCGCCGGGACGCGTTCATCGACCGGGTCCTGGCCGACGTGCCCGGAGCCGAGCTCACGGGACACCGCAACCACCGGCTGCCCGGCAGCGCCTCGTTCGTCTTCCCGGGCACGAACGGCGAGACGATCCTGCTCGAGCTCGAGGCCCGCGGGATCGTGTGCTCGAGCGGCTCGGCCTGCGCCGCGGGCAGCGACGAGCCGTCCCACGTGCTCACGGCGATGGGCTACGACGGTCCGGTCGCCCAGACCGCGGTGCGGTTCACCTTCGGGCGTACGACGACCGCAGAGGACCTCGACACCGCAGCGACCGAGCTCGCACGAGCTGTCGCTGCGGTGTCCGCGCTGGGCTAGACGGCGAGCCCGCCGTAGACGTACGACCCGGGCTGCGCCGGGTTGGGGATCAGCGTCACGGAGTCGCCGACGCGGGGGATCTGCAGCTTGGAGACCAAGATCTGGTCGAGCTGGAGGCTCTGGCCGCCCTCGAGCGTCACGCTGAGGTTGACGACCGGATCGTTGTTGATCATCGTGCCGGTGTCGGCGAGCGCGGTGACGGTGGCCTTGGTCCCGGGAATGCCGGCAGCAGCGGCAGCGGCGTTGGCGGCCACGGCGGCCTGCGCATCGCGCCCGGCTTGCAGGCCCTGGCTCATCTGGTCCGTGAACTCCTTGCCCATGAACCCCTTGGTGACCTTGCCCATGACGCCCTTGCCGCCGACGAGATCCTCGGCCTTCTTCATGGCATCCTCGGTGCGTTCTTCCTGGCTCTTCTTGTTTCCGAACAGTCCCATGGTGAGTCCTTGTCTTGAGGTGGCTTGTGGCTCACCATAACGTCGGCATTCCCCTGGCGGGGCCGTTTCGGGCTACCGGGGAGTGAAGGCTGGACAACGACTCCGAGCGGGTTGCACGGTCAGGTCGGCCGGCAACCGTCAGCTCGTCACCGATGGTTGCCGAGAGGGGTGGCCGCCTCGGTGAAGGCTCCTCCGAGCTGGCGGTAGAGGCTCTCGACCGGTCCGAAACCCGTGACCACGCCGCGGTCGGTGAGCTGGCGGAGGAACGCGTCCCGGCCCGACTTCGGCTGAGCCCTCAGGTCGTCCCACGAGATCAGGGAACCGCCGGGACGGACGATGTCGAGCGCGTCGGCGTCCTTCCACAGGCCGGCCCGGTCGATGGTCACGGCGAAGAGATACCACTCAGCGAGCGCTGCGTCGTCGGCGAGCGCGGGGTCGCCGGGCTGACGAGTCGGCGCCTCGGCGTCGAGCGCTTCACTGGCGATCGAGGAACGGAAGCCGGCGTCGCGGGAGATCACGCCCGTCAGCGTCTTGCCGTCGGGCCGCAGGTCTGACGCGCCGGGCTTGATCTCGCCGACCCGGTCGAACACGTCCGTTCCGGCCTCGATCCAGGCGTTGAGGCGAGCATTCCGTTGCGCGCGCGTGCGGGTGGGGTCCTTGCGGATCTGCTCGAGCACTGCCTGCTCGACGGCGATGTCACCGCCCATCGCAGCGATCGCCGTCGCGTACGGGTTGTCGTCGTCGGCCTTCCCACTGCGCACCCGGTCGGCGAAGTAGGTGAACTTGCGGGCGCGGTAGTCGTTGAAGCCGGTGCGGAGCTCGGCGAACCCCGCATCGGTCGCCAGCGCCAGGCGCAGCACGCGGGCTGCGTCGTCCCGCTCGATCATCGGTACGTTCTGCAGCTCACCGCCGGCGAAGTCGGCCTCCGGGTTCCAGGTGCGGGGCTTGACCTGGGCGTCCGCGTCCACGTCGAACGCCACGGCGTACGTCGTCACGATGTGTGCCAGGTGCACGGCGGCGTCTCCCGCCCCCTTCTCGCGCAACAGCGCGGGCAGGTCGTCGATGTCCGAGCGTTGCGGGATGTAGGTCAGCACCCGCGAGGCGATGAGCGCGGCGCTGCGCGATTGCCAGCTGGTCGGCTCGAGGATGAAGTCGCCGTCGGTCGTCGCAGCGTCCAGGGTGCGGGCGAGCGAGCGCCAGCCCGCCGCGTCCCACGTGCGCTCGTGCACGTACTCGAAGGTGTGCCCGACCGAGCCATCTCCCGCGTCGAGATCCTGGTCGGCGAAGAACTTCAGCGCGTTGGCCGGATCGCTGCGCGGCACGTCCGATGCGGTGTACGTCTTGTCGCCACCGCACGCTGCGAGCAGAGCCGCGATCGCCAGCCCCACAGCGAGCCGGCGCAGGCTGAAGCCGGATCGTGAATGCATGTGTGTTCCCCCGATGGTGTCGCGCTACACCCTAGGCGACCCGTGAGACTCGCCGTCCGAGGCCTTGCCGGGCGTGCGGGGTGGGATGGCGGCGTCCTTCGACTCGACGTGCAGCGTCATCTTCCGCAGCAGGCGGTTGATCGTGGCACGCTCCTTGGCGCTGAGCACGGCCACCATCTCCTGCTCCTGCGAACCGCGCAGGGCCATGGCGCGCCGCCAGATGTCCGCGCCGGCCCTGGTGATCTCGACGACCACCCGGCGCCGGTCGTCAGGCGCGACGGTCCTCTGCACCCAACCGGCCTGCTCCAGCTTGTCGAGGCGACCGGTCATGCCGGCGCCCGAGATGCCCAGCTCGTCGGCGAGGTCCGTGGGGGAGGCGGTGCCGGGGGTGTCCCGGATCATCAACGAGTGCAGCGTGTCGTACTCGAAGTCCTGCAGCCCGGTCTCGGTCACGGCCCGCTGCTTCGTGCCCTTCAGGTAGCGCTGCAGGCGGCCGATGCGAACGACCAAGCCCTCGACATCGTCGTCGAACGGGACGTCGACCCAGTGATCGCGCCATCGGGCGACGTGCCGGTCGGTCCAGTCGGTCTCGGCCATGTCCGCATGCTATCGCGATTGCACCGAACTAGTTTGTTGACGAATAGTTCGCTGACGAACTACTTTGGTCGCATGAACGCTCGCCGCACCTTCAACAGCGGTCCACTCGCGCACCCGGACTACCGCTACCTGGTCTCCGGCGCCACGGTCAGCGCCCTCGGCAATGCCATCACCCCGGTCGCCCTCGCGTTCGCGGTGCTCGACCTCGGCGGATCCGCGACCGACCTCGGACTCGTGGTCTCGGCGTTCGCAGCCGCGGAGGTGCTGACGGTGCTCGCCGGCGGCGTGCTGGGCGACCGGCTGCCCCGCCAGCTGATGCTGCAGGGCTCGGCGGCGGCTGCCGCGGTGTTCCAGGCGCTCATCGCGGTCGCGCTCATCGGCGGCTGGGCGACGATCCCGCTGCTGGCGGTCGGTGGCGTGCTCAACGGCTGCCTGGGTGCGCTCAGCGGCCCGTCGTCCTCGGCGCTCACTCGACAGACCGTGCCCGCCGAGGAGCTGCCGAAGGCGGT
This sequence comes from Aeromicrobium sp. Root344, assembly GCF_001425755.1. Lineage (GTDB taxonomy): Bacteria > Actinomycetota > Actinomycetes > Propionibacteriales > Nocardioidaceae > Aeromicrobium. Next base: position 105,167 of record NZ_LMDH01000001.1, on the reverse strand, counting down.
GGCCATTCGCCGTCTGGCCCAGAACGGCGCGATGGTGATCGGGTTCTCCGGCGCCGGCTCGCTCGTCGCCGTCTTCGGCTCGGGGTGGGCCATCGCGGTCGACGCAGGTACCTTCGCGGTCGCTGCCGGGTGCTTCGGGTTGATCCGCGTGCCGCGAGTGGTGGCGCTCGAGAAGGCACCGTCTCTCCTGGGCGACCTGCGGGCCGGCGCCGCGGAGGTGTTCCGCCACACCTGGCTCTGGCTGTTGATCGGCCAGGCGCTGCTCTACCACCTGTTCTACGGGGGAGTGCAGGGCGTGCTCGGCCCCATCGTGGTCGGGGACTCGCTGGGCCGCTCGGCGTGGGGCTGGGCTCTCGGCGCCTTGATGCTGGGGTTCATCATCGGCGGCGTGGTGACGTTGCGGTGGCGGCCGCGGCGCGGACTGTTCGTCGGCACGGCGCTGCTGGCCCTGACCGCAGCGTTCCCGTTGGCGATGGCCCTGTCCGACCACCTGCCGCTGCTGCTGCTCGGCGCGTTCCTGCACGGCTTCGGGCTCGAGATCTTCAGCGTCAACTGGGACCTGTCGATCCAGCAGAACATCCCCGAGGACAAGCTCGCCCGCGTCTACTCGTTCGACATCGTCGGATCGTACGTCGCCAGGCCGCTCGGGCTGGTCGTCACCGGTCCGATCGCCTCGGCCGTCGGGTTCGACCGCTGGCTCCTGGTCGTCGCCGCCGTCATGGGTGGCTCGGCGCTGCTGTCGCTCACGTCCCCGGCCGTGCGCCGGCTCGAGCGCCGCGCCGAGGTCTCGGTCGGGGTCTGACCTCAGGCGACGACGGCGTCGCCGATTGCCAAGGCCTCGTCGATGACCGCCAGGCCGCGGCGCGCCTCGTCGTCGCTGATGACGCACGGCGGCACGACGTGGATGCGGTTGAAGTTGGCGAACGGGAGCATGCCGGCCTTCTTGCACGCCGCGATGATGTCGTTCATCGCCGGGCTGCTGCCGCCGTAGGGCGCGAGCGGCTCGCGCGTCTCGGGATCGGCGACGAGCTCGATGGCCCAGAACGCGCCGAGGCCGCGGACCTCACCGACGCAAGCGTGCCGCTCGGCGATCTCGGCGAGGCCGGGTCCGAAGATCTCGGTGCCCAGGCGCGCAGCGTTCTCGACGATGCCCTCCTGGGCCATGGTGGTGATCGTGGCGACCGCCGCAGCGGCGGCGAGCGGGTGGCCCGAGTAGGTCAGGCCGCCGGGATAGGCGCGATGCGCGAACGTCTCGACGATCGCGTCACTGATGATGACGCCGCCGAGCGGCACGTAGCCGGAGTTGACCCCCTTGGCGAACGTGATGAGGTCCGGCACGACGTCGAAGTGGTCGATCGCGAACCAGGCGCCCGTACGACCGAAGCCGCTCATGACCTCGTCGGCGATCAGCATGATGCCGTGCTCGTCGCACAGCGCCCGGACGCCGGCGAGGTAGCCCGGAGGCGGCACCATGATGCCGGCGGTGCCGGGAATCGTCTCGAGGATGATCGCCGCGATCGTCGCCGGACCCTCGTTGCGGATCACGTGGTCGAGGTGCTGCAACGCGCGCTCGCACTCCTCGGCCTCCGTCGTCGCGTGGAACTCCGAGCGGTAGAGGAACGGCCCGAAGAAGTGCACCGTGCCCGCCGACGCCGAGTCGCTCGCCCAGCGCCGAGGGTCGCCCGTCACGTTGATCGCCGTCTGGGTGCCGCCGTGGTACGACCGGTAGGTCGACAGGACCTTGGGCCGCCCGGTGTGCAGCCGGGCCATGCGGATCGCGTGCTCGTTGGCGTCGGCGCCACCGTTGGTGAAGAAGACGCGCTCCATGCCGTCGGGTGCGCGCTCGGCGATGAGCCGGGCTGCCTCCGAACGAGCGGCGTTGGCGAACGGCGGGCCGATGGTGCAGAGCGTGGCGGCCTGCTCCTGGATCGCCGCGACGACCTTGGGATGCTGGTGCCCGATGTTGGTGAACACGAGCTGACTCGAGAAGTCGAGGTAGCGCGTGCCGTCCTCGTCCCACACCTCGCTGCCGGACGCGCCGGCGATGACCATGGGGGAGAGCTCGGCCTGCGCGGACCAGGAGTGGAACACGTGGGCGCGGTCGAGGTCGTACGTGCGGCTCATCGGGGGCACTCCTTGGGTCGTTGCGTTGTCAGCTTGCGGGGTTTCGAGGCTTCGGCCGCGGGCGCCTACGCTCCTCGACCGGCGGCGGCCGGCTCCCTAGTCATGGGTGGGGAACGCGAGCTCGAGGCCTCCGGTCGGCGAGACCGCCGGATCGGCCCAACGGCTCGTGATCACCTTGCCACGCGTGAAGAAGTGGATGCCCTCGACACCGTGCGCGTGCGTGTCGCCGAACAGCGAGTTCTTCCAGCCACCGAACGAGTAGTAGGCCATCGGCACGGGGATCGGCACGTTGATGCCGATCATGCCGACCTCGACGTCGACCTCGAACTTGCGGGCGGCGCCGCCGTTGTTGGTGAAGATCGCGACGCCGTTGCCGTACGGGTTGGCGTTGATCAGCTCGACGGCCTCGTCGTACGTCTCGGCGCGGACGACACTGAGCACCGGGCCGAAGATCTCCTCGGTGTAGATGCTCATGTCGGGCGTGACGTGGTCGAACAGCGTCGGGCCGAGCCAGAAGCCGTGGTCCTCGCCGTCGACGGGCGACTCGCGGCCGTCGATCACGAGCTTGGCGCCCGCAGCGTCACCGGCCTCGACGAACGAGGCGACGCGGTCGCGGTGTGCCAGCGTGACGAGCGGTCCCATGTCGGTGCCGCGTGTGCCGTCGCCGATGCGGAGGGTCTTGGTACGCGATGCGATCCGGTCGACCAGGTCGTCGGCGATCGGGCCGACGGCGACGACGACGCTGATCGCCATGCAGCGCTCGCCGGCGGAGCCGTAGCCGGCGTTGACCGCGGCGTCGGCCGCGAGGTCGAGGTCGGCGTCGGGCAGCACCAGCATGTGGTTCTTGGCGCCGCCGAGGGCCTGCACGCGCTTGCCGGCCTGGCTGGCGCGCTCGAAGACGTACCGGGCGATCGGCGTGGAGCCGACGAAGCTGATCGACTTGACGTCGGGAGAGTCCAGGAGCGCGTCGACGGCGACCTTGTCGCCCTGGAGCACGTTGAACACGCCGTCGGGCAGGCCGGCCTCCTTCCACAGCTCGGCGGTCCACAGCACGGCCGACGGGTCCTTCTCGCTGGGCTTCACCACGACGGTGTTCCCGGCGCCGATCGCGATCGGGTAGAACCACATCGGCACCATGGCCGGGAAGTTGAACGGGCTGATGATTCCGACGACGCCGAGCGGCTGGCGCTTGGAGTGCAGGTCGACGCCGGTCGAGACACCCTCGGAGTGCGAACCCTTGAGCAGGTGCGGCATGCCGCAGGCGAACTCGACGACCTCGAGCCCCCGCGAGACCTCGCCGAGCGCGTCCGAGAGCACCTTGCCGTGCTCGGCCGTGATGATCGCGGCGAGCTCTTCCTTGCGCTCGTTGAGCAGCTCGCGGAAGCGGAACAGCACCTTGGTGCGGGTCGTCAGCGATGCCGAGGCCCAGCCCGGGGCGGCGGCCTTGGCTGCGGCGATGACCCGCGCGGCGTCGGCCTCGTCGGCGAAGGCGACCTGTGCGGTGACCTCACCGGTGGCCGGGTTGGTCACGTCGCCGAAGCGCCCGGAGCTGCCGATGTGGATGCTGTTGTCGAGCCAGTGCCCGATGACCTTCTTTTCGCTCATGCTCTGAATCCTGCGCCCGTAGAGGCCCGTGAGCAATGGGCATGGTGTCGTCGAATCTGCTGAACGGCTTACACAGTGTCAACTAGGCTCGGTGCATGATCCCGACCATCCGCTCGATCCTTGCGGGACCCGCCGTGCAGGCGGGCGAGCCCGAGGTGCTGAGCGGATCGACCCGCCTGGACCGCCCGGTCCGGTGGGTCCACGTCAGCGAGGTGCGCGAGGTCGCCGATCTGCTCGAGGGCGATGAGCTCCTGCTGTCGACCGGGCTGGCGATGCGTGGCGCCGCAGAGGAGGCCGCGGACTACGTGTCGGCCCTGATCGAGGCCGGGGCGGCCGGTCTCATCGTCGAGCTGGGCGAGCATCTGCGATCGATGCCGCCAGCTGCGCTCGAGTGCGCCCGGGCCGCCGAGTTTCCCCTCATCGTGCTCCACCATCAGGCGCGCTTCGTCGTGATCACCGAGGAGGTGCACCGCGGCATCGTGGCGGATCGTTTCGACTTCGTACGCTTCGCCCAGGACGTGCACGAGACGTTCACCGCGCTGAGCCTCGACGGAGCAGGGGTCGATGAGCTCCTACGAGCGGGTGCCGAGATGGCCGGTTCGTCGATGGTGCTGGAGGACCTCAACCGGCGTGTGGTGGCGTTCCACGCCATCGGCCGCCCTGCGGAGGGGCTGCTCGCCGACTGGGAGCGTCGATCGAGGCTCTGTCCGCGGCGCGAGGGCACGGGGCTCGCGGGCCTCGAGGGCTGGTTGACGACCGCGGTGGGCACTCACGGTCACGAGTGGGGTCGACTCGTCGTGCCCAATCCGGCGGCTGACCAGCAACGGCTCGGCATGCTCGTGGAGCGCGTGGCCCAGGCGGTGGAGCTGTCCCGCATGATCGAGCGCGACCAGCAGTCGGTGCAGCTCCAGGCCCAGGGCGGCTTCCTCAGGGAGCTGCTGGAGGGACGGCTGGGCGAGGAGTCGGCCGCCCTGACGCGTGCGCGGGCGCTCGGACTGGCGCCCGGCAGCTCGTACGTGGGTGCGGCGGTCCAGGCCGACACCGCCACGGGGGAGGCGGCAACCGTGCACCGCGCGCAACGACGGCTCGGCGAGCGGGTGTCCAAGGCGTTGATCGCCTCGCGGCAGTCCGCGATCGCCGGCGTGCTCGGAGACGACCAGGTCGTCCTGCTGCTCTCGGTGCCGCCGCGATCGACCGAGGACGCCGTGCTGACGGCGTTCGCCGATGCCCTGCGGCTCGACGCCGGCCATGACGCGGTGACGATCGGTGCGGGCGCCGCAGAGCCGGACCTGCTCTCGACGAACCGGTCGCTGCGGACCGCGCAGCACGTCGCGAGGGTCGCGCACGAGGCGCTTGCGCCCGGACCTGCGTACTTTCGCCAGGCCGACATCCGACTGCATGGCCTCATCGCGCAGCTCCACGACGATCCGCGGGTCCAGTCCTTCGTCGAGGCCGAGCTCGACCCGCTGCTGGCGTACGAGGCCCGGCACGGCGGTGGATTGTTGGACCTGTTGCGGCAGTACCTCGCGGCCGGCGGCAACAAGTCGCGGCTGGCGCGGACGTCCCACCGCAGCCGGCCGGCGCTCTACGCCAAGCTCGCGCAGATCGAGAGCGTCCTCGGCGTACGCCTCGACGATCCCTCGTCGCAACTGTCCCTCGGCGTCGCGATGATGGCCCACGACCACGCTCGGTGACGTTCAACCGGCCCGCCGCCGATCCGGGATCAGCGGCGGGCCGGAGGGCCTGGCTCAGCTGGCGAAGTCGGCGGCGTGGTCCTGCGCCCACTCGGCGAGCGTTCGGGCCGGGCGGCCGGTCAGCGGTTCGGTCGAACGTACGACGTCGGGGCTGTCGACGGTGTCGGACCAGTAGTCCAGCAGCATCTTCACGATGCCGTCGGCGACGCCGTACTGCGCCATCTCCGCGCGGAACTCGTCGGGCGTGTTCTCGGTGAAGGTCAGCTCACGCCCGATCGCGGCACCGATCGCCGCGAGCTGCTCGGTGCGGCTCAACGCCTGCGGTCCGGTCATCGGGTAGATCTTGCCCTCGTGGCCCGGGCTGGTGAGCACGGCCGCGGCCGCGGCGGCGACGTCCGCCTCGTGGATCGGTGCCTGCGCCGACGTCGGGTAGGGCCCCGTGACGCCGCCGGTGTAGCGGATCGGCTGGGCCCAGGTCAGCAGGTTGTTGGCGAACGTCCCGGGGCGCAGGATCGTCCAGGACGTACCGCTGGCGCGGACGACCTCTTCGATCGCGGAGTGGTGCAGCTGGCTGAACGAGCCGTGGTCGCGCTCGTGCTCGAGTGCTGCGGCGAGCGAGGACAGCAGCACGAGCCGGGGCACCTGTGCTGCGGCCGCTGCCTCGACGAACGACGCGGCGCCGTCGGCCGCGAAGACGAACGCCGCGTCGACGTCCTTGAAGAGTCCGGCGGGCAGCTCGCCGCCGAAGTCGCCGGCGATGACGTCGACGGCTTCGGGCAGGTTCGCGGTCTCTGGGGTGCGGCTCAGTGCGCGGACCCGATGACCCGCGGAGAGCAGCTCGGAGACGAGGTGGCGACCGACCTGACCAGTGGCGCCGGTGACGAGGATGGTGTGCGGTGTGTGTGAGTTCATGACTTCAACATTTCAGGCATTGAGGCAAGATCCTTGCCGCAGTACGAGAGAATGTTCAGAACATGACGAATCCATCGGCACGACTCCTGCAACTCCTCAACCTGCTCCAGTCGCGTACGCGCTGGTCCGGACCCGAGTTGGCGACGCGCATGGGCGTCAGCGCGCGAACGCTGCGCTACGACATCGCCAAGCTTCGCGACCTCGGTTACGAGGTGCAGTCCGAGACCGGCGTCGTCGGCGGCTACGCGCTGCAGGCCGGCAGTGCGCTTCCGCCGCTCCTGCTGGAGGACGATGAGGCGGTCGCCATGGCAGTCGGGCTGCGGCTCGCGGCCGGAGGAACCGCCGGGGTCGGCGAGGCGGCTGTCACGGCCCTGGCCAAGCTGGAGCAGGTGCTGCCCTGGCGGCTGCGCGGGCGGATGAGCGCCCTGCGCACCTTCACCGACACCGCGGACAGGCGTGGCCCGGGCACTGAGCCGGCCGATGTGGTGTTCCTGACCGGCGCGTGCCGGGACCAGAGACGGGTCAGGTTCGACTACGCGGACCGCAAGGGCAACGTGACACAGCGGGACGTCGAGCCCTACCGGTTGGTGCAGTCCGGTGGCCGGTGGTACCTGTTGGCGTTCGATCCCGCACGGACTGACTGGCGGCATTTCCGGCTCGACCGGATGACCGTGAAGCAGCCGGCCGGTGCCCGGTTCCGGCCGCAGGTCGCGCCACCCTCGCAAGCTCTGGTCGAGAGCATGGATGCGATGTATCGGCGGCACTGGGCTGACGCAGTCGTGGCCGCACCGGCCCGGGTCGTGAGCGCGCGTCTCCCGGCAGTCGTACCCGTGGAGGTCGTCGACGACGATCGGTGCCGCGTGCGGGCGACCGGTGACACGGCCGACACCGTCGCCACGAACCTGTTGCTCATCGGCCAGGACTTCGTCATCGAGGACGGGAGCGCCGATGTGCTGGATGCCCTGCGGGTGCTGGCCATTCGGATCGCGGCCGCTGTCGAGCCGGCATCGAGCGACGCCCACTGAGGTTCATACCGACGTTACAAAAGATCATTCTCGTGAAACGTTCGTGCCATTCAATGTCTGGACGGGTCGCCTCCACGTGCTTAGAGTGAGCGCCTTACGACGGTCTGTGATCTGGGCCACAAGCGAGAGGGAAGCCAAGTGACGGTCATCAGAGCCGCGATCACGCAGACGACGTGGACGGGCGACAAGGAGTCGATGCTCGACAAGCACGAGCAGTTCGCGCGCGACGCCAAGGCCGACGGGGCGCAGGTCATCTGCTTCCAGGAGCTGTTCTACGGTCCCTACTTCGGCATCACCGAGGACAAGAAGTACTACCGCTACGCCGAGCCGGCCGACGGCCCCATCGTGCAGCGCTTCGCGGCGCTGGCCAAGGAGCTGTCGATGGTCATGGTCCTGCCGATCTACGAGGAGGACATCACCGGCGTCTACTACAACACCTCGGTGATCGTCGAGGCTGACGGCACGATCCTCGGCAAGTACCGCAAGCACCACCTCCCGCACCTCGACCGGTTCTGGGAGAAGTTCTACTTCCGCCCCGGCAACCTGGGCTACCCGGTCTTCGACACGTCGGTCGGCAAGATCGGCATGTACATCTGCTACGACCGCCACTTCCCCGAGGGCTGGCGCGAGCTCGGCCTCAACGGCGCTCACATCGTCTTCAACCCCAACGCCACCAAGCCGGGCCTGAGCAACCGGCTGTGGGAGGTCGAGGGGCCGTGCGCAGCGGTCGCCAACGGCTACTTCGTGCTCCAGCCCAACCGGGTCGGGCGCGAGGACAACGAGTACGGCGAGCTCGCCGTCGACTTCTACGGCACGAGCCAGGTCATCGACCCGCGCGGAAACTTCGTCGGCGAGCGCGGCTCGGGCACCGATGAGGAGATCCTCGTCCGCGACCTCGAGATGGACATGGTGCAGGAGATGCGCGACGACTGGCAGTTCTATCGCGACCGTCGTCCTGACTCCTACACCTTGATCGCCAAGCCGTAAGGAGGCCTCATGGCTACGACACTCATCACCGGCGGCACGGTCGTCACCGCGACCGGCCGCTCGGCGGCGGACGTCCTCGTCGACGGCGAGGTCATCGTCGCCGTCCTCGCGCCCGGATCCACGCTGCTGGGCAGCGACCTCGCGCGCACGGTCGACACCGTGATCGACGCGACCGGCAAGTACGTCATCCCCGGCGGCATCGACGCGCACACGCACATGGAGTTGCCGTTCGGCGGCACCGCGGCCTCCGACACGTTCGAGACCGGCACCCGCGCTGCTGCGTGGGGCGGCACGACGATGATCATCGACTTCGCCGTTCAGACGTACGGGCAGCAGGTCATGGACGGCCTCGCGACGTGGCACGACAAGGCCCGCGGCAACTGCGCGATCGACTACGGCTTCCACCAGATCATCGGCGACGTCAACGCCGACTCGCTCAAGGCGATGGACGGCCTGGTCGACGAGGGCATCACGAGCTTCAAGCTGTTCATGGCCTATCCCGGGGTGTTCTACTCCGACGACGCGCAGATCCTCCGGGCCATGCAGACGTCCGCCGAGACGGGCCTCATGACGATGATGCACGCCGAGAACGGACCGGCGATCGACGTGCTCGTCGAGCAGCTGCTGGCCCAGGGCAAGACCGATCCCTACTACCACGGCATCGCTCGCGCATGGCAGATGGAGGAGGAGGCGACGCACCGCGCGATCATGCTCGCCAACCTCACCGGCGCGCCGCTGTACGTCGTGCACGTCAGCGCCAAGCAGGCCGTCGAGCAGCTCGCCGCGGCCCGCGACAACGGGCAGAACGTGTTCGGGGAGACGTGTCCCCAGTACCTCTACCTGTCGCTGGAGGAACAGCTCGGCGCGCCGGGCTTCGAGGGTGCCAAGTGGGTGTGCTCGACGCCGTTGCGGTCCCGCGCGGAGGGCCACCAGGACCACATGTGGCAGAGCCTGCGGACCAACGACATCCAGATGGTGTCGACGGATCACTGCCCGTTCTGCATGAAGGACCAGAAGGAGCTCGGCCTGGGCGACTTCTCCAAGATCCCCAACGGCATCGGGTCCGTCGAGCACCGCATGGACCTCATGTACCAGGGCGTCGTCAGCGGCCAGATCACGCTCGAGCGGTGGGTCGAGATCACCTCGACGACGCCGGCCCGGATGTTCGGCCTCTACGGCAAGAAGGGCGTCATCGCGCCGGGCGCCGACGCCGACATCGTGATCTACGACCCCAACGGTCACACGTCGATCGGCTACGAGAAGACGCACCACATGAACATGGACCACTCCGCGTGGGAGGGCTTCGAGATCGACGGGCACGTCGACACCGTGATCTCGCGCGGCACGGTCGTCGTGGACGACAACGCGTACGTAGGCACCAAGGGCCATGGCCAGTTCGTCAAGCGCGACCTGTCCCAGTACCTCATCTAGCAGAAGGCTGACCATGGATTTCGGAGTCGTACTCCAGACCAACCCGCCCGCGTGGCGCACGGTGCAGCTCGCCAAGCTCTCCGAGGCGCACGGCTTCGACTACGTGTGGACGTTCGACAGCCACATCCTGTGGCAGGAGCCGTACGTCATCTACAGCGCGATCCTCGCCGAGACCAAGCGGATCGTCGTCGGCCCGATGGTGACCAACCCGGCGACGCGTGACTGGACCGTCACAGCGTCGGTGTTCGCGACGCTCAACGAGATGTACGGCAACCGCACGGTGTGCGGCATCGGTCGCGGCGACTCGGCCGTACGCGTCACGAACGGCAAGCCGTCGACGCTCAAGGAGGTCCGCGAGGCGACGCACGTGATCCGGGAGCTCGGCAGTGGCCGCGCGGTCGACTACAAGGGCTCGACCCTGCGGTTCCCGTGGACGACCAACACGTCGCTCGAGGTGTGGATCGCGGCGTACGGGCCGTTGGCGCTCAAGGCGGCCGGCGAGGTCGGTGACGGGTTCATCCTGCAGCTCGCCGACGTCGACATCACGAAGTGGATGATCCAGACCGTCCGCGACGCGGCGGCCAACGTCGGCCGCGACCCCGACTCGTTGGAGTTCTGCATCGCCGCGCCGATGTACGTCGGCGACGACTGGGCGCACATGCGCGAGCAGTGCCGCTGGTTCGGCGGCATGGTCGGCAACCACGTCGCCGACATCGTCGAGAAGTACGGGGCGGACGGCTCGGTGCCGCAGGCGCTGACCGACTACATCAAGGGCCGCGAGGGCTACGACTACAACGAGCACGGCCGCGCGGGCAACACGCATGCGGAGTTCGTGCCCGACGAGATCGTCGACCGGTTCTGCCTGCTCGGCACCGTCGAGGACCACGTCGCCAAGCTCAAGGCGCTCCAGGAGGTCGGCGTGACGCAGTTCGCGGGCTACCTCCAGCACGACAACAAGGAGGAGACCCTCCGGGTCTATGGCGAGTCGATCATCCCGCAGATCCGCGAGCACGTGACGGCGAAGGCGTGACCCGACGTAGCGCGCCCCTGGGGCGCCTGGCTCTCGGTGCCCTCGGCATCGCCGCGGTGATCGGGGTGTGGGAGGCCTACAAGGCGGTCGCCCCCGACACCGGCGTCGTCATCGGCGGCACCACGGTGCTGCCGCGGTCGTCCGACATCGCCATGCCGCACGTGTGGGACATGTTCTCGAGGCTGTCCGACCCCGTCATCGGCACGATCGGCGACACGATGTGGCAGACCGTGCTCGACGCGGGCCTGTTCACGCTCAGGATCGCGGCGTTCGGCTGGATCATCGGCGTCGTCGTCGGGTTCGCGCTGGCGCTGGTCATGCAACGCTTCACGATCGCCGAGGCAGCGGTCCTGCCGTGGATCGTGCTGAGCCAGACCGTGCCGCTCATCGCGATCGCCCCGCTCGTACGCCGTTGGGGCTCGCAGATCACGATCGGCGGCTTCGAGTGGCAGAGCGAGCACTCCGTGGCGGTCATCGCTGCCTACCTCGCGTTCTTCCCGGTCGCCGTGGGAGTGCTGCGTGGCCTCAAGGCGCCGGACGCGACCCACGTCGACCTGATGCACACGTACGGCATCGGCTGGTGGCGCACGCTGTTCAGCCTGCGCCTGCCTGCGAGCGTCCCGTTCCTGCTCCCGGCGCTGCGGCTCGCGGCGGCATCGGCGGTCATCGGCACGGTCGTCGCCGAGGTCTCGATCGGCCTCCGCGGTGGCGTGGGCCGCCTGATCATCGAGTACGCCCAGTCCGCCAGCAGCGACCCGGCCAAGCCCTGGGCGCCGATCTTCGCGGCGATCGCCGTCGGCCTGGTGGCTGCCGCGTTCGTCGGCCTGCTCGGCCTCGCCCTCAAGCCCTATCGACGTTCGGAGATCCCAGCATGAGTTCAGCAGTAGAGGTCCGTGCGGTCAGCCGTACGTTCGGGGGTCGCAAGGGTGCGTCCGTCACGGCTCTGGAATCGGTCGACCTCAGCGTCGCGCCGGGGGAGTTCGTGTCGCTGATCGGTCCCAGCGGCTGCGGCAAGAGCACGCTCCTGCGGCTCATCGCCGACCTCGACACCCCGACCTCCGGCGAGCTCAGCGTGTTCGGCAAGCCGGCCCGTCAGGCGCGCGTCGACCAGGACTACGGCATCGCGTTCCAGCAGGCCGGACTCCTGCCGTGGAAGACCGTGACCGGCAACATCGAGCTGCCGCTGGCGCTCCACGGTGTCGGCCGCTCGGAGCGCAAGGCCCGGGTCTCCGAGCTGCTCGAGCTGATTGGCCTGACGGACTTCGCCGGGCACTACCCCGACCAGCTGTCCGGCGGCATGCAGCAGCGCGTGGCGATTGCCCGGGCGCTCGCCGAGAGCCCCAAGCTCCTGCTGATGGACGAGCCGTTCGGCGCCCTCGACGAGATGACTCGTGAGCGCATGCAGAACGAGCTCGTCCGCATCTGTGCCGAGACCCAGGCCGCCGTCGTGTTCGTGACGCACTCGATCCCCGAGGCGGTGTTCCTGTCCGACCGCGTCGTCGTGATGTCGCCGCGTCCGGGCCGCATCACCGACGTCATCGACGTCAGCCTGGGCGGACCGGCCGAGCGTGACGACTCGCTCCGTGAGGACGAGGCGTTCTTCCGGGGCGTCGCCAAGGTGCGCGAGGCACTCCACGGCGTACCTGTCGCCGGTGCGCGAGGGGTCGACACCCGATGAGCGCGACAACGGCGACGATCCCCGAGCGGGCGCTGGCGCGCGGGTCGGCCTATCGCACGGTCGTCGCCCCGATCGTCCTCGGCGTCGCGATGCTCGGGCTGTGGCAGGGCGTCGTCGATGGCTTCGGCATCGAGCAGTACATCGTGCCGACCCCGACCGACATCTGGCACGAGATCACCGACAACCTCGGCTCGATCGTCGACGGCTCGGTCAGCACCGGCGTCAACGCCCTGATCGGGCTCGTCGTCGGCGCGCTGGTGGGCATCCTCGGCGCGATCATCGCCGGCGTGTGGCGCATCTTCGACACGATCGTGGCACCCCTCGTCGCGGCCCTCGCGGTCATGCCGATCGTCGCGTTGGCACCCGTGCTCTACACGATGTACGGCGCCGACAAGGAGACCGCTCGCCAGATCGTCGCGGCGGTCGCGGTCATCGTGCCGGTCTACATCAACACCCTGCGCGGCCTGCGCCAGGTGCGGCCGGTGCACCGCGACCTCATGCGGGTCTATGCCGCGTCCGCCCGCCAGCAGCAGTTCGCGGTCACGCTGCCGACCGCTGCGCCGTACGTGTTCACGGGGTTGCGCGTCGCGTCGTCGCTCGCGGTGATCTCGGCGCTGATCGCGGAGTACTTCGGCGGTCCGATCGGCGGCCTCGGCAAGTCGATCACCTCGTCGGCGGCCAGCAGCAACTACGCACTGGCCTGGGCGTACGTCTTCGGCGCGATCGTGCTCGGCCTCGTGTTCTACTGCGCGGCCCTCGCGGTCGAGATGTTCTTCACGCGGCACCGTTCGACCCCCTGATCGTCCGCCCGTGACCCACGGGCGGCCTGCAGCACCATCAACAAGGAGAATCGATGAAGCACAACATGCGGAAGTGGGCAAGGGTCGCCGCCATGGTGGCTGCGGCATCGCTGGTCCTGAGCGCCTGCGGGGGCGGGAGCGACAGTGACGGCGACTCAACGAGCGGTGACCTGAAGCAGGTCAAGCTCCAGCTGCAATGGGTGCCGCAGGCACAGTTCGCCGGCTACTACGCGGCGGTCGCCCAGGGCTACTACAAGGACGAGGGGCTCGACGTCCAGATCGTCGAGGGCGGCGCCGACATCGTGCCGCAGGACGTGCTGTCGGCCGGCGACGTGGACTACGCGATCTCGTGGGTCCCCAAGGTGCTGGGCTCGATCGAGAAGGGCGCGAAGATCACCGACGTGGCCCAGATCTTCGAGCGGAGCGCGACGACTCAGATCTCGTTCAAGGACAAGAACATCACGAGCCCGGCCGACCTCAACGGCAAGAAGGTGGGCAGCTGGGGCTTCGGCAACGAGTGGGAGCTCTTCGCCGGCATGCAGAAGGACAACGTGGGGGTCAAGGACGTCAAGCTCGTGCAGCAGGCGTTCGACATGAACGGCTTCCTCGCCGGTGACATCGACGCCGCCCAGGCGATGACCTACAACGAGTACGCCCAGGTGCTGGAGACCAAGAACCCCAAGACCGGCAAGCTCTACACGCCCGAGGACCTCAACGTCATCGACTGGAACGACGTCGGCACGGCGATGCTGCAGGACGCGATCTGGGCACAGACCGACAAGCTGAAGGACAAGGCGTACGCGGACCAGACGACCAAGTTCATCAAGGCGTCGATCAAGGGCTGGGTCTACGCGCGGGACAACCCCGAGGAAGCAGCCAAGATCGTCACGGCCGCGGGCTCGCAGCTCGGCGAGAGCCACCAGCTGTGGATGACCAACGAGGTCAACAAGCTGATCTGGCCCTCGACGCACGGCGTCGGTGTGATCGACGAGGCGGCCTGGAAGCAGACAGTCGACATCGCGCTCGGCACCAAGAACGAGACCGGCGCGACGATCATCTCCAAGGCGCCCCCGGCGTCGGCGTACTCCAACACGTACGTCGAGGCGGCGCTCAAGGAGCTCAAGGCCGAAGGGGTCGACGTCGACGGCAAGGGCTACAAGCCGATCGACGTGACGCTCAAGGAGGGCGGCAAGTAGCCGTTCGCCCTGCCACGACCGGCGTCGTCCCTCCGCGGGCGGCGCCGGTCGTGCGTCCGGACGGTGGGAACGGGGCGTGCGTCACCGGGCTACGCTTGTTGAGCGATGAACAACCTCGAACGAGTGGCCTACCTCGACCATGCGGCAACCACGCCGATGGTCCCTGAGGCGATCGCCGTGATGGCCGAGGAGCTGGCCCGCACGGGCAACGCGTCGTCGCTGCACGCGTCCGGGCGGGATGCCCGTCGTACGGTCGAGGAGGCGCGCGAGCTGATCGCCGAGCGCTTCGGCGCGCGGCCCAGCGAGGTGGTGTTCTGCTCCGGCGGCACCGAGGCCAACAACCTCGCGATCAAGGGCCTCTACTGGTCGCGCCGGGCCCAGGACCCCGATCGCAACCGCATCGTGTTCAGCTCGATCGAGCACCACGCGCTGCTCGACCCCGTCACGTGGCTCGCCAAGCACGAGGGCGCAGAGATCGACATGACGCCGGTCGACACCACGGGCCGCATCCTGGTCGACGAGCTGCGTGCCGCCGTCGAACGCGACCCGGCCTCGGTCTCAGCTGTCACGACGATGTGGGCCAACAACGAGATGGGCACGATCCAGCCGGTCTCCGACGTCGTGGACATCGCCCGCACGTACGACATCCCGGTCCACAGCGATGCCGTGCAGGCGGCCGGCTACGTGCCGCTCGACTTCGCCGCCAGCCAGCTCGACGCCATGACGATCACGGCGCACAAGCTGGGTGGTCCTGTCGGCGTCGGTGCGTTGCTGTTCCGCCGCGAGCTCGAGGCGACGCCGCTGCTGCACGGCGGCGGCCAGGAGCGCGACCTGAGGTCCGGCACGCTCAGCGTCCCGTTGATCGCCGCATTCGCCGCGGCCGTCGACGTCACGGTCGGTCGCCAGGCACAGACCGTCGACCGCATCGAGGCGCTGCGTCGCAGGCTCGTCGAGGGCATCGTGCGGGTAGTCCCCGACGCAATCGTCAACGGCGATCCGCAGCCCGGACCCGATCACCGACTGCCCAACATCGCCCATGTGACGTTCCCCGGGTGCGAGGGCGACGCGATGCTGATGCTGCTCGACGCGCAGGGCATCGAGTGCTCGACCGGCTCCGCCTGTGCCGCGGGCGTGCCCCAGCCCAGCCACGTCCTGCTGGCGATGGGCTACGACGACGTCGCCGCCCGGGGCTCGCTGCGGTTCAGCCTCGGCCACACCTCGACGGAGGCCGATGTCGACCGGCTGATCGAGGCGCTGCCCGCGGTGCACGAGCGTGCACAGCGCGCGTCGCTGGTCAGGGGCGGGTCATGAGGGTCATCGCCGCGATGTCCGGCGGCGTCGACTCGGCCGTCGCCGCCGCGCGAGCCGTCGACGCAGGTCACGACGTCACGGGTGTCCACCTGGCGCTCAGCCGCAACCCCCGGTCGTACCGGTCAGGAGCCCGCGGCTGCTGCTCGATCGAGGACGCCGGCGACGCCCGCCGCGCCGCCGACCAGCTCGGCATCCCGTTCTACGTGTGGGACATGAGCGAGGAGTTCGCCGACAACGTCGTCGACGACTTCATCGCCGAGTACACCGCCGGGCGTACGCCCAACCCGTGCCTGCGCTGCAACGAGAAGATCAAGTTCGCCGCCGTGCTCGACCGCGCCCTGGCGCTGGGCTTCGACGCCGTCGCGACGGGTCACTACGCGCAGCTCGAGACGGCGCCGGACGGCACGATCGAGATGCACCGCGCGATCGACATGGGCAAGGACCAGTCCTACGTGCTCGGCGTGCTGACGCAGGAGCAGCTCGCGCACTCGCTGTTCCCCCTCGGCGACACGACCAAGGACGTCGTACGCGCAGAGGCCGCGCGCCGGGGCATCCAGGTCGCCACCAAGCCCGACAGCCACGACATCTGCTTCATCCCCGACGGCGACAACGCCGGCTGGCTCGGCGAGAAGCTCGGCCCCAAGCCGGGCACGATCGTCGACGAGGACGGCACGGTGCTGCGCGAGCACGACGGGGCGTACGCGTTCACGATCGGGCAGCGGCGCGGGCTGCGGCTCGGCATCCCGGCTGATGACGGCAAGCCCCGGTTCGTGCTCGACATCGAGCCGGTCAGCGGCACCGTCACGGTGGGCTCACGGGAGTCCCTCGCGGTCGACGCGCTCGAGTGCATCAAGCCGCTGTGGTGCGGCACGCCCCCGTCCGGCTCGCTCGACTGCACGGTGCAGCTGCGGGCGCACGGCGACGAGCACCGCGCGACGGTGCACGTGTCCGGCGACGACGTCAGCGTCGACCTCCACGACACGGCGAGCGGCATCGCGCCGGGCCAGGCCTGCGTCATGTACGACGGCACCCGCGTCGTCGGCTCCGCCACCATCAGTCGTACCGCCCGCGTGGCGGTGGGTTAGGTCGAACCGCCTCTCCGCGGCGGTGGCTCAGGTCGAACGCGGAGCTTTGCGGTTCGACCCAGCTCACCGCTCCACCCTCAGACGAAGGAATCACATGAGCATCGCCACCGGCATCGGCTCGATGCCGGGCACCGACTTCGCCGAGTCGCTCCGCCTCGTGATGGGCGAGGTCGGCGACTTCGCGTACGTGCCGGAGCTCCCCGCGCGAGGCGTCCACGCCGGGATGATCGGCCGTACGCTTGCGGTGCTCGAGGGGCTCGACGCCGACCTGCAGCCTGATGGCTGGCGCGTCGGCGTGGGGGAGGGCGTCGACCAGCGACGAGCACGATCGCTGCTGGCGCAGGACCTCGACGTCGCCGAGGAGCTCGCCGGTACGCACCAGGGACCGCTCAAGCTGCAGGTCACCGGCCCGTTGACCCTCGCCGCTTCGGTGGAACGACCTCGCGGCGACAAGATGCTCGCCGACCACGGCGCCCGGCGCGAGATCGCCGAGTCACTCGCCGAGGGCCTCCGCTCGAACGTCTCCGACGCACGCAGGCGATTCCCGGATGCC
This sequence comes from Aeromicrobium sp. Root344, assembly GCF_001425755.1. Taxonomy (GTDB): domain Bacteria; phylum Actinomycetota; class Actinomycetes; order Propionibacteriales; family Nocardioidaceae; genus Aeromicrobium. The sequence continues at coordinate 87,736 of NZ_LMDH01000001.1, read as the reverse complement.
GAGCTCGTCGTGCAGGTCGACGAGCCGTCGATCGTCCCCGTGCTCACCGGTGGCATCCCGACCGCCAGCGGGTTCTCGCGGCACCGCAGCGTGCACCCGCCTGAGGCCGACGCCCTGCTGCGCCTCGTCACGGGAGCGATCACCGACGCCGGAGCACGCCCCGTCGCGCACTCCTGCGCGCCGGACGTACCCGTCGAGCTGCTCGCCGGCGCGGGCTTCACCGCGATCTCGTTCGACCTCTCTCTCGCCCGGCCCGACGACATCTGGGCCGAGTCGTTCGAGCAGGGCACCGACCTGTGGCTTGGTGTGGTCCCCTCGACGGACAGGACAGGTGTCACCGACACGGCGCTGGTGACCCGCATCGCGGCGTTCTTCGGCCGCTTCGGGTTCGACGAGGAGGCGTACGCCGAACGGCTCGTGGTCACGCCGACGTGCGGCCTGGCGGGCGCCTCACCGGCATGGGCCCGTGAGGCCCTGGGGCTGGCGCAGCGCGTGGCCGCGGGCTGATCAGCGGCGGGGCTGGTCCATCGCGACGTCCTTGGTCGCGGGGTCGACGCGCACCTTGATCGTACGGCCGATCGCGAAGTCCGGGAGCTTCACCGGACTGATGGGCACGACGGTCGTGGTCTCGAACCCCGGCACGCCCTCGGCGTCCTCGATCCGCAACGTCAGGCGGACCATCAGGAAGATCGAGCTGACCCGGTTGCCGGTGTCGTACGTGTCGAGCACGACGGCTGTCGAGGGCCTGCCCTCGGCGATGACGCGCTCGGTCGTGCCGGCCTTCGTCGCGAGCCGCACGATGAACCGTTGGAGCACGAAGACCGCCACCGTCGACACCACGACCAAGAGCAACACGAATCTCATGCAGTGAGCCTAGGCGACAGCCTCTCCGCCGCGCCGAGTGTCCCCGCGCGGCGATAAAGTCGAGCCATGGCGACCGATGACGACCTGAGGCAGCGGCACAAGGAGCTCGCCGAGACGATCGAGGAGCATCGGCAGCGCTATCACCGCGACGACGCGCCGGTCATCTCCGACTACGACTACGACCAGCTGATCCGCGAGCTCGAGGGCCTCGAGGAGCAGCTGCCCGAGCTCCGCACGCCCGACTCGCCGACGCAGCAGGTCGGCGGCATGATCTCGTCGACGTTCGAGGCCTACGAGCACCGCGAGCGGCTCTACAGCCTCGACAACGCGTTCTCGATCGAGGAGCTCGAGAGCTGGCACGCCCGCATCCTCCGCGACGGCGTCGACAACGCCGAGTTCCTCTGCGAGCTCAAAGTCGATGGACTGGCGATCTCCCTGACGTACGAGGACGGCGTGCTGACCCGTGGCGTCACCCGCGGCGACGGGCGCGTCGGCGAGGACGTCACGGCCAACGTCCGCACGATCAAGGCCATCCCGCACCGGCTCAGGGCGACCGAGGACTACCCGGTCCCCGCCTACGTCGAGGTGCGCGGCGAGGTGTTCTTCCCGACCAAGGAGTTCGAGGAGTTCAACACCGCGTGGGCCGAGTCCGGCAAGACCCCGTTCTCCAACCCCCGCAACGCCGCTGCGGGCACGCTGCGCATGAAGGACTCGTCGGTCACCGCGAGTCGCCCGCTGTCGATGGTGTGCCACGGCCTCGGCTACCGCGAAGGGTTCACGCCCAAGCGGCAGAGCGAGGCCTACGACGCGCTCAAGGCGTGGGGCCTGCCGACCAGCGACCGCGCCAAGGTGCTGCCCGACCTCAAGGCAGTCGAGGAGTTCATCGACTACTACGGCGAGCACCGCCACGACGTCATCCACGAGATCGACGGCGTCGTGGTCAAGGTCGACCAGGTCGACCTGCAGCGGAGGCTCGGCTCGACGTCGCGCGCACCGCGCTGGGCGATCGCGTGGAAGTACCCGCCCGAGGAGGTCAACACCCGGCTGCTCGACATCCGGGTCAACGTCGGCCGCACCGGCCGGGTCACCCCCTACGGCGTCATGGAGCCCATCAGGGTCGCCGGATCGACGGTCGAGATGGCCACGCTGCACAACCAGCACGAGGTCAAGCGCAAGGGCGTGCTGATCGGCGACATGGTCGTGCTGCGCAAGGCCGGTGACGTGATCCCTGAGATCGTCGGTCCCGTTGTCGCGCTGCGCGACGGCACCGAGCGCGAGTTCGTCATGCCGACGGAGTGCCCGTCCTGCGGCACGCCTCTTGCACCGAGCCGCGAGGGCGACAAGGACATCCGGTGCCCCAACACCCGGTCCTGCCCCTCGCAGCTGCGCGAGCGGCTGACCCACGTCGGCGGCCGCGGCGCGTTCGACATCGAGGTGTTCGGTTGGGAGGGCGCGACCGCACTGCTCGACGCCGGGGTGCTGGTCGACGAGGGCGGCCTGTTCTCGCTGACTGCCGACCAGCTGCTCCAGGTCCCGCTCTACACCCGGCTCGCCAAGAAGGCCGAGCTCGCCGACGGTGCCGGCGAACGCGTGCTGAGCGCCAACGGCCTGGCCCTGCTCGACAACCTCGAGAAGGCCAAGACGCAGCCCTTGTGGCGCGTCCTCGTCGCCTTGTCGATCCGGCACGTCGGCCCGACCGCGGCCCGCGCGCTGGCGACGCACTTCGCCTCGATGGACGCGATCGAGGAGGTCGTGGGGACTGACGACGCCGTCCAGACCATCTCGGCGGTCGACGGCGTCGGCCCGACGATCGCTGAAGCCGTCGTCGAGTGGTTCGCCGTCGACTGGCACGCCAGCATCGTCCGCCAGTGGCGCGACGCCGGCGTACGTATGAGGGACGAGCGCGACGCCTCGATCCCGCGCACGCTCGAGGGGCTGACGATCGTGGTCACCGGGTCGCTCGAGCGGTTCACCCGCGACTCGGTCAAGGAGGCGATCATCGCCCGCGGCGGCAAGGCGTCGGGGTCGGTGTCCAAGAAGACCGACTACGTCGTGGTGGGGGAGAACGCCGGGTCCAAGGCCGACAGGGCCGAGCAGCTCGGCGTCCCGATCCTCGACGAGGCAGGGTTCGAGGAGCTCATCGCCGACGGCCCACCGGCGGCGCCCGCCGTGGAGTCCTGACGTGCCGTCGATCGCCGGGATCAACTACCTCGTGCGTGACGTCGACGAGGCGCTCACCTACTTCACGGTCGACCTCGGCTTCGACGTGCTCGAGGACGACGACACCCCCGGCCGCCGCCGGGTCGTGGTCGCCCCGCCTGGGGGCACGGGTGCGGCGCTCGTGCTCAAGCTCGCCGAGACCGACGAGCAGCAGGCTGCGGTGGGTCGGCAAGGCGGCGGCGTCGTGCTCTTCTTCCTCGAGACCGAAGACTTCGCGCGTGACCACGCCCGTATGCGCGACGCCGGGGTGCGGTTCCGCGAGGAGCCGCGCCACGAGGCGTACGGGTCCGTGGCGGTGTTCGAGGACCTCTACGGCAACGCGTGGGACCTCATCCAGCCCGCCTGACCGCCATACTGGTCGGATGCTGGAGATCCGCCCCAACTGCGAGTGCTGCGACCGTGACCTCGATCCGCTGTCGACCGACGTCCTGATCTGCACCTACGAGTGCACGTGGTGCCGCGACTGCGCCGACAACGTCCTGCGCGGCGTGTGCCCCAACTGCGGTGGCGAGCTCGTGCGCCGGCCGGTCCCGTCCGCGCTCCGGCTGGCGAGCGACCCGCCCTCGACCGCCCGCGTCTTCAACCCCGACTGCCTCACCGCCCACTCACGCTGAGCGTGACGAGTTACAGGCGACACGCCCGAGCGAGCCTGCAACTCGTCACTCCCAGCGAGGTCTAGGGGCGGACGTTGTGGTTGCCGGCGAACAGGTTGCCGGGGTCGTACTCGCGCTTGACCGCGCGAAGCCGTCGACGGGTCTCCGGCGGATAGATCGCGTCGACATCCGCTTCGGACGCTGACGACAGGAAGTTGCCGTACGCCCCGCTGACGTGCGGGGCGAGCTCCGCCCATGTGGCGTCGAAGCCGGGACGACGGGCAGCGATGACCGGCTCGGGCCCCACCATCGTGGTGACGAACATCAGCTCGGCCCGCCGGTGCGCGTACGCCGTGGCGTCGTCATCAACCCGGGCCACCGCGCCACCGACACTGCGGATGGCGATGACCGGCGATCCCTCAGCGGCACCCGTCTCGGCGAGGAGCCGGAGCACCTCCGGCACCGAGCCTGCGTTGACGAAGCCGCTGCGGGTCGCGATCTGGATGCCCGGCGGCGGGACCATGCCCTCCTCCAACGTCGCGGCGATCGGGACCAAGGCGACGGCGTCCTCGATCACCGTGCCGAGCGCGCGGATCGGGTCGATCGCCGCAGCGCCCGCGACCGGGTCGTCGCCGTCGAAGGCGACCCGGATCACCACCGGCGCCTGGGGTCCGCCGGCGAACGGGTTGGCCAGCTCGACCGTCGAGGTGAGGTCGTCCGGCGCCGTGCGCATGTACGCCGCCCAGCCTTGGAGCACCTCTGCCGCCTCGGATGCCGGGAACGCGATCCGGCCGAAGAACACGTCGGTGGTCTCGTGCGCGGCGAACTCGAGGGCAGTGACGATGCCAACGTTGCCGCCCCCACCGCGGACCGCCCAGAACAGCTCGTCGGCCTCGTCGGCGCTGGCGCGGATAAGCTCGCCGGACGCGATGACGACGTCCGCGGCGATCACGTGGTCGAGCGCCAGTCCGTGCTTCCTGACCTTCCACCCGATCCCGCCGCCCAGCGTGAGCCCGCCGACGCCGACGCTGCGTGAGTCGCCCGACGAGATCGACAGGCCGTGCGGCGCCAGCACCTCCGCGACCTGCCCCCACGTGGCGCCGGTGCCGATGCGTACGACATGCCGCTCCTTGTCGATGACCTCCACGTCGGCGAGGCGGCTGAGGTCGATGACGATCCCGCCGGCGTTGGTCCCGAACCCGGGGAAGCCGTGCCCGCCGCTGCGCACGGCCAGCGGCAGCTCGCCGTGCGCAGCGAACCTGACCGCAGCCTGAACGTCGGCGGCACTCGCGGGCCTCAGCACGTACGCCGGGGTGCCCTGCGCCAGGACCGTACGACTGGCCTGCTCGTACGCCGCGTCGCCGGGCTCGATGATGTCACCGCGGAACTCGCGGCGAAGGGTGTCGAGGGTCGTGCTCATGAGGTGCCTCCCGCAGAAATCTGGACTGGAACGCACCTCTGACGGACGGGGGCGCGGCGATGTGACAGCGCCCGTAGCATCGAGAGGTGCCTCCCCGCTCGCCGTTGCCGCCCCGTCATGGGCTCGGCGCCGCGTGGCTGCGCACCCCCGACCGGGATCAGCCGACCCCGGACCCGTGGCCGACGATGGGGGCCTGGCTGCGTGCCCGGCTCCCGGAGCGCGTCGACGTCGCCGGGATGCTCGCGGCCGAGCGTTTCGTCTACGACACCGGTCGGGCGGTCGGCGAGGAGCATCCCTACACGCCACACACGTTCGTCTGGTTCCACCGCGACCTGCCGGACGAGACGGACGTGCCGGGCACGCTGCACGTGCTGCACCAGGACGAGCGGCTGGTCGTCGTCGACAAGCCGGCGTTCCTGTCGTCGATCCCGCGGGGTCGGCACGTGCGACAGAGCGTCGTCGTACGCCTGAGGGACGAGCTCGGCCTGCCCGAGCTGTCACCGTTGCACCGGCTCGACCGGGTCACCTCGGGACTGCTGCTGCTCGCCACGGATCGCCGGTGGCGAGGCGGCTACCAGACGCTGTTCCAGGACGGCGAGGTCCGCAAGACGTACCGGGCGCTGGCTCCCGTGCGCGCGGACCTCGAGCTGCCCGTGGTGGTTCGCGACCACATCACGAAGCGCCGCGGCACGTGGCAGGCCGAGGTCGTGCCGGGCGCGCCGGTCAACGCCGAGACCCTCGTCGAGCTCGAATCAGTGGTCGGTGACCACGGGATCTACCGGTTGACGCCACGCACCGGTCGTACGCACCAGCTGCGCCTGCACCTGCACGGCCTGGGCATCCCGATCGTCGACGACCCGCTCTACCCGACGGTGCACGACATCGCGGTCGACGACTTCAGCCGTCCGCTGCAGCTCCTCGCCGCCGAGCTCGAGCTCACGGACCCGTTCGACGGCAGCCTGCGCCGGTTCGAGAGCGTACGTTCGTTGCCGCTGTGACCCGCTGGCTCAGGGGTCGGCGCGAATGCGGGCTGCGAACGCCGTGATCGACACGATCGCGAATGCGATGCCCCACCAGACGAGGCCGCCGGCCGCGGCATAGAGGGCGACCGTCACGAACATCATGACCTGCACGATGAATCGCGTCGGGTTGACCAGCCGCTTGTCGGAGGTCGGCGCCATCCACTGCGCCCAGATGCCGATCGCGACGAAGGCGAGGAACGCGCCGAGGGCCCAGCCCTTCCAGCCGCCGGCCATGCCGTGACCGGCGGCGACGAGCAGCACGATCATCGCGAGCTCGCACACGAACGCGAGCAGGTCCCAGGGGCCGACGTCCTGCGGTTTCTGCGGAGGCATGCCGAGCAGCCTAGATGCCGATCCGTTTGATGATGCTGTTGGCCAGGTCGGCGGGCCGCTCGTCGAGCAACCAGTGGGTCGCCCCCTCGACGATGTCCAGCTCGTACGGCCCACTGACCCAGCGATGGTTGATCTCGGCGCCCTTGCGGCCGAGCGCCACGTCGTGGTCGCTCCACACGTACGTCGTCGGCACCGTGATCTTCGTGCCGAGCTGTCCGGGGTTCGCCCGGAAGATCGAGCGGTAGTAGCCGAGCCCGCCGCGGAGTGCGCCGTGGTCGACGATCTCGGTGTGGAAGCGGGCGACCATCTCGCGCGTCATCCCGCCACCCCGCAGCATCGAGTCGGCGCGGCCGCTCGCCAGCATCCACTCGGGCAGCACCGGCAGCTGGAACAGCGCCATGTAGTACGACTTCAACGCCTGGCCGCTGGTGAACATCGACCGGATGAACGCGCCCGGGTGGGGCACCGAGGCAGCGGTCAACGTGGTGACCCGATCCGGGTGGTTGCCCGCGACGGACCAGGCGACGGCTGCGCCCCAGTCGTGGCCCACGAGGTGCACCGGCCCGGGCCCGATCGCGTCGATCAGGGCGAGGACGTCCGAGGTCAGGGCCGCCATGCCGTACGCGAACCGTGACTTCGGCCGGGCGCCGGGGGAGTAGCCACGCTGGTCCGGGGCGTACGTCCGCAGGCCGCGCGCGTGAAGGTGCTCGGCGACCGCGTTCCACGCCGAGGCCCGCTGGGGGAACCCGTGGAGCAGGACCACGGGCGTCCCGTCCAGCGGGCCGGTGTCGATGACGTCGAACGTGTGGGGGCCGTTGCGGAACTGGGTCAGTCTGGGCTCGGTCACCCCTCCATCATGTCAGAGAACGGGATTATCTGGATGTGCGCCGCCCGAAGAGCGAGCTGGCGGCCGGCACCGAGACCGCGAGGATGCCCACGCACCACGCGGCGGCGATCCAGGCCTGGTGGTCGATCGGGGTGCCCATCCAGAGGCCGCGCAACGTCTCGATGACCGGCGTGAGCGGCTGGTGCTCGGCGAACCCGCGCATCCACGACGGCATCGTGTCGGCCGGTACGAACGCCGTGCTGACGTACGGCAGGAACATCAGGATCATCGAGAAGCCGTTGGCCGCCTCGGGACTGCCGAGCAGGAGGCCGGCGGTCGCGGCGAGCCAGGAGATGGCGAGGACGAACAGCAGCACCACGCCGATCGAGGCGATCCAGTCGAGAGGCGACGCGGTGGGCCGCCAGCCGACCAGCAGGGCGACCCCGATCACGAGCGCCGTCGCGATGAGGTTGCGGACGACGCTCGCCACGATGTGGCCGACCATGACCGACGAGCCGTGGATCGGCATCGAGCGGAACCGGTCGACGATGCCGTTGCTCATGTCCTGCGCGACGCTGACCGATGTCGTGCCGGCACCGAATCCGGCGCACAGCAGGAGCAGGCCGGGCACGACGTAGTTGACGTAGTCGCCGCCGGTGTTCATCGCGCCACCGAAGACGTACACGAACAGCAGCATCAGGATCACCGGCAGCATCAGCGCCGTGAAGAAGGCCTCAGGGTCGCGGAACGACCTGCGGACGCTGCGCGTCACCATCACGCGCGAGTCGAGGACTGCGGTCGAGAGGGTCATGCTGCGCTCCGTTCGGTGAGGGTGAAGAACACGTCGTCGAGGCTCGGGTGCACCGTCGTGACCTTGCGCACGGCGAGCCCTTCGCGTTCCAGGCGGGCGAGGAGGGCAACGATCTCGGTAGGGGAGCCGTCGGTGGGCACCTCGACGCTCAGCAGCCGCTCGTCCGTACGTTCGGGGGAGAGGTGCGCGACCGCGCGGCCGTACGACTCGAGGTCGGCGAGCTCGATGCGCAGCAGCTCGCCGCCGATCGTCGACTTGAGCTCGGCGGCGGTGCCCTCGGCGACGATCGACCCGCCGTCGAGCACCGCGATGCGGTCGGCGAGCTGGTCGGCCTCCTCGAGGTACTGCGTCGTCAGGAGGATCGTCACGCCGTCGTCGACCAGCTGGCGCACGGTGCCCCAGACCTGCTCGCGGCTGCGGGGGTCGAGGCCGGTCGTCGGCTCGTCGAGGAACAGCAGCTCGGGCCGCTCGATCATGCTGATCGCCAGGTCGAGGCGCCGGGTCATGCCGCCCGAGAAGGTGCCGACGCGGCGGGCGCGGGCATCGACGAGGTCGAACTCGGCGAGCAGGTCCTCGACTCGCTGCCGGGCGAGCTTGCGGGGGAGGTGCCTGAGCTGGGCCATCATCAGCAGGTTCTCCTCGGCGGTCAGCACCTCGTCGACGGCGGCGTACTGACCCGTGAGGCTGATGACCTTGCGGACAGCGAGCGGGTCGCTCAGGAGGTCGTGGCCGGCGATCGTCGCGGTGCCGGAGTCGGGTGCCAGCAGCGTGGCGAGGATGCGGACGAGGGTCGTCTTGCCGGCGCCATTGGGTCCGAGCAGCGAGAACACGGACCCGGTGGCGACGGCGAGGTCGATGCCGTCGAGGACCACGTGGTCCCCGTATGTCTTGCGAAGTCCGGTGGCGTTAACTGTGTATGTCATACACGGAACTGTATATGACGTACACTGAAAGTCGCAAGCGGTGATCTGAAAGGGTGTGGGCATGGCTGAATCCGACGACCAGGTCGCCCTCCCGCCCAGCCTCGAGCTGCTCTGGGGACGGCGCGACGTGGGACGACGCGGACCCAAGCCGGGGCTCGACGTCGACTCGATCGTCGCCGCGGCCGTCGACATCGCGAACGCCGAAGGGCTCGCTGCCGTCTCGATGGCGCGCGTCGCCAAGGCCGTCGGGTTCACCACGATGTCGCTCTACCGCCACGTCACCAACAAGGACGAGCTGCTCCAGCTGATGTGGAACGCCAGTGCCGATGGGGTGATGGAGTTCGAGCTCGAGGGGGACACCTGGCGCAGCCGGCTGCTCAGCTGGGCGATGGCGCAACGCGAGGCCATCACGCGCAACATCTGGATCGTCCAGATGCCGATGGCGACGCCGCCCCTGGCGCCCAACTCGCTGCGGTGGATGGAGGTCGGGCTCGAGGCGTTGGACGGCACGGGCCTGGACGACGGCGACAAGATGCGCATCCTGGGCCTGATCTCGTCGCACGCCCTGATCGATGCCCGCATGGCCTATGACGCGCAGCAGGCCAAGGGTGGTGGCGCCGACCAGGTCGACTACACCGCGATCCTCCGTGAGGTCGTCGAGGAGGAGCGCTTCCCGCAGCTGCACCGTGTCGCCTGGTCGGGGGCTGCGGACGAGCCCGAGCCGGGCGGCGACCCGTTCGCGGAGTACCGGTTCGACCTCGAGGTCATGCTCGACGGCATTGAGACCCTGGTCGAGCGCTCCCGCTAGGGTCGTCGCACACACGTCTCCGGGGGGAACATGAACGACCGCGCTGTCCGCATGCCGAGGCTCTGGGCCGGGCTCGTCGCAGCCCTTGTCGGAGCGTGGTGGGCGACGCACGACGAGACCATGAAGTACGTCCTCGGGTTGCTGCTCCTGGCCGGCGGTCTGGTGGCTCTGGGTTCGGCCCTCCTGCGGCGACTGCACGTCCTGAAGCGGGTCGCGCTGATCGCCGGCCTTGGCGTGGCGGTCCTGGCCGCCGGCATCGTCTCGCCGATCGTCCGGGCCGACAGCCAGACCTCGAGCGTGTGGACGGCAGGCGTCCAGGGTCGATCGTGGTTCGCCACGGACGACGCCGTCCTGGTCGCCGGCCTCACGGACGGCGACGAACAGCCCGCGATGGTGGCGCTCGACCGCGACACCGGCAAGGTCACGTCGATCGGAAGGCTCGCCGACGGGGTCCAGTCTCGGCGGTTCACCTCCGACGGCGACCTGGTCCAGGTCTCAGAGACCCCGGGAACCGTACGAGTCGACTACGTCACGGTGGAGTCCGGTGAGCTCTGGACCCGCGAGTTCCCCGAGAAGCAGCGGACGTCGGTCGACGTCATTGCCGGGGCACGCGGGTTCGCCGCCGTGCGCACGTGCCGGCCGGACCGGCTCGATCTCCTGACCTCGTGCGTGGTCTCAACGATCGGCCCCGACGGGGCGATCGCCTGGAGCCGGCGACTGGATGCCGTTGCCGGCTTCGAGCGGCCCAAGGATCGGCTGATCCCCGAGGTGCTGGGCACGGTTCCGGGAGACGTGCTCCGGCTCAGGGTCCTGAACCTCGAGGACGGCTCGATAGCGAGGCTGGAATTCGGTGACGACCCCGACATTGCCGAGAAGTACCTGCCCCGCGACTTCCTGACGGCCAGCGCCGAGCACGGACTGCCCTTGCGTGGTGAGGGCCTCCAGGTCGAGGTCGTCGACGACGACGTGATCCTGGGGCACGCCGGTGAGCGGGAGTGGAAGCGCCGCATTCCGGGCGCGACCTGGATCTCGTACGCGAACGGGGGTGTCGCAGTGGAGTCGAAGCCGACGGGCTGGAGTCCGTTCCTGCCGTGGCGCACGTCGGCAGCCACGAAGATCACGATGCTCGACGTCAAGACGGGTGCCGTCACCGCAACTGCCGTGGTGCCCTACGTGCCGGTGGTCTACCCGGTGAGCAGTCGCGCGGCGATCGTCACGGGCGGGCGCGGCGGGTCGCACGGCATGGACGAGCAGCGCCTGGTGGGCCGGCGCTAGACGGTCACTAGGATGGATCGGTATCCCCGACTCCACCTGCAAGGATCCGTATGTCTGAGCCCGCCAAGGGTATTTCGCGCGCCGACGTCAGCCATCTGGCCGGCCTCGCCCGCATCGACCTCAGCGAGGCCGAGCTCGACCACTTCGCCGCCGAGCTGCCCGCCATCCTCGAGCACGTCGCGGTGGTCCAGCAGGCCGCCGGCGACGACGTCGAGGCGATGAGCCACCCCGTCCCCGTCAACAACGTCTTCCGTGAGGACGTCGTCGTGCCGTGCCTGACGCCCGAGGAGGCGCTCGCCGGCGCCCCGGCGTCCGAGCAGCAGCGGTTCCTCGTGCCCAAGATCCTCGGGGAGGACTGACATGACCGACCTGACTCGTCTCAGCGCGGCCGATCTGGCCGCCAAGCTGGCCCGCAAGGAAGTCTCGAGTGTCGAGGCCACCCAGGCCCAGCTCGACCGCATCGCCGCGGTCGACGGTGACGTCCACGCCTTCCTGCACGTCGACGCCGAGGGCGCGCTCGCCACGGCGGCCGACGTCGACGCCCGCCGGGCCGCGGGCGAAGGCCTGCACGGACTCGCCGGCGTACCGATCGCCGTCAAGGACATCGTCGCGACCAAGGGCATGCCCACGACGTGCGGCTCCAAGATCCTCGACGGCTGGATCCCGCCCTACGACGCGACGATCACGCTGCGCATCAAGGCTGCCGGGCTGCCGATCCTCGGCAAGACCAACATGGACGAGTTCGCGATGGGCTCGTCGACCGAGCACTCGGCGTACGGGCCGACGCGCAACCCCTGGGACCGGGACCGCATCCCGGGAGGCTCCGGTGGCGGCTCGGCCGCTGCCGTCGCCGCGTTCGAGGCCGCCCTCGCGATCGGCACCGACACCGGCGGCTCGATCCGCCAGCCCGGCGCGCTGACCGGCACGGTGGGCGTCAAGCCGACCTACGGCGGCATCAGCCGTTACGGCCTCGTCGCGCTCGCGAGCAGCCTCGACCAGGCGGGACCTGTCACACGTACGGTCCTCGACGCCGCGCTGCTGCACGAGCTCATGGGCGGCCACGACCCCATGGACTCCACCAGCATCGACGCGCCGGCACCGCTCGTCGTCTCGGCCGCCCGTCGCGCCGACGTCAAGGGACTCAAGATCGGCATCGTCAAGGAGCTGGGCGGCGAGGGCTTCCAGGCCGGCGTCAGTGCCCGGTTCCACGAGGCCGTCGAGCTGCTGACGTCCGCCGGCGCCGAGGTCGTCGAGGTGTCACTGCCGAGCCTCGAGTACGCCCTTGCGGCCTACTACCTCGTCATGCCGAGCGAGGCGAGCAGCAACCTCGCCCGTTTCGACGCGATGCGTTACGGCGTACGCGTGCCACCCGCCGGTGCCGACGACCCGAGCGCGGAGCAGGTCATGGCGTCGAGCCGTGACGCGGGCTTCGGCGACGAGGTCAAGCGCCGCATCATCGTTGGCACCTACGCCCTGTCGAGCGGCTACTACGACGCCTACTACGGGTCGGCACAGAAAGTTCGTACGCTCCTCGCGCGCGACTTCGCAGCCGCGTTCGAGCAGGTCGACGTCCTGGTCTCGCCGACCTCGCCCACGACGGCCTGGCAGCTGGGCGCCAAGCTCGACGACCCGCTGTCGATGTACCTGCAGGACGTCGCCACGATCCCGGCCAACCTCGCCGGCATCCCCGGGCTGTCGCTGCCCGTCGGGCTCGCCGACGAGGACGGCCTGCCGGTCGGCCTGCAGTTCCTCGCTCCCCAGCAGGCCGATGACCGGCTCTACAACGCCGGCGCCGCCTTGGAGAAGCTGCTCGAGGAGAAGTGGGGCGGGCCGATGCTTGCCCAGGCACCCGATCTGGAGGTGGCACGATGAGCGAGACTCTCGTTCCCGTCGACGAGGCGCTGACCCGCTACGACCCGGTGATGGGGCTCGAGATCCACATCGAGCTCAACACCGCGACCAAGATGTTCTGCGGCTGCCCGACGGAGTTCGGCGCCGAGCCCAACACCCAGGTCTGCCCGGTGTGCCTCGCGCTGCCCGGTGCGCTGCCGGTCGTCAACGCCAAGGCGATCGAGTCGGCGATCCGCATCGGCCTCGCGCTCAACTGCGAGATCGCCGAGTGGTGCCGTTTCGCCCGCAAGAACTACTTCTACCCGGACATGCCCAAGAACTTCCAGACGTCGCAGTACGACGAGCCGATCGCGTTCGACGGACACGTCGACGTCGAGGTCGACGGCGAGACCTACCGGATCGACATCGAGCGGGCGCACATGGAGGAGGACACCGGCAAGTCGCTGCACGTGGGCGGCTCGACGGGTCGCATCCACGGCGCCGACTTCTCGCTGGTCGACTACAACCGCGCCGGCATCCCGCTGATCGAGATCGTGACCCGCACGATCGAGGTTCCCGGTGACAAGGCTGCCGCGGTCGCCCGGGCGTACGTGTCCTACGTGCGCGACCTGATCGGCGGGCTGGGTGTGTCGGACGTACGCATGGACCAGGGGTCGCTGCGCGCCGACGTCAACCTCTCGCTCAAGCCCAAGGGCTCGACGACGCTGGGCACCCGTTCGGAGACCAAGAACGTCAACTCGTTCCGCTCGGTCGAGCGCGCCGTACGCTACGAGATCTCGCGGCACGCCGGCATCCTCGACGAGGGCGGCTCGGTGCTGCAGGAGACGCGCCACTTCCACGAGGACACGGGCACGACGTCGTCGGGCCGTGAGAAGTCTGACGCCGACGACTACCGCTACTTCCCCGAGCCCGACCTCGCGCCGGTGTCGCCGTCGCGGGAGTGGGTCGAGGAGCTGCGCGCCACGCTGCCCGAGCCCCCGGCCGTACGCCGTGCGCGCCTGCAGGCCGACTGGGGCTTCAGCGACCTGGAGATGCGCGACACGATCGGCGCCGGTGCGCTGCAGCTCGTCGCCGACACGATCGAGGCCGGAGCGACGCCGCAGGCTGCCCGCAAGTGGTGGCTCGGTGAGATGGCTCGCCGGGCCAACGAGCAGGGCGCAGATCTCGACTCGCTCGGCATCACGCCGCTGCAGGTCGCCGAGATCCAGGCGCTGATCGATGCCGGCCGGATCAACGACAAGCTGGCCCGCTCGGTGTTCGACGGCGTCATCGCCGGTGAGGGCACCCCGGAGGAGGTCATCGTCGGGCGTCAGCTCGAGGTGGTCTCCGACGACGGTGCGCTCGGCGAGGCCGTCGATCGGGCGATCGCCGGCGATCCCGATGCCGCGCAGAAGATCCGCGACGGCAAGCAGGCCGCTGCGGGTGCACTGATCGGTGCCGTCATGAAGGAGATGCGCGGCCAGGCCGACGCCGGCCGCGTACGAGAGCTGATCCTCGAAAAGCTCACCTGACCCCCCGTTTTGGGACTTTCCTCGCCACTTTTCCTACGGACGTGACGAGGTTCGTCCCAAAACTGGGGTCAGGCGGTGCGTTCGACGAGGTCCTTGAGCTCCTCGAGCACGATCTCGGGGAACTCGATCGGGATGAAGTGCGTCGCGTCGAGCTCGCGGAAGCGGGACCCTGCGAGGCGTTCTGACGCCGAGAGCATGTCGCGGGCCCCGGTGAGCATGTCCCACTTGCCGGCGATGAACGTCACCGGCACGTCGATCTTGGACAGCGAGACGCGCTGGTGCTCCGAGACGCCGAGGGCGAGCTTGGCGTACCAGGACGGGTGCGTCGTGCAGAACTCCTGCATCAGTGTCCGCAGCTCCGCGGTGTCGGCCGCCGGGTTGATGAGCCGGGTCAGGCGCAGCATGTTGGCCGTCGCGTTGGTCCATGGGATCCGGCGCGTCAGCGGCGCCAGCGCGCGCCCCGACACCCACGCCGTACGTGCGAGGCCGACCATGAGCTGCTTGGAGACCACCGGCGGCATGCGCAGGGGCGCCAGCATCGTGGCGAACGTGTTGCCGGGCACGCCGGCCACGGCGAGGATCCCCTTGACCCGTTCGGGATGACGGCCGGCCAGCTCGAACGCGATCGTGACGCCGGCCGACCAGGAGGCGACGACTGCGGAGTCGATGCCGGCGTCGTCCATCACGGCCAGCGCGTCCTCGACGAACGCGTCGAGGTCGACGCGACCGTTGGCGGGGCGCTCCGAGCCGCCGACGCCGCGATGGTTCCACGACACGACGTGGACGCCGCAGTCCGGCCGCAGGAGCGCCGGCCAGGCGTGCGGGTTGGTGCCCAGGCCGTTCGACAGGAACACCGTCGGCCCCTCGGCGTCGTTCGTCCAGGCTCGCAGGCGGGTGCCGTCGGCGCTCTCGACGTCGTAGTAGCGGACGAAGGCGGCCGTGGGTGGCTTCACAAGCGCTGATTGTCCATGGCGTACGCAGCCCCCGCAATCACTTCGTCAGATCCGCGCCGCGACGGCGTCCACGAGCCGACCCGCGCCGTCCTCGGCCAGCACCAGGAACAGGTAGGGCTCGGTCAGCTCCAGCTCGATGACCAGCGGCGATCCGTCGGCGCTGGTGACCAGGTCCACGCGGGCGTACGAGAGGTCGGCCGGATGTCCGAGGACCTCGTCGACCGCCGCCAGTGCGGCTCTGGCGACCTCGTGCTGGGCCGGTGTCGGCGTACGCATCCCGTTCTCGCCGCGACCGTCGCGGTCCTGCCGGATGCCTTCGCCACGGGTGAGGATCGGACCCTTGCGGATCGCGTGCGAGAACTCGCCGCCGAAGAACAGCATCGCGGTCTCGCCCTCCTCGTCGACCGACGAGATGTAGGGCTGCGTCATGGAGGTACGTCCGGCGGCGACGAGTGCCGCGCTGTGGGCGTAGACGTCGGCGGGGGACTCCCACCGGGCGGTGTCCTTGGACCCGGCCGAGATCGTCGGCTTGACGACCCACTCGGCATGGTCGCCGAGGTCGTCACCGTCAGCGATGTCCCACCGGGTCTCGATGATCGGGACGCCGGCGGCTTCGATCTGGCGGAGGTAGACCTTGTCGGTGTTCCACGCCAGCACCTCGTGGCTGTTGTGGAGGCGGGGCACGGACGCCGCCCAGGCGAGGAACTCGTCGCGTCGCGTGGTGTAGTCCCAGCACGAGCGGACGACCACGGCGTCGTACGCCTGCCACTCGACCGCTGGGTCGTCCCAGACCGTGATCTCGGCGTCGATCCCGCGCTGGTGGGCGGCATCGAGGAGGAGAGGGAGGTCGGCGTCGCGGTCCAGGGCCCACGGGCTGCTGACGAACGTGATGCTCATGAGGGCCAGCCTAATCGGTGAAGGGGAACACTTCACTCTTGCCTTTTGAAGTAAATACCTTCAACATGAAGAAATGAACCAGATCGCTTCACCGCGGTACGCGGTCATCGGCGACCTCGTGGGCTCGCGCGAGCAGCCTTCGCGCGCCGAAGCCCAGGACAACCTGTTGGCGGCCCTGAGCACCGTCAACGCGCTGGTCTCGGCGTCGCAGCCGCTCGAACCGACGATCGGCGACGAGCTGCAAGGCGTCTACGACGACCTGCCCGACGCTCTCTACGCGACGGTGCTGGTCCGGCTCGCCCTGCCCGAATCGATGGACTGCCGCTTCGGCATCGGTGTCGGCGAGCTCGAGATCGTCGGTACGTCCAACTATGGTCTGACCCAGGACGGGCAGGCGTGGTGGCTGGCGCGCGACGCGATCGACACGGCCAAGGCCAAGGGGCGACAGCTCCCCGGCCTGCGGACCTGGATCAAGCGCGAGGGAGCGGAGGGGGGCGACATCGTGAACGCCTACCTGCTCGTGCGCGACGAGCTCGTCAGTGACTTCGACGGCCGGCAACGACGCATCGCGCTTGCCGAGCTGCACGGCAGGACGCTGTCCCAGATCGCCGACGACGAGGGCATCTCGACGTCAGCGGTGTCCCAGCGGCACCGCGCAGGCATCGGCGCGCTGCTCGAGTCGATCGGTCAGGCGCGAGCGTGAGCGAGCGCCAGCGAGCGAACCATCGAACAGCCATCACGCCGGCACCTCCTTATCGTGGGTTCTTTGTGGAGGTGACGGCGTGAGCGGGCTGGCGGTGCTGCTGGCCGCGATCGGGATGGCCGATCTCGTGCGTCGCTGGAAGGTCGCCACGGGTTTCGCCGTGACCGTGGCGGGCCTGCTGGTGCTCGGCGGCGGGTGGCACACCGTGTGGCTCTCGCTCGTGTTCGCCGTGGTGGTCGTCGTGTGGGTCGACGCGGCCTCCCACGACTCGTCCGCGGGAGTCATCCTCCTGTCCGTCGCGAGCCTGGCGCTGGTCGTGGTCTCCGGCGTGCTCGACTTCGGCAAGGCTCCGCTGCAGGACTGGTACGACGACCTGCCGATCCCGCGACTTCAGGGCGTCCCACTCGACCGGGCGGCCTTGGGGGTCGGCGTCGTGCTGTTCCTCGCGACCGCCGCCAACGTCGTCGTGCGCCGAGTGCTGCTGGCCACAGGTCCGCGCGTCCTCGCCCAGGGCGACCAGCTGCGTGGCGGGCGCGTGCTCGGACCGCTCGAACGCTGGTTCGTGCTGGCCTGCGCACTCAGCGGCAACCTCGCCGCGATCGCCGTCGTGGTCGCGGCCAAGGGCATCCTGCGCTTTCCCGAGATCTCGCGCGACGGCCCCGACGGGCTGCGGGCCGAGTACGTCCTGGTGGGCAGCTTCGTCAGCTGGGCGCTGGCCCTGGTCTTCGTGCCGTTGTTCTAGGTGGACTGGCGGACGGCTCGGTCGGGCCGAGCCGTAATCTTGGGGCATGGCCCCCGAGAACCCGATCGACATCAAGCCCCGCAGCCGCACCGTCACCGATGGCCTCGAGGCCACCGCCTCGCGCGGCATGCTCCGTGCGGTCGGCATGGGCGACGACGACTGGGCCAAGCCCCAGATCGGCGTCGCCTCCAGCTGGAACGAGATCACCCCCTGCAACCTGTCGCTCGACCGGCTCGCCAAGGCCGTCAAGGTCGGCGTGCACGCCGGCGGGGGATACCCGCTCGAGTTCGGCACGATCTCGGTCTCGGACGGCATCTCGATGGGCCACGAAGGCATGCACTTCTCGCTCGTGAGTCGTGAAGTCATCGCCGACTCGGTCGAGACCGTCATGATGGCCGAGCGCCTCGACGGCTCCGTGCTGCTCGCCGGCTGCGACAAGAGCCTGCCCGGCATGCTGATGGCGGCCGCCCGGCTCGACCTGTCGAGCGTGTTCCTCTACGCCGGTTCGATCATGCCGGGCAACGTCGACGGCAAGGACGTCACGATCATCGACGCGTTCGAGGCCGTGGGGGCGTGCATCAAGGGCCTCATCACCCGTGAGGACGTCGACAAGATCGAGCGTGCGGTCTGCCCCGGCGAGGGCGCCTGCGGTGGCATGTTCACCGCCAACACGATGGCGACCGCGGCTGAGGCGCTCGGCATGAGCCTGCCCGGCTCGGCCGCCCCGCCGGCGATCGACGACCGCCGCGACGACTTCGCGCGCAAGTCCGGCGAAGCCGTCGTCGAGCTGCTCCGCAAGGGCATCACGGCCCGTCAGATCATGACCAAGGAGGCGTTCGAGAACGCCATCACCGTCGTGATGGCGCTCGGCGGCTCGACCAACGCCGTCCTCCACCTGCTGGCGATCGCCCGCGAGGCCGAGGTGCCGTTGTCGCTCGACGACTTCAACCGCATCGGCGACAAGGTCCCCCACCTGGGCGACCTCAAGCCGTTCGGCCGCTACGTCATGAACGACGTCGACAAGGCCGGCGGCACCGCCGTCATCCTGAAGGCCCTGCTCGATGCCGGCCTCATCCACGGTGACGTCATGACGGTGACCGGCAAGACCATGGCCGAGAACCTCTCGACCATCACCGAGAAGCTCGACGGCGACGTCATCCGTACGCTCGACAAGCCGATCCACAAGACCGGCGGCCTCACGATCCTCAAGGGCTCGCTGGCTCCCGACGGCGCGGTGGTCAAGAGCGCAGGCTTCGACTCCGACGTGTTCCGCGGCACCGCCCGGGTCTTCGACGGTGAGCGCAAGGCGATGGACGCGCTCGAGGACGGCACGATCGTCGCCGGCGACGTCGTGGTGATCCGCTACGAGGGCCCCAAGGGTGGGCCCGGCATGCGCGAGATGCTCGCGATCACCGGCGCGATCAAGGGCGCCGGGCTCGGCAAGGACGTCCTGTTGATGACCGACGGCCGATTCTCCGGCGGCACCACGGGACTCTGCGTCGGCCACGTCGCCCCTGAGGCGGTCGACGGCGGACCCATCGCGTTCGTCCGCGACGGCGACCCGATCGTGCTCGACATGGCCAACCGCACCCTCGAGATCGAGGTCGACGACGACGAGCTCGAGGCCCGCAAGGTCGGTTGGGAGCCGCTCCCGCCCAAGTACACCAAGGGCGTCCTCGCCAAGTACCGCAAGCTCGTCAGCTCTGCCGCTGACGGGGCAGTCTGTGGCTAGATGACCATCGACCCTGACGAGCTGGCGGTCGCGCTCCAGGTGCTGGCCGCCGCCGAACGGCTGGACGAGGACGACCCCGACTACGTCGCGCTGCGGCGCGCGTGCGGCAAGTTCTACAAGAACGTCAAGAAGCACCGCCGGCTCGACAAGCGGGCCCAGGTGGCTGCGGCCGACCGTGCGGTGGTGGCCGCCACCGCCACCGGGTCGCCGAGACGCATCGACGACGAGACCGAAGGCCTGCCGCTCGTCTCCAACGCCGCCGGCGCCACGGCCGGCACGCTGCTGGTCGCCCGTCCCTGCTACATCTGCAAGCAGAAGTACACCGTCGTCGACGCGTTCTACCACCAGCTGTGCCCGGACTGCGCCGCGCTCAACCGGGCCAAGCGCGACGCGCGCACCGACCTGACCGGCAAGCGCGCTCTGCTGACCGGTGGCCGCGCCAAGATCGGCATGTACATCGCGCTGCGCCTGCTCCGCGACGGCGCGCACACCACGATCACGACCCGGTTCCCGCACGATGCCGTGCGCCGCTTCACCGCGATGCCCGACAGTGCGGACTGGATCGACCGGCTCCGCGTCGTCGGCATCGACCTGCGCGATCCGGCGCAGGTCGTCGGACTGGCTGACTCGGTCGCCGCGCAGGGGCCGCTCGACATCCTCATCAACAACGCGGCGCAGACCGTACGCCGCACACCGGGGGCGTACGCGCCGTTGGCCGAGGCCGAGTCGGCCCCGCTGCCCGACGGGCCGCTGCCCGAGCTGCTGACGTTTGGGCACACGAGCGACGCCCACCCGGCGGCTCTCGTCGGCTCGGTGTCCGCGCACCCGGTCCTGGCCGGCGACGCGCACACCGCCGAGGAGCTGACGTCGATGGCCTTGTCCGCGGGCTCGGCCGATCTCGCGCGGATCGACGCCGGCGGCCTGGTGCCCGACACCGTCGACGTCAACAGCTGGACCCAGCGCGTGCACGAGGTCGACGCGCTCGAGCTCCTCGAGGTCCAGCTCTGCAACACCACCGCGCCGTTCATCCTCGTCAGTCGGCTGCGGCCGTCGATGGCCGCCTCCGAGGCCCGCCGCACGTACGTCGTGAACGTCTCGGCGATGGAGGGCCAGTTCAGCCGTCGCTACAAGGGGCCGGGCCACCCGCACACCAACATGGCCAAGGCGGCACTCAACATGCTGACTCGCACCAGCGCAGGGGAGATGCTCGAGCAGGACGGCATCCTCATGACCGCCGTCGACACGGGCTGGATCACCGACGAGCGGCCGCACCCGACCAAGGTGCGACTCGCCGAGGAGGGGTTCAAGGCACCGCTGGACCTGGTGGACGGGGCGGCGCGCGTCTACGACCCCATCGTCCGTGGCGAGGCCGGGGAAGACATCCACGGCGTCTTCCTCAAGGACTACGAGCCCTCTCCGTGGTGACCAACGAGGAGCTGCTGCGGTCCCAGTGGACGGCGCTTCGCCGGTGGATCGAGACGTCAGGCGTCCTGCAACACGCGCAGGAGCAGAGCGTCCTCGAGGCGTGGAACGTGCACGAGCTCATCACGCACATCGGCCGCTCGTTCCTCGACTTCCCGGTGCTGGGTCCGGCGCCTCGCGCTGAACCACGCACGATCCACCAGTACATCTCCAGCTACGGGGCCTCGGCACGCGACATCGCCGACGGCACGAAGCAGCTGGCCCGTTCGTTCTCCGGCGACGTGCTGGCCGGCATCGACAACTGCGCGCGGCTCGGCTTCCGCGCGCTGGATGCGCTCAAGGCGGAGGTCGTACGCGGCCCCCTGGGCGCGATCACGCGTGAGGACTTCATCCTGACGCGCGTCCTCGAGCTCGTCGTGCACGGCGATGACCTGGCGCGCTCCGTGCCGGGGCTGCCGGCGCCGCCCTTGCTCGAGCAGCCGGTCAACGCCGTCTCCGATGCGTTGGTGAGCGCGTACGTCGAGGTCACCGCGCGGGAGCCGGAGATCGCCGACCTGCTCGACTGGATCAGGGCCGCGACCGGGCGCGTGGCTTCTGACGACGAGGCACTACCCCTGCTCTGAGCCGTTCGGGCCACACTGCGGGGGACCTAAGTCATGAGTCTCACGCAGACCGGCTTTCACGCTCGCGTTCGGGCGTACGTTCCCAGGTGGAGGGCGTACGGAGTCTCACATGATCGCCGGGCTTTGCCGCCGTTCGGGGTATTTCGCGCTCGTCCTCGCCATGGCGTGCCTGGTGCTGCTCGGCACTGCCACGCCGTCCATCGCACGGCCCGCTGCGGCCGTGTCGAACTCGACGCCGCCGTCGATCACGGGCACTCCACAGGCCGGGCTCACGCTCACCGCCAAGCCAGGCGTCTGGTCGCCGACCGACGCACAGCTGACGTACCGGTGGCTGAGCGGCACGACCAGCAAGGACCTCGTGGCAACCGGCGGGACCGGGACCACGTACGTCGTGCGGTCCGCCGACGTCGGCAAGCGACTGGTGGTCGAGGTCACGGGGGCCAGGTCCGGCTACACGAGTCTCGTGAAGACCTCCAGCATGACCGCCACGGTCCTGGCACCGGGCATCACGGCGGGTCAACCCGCAGTCTCGGGCACTCCACGCGTCGCCTCGACCCTCACCGCCACGCCGGGCACGTGGGCACCCGCC
>NZ_LMDH01000001.1:135-65480 GCF_001425755.1 Aeromicrobium sp. Root344 | reverse complement strand
GTCGACGTCTGGGTTGTCGGCGGTGGTGGTGCCGGGGGTGTTGACGGCGACGCCGGTGCCGACCGTCAGCGGGACACCTCAGGTCGACGCGACCTTGACGGCGGAGCCGGGCACGTGGGCACCCGACGGCGTGCAGCTCAGCTATCAGTGGTTCACCGGGACCACCGCTGCCGATGAGGTGCCTGTCAGCGGTGCCACCGCGTCGACCTACGTCCCCGTCGAGGGCGACATCGGCAAGCGTCTCGCGGTCGAGGTGACCGGCAGCAAGCTGGGCTACGCGAGCACGGCGAGCACCTCGGTCCTGGGAGAGCTGGTGACCCCAGCGCCGTCGATCGACGCGGGCACGCCCACCATCACCGGCACCGCCCAGGTGGGCAGGACGTTGACCGCCGACGCCGGAATCTGGGCGCCTGAAGGTGTCGAGCTCGCGCTCCAGTGGTTGCGTGACGGCACGCCGGTCGAGGGGGCGACCAGCACGACGTACGCCCTCGTCGGCGCGGACGTCGGCAGACCTGTCGCGCTCCGGGTCACCGGCACGAAGCCCGGCTTCCCGACCAAGGTCGCGACGAGCAGCGAGACGCAGGCCGTGGCCGAGGGCACGCAGGCCAGCACGCCGACCCCCACGATCACCGGCGCGACGGGGCTGGGCGATGTCCTGACCGCTGTGCCAGGTGACTGGGACACCGGCGTGACGGTGAGCTACCAGTGGGTGCGCGACGGGAACGCGTTGAGTGGCGAGACCGCGGCACAGCACACCGTGACCGCCACCGACATCGGGTCGTCGATCCGGGTGACGGTGACCGGCACGCGCGCCGGTTACGCGTCGCAGTCCGTGTCGAGCGCACCGCTCCCGGTGACGGGCGCGCAGACCGCCGGCAAGATCGCTCGTGCCCTGGCGACGTTCCACGCAGCGCTCGGCCGCGTCGGCACCGATCCGCTCGACATCTTCGTCGGACCCAGTGACTCGATCACGGAGGGCAACCGGGCCTCCAGCATCCAGAAGCGGTGGATCAGCGTGTTCCGCGACGGCCTGCGCAGGTCCTACCAGCCCAGCGGCGTGGCGGGCGGTTTCGGCTATCTCGACCTGATGAACAGCCCGAAGTTCCCGGACAACCCGTCGTCGTACGTCAACGGTGCCGGCGTGTTCGACCAGGGACTGGGGAGGCAGACGCTGGCGCTGTTCGGCGCGACCCAGACGATCACGGTCAACGACCGGTTCACTGACGTCGACATCCTCTACGCCGGGCTGACCGGAACCGCCGGCACGTTCGCGTACTCCGTGGACGGCGGTCCCGACGTCCGGGTCAGCACCGGCGGCAAGGCCGTGAGCCGCGGCGGATACGTCGAACGGGTCTCCGGGCTGGTCGCCGGCCCGCACCGCCTCGTGCTGCACGGTGGGGGCGGCGGCTACCCCTCGATCATCGAGGGCGTCATGCTCTACAACGGCGACCGCGACCGTGGCATCCGGCTCTGGGAGGGCGGCGCCAGCGGCCTCACCGCCGTGAACTACGTGGCACCGACGGACGCCTGGGCGGCGTCGCTCAAGGAGGTGCACCCCGACATCGTGGTCCTGCCGATCGGGTCCAACGACTACGCGCTCGGCACGCCGGCGAAGGACACCGAGGTCAGGATCCGGGAGATCATCGCGACGATCCGGGCCCGCGTCGACACGGACCCGTCGATCGTCCTGGTGCCCTACTACGAGCGGCCCACCTCGGGTACCGCCCCCTGGAGCACGTACGAGCAGATGTACGCCCGTATCGCGTCGACGGACCCCAAGATCGTCGTCTTCGACCTGGCTCTGCTGTTCGGCTCCTACGGAAGTGCGCAGCGCGTGGGACTGATGTCGCCCGACCTGCTCCACCCCTCGGACACCGGCTACGCGTTGATCGCCGACAAGCTGGCGGCG
The DNA here is from genome assembly GCF_001425755.1 of Aeromicrobium sp. Root344. Lineage (GTDB taxonomy): Bacteria > Actinomycetota > Actinomycetes > Propionibacteriales > Nocardioidaceae > Aeromicrobium. The sequence continues at coordinate 63,571 of NZ_LMDH01000001.1, read as the reverse complement.
TTCGTCGCGCCGAGCCCACCGGGCTGAGCGGCCACGCAGCCGTTCGCTGCGTCTCCGACTCCGCCCCCGGACGTACGTCGGCCCGGCAGAGCAGCGCTCCACCGGGCCGACGTCTGGCTGATGACTAGCCGGTGACGCACTTCTCGACGTCCGACGCGATCGCGTCGCGCGCCTTCTCGTCCGCCTTGGTCGGCTTGAACTTGTTGTCCTGCTCCTTCAGGGCCTTGACAGCCTTGTCCGACAGCTTGGAGTCGACGATGGCCTCGGCGATGCAGTCGGCCTGCTTCTTGGTGAACTTCGTGCTGAAGACGTTGTCCTTCTTGGCAAGCTCCTTCGACAGCTCATCCTTGCTCGGGCGATCGCCTCCGCCGCCGCAGGCGCTGAGTGACAGCGCCGCAACGATGGCTACGGCGGTGAGTGACTTCTTCATAGGGTGATGTCCTTTGGGAGAGCTGTCCGCATCGATGGCGCGGATCGTCAGGGCCAACATCGTGCCAGCCTGACGCCCTCGCGTCTGCCGATTCAGATTTCGTCACCAACTGTTGACATCACCGTCGGTCCACATGCTGGTACGTCCTGTCTCACCACTTGACCACCGCCGCGTGGGCGACGAGACTGAACGCGTGCATGCAGAGATTCTCGTAGTACACCGCTGACGCGATGGCCTGATCCGGCCCCGCGTCTCCCTCGAATGCCTCACGGCCGAGGGATTTTTTTATGCGAACAGCCGGGTCACTCAACGACATACGATGGACCGAAACAGAAGGACGACATCATGACCGAGCAGCTCACGGGGGCCCAGAGCCTCGTGCGGGCGCTGGAGCACGCCGGGGTCGACACGATCTTCGGCATCCCGGGCGGCGCGATCCTGCCCGCGTACGACCCTCTCTTCGACTCCGAGAAGATCCGGCACATCCTCGTCCGGCACGAACAGGGTGCGGGGCACGCGGCGCAGGGCTACGCCATGGTCACCGGCAAGGTCGGGGTCTGCATGGCCACGTCCGGACCCGGCGCGACCAACCTCGTCACGGCGATCGCCGATGCCCACATGGACTCGGTCCCGATCGTCGCGATCACGGGCCAGGTGCCGAGCGGCTCGATCGGCTCGGACGCGTTCCAGGAGGCTGACATCCGCGGCATCACGATGCCGATCACCAAGCACAGCTTCCTCGTGACCGACCCCGCCGAGATCCCGCTGGTCATCGCCGAGGCGTTCCACATCGCCGGCACCGGACGACCCGGACCGGTGCTCGTCGACATCGCCAAGGACGCGCTGCAGGCCATGACGACGTTCACCTGGCCGAGCGAGCTCGCGCTGCCGGGCTACCGACCCACGACGCGTCCGCACGGCAAGCAGGTCCGCGAGGCCGCGCGCCTGATCGCGGCGGCCGAGCGTCCGGTCCTCTACGTCGGCGGCGGCGTCATCAAGGCCGACGCGTCGGCCGAGCTCAAGGTCCTGGCCGAGATGACCCAGATCCCGGTCGTCACGACGCTGATGGCGCGGGGCGCCTTCCCGGACTCGCACGAGCTGCACCTCGGCATGCCGGGCATGCACGGCACCGTCGCGGCGGTCGCCGCCCTGCAGAAGAGCGACCTGCTCATCTCGCTGGGTGCCCGGTTCGACGACCGTGTGACGGGCCAGCTGGCCTCGTTCGCGCCACTCGCCAAGATCATCCACGCCGACATCGACCCGGCGGAGATCTCCAAGAACCGCACGGCCGACGTCCCGATCGTGGGCGACTGCCGCGAGGTCATCGCCGACCTCATCTCGACCCTGCAGAAGCAGGCGTCCGAGGACGGGATCGAGGGCGACTACGCCGCGTGGAAGGCCCAGATGCTCGGCATCAAGGCGAGGTACCCGGTCGGCTACGACAAGCCGGAGTCGGGGCTCGCGCCGCAGACCGTGATCGAGCGCATCAACGCGATCGCGGGTCCTGAGGCGACCTACACCGCAGGCGTCGGCCAGCACCAGATGTGGGCCGCGCACTACGTCGACTTCGAACGCCCCCGCCAGTGGCTCAACTCCGGCGGCGCCGGCACGATGGGCTATGCAGTTCCGGCCGCGATGGGCGCGCAGGTCGGGCTGCCGGGCTCGGTGGTCTGGGCGATCGACGGTGACGGCTGCTTCCAGATGACCAACCAGGAGCTCGCCACCTGTGCGATCGAGAACATCCCGATCAAGGTCGCGGTCATCAACAACTCCTCGCTCGGCATGGTGCGCCAGTGGCAGACCTTGCTCTACGAGGGCCGCTACTCCAACACCGACCTCAACACGGGTCCGGAGTCGATCGGCGCGCGTCGCATCCCCGACTTCCTCAAGCTCGCCGAGGCGTACGGCTGTGTCGGCCTGCGCTGCGAGAGCGAGGAGGATCTCGACGCGACGATCGAGAAGGCCATGGCCATCACGGACCGTCCCGTCGTGATCGACTTCGTCGTGGAACGCGACGCGATGGTGTGGCCGATGGTCCACGCCGGCACCAGCAACGACGCCATCCAGATCGCCCGCGACCTGGCCCCCGAGTGGGATGACGAGGACCTCTGATCATGACCTCCCACACTGGTGACGTCACTCCCCGACTCGTGGAGCAGGTGGCGCTGGCTGAGCACCCAACGCAAGCTCGGCCGGCCAAGGGCATACGGCACGCGAAGCTCACGGCAGCCGAAAGGATGACCTCCGCATGACCTCCCACACCCTCTCAGTTCTCGTGGAAAACACCCCGGGCGTGCTGGCTCGCGTCTCGAGCCTGTTCATGCGACGCGGGTTCAACATCGACTCGCTCGCGGTGGGCCCGACCGAGATTCCTGAGATCTCCCGCATGACGATCGTCGTGAACGTCGACGAGCTGCCCCTCGAGCAGGTCACCAAGCAGCTCAACAAGCTCGTCAACGTCCTCAAGATCGTCGAGCTCGACTCGCACAGCGCCGTCGAGCGTGAGCTCATGCTGATCAAGGTCAAGACCGACGCCCAGACCAGGGGACAGGTGCTCGAGACCGTCCAGCTGTTCAGGGCTAAGGTGGTCGACGTTGCCACCGATGCCGTGACGATCGAGGCGACCGGCGACGCGGGCAAGCTCACCGCGATGCTGAACGTCCTCGAGCCGTTCGGCATCCGCGAGATCGCCCAATCAGGACGCGTGGCCATCGGCCGCGGATCCCGTTCCATCACCGACCGCACACTTCGTGCCGTTCCCGGCACGCAAGCAGGCTGAACACTTCAAGGAGAAGTACCCCGTGGCTGAACTGTTTTACGACGACGACGCAGATCTGAGCATCATCCAGGGCCGCCATGTGGCGGTCATCGGCTACGGCAGCCAGGGGCACGCGCACGCGCTCAACCTGCGCGACTCCGGCGTCGACGTCCGGGTGGGGCTCCTGGAGGGCTCCAAGAGCCGGGCCAAGGCCGAGGAGCAGGGCCTCCGGGTCCTCGGGGTCGCCGAGGCGGTCGAGGAGGCCGACGTCATCGTCATCCTCACGCCCGACCAGGTCCAGCGGCACGTCTACGCCGACTCGATCGAGCCCAACCTCGTCGACGGAGACGCCCTCGTCTTCGGCCACGGCTTCAACATCCGCTTCGGCTACATCAAGCCGCCGGCGGGTGTCGACGTCACGCTCGTCGCGCCCAAGGCGCCGGGCCACACCGTACGCCGCGAGTTCGTCGCGGGTCGCGGCATCCCCGACATCATCGGTGTCGAGCAGGACGCGACCGGCAAGGCGTGGGACCTCGCGCTGTCGTACGCCAAGGCGATCGGCGGTACCCGGGCCGGCGTCATCAAGACCACGTTCACCGAGGAGACCGAGACCGACCTCTTCGGTGAGCAGGCTGTCCTCTGCGGCGGTGTCTCGCACCTGGTCCAGGCCGGCTTCGAGACGCTGACCGAGGCCGGCTACCAGCCCGAGATCGCCTACTTCGAGGTGCTCCACGAGCTCAAGCTCATCGTCGACCTCATGTGGGAGGGCGGCATCGCGAAGCAGCGCTGGTCCATCTCCGACACCGCTGAGTACGGCGACTACGTGTCTGGCCCCCGCATCATCGATGCCTCGGTCAAGGAACGCATGCAGGACGTGCTCAAGGAGATCCAGGACGGCACGTTCGCGTCGCGCTTCATCGCCGACCAGGACGCCGGAGCGCCCGAGTTCCTCGCACTGCGCGAGAAGGAGGCCGGCCACTCCATCGAGGCGACCGGCAAGGTCCTGCGCTCGCACTTCTCGTGGAAGCAGCAGGACGCCGACTACGTCGACGGCCAGGCCGCGCGCTAGTCAGCAACGACCCGAGAGGGGCGTCACCGCTTCGGCGGTGGCGCCCCTTCGGCGTACCGCGGCGCCGTTCAGCGGGGCATCGCCGAGCGTTCGCCTCCGCGCCCACCTCGCGTCACCTGCCTCGCCTTGCATCGTGTGGTGCCCACCACCGGGTCACTTCGAGCCAGGAGCCTGACATGAATCGTCGTCTGCACGTCACCACTCGTCGCGTCCTGACGGGAGGTGCAGCGGTCCTCCTCGCGGCGGCAGCGATCTCGCCGGCTGCTGCCTCTGTCCGGCACCATGACCAGGGTTCGGACACGGCGAGCAGTCCCCGGCTCCTCGCCCGGTCGCTCCTCTCCGCCGACGACCTGGAGCCGGGCCCGCCGTCCGGTGCGCTGGCGACGCCGGCCAATGGACGGCAGGGACCCTTCGCCGGTCAGGTGATCCCCGGGTTCTCGGCCGCACTCGCCAACGGCGACGGCACGTTCTGGGCCCAGCCGGACAACGGCTTCGGCGCCAAGGGCAACTCGGCGGACTTCCTGCTCCGCCTCTACCTGGTCAAGCCGCACTGGAAGACCGCCGCCGGGGGCACCGGCACGACCGAGGTGCTGCGCCACATCACGCTGTCCGACCCGCGCCACAAGGTGGACTTCCCGATCGTCAACGAGACCGGCGCCCGGCAGCTGACCGGCGACGACTTCGACATCGAGTCGGTGCAGCGCGGCCGCAACGGCTCATTCTGGATCGGCGACGAGTTCGGCCCGTTCCTGCTGCATGTGGACTCGAGGGGTCGTCTGCTGTCCGCTCCGGTGGCGTTCCCGCTCGGCATGTCGCCGCAGAACCCGCGCCTCGGCGACGAGCAGCCCAACGTCCCGCGCAGCGGCGGCTTCGAGGCGATGGCCGAGTCCACCGACGGGCGTGACCTCTACCCGATCGTGGAGAGCGCTCTCGTCAACGACCCCGACAAGCGTCGTCGTGTCATCTCCGAGTTCGACACACGTACGAACCGGTACACCGGCAGGACGTGGACCTATCACGTCGACGTCGACGCCAACTCCGCCGCGGACGCGCAGATGATCCGGCCGGGAGTGCTGCTCGTCCTGGAGCGGGACAACTTCGACGGTCCCAGCGCGGTGACGAAGCGGGTCTACGAGGTACGCCTCGACCGCCACGACACCGGGCGTCCGCTTGCCAAGTCGCTCGTCGTGGACCTCCTGAAGATCTCCGATCCGGCCGGGATCAGCGATGGCGGTGGCTGGGGGACTGGTACGGCGTTCTCGTTCGGTTTCCAGTCGGTCGAGACCCTCGTGCCGCTGTCACACGGCCGGCTCCTGATCGCCAACGACAACAACTACCCGGGCAACTCGGCTCGCTTCCCGGGCACGCCCGATGACACCGAGATGATCGTCATCGATCCCGGCCACCGCTGATCAGGCGATGAGCTCGAGCGTGTCGGCGGTGTCCGCTGCCGGCCCGCTCGCCTCACGGTTGCCGACGACCTCGTCGTACGCCCTGCGCAGCCGGACCACGGCTTCGGTCAGGACGTCGACGGCGGGCATGAAGGGCAGGCGCAGGTGGCGTTCGCTGACCGGCACCGGGCTCGTGAAGAAGCGCGGACCAGGCGTCAGGATGAGTCCTTGGCGCTCGGCCGCGGCCGTCAGGCGGGACGACATCCGCTCAGGCAGCGTCAGCCACAGGCTCGAGCCGCCACCGGGGCACGGTGCCACGATGTCGGGCAGCGCCGCCGCGAGCTCACCCAGCAGGTGGTCGCGCCCGGTGCGCAGCCGCGCGCGTCCGGCCGCGGCGGTCTGGCCGCCGTCCGTCAGCAGCTCGGCGACGACCAGCTGCTCGAAGCCGGGTGTGCCGAGGTCCTGGTTCATCCGGGCCTGGATCAGCGGCATGACCAGCTCACGCGGGACGCGGGCCCACCCGATGCGCAACCCGCCCCAGTAGGACTTCGACGTGGAGTCCACGAGGATGGCGCGCGGGTCGTACGAGGCGAACGAAGGCGGCAGCTCGATCCCGTCGAGGTTGACCTCGCGGAGTGACTCGTCGACGATCGGCACCACGTCGTGGCGGCGAAGCTCGCGGGCCCAGGCTCCACGTTCGTCGTCGCTCATCACGGCGCCGGTCGGGTTGTGGAAGTCCGGGATGATGTAGGCCGCCGCGTGAGGTGCGCTCCGCACCGCCTCGCCGAGCGCCGCGGTGTCCCACGGCGTGTCTCCGACCGGCATCGACGTGAGCCGGGCGCCCAGCGAGCTGAACGACTCGGGGGCGTGCGGCCAGCTCGTGCCCTCGACGATCATGCGCTGGCCGGGCCGGAGCATGGCGCGCCCCAGCAGGGAGATGGCGCCTTGTGCCCCGCTGGTGACGACGATCTGCCCGGGATCGGTCGGCAGCCCGCGGTCGGTGTAGCGCTGCGCGATGATCTCCCTCAGCGCCGGCAGCCCGTCCGGGAGGTAGCCGCTCGTGGCGAGGAGGCCGGGCAGCTTGGCGGCGGCAGCCTCGAAGGCCCGTGCGATCCCGGGTGGCGCCAAGGGTGCCGAGAACGTCATGGCGATCGTGTGGGCGTCGTCCGGCGCGACGATCAGGCTGCTCGCGTGCGAGGGGGAGAGGGGCAGGCGCACGATGCTGCCCGAGCCCTGGCGTGAGTGCAGCAGCCCGGTGTCTCGGAGCTCGGCGTAGACGCGCGTGGTCGTCGTCCGGCTGACCCCGAGGGCGTCGGCGAGAGCGCGCTCCGACGGCAGCCGGCTCCCGTCGGGCACGCGGCCGTCCACGACGAGCAGCCGGATCCTCTCCGCGATGTCCTTGTAGGCAGGTCCAGTCGCCTCGCTCCCGCCGAGCAGTGCAGCGAGACGGGAGGCGGAGAGAGCGATCGGCACAAGGCCACTGTTTCACAATTGGCTATGTATTACCAGACCAATTGGCCCGAGACTGGATACATGAACCACATCCTCGTCCTGGTCCTCCTCGCCCTCGCGTTCGCCGCGCTGGCGGTCGTGCTCGTCCGTACGCTTCGCGGCGACGGCTACGGGCTCCGCCCGCCTCCGCGCAGCCATCGAGAGGAGGTCGACCTGCACGGCCGCTACCGGAGTCTGGTGTGATGGCAGACATGGTCAACCGTCTTGCTCGCCTCTTCCTCGGACTGAGCCTCTACGGCTTCACGATGGCGATGATGGTCGAGTCGACTCTGGGTCTGGACCCGTGGGACGTCTTCCACGAAGGACTGGCGGGCCACCTGCCGCTGACCTTCGGGCAGGTCGTCATCCTCGTGGGCGCCGTCGTGCTCCTGCTGTGGATCCCGCTGCGCCAGATGCCGGGGATCGGCACGGTCTTCAACGTCATCGTGATCGGGCTGGCGGCCGACGCCGGCATCGCGGCGATCAGCCAGCCCGACAACGTCTGGCTACGCGGCCTGCTCCTCGTGGGCGGCGTCGTCGGCAACGGCCTTGCCGGCGCGATCTACATCGGCGCCCAGCTCGGGCCCGGACCGCGCGACGGCCTCTGGCTGGGACTCGTGCGGCGCACTGGGCGCAGCGTGCGCTTCTGGCGCACCGTCATCGAGGTGTCTGTCCTGGCCATCGGCTTCGTGCTGGGCGGGACCGTGGGGATCGGCACGGTCCTGTACGCGCTCACGATCGGGCCCATCGTGCAGTTCTTCCTCCCGCTGACGCAGGCCCCGCAGTCGTCAGACGGTTCGGGCCGGCCTCATTGGTCCGGCACGATGCGCAGTCGCGGCACACCGCGCACCGACGGGTGCACGATCACGGGCTCGTCCGTCGGGTCTGCCGAGGCCGAGTAGAGACCCTGCGCCGAGTCGCACTCGAGCTGTCTGAGATCGACGAGCTGCCCGGCGTCCTCGACGCCCTCGGCCACCACGAGCAGGCCGGAGCCGTGCGCGGCGTTGACCAGCAGCGCCAGCAGGTCGCGAGCGCCCGGTTCCGCCGAGTTGATGAGCGTCGAGTGGATCTTGATGGCGTCGGCGGGAAGATGCTGGATCTGACCGATGGGCGTACGCCCGGTACCGAAGTCGTCGATGCTGACGAACACCCCCGCGTGGCGCAACGCGCTCAAGGGCAGCATCGCATTGGGCACGTCGACCAGAGCCATCTCGGTGACGCCAATGGTCAGCCGGTGCGGCGCGAGCTCGGACGCGCTCAGCGCCTCGTCGACGTCCTGCAGGAGCGTGGGGGAGGCGAGCATGCGCCCGGAGATGCTGACCGAGACCGTGACGTCGGCGAACCGGTCGGGGTCGGCCGCCGTCAGCTCGGAGAGCTCGGCCGTGGCCTCGCGGAGCGTCCAGCGGTCGAGCTCGCAGATCAGGTCCGACGTGGCGGCGACCGGCAGGAACGCCTCGGGCCCGAGCAGGCCGCGAGTGGGATGGTCCCAGCGGAGCTGCGCCTCGTAGCCCTCGACGATCTCGGTGTGCACGGCGACGACGGGTTGGTAGTGCAAGGAGATCCGGCCGTCCTTGAGCGCCGCACACAGGTCCGCCTCGATCGTGCTGCGTTCCCGCAGCTCTGACCGCAGGCGGTTGTCGAACACCTCGATGCGGCCGCGGCCGGAGATCTTCGCTCGCCGGATGGCCACGTTGGCCTCGTGCAGCAGCTGATCGGGCTCGGTGCCGCCGTCCATGCTGGTCGTGGCGCCGATGCTTGCCGTGATGGGGATCGTGTGGCCAGCCACGTCGACCGGTTGGTTGATCGTCGGCAACAGGTGGGCCGCCAGGATCATGGCGTCGTGATCCGAGGCGACGGAGTCGAGCAGGACGACGAACTGGTCGCCGCCGAGCCGCGCGATGACGTCGACGTCACGCACGAGCTCACGCAGCCGCTGGGCGACGGCACGCAGCACCAGGTCGCCGACGCCATGCCCGAAGCGGTCGTTGATCTCGTCGAACTCGTCGATGTCGACCACGAGGAGGCCGACCGAGCTGCCGTCACGCCGGCCTCGTCGCAGCGCTGCGCCGATCTGCTGCCGCAGGTAAGGGCCGTTGGCGGTCCCGGTGAGCGAGTCGTGGGACGCCTCGTGGAACAGGTCGGAGCGCAGCTGGTCGCGCTGGCGAGCGGTCGAGCGGATCTCCTCGATGTTGTAGGCCATCCGCGCCACCACGAGGATCGACAGGACGCTCGCGCCCAGCACGATGGTCCAGGTGTCGACGTGCAGGCCGTGGGTGAGCTGCGCGATCAGCAGGACGGGGGCGACCAGGACGGCGGCGCCCAGCGCCACGAGTCGGTTGGCGGTGAACGGGGCGGTCCGGACGCCGGACGGCGTCGACAGCTGCGCCATCGTGGGATGCAGAGCCGCCGCGCCCCAGAGCAGGTAGGAGCCCAGCCACATGACGTCGAGCACCCGGGTGTCGGATGATCCGATCTCCATCGCGAACACGGTGTCAGCCGTGATGAGCGGGATCAACGCGGCGACGAGCAGCCGGAACGACGGCGATCGACTGCCGGGGACCGACACGAGGCGTACGACCAGGGCGAGCAGCAGGATGTCCCCGGCCGGATAGGCCGCAGCGATCGCCCGGTCGACCCACGCGATGCTGGCGTCGTCCACGATCGGGTCCGCGACGAGCACCCACGACAGCAGTCCGAGGCCGAGCATGACGATCGCGCTGTCGATCAGGCCCGGCGTGTCGCGGGTGGGGCGCCTGCTGTGCACCAGCACCGCGAGTCCGACGATGAGCAGGGGATAGGCCGTCAGGTAGGCGAGGTCGGACGCCGGCGGGTTGGTGCGGACGAGGTCGGGCAGGTCGTAGAACAGGTCGCCTGCCACCCACGCGCCTTGTCCCGCGGCCATGAGGTACCAGGGCAACGCCTTGGCCGGCCGGTTGATCCGCACGCCGACGAGGATCGCCACGACGCAGGAGGCGCCGATCGCGTCGTACAGCACGGTGGTCGGCCCCAACAGGTAGAGCGCGGTCGCGATCGCGCCGGCCACCAGATAGATCCGGGTCATGGCCCTCCTCCCGCTGTCGGTCGTCCCTGGCAGTTGCCGTGGGCTCGTGGTCACCATCTTGGCTCACAACGGGATCGTTGGCGCGACCTCCCGCACATCGCCTGCGGCTCAGGCGTGAATTCACGTCTGGCGAGGAGGTGCACGGCTGACAGGTCGGGGCGTGCGCCGGTACGTTTCTCGCAGTGCGGTCACCGACTGGTGGCGCTGAGCGGTGGGGGTGTGCGTGCATGGCCGACGCTCCGATCGGCAGAGCCCGTCGACTCCCGCCCGAGCTCGCGATGCTGCGCATCAGCAATGCCCGGCACCGGCTGCCCGCCGTGTTCGGCACGGGGCTGTTGATCGTCCTGGCGCTCGGCGTGATGATCGGCGGCGGCATCTTCTCGCTCGCCGGCAGGCAGGCGGCGACGATGGCCGGTCCCGCTGTCATCGTGTCGTTCCTGATCGCTGCGGTCGTGTGCCTGCTGGCTGCCTTGTCGTACGCCGAGCTGTCCTCGATCCTGCCGACGGCCGGAAGCGTCTACACGTTCGCCTACGTCGCGTTCGGTGAGCTGTGGGCCTGGGTCGTGGGCTGGGCGCTGGTCCTCGAGCTCGTGGTGGCGGCGGCCGTCGTCTCGCGGGTCTGGGCCGCCTACTTCGACTCGACGCTGCAGGGTTTCGACGTCACGGTCCCGAGCTTCGTCGCGGAGCACTCGTCGGTGGACACGGGCACGGGGTGGATCGCGGCGATCGTCGTGGTCGTGCTGGCCCTCCTGGTCATGGTCGGCTCCAAGCTCTCCGGCCGGGTCCTCGCCACGATCGTGGCGGCCAAGCTGACGGCGGTGATCGTGGTCATCGTGGTCGGCGCCCGCCACATCGACTCGGCGAACTACACCCCGTTCGTCCCTGCGGTGAAGGCAGGCGCGGACGATCGCGGCACGGTGCTGCAGAGCCTGCTGGGCGGATCGGGCGACGCATTCGGCGTGACCGGCATCTTCACGGCGGCGGGCATCATCGTCTTCGCCTTCATCGGCTTCGACCTCATCGCCACGGCGGCAGAGGACGCCCGCAATCCTCGGCGATCTGTTCCCCGGGCCATGTTGGCGTCGATCGGCATCGTGACCGCCCTGTATGTCGCGATGGCCGCGGTGCTTGTCGGCGTACGTCCCTACGTTGAGCTCGACACCGGTGCGCCGGTGTCCGACGCGCTGCGTTCGGTCGGCTCCGGCTGGAGCGCCAACGTCATCAACGTCGGGGCCATGTTCGGGCTGACCACCGTGGTCCTGGTCGTGCTCATCGCGCAGAGCCGCGTCCTGTTCGCGATGGGGCGCGACGGGTTGCTGCCTCGCAGCCTCGCCCGCGTGGGGATCGGATCGTCGCCGTCGCGCGCGGCCGCCGTTGCCGGAATCGCAGCTGCCGGGCTCGCGCTCGCACCGGCTGCGGCCAAGCTGGCCGACCTGTTGGTGCTCGGCACGATGTTCGCGTTCGCCTTCTGCGCCGTCGGGGTGATCCGGTTGCGGCGGTCGCAGCCTGATCTGGAGCGGGGGTTCCGCGTCCCGCTCGTGCCATGGGTGCCGATCCTGTCGTTGCTCGCCACGATCTGGCTGTCGCTCAACCTCACGTGGTCCACCTGGGGCTACTTCGCCGTCTGGATGGTCTTCGGCCTGCTGGTCTATCTGACGTACGGCATCCGCCACAGCGCCTTGGGCAATCGCGAGGAGCTGCCGCCGGCTCCACCGGTGCCCGAGCCGTCAGCTCCCGGCGCTCGCCAACCTGGGGCGCACCGAGCCGGATATCGCTAGCGCCGCGTCGCGATGATCAGCGAGGCGTCGACGTCGATCAGCATCTCGACGGCGGCGAAGCGCTCGTCGGTGAGCCACTGCTCGCGCACGGTGTCGACGCGGCCCTCGACGATCGGCGGCCAGAACGCCGACGGCACGAAGTCGTCGAGGACGGCGATGCCCCCGGGCTCGAGCAGGTCGGCGATGACGTCGATGTCCTGCATGACCTCGCGGACGTCGACGAAGAGCAGGGAGAACGGGGCGTACTGCTCGAGGCTTGACCAGTCGCCGGCGATGACGTCGACGTTGTCGACGTCGGCGAAGATCTTCTGCACGTCACCAGCGAGAGCCGGGTCGAGCTCGGCACTGACGACCCGCGCATCCTTGGGCGCACCGCTGGAGAGCCAGGCAGACCCGACGCCGCAGCCCGTGCCGAGCTCGGCGAGGGTGCCCGTGCGGGACGCGGCCAGCGAAGCCAGCAGTCGGCCGGTCTCGTTGCGGATCGACGTGATGAACCCGCGCTGGCGGGACAGGTCGAGAGTGCTCGAGACGAGCGCGGGGACTTCAGCGGGGGCACTCACCTGGCCAGTCTGTCACGATCCGAGGACAGAGCACGCGCGTCTCGTCCCGAGCCCTGAGACACGCCCCACGTTTGCCGGACAGGACGACGTACGCGTGTCTACACTGGCTGGACCATGCGGAAGCAGCTCGTAGTAATCGCTTGCCGCGGCAGGGCCTCTTAGGGCTACACCCTGCCGCGGAGTTTCGGCGTTGGCCCGCCGTTCCGCCGCAGGGGTGCTTGATCACGATCTGATCGCACGCTTTTCGTACTCTCCTCGGATGATCTCCGGACACGTGTCTGGTGGAACGGCGGAACGTCGCCGGACCCGCACCACGTCCGACACCGAAGGAGATCGCCATGGAACCCCGACTGATGGAGTGGGGCCCCGCGCACCTGCGCGACGAAGCCTCGACCACCGAGCTCGAGTCGTCCGAACGTCCCGACGACAACTGACCACATACCAAGACGCAGGTTTCATATCCTGAGACTTGCCTGCCTAGAATGACGCCCATGACTCGCTCGTTTTCCCTCGCAGTGGTGCCCGGAGACGGCATCGGCCCCGAAGTGACCGCCCAGGCGCTCCAGGTCCTCAACCTCGTCGCCGCCGACCACGACGCCGCGTTCAGCAGCACCGAGTACGACCTCGGCGCCAAGCGCTGGCACGCCACGGGGGAGACCCTGCCCGACTCGGTGCTCGAGGAGATTCGCGGCCACGACGCGATCCTGCTCGGTGCCGTCGGCGACCCGAGCGTCCCCTCCGGCGTCCTCGAGCGCGGCCTCCTGCTCAAGCTGCGGTTCGCCCTTGACCACTACGTCAACCTGCGGCCCTCCAGGCTGTTCCCGGGCGTCCCGACACCTTTGGCCGACCCCGGTGCGATCGACTTCGTCGTCGTGCGCGAGGGCACCGAGGGTCCCTACGTCGGCAACGGCGGCGCGATCCGTGTCGGCACGCCCCATGAGCTCGCGACCGAGGTCAGCATCAACACGGCGTACGGCGTCGAGCGCGTCGTCCGTGATGCGTTCGCCCGTGCACAGGCGCGGCCGCGCAAGAAGCTGACGCTGGTCCACAAGAACAACGTGCTGGTCCATGCCGGTCACCTGTGGACCCGCACGGTCGACGCCGTCGCGAGCGAGTTCCCCGACGTCGCGGTCGACTACCTCCACGTCGACGCCGCCACGATCTTCCTCGTGACCGATCCGGCGCGGTTCGACGTCATCGTCACCGACAACCTCTTCGGCGACATCCTCACAGACCTCGCCGCAGCGATCACGGGTGGCATCGGCCTCGCGGCCAGCGGCAACGTCAACCCCGACCGCACGGCGCCGAGCATGTTCGAGCCGGTCCACGGCTCGGCCCCCGACATCGCCGGCCAGCACAAGGCCGACCCGACCGCCGCGATCCTCTCCGGTGCCCTGCTGCTCGAGCACCTCGGCCTGCCGGAGGCGGCAGCCCGCATCAGCTCCGCGGTCGAGGCCGACATCGCCGAACGAGGCGCGGCACCGCGCAGCACCGAGGAGGTGGGAGGGGCCATAGCTTCACGTGTGGCCGAGGGCGTAGCGGTCGGTTAATGACCGCTTACCTTTGACCCAAAATAGGACTACCGTGATTACTATGACTTCCAACCATTTCGCGAGCCGGTTCGAGCCCAACCCCAACGCGAAGACCGAGGGACAGCGCGAGGCCATCCTCGACAACCCCGGTTTCGGCAACCACTTCACCGACCACATGTTCCTGGCCGAGTGGACCCCCGGCACCGGCTGGGCCGATGCCCGCGTCGTGCCCTACGGCCCGCTCATGCTCGATCCGGCGACTGCCGTCCTGCACTACGCGCAGGAGATCTTCGAGGGCCTCAAGGCGTACGTCCACGAGGACGGCTCGATCTGGTCGTTCCGGCCCGAGGCCAACGCGGAGCGCATGCAGCGCTCGGCTCACCGCCTTGCGCTGCCTGAGCTGCCGACCGACTGGTTCCTGGGCTCGATCCGTGACCTCGTCACGGCCGATCGCGCGTGGGCACCGTCCGGCGGCGAGAAGAGCCTCTACCTGCGACCGTTCATGTACGCCTCCGAGGTGTTCCTCGGCGTGCGGCCCAGCCAGCACGTGACCTATGCCGTGATCGCCTCGCCCGCCGGCGCCTACTTCCCGGGTGGTGTCGAGGCCGTGTCGATCTGGCTCTCGTCCGAGTACTCCCGCGCAGGCACCGGCGGCACGGGGGCGGCCAAGTGCGGTGGCAACTACGCCGCGAGCCTCCTCCCGCAGCAGGAGGCGACGCAGCACGGATGCGCCCAGGTGGCGTTCCTCGACTCGACCGAGCACAAGTGGGTCGAGGAGCTCGGCGGCATGAACCTGTTCTTCGTCCACTCCGACGGCTCGATCGTCACGCCCGAGCTCTCCGGCTCGATCCTCGAGGGTGTCACCCGAGACTCGATCCTGCAGATCGCCCGTGACCTCGGCTACGACGTTGTCGAGCGCCGGGTGAGCATCGACGAGTGGCGGGACGGCACGGCCGACGGCTCGATCACCGAGGTCTTCGCGTGCGGCACGGCTGCCGTCGTGACCCCGATCAGCTCGCTCAAGTGGGACGGCGGCGAGGCTGTCAGCGGCGACGGCGAGGCCGGCAAGATCACCACGGACATCCGTTCGGCGCTGGTCGACATCCAGTACGGCCGCGCGGCCGATCGCCACGGCTGGCTCCACCAGATCGTCCCTGCATAGCAGCTCGCACGGGGAGGGGCTGACTGTACTGGCGAGTACAGTCAGCCCCTCCCGCACGTGAGCGTCCGATTGCTCTATGGTCGCCATGTGGGGCTCAACGACGCGCCCCGTACTGGAGGCTGCACATGACCATTGCCACGCGTTCCGAACACGATCTGATCGGCGACCGTGACGTCCCCCTCGAGGCCTATTGGGGAGTGCACACACTCCGCGCCCTCGAGAACTTCCCCATCACCGGCATCCCGATCGGCACGAGCCCGTTCCTCGTTGAGGCGCTGGCTGCGGTCAAGGAGGCGGCTGCGGCTGCCAACCACGACCTGGGACTGCTCGACGACGAGCGCTACGACGCCATCCGCCAGGCGTGCGAGGAGATCCGCAGCGGTGAGCTGCGCGACGAGTTCATCGTCGACGTCATCCAGGGCGGGGCCGGCACGTCGACCAACATGAACGCCAACGAGGTCATCGCCAACCGGGCGCTCGAGCTGATGGGGCACAAGAAGGGCGACTACCACGTCATCCACCCCAATGAGCACGTCAACCTGAGCCAGTCGACCAACGACGTCTACCCGACCGCGGTCAAGATCGCCATCATCCTGGCGACGCACGCGCTGCTCGACGCCATGGCCGTGCTGGAGGCCTCGTTCGCGGCCAAGGCCGACGAGTTCCACGACGTCCTCAAGATGGGCCGTACGCAGCTGCAGGACGCCGTGCCGATGACGCTCGGCCAGGAGTTCCGGACCTACTCGTTGATGATCTCCGAGGACCGCAGCCGGCTCTCCGAGGCGGTGCTGCTGCTGCACGAGATCAACCTCGGCGCGACAGCGATCGGCACCCAGCTCAACGCTCCGGCCGGCTATGTCCCGTCCGCCTGCGACCACCTCTCGCGGATCACGGGCCTGCCGCTGGAGAGCGCCGTCGACCTCATCGAGGCGACGCAGGACTGCGGTGCGTTCGTGCAGCTGTCGGGCACGCTCAAGCGAGTTGCGGTCAAGCTCTCCAAGATCTGCAACGACCTGCGCCTGCTGTCGTCGGGCCCGCGAGCCGGGTTCAACGAGATCAACCTGCCGGCCGTGCAGGCCGGGTCGAGCATCATGCCCGGCAAGGTCAACCCCGTGATCCCCGAGGTCGTCAACCAGGTCGCGTTCCAGGTCATCGGCCACGACGTGACCGTCACCATGGCTGCCGAGGGTGGGCAGCTGCAGCTCAACGCGTTCGAGCCGGTCATCTGCTACTCGCTGTCGGCCGGCATCTCCCGGCTGCGCGAGGCGATCCTCGTGCTGGCGTCGCGTTGTGTCGACGGCATCACGGCCAACGTCGAGCTGCTGCGCAGCGAGGTCGAGAACTCGATCGGACTCGTCACGGCGCTCAACCCCTACATCGGCTACTCCGCGGCGACCGACGTCGCGCAGGAGGCGCTGGCGACCGGCCGCGGCGTGGCCGAGATCGTCCTGGAGCGCGGGTTGCTGCCGCCGGAGAAGCTCGAGGCGATCCTGCGTCCGGAGACGCTGGCACACCTCGCGCCCAAGCGGTCCAAGCTCGACGAGCCGGCCGGCTGAGTCACGGCGCGAAGAGTGCCTCGGCGGGACTGCCGTCGAGGGTGACGACGAGCAGGCGGTCGTCGGGGTCGTACGCGATCTCGACGTCGATCGACCGACCCTTGGGCGTCGACGCCGCCTCAGCGTCGCCGAGTCCGTACGCGATGTCGCGCAGCGTCACGGTGGCCCGGCCGACGGGATCGTTGGCCGGCCACTCCGCGAGGAGGCGATGCACGAGTCCGGCGAGCACCGCGGTGTACATCGCGTGCGCCGAATCGTCGACGCCGTCGAGCACGATCTCGGGCAGCCCGAACGAGGCGAGGCCGACCGTGCGGACCCGCCCGGCGGCCAGCCCCTCGTAGTCGACGGTGTACCACTGCGTGGCGTGCGCGAGCGACACCTCGTCGGAGCGGGACTCGACGACCCGCGGGATGCTCAGGTCGATCACGACGCCGTCGTGCTCCTCGGCGAGCAACAGGGCGTCGATGCGGGCGTCGCGGATCGCGAACGCGGCGTCCTCGAGGGTCGTCTGCCGCAGGATGAGCCGCTGGTGGTGGCGCGACCGCAGACGGCGCATCGCGACCTCGGACGAGCCGTAGTGGCGCAGCAGCTCCGGCGACGGCGGCGGGATCAGGTCCTCGGACTCCAGCGGCTCGGGGGTCATCACGGCGTACATGACGGTCGGCTCCACGTCGAGTGGGACGGGTCTGGCGGTCATAGGTCGATCAGTCTAGACTGAGCCGCATGCAGAGCATCTCGATCATTATCGACAGGCGCGCCGGGCACTGACACCAAGCCCCCGACGCGCTGCCTCCCATTCCCTGGGGGGCTTTTTTGTTGTCGGAACGAGCGTCGACCGACCGAGATGCCGACCGGAACGAAGGACACAGCAGTGAACGCAGGACACCAGAGCGTGAGCGACTTCCACGTCTACGACACGACGATGCGCGACGGCGCCCAGCAGGAGGGCCTCAACCTCTCCGTGCAGGACAAGATGCACATCGCCCGTCACCTCGACGACCTCGGCGTGGGCTACATCGAGGGTGGCTGGCCCGGCTCGAACCCCAAGGACACCGAGTTCTTCGCCCTGGCGGCCAAGGAGCTCGACCTCAAGCACGCGACGCTCGCGGCGTTCGGCGCGACCAGGCGGGCGGGCGTCCAGGCGTCGGAGGACCCGCTGATCCAGGCGCTGCGCGACTCGGGCGCGTCGGTCGTGACGCTGGTCGCCAAGAGCCACGACCGCCACGTCACCGAGGCGCTGCGCACGACGCTCGAGGAGAACCTCGCGATGGTGCGCGACACCGTGACCTACCTGCGCGAGGAGGGCCAGCGGGTCTTCGTCGACCTCGAGCACTTCTTCGACGGCTACCGCGCCAACCGTGACTACGCCCTCGAGGTCGTACGCGCTGCGGGTGACGCCGGTGCCGAGGTCGTCATCCTGTGCGACACCAACGGCGGCATGCTGCCCCACTGGGTCACCGAGATCGTCACCGACGTGGCCACCGCCACGGGCGTACGCCTCGGCATCCACGCGCACAACGACACGGGCTGCGCGGTCGCCAACTCGATGGCTGCGGTCCAGGCCGGGGTGACCCACGTGCAGGGCTGCGTCAACGGCTACGGCGAACGTACGGGCAACGCCGACCTCATCACGTGCGTCGCCAACCTCGAGCTCAAGCTCGGCATGACGGTGCTGCCTGAAGGCGCGCTCGCCGACGCGTCGCGGATCTCGCACGCGATCGCGGAGATCACGAACTACCCGCCGTCGGCCCGCCAGCCCTACACGGGTGTCTCAGCGTTCGCCCACAAGGCCGGGCTGCACGCGAGCGCGATCCGCGTCGACCCCAACCTCTACCAGCACATCGATCCGGCGCTCGTCGGCAACGACATGCGGCTCCTGGTGTCGGAGATGGCCGGTCGCGCGACGATCGAGCTCAAGGGCAAGGAGCTGGGCTTCGACCTCGCCGACGACCCTGTGCGACTGGCGCGGGTCACCGACCGGGTCAAGGCGATGGAGCAGGCCGGCTACACGTTCGAGGCTGCCGACGCCTCGTTCGAGCTGCTGCTCGCCGAGGAGATCGACGGCGCCCGGCCGTCCTACTTCGACGTCGAGTCCTGGCGCGTGTTGGCCGAGTCCGCCCGTGGCGACGACGCCGTCGCCGAGGCCACGGTCAAGCTCGTCGCGGGCGGCGTGCGGCTGGCCGTGATCGGTGAGGGCAACGGTCCCGTCAACGCGCTCGACCACGCGCTGCGTCAGGCGATCGAGCAGGTCTATCCCGACGTCGCCCGGTTCCACCTGATCGACTTCCGGGTCCGGATCCTCGACCAGGGTCACGGCACGGACGCTGTCACCCGGGTGCTGATCGAGACGTCCGACGGCAAGGACTCGTGGGTCACCGTCGGTGTGGGTGCCAACATCATCGAGGCCTCGTGGGAGGCCCTCGTCGACGCGCTGACCTACGGCCTGCGGCGTCACGGCGTGGCGTCACGCACCAACGGCTGATTCATTGACCCGGCACGGCGGCGCTGGGACGGTGTGTGGGTGAACGTCCCCGCGCGCAAGGTCGCGGTCGCCCTGCCGGTCGTCCTGACGATCCTGATCGCGATCGTCATCGGGGGTCTGGTCATCGTGCAGGACCAGCGGCAGTCGAACCAGGTCGAGGAGGCCGAGTCGGTCGCGCAGAGCTATCTCGCCGAGGTCGATGCGTTCCGCTCGTCGATCATCGCCAAGGTCGACAAGGCGGACGCGAGTGATCCCGGCGCACTGAGCAAGGTGCTGGACCGGGCGATGGTCGATCCGCCGCGGCTCAGAGACGCGCCGGCGTACGGGCGCGAGCACTCCGCGTCGTACGCCGAGGCCGCGCAGACCGAGGCGACCGTGCTCCGGCCGTTCAAGCGCCTCAGCGCCACGCTGCGCAAGGCCGACGTGGCACTGACGTTCATCACCGCAGCGCGCAAGGTGCTGGCGCTGCGGGCGACCGACTATGTCGGATACGGGTTCATCACGACCAGCTCACGCGTCCGCGCCGAGCTCATCCCGGCGTTCGTGAGCGCCCGTGACGCCTTCGACCGCGTGCCCGTGCCGAAGGGACAGGAGGAGCTGGCCGCGAAGGTGCACGACGCGGCGCAGTACGTCATCGACCAGGCTTCGGTCCTCGCCGCTCGCATCGACAGCCGGCAGAACTTCTCGTTCAGCTATCAGGACGAGTTCCAGGCGGTGGCCGATGCCGTCAGCGACTACGCGACGCAGGTCAAGGGCGACGTCGCCGAGGCCGTCGCCGAGGTGACCGCCGCGTCGTAGACATGCCGTCTTCGATAGCGTGAGGACATGGATTCCCGGGGGAGACGCAACGTCATCATCGCCGGCATCGTGGCCTTCAGCCTGGTGCTCGTGGCCGCGGTCGGCACGACCGCATTCTTCTTGATCCGCAAGCAGCACCGCGACGACGACGTCGCCGAGGCCGCCCGGGTGGCCTCGGTCTACACGAAGAAGGTGTCGGCCTACCGCTCATCGGTCCAGTCGGCGCTCAACACCCGGCAGCTCGACGATGCCGCCCGGGTGAAGGTGGCCTTCGACGCCGCAGTCGCGAAGGCCCCCACGCTCGGCGACGCGCCGGCGTGGGGCAAGACCCACTCGACGACGTACCTCGCCGCGGTCAAGACGCAGAAGACGCTGAAGCAACCGTACGAGGAGGTCTCGAAGGTGCTCGACGAGGCCATCGTCGGCCAGCCCTTCGTCAAGGCCGCCAACACCGCGCTCGACGTCAAGATCGACAGCTTCGTGTCAGAGCGCACGCTGCCCGACGGAGGACCCATCCGGACCAAGCTCATTCCCGGCTTCAGCAAGGTCCTGGCGAGGTTCGACAAGGTCGCGGTGCCCGACGGGCAGGAGACCACGGCTGACCAGGTCCGGGACGCGCTCAAGGCGATCATCAAGGACGCCAAGAGGGGCGCCGACGACCTCGACTCCGGTCGGAACACCTACATCAGCGCGGCGTCCGAGTACGTGACGGCCAGCAATGCCGTGAACACCTACGAGCGCTCGTTGCGCTCGCGACTCGAGGCTGCGGTCCAGAAGGCGACTGCCGACGTCAGCGGGCAGTCGACGGAGTCCGCGACATAGGCGTGTGCAGGATGCCGGCCTCGTGGTAGTCGTCACCGGCGCGTGCGTAGCCGAACGACTCGTACCAGCGCTCGAGGTACGCCTGGGCATTGAGCTGCAGCTCGCCGTCGCCCCACAAGCGCGTCACCTCGGACATGAGCTGTCCCGAGAGGCCCTTCCCGCGTTGGTCCTTGCGGGTGCAGACCCGGCCGATGTGGCGCACGCCGTCGTCGGCGACGTAGACCCGCAAATAGCTGGTCGGGCCGTCGGCGTCCTCGAACCAGAGGTGGGTCGTCGTGGCGAGCAGGTCGCGGCCGTCGACATCCTCCTCGTCGACCTGCTGCTCGACGGCGAACACGGCGTCGCGGATCTTCCAGATGTCATAGACGTCCTGCGCGGTCAGCGCATCGCCGGTCACGCAACGCGGGGTCATGTCATCAGCCTAGAAGGGTACGGTCCGGGCATGGACGCGGCCGAGGTCATGCGGATGGTCGAGCGCGAACGTTTCCTGCCGCGGCGGCAGCGTGGTTCGGCGGGTTTGGACCAGGCGCTCGAGGTCGGCCACGGGCAGACCTGCTCGCAGCCGTCGACGGTGGCGGACATGTTGGAGCTCCTCGACGTGCACCCGGGCATGCGGGTGCTGGACGTCGGGTCCGGCACCGGCTGGACGACGGCGCTGCTGGGCCGGCTCGTCGGGGCCTCCGGCACGGTCATCGGCTGCGAGATCGTGCCGGAGCTCGTCGAGCGGAGCCGGGAGAACCTTGCTCGCGAGGAGATGCCCTGGACCCGTATCGAGACCGCCGTGCAAGGCCGGCTCGGGCGCCCCGAGGAGGCACCGTTCGACCGGATCCTGGTGTCGGCGATGAGCGACGGCCTCCCACAGGAGCTCGTGGAGCAGCTCGCGCCCGGCGGGGTCCTGGTGATCCCGGTGGACGGATCGATGACCAGGGTCGCGATCGACGCCGAGCGTACGCCCGAGGTGACCCGCCACGGGCTCTACCGGTTCGTGCCGCTGATCCGCTGAGCTAGGACCTGGCGCTGGCGCAGCTGTTGCACGTACCGAAGATCTCCAGCGTGTGTGCCACGTCCTGGAAGCCGTTCTCCTCGGCGATCTTGTCGGCCCAGCGCTCGACCGTCGGGCCCTCGACCTCGACGGTACGTCCGCAGGACCGGCAGACCAGGTGGTGATGGTGCCCGGCGCTGCACTGGCGGTAGAGCACCTCACCGTCGTCGTTGCGCAGGGCGTCGACCTCGGCGGCGTCGGCGAGCACCTGCAGGCTGCGGTAGACCGTCGACAGGCCGACCGACTCGCCGCGCTTCTTGAGGATGTCGTGGATCTCCTGCGCGCTGGCGAAGCCGTCGAGGTCCTCGAGGATCGCGACGACGGCGCGCCGCTGTCGGGTGTTGCGGGGGGCTTCGACCATCAGATGTCTCCTCGTGCGAAATCTACCGGGTGCCGGCGGCCGCGGACGCGTCGTGCGGCAGCGCCGAACAGTGCCGCGACCGCGAACACCGCGAGGGCGAGCAGCACGATCGTGGGACCGGGCTGCGTGTTGATCTGGTAGCTCGACACGACACCGCCGACGGCAGCGAACAGGCCGATCGCCATGGCTGCCAGGTGAGTCGTGCGGAAGCTCCGGGTCAGCTGCTGGGACGCGGCGACCGGTACGACCATCAGCGCCGACACCAGCAGCAGCCCGACCGTGCGCATCGCGACCGTGATCGTCACGGCGGCGAGCACCGCGATGAGGATGCTGTAGACGCGTACGGGCACGCCGCTGACCTGCGCGTGCTCCTCGTCCTGGCACACCGCGAACAGCTGGGGCGAGAGGCCGACGGCCAGACCGATGACCAGCACGGCCAGCAGCGCGACGACCACGAGATCGCTGTTGGAGACCGTGGTGATCGAGCCGAACAGGAAGGTGTTGAGGGTCGCGGCGCTCTCGCCTGCGAGGTTGATTAGCAGGACACCGCCCGAGATGCCGCCGTAGAACAGCATCGCCAGGGCGACGTCGCCGCTGGTGCGGCCGAACATGCGGAGCAGCTCGATGATGATCGCGCCGATGATGGCGACGACGATCGCCGTCAGCACCGGCGCGACGTTGGTCAGCAGGCCGAGCGCGACACCGGTCAGCGCGACGTGACCGATGCCGTCACCCAGCAGGGCGAGCCGCCGCTGGACCAGGAACGTGCCGATCGCGGGTGCCGCGAGGCCGGTGAACACCGCGGCGATCAACGCCCGCTGCATGAACTCGTAGCTGAGCATCTCTGTCATGTGGTCACCTCCAGACGCCCTCGCCGGTGAGCCCTTCGGGAACCGGCGGCTGGCCGGTGTGCATGTGGACGTGCGCGTGGTCCTCGCCGACGAGACCCTCGCAGGGTCCTTCGTAGGCGACCTCGCCGGAGTGCAGGACGATCGCCCGGTCGATCAGGGGACGCAGGGGTCCGAGCTCGTGCGCCACGAGCAGCACCGAGGTGCCCTCGTGCACGAGACCGCCGAGCAGCTCGGCGAGCGACTCTTGGTTGTCGTGGTCGACGCCCGCGGTGGGCTCGTCCATCACGAGCAGCTCGGCCTCGGAGGCCAGAGCCCGGGCGATGAGGACGCGCTGCTGCTGGCCGCCGGACAGCTCGCTGAGCGACGAGCGCGTACGGTCGGGCAACCCGACCCGCGAGATCGCGGCGGTGACGGCAGCCGCGTCGGCCTTGGTGCTCCAGCCGAGCAGCCGCCGGTGCGCGAGACGGCCGCTCATGACGACCTCGTGCACCGTGGCGGGTACGCCGGCGACGGCGCGGGAACGCTGCGGGACGTAACCGAGCCGGTGCCGGTCACGGAACCGGTCGAGCGGCGTGCCGAACAGCTCGACCGTGCCGCTGCTCATCGGCACGAGACCGGTGGCGGCTCGTACGAACGTCGACTTGCCGGATCCGTTGGCGCCCAGCAGCGCCACGAACTCACCCGCGGACACGTCGAGGTCGACCTGTCGCAGGACAGGCCGACCATCGAGTGCCACGCTCACGCCGCGTGCCTTCAGCGGCTGCGTGCTGCGCTCACTCATGAACAGGAGTTCGCCTTCCTCAGGGTCTCGAGGTTCTTGCGCATGAGCGTCAGGTACGTCTGGTCCTTGGTCGCGTCGGACAGACCCTCGATGGGATCGAGCGTAGCGGTCTTCACGCCGGCCTCCTTGGCGATCGTGTCGGCGATGGCCGGGCTCACGAGCTCCTCGGTGAAGATCGTGGTGATCTTCTCCTTGCGCACCAGGTCGGTGATGTCGGCGAGCTGCGCAGGCGACGGCTCGTTGGCCGGGTCGATGCCGGCGATCGGCACCTGCGTCAGGTCATAGCGGGCGGCGAGGTACTGGAACGCGGCGTGGCTCGTGACGATGGTGCGGTTCTTGCACGTCTTGAGCCCGGACGCGAAGTCGGAGCCGAGGGTCTCCAGCTCGCCCTCCAGCTTCGAGGCGTTCGCGGCGTAGTCGGACGCGTGGTCGGGGTCGACGGCCGAGAGCTTGGCCTCCACGGCCTTGGTCACCGCGACCATGTTCTGCGGATCGAGCCAGGTGTGCGGATCCTCGTCGCTGTGGTCGTGCCCTTCCTCGGCGGCCCCGGGCTGGAGCTGCTTGAGCGTGACGACAGAGGCGACGTCGACGGTGTCCTTGGTCGACCGGTCAGCCTGCTTGACGGCGTCGTCGACGGCCGCCTGGAAGTGCTTCTCGTAGATCACGAGATCGGCGTTCTGGACGTCCCCGACCTGCTTCGGCTTGAGCTCGAGGTCATGCGGCTCGACGCCGGGCGCCGTCAGGTTGGAGACGTTGACGTGAGAGCCCCCGACCTGCTCGGCGACGTACGCGAACGGGTAGAACGACGCGACCACGCTGGTCGTGTCGTCGTTGCCCTTCGCGGAGCTGCCGCACGCGGCAAGGAGGAGGACCAGGGGCAGCGCGCCGAGCAGGGCGAGGGACTTCTTCATGAGAACGATTCTCAAGTAGTTGGGAATCATTGTCAACTGAACGCACCCGGACGGAGCGTGACGTGGCTCACTGTAGGATGAGCGGGCACCACCACATCACCCATCACTCGGATCGTCCGGCACGTACCTGCCGGTGAAGGGAAACATCAGCATGTCATCAGTCACGTTCGAGAAGGCCACCAGAGTCTTCACAGGTCAGGACCGCCCAGCGGTCAACCAGCTCGACCTCCACGTCGAGGACGGCGAGTTCCTCGTGCTCGTCGGTCCCTCCGGCTGCGGCAAGTCCACGTCGCTGCGCATGCTGGCCGGACTCGAAGAGGTCGACGAAGGTCGTCTCCTCATCGGTGAGCAGGACGTCACCGACCTGCCGCCCAAGGCCCGCGACATCGCGATGGTCTTCCAGAACTACGCGCTCTACCCGCACATGACGGTCGCCGAGAACATGGGCTTCGCGCTCAAGATCGCCGGCACCAACAAGTCCGACATCAGCAAGCGGGTCGCCGAGGCGGCGGCGATGCTCGACATCACCGAGTACCTCGACCGCAAGCCCAAGGCCCTGTCCGGCGGTCAGCGCCAGCGCGTCGCGATGGGCCGGGCGATCGTCCGCTCGCCGCGGGTGTTCCTGATGGACGAGCCACTGTCCAACCTCGACGCCAAGCTGCGCGTCCAGACGCGCACGCAGATCGCGCAGCTGCAGCGCCGGCTCGGTACGACGACGGTCTACGTCACGCACGACCAGGTCGAGGCCATGACGATGGGTGACCGCGTCGCCGTGCTCAAGGACGGCGTCCTGCAGCAGTGCGCCGCTCCGCGCGAGATGTACGACCGCCCCGCCAACCTGTTCGTGGCCGGGTTCCTCGGCTCGCCGAGCATGAACCTCATGGAGCTCCCCGTCGTCGACGGGGGAGTCCGGTTCGGTGACTCCGTCGTGCCGGTCGGCCGCGATGCACTCGCGGACGCCGACGCGACGACCGTCACGCTGGGCGTCCGGCCGGAGAACTTGGTCGTCAGCAGCACGGGCCTGAAGGTCGAGGTCGATGTCGTCGAGGAGCTCGGCGCGGACGCCTACGTCTACGGTCGTGCCGACGTCGACGGCACGGAGCAGACCATCGTGGCGCGCGCCGACTGGCGCAAGCCCCCGGCCAAGGGCGAGACGATCCACCTCGCGCCCGAGGACCCGTCCGGCCTCCACGTGTTCGCCACGGAGTCGGGCCGCCGCCTGAGCTGACGCCTGCGGTCCTTGAGCTCGTCGGGAGGGCGTCCTCTCGACGAGCTCAAGGACCGAGCCGGCGTCAGAAGCGTTGCCAGGCAGGCTTGTTGTCCCACGCCTCGCGGTAGTAGTCGGCGAGCTGCAGGCCGGCCGCCGCGGCCTCGTCGACCACGACGGTCGCCCGCGGGTGCAGCTGCAGGATCGACGCCGGGCAGAACGCCGACACGGGGCCCTCGACGGCACTGGCCACGGCAGCGGACTTGCCCTCGCCCGTGGCGATGAGCACGAGGTGCCGGGCGTCGAGGATCGTGCCAAGACCCTGGGTGATGACGTGCCGCGGCACGTCGTCGATCGAGTCGAAGAAGCGGGCGTTGTCGACCCGCGTCTGCTGGGTCAAGGTCTTGACCCGCGTGCGGGACGCGAGCGACGAGCCGGGCTCGTTGAAGCCGAGGTGGCCGTCGGTCCCGATGCCGAGCAGCTGCACGTCGACGCCGCCGGCCGCGCTGATCGCGGCTTCGTAGCGCCCCGCCTCGGCCGGGATGTCCTGGGCCTCGCCGTCCGGCCCGTCGACGCGGTCCAGGCCGGCCTCGGCGGTGAACTCGCGCCGGATGACCGAGTGGTACGACTCCGGGTGCGTGCGGGGCAGGCCGACGTACTCGTCGAGCAGGAAGGCCCGGCACTCGGCAAGGCTCAGCGTTCCCTCGCTGCGGCGCCGGATCAGCTCTCGATAGGCCGGCAACGGTGACGAGCCGGTCGCCAGCCCGAGGACCGCGCCCGGGCGTACGTGCGTGACGACGATGTCGGCGACGAGTGCTCCTGCGGCCTCTCGGTCCGCGACGATCACGACCTCCACGAACGAACCTCCTCGTCTCCCGCGCCGAGCAGCGCGGCGCCCAGCGCGCCGGCTGGATGCCCGGCGGGCAACCACCGTACGCGTTCGGCGATCCCGGCCAGACGGCCGAGTGAGGTGTTCTCGTCCTCGCGCAGGCGGGTGAGGATCGCCTCGCGCAGGGCCGGGGTGGCCGACACGACGCCGCCGGTCACGAGGACGCAGCTGACATCGACGCTGTAGGCCAGCAGCGTGATGGCCTGGGCGATGCCGGAGATCAGCTCGTCGCGAATGCGGCCCGCGTCGGGGTCGCCCGCCCCGGCTGCCTCGAACAGCTCCGCTGCGGTGCCCGCCCACTGGCGGCGGACGCCGCTGCCCGAGGCATAGAGCTCGAGGCAGCCGCGGCGCCCGCAGGGGCAGAGCGGGCCGGTGGGGTCGTGCACGAGGTGGCCGATCTCGCCGGCCATGCCCCGAGAACCGTGGCGAAGCCGGCCGTCGAGCAGCAGCCCGGCGGCGATGCCGGTGCCGACGTTGAGCAGTGCGAGGTCGTCGACGTCGGAGCCCTGCTCTCGCAGCCACTGCAGGCCGCCGAGCGTTGCCGCCTTGACGTCGTTCTCGACCGAGGTCGGCACGCCGTCAGAGCCCGCCGAGACGGCCGCGGCGAGGTCCAGCGGCTCGCCGTCCAGCCCGAGGTTGACCGCGTGGGTCACGGCGCCGGCGTTGACGACGCCAGGCACACCGAGCCCGATGCTGACGACCTCGGCATCGGGTGGGAGCGCCGCGCGCAGCGCTGCCACCATGTCGAGGGCCCCGCTGACGACGCCTTCGCCGCCCTTGCGGGTCGGGTGCGTCTCCTCGGTGACGATGTCGTGGGGCTCCTCGGCGGCGACCGCGATGCCGTGCACGGTCGTGCCACCGATGTCGAGACCCAATCGGACCTTCATCGGGTGCCTCGCATCGCCGCGGCCAGGGCTTCGGTGAGCACCGCGGCCGAGCCGTAGGTGCGTACGACCCGGTCGTAGGCATCGAGTGCGGGGTCGGGCCAGCCGAGCTCGACCAGGACCGTGCGCGGGTTCGCAGCGAGCTGGTCCTGGATCCACGCCCACACGACGGGCACGGCCGTGGCGCGGCGGACGACGACAGCGACGTCTCCGTCGATCGGCGCCCGTCCCGCGACGTCGTCGGCGGTCAGGTCGAGGCGGGCGCCGCCGAGGTCGAGCCCGCCCCACGCGGTGTCGCCGACGGCGAGGTTGGTGCCGGTGTCGACACGTACGACGGTTGCGGCACCGCCCAGACGGGGTGCGCCGGCGGTGAGGCTCGTGGCGACCCGGCCCGCCGCCTCGCGGGCCGCGACGACGACCTCGTGCGCGTCGGGCCGCACCGCAATGCCGCTCCACGTCTCGCGAAGGGCATCGACGCGCTTGGCCGCCTCGGCGAGCCTCGCGAGCGGCAGCCCACCCGTGTCGACCGCGAGGCAGACCGCGTCGACGGACTCCTCGATCGCTCGGGGCGACTCCGTCTGCTCGGGACCGAGGCACAGCAGGTCGGCACCCGCGGCGAGCGCGAGCACCGCTGCGCCCCCGATGCCGTGCACCGCACTGGCCCCGGCCATGTCGAGGGCGTCGGTCACGATGACGCCGCCGAAACCCAGCTCGTCGCGCAGCAGCCCGGTCAGCACGGCGCGGCTCAGCGTCGCGGGTTCCTGGTCGTCGAACGCCTCCAGCAGCACGTGCGACGACATGATCGAGGCGGCGTCGTCGAGGACTGCCGTGAATGGGACCAGCTCGCGGGCGCGGAGCACGTCGGCCGGCGCGGTGACGCGGGGGAGGCCGAGGTGCGAGTCGGTGCTCGTGTCGCCGTGGCCGGGGAAGTGCTTGACCGATGCCGCGACACCCTGCGAGGCGAGCCCTGAGACGTACGCCGCGGTGTGGCGAGCGACCAGCCCGGGATCGGCGCCGAAGCTGCGCGTGCCGATGACGGGGTTGCCGGCGTTGCTGTTGATGTCGGCGCTGGGTGCGAGGTCGAGCCAGACGCCGGCGTGGGCCAGCTCGGCGCCGATGCCCGCGGCGACCGCCCGTGTGGCGGCGACGTCGTCGTACGCGCCGAGGGCTGCGTTGCCGGGGTAGGGGCTGCCCGTGCGGGCGTGCAGACGGGTCACGTCGCCGCCCTCCTCGTCGAGGGCGAGGACCGCGGACGGGTCGATGTCGCGTACGGCGCGGGCGAGATCGGCGAGATCGGCGTTGGGTGCCATGTTGTTGCCATAGAGGCACACCCCGGCGAGCCCTTGGGCGTACGCGCCGGCGAGCCAGTCCGGCACCGCGGGCCCGGCGAAGGCACCGAGCATCACCCCGTACGCCCGCCGTCGTGTCTCGGTCATCCCTTGACCGCCCCGCCGACCATGCCCGAGGTCATCCGGTTCTGCACGATCATGAACAAGATGATGACGGGTGTCGCGACGAGCGTCGCGCCCGCCATCACCGCGGGCCAGTCGACTGCTTCGTTGGACACGTCGGTCAGTCCCTTGAGCCACAGCGGCAGGGTCCGGTTGGACGGGTCCATCACGACGACCGCGAGCGTGTACTCGTTCCAGGCCTGCAGGAAGCCGTAGACGCTGCTCGCCACGAGGCCGGGCGCGAGCAGGGGGAACGTGATCGTGAAGAACGCCCGCGTGCGGCTGCAGCCGTCGGTCATCGCGGCTTCCTCCAGGTCGATCGGGATGCCGTCGACGAACCCGCGCAGCATCCACACCGTGAACGGCAGGATCAAGGCGCTGTAGAGCAGGCCGAGGCCGACGACACTGTTGAGCAGGCCCCAGTCGTTGAGCATCTTGTACTGAGAGATGAACAGTGCCTCGGGCGGGATCATCTGGATCGCCAGCACCGTGAAGATGAACGAGCGCCGTCCGCGGAATCGGAAGCGCGAGATCGCCACGGCCGCCACGAAGCCACAGAGCACCGCGGCGACGATCGCCAGCAGCGTGACGGTCAGGCTGAGCTTGAGCGAGTCGACGAACGAGTCGTCGAACACCCGGCCGAAGCCCGACGCGCTGAAGTCGGGCAGGAACGACGGGTTGGGGGAGCGGAGCGCCTCGACGGGCTGGAACGCGCTGTTGCCGATCCAGTAGACCGGGAACGCCCAGATCACGGCGAGGACGATCGCGACGACGCCCCACAGGCGGGCTCGGGCGTTCATCGGGGTTCCTCCTTGAGCAGTGACCACACGTAGCGGACGGTCAGGACGAGCGTCAGCACGAGGACGAACATGGCCATCGCGGACGCGGAGCCGTAGTCGTTCTGGCCGATGCCGAGCGAGTAGATGTAGGTGCCGAGCAGGTGCGTCTCGCTCGGGGTGCCGCCGACGTTCTGCAGGAAGTTGATCTGCGCGAACACCCGGAGGTCCCACACGATCTGCAGCAGCGCGACGATCGTCAGGACCGGCTTGATCGTGGGATAGACGATGTGGCGGAACCGTTGGATCGCGGTGGCCCCGTCGAGGTGGCTCGCCTCGAGCGTCTCCTCCGAGACCTGGGTCAGCGCCGCGTACGCCGTGAAGGCGACGAACGGCACGCTCATCCAGATGATGATGACGCTGGCGACGAAGAAGAACGAGAGCGGGTCGATCAGCCAGTTGTGGCCGTCGAAGCTGGCGAACCCGACCTTGCGGAGCGACCAGTTGACCAGGCCGTACCGGGTGTCGAACAGCCACTGCCACGCCGTCATCGCCGCGATGACCGGCATGGCCCAGGCCAGCAGCATGCTGATCTGCAGGATCAGGCGCGGCGCGGTGGCGACGCGCTTCATGAGCACCGCGACCAACGTGCCGAGGACCATCGTGATCGACGCGTTGACGAAGCAGAATGCCAGCGAGCGGGCGATGACGGTCCACATCGTGCGATCCGTGACGAGCTCGCGGTAGTTGTCCAGGCCGACCCACGGCGCGGGCTGCCCGAACTGCTGGGCCCGGCCGAACTCGTGGAACGACAGCATCAGCTGACGGCCGAGCGGGTACGCCATGCCGACGACGAGCACGAGGATCGCCGGGACGAGCAGGGCGTACGGTCCGGCCTTGCGCCTCAGCCGTGTGCTGCTCATGCTGTCCCTCCCTTCCTCGTGGTGATGGCGCACGCGCTGAGCCTGACGTTTCTGTTGTGGTTCCTCGGCGTGTCGCCGCAGAAACGTCAGGCTCAGCGGGAGTTGCGGTCCTACTTGTTGAGTGCGGCGTTGAGCTTGTCGTCCGTGGCCTTGGCCGCCTTGGTGACGTCCTCGCCGCTGGCGATCTTGCCGAAGAACTCCTCCATGATGCTGGCGCTCTCGACCGAGGCCCACTCCGGCGACGCCGGGGTGAGCTTGGAGTTGCTCGCCGCGGCGACCGCGGCCTTGGCGAACTCGTCGTCACCCATGAGGCCGGTGTACTTGTCGTTGGCCGGGCCGAGGCCGTTCTTGGCCAGCTGCTGCTGGAACTCGTCGCTGTAGATCAGCTTGAGCAGGTCGAACGACAGGTCCTGGTTCTTGGACTTGGCCGAGATGCCGAGGTTCGATCCGCCGGCGAACACGGGTGCCGCGCCGCCCTCGGTGCCCGGCAGGGCGAAGCCGCCGAGATCGGCCGCCTTCTTCTTGTCGACGCTCCACCGCGCCCAGCTCGGCGCCATGAACATCGCGGCCTCGCCGTTGTTGTACGCGGTCCAGGGCTCGGCGTCCTTGCCGTCCTTGGGTGCCGTGGTCGCCTTCTCGTACAGACCCTGCAGCTCCGTCAGGCCCTTGATGCTCTCCGGGGAGGAGAGGGTCGCGACCCACGTGCCGTCCTCCTGCTTGGCGATGTCGCCGCCGTTGGCGAAGATCCAGCTGATGCCGTTGCGCCAGTCCTGGCCCGGCAGCCAGAAACCGGAGTACTTGTCGCCGCCCTCGGCCTTGAGCTTCGTGGCGGCGTCGTTGAAACCGGCGAGGGTCGTCGGGACCTCGATGCCGGCGTCCTTGAACGCCTTCTTGCTGTAGAAGATGTAGCGCGAGCCCCAGTAGTAGGGGACGGCCGAGACCTTGCCGTCGTACGTGCCGGCCTCGACGAAGCTCTTGGGGCCGATGTTGTCGCCGAGCTGGTCGAGCTTGTCGGTCAGGTCCGTGAACGCGCCGACGCTCGTGAACGTCGCGGCCTGCGTGTTGCCGACCTCGACGACGTCGGGCGTCTTGTCGCTCTGCAGTGCGGTGTTGAGGCGGGGGATGAGCTCGCCCCAGTCGATGTGCTGGACCTTGAGGTTCTTGCCCTTGTGCTGCGCGGCGAACTCCTTGACGAGCCAGTCCTCCACCTTCTTGGGGGTGTCCTCCTTGCCGGCGAGCCACAGGGTCACGGTGTCGGACCCGCCCTCGGCCTTGTCGCCGTCACTGCTGCCACCACAGGCGGCCAGTGCGGTCAGCGCGAGGGCGGATGCCGCCGTCGCTGCCGCGATCTTGGTGAGCTTCATGGTTCTGTCCTCTTTCGGATCGTTCCTGGTCGTACGTTGCGAAGTTGGGTCGAGCACTGTCGGCAGGTCACACCACCCCTAGCTCGCGGTAGCGCACGAGCGCTGCCGCGCCCGTGAGCACGAGCTCGTCGTCGAGCGGAGCCAGGCGGATCTGCACCCGCTGCGCGACGAAAGGAAGGGTCTGGTGCGCGAGCGCGCTGCGCACGGCGTCGAGCAGGGCGCCCTCGAGCAGCTCGGCGGGGCCGTAGAGCACGACGTCGGCGATGCCGAGCGTCGTCACGACGGGAGTCAGGACCGAGGCGAGCCGGGTGCCGACCTCGGCGCGGGCGGCGTCGTTGTCGAGCTGGCGCAGCGCGGGTGCGGCGAGGAACGTCTCGAGGCAGCCGCGGTTGCCGCAGGCGCACTGGCGACCGTTCGGGTCGACCACGACGTGGCCGATCTCCCCGGCCGACTGCAGAGGGCCCGAGAGGGCGCGACCGTCGATCATGACGCCGCCACCGACACCTTGGCCGACCGTCAGGAGCAGGAGACCACCGTCGTCGCCGGCGCCGAACGCGCTCTCGGCGACGGCCGCGACGTTGGCGTCGTTGCCGGCGTGCACGGGGAGGCCGATCGCCGTCGACAGCTCACCGGCGAGGTCGAAGTCGGTCCACCCGAGGTTGGGGGCCAGGACGACCGTGCCGTCGGCGTCGACGATGCCGGGGGTGCCGATGCCGACGCCGAGGATGCGGCGGGTCGTGGCGGTCCGCAGGCGGATCGCGAGGTCGGAGATCACCGAGACGTCATCGCCGCGCACGAACGGGACCTGCTCGCGCGCCAGGATGTGGCCGTCGAGGTCGACGACGCCGCCAGACAGCTGGCCGGCGGCCGACAGGTCGAGCGCGATCGTGACGGGCGCCTCCTCCGAGATGCCGACGAGGGTCGCGGGCTTGCCCATGTGGGTGCCGGGGCGAGTGCCGAGCTCGCTGACGAATCCTTCGTCGATCAGCTCGGCGACGAGGTCGGAGATCGTGACGCGCGTCAGGGACGTCTCGCGGGCCAGGTCGGCGCGGCTGCGTGCGCCCTCGTCGACGAGCTGCTGCAGGATCAACGCCCGGTGGTGCCGGCGGGTGTCCGCCGGGCGTACCTTGCCGACGGGTCGGCGGCCGGCGGTGCTGCGCGTACGGGCCTCGTTGATCTGGGTCACATAGTTAATAAAGCGTACTAACAAAGTCTGGGTCAAGAGATTCCGGTGACAAATGCGTAAATCCTCGGGCGACCAGGCTCATCGAACGGTCGCTGAGGTGCCGGTTTGTACGGTGGGATCGTGACCCTCGTGGATCTGGGACGGGCCCAGGCAGACTGTGGCTCCAAGGCGCACGGGCTTGGACGTCTTCTCCGGTCGGGGGCGCACGTTCCTCCGGGATTCGTGGTGCTGGATGATCCGGACCCCGACGAGGTCGCCCAGGCCATGGCGCGCCTGACCGGCCCGTTCGCCGTACGTTCGTCCGGCCTCGCCGAGGACACGGCTGCGGCCTCGTTCGCGGGCCAGCTCGAGACCGTCCTGGGCGTTGTCGGCGTGGATCAGGCCCTCGCGGCGATCGCGACGTGTCGTGCCTCCGGCCGAAGCAGCCGCGCGCGTGCGTATGCGAGCCGTATGCAGGCGCCGGTGGAGTCGCACGTCCCGGTCATCGTGCAGCAGCTCGTCCCTGCTGACTTGGCCGGCGTCGCGTTCACCCAGGACCCTCGCTCCGGTGCTCGTGCCGTGGCGATCGAAGCGGCCTGGGGTCTGGGGGAGTCCGTCGTCAGCGGCCGGGTCGTCCCCGATGCCTTCACCCTCGTGGATGGGGGAGAGATCGAGACGACCACCGGCTCCAAGGCGACCCGACTCGACCATCGAGAGGGTGCACTGCGACGCACGGCCGTCGCGGCGGCAGACCGACGTCGTCCGGTACTCAGTGCCGAGCAGGCCCGAGAAGTCGCTGAAGCGGCGCTTCGGGCCGAGGCGGTCCACGGCACGGTCGTCGATGTCGAGTGGGCCATCGCCGGCGGCACCTTGTGGTTGCTGCAGGTGAGGCCGATCACCGGCGTCATCGGTCCACGTGAACGTCCCGAGGCGCCGGTCGGTGACGCGATCGTGCAGGGCGTCGGCGCCAGTCCTGGACGAGTCTCCGGCAGGGTTCGCGTCGTGCGAGACCTCGACGGATTCGGTGCGGTCGAGCCCGGTGACGTGCTCGTGTGCCGGACGACAGACCCGGCGTGGACACCGTTGTTCGGGATCGCCGCCGCGGTCGTCACCGAGACCGGCGGTGCGCTCTCGCACGCGGCGATCGTGGCCCGCGAGCTCGGCATCCCCGCCGTGGTGGGCGCCGACGGCGCGCGGGCCCGTCTCGCAGGCATGGAGTGGGTCGTCGTCGATGGCGACCATGGCACCGTCTCGAGCGCCCCGTGAGTCACGTCTCGCCCGTCGAGCTGCTCACGCTGCACGCCGTCCGGCTCAAGGGGTTTGCCGACGAGCGGGCCGTTGCCGGACGGTTCGACCTCGACGTGGAGGCCACCGGCGCGAGGCTGGAGGAGTTTGCCTCAGATGGGTGGATCACCCACAGCGCGTTCGGCGACCTGGCCGGCTGGTCCCTGACGGAGGCGGGGCGCCTGGTCAACGAGACCCAGCTCGCAGCGGAGCTCGACACGACTGCGAGCCGCGAGAGCGTCGCCGTGGTCCATGAACGGTTCCTGCCGCTCAACGCCACCGTGAGTGCCGCCTGCTCGAACGTGCAGCTCGATCCGGCGCCGGAGACCTTCGAACGGTCCTGGGAGGAGCTGTCCGTGGTCGCCGAACGGCTTCACGGACTCGAGCACGACCTGGTGGCTGGTCTGAGCCGCTTCGCGGGCTATCACCGCCGATTCACGACGGCACTGTTCAGGGCCGACGACGATCCGGCCTGGCTCACCGGAACCGACGTCGACTCGTGTCATCGGGTGTGGTTCGAGCTTCATGAGGACCTGATCGCGACCCTCGGCCTGAGCCGCTGAACCGGCTGCCGACCCGGCGACTAAAGTGGGCCGGACCCTCGGGCGTACGTCATCACGATGACGCACTCAGGCCCGCCGACACCCAGCCGGATTGGAAACACCTCCCCATGGCATCGACCGTCGACAACGTCATCAGCCTCAGCAAGCGCCGCGGCTTCGTCTACCAGTGTGGGGAGATCTACGGCGGCACCAAGTCCGCCTGGGACTACGGGCCGCTCGGCGTCGAGCTCAAGGACAACATCAAGCGCCAGTGGTGGCGGTCGATGGTGCAGGGCCGCGACGACGTCGTCGGCCTCGACTCGTCGGTGATCCTGCCGACCGACGTATGGAAGGCCTCCGGCCACCTCGCCGCGTTCGTCGACCCGCTCGTGGAGTGCCGGCACTGCCACAACCGCTTCCGTCAGGACCACCTGCAGGAGTCGTACGCCGAGAAGAAGGGCATCGACGACCCCGACACCGTCACGATGGACCTGATCGCGTGCCCCAACTGCGGCACCCGCGGCGAGTGGACCGAGCCGCGCATGTTCAACGGTCTGCTCAAGACCTACCTCGGCCCGGTCGAGTCCGAGGACGGCCTGCACTACCTCCGGCCCGAGACGGCCCAGGGCATCTTCATCAACTTCGCGCAGGTCATGACCACGTCGCGCAAGAAGCCCCCGTTCGGCATCGGCCAGATCGGCAAGAGCTTCCGCAACGAGATCACGCCGGGCAACTTCATCTTCCGCACGCGCGAGTTCGAGCAGATGGAGATGGAATTCTTCGTCGAGCCGGGCACCGACGAGGAGTGGCACGAGACCTGGATCCAGACCCGCATGGACTGGTACACCGGGCTGGGCATCAACCCCGACAACCTGCGGCTCTACGAGCACGCGCAGGAGAAGCTCTCGCACTACTCCAAGCGCACGGTCGACATCGAGTACCGCTTCGAGTTCGCCGGCTCCACGTGGGGCGAGCTGGAGGGCATCGCCAACCGCACCGACTTCGACCTCAAGACGCACAGCGAGCACTCCGGCAAGGACCTGATCTACTTCGACCAGCCCAACAACGAGCGCTGGACGCCGTACGTCATCGAGCCCGCAGCCGGCGTCAACCGCTCCATGATGGCGTTCCTGATCGATGCCTACGTCGAGGAGCAGGTGCCCAACGCCAAGGGCGGCACCGACACCCGTACGCTCCTCAAGCTCGATCCGCGGCTCGCGCCGGTCAAGGCCGCCGTGCTGCCGCTGTCGCGCAACGAGGACCTGTCGCCCAAGGCGCGGGCCCTGGCCGCTGAGCTCCGGGGCTTCTGGAACGTCGACTTCGACGACGCGCAGGCGATCGGCAAGCGCTATCGCCGTCAGGACGAGATCGGTACGCCCTACTGCATCACGGTCGACTTCGACACGCTTGACGACCAGGCGGTGACGATCCGCGAGCGCGACTCGATGACCCAGGAGCGCATCGCGCTCGACCAGGTGACGTCGTGGCTCGCGGCGCGTCTGCCGGGCTGCTGATCCACTCGTGGGCGACAATCGGCGCGTGAAGTCATTCAGGTTCGTCGCGGCCGTCGCCGCCCTCGCGTTCGTCGCCGGTTGCGGTGGCTCGTCGGACGGTGGCAAGAAGTCGGACGAGGTGCCGGTGCCCAAGGGGTTCGAGGTGCCCAAGGGGGTCACCCTCACCAAGGGTGGCACGACGCTGACCGAGGACAAGCCGGCCAGCGTGGTCTACCAGGTCGGCGACAAGGCGGCCAGCGCGATCACGGTGACCGTCGCCGCGGTCCGCAAGGGCTCGATCAAGCGGGACTTCGCGTTCTTCTCCCTCGATGCCGCCTCGGAGGCGTCCACCCCGTTCTACGTCGACCTCACGGTCAAGAACGAGGGGCCGGCCGGACTCGGTGGCGCTGCCCTGCCGATCTTCGCGCACGACTCGAGCAACACGAACCTGCCGGCCAACCAGATCGTCGGCAACTTCAAGCCCTGCAAGAACTCGACGCTGCCCAAGAGCTTCCTGCCGGGGGCGACGGCCAAGCTGTGCCTGGTCTACCTGGTGCCCAAGGGCAAGGCCCTGGTGTCGGTCGACCTCCAGACCGGCTCGACCAAGGACGCCATCACCTGGACCCCGTAGGACCGAGATTCGGATCCGAGTGCACCGTCGGCGCGGCGCGCGTGGTGCACTGCGATCCACATCTCGGGGACCGGCGACCAAGGCCGTGACACCTGTCATGGTCACGTCGTGACCTAACGATCAGGGCGGGGCGCTGCTGCGGCACCACGATGAGAGCATGAACTCATCCACTCCCGCCGTCAGCATCGACGGCGTCGTCAAGAGGTTCGGCCCGGTCACCGCGGTCGACGGTCTGAGCCTGCAGATCCAGCCCGGCGAGGTCGTCGCGTTCCTGGGACCCAACGGCGCGGGCAAGACCACGACGGTCGACATGATCCTCGGGCTGTCACAGCCGTCGGAGGGCTCGGTCCAGATCTTCGGCGGCGACCCCCGCAGGGCGGTCGCCCTGGGCCGGGTCGCGGCGGTCATGCAGACCGGTGGCCTGCTGAAGGACTTCACGGTCCGCGAGACGGTCGAGCTCACTGCCTCGCTCTTCAGGCCGTCCCGCCCGGTCGACGAGGTCCTGGACCGCGCCGGCATCCTCGACATCGGCGACCGGATGGTGGGCAAGGCGTCCGGCGGTCAGCAGCAGCGCCTGCGGTTCGCGCTGGCGCTGCTGTCCGACCCCGACCTGCTGATCCTCGACGAGCCGACGACCGGCATGGACGTCCAGGGCCGCCGCGACTTCTGGGCGGCGATCCGGTCGGATGCCGCCCGTGGTCGTACGACGGTCTTCGCGACGCACTACCTCGAGGAGGCGGACGCGTACGCCGACCGCATCGTGCTCGTCCGGAAGGGCAAGATCGTCGCCGACGGCACGGCCGCCGAGATCAAGGCGCTGTCGGCCGGGCGCACGGTCCGGGCGACGTGGCACGCCCCTGACACCGACGCGATCGCGAAGGTCGAGGGCGTCGACTCGATCGACGTCCGCGGCGAATCGGTGCTCATCCACGGCTCCGACAGCGACGCGATCGCGCGCTACCTGCTCAACCACACCACCGCGTGTGACCTCGAAATCACCTCCCGCAACCTCGAAGAGGCGTTCGTCGCGCTGACCGGCGACGACGCCCTCACTCCAGAAGGAGCCCTCGCATGAGCATCGCCGCCGAGACCCGTCGCATCCCTCCGTTCGGCGGGTTCTCGCCGACGTTCTACGCCCTCGAGCTGAAGCGCATGCTGCGCAACAAGCGCTCGATGATCTTCACCCTCATCGCACCGAGCGTGTTCTTCCTGCTGTTCGGATCGGACGCGTCGTACCGGACCGAGCGCGTCGGGCACGGCAACACCACGGCGTACATCATGGTCAGCATGGCGGTCTACGGCGCCATGATCGCGACCACCGCGGGCGGGGCGATGGTGGCCACGGAACGCGCCCTCGGCTGGAGCCGGCAGCTGCGGTTGACGCCCCTGAAGCCCGTCGCGTACGTCGGCATCAAGGTGCTCGTCGCCATGACGATGGGGGCGGCCGCGATCGTGGCCGTGTTCGTGGTCGGCAACCTGCGCGGCGCCGACCTGCCGTTCGGGCGGCTCATCCTCTGCGGCGTGATCGGCTGGGGCTGCACGTTGGTGTTCGCCGCATTCGGGCTGTTCATGGGCTACCTGCTGCCGAGCGAGAACGTCATGCAGCTGCTCGGCCCTTCGCTCGCCCTGCTGGCGCTGGCCGGCGGCCTGTTCACGCCGCTCGACAACTTCAGCCAAGGCTTCCAGGACTTCGCGAAGTTCACTCCGGCGTACGGCGTGGGGGTGCTGTCGCGGGCCCCGTTCGGCTCCGACGGCAACGTGTCGCTGGCCGTGCTCAACATCGCCGTCTGGACCGCGATCTTCGTGGGCGGCGCGGCCTGGCGGATGAGCAAGGACACGCAGCGCGTCTGATGGCTAGCCTTGGGCCCGTGGCCACACACGACACCGACCCCCAGGACCGCGCCCGCTTCGGCCGGCTCCTGGGGGCCGGCATCTGGCTGTTCTTCCTCGGCAACCCCCTCGGCGCGCTCATCAGGAACGACAACCAGCTCGAGCGCTGGACGGGTCTGGCGTCGCTGGCGGTGTTCGTCCCGGTGTATCTCTACGGGTTGGCTCACATCCCGGAGTTCCACCTGCATCGCCGCCGGCTCCACGCGTGGACCTACATCGCAGTCCTGGTGGCCTGCTTCGCCGTCATCGTCCCCGGCGCAGGCGACTCGTCGACGACCTGCCTGGTGTTCATCACCGCGCTGGCAGTGGCGATCCTGCCGAAGCTCGAGGCGCTCGCGGTCGTCATCGTGATGTTTGCGGGGATCACGGCCGCCTCGTACGCCGTGGAGGACTGGTCGGCGCACGGCAACAACTTCGCGGTGCTCCTGGCTGCTGCGGCGGTCTGGTCCTTCCGCCTCGCGTGGCAGCGCCAGGCCAAGCTCATGGCCGCCGAGCAGGACCTCTCCGAGCTCGCGGTCCAGGAGGAGCGTGCGCGCATCGCCCGCGACCTGCACGACATCCTCGGCCATTCGCTGACGGTCATCTCGGTCAAGGCCGAGCTCGCCGAGCGGCTGTTCGACGACGATCCGGTGCGGGCGCGAGCCGAGCTGGAGGACCTGCAGCGGCTGTCGCGCGACGCACTGGCGGACGTACGCTCGACCGCCCAGGGCATCCGGGGGATCTCGCTGCCTGGCGAGATCGCGTCGGCCCGTATGGCTCTGGAGTCCGCCGGCATCGAGCCGTCACTGCCGACGGTGGCCGACGACGTGCCTTCGCGGTGGCGCGAGCTGTTCGCCTGGACCCTGCGCGAGGGCGTCACCAACGTCATCCGGCACAGCCAGGCGACGCGGTGCGAGGTCGAGCTGGATCCCGATCGCATACGCGTCAGCGACGACGGCCGTGGACCGTGCCCTGACGACGGCAGCGGCAATGGGCTCGAAGGGCTCCGCCAACGCGCCCGGCTCGCGGGCGCGACGGTGACCACGAGCGCCGGCCCGGGCGACCGAGGCTTCTCGCTGACGGTGTCGGTGCCGGCATGATCCGGCTGCTGATCGCCGACGACCAGGCGCTCGTACGAGGTGCCCTGGCGGCCCTGCTGCAGCTCGAGGACGACCTCGAGGTCGTGGCCGAGGTGGCCCGTGGCGACGAGGTCGTCGACGCCGCGATCGAGTCCAGTCCCGACGTGGCCCTCCTCGACGTCGAGATGCCGGGCATCGACGGACTGGCCGCCGCCCGGTTGCTGCGCGACGCCGTGCCGTCGTGCCGCGTCCTGATGGTCACGACGTTCGGCCGGCCCGGCTACCTCAAGCAGGCGATGTCGGCCGGTGCGAGCGGTTTCGTCGTCAAGGACACGCCCGCACGGCAGCTCGCGGATGCCGTACGACGGGTGCACAGCGGGCTGCGCGTCGTCGATCCCACGCTCGCTGCCGAGTCGTTGACACAGGGCGACTCCCCGCTGACCGAGCGCGAGGCGGACGTCCTGCAGGCGGCTCGCAGCGGTGGCACGGTCGCGGCGATCGCCGGGACGCTGTTCCTGTCCGAGGGCACGGTGCGCAACCACCTGTCCAGCGCGATCGGCAAGACCGGCGCCCGTACGCGCGCCGAAGCCGTGCGCGTCGCCGTCGACAACGGCTGGCTCCTGCCGCACTGACCCTTCGGCGGTGGATTCTCCACCTTTTGCGTTCTGGCGGTGGATTGTCCACCGTTTGGGCGTCCATACGGTGGAGAATCCACCGCTCGTGGGGAGCCGGGAGCAGGGCGCCTGAGACAATGGGTGACATGTCCACCGCCACGCTGCCGCGCACCCTTCGGCTCGGAGACCTCGAGGTCCCCAACCCCGTCGTGCTCGCCCCGATGGCCGGCGTGACGAATGCGGCGTTCCGCCAGCTCTGCGCCGAGCAGGGCGCCGGCCTGTACGTCTGCGAGATGATCACCTCGCGCGGCATCGTCGAGGGTGACCGGACGAGCCTGTCGATGCTGACGTTCGCCGCCAACGAGACGTTCCGGTCCGTCCAGCTCTACGGCGTCGACCCGCAGACCATCGGCCGTGCCGTCGAGATCCTGTGCGCCGACCACGGCGTCGACCACGTCGACCTCAACTTCGGTTGCCCGGTCCCCAAAGTCACGCGCAA
The DNA here is from genome assembly GCF_001425755.1 of Aeromicrobium sp. Root344. Taxonomy (GTDB): domain Bacteria; phylum Actinomycetota; class Actinomycetes; order Propionibacteriales; family Nocardioidaceae; genus Aeromicrobium. The sequence goes on along the minus strand of NZ_LMDH01000001.1, from coordinate 22,065 downwards.
GGGCGGGGGAGCGGCGCTGCCGTGGAAGGACACTCTGCTCGGCGAGATCCTGGAGGCGTCGGTCAAGGCAGCGAGCCCCTACGGCGTGCCGGTCACGATGAAGACCCGCAAGGGCATCGACGACGACCACCTGACCTACCTCGACGCCGGCCGCATCGCACAGGACACCGGCTGCGCCGCGATCGCGCTGCACGGCCGCACCGCGGTGCAGCACTACTCCGGCCGCGCCGACTGGGACTCGATCGCCGAGCTCAAGGCCGCCGTCGACATCCCGGTGCTCGGCAACGGCGACATCTGGGAGGCCGCCGACGCGATCCGCATGGTCGAGGAGACCGGCTGCGACGGCGTCGTCGTCGGTCGTGGCTGCCTCGGCCGTCCGTGGCTGTTCCGCGACCTCGCCGCGGCGTTCGCCGGCGAGCAGGTGGTCGGGCTGCCTCGTCTCGGCGAGGTGGCCGCGGTCATGCGCCGGCACGCTGAGCTGCTGGGCGACCTGATGGGCGAGGAGCGCGGCTGCATCGAGTTCCGCAAGCACATCGCGTGGTACCTCAAGGGTTTCGCCGCCGGCAAGGACGTACGCAGCCGGCTCGGCATGGTGTCGTCCTACGCCGATCTCGACGAGCTGCTCGCGCGCTTGGACCCGACCGAGCCCTATCCGCTCGACGAGCTTGGCACACCCCGGGGCCGCCAGGGGACGCCCAAGAAGGTGTCGGTCCCCGACGGCTGGCTCGACTCCCGCGACATGATCGCGCCGATCGACCCCGACGCCGAGGACGGCACCTCCGGAGGCTAGCTCCTCGCTGCGCGGGCGCGCGCAAGCTGGGCCAGCACGACGCCTCGAGCCTCGTCGGCGTCGAGGTTGCGGCCGTCGGCATCGACCGGGCCCTGCGGCGTGTGCACCTCGACGGTCGCGAGACGCCGACGGCGTTGCAGTGGCCCCTGACGCAGCTCGACGGACTGCGTCTTGTGGTGCGGCACGATGCTGGTCGTACGCTCGATCCAGCCTTCGCGAGCCACGAACGTACGCTCGTTGGCGCCGACCCAGCGATAGCGCCAGCCGATCGGGGCGAACGGGCGGGAACGTCGAGGTGCAGCCGTGCGCGGCACGTCGACGTCGAACCCGGGGATCAGCTCCGCGATCACCGACTCGGCCAGGGTCCGGTCAGCGATCGGCAGCAGGATCGACGACGAGGCGACACCTTCGTCGTTCCCGTGCGCGGCGTAGCCCGCGACGTCGACCTCGAGCCGCAGCCAGCCCAGCCGGCGCCAGACGAACGGCTCCTTGATGGCGATGCCCTGCACGCGTGCGTACGGGATGGTCTGCGACGTCCGTGACAGCAGCCCGCGCTCGATCCGCAGCCCGCCGTGGCCGCGGGACAGCGCGAACTCCCACTGCTGCAGGATCCGCTTGGCGATGATCTGCGCGAGCCAGGTGCCCAGCGGGATGATGCCGCCGAGTGCGACGACGAGCTGTCCGAACCAGATCGCCCCGACGATGAGGGCGATCGAGCCGGCCGCGGCGAACAGGAAGTCCAATGAGAGCACCGTGCCGATCACGATGCGCTCAGGGGGCACGACCGTGATGATGGTGCGCTGTTCCGCGACCGGGGACTCGTCCGGAGCCGTTCCGTGTGCCCTCGCGAGCAGGACCCGGCGCAGGTCGCGCGCATCGGCGAGACGCAGGAACCGCAGGGACGTCCGCGAGTCCTTGCCGCCGGCCATCTCGATACGCAGCTCGGCGAGGCCGAAGATGCGCGCGACGAGCGGCTCGGCGATGTCGACGGACTGGAGGCGCTCGTACGGGATGCGCCGCGATGCCTTGGTGACGATGCCGCTGTTGATCCGCAGCTCGGAGCCGTCGATGACGTACCGGGTGAACAGCCAGGTCAGGAACCCGAAGCCCATGCCGAGGAGCAGGCCGCCCACGAGCGAGATCACCAGGCTGAGCACGGCGCTCATGTCGCCCCAGCCGTCGCCGGTGAAGATCGAGCCGATCAGGCCGACGGATGCGGCAGCAGCCCACAGCGCGCCCTGCACGACCGACGTCAGCGGATGCGTGCGGAGGCCGACCGCCTCGGTGGCGACGTCAGACTCCGGCGCCATGGGCCTCTCCGAGCTCGGTCAGCCGGTTGCGCAGCCGGGTCGCCTCGGCGGCCGGCAGTCCCGGTATGTCCGCCGCCGTCTCCGGGCTCGCGGTGTGCAGCGTGACGGTGGCGACGCCGTACGCCCGGGCGAGCGGGCCGGCCTCGACATCGACGAACTGCATGCGGCCGTACGGGATCGCGACGAGCCGCTTGAACATGACGCCGCGGGTCACGAGCAGGTCGTCGGCGTTCTCGGCATAGCCCCAGCTCCGCTGGTTGCGCCCCGCCCACAGCCAGCCCCAGACGGCACCGCCGAGGGCGAGCACGCTCAGCAGTCCACCGATCCACTGGAAGTCGGCGAGCAGGAGCGACAGCAGCACGCCGGCGATCACGAGCACGCTCGAGGGGATCAGGATCAGGATGCGGCGGATCGTGGCGAGCTTGGGTGAGACCCGCTGCCAGTCACCTGACGGGGGCGTGAAGAGGTCATCCACATCGCGACCCTACGCGGAGCGCCCGCCGTACGTGTGCACGGCGGGCGCTCCGGTCGGTCAGGTCGTCGGCGGTGGTGCCGACGTGCTCGTCGCGGGCGGCGCCTCGGAGGTCGCCGGCCGGTCCATCGGCTGGTCGATCAGACCCTCCATCGAGGAGTTGTCGCCGTCCTCGTCCCGGCCGGGTGTCCGCAGGTTCCACTTGCGGATCACGAACCGGAACAGGAAGTAATAGATGGCCGCATAGCCCAGCCCGATCAGGATCAGCAGCCCCGGCTTCGTCGCAATGTTCCAGTTGAGCAGGAAGTCGAACAGGCCGGCGGAGAACCCGAACCCGTCGTGGATGTCCAACGCGTTGGTCAAGGCGATCGACGTGCCGGTCAAGACCGCGTGGATGACGTACAGCGGCCACGCCACGAACATGAACGAGAACTCGAGCGGTTCGGTCACGCCGGTGAGGAAGCTGGTCAGCGCGGCGCTGATCATGATGCCGCCGACGGCCTTCTTCTGTGCCGGCTTGGCCTCCTGCCAGATCGCCAGCGCAGCAGCCGGCAGGGCGAACATCATGATCGGGAAGAACCCGGTCATGAACGACCCGGCCTCTGGGTCACCCGCAAGGAAGCGGTAGATGTCGCCGTGGCTCACCGCGCCAGTGGCGTCCTTGTAGTCACCGAACAGGAACCACGGGCCGGAGTTGAGGATGTGGTGCAGCCCGAGCGGGATCAGCAGGCGGTTGAGCGTGCCGTAGACGAAACCGCCGATGACGTCGTTGTCGGCGACCCAGTCGGACACGTTCTTGAGCCCCTCGTTGAACGCCGGGTAGACCAGGCTGAACAGCACCGAGATCAGGATCGCGGCGACGGCCGTGATCATCGGGACGAAGCGCCGGCCGCCGAAGAACGCCAGGTAGTCGGGCAGCTTGATCCGGTAGTAGCGCTGCCACAGCAAGGCCGTGACGATGCCCATCACGATGCCGCCCAGCACGCCGTAGTTGACCAGCTCCTGGGTGCCGCCCTTCGCGGGCGGGTCGAGGACGAACGGTGAGACGGCGTCCCCGACGCCCTTGAACACCAGATAGCCGACGACGGCCGCCAGTGCGGTCGAGCCGTCGGCCTTCTTGGCCAGGCCGATGGCCACGCCGACCGCGAAGAGCAGCGGGAGGTTGGCGAACAGGGCGTTGCCGGCTGCCCCCACCACCGCGGCGACCTTGACCCAGCCCCAGCCGTCTGCGCCGAGCAGGTCCGGCTGGCCGAGACGGAGCAGCAGCGCAGCTGCCGGCAGGGCAGCGATCGGCAGCATCAGGCTGCGGCCGAACTTCTGGATGGGCGCGAGGTTGAAGCCTCGTCGCCCGGTGGAAATGGCAGTCATCTTGCAGTTCCCCTCGGTGTGTTGGTGATGCTTCGGACTCAACGTGCGGACGGGCCCCGCTGGAGGCTCATCGACAACTGGTAGCGATCGCCGCGGTAGCGGCTGATGGTCTGCTCGACGGGTCCATCGTTGGAGGAACCGACGCGGTCGAAGACCATGACGGGTGCGGTCTCGGCGACCTCGAGCAGATGGGCGTACGTGTGCCCGGCCTGCTCGGCCCATGTGGTCTGCTGCGCGTCGGTGATCACGACGCCGTACGTCGCCTCGAGGATCGCGTAGATGGAGCCGCTCAGGTCCTCGTCGCCCAGTGCGGGGACGATGGCCTCCGGGTACCAGCTGACCTCGTGCGCCATCGGCTCGTCGTCGGCCAGTCGGAGCCGCTCGATCTCCCAGACGGGGTCGCCCGCACCGATGCCGAGCGCCTTCGCGGTCGCCTCGCCGGCCTCGACCACGGCCGCGGAGAGCACCTCGGTGCTGGGCCGGTGACCGCGCTGGCGCATGTCCTGCGTGAACGACGCGAGGTGCAGGTTGCTCTCCACGCGTGGACGGGTCACGACGGTGCCGCGACCCGGCACGGTCGTCAGCCGACCCTCGTTGACGAGGCTGCTGATCGCAGCCCGGACGGTCGCCCGGCTGACGTCGTAGCGCGTCGTGAGATCGCGCTCGGACGGGATCATCGCACCCGGCTGGAGGTCCTCCTCGATGGTCTTGAGGAGTGCGGCGCGGAGCTGTACGTGCTTCGGCAGCAGGCTGTCGTTCAGCATGTGCAACTCCCTCGACGAGCGTCCGAACCGCTGGTACGATCCGGTACGTACCAGTGAGAATGGATGGATATCGCCCGGTATGTCAACCCCTACGCAGACGAATCGAGGCTCGACGGTGACGACACTCGTACACGCCCAGCGACTCGTCGGGCTGCCGGACGAGGAGTCTGGTGAGGGGTGGATCGAGGTCGACGGCGACCGGATCAGCGATGTCGGACGCGGTGCGCCATCTCGTACGCCCGAGGTCGTCCTCGACGAGGGGATCCTCGCGCCGGGCCTGATCGATGCGCAGATCAACGGCGCGTTCTCGGTCGACTTCGCGGACGCCGGTGCCGACCAGGTTCGTGAGGTCGCGGTGCGGATGTTGTCGACGGGCGTCACGGCCATGGTCCCCACGTTCATCACGGCGACGGTCGACCAGCTCGTCGCGCAGGTGACTCGCTACGAAGCGGCCCGCAGGACCAGCAACGCCGACGGCCGAGCGACCCGCCTCCTCGGGGCACACGTCGAGGGTCCGTTCCTGTCGCCCAGGCGGCGCGGGGCTCACCGCGAGGCATTGCTCGTCGATCCCACGCCCGGGCGCATCGCCCCGCTGCTCGAGCTCCGCGACGCGATCTCGTACGTCACGCTGGCGCCTGAGCGTGAGGGCGCCCGCGAGGCGATCGAAGCGTTCGTGGCTGCCGGTATCAGGGTCGCCGTGGGCCACAGCGACGCCACCGACGACCAGGTCCGCGCCGCCGCCGACGCCGGCGCCACCCTCGTGACGCACCTCTACAACGCGCAGAGCCCGTTCCACCACCGCGCGCCGGGCGTCGTCGGCGCCGCGCTCACGGACCCCCGGCTCACGGTGGGGATGATCGTCGACGGCCACCACGTCGAACCAGCAGCCGTACGGCTGGCCTTCGTAGCGGCGGCCGGCCGGGTCATGCTCGTGACCGATGCCGTGGCCGCGCTCGGCATGCCGCCGGGCGTCTATGAGCTCGGCGGCGACCAGCTCGAGGTCATCGCCGGCAGCCCGCCGCTGCGCGCCGACGGCACGATCGCCGGCGCCGACGAACCGCTCGACGCCAACCTCGGCCACGCCGTCGACTCCGGAATCACGATGGTCGACGCGATCAGGGCAGCGACGCGTACGCCCGCCGATGCGCTCGGACTCGCCGATCTCGGCCGGCTCGAACCGGGAGCGCGTGCGGACCTCGTGCTCCTGGGTGACGACCTGCGAGCCCGGACGACGTGGCTCGGCGGGGCGCGTGCCTGGTCCGCCGATGACACGATCCACGAAGGACCGGACGCCACCGTGGCGTCCGGGCAGCTCTAGGAGGGTTTCCCATGGTCACAGCCGAAGAGATCGTCGCCGGACTCGGCGGACGCGACAACATCGTCGAGATCGAGCCGTGCATCACGCGGCTGCGCACCGAGGTCGAGGACGCCTCGCTCGTCGACCAGGCCGCGCTCAAGGCCGCCGGTGCATACGGCGTGGTCGTGTCGGGCAACGTCGTGCAGGTCGTGGTCGGCCCCGTCGCCGACACGCTGGCGAGCGACATCGAGGACCTCGATTGACCTCCGTCTCAGCGCCCGTGTCCGGCACCGTCGTCGCACTCGCGGAGGTGCCCGATCCGGTCTTCGCGCAGCAGATCGTCGGGTCGGGGGTCGCGATCGATCCCGAGCGCACGGAGTCGACTGTCGTCGCTCCGGCTGACGGCCGCCTGCTCAAGCTGCACCCGCACGCGTTCGTGCTCCTCACCGCCGACGGCAAGGGCCTGCTCGTGCACCTCGGCATCGACACGGTCCAGCTCGACGGCGAAGGTTTCGAGCTGCTTGTCGCCGAGGGTGACGAGGTGACCGCCGGTACGCCGATCGTGCGCTGGAATCCCGCGGAGATCGAGGCCGGTGGACGCTCGCCGGTCGTGCCGGTCGTCGTGATGGACTCGGCGCCCGACAGTGTGCAGGCGGGCGCCACGGGAGCCGTACGCGTGGGCGACGAGATCTTCACTGTCTGAGGGCTGTGAACGGGTGCCTCGAAGTTGACCCGAATGGGCTGCGGTGGGAGACTGGCAGACGCAGATCAGCCTCATCTGCCCCTTCCCCTCAGTTCCATTTCCGCGGAGATTCTTCATGGCCAAAGCACTCATCGGCTACATCGGAGGCCCCACCTCCGATCAGCTGCGCGAAACCGCCGCACTCCACCGTCGCATCGCCGACCTCGAGGCCGAGATCATGCGCCTCAAGGTCGAGAACGACGGACTGCTCCGGACCATCCGTGAGCGTGTCGACAACGTGACCGCCGGCGACTTGATGGAGCCTGCCGCTCACTGAAGTCCCAGCGGTCTAGTCTGACCCCAACCGGTCGTCGTCGTAGGAGTCAGCGTTGTACCTCAAGAGCCTCACGTTGCGTGGGTTCAAGTCCTTTGCGTCCTCGACGACCCTCCAGCTGGAGCCCGGCATCACGTGCGTCGTGGGCCCCAACGGATCGGGCAAGTCCAACGTCGTCGACGCGTTGTCGTGGGTCATGGGCGAGCAAGGCGCCAAGTCGCTGCGTGGCGGCAAGATGGAGGACGTCATCTTCGCCGGTACGTCCGGCCGTCCGCCCCTGGGTCGTGCTGAGGTCGTCCTCACGATCGACAACACCGACGGCGCGCTCCCGATCGAGTACACCGAGGTCACGATCTCGCGGACGATGTTCCGCAACGGCGGCTCCGAGTACGCCATCAACGGCAACACCTGCCGGCTCCTCGACGTCCAGGACCTGTTGAGCGACTCCGGCATCGGCCGCGAGATGCACGTCATCGTCGGCCAGGGCCAGCTCGACGGCGTCCTGCGCGCGACGCCCGAGGAACGCCGTGGCTTCATCGAGGAGGCCGCCGGTGTCCTCAAGCACCGCAAGCGCAAGGAGAAGGCGCTCCGCAAGCTCGATGCGACCCAGGGCAACCTGACCCGGCTCAACGACGTGCTGACCGAGCTGCGCCGACAGCTCAAGCCGCTGGGGCGGCAGGCCGAGGTGGCTCGTCGTGCCGCCGTGATCCAGGCCGACGTCCGCGACGCGCGGGCCCGCATCCTGGCCGACGACATCGTCAGCGCCCGCTCGGTCATCGCCGAGGAGCTCGCCGACGAGACCGCACTCAAGGAGCGCCGCCAGGCCGTCGAGCAGGCGATCGCCGCGGCCCGCGAGCAGGAGACCGAGCTCGAGGACCAGCTCCGCGAGGACTCGCCACGGCTGTCCGCGGCCCAGGAGACCTGGTACAGCCTCTCGGGCCTGCGCGAACGCATCCGCGGCACGGCGGGGCTCGCCAACGAGCGCGTACGCCTTGCGGCCGTCGAGGCCGAGGACCGGCGCGTCGGGCGGGAGCCCGAAGAGCTCGAGGCGGACGCCCGCCGGGCCCAGGAACAGCTCGAGCAGCTCAGCGCCGGCGTGACCGCGGCCACCGAGGCCCTCGAGGCCGTCATCTCCGAGCGCAACGAGGCCGAGGCCGCCTACACCGCCGAGGAGCGCCGGGTCGCCGGTCTGCTGCGCGCCGCTGCCGACCAGCGCGAGGGACTGGCCCGCCTCCACGGCCAGGTCAACGCCCTCAAGAGTCGCGCCACGGCCGCCGGCGAGGAGATCGGCCGACTCACCGCCGCGCGCGAGGAGGCCGAGAACCGCGCGGTCGAGGCGCACCGTGAGTTCACCAACCTGGAGAACCAGATCGCCGGGCTCAACGCGGGGGAGTCCGGGCTCGACCAGGAGCTCGAGGCGGCCGAGGACGAGCTCGCCGAGGTCACCGAGCACCTCGCCTCGCTGAGCGCGCAGTCGCAGGAGGCCGAGCGCCAGCAGGCCGGGTTCGCCGCCCGCAAGGAAGCCCTCGAGCTCGGCCTGGCCCGCAAGGACGGTGCCGGGGCCCTGCTCGCGGCGACCGACGAGATCAACGGGTTGTTGGGCTCGGTGGCCGCACTGTTGACCGTACGCGCCGGATTCGAGACGGCGATCGCCTCCGCACTCGGCTCAGCCGCCGATGCCGTCGCCGTCGACCACCTCGACACCGCTGTGTCGGCGATGGAGAAGCTCAAGTCCGAGGACCTCGGCCGCGCCGGCATGCTGCTCGGCGGCGGCGAGGTCGACGACTCGACGTGGCCCGGCCTGCCGGACTTTGCGACGTACGCGATCGACACCGTCGACGGGCCGGCACCGCTGCAAGGTGCGCTGCGCCGGCTGCTGTTCAAGTTCGCCGTCGTCGACACCCTTGAGCAGGCGCAAGAGCTGATCCGGCACGCGCCCGACGTCACCGCGGTGACCCGCGACGGCGATGTCCTGGGCGCCCACTTCGCGGCCGGTGGATCGACGTCCAAGCAGAGCCTGATCGAGGTGCAGGCCGCGATCTCGCAGGCCGAGAGCGATCTCGAGCGGGCCCGCCACACGCTCGAACGGCTGCGCTTCGAGCACGAGGCGGCTGACGCCAAGCGTGTCGTCGCCCAGGAGCGCGTCGACGCCGCCCTCGGCAGGCTGCACGAGTCCGACGCCACGATGGCCGCTGTCGCGGAGAACCTCGGCCACCTCGGCGCCACCGCCCGCGCTGCACGTGGGGAGGCTGACCGCCTCGCCGCCGCGATCGCCAAGGCCGAGGAGTCGCAGGCCGGTGACCTCTCGGGCCTCGCCGAGCTCGAGGACCGACTGGCTCAGGCCGAGGCGGCCCCTGAGGAGGAGCCCGACACCGCACTGCTCGAGGAGCTGGCCGACAAGGCTTCCGGGGCCCGCCGGGCCGAGACCGACGCCCGACTCGCCCTGCGCACCAACGAGGAGCGCGCCAGGGCACTCGAGGGGCAGGTCACCGCGCTGTTCGAGGCGGCCGAGGCCGAGCGCGAGGCACGGGTCAAGGCCAAGGAGCGTCGTGAGCGCCAGCTGCGCGAGGCCGAGACGGCCAAGGCAGTCATCCTCGCGAGCGACCAGGTGCTGGCCCGGCTCGAGCAGTCGATCGCCCAGGCTGCCGCGCTGCGCGCCGAGATCGAGGCGTCCCGCACGGGTCGTGAGGAGACGCTGCGGACCGTACGCGTCCAGCTCCGTGAGCAGATCGCCGAGCTCGACGGGCTGACCGACTCCGTGCATAAGGACGAGATGGCGCGCGCCGAGATGCGACTGCGCCTCGAGGGGCTCGAGGGCCGGGCACTCGAAGAGCTGGGCCTCGAGGTCGACACGTTGGTCGCCGACTACGGACCCGACCAGCTCGTCCCGCCGATCACGGTCGAGGGCGAGGACGACTCGTTGCCGGCGGAGCCGATCCCGTACGAGCGCGAGGCCCAGGTCAAGCGGCTGCGCAACGCGGAGCGGTCGATGGCGATGCTGGGCAAGGTCAACCCGCTCGCCCTCGAGGAGTTCACGGCGCTCGAGGAGCGGCACCAGTTCCTGTCCGAGCAGCTCGACGACCTGCGCAAGACGCGTCAGGACCTGCTCGAGATCGTCGAGGAGGTCGACGCCAAGGTCGAGCAGGTCTTCACCGAGGCCTGGTACGACGTCGAGCGCGAGTTCCAGGACGTGTTCTCCCGCCTGTTCCCGGGCGGCGAGGGCTCGCTGATCCTCACCGATCCGCAGAACATGCTGACGACCGGCATCGACGTCGAGGCCCGTCCGCCGGGCAAGAAGGTCAAGCGGCTGTCGCTGCTGTCCGGCGGTGAGCGGTCGCTGGTCGCCGTCGCGTTCCTCGTCGCGCTGTTCAAGGCTCGCCCCAGCCCGTTCTACATCCTCGACGAGGTCGAGGCGGCGCTCGACGACGCCAACCTCGGCCGGTTGCTCGACCTCTACGAGGAGCTGCGCGCCAACTCCCAGCTCATCGTCATCACGCACCAGAAGCGCACGATGGAGGTCGCCGACGCGCTCTACGGCGTCTCGATGCGCGGTGACGGCGTCTCGGCGGTCATCAGCCAGCGCCTGCGCGAGGAAGAGACCGCGTCTTGACGCCGGAGCCCCGGCTGCGTACTGACTTCGGTGTCCTGCGGACCATCACGACACGGTGGGCCGACGAGGACGTCTACGGCCACGTCAACAACGTCGTCTACTACTCGTTCTTCGACACCGCGGTCAATGGCTTCCTGATCGAGGCGACCGGCACCGACATCCGCCGGCTCGACGCCGTAGGCCTCGTCGCGGAGACGCAGTGCGAGTTCCTGCGTGAGCTGGGCTTCCCCGGTGACGTGCAGGCCGGGCTCGCGGTGACCAAGCTCGGCACGTCGAGCATCGTCTATCGCATCGGGCTCTTCCAGGGCGACAGCGACGAGCCCGCCGCGATCGGCCACTTCGTCCACGTCTATGTCGACGCGGCCACCCGCAAGGTCACGCCGATCCCCGACTCGATCCGCGCCGCGGTCTCCCCGCTCGTCCTCCCCTGACCCTCGGGCGGTGGATGTTCCACCTAAAGCCTCTGAGCGGTGGGTTCTCCACCGTATGACCGCTCATACGGTGGAAGATCCACCGCCGACGGCGCGCCGAGCCCGCGCCGAGGGCGGGGCGACGCGGGGCGGAGCGAGTGCATGCGGCGGCGTTCTGCATAGGATCAGGGCGTGACCACGCCTGTGCTGCTCCTGATCATCCTTGCCGTCGTCGTCGTGCTCGGCGCCGGCATCGCGCTCGTCGTCGGCCGGGGCCGCAAGGAGCTGCCGCCGCCGTCTGAGCTCGACCGCATCACCGAGGAGGTCATCGAGCACCCGGAGCATCCCGAGCCACACCTCGAGGACGAGCAGTCGGTCGCACCCGTCAGCACGATCGAGCGTCCCGAGGCACCGCAGGGCCGTCTCGTACGCCTGCGCGCCCGCCTCGCCCGTTCGCAGGGCACGCTCGGCAAGGGACTGCTGGCCGTGCTCAGCCGGTCGACGCTCGACGACGACGCGTGGGAGGAGCTCGAGGACACCCTGCTCGCCGCCGACGTCGGCGTCACCGCGACCGACGAGCTCGTCGCCAACCTCAAGACCCGCGTACGCGTCGAGGGCATCGACGACCCGGCCGCCGCCAAGGCTGCGCTCCGTGAGGAGCTCGTCGCACTGATCAACCCCTCGTTCGACCGTACGCTCGTCGACACCGGTTCAGACGGCAAGCCCGGCGTCGTGCTGGTCGTCGGGGTCAACGGCACCGGCAAGACCACGACCGTCGGCCGGCTGGCGCGTGTGCTGGTCGCCGAGGACAAGACCGTCGTGCTCGGCGCCGCCGACACGTTCCGCGCGGCGGCCGCGGACCAGCTGCAGACCTGGGGCGAACGCGTCGGCGTGCCGACCGTGCGGGGGCCTGAGGGCGGCGACCCGGCAAGCGTGGGCTTCGAGGCCGTGCAGCGCGGCATCGCCGACGGCCTCGACGTCGTGCTGGTCGACACCGCCGGTCGCCTGCACACCAAGTCGGGGCTCATGGACGAGCTCGGCAAGGTCAAGCGCGTCATCGAGAAGCAGGCGCCCGTCACCGAGGTGCTGCTCGTCATCGATGCCACCACGGGCCAGAACGGACTGACCCAGGCGCGCGTGTTCGGCGAGGTCGTCGACGTCACCGGCATCGTGCTGACCAAGCTCGACGGCACCGCCAAGGGCGGCATCGTGATCGCGGTGCAGCGTGAGCTCGGTGTGCCGGTCAAGTTCGTCGGACTGGGCGAGGGAGCGGACGACCTGGCGCCGTTCGACGCCGAGGAGTTCGTCGACGCGCTGCTGGCCTGACCGCGTCCTGGCCGGAAGATCTCACAGGGCCCCGATCCGGGCTCCACGCTGGGCGTAACACGCTGTTTACACAGCGATGGCATTCGTGATCCAGATGCAACATTGGTGGGCGCATACCGAAATCCCCTGACACCAGTCTGTGTCGCAACAGGTCGTATCTCGCCCTGCAGCGAAACACACTTCTTTCGGAGGTTTCATGGATACCGGCGATACCGCGTGGATTCTGGCCAGCTCGGCCTTGGTCCTGCTCATGACGCCAGGACTGGCGTTCTTCTATGGCGGCATGGTCCGCTCCAAGACCGTGCTCAACATGATGATGATGAGCTTCCTCGCCCTGGCGATCGTGCCGGTGCTGTGGGTCCTCTACGGCTACTCGATGACATTCGGTCCCGGCGGGAGCAAGTGGCTCGGCGGATTCGACCGCGTCGGTCTCAACAACATCGGTCTCAACACCGCATACGGCACGCTGCCTGAGTACGTCTTCGTGGCGTTCCAGCTGATGTTCGCGATCATCACAGTCGCCCTGATCAGCGGTGCGATCGCCGATCGTGCCAAGTTCGGCGCCTGGGCGGTCTTCATCGTCGTCTGGATGACGATCGTCTACTTCCCGGTCGCGCACTGGGTCTTCGACTTCGGTGTCAGCGGAGGTCCCGGCGGGTGGATCGCCAACAACCTCAAGGCGTTCGACTTCGCGGGTGGTACCGCGGTCCACATCAACGCCGGTGCTGCCGGTCTCGCCCTCGCGCTGGTGCTCGGCAAGCGCGTCGGCTGGAAGCGCGACCCGATGCGTCCCCACAACCTGCCGTTCGTCCTGCTCGGCACCGGCCTCCTGTGGTTCGGCTGGTTCGGCTTCAACTCCGGCTCGGCCGTCGCTGCCAACGGAATCGCCGGCCTGGCGTTCGTCAACACGGGCGTCGCCACTGCCGCCGCCATGCTGGGCTGGCTGCTCGTCGAGGTCGTCCGCGACAAGAAGGCCACGAGCCTCGGTGGTGCCTCGGGTGCCGTTGCCGGCCTCGTCGCCATCACCCCGGCCTGTGGCACGGTCTCGCCGCTCGGCGCCATCGCGGTCGGCATCATCGCTGGCATCCTGTGCGCGCTGGCCGTCGGCCTGAAGTACAAGTTCGGCTACGACGACTCGCTCGACGTCGTGGGTGTCCACCTCGTCGGCGGCATCACCGGCACCGTCCTGATCGGCCTGTTCGCCCAGGGCTCGTTCGCCACGGTTGGCGGCAAGGCGAATGCCGGACTGTTCTACGGCGGAGACTTCAGCCAGCTCGGCAAGCAGGTCGCTGCTGCCGGCGTCGTCCTCGTCTACTCGTTCGTCCTCACGTACATCATCGGTAAGTTGATCGACGTGACGATCGGGTTCCGCATCAGCGAAGAGGATGAGGTCCTCGGCATCGACCAGGTCGAGCACCTGGAGACCGCGTACGACGAAGCCGGAATCATCGGTGGGTCCGCCCTGAAGACGGGAGTCTGAACATGAAGCTGGTTACTGCGGTCATCAAGCCGCACAAGTGGGAAGAGGTCCGCGAGGCCCTCGCCGCAGCGGGTGTCGCCGGCATGACGGTGACCGAGGCGAGCGGCTACGGCCAGCAGAAGGGACACACCGAGGTCTACCGCGGTGCTGAGTACGACGTCTCCCTGGTCCCCAAGATCCGCCTCGAGGTCGTCGTCGACGACGCCGACGTCGACAGCGTGGTCAGCACGATCACCGGCTCGGCACAGACCGGCAAGATCGGTGACGGCAAGGTCTGGGTCATCCCGGTCGACTCGGTCGTGCGGGTGCGCACGGGTGAGACGGACGAGGCAGCTCTCTGAGGGCTGACGACCATCAACGGAGCCGCCGCAACGCCTCACCGGGTGTTGCGGCGGCTCTGTGCTGTGTGTCCGGCGCCACCGGTGCACGGCACGCTGCGTACGATCACCACCGTGACCCACGAGTTCGACAAGGCCGCTCTCGCCCAGCAGCGAAGCGACCGAGCGCTCGAGGCCGATCGCCGGCTCCGCCAGCTGTTCGCCGAGGCCGTGCCGACCGACGGCAGTGATCCCCGGGAAGGTCCCGGACTGGCGCTCGTCGCGGTTGGTGGCTATGGCCGCTCGGAGCTCTCCCCGTTCAGCGACCTCGACGTCGTGCTGCTCCACGACCCGTCCGTCGACGAGGCCGTGGTCCGTGAGGTGGCCGAGGCGATCTGGTACCCGCTCTGGAACGACGGCGTCGCGCTCGACCACTCGGTACGCGACACGGTTCAGATGCGCGACGCCGCAGCGACGGATCACCGCGCCGCGATGGGCATGCTCGACGCTCGTACGGTGGCCGGCGACTCGGGACTCGTGATGGCATTGCGCTCGCAGGTGCTCGCCGACTGGCGACGCGACGCCCGCACGCGTGTCGAGGAGGTCCGCCAAGCTCGCAACGCTCGGATCGAACGCGCCGGCTGGCTCGCACACGCTGCGGTTCCCGACCTCAAGGAGTCCGGGGGAGGGCTGCGCGACAGCGTCATCCTGCGGGCACTCGTGGCGACGTGGCTGATCGACGTACCGCACGGCGAGTCCGAGTCGCTGCGGTCCGATCTGCTCGACGTCCGCGATGCGCTGCACCAGACCGTGGGCCGCCGGATGGAGCGGCTCGACGCCGAGGTCATCCCTGACGTCGCACGATTCCTCGGCATGGGCGCCGAGGAGCTCGACCTGCACGCGCGCCAGCTCGGCCGCCGCATCGCCCACCTCGCGTCGTTGTCGTGGCACAAGATCGACGAGGCGCTGGCCCCGCCGGCCAAGCGCAGCATCACGCCGACCGGGCCCGCGGTCGCTCCGCTGGCTGAAGGGGTCGGCATCCTCGACGGCGAGGTCATCGTCACGGGCAGGGCCGATCCGACGACGGACCCCGAGGTCGCGCTCAGGGCCGCCGCAGCAGCCGCACGCGCCGGGCTTCCGCTGAGCCCCGGCTCGGCGGCGCGCCTCGCCGGGTCGATGGGTGAGCTGCCGGACCCCTGGTCGCCCTCGTCCTCGCGGCTCATGGTCGACCTGCTGAGCTCGGGGCAGGGCCTCGTACGCGTGTGGGACGAGCTCGACTTCGCCGGAGTCGTCGACCTGCTCCTGCCCGAGTGGGTCGCGATCCGCCTGCGGGGCTCGTCCTCGCCGGTCCACCGGTTCACGGTCGACCGGCACAGCCTCGAGACGTGTGTGTACGCCGCGAAGGTCAAGCGTGACGTGGCACGCCCGGACCTGCTGGCGGTCGCGGCGCTGCTGCACGACATCGGCAAGGGTGCCGAGGGCGACCACTCCGAGGTCGGCGAGCCGATGGCCGTGCAGATCGCCCGCCGCTGGGGCTTCAGCGACGACGACGCGGCGGTCGTCGGCAAGCTCGTGCGGTGGCACCTGCTGCTGCCGACGATTGCGACGCGGCGCGACATCGAGGACCCGTCCACGGCCGCCAATGTCGCAGAGATCGTCGAGACCGAGGACTTCCTCGACCTCCTGGCCGCGCTGACGGCATCGGACGCGCAGGCCACGAGCCCGGCTGCGTGGTCGCCCTGGCGGCAGGGGCTGACCGAGGGTCTGGTCGAGAAGGTGCGCGGTGTGCTCGACGAGTCCGTCACGTCGCCGACCGCTGAGGACTACGAGGGCTGGCCGGCCGACGTCCCGATCCCGGACCACGGCGCCATGGGGCCGGCCGACTTCACCCTCACCGTCGAGCCGCACCAAGGCGGCTCGCTGCTGACGATCGTGACGTCCGACAGGCGGGGCGTCATGGCCGACCTCGCCGGCGGTTTGGCGCTCGCTGGTCTCGCCATCCGCTCGGCACGCACCGTCACGCTCGGCGACGCCGCGGTGTCGCTCTGGGAGGTGTCGCGCGCTGACGTCGACGCGGCGCGGCTCACCGACCGCCTGCGGCCGGCGATGGCCGGCGAGCTCGACCTCTCGGGGCGCCTCGAGCTGACCTCGATCCCGGACGCGCCCGACGCGCGCGTACGCCTGCTCGACCGGCTGTCGGAGACCGCGACGCTGGTGGAGGTACGCGTCCAGGACCGACGCGGCCTGGTGTGGACCGTGTGCGACCACATCGCCTCGCTGGGGCTGTCGATCCGCTCGGCGCACATGTCGACGTACGGGGACGAGGTGCGTGACGTCTTCTACGTCGTCGACGGTGACGGCCAGCCGCTCGACGACGCCACCGCCACGACCCTGCGCGACGGCCTGGCCACCGCCCTCGCCTAGACCTCCCGTGAGGGGAGCGGCCATGACGACTCGGTTAGAGTTGACCGAACCCCTTTCTCCCACTCGAGGATGACGACCGACGTATGTTCGACACCCTGCAAGATCGCCTGCAGTCAGCGTTCAAGAGCCTGCGCGGCAAGGGTCGGCTCTCCGAAGCGGACATCGACGCCGTCGCGCGTGAGATCCGGGTCGCGCTGCTCGACGCCGACGTCGCCGTGCCCGTCGTGCGCGAGTTCATCGCCAACGTCAAGGAGCGCGCCCGCGGCTCCGAGGTGAGCCAGGCGCTCAACCCCGCTCAGCAGGTCATCAAGATCGTCAACGACGAGCTCGTCACGATCCTTGGCGGCGAGACCCGGCGCATCCAGTACGCCAAGAACCCGCCGACCGTCATCATGCTCGCGGGCCTCCAGGGTGCCGGCAAGACGACCCTCGCCGGCAAGCTCGGCCTGTGGCTCAAGGGCCAGGGCAAGTCGCCGATGCTCGTCGCGGCTGACCTCCAGCGCCCCAACGCCGTCAACCAGCTCCAGGTCGTCGGCGGTCAGGCCGGCGTCACGGTCTACGCCCCTGAGCCGGGCAATGGCGTGGGTGACCCGGTCAAGGTCGCCACCGACGGTCTCGCCGAGGCTCGGCGCACGCTGCACGACGTCGTCATCGTCGACACCGCCGGCCGCCTCGGCATCGACGCCGAGCTCATGCAGCAGGCCGCTGACATCCGCGCAGCAGTGGATCCCGACGAAGTGCTGTTCGTCATCGACGCGATGATCGGCCAGGACGCCGTCGTCACCGCCGAGGCGTTCCTCGAAGGCGTCGACTTCACCGGTGTCGTGCTGACCAAGCTCGACGGCGACGCCCGCGGCGGCGCCGCGCTGTCCGTGCGCTCCATCACCGGCCGGCCCATCATGTTCGCCTCGACCGGTGAGAAGCTCACCGACTTCGACGCGTTCCACCCCGATCGCATGGCGTCGCGCATCCTCGACATGGGCGACATGCTCACGCTGATCGAGCAGGCCGAGAAGGCGCTCGACACCGAGCAGGCCGCCAAGGACGCCGAGCGCATGCTCGGCGGCAGGTTCACGATGGACGACCTGCTGACCCAGCTCGAGGGCATCGCCAAGCTCGGCTCGATGTCCAAGATCATGGGCATGATCCCCGGCATGGGGCAGTACAAGGACCAGATCAACAACTTCGACGAGCGCGAGTTCGACCGCATCAAGGCCATCATCAAGTCGATGACGCCGGCCGAGCGCGACAACCCCAAGCTGATCGACGGCTCCCGCCGCACCCGCATCTCCAAGGGATCGGGCACCCAGGTCAAGGACGTCAACAACGTCGTCGACCAGTTCTTCGCGATGCGCAAGATGATGCAGCAGATGTCCAAGGGCGGCGGCGTGCCGGGCATGCCCGGCATCCCGGGCATGCCGGGCGTCGGCAAGCGTGCCGGTGCGAAGCAGAAGCCGCAGCAGAAGAAGAAGGGCAAGCGCGTCTCCGGCAATCCGGCCAAGCGCGCCGCCGAGGCCGCCGGCGCGACCAAGCAGGACGGCGCGAGCGCCTTCGGCTTCCCGGCCGGCGGCAACGACGAGTTCGAGCTGCCCAAGGAGCTCAAGGACCTGCTCTGACCCATCCTCCGCGTGGCGTGCAGGCGCTGCCGGGCATACGGTCGAGTCATGGGGGAAGCGCCGCTGGTCGTCGTCATGGGCATCTCCGGTGTCGGCAAGTCCGCGATCGGGCACGAGCTCGCCGACCGGTTCTCGCTGGCCTACGCCGACGGTGACGACTTCCACTCCGAGGCCAACATCGCCAAGATGTCTGCCGGCACGCCGCTGACCGACGAGGACCGTTGGCCGTGGTTGGCCGACATCGGCACCTGGCTCCACGAGCACGACGCCACGGGCGGCGTCATCAGCTGCTCCGCGCTCAAGCGCGCCTATCGCGACGTCCTGGTCGCTGCCGCGTCGCGCACGACCTTCCTGCACCTCACGGGCGACCACGAGCTGATCAAGTCCCGGATGGAGCATCGCGACCACTTCATGCCCACGTCGCTGCTGGAGTCGCAGGAGCGCACGCTCGAGCCGTTGCAGGAGGACGAGAACGGCTGGGCCTTCGACATCACCCCGTCACCTGCCGAGATCGTGGACGCCTTCGTCGCCCGCGCCGGCCTCTCCCAGGAGGACACCGCATGATCGCCAGCACACTCATCGCCGCCGCCCCGCCCGAGCCGGTCAAGGCCGTCGCGGGGACCGGGCAGCTCATCACCGCGGCCCTCGTCGGCATCGCGGTGCTCGTCGTGCTCATCACGTTCTTCAAGCTGCACCCGTTCCTCGCCCTGATCCTCGGCTCGCTCACGGTCGGTGCGATCGCCGGCCGCAACATGCTCGACGTCGTCGGCAGCTTCAGCACCGGCGTCGGCGACACCGTCAAGGGCGTCGGTGTCCTGATCGCGCTCGGGGCGATGTTCGGCAGGCTGCTGGCGGACTCCGGCGGCGCAGACCAGATCGTCGACACGATCGTCGGCAAGTCGAGCCCGCGGATGCTGCCGTGGTCGATGGCGGCGATCGGCGCGATCATCGGCCTGCCGATGTTCTTCGAGATCGGCCTCGTGCTGCTCATGCCGGTGATCTTCCTCGTCGCGAAGCGTGCCGAGCGCTCGATCATCGCGCTCGGCATCCCGGCGCTGGCCGGCCTGTCCGCGATGCACGGGTTCGTGCCGCCGCACCCCGGACCCCTGGCGGCGATCGACCAGATGGATGCCGACCTCGGGCGCACGCTGGCGCTCGGCATCCTGGTCGCGATCCCCACGATCGTCGTCGCGGGACCGCTGTTCGCCCGGTTCGCAGAGCGCTGGGTACCCGTCCCCGCTGGCGACCTCTACGACGCGACCACCGAGAAGCGAGAGGTCCGCCCCAGCTTCGGCATCACGCTGGCCACGGTGCTGCTCCCTGTCGTGCTGATGATGGGCAAGGCCTACTCCGACATCGCCCTCGACGAGGGCACCGGTGCGCGCAAGACGCTGGACTTCATCGGTGAGCCGTTCGTCGCTCTGCTCATCTCGGTCGTCGTGGCGATCTTCACCCTCGGCCGCACGTCGGGCATGGACAAGGACGACATCAGCGACGTCCTCAACAAGTCGCTGCCGCCGATCGCGGGCATCCTGCTGATCGTCGGCGCCGGTGGCGGCTTCAAGCAGACCTTGATCGACACCGGCATCGCGCAGGTCGTCGCAGACTTCGTCGAGGACTCCGGATTCTCGGTGCTGCTGCTCGCCTGGCTGGTCGCGGTGCTGATCCGCGTGGCCACGGGCTCGGCGACCGTTGCGACCGTCACGGCGGCGGGCATCATGTCGCCGATCGCCCAGGACCTGGGGAGCACCGAGGTGTCGCTCCTGGTGCTCGCGATCGGTGCTGGCTCGGTGTTCTTCTCGCACGTCAACGACGCAGGGTTCTGGCTGGTCAAGGAGTTCTTCGGACTCTCGGTCGTCCAGACGATCAAGAGCTGGTCGATCATGGAGACGGTCCTGTCGGTGACCGGCCTGGTCGTCGTGCTGGGCCTCAACGCAGTGGTGTAGCCGCAAGGACATGACATCTGTCGTGAGTTTGTGACAGGGCGGCGAGATACGGTGAAGCAATGCTCCTTCCGCTCCTGCGGACGTATCTTGCGCCCTACAAGCGGCCCATCGCTGTCGTCCTGATCTTCCAGCTGGTCCAGACCCTGGCCAACCTCTGGCTGCCCGGGCTCAACGCCGACATCATCGACAAGGGAGTCGTCCAAGGCGACACCGGCTACATCGTCCGCACCGGCGGCATGATGCTGATGGTCACGGTCATCCAGGTGGTCTGCACGATCGTCGCGGTCTACTACGGGGCGCGCACGGCGATGGCACTCGGCCGCGACCTGCGAGCCGGGGTGTTCGGCAAGGTCGAGACGTTCGCGGCCCGCGAGATGGCTCAGCTCGGCGCGCCCACGCTCATCACCCGCACGACCAACGACGTGCAGCAGGTCCAGCTCATCGTGTTCCTGGCCCTGACCCTGCTCGTGGCCGCACCGATCATGTGCTTCGGTGGCATCTTCATGGCGCTGCGCCAGGACGTCGAGCTGTCGGGGCTGCTGCTGCTCGTCATGCCGGCCCTGATCATCAGCATCGGGCTCGTGATCCGCCAGATGCGTCCGCTCTTCCGGGTCATGCAGGTCAAGATCGACGGCATCAACGGCATCATGCGCGAGCAGATCATGGGCATCAGGGTCATCCGGGCGTTCGTCAAGGAGCGCTACGAGACCGAGCGGTTCGCCGACGCCAACCGCGAGACGATGGAGGTCGCGATCGCCGTCGGGCGCCTGACCTCGATGATGTTCCCGATCGTCATGCTGATCATGAACGTCTCGGTGGTCCTGGCGACGTGGTTCGGCGGCTATCGCATCGGCAGCGGCGACCTCGAGGTCGGCACCCTGACGGCGTTCCAGAACTACCTCGTCCAGATCCTGATGTCGGTCATGATGGCGACGTTCATGCTGATGCTGTGGCCCCGCGCGGAGGTCTCTGCCGAGCGCATCACCGAGGTGCTCGACACCGAGCCCAGCGTGCTGGCGCCAGACGACGCCGTGCAGGTCACCCTCGACCGCGGCGAGATCGACATCGTGGGGGCGTCGTTCGCGTTCCCGGGCGCCGAGCAGGACGTCCTGCACGAGATCGACATGGTGGCCCGGCCGGGCGAGACGACCGCGATCATCGGGTCCACCGGCAGCGGCAAGTCGACGCTGCTCGGCCTGATCCCGCGGTTGTTCGACGCGACGGCCGGCACGATCCGCATCGACGGCCACGACGTACGCACGCTGCATCCTGAGGACGTGTGGGCATCCATCGGGCTCGTGCCACAGCGCCCGTTCCTGTTCAGCGGCACCGTGGCGTCCAACCTGCGCTACGGCCGGCCGGACGCCACCGACGAGGAGCTGTGGGACGCCCTCGAGATCGCCCAGGCTCGTGACTTCGTCTCGCGCATGCCCGAGCAGCTGGATGCGCCGATCTCGCAGGGCGGAACCAACGTCTCGGGCGGCCAGCGGCAGCGGCTCGCGATCGCCCGCGCGATCGTCAAGCGCCCGCCGATCTACCTGTTCGACGACTCGTTCTCGGCGCTCGACTACGCGACGGACGCCGCGCTGCGCGCTGCCATGCGTACGGCCACGGCGCAGGCGACGGTCGTCATCGTGGCCCAGCGCGTCTCGACGATCCGCAACGCCGATCGCATTGTCGTGCTCGACGAGGGACGCGTCGTCGGCACCGGCACGCACACCGACCTGATGCGGTCCTGCGAGGTCTACCGCGAGATCGTGCTGTCCCAGCTGACTGAGGAGGAA
>NZ_LMDH01000001.1:0-128 GCF_001425755.1 Aeromicrobium sp. Root344 | reverse complement strand
GCAGCGAGCGAACCGAAATGGTGCTCAGGCCGTCGCCTGCGATCCTTGCCCTCTTCTTGCAGGCGGCGGCATGAGCGAGCGCAGCGAGCGAACCGAAATGGTGCTCAGGCCGTCGCCTGCGATCCTTG